>NZ_LUTN01000005.1 GCF_002111595.1 Lonsdalea britannica
TTTGCCGTGTCAGTGGGAGCGCATTATAGGGAGTTATTTCGGGCTGACAAGCGCTAAATGCAAAAAGATATTCAAGCGAGTCTTTTTCCATCAATACGTTGCAATAACCCTCATTATGCCTTTTTTTTCAGCGTTAATTGCCCGAATTGCTGAGCGAAATCGCGAACCTGATGCCAATCGGTATATTCAATCTCACGCGACGCATCCGTTTCTCCTCCCGTCATACGCATAATTAACTGAATCATGACGCGATCGAACCATCGATATCGGGGATAACGCAGCGCTCCCGCGAATACCGCCCCCAAGTCGGGCTTCCAGGGACAACGCAGTAAGAACTTGCGCGTATACGCATTGGTTTGCACCGTGTTTTTTTCCGGTTTGCGCGCCGTCAGGTTCACCGAGAAGAAAGCACTCGGCTTGTTTTGCAGTAAAACCAGATTGCGCTGGATGAACTGATCCAGCGCCGGTGCAAAGTGCCCGTAGCGGACAGACGCCCCTAAAAGGATTTTCTCATACTCAGACAGTTCGATTTTGTCGGCATCATCAATATTGACGACATCACAGACCTGCGTCTCTTTCAATTCATCAGCAATGACATTGGCGATCGCCTCTGTTTGCCCATCAGTCGTCGAAAACAGGATCAATGCTTTCATTCTAAGGAGTCCTCTTTTGTTATTCCCGCCAGAAGGTCGGCGTAAACAGCACCAACAGCGTGAATACCTCGAGACGACCAAACAGCATCGTCAAAATGAGTATCCATTTTGCAGCATCATTCATTGAGGTGAAGTTATCCGCCACCACGCCCAAACCGGGACCAAGATTGTTTAGCGTAGCTGCAACGGCGGCAAACGCCGAAAAATCATCAACGCCGGTCGCAATCACGGCCAACATGCTGACGATAAATACCAGCGCGTAGGCGGAAAAGAATCCCCATACAGCCTCAAGTATTCTTTCCGGCAACGCGCGTTGTCCCAGTTTGATGGTATAGACCGCGTTAGGGTGGACCAGCCTCTTCAGCTCACGCGAACCTTGTAAGAACAGCAGTAAGATACGGATAACTTTAAGTCCACCGCCCGTCGAGCCTGCGCAACCGCCGATAAAAGCTGAGCACAGTAGCAGTACCGGTAGGAATAATGGCCAGTGCGAAATACTGTCCGTCGTAAACCCTGCGGTCGTCGCCATCGAGACCACCTGGAAAAACGCCTGGTTCAGCGTATCCATCCCCGAGCTGTACACATTATGGAACCACAGCACGACGGTACAGACAGCGACCAGAGACATCTGGACAAAAATGAACATGCGGAATTCCGGATCGCGCCAGTACACTTTCAGGCTGCGCCCGCTCAATACCGCGAAATGAAGGCCAAAGTTACAGCCCGAAATTAATAGGAAAATGGCAATAATGGTATTGATGGTTGGACTATTAAAGTAGCCGATGCTCGCGTCATGAGTTGAGAAGCCCCCTATCGCGATCGTCGAAAAACTATGGCCGATGGCGTCAAATATCGGCATCCCCGCTAACCAAAGAGACAACGCACATAGCACCGTGAGCAGCAGGTAGATCAACCACAGCGTCTTAGCCGTTTCCGCGATACGAGGACGCATTTTGTTATCTTTCAGCGGACCGGGCATTTCTGCGCGGTATAGCTGCATGCCCCCGACGCCCAAAATCGGCAGAATAGCCACCGCCAACACGATGATCCCCATGCCGCCCATCCATTGCAGCATCTGGCGGTAAAACAGGATAGCTTTAGGCATCGAATCCAAGCCGACCAACGTGGTCGCACCGGTCGTCGTCAGGCCGGAGAAAGATTCGAAAAACGCATCCGTAATCGTTAAGTTCGGCCGGTCGGTAAACAGAAAAGGCAGCGCCCCGACACTTCCCAGCACCGTCCAGAACAGCACCACAATCAAAAAGCCTTCTCGCGCTTTAAGCTCATGGCGATGCTTGCGGTTAGGAAACCAGAGCACCAGCCCGATAATCAACGCGGCGATGAACGTCTGCGTAAAGGCTTTACCCGCTCCGTCGCGATAAATGAGCGCCACCAGGCCGGGGATAAACATAGTGCCAGAAAACAGGATGACCAGCAGGCCAACGATGCGGGTTATGGCGCGCAAGTGCATTACGGGGCCTTCCTTAACAAAAAGTTCAATGAGTTCGCGCTGGGATTATTGTGAAATTGGCAGTAATTGCAACGCACCGCGACTAATATCTCGCAATCGACGATCCGCCTCATCAGCGGCGTTTAAAGGCAACGCCAGTTGGAGCCTGACATCAGCGCCATACTCCGTCGACACAATCTGCCCTTCTAACTGACGCACGATAGCTTCGACGGGAGCCAGCAGCGGGTAATCACACTGTAGCTGATACTCCTGCAGCAACACGCGCTGCGTGAGTGTCATTTGTTTCAACGCCTGCTGCACACCACCGCCGTAAGCTCGTACCAACCCACCGGTGCCAAGCTTGACGCCGCCGTAATAGCGGACGACGACAGCCGCCACTTCGCCGATACCGCTGCCCATCAGCTGTGCCAGTATCGGTTTCCCCGCTGTGCCCGCCGGTTCGCCATCATCAGAGAAGCCCAACTGTTGAGAATCGTCGGGCGCGCCCGCGACATAAGCCCAGCAGTGATGAACCGCCGCAGGATGTTGCTCCCGCAAGGTATTGATGAAGGCTTTTGCCGCCTCTACGCCGCAGGCAGGGCTTATCACGCTGATAAAACGACTTTTTTTAATTTCTTCGCTGACGCTGACTTGCTCAGCCGGAACCGGATAAGAAGACATCAGTCGAGATTAAGCGCGCGAGTCAGGTTTTCGATACGCTTGTCGTGGATCACGACGTTATCTTCGATACGAATACCTCCCGCAGGGCGCAGCGCATCGATCTTCTGCCAGTTGAAGTGCTGACGAAGCGCGCCTGCGCGCCAAGGCTCCAGCAGAGAGTCGATGAAGTAAAGTCCGGGTTCGATAGTCACCACCATCCGGGGCTCCAGAATTCGCGTGCAGCGCAGATAAGGATAGCATTCGGGTGCAGCCAGCGTGGTGCCCGTATCGTCTTGCATAAACCCGCCGACATCATGGACCTGCAACCCCAGAAGATGACCCAGGCCATGCGGTAAAAATGGCCGCGTCATCCCTTGCTCAACCATCGCCTCCTCGCTAAGGCCGCCCACCAGCTTATGGCGCTTCAGCAGTCCGGCCAGCCGACGATGCATCTGCTCATGATATTCGGTATAGCGAACGCCTGATTTCAACGTATCCATCAACGCTCGCTGTTCATGGTTGAGATCTTTGACCAGCGCGGCGAAATCGCCGTCGTGCTGACCGGCATAGCTGCGGGTAATGTCCGCCGCATATCCGTTGTATTGCGCGCCGGCGTCAATCAAGAAACTGCGGATTTCGCCTGGAACGTGATGCTTCAGTTGGGTGTAGTGCAACACCGCGGCATGCTCGTTCAGCGCCACAATGTTGTCATAAGGCACGTCGCTGTCTCGATGGCCGGTCGCCGTCAGATAAGCGAGGTTGATATCGAACTCGCTCATACCGGACTGGAACGCTTCCAGCGCCGCGCGATGGCCCGATACCGCGGTTTTCTGCGCTTCGCGCATACACGCCAGCTCATAATCCGTTTTGTAGGCGCGGTAATAGTGAAGGTAGTTCAACACGCTCCGGGGATTGATGTGCTCAGGGGTGATGCCAAGATCGACTGCGCGTTGTGTGGCGCTGCCGATGTAGCTCACGTTCTGACGCGCCGCAGGCAGCGCATGACCGATATCGTCGGCATCTCGAAGCACCTGGATATCGAACTCTTTGGTCCAAAAGCTATCCGGCAGTGAAGAGACGCTGTGCCAAAAATCCACGGGGGAATAAAACCACAGGCGCGGCTTGTTCAGCCCATCGACCCACAGCCAACAGTTCGGCACCTGCGTCACCGGCAGCCAGGCTTTGAAATGCGGATTCACCTTGAACGGATAATCGTGGTCATCCAGAAACAGCGTTAACAGCTCTCCGGAGTGGATCAGCAACGCATCCAGATTGTCGCGTTCAAGCGCGGCTTGCGTGCGTTGTTGCAGCGTCACGACATGTTGATGATACAAAGAGGCCAGCGATTCCATCAGTATCTCCATCTACCACAGCGTATTTTTTATGTTAACACAGCGCCGGGGATCCGGCAGGGTCGCCCCCTGACGCAGGAGTACCACAGGGTGTTGTTACGCACTCCCACAGGCAAAGCCAAAGACGTCGCCGAACGGCGAAATGGAAGACGGACAATCAGCAATGATTCACGCACGAGCGGTTAGGACATACATAGGCAACCGGCCCCGTGATGTACGAAGCCGGTTATTGCGAAAGGAAGGTCTTAAATGAAGGAGAATGCGTCACCGAACAGACGTTCTTGCTGTGCGCCACGCTCGTTACAGAAACGTTCACGCGCGACTTTCGCCATTTCGAACCGACCCGCGATGTAGATATCATGATCCGCCAACGAGCCGAAGTCTTGCAGTACCGCGCTCAGCACCGTACCAGTGCGCCCACGCCAGCCGTCTTCCGCCTGTTCAACCACCGGCACAACTTGCAAATTCGGATGCTGTTCCGCCAGCGACTCCAGCGTACCCAAATCATAGAGGTGTTGAGGTTCCCGACCGCCCCAATAGATAGAGACCGGGCGCTGCGGCTGATGGGCCAGCACGGTCAGCAGGATCGAACGGACATAAGAGAAGCCGGTGCCGCCCGCAACCAAAATCAACGGACGATCGCTGTCGTCTCGCAGCCAGGCCTCGCCGTGCGGAACATCCACTTCCAGAGTGTCTTCTTTTAGAATGCGATCCATTACAGCCATCGCGTAAAGATTCATGTCCGACGCGCCAATGTGTAGCTCGATAAAATCGGTATCCATCGGCGTCGAAGCGATAGAAAACGGGCGCTTGTCCCGCTCGTCCATCACTACCATCAGATACTGGCCGGCACGGAAGGAAAACGGGGCTGAAGGTAATAAACGAACCCGATAAACCGTATCGGTAATCGTCTCTACTGATGTTACTTTACAGCTCAATGTTGTCATGCGTTCCCTCTGTAGGGTCATCTAAACGAAATGGGAAATGGCGGTAACGGTCGATTAGCGCCGCTTGCCGCTGTCATCGAAAATGGCTAACTCATCCCAGATGGCATCGATGCGGGCCACAACCTGCGGATCTTTGGTTATCGGTTCGCCCCACTCTCGTTGGGTCTCGCCCGGCCATTTATTGGTTGCATCCAGCCCCATTTTGGAGCCAAGCCCGGAAATCGGCGAAGCAAAGTCGAGATAGTCGATAGGCGTGTTTTCCACTAACAGCGTATCTCGTGCCGGGTCCATCCGCGTCGTGATCGCCCAAATGACATCTTTCCAGTCCCGGGCATTGATATCATCGTCGCAGACGATAACAAATTTGGTGTACATAAACTGCCGCAGAAACGACCACACGCCCATCATCACCCGCTTAGCATGCCCGGCGTACTGCTTCTTCATAGTAACGACCGCCAGACGGTAAGAACAGCCCTCAGGCGGAAGATAAAAGTCGACGATCTCCGGAAACTGTTTCTGCAGCAGCGGCACGAAAACTTCGTTCAACGCGACGCCCAGTACCGCTGGCTCATCCGGCGGACGGCCGGTGTAAGTTGAGTGGTAAATCGCGTTCTGCCGCTGAGTCACATGCGTCACCGTAAAGACCGGGAACTTATCGACCTCATTATAGTAGCCGGTGTGATCACCGTAGGGCCCTTCCTCCGCCAGCTCTCCCGGCTCAATGTACCCTTCCAGCACGATTTCCGCGCTAGCTGGCACTTCCAGATCGCAGGACAGACATTTCACCACCTCGGTTTTATGGCCGCGCAACAGTCCGGCAAAGGCATATTCGGATAACGAATCCGGGACTGGCGTCACCGCGCCGAGGATTGTCGCCGGATCGGCTCCCAGCGCCACCGCGATGGGGAAACGTTCACCGGGGTGTTCCTGACACCATTCCTGGAAGTCGAGCGCACCGCCCCGGTGAGACAACCAGCGCATGATCAGTTTGTTTTTACCCAGCACCTGTTGGCGATAGATACCGAGATTCTGGCGCTCCTTGAACGGACCTCGGGTGACCGTCAGTCCCCAGGTGATCAGGGGGGCCGCATCGCCCGGCCAGCAGTGCATCACGGGAATTCGCGTCAGGTCCACGTCGTCCCCCTGCCACACATGCTCCTGACAGGCAGCGGACGACACACGCTTCGTCGGCATGTTCAGGACCTGACGGAAGCGGGGAAGTTTGTCCATCAAGTCACGGAATCCACGTGGCGGTTCAGGCTCTTTCAAAAATGCCAGCAGTCGGCCGACATCCCGCAACGCGCTGACGTCATCCTGCCCCATTCCTAATGCAACGCGTTTCGGCGTACCGAACAGGTTACACAAGACCGGCATGTCGTAGCCGATCGGGTTTTCGAACAGCAGCGCCGGACCTTCGGCTCGCAGGGTGCGATCCGCGATCTCGGTCATTTCAAGATGAGGATCGATGGGCTGGGTAATGCGTTTCAACTCACCCTTATCTTCGAGAAGGGAAAGGAATTCACGTAAATCACGGTATTTCATGCTGATCATCAGGACGTTCGGTGGTGCACTTATTATAAAGTTTCTTCTACAAACTGTCGCTTCCTGCGGACGCTATTTATCCCGAGCCGCTTTTGTTATTCTGGCCGAAAATTGCAATAGATTAGTGAAATTATGGAATCCTGGTATCTACTTTACTGTAAGCGCGGGCAGTTGCTGCGGGCAAAAGAGCATCTGGAGCGTCAGACGGTCAACTGCCTGAGCCCGATGATTGCCGTTGAAAAGATTGTGCGCGGAAAACGTACCGAGGTCAGCGAGCCCCTGTTTCCAAACTATCTGTTTGTCGCATTCGATCCCGAGCACATTCACACTACCACGATTAGCGCAACGCGCGGCGTCAGCCACTTCGTGCGCTTTGGCGCGCTGCCCGCGGTGGTGCCACAGGGTGTCATTGACGAACTCGCGCTGAATCCAACGCTAGTGATGACAGATCCGGAGACGCCTCAGCCGGGCGACACCGTGACGATTACGGAAGGGACATTCAACGGGCTGGAAGCCATCTATGCGGAGCCCGATGGTGAGGCACGCTCTATGCTGCTGCTTAACCTGCTGAATAAACAGGTTAAGCAGAGCATCGATAACCGCCAGTTCAAAAAATGCTGACGGTGATTGCCGTTAGCGCTGCAGAGATTCCTCACGCAGCCACTGCGCCACGCGTTTCGCGAAGTAAGTCAACACGCCATCCGCACCGGCGCGTTTGAAGCACATGAGGGACTCCATCACCACCGGCTGTTCCTGCAACCAGCCGTTTTGAATCGCCGCCATCTGCATCGCATATTCACCGGAAACCTGATAGGCGAACGTCGGCACTCCGAAGGTCTCTTTCACCTGACGGACCACATCGAGATACGGCATACCCGGTTTCACCATCACCATATCTGCGCCTTCCTGCAGATCCTGGGCAATCTCCTGCAGCGCTTCCGCGCCGTTCGCCGGGTCCATCTGATAGGTTTTCTTGTTGCCGCCTTTCAGGTTACCGGAGGAACCCAACGCATCGCGGAACGGGCCGTAAAAACAGGAGGCATACTTGGCCGAGTACGCCATGATCTGGGTGTTAACCAGTCCCTGCGTTTCCAGCTGGCTGCGAATAGCGCCAATACGGCCGTCCATCATGTCGCTGGGGGCCACGATTTCCGCGCCTGCGTCTGCATGAGATAGCGCCTGGCGAACCAAGATGGTTTTCGTCACGTCGTTCACGACATAGCCGTCGTCGTCGATGATCCCATCCTGACCGTGGGTGGTATAGGGATCTAACGCTACGTCCGTCAACAGTCCCAGCTCAGGCACCGCAGACTTCAACGCACGCACCGCACGTTGTACCAACCCATCCGGGTTGTAGGACTCTTCTGCGTGCAGCGACTTTTTATCCGCCTCGATCACAGGAAACAGCGACAGCACCGGAATACCCAGTTTTGCGACAATCTCCGCTTCCTTCACCAATTCGTCGATCGACAAACGGAAAACGCCCGGCATGGAAGGCACTTCCTGACGTAGCCCCTTTCCTTCCATGACAAACACAGGGTAGATGAGGTCATTTACCGTCACCTGATTTTCGGCCACCAGTCGGCGGCTAAAGTCATGACGACGCAGTCGGCGCAGACGTCGTCCAGGGAATGCGCCGGGAAAAGCAGTGCTCATAGAATTATTCTCCAGTCGAACCCAGCCGGAAAACCCGGCGGGCATTGTCATCCGCCATTTCCCCCAGCCAAACGGCGTCTTGTCCGCGCCAGGCGGCAACCTGCCGGATAATATGGGGAAGATGACAGGGCTCATTACGTCGGGAAGTCGGTTTAGGATCTAAATCCCGCGGTAGCAAATAGGGCGCATCCGTTTCCAATAGCAGCCGCTCATCTGGAATGTGCGGCAGCAGTTCGCGCAACGCCAAACCCCGGCGTTCATCGCAAACCCAGCCGGTGATGCCTACCATCAATCCGGCATGCAGGCAGTCGTCCAGTGCCTGACGATCTCCCGTAAAACAGTGAACAACGGCAGCGGGCAGCTTATCCAGCCACGGCGTTAATAATGTCATAAAGCGTTCGTGCGCATCGCGACAGTGCAAAAACACCGGCAGAGACAGCTCGGCCGCAAGTGCCAGCTGTGCGCTGAACGCCTGTTCCTGCTGTTCGGGAGAAGAGAAATTACGGTTAAAGTCCAGACCACATTCGCCAATAGCGACAACCTTATCATGCTGACCCAACCGGTGAATGTGTTCCGCCACCGCGTCTGTCCACGTGCTGGCGTCATGGGGGTGAACGCCTGCGGTCGACCAGCAGTAATCCGGAACGGCTTCGCTCAATGCCAGTGCCTGCGCGCTTTCCTCGGCGCTGGTGCCGGTGATCAGCAGACCGGTGACGCCCGCCTCGCGGGCACGCTGCACGACCTGTTCGCGATCTTTATCGAACTGTGAGCTGGTGAGGTTAACTCCAATATCAAACATTAACGTCAGTCCTGCGATTAACATCCGTTGTCCCGTCAGTCACGAGACCCTCAAAAAACAACACCTCTCGACGAGAGGTGTCCAATATGACGTTTTAACCGCGCTGCGGCGTCGCCGGCATTTCCAGCGAACTCTGCCGTTATGAGGCAGGGTCTTCCGGATTTTCCTCGTCATTCCGACGTCCTTTACCGACGTAGAAACGGGCAAAAAAGACCCCTATCTCAAACAACAGATACATCGGTATCGCGAGCAGCGTTTGGGAAAAGACGTCCGGTGGCGTCAGCAACATGCCCACGACAAATGCGCCAACCAGCACGTAGGGACGTTTTTGCTTCAGCTCTTGCGGTGTCACCACGCCACTCCAGCACAACAGCACAATCGCCACCGGCACTTCAAACGACACGCCAAACGCCATAAACAGCGCCATGACGAAATCCAAATAATTATTGATATCTGTCGCAATCATCACGCCAGCGGGCGCCGTCTGGGCGAAGAAACTGAACGCCAGCGGAAAGACGATGAAATAAGCGAACGCCATGCCGAGATAGAACAACAGGCTGCTGGAGAACAACAGCGGCATCATCAGGCGACGTTCATGCTTGTACAGCGCAGGCGCGACAAAGGCCCAGACCTGATATAGCACCAACGGCGCGGAGGCAAACACCGAGACAATCAGGGTCAGTTTGATAGGGGTAAAGAACGGCGAGGCGACATCGGTCGCAATCATGCTGGCGCCAGCGGGCAGCTGTTTTATCAACGGTGCGGAGACGATCTGGTAGATATCGTTCGCGAAATAAACCAACACCACAAAGACTGCCAGTACACAAAGAATACTATTCAGCAACCGCTTACGAAGCTCGATCAAATGGCTGATCAGCGGCTGGGTTTCATCAACGGCCATAGATTAATGATCATCACGTGGTTGAGAGGGGGACGAAGGCGTAACGGCAGGCGATGAGGTTTTCACCTTGCCAGACTCGCCCGCGATGTTGTCCGCGGTTTGACTCTGGGCCTCGACGGTTTTTTCCGTCACCGGAGACACCGGCGCCGTTTCGTGGTCGATCACGCCATCATGGGCAGCCTCGGGGTCGTTCAACGGCTGGCTAGGCGCATTGCCTTTCGTTTCTTCATCCAGCGTGTAGCTACGCTTCATGGAATCCGCCGCTTCCTTCAGCTCGTCCATTGACGCTTTGAGTTCAGGCGAAAGATTCTCCAGGTTGCTGGCTTGTTCCACTTTCTTCAGGCTTTCCTGCAACTCTTGCAGTTTCATTTCCTGAACCAGTTCGTTTTGCACCGTTGACGCCAGAGAGCGTAAAGCGCGAATCCAGCCCACTACCGTTTTTACCGCCACTGGGAGACGCTCCGGACCTAACACCACCAGTCCGATAACCATCACCAACAGCAGTTCGCTAAAGCCGATATCAAACACCGATTACACCCGCTCTTTTGACTGACTCTTTTCTTCCTGCTTCGTTTCAGGCTGCTGTTCAGCAACGGTTTTCGTGTTGAAATCCGCGTCCTGCTGCTGCTGCGCCTTTTCATCCGAGGCAGACGTTTGATCGTCGCTCATGGCTTTCTTGAAACCTTTGATGGAAGCACCGAGATCCGAACCTAACGTTCTTAATTTGTTGGTCCCGAACAGCAGCACCACGATGACCGCGATGATCAACAAATTCCAGAGACTAATACCGCCCATGTCACTACCTCTTATGCAAAGGGATTATCAAACTGCCGTGTTTTATAACGGCAATCATGCTACTGATTACGATCTTATTCAACGCGTACAGCGCCAACCCACAATCCAGGCAACAATCCCAGCGGCGATCATGCCAGAAGGCACAATGTTCGCTTCAATATGGCTGGCCAGCAAGACCGTACCGCTCACCAACAGCGCCGCGCCGACGCCAAGAAGATAGCGAGACTGACCGTGCCGTACCCGCTGAACGCGGAGTTCATTCGCTAAGTGTTCCATACTTTCACGCAGCTTCTTGTGCTGGCGAAGTCCGTCATAGAGCAGTTCAGGAATTTCAGGCAATTTTTCCGCCCAAAACGGAGCTTTTTGTTTAAATGCGCGCACCATGGCGGGTATACCCACCTGGTCTTTCAACCAGGTTTCGAGAAACGGCTTGGCCGTTTTCCATAAATCCAACTGCGGATACAGCTGACGCCCAATACCTTCGACGTAGAGCAACGTCTTTTGCAGCAAGACCAACTGCGGCTGAACTTCCATATTGAAGCGGCGCGCCGTGTTGAAGAGGTTCAATAATACATGACCGAAAGAAATTTCTGCTAACGGCTTTTCGAATATGGGCTCGCAGACGGTACGAATCGCGAACTCAAACTCTTCGACATTGGTGTCCGCAGGCACCCAGCCGGAATCGACATGCAGTTCAGCCACACGACGGTAGTCTCGGTTAAAGAAAGCGATAAAGTTTTCCGCCAAATAGCGTTTATCTTCCTTATTCAAGGAGCCGACAATACCGCAGTCAATGCCGATATAAAGGGGATCTTCGGGGTGCTCGTAGCTGATGAAAATGTTGCCGGGATGCATGTCAGCATGGAAGAAACTGTCGCGGAAAACCTGGGTGAAAAAGACTTGAACCCCGCGTTCCGCCAGCAGGGGCAGATTCACGCCGTGCGTTTTCAACGCTTCCATATCCGACACCGGAATACCGTAAATCCGCTCCATCACCAGTACCCGCTCGGTGCAATAGTCCGAATAGACCTCCGGCACGTACAGCAGTCCGCTGTTTTCGAAGTTGCGTCGTAGCTGTATGCCGTTGGCGGCTTCCCGAAGGAGATTCAACTCATCCAACAGCGTTTTTTCATATTCCCGCACCACTTCGCGAGGCCGCAAGCGACGGCCGTCCGGCATCAGTAGGGGCAGCCAACTGGCCAGCCGTTTCATCAGTCTAATGTCGGCCTGAATGACGGGAAGGATGTCCGGGCGAATGACCTTAATGACGATATCTTTACCCGTTGATTTCAACTTCGCCGTGTGCACCTGAGCGATGGAAGCCGAAGCCAACGGTTTGGCGTCAAAATCGTCGAACCAGTTTTCCAGCTTGCCGCCCATCGATTTTTCGATTTGCTGACGCGCCAGCTCGCCGTCGAAAGGCTCAACCTGATCCTGCAATTTCGCTAGCTGGTCGGCGATGGCAGGAGAAAACAGGTCACGCCGGGTAGACATCATCTGACCGAATTTGATCCAGACCGGCCCCAAATCTTGCAGAGCCAGACGCAGACGCTCGCCCAAGGATTGATCTTGATGACGATTAGGCAACCAGAATAACAGTCGACGTACGACACGGACAGGAAGCGTCAGCGGCACGCGTGGGATCAGTTCGTCAAGTCCGTAGCTCAGTAGTACCCAGACAATGCGATAAAGGCGAATTAATTCCCCCGGCGTCATCACGTTTCCTCCAGTTTTGACAATCTTTCAGACAGTGCGTCCACCGCGTGATCCAAGGCCTCGACTTCGTCCCCGAACCACATCGCCTCCAGTTTTCCCGGAAGCAGCCGCCACTCTTCGGTCAGCGTTTCCGACAGATAATGCCGTTGGCGGCAAAGAAGTCCGCTGACGGCGCCGACCGTTTTACGGGCAGTCTGACTCAGACCTTCCGCAGCAATATCTCCTACGTAAGGCGCCAGCCATTCCGCCGGATCGATTTCTGCCAGATCGAGCAGCGCGATGAATTGCTGTGCCACCTGAATATCACCTTCCAACGTCAGTTCGCCGCTGCGCATCAACGCAGACAACTGCTGACGATCACGCAATTGAATCAGCGCAGACAGTTGGGTGATCAACTGGCAATCCGGCGTCGACGCCCACTGGCTGACGACGTCCAGCCGCTCTTCGCTGAAAATCAGCACCAGCGGCGCACGCAGCTCGGCGATATCGATACGCAGCGTTTTTCCGTGCAGGCGCTGACGGGCGGCCTTCATGCTCCGATCACGAAACAGTAACTGGTTGAGCGCCGTTTCCAGCGCCGCCGTCAGCACAGGCATTATCCGCATTGGCATATTCAGACTCAGAATTTAAATCCGCGATGCAGGGCAACCACCCCACCGGTCAGATTGTAATAATTGACGTTGTCGAAGCCCGCGTCGCCCATCATGGACTTCAGCGTGTCTTGATCCGGATGCATGCGGATAGACTCCGCCAGATAGCGATAACTGCCGGCATCGCGCGCCACCATTTCGCCGATGCGCGGCAACACGTGGAAAGAGTAGAGATCGTAGACTTTGCTCAACGCTTTCGTCGTCGGTTTGGAAAACTCCAGCACTAAGAGACGACCGCCCGGTTTTAATACGCGAAACATAGAGCGCAGCGCCTGCTCTTTTTCGGTCACGTTGCGAAGGCCGAACGAGATGGTGATGCAATCAAACGTGTTATCGGGGAACGGCAAGGCCTCTGCGTTCGCCTGCACGTAGCTGACGTTGCCGATGACGCCTTTGTTACGCAACTTCTCGCGGCCTACCTGCAGCATCGACGCGTTAATATCCGCCAACACCACTTCCCCTTCCTCGCCGACCAGACGCGAGAATTTCGCCGTCAGGTCGCCGGTGCCGCCAGCCAAATCCAGTACGCGTTGGCCGCGATGGACACCGCTGCATTCGATGGTAAAGCGTTTCCAGATACGATGGATGCCGAAAGACATCAGGTCATTCATCAAGTCGTACTTTGCCGCCACAGAATGAAAAACGTCAGCAACCATGGTCTCTTTGTCGTCTTTCGCCACGGTGCGATAACCAAAGTGCGTTGTTTTCTCCGAATCGTCTGCCATGTTATCCGCCTGCTATTGTCAAAATCTGGGTCTCCCCCACTTACGAAGAGTGTAACAGACCCCGCTTAAAAGCCACTGCCCTTCTTTGCCGCTGGGGGCTGATGCGCGGGTGTATCAGCCCGCGCCCCGTCAGAAGTTTACACCGCCCCCATAGGCGCGCTAACCGGATTTTTCGTCATGAAACGTGTCACTCGGCGTATCGTCGTCGGTATGAGACGCCACGCCCACCACATCACTATCCGCGATCAGCGAGGTTTTAATGGGCCGCTTGATTTCAACGCCGAGAGAACGAAATCCCTCGGCCTGGCCGATCAAGTTTCCACGACCGGACGCGACTTTTTTCATCGCCTGATGATAGCTGCTTTGAGCCCGGTCCAGATTTTGTCCTAACGTGGTCATATCGTCGACGAACAGCCGCAGCTTGTCGTATAGCCGGGACGCCCGCTCTGCGATTTGTTGCGCATTGCGACTTTGCTGCTCATAGCGCCACAGGTTGTTAATGGTGCGAAGCGCTACCAGCAGCGTGGTCGGACTGACCAACATAATGTTATTTTTGAGCGCCTCGGTGATCAGCTCAGGCTGTCGGTCGATGGCCAGCAGAAATGCAGGCTCCACGGGAATAAACATCAGCACATAGTCGAGCGAACGCAATCCCGGAAGCTGCTGATAATCTTTGCTGCCGAGCAATCGTATATGGCTGCGTATAGAGACCAAATGTTCATTGAGCGCGGCGCTCCTGTCGAGGTCGTCTTCGCTATTGAAATAGCGTTCATACGCCACCAGCGACATTTTGGCGTCGATCACCACGTCTTTTCCATGCGGCAACCGGACGATGACATCAGGCTGCATCCTGCCGTTGCTCCCGGTCTGTATGCTGACCTGCGTCTGATACTCATGCCCTTCCCGAAGCCCGGAGCTTTCCAGCACCCGACTCAGGACGACTTCGCCCCAGTTTCCCTGCGTTTTGTTGTCGCCTTTCAGCGCCTGAGTCAGGTTAACAGCCTCCTGCGTCATGCGGGCGTTAAGCTGCTGGAGATTGCGGATTTCGTGCGCCAGCGTGTGACGCTCGCGGGCTTCTTCGCCAAAACTCTCTTGTACCTGACGGCGAAAACCGTCGAGCTGTTCCCGAAGCGGCGTCAGCAACCGATCCAGGCTCAACTGATTCTGCTGGTCGACCTTCCGGCCGCTTTGCTCGAAAATACGGTTGGCCAAATTTTCGAACTGCGCCGACAGGCGCTGCTCGCTGTTGACCAGCAGGCGCTGTTTTTCTTCCGCCGCCAGCCGCGTCTCCTCAAGGCGGATCGTTACCTCGCGCAATTCCGCTTCCTGAGCGCCATTGGCCTCCCGCAGCGCGCGAAGTTCCTGATTGAGCTGTTCGCATTCGGCCCGCAGCGCCGTCATTTGCAGCAGCTTTTCCTGACCTGCCGCCAGTTGGCCGTGCAAAAGCCGAAGCTCGCGCTCTTGATCGTTCAGTCGCGTTTGATCCTGCTGGCGCGCCTCCCGGCTCTCGCTCAGGGCCTGATGCGCCTGCTGGAGGGATTGCTCCTGCAACTGTCGTTCGGTTTCGTAGCGCGTATGACGCTGCTGTTGTAATAAACTCGCCACCAGCCAGCCGATCATCAGACCGACAACGCCTCCGCCAATGCCGTAAAAAAGGGTGATTACCACACCGCCTCCGGGTTCTCTTGCCGCTGCCCGTCAAGGTAAAAGCATGCTGTATGGATGTCCAGAAAGGATTCAGGTCATTGCCGGAATTTGAAGGAAAAAAGGGAGGAAATACGATGCGGATTCAAGAATGGATGAAACGGAGGCGGAAAAATCCGCCTCCTTCGTTCATCAGGATAAGCTTTGCTTCGCTGCCGCGATAGCCGCCGCGACCTGCTGCGGAGACACGCCGCCTTGCGCCGCACGCTTGTCCAGACAGGACTGCAGCGACAGCACCGGATACACGTCGTCTTCAATGACGTCGCTGAAGTTTTTCAGTTCGTCCAATGACAAGGCTTCCAGCGCGGTTCCCTGACGGATAGCTTCTACCACCACCTCGCCCACAATATGGTGCGCTTCACGGAACGGAACGCCTTTTGCCACCAGATAATCCGCCAGTTCGGTGGCGTTGGCATAGCCCTGTTCTGCCGCTTCCTGGCAACGAGGGCGCTTAACCTGAATGCCTTCCAGTACCAGTGCGGCCATCATCAGGCTGTCGTGCCAGGTATCCAGCGCATCAAACAGACCTTCTTTGTCTTCCTGCATGTCCTTGTTGTAAGCCAGCGGCAACCCTTTCAGCGTGACCATCATGCCCGCCAGCGCGCCCTGAACGCGTCCGCATTTGCCGCGGATCAGCTCCAGCGCATCCGGGTTTTTCTTCTGCGGCATCAGGGAGGAACCGGACGTCACACGGTCAGACAGTTCGACGAATGCGGCTTCCCCGCTGTTGAAGAAAATCAGGTCTTCGGCGAAACGCGACAGATGCACCATGCCGATAGACGCGTTGGACAACAGTTCCAGCACATGGTCGCGGTCGGACACCGTATCCAGACTGTTGCGTGTCGCAGAGGCGAAACCGAGCCAGCCTGCCAACTGTTCACGATCGATGGGATAGCCGTTCCCGCCAGCGCGCCGCAGCCCAGCGGACTGACGTCCAGACGAGCCAGCGTATCGGCTAAACGGCTTTCGTCACGCGCCAGCATTTCGTGGTAGGCCAGACACCAGTGAGCGAACGTTACCGGCTGAGCGCGTTGAAGATGCGTGTAACCCGGCATGACCGCATCCTGGTTCGCCTCCGCCGTCGCCACCAGCGCCTCGCGCAGATGCCGAAGGGTCTCCCTCAGTTCACCGATTTGCGCTTTGCACCACAGTTTCAGGTCAGTGGCGACCTGATCGTTTCGACTACGGCCGGTGTGCAGCTTTTTGCCCAGATCGCCCACCTTCTCAATCAGGCGTTGCTCCACCCAACTATGAATATCTTCGGCATCGCTTTGCACAATAGCCTGCGGATCGGCCTGAACTTCCTTTAACAGGACCGTCAGCGCCTGTTCCAACTGCTGCTGTTCCTGTTCGCTCAGTACATTAACCGTCACCAGCGCTTTAGACCACCCGATGGAGCCCGTGATGTCCTGTTCCGCCAAACGGTAATCGAACCGCAGTGAATCGTTGAACTGTTTGAAACGTTGATCTGCTGCCTGACTAAACCGTCCGCCCCACAAAGCCATAACTTTAACTCCCGGTATTAAATGATTGCGAGCGGATGGCACTCCATCGCCCGCCAGAAACGCTGTCTTACGCTGACTCGCCCAAGACGGGCAAGTCAGCTGTTAATAACGCAGTATTACGCCGAAATACGTGTGCCGATGGAGACGCCGTTAAATAACGCCGGCAGTTGCTCGGCATGACGCCAGCTGGCGATATCCACGGGACGACCCAGCGCGCGCGCGGCGTCGAGCGCGGCATTGACCTTGACCACCATGCCGTCGGTGATGATGCCTTGGGCGACCAGCGTCTCGGCTTTCTCCGCCGTCATTTCTTCGATGCGCTGACCTTTGCCGTCCAGAATACCGCTAACGTCAGAGAGCAGAATCAGATCCGCGCCCAGCGTCTGAGCCAGCGCCGTCGCCGCCTGATCGGCATTAACGTTCATCAGTTCACCCTCAGCGGTGATGCCGATGGAGCTGATGACCGGCAGATAACCCGCCCCCAGCAGCGTCGTCAGCAGAGCGGGAGAACCCGCGTCCGCTTTGCCGACATGACCCAGCGCTTCATCCAAACGCGTCACCACCGTACTCCCGCCGTCAGCCAGACACAGTCCGACCGACTGGATACCGTGCTTAACCGCCCATGACAACAGCGTTTTGTTCGCGGAACCCGCTAACGCGCCGGTGATGATGTCGATTTGATCGGCAGGCGTAACGCGCAACCCCTGCTTTTTCACGACGGGCAGCGACAGCTTTTTCATCAGGTCGTCGACCAGACAACCCCCGCCGTGCACGATAACCAGAGGGCGCTGATGCTGCTGGCGATACTCAACCAGCGCGTCGAACAAACGCTCCAGCGCCTCTTCACTATCCAACAGTACGCCGCCTAGCTTGATAATTAACGGATTCATGGGTCTTTGCGCCTCAGAAATAATCAGAGTAAGGACTGGGTTTCAGGGAAACCAAAACGAATATTCATGCACTGTACCGCTTGCGCCGCCGCGCCTTTCAGCAGGTTGTCTTCGGTGGATACGACGATCAAATGTTCATCCTGCACCGAGAAACCGATGTCGCAAAACGGTAAGCCGACGACGGATTTCAGCGCCGGAATACCTTTAGCGTAGAGCCTGACTAACGGCTTGTCGTGGTAGGCGTTGTAGTAGGCTTCAGCCACATCCTGCGCGGTCACGCCGGGACGCAGGCGACAAGTGATTGTCGCCAAAATACCGCGCGGGAAATTGCCCAGATGCGGGGTAAAAATCACCGGAATACCCAGATGCGCGGCAATTTCTGGCTGATGCCGATGGGTAAACAGGCCGTAAGGCTGCAGGCTGACTTCGCAGAAGCTGTTGGTCATGGTGGCTTTACGTCCGGCGCCGCTGACGCCGCTGGTGGCGTCGATGACGGGCCACTGATCGGTATTCAGCAGACGGCTTTCCACCAACGGCTTCAGCGCCAGCTGAGACGCCGTGGGATAGCAGCCCGGCACGGCGATCAGCTGCGCCTGTTTGATCTCTTCAGCCTGCCACTCGGCCAGACCGTACACGGCCTGCGCCAGCCAGTCGGCATGCTGATGGTCGAAGCCGTAATAGCGGCTGTAAAAATCGGCGTCCTGCACACGAAAGGCCCCGGACAGGTCAAATACGGTGCAACCCGCCGCCAAAAACTGCGGCGCCAGATCGTGGCTCACCTTGTGGTCAGTGGCGAGAAACACCACGTCGACGCCTTTAGCCGCGTCAGCAACATCAGTGAGCGGCTGGACAGGCAAATCGATGATGCCTTTAAGCTGAGGATGCAGATCGGAGAGTGATTTTCCCGCATCTACACTTTGCGCTGAAACCGCCAAAGCGGTTATGTTCATCTGAGGGTGACGGTTCAGGTACAGTGCCAGCTCCGCGCCGGTATAACCACTTGCACCAACTATCAACGTATTCAACATGAGATCCGTATACCTTTGTTATATCGCGATCGGTGAGACGAGAGCCGGGGACTAACGCGGATAAGCCGCTCCCCCCACGATGCCAGAAAAAAGCATAAGCGCGGTCCGCGCCGCAGTTTGTGATTTTCTTTCACCTGGCAATACTGTATTTTTATTCACAAAAAATGCATGAATATTGATACTATTCAAACCAGAGGCTGTCAACAGTGAAGATGAATTTACCCCCTTTTATTGAGCTGTACCGGGCATTAATCGCTACGCCATCCATTAGCGCCACCGATAGCGACCTGGACCAAAGTAATGAAACCTTAATCAACCTGTTGGCAGGCTGGTTTACCGATCTGGGCTTTCATGTCGAAGTCCAACCCGTTCCCGGAACGCGTCATAAATTCAACATGCTGGCGCGCCGGGGTGAAGGCAGCGGCGGGCTGCTGCTGGCGGGCCACACCGATACCGTACCGTTTGACGACGGGCGCTGGACGCGTGATCCCTTCACCCTGACCGAACACGATAATCGGCTTTATGGCCTGGGCACCGCCGACATGAAAGGGTTCTTCGCTTTCATTCTGGATAGCTGCGCGATATCGACCCTGCTACGCTCTCCAAACCCCTTTATATTCTAGCGACGGCAGACGAGGAGACCACGATGGCGGGCGCCAAATTTTTCTCCGAGTCCACGCGCATCAGACCGGATTGCGCCATCATCGGCGAGCCCACTTCGCTACAGCCGGTGCGCGCGCACAAAGGCCACATGTCCAAAGCAATCCGCATTCAGGGCCAGTCAGGCCACTCCAGTGACCCGACGCGCGGGGTCAATGCCATCGAACTGATGCACGAGTCCATCACACACCTGATGACATTGCGTAATACCCTGCAGGAGCGCTATCACAACGCCGCGTTCCATATCCCCTACCCGACGATGAACTTCGGGCATATACACGGCGGCGACGCGGCCAACCGTATCTGCGGCTGCTGCGAACTGCATATGGATATCCGCCCGCTGCCGGGCATGGCGTTGAACGATTTCAACGGGCTGCTGACCGAGGCGCTCGAGCCGGTCAGTTCCCGCTGGCCGGGGCGTCTGACCATCAACGAGCTGCATCCGCCTATTCCCGGCTATGAGTGCCTCGCCGACAGTCCTTTGGCGCAGGTGGTGGAAAAGTTGCTGGGGCAACCGACGGAAGTCGTGAATTACTGTACCGAAGCGCCGTTTATCCAGCAGCTCTGCCCGACGCTGGTGCTCGGCCCCGGCTCCATCAATCAGGCGCATCAGCCGGATGAATATATCGACACGTCGTTCATCAAGCCGACCCGCACGCTGATCGCACAGCTGATTCATCGTTTCTGCCAGCATTGATCCCTCGGTCTTGCCTGTCGTCGACGGGCAAGGCTCTCTCTTTCCTACCCGTAAGCCACCTTCGTTTTTCCACCGAAGTCCGGCCGCCCGAGGCATCAAGGACAATCCACAGCGCCTTCACGCTGCTCTCTGTGTAAAAATTTATTCTGAATAATCGGGAAATAAGCAGTGATGAATGCTATCAGGGCGGGCTATGCGCGAAATAAAAAACCACAAAAGAGAGTCAAATTGGCACGATTAATTACGTGAAAACGCAAAAACCATGCTATTTGATGGGTTTTTACGCCAATGAGGTGTCCCGCCAACCCTTGTCCTGCCTGGGTTCATTGGGGGTTAATAAGCTAGTCTTATCTTAGCGATCGGGTGATTAAATTTCGCAAATTGCCTTTTCCCTACAGAAACGGTTACAACTGTAAAGATAGTGCTCAACACAGATGGGCGCGATCCTCCATTGCCAGACAACAGCATCACTCCACTTTTGAAGCGTAATATTTTTACAGGACAACGAGAGACGGGTCAGGACAAATATGAATGAACAATATTCCGCAATGCGCGGCAACGTCAGTATGCTCGGCAAATTGCTTGGGGACACCATCAAAGACGCATTGGGAGAAAACATACTAGAGCGTGTTGAAACCATTCGAAAACTTTCCAAAGCCTCCCGCGCAGGCAGCAATGAGCATCGGCAACAGCTGCTGAATACGCTGCAAAACCTTTCTAATGAAGAACTTCTGCCCGTCGCGCGCGCGTTCAGCCAGTTTCTCAACCTGACCAATACCGCCGAGCAATATCACACCATCTCTCCGCACGGAGAAGCGGCCAGTAACCCGGAAACGCTGGCGTTAGCCATCCGCCGTCTGAAAGACAGCGATCAACTGGACGAAAATCAGATCCGCGAAGCCGTGGAATCGCTCTCCATTGAGCTGGTCCTGACCGCGCATCCTACGGAAATTACCCGTCGCAGCCTGATCCACAAGCTGGGTGAGGTGAACCACTGCTTAAAGCAGCTCGATCACGACGATCTGGCGGATTATGAGCACCATCAGATCATGCGCCGTCTGCGTCAGCTTATCGCCCAGTACTGGCACACGGACGAAATCCGTAAAGAACGCCCAACGCCGGTCGATGAGGCCAAGTGGGGTTTTGCCGTGGTCGAAAACAGCCTGTGGGAAGGCGTTCCGGCCTTTCTGCGCGAGCTGGACGAACAGCTGGAGCAGGAGCTCGGTTATCGTCTGCCGGTAGAAGCGACGCCCGTCCGATTCACGTCATGGATGGGGGGAGACCGCGACGGTAACCCCAACGTCACAGCGAAAATCACTCGTCGCGTGCTGCTGCTGGGTCGCCGAAAAGCAGCGGCGCTGTTCCTGAATGATGTGCAGGAGCTGGTGTCAGAACTGTCCATGTCCACGTGTACACCCGAACTGCAGCAGTTGGCGGGCGGCGACAGCGTTCAGGAACCCTATCGCCAGATAATGAAGACCATGCGCGCCCAGTTGGTCGCGACGCTGAACTATCTCGATACCCAGTTGGAAGGAAAATCGGCTCCCGAGCCGCATAACCTTTTGGTCTGTAACGAGCAGTTGTGGGATCCGCTACACGCCTGTTACCGGTCTCTGCACGCCTGCGGCATGGGGATTATCGCCGACGGCCAGCTGCTGGATACCATGCGCCGCGTGCACTGCTTCGGCGTACCGCTGGTCCGCATTGACGTCCGTCAGGAGAGCACCAATCACACCGAGGCGATCGCCGAAATCACCCGTTATCTGGGGTTGGGCGACTACGAAAGCTGGTCTGAAGCCGATAAACAGGCTTTTTTGATCCGTGAACTGAATTCAAAACGTCCGCTGCTGCCGCGCCAGTGGGAGCCGAGCCCAGAAACGCAGGAAGTGCTGGATACCTGCCAGGTCATCGCACAAACCCCACAGAACGCTATCGCGTCTTACGTCATTTCGATGGCGCGCACCCCGTCCGACGTTCTGGCCGTCCACCTGCTGCTCAAGGAGGCCGGTTGCCCCTACACGCTGCCGGTAGCTCCGCTATTCGAAACGCTGGATGATCTGAACAACGCTGACAGCGTGATGACCCAGTTGCTGAATATCGACTGGTATCGCGGCGTGATCCAGGGCAAACAGATGGTCATGATCGGCTATTCCGACTCGGCCAAAGATGCAGGCGTGATGGCGGCCTCCTGGGCGCAATATCGTGCGCAGGACGCGCTGATTAAAACCTTCGAGAAATATGGCGTAGCGCTGACGTTATTCCACGGTCGCGGCGGCTCTATCGGCCGAGGCGGCGCTCCGGCGCATGCCGCATTGCTCTCGCAGCCGCCGGGAAGTTTGAAGGGCGGTCTGCGCGTCACCGAACAGGGCGAGATGATCCGCTTCAAGTTTGGCCTGCCGGAAGTCACCATCAGCAGTTTGTCGCTATATACCTCCGCGATTCTGGAAGCCAACCTGCTGCCGCCACCCGAGCCCAAGAAAGAGTGGCACCACATCATGGACGAGTTATCGCGCATCTCCTGCGATATGTACCGCTACTACGTCCGCGAGAATCCAGAATTCGTTCCCTATTTCCGCGCGGCAACGCCGGAGCAAGAGTTGGGCAAACTGCCGTTGGGCTCTCGCCCGGCTAAACGTCGTCCGAGCGGCGGGGTCGAAAGCCTGCGCGCCATTCCGTGGATATTCGCCTGGACGCAAAACCGCCTGATGCTGCCCGCCTGGCTGGGCGCGGGCGCGGCGTTGCAGAAGGTGATGGATGACGGCAAACAGGATCAGCTGGAAGCGATGTGCCGCGATTGGCCATTCTTCTCCACCCGTATCGGCATGCTGGAAATGGTGTTTTCCAAAACCGATCTGTGGCTGGCGGAATACTACGATCAGTGCCTGGTAGAAGAAAATCTGTGGCCGCTGGGTCAACAGCTACGCAGCCAGTTGGAAAAAGACATCAAAGCGGTGTTGACCATCTCCAACGACGACCACCTGATGGCGGACCTGCCGTGGATTGCAGAGTCTATTTCGCTGCGCAACGTCTATACCGATCCGCTCAACGTTCTGCAGGCCGAATTGCTGCATCGCTGTCGTCAGCAGGACACGCCGGATCCGGATGTGGAACAGGCCTTGATGGTCACCATCGCCGGGGTGGCTGCGGGCATGCGTAATACCGGCTGATGGCGGTCAGTCAAACGACGACGGCGGGCTTCACCCGTCTGACCGCGACGACCCGTTCTGCGTCGTCGCGGCCCAGCAAGACATTGAGAGGCGGGCCGAGTATGCCATCACCCTGTGGCAACGTCGGTCCGCCTTTTTCTTTTTGTTGCCGTACTTAATCTAAATAGCGTTCACGTAAGCGTTCGCGCGCCGGCATATCCAGTCCGTAGTCCCGCATCAACCAGTTGTCGATCGAGCCGTGCCGCTCACGGATCGTCCGTAGCGCCGTCTGTAGAAACTCCTCGCGAGCCGACAAGATGAAGGAAAACGGCCGCATGGCCGCCTCGCCCAGCACCGGCGTCAGCTCTTCCATCAGGCGCTGGCGGAACGGTTCCAGCGTGGTTTCCGTCAAAAGATAATCTTCCATGACCGTCTGTTCATCCGCGCCCAGCGCGAATAACACCAGCGCTACGCCAACGCCGGTGCGATCCTTGCCCACGGCGCAATGCTGCACCAGCGCGCCCTCGCCCGGCGCCTGCAACAGCTGGACCAGATGGCGGTAGGCGCTGTTTTCGAACGGCAGACGTTCGTAGACGGTGAGCATGAAAGCGCGCGCATCCAGCTCGGCCAGTTTCTCCGACCCCAGCGATTCAAGATTCGCGGTCACCTCATGACTCGGCGGATTAGCCGGCATGGCATGATAGCTTGCCCCCGACCACAGTCGGTCCGGACGCTGCGCAGCCTCCGAAATATCACGGTAATCAATCACATGCACGACCGGCATCTCGGCCAGATACGTCAAGTCCTGATCGCTCAGTTCATTCAGTGAACCCGCACGCAGCAGTTTACCAGGGCGAACTCGCCGGCCGTCGGCCGTCGCCAGCCCGCCCAGATCGCGAAAATTAATCCCGCCGTTCAGCGGCAGGACGGAAGGGTGCAGCGTCTTGGCTAACGTCATAGCGTTCCTTTATTCGGTGGGAAGGATGGGTTCAGGAAAGCAGCGTCCGCGCCGCGTCCAGCACTACGTTCACCGATGCGGTTTCGGCCAGTTTCATCGTCGCGGCGTCCGGGATCTCCTGCTGGGTACGGTTCACGATAACGCCCGCGACCATGCCCGCGCGTAGCCCCTGACTGGCGCACATTGTCAGCAACGTTGCGGATTCCATTTCATAGTTCAGCACACCCATGCTCTGCCACTCTTCCATCGAACCACGAAAACGACGAACGACCCGACCTGAGAAGGTGTCGTAACGTTCCTGCCCCGGATAAAAGGTGTCGGAAGAGGCGGTGACGCCGACGTGTAGCGTATGACCCGCAGCGCGGGTGGCCTCCACCAGCGCCGACGTGCAGGCAAAGTCCGCGACGGCGGGAAACTCCATCGGCGCAAAATGCAGGCTGGCGCCGTCAAGGCGTACCGCCGCTGTCGTCACCAACACATCGCCCACGGCGATATGAGGCTGGATCGCGCCGGTCGTCCCGACGCGCAGAAACGTACGAACCCCCAGTTGCGCCAGCTCTTCCACCGCAATCGACGTCGATGGGCCGCCGATGCCGGTCGAGCAGATAATGACCGGCTGCCCCGCCAGTTCGGCGCGCCAGGACGTGAATTCGCGGTGGGATGCCAGAAACACCGGGTTCTCCATCAGACGGGCGATCTTCTCTACCCGAGCCGGATCGCCCGGCACAATCGCCAGTTCGGCACCGTGCATATCTTGTTGGGTTAATCCCAGGTGAAATACGTCTGACATATCGCTCTCCATCGATGTAGTAAATGAGAGGGCCTCGCCCTAATCTAATCTCGCGCCGCTCACCCGGTGACCCGGTAAACGTGGCGGATCCTGCAAAGGATCCGCATTGCTTGGTGACACTGTTATGTATAAATTTTCCGTACGGCGATAGCGCATACGCAAGGCGCTCGCCGCCGTCTATCCGCGATCAGGCGTTGATAAAGTCCTGCCAGTGCCGCACGAGATAGTTGTGCTCATCCATCACCGAATTCCAGACGGCAATGTGCCCCATGCGTTGCTCGTAGCTTCCCCCGTCACGCAGTTCGCCAGGCATGATCAAGGGGTTGCCGTGGGCATCCGGCAGCGTTTCGGCAGCAGGTTTGCCGCCGTACCAGAAATCCCATTCGGCATCAGAGAGATACGCGCGCGTGCGCTGCGGGTTAGAAATATAGTAGCCCTGTCGCGCCATGACCGCCCCCGGCCAGCCGGACTGCCACCAGTTCAGATAATCATAGGCGGCTTCTTTCACGCGCCCACTGACGCAACGCGACAGCGACAGACCGCCGTACCAGGCGCGATAGCCCTCTTGCGGCACCGCCAGCTTGAACCCTTTTTGACGGAAATGATGCCGAAAATACGTCGGTGCCCACAGGCTCTGTATGCAAACCAGCTGATTCCCGATGAGCTTGCTCGCTTCGTCATGCGTAGAATCCAGCGCGGCAAAATGCCCCTGCCTGCGCAGACCCGCCAGGACATCGGTCAGCCGATCGATCTCTTCCAACGTCAGGTTGCCCACATTGCCGAACTGAAACGATCCGCGCGCTTGCACCGCTAGTACGGCGTCCAGCACGCCCATCGAGGCATCATCCTGTAATGCGACCTGACCAAAGAACGCGGGATTCACCAACCATCCCCAACTCTCCTCTTTCCCCCTGAGCGAAGCCGGCAGACGCTCGACCTGATAAGCGAAGCTGTCGGCGTTGTGCGTCAGCGGGAGCATACTGATCCGCTCGGTGGGATGGGCGCCCAGCTCGCCGTTATCCTGCACATACAAGCGATGAGCCGGTACGCTGCCGCCGCTCAGCGCTTGGCCGGGCAACAGCGTACCTCGCTTGGGAAGGGCGTTAATTTCATCCCAATACTGCAGTCTTGCGATCTCAAGCGGCTGGATTGCCTGCGCAGGCCAGACAAAGTCAATATTGTGAAACCACTGGTCGTACAGATCGTAACTTTCAGGGTGCATGACCGCTATGCGCTGCGCTTCTTTGACGCTGCATACCCGATAGTCGATACACATGCCCAAATCCTGCTCCGCCTGCTTGCGCAGCAGCTCCAGCAGCGTCACAGAGGTTCCCAAAACTCGTAAGGTCACACCGCTGCTCTTCATCACTGCCCGCCGTTTGTCATGATCAACGACGTCTGAAAGTGCTTAATACCGCTTTCGCATCCTGAAATCCGCATCCCCCGATTCATGATGTTTCCTCGCCGCAAGGGCGCGAGCGTGTCACCGCCGGTTTACCAAGGTGCTGTCGGGGAGAAACGCGAAGAGATCCCCGAAGAGTGATGGGGATGTGCATTTTTTTCACGATAATAATACCTTTCAAGCTCAATAGAGATGGGCCATGCCGACCATAACCACCCATGGGCGAATCGTCAAACAGCCTGAGAACCGCTCGTGTCACCACGAGTTCTGGCGCGCTCGCGCCAAGTTGTGCGAACGCATGAGCATGCGAGAACGCCATTGTGTCACCATTGTCCAGAATCGATGATACCGCAATCGTCAACCAACGGCAGTTGGCTGCGTTCAGGATCGCGCTTAATCCCACGTCGCCTTTTTGGGTCAGGGCATGACGTCGCCGGAATTTGGCCCCAGCGTTTGACCGACAAAGAGATTGCCACCCGGATCGCTGGCCAACAGCAGCACGGCCGGTGCGACCTCATCGGGGTTCCCGAATCGCCCCAACGGTAGCTCTGCGGCTTTGGCCTTTTTCCAGTCGCTGCTGATGCCGTCGATCATCGGCGTCGCGATCGGGCCGGGAGCGATGGCATTGACCAACACGTTGTGCGGCGCCATTTCCAGCGCCAGCGACTTGGTGAAGCCGATAACGCCCGCTTTCGCCGCCACATAATGACACAACTCCGCCCCCCCTTTGATACCCAGCTGAGAGGCGATATTGATGATGCGCCCCCAACGCTGACCCCGCATCCAAGGCAGCGCCCGCTGGGAAGAAAGGAATACGCTGCGCAGATCTACCGCCATCATTTCCTCCCACATCTCCAGCGTGATCGCCTCGCAGGGCGCTTGCGTCAACAGCCCCGCATTGTTGACGAGGATATCGATACCGCCGTAGTGACGGACGCAGTCATCAACGCTTTGCTGCGCGCCCGACGGCGTCGCGACATCTACGACGCTGCCATAGCATTCAACGCCGCGTTGGCGGCAACGCTCGACGACGTGTTCCAGTCCTTCCGCATCGCGATCGGACAACAGCAAGCGCGGATGGTGCTGTGAGAAAAGTTCGGCGATAGCGAACCCGATACCGCTGGCCGCTCCGCTGATAACAACGCGTTTATCCTGTAATGACATCCTATTCTCCCTCATCCGGCCAATGTGGATGGACCGTCGTCAATCATATAAGCGCTGGTCAGCGCAGAGAACAACCATGACCAGCGAAGTGAAAACATGCATAGCAGATAATCAAACGAAGAAAGCGATCTTGTCGTCGAATTCTGCATTCTATCCCATGACCTTCTACGCAGACCTTGAGCAAACCGACCTGATCATCTCACCTATGGGCTGCCATCCCGTTTCGCCGTACGACTCCCATCGCCGGAAAAGGTCTTTTACCTTCCCAGCAAACCTCCGAGAGTCCTTGCGGTTCGCCTCTTCAGTCATTTGTTTTTCCGAACGAAATGCGTTTTATCACTCGAAAACCCGCCGAATAGATAGCGATCTATTTAATTGATTCATCACTATTCGTTAGGTAAATGGGCAATTAGGACGACAAAAAAACAAAAGTTTACCGTTAATAATAAAAATATCAGATGAATATATCGCCATTATTTAAAAAATGGGAATGAGACAACATTTCCACCTAAAAAATCACTCGCGCAATGCGTGTCATCCATAAACGTATCTTATATTAAAACATCCATTATTGAGCGAGTATTATCCAGAAGGCCCGTTTTTCAAACGCCATCAGTCACGCACATCGCCGCAGAGGTGTGCGATAATGACGACATGCGCATGGCAGGGGGGACGATGTCATAAAGGATGTTAACTACACACGATAATAAAAAACCGGACATTCGTGGCACAGCACGTTACGAAATGATCCATCAGGTATTGCAACAGGCCATCAAGGCAAAAACGTTGCCTGTCGGACTGGTCATGCTGGAAGGACCGCTCGCCGAATTGTTCGGTACGAGTCGCGTTCCCGTTCGCCGGGCGCTTGGACTCTTGCATGAAGAAGGATTGCTCAGCCGCTTCGAAGGCCGAGGTTTCATCGTGGCCGCGGCGGACCAGGAAATAGAACCTGTGCGTATGCCGCTCAACCGCACCATGCTCGGATTCGATCAGCAGCAAGAGCTGGTGGATACACGCAGCACCGGTGAGAAAGTGCTCAGCGATCTGCATGAAGCGCTATCCACCTGTATGGTCTTTGGTCATTACCAGCTTAACGAGGCCAGTGCGGCCGAGTTTTACCACGTCAGCCGCAACGTCATCCGCGAAAGCCTGATGCGACTGCGCGATCGCGGTCTGGTCGAGAAAGAGCCCTATTCCCAATGGCTGGCCGGGCCGCTTACCGCCCGTGAAATCCGCGAACATTACGAAGTTCGCGCCAGTCTCGAACCCGCCGCGCTGCGTCGGGCCGGGCCACTCATCCCTCAAAAGCACATTGAAGCCAGTCTGACGCATATTGAACGCATTCGAACCAGTAAGGTCAGCACGGGGATTGAGCTTGAGCAGGTTGAAGACGATCTGCATCTGCTGAGTCTTGAGTTTGCGGGCAACCGCGCCTTGGTCGATATTCTTCGGCAAAGCCACTCTACCCTGACTATCGCGCGTATCTTCCACGAAACCCTCTCACTACCTGTTGACGAAGCAATGGTGAGCGAGCATCAGGTTATCTATCAACTCCTGCTAGAAGGTCGCTGGGACCTCGCGGCGCGAAACCTGGATGAGCATTTGGCGAATGCCCAAAATAGAACGCTTAAAAAGCTGAAAGTTCTGTCCGTACTCCCAGAACCCACGCTCCCCCCCTACCTCCATCGCCTCAGCTGACCCACAGCATAACCCGGCAGCGAAACCCCCTCTGTTCCAGAAATAACATGTCAAAAATGAAGAAACCCACCGAACAGCCAATGCCCTCACAATAGCGACTCGCACGCCACGCCGCTGTGTTAACAGCGGCGGCTGAATTCGGTGAGTTAGGCCGATAGCCTGGCATTTGCCTGACCGCCGCTCGACCCAGAGCCACGGTGTTAACCCCAGCGCTTTATTTGGACTGCGTTATTTTTCGCTCATCGGGCAAGAGAAGAGAGAGGATCATCGCCACTGCGGCAACCGCAGCGACGCCAGCATAAATCCCCTGAAAACTGCCCACCCATGACTGAAAGTATCCACTGCCTGCATTACCCAAGCTGGTGCCGATACCCAGAAAAACATTAGCCACCGCGAAAATAGCGGTGGAAGTCTCAGGACTCGCCGCTTTGGTGATGTAAGCCGGAATAAGACCAAAGATCGCATAGAACGACAGGCCGAACGCAACAGCGGCCATGCGCAAGGTGATTGTTCCGCCCTCCATGGCCACGAGCAAGCCAGCGGCGAGAAGGAGGCTATACGAAAGCGCCAGCGTCATACGAACCCCAATTTTGTCAGCCAGCAGGCCAAACGCGAATCCACTGATGAGGCCAGTGACGCCGATCATGGACCAAAGCTGGCCGATAAATGAGATCGAAAAGTGCTGCTCATTGCCCAGGAAGGAAGCAAGGTAGTTCTGCCAGGGGCCGCATGCGATACCGCTCAATGCGAGCAGCGTCCAAATCAGGAAGTGCCGGGGGGTTGCCAGGGACTTCAATCGGGGGGATTTCTCCAGATTAGCCTGCTTGTCTAAACAATTTTGGGGGGACGCCTTCCTGAAGACATCCGCGGCCAGTCCACGTAGCACGGTATAACCAATGATAGCCACGGTAATGGAGATCGCGCCAATCACCATCCACACCGTACGCCAGTCATAGCCATGTATCAGAAAGGGAACCAGCAACCCCGTGGCAAACTGCCCATAGGCTGTTCCACTGGATATCAGTCCATTAATGCTCGACTGCCAGGCGATGGGGACGACTTTTCCTATGACGCCAACGGTTGGAATAACCGTCATTGCGGCACATGAGCCGAGTGCGATTAACAAAGCGCCCGCCTGCCATATGTTCTGTACTGCGGACAACAGAGTCAGTAAAAAACCGGCCGTCAGCGCGGCCGCAAAAATCACATTGCCACCGCCGAACCGGCGCGTTAAAGGCGAACAAAACAGGGATGCCGTCAGATACGAGACCTGCGCCCCTCCTGTGATGATGCCAACAGTCGGAATGCCAAAGCTGAGGCTTTCTTGCATGAAAGTGACCAGCACAGAGAAAAGGTACAACCCGAAGCCAAAAACGATTGCGATATAAAGCGTCAGGATGATTGCCACGCTGGCGGTACTGACCAGACTGGCGGGGCGAGACGTCATGGGTTTAGACTGCATAAAAGAGATTCCTTATCGCAAGGTGACGGCTGAGGATATCGAGTGTTTTGCGTAGGTATCCCCGTTTCCGTATCATCTATATACGATAACAACTATATAGTTAATTATCTATATAGAATAATTGCTATATAGATTCCACAAGCAAAAATAGAGAAAGGTTTATGCAGACAGAACCGCAGTTGCAGGAGGTCTTACATGCGCTCGCTAACCGCCACAGACTAATGATTATTCGCTGGCTGGCGGATCCCAAAGCACATTTTCCGATACAGCGTGATGGGGATCTGACTGAAGATGGCGTCTGCGTGAGTTTTATCACTGACAAAACCGGTCTGAGTCAGCCGACAGTCACCACTCATATGCAGGTTCTGGCGAAAGCGGGACTGGTGATTCCTACGCGGATAAAAAACTGGGTTTATTACCGACTTAATGATGCGGTGGCAGAACAGTTTTTGGGCGAACTGGGCGCCTTGCTACGCCGATCGTAAGAAGCGGGAGTTAAGGCTTAGCGCTTTGCATAAAGGCAGCGGGCTTCGCTCATCCTCACGACACCCACGTGGTTCATGCAGAAGAGGAATCAAATACCTGTCTCAGTTTATAACCGATTTGCTTGCCGTCAGGCGTGCGCCATGAAGATGAATGCGTGCTGTATGGACCGTCCCCACTCTGACATCGAAGATCTGACCACAGTCTATAAAGGCTCGCAGGAAGGATGAGGAAAGGGTGAACTCAACGGTCTGGGTACGGAATAAAAAAACGGGGAAACGATCGTTTCCCCGTTGAGTCATGATGGGCCAGCATGTGGCTTATGCCGGACTGATGCGTCCCGGCGAGAGGCCGGGACACTGACGGGACGGCTCTCTCGTCAGCGATCAGGCCTGCGTTTCGCGCAGACGTTTCGCCGCCTGCACCATGTTAGCCAGTGATTGACGCGTTTCCGGCCAGCCGCGCGTTTTCAGACCACAGTCCGGGTTCACCCACAGGCGATCGGCAGGGACGTATTCCGCGGCTTTGCGCAGCAGCGCTTCAATCCATTCCACGCTTGGGACGTTCGGCGAGTGAATATCGTAAACGCCGGGACCGATTTCGTTCGGGTATTCGAACTCTTCAAACGACTCCAACAGCTCCATGTCGGAACGCGAGGTTTCGATGGTAATCACGTCGGCATCCAGCGCGGCGATGGAATCCATGATGTCGTTGAACTCGCAGTAACACATGTGGGTGTGGATCTGCGTGTCATCCTGAGCAATCGCGGCATTCAGACGGAACGCTTCCACCGCCCACTCCAGATAGGCTTTCCAGTCGGAACGGTGCAGCGGCAGACCTTCACGCAGCGCCGGTTCATCGATCTGGATGATGCCAATGCCGGCTTTTTCCAAATCTTCGACTTCGTCGCGCAGCGCCAACGCAATCTGTTTGGCGATGGTTTCACGGCTCACGTCTTCACGTGGGAATGACCAGCACAGGATGGTCACAGGACCGGTCAGCATGCCTTTTACCGGCTTGCTGGTTAAGGACTGCGCATACTTCGCCCACTCAACGGTGATCGGTTCCGGGCGGCTGATATCACCAATAATGACCGGCGGTTTCACGCAGCGGGAGCCGTAGCTCTGTACCCAACCGTTCTGCGTAAAGACGAAACCATCCAAATGTTCGCCGAAGTACTCCACCATGTCGTTACGCTCGGCTTCGCCGTGCACCAGAACATCCAAATCCAGACGTTCTTGCTCAATGATCGCCTGTTTGACGTGCTCGGCAATACCTGTGCGATAGTTCTGACCATCCAGACGCCCCTGTTTGAAGTCCAGACGCAAACTACGGATTTCAGTGGTTTGCGGGAATGAACCGATGGTCGTCGTCGGCCATGCCGGCAGCTGGAAGCGAGCACGTTGAGCTTCAGCACGCTGCGGATAAGGATGCTGACGCTGACTATCTTTCGCCACAATGGCGGCCAGACGTTTTTCCACCGCCGCATTATGTACGCGGGTAGAAGTACGACGAGCGCGGATTGGCGCACTGTAGGCTTCCAGCGGCTTACCGTCGCCGCTGTTCAGCGCGGTGGTCAACAGTGACAGCTCACTACATTTCTGCAACGCGAAAGCAAACCAGCTTTTCACTTCATCATCGAGACGCGTTTCTACGCTCAGGTCGATCGGACTATGCAGCAGCGAGCAAGAGCTACCGATCCACAGCGTACGTTTGCCCACCAGCGGCTGAAGACGTTCAAACCAGGTGCTGAGGTCAGCACGCCAAACGTTACGGCCATTGATCACGCCGAGAGACAGCACCCAGTCCGCCGGCAGCTGAGCGTTCAGCGCCGCGGCGTCGTCTTTGCCGTGCACCAGGTCAACGTGCAGCCCCTGAACCGGCAGCGCTTTGATGGTATCCAGATTCTGGCCGATGCTATCAAAATAAGTGGTCAGCAGCAGTTTCACCTGACCCTGTAGCGCATCGTAGGCCGGTTGGAATGCCGACAGCCATTTGTCTTCAAGTTCCAGCGCCAGCGCAGGCTCATCGATCTGTACCCATTCGATGCCGCGTTTCGCCAGTTCGCCCAGAACCTGTTTGTAGACCGGCAGGATATCGTTCAGCAGCGACAGGCGATCAAACGCCTCGCCTTTCACTTTGCCCAGCCACAGGTAGGAAACCGGTCCTAACAGGACGGGTTTGACTTTATGACCCAGCGCCAGCGCTTCATCGACTTCATCCAGCAGCTGCGTCCAGGTCAGTTTAAAACTCTGACCCTGAGTAAATTCAGGCACCATGTAGTGGTAGTTGGTATTGAACCACTTGGTCATTTCCGCTGCGGCAGCCGGTTCGCCGGTTGGCGCACGACCACGACCGATGCGGAACAGTGTATCCAGATCGACGGAGCCATCCGCATTCTGGTGGCGCGCCGGCACGTTGCCGAGCAGCAGACTGGTGGTTAATACATGATCGTACCAGGCAAAATCGCCCACCGGCAGCAGGTCCACACCAGCATCCTTTTGTTGCTGCCAGTGACGAGCGCGCAGATCGCGGCCGACAGCCAGCAGTTCTTCCTGGGTCGTGTTCCCTGCCCAATAGCTTTCCTGTGCTTTTTTCAACTCACGACGTAAGCCGACGCGAGGAAAACCGAGAGTATGATTTACAATTGCCATGCTTGAATTCCCATTTAGCCGTCCAGATGTTTACACATCCATAATCCGCAGGTAGTGTAGTCAGCACAAGCGCAATTTATTCACTGTCACTGTGAAGGACTCTCATGATCGAACTTAAACACTTACGGACGCTGCTGGCGCTGCGCAATACAGGATCGTTAGCCGCCGCCGCCGCACAGCTCCATCAAACGCAATCCGCGTTATCGCATCAATTTAGCGATCTGGAACAACGTTTAGGATTCCGGCTATTCGTCCGTAAGAGCCAACCGCTGCGATTCACTCCGCAAGGAGATATTCTGCTGCAGTTGGCGGAGCAGGTGCTGCCGCAAATCCAGCAAGCGTTACAGGCCTGCCACGAGCCTCACCAGGCCACGCTGCGTCTAGCCATCGAATGCCACAGCTGCATTCAGTGGCTGACGCCAGCGCTGGAAAATTTTCATCAGAGCTGGCCGCAGGTCGCCATGGATTTTAAATCCGGCGTGACGTTCGACCCGCAGCCTGCTCTGCAGCAAGGAACGCTGGATCTGGTGATGACTTCAGATATTTTGCCGCGCAGCGGTCTGCACTATTCGCCGATGTTCGACTTCGAAGTCCGACTGGTGCTGTCTCCCGACCATCCGCTGGCGACCAAAGAACAGATCGACCCGGAGGATCTCAGTGAGGAAACGCTGATGATCTATCCCGTGCAGCGCCAGCGTCTGGATATCTGGCGCCACTTCCTGCAGCCCGCGGGCGTCAGCCCGGCGCTGAAGAGTGTAGACAATACGCTGCTACTTATCCAAATGGTGGCGGCCCACATGGGGATCGCCGCGCTGCCGCACTGGGTGGTGGAAAGCTTCGAGCGTCAGGGACTGGTCGTCACCAAAACGCTGGGGAAAGGACTGTGGAGCCGACTGTACGCCGCCGTACGCGATGGCGAGCAGCGTCAGCCGGTCATTGACGCCTTTATTCGTTCGGCGCGTCAGCACGCCTGTTCGCATCTGCCGTTCGTGCGGGACGCTTCACAACCCAACGCTGATGTACCCACAACGACGATAGAATAACGGCCGAGCCGACGATAAAGCTCGGCCAATGCGGTCGTTCCTGCCAAATCGCGAAATTGACCAGCAGGCCCGCCGGAACGTGAAAGTTGTTCATAATCCCCAACGTTCCGGCGTCCACCTGCGTCGCACCGTAGTTCCACATAAAATAGCCTATCCCGGAAGCCCCGATTCCCAGCCATACCAGTACGCCCCACTGCAACGAGGTCGTCGGCAGTTTGTGCGCGTTGCCGAATAGCAGCCAGGCCACCACCGAGACGCCCAGCGCACCGAGATAAAACCACGAGAATGCGCTGTGCTGCGGCATGGGATAGACCTCCATCAGGCGCTTGTAGCCAACCTGTCCGATGGCGAAGAAAATATTGGCCGCCTGCACCAACAACAGACCCCACCAGAACTGTCCGCTGATGCCGTCGTACCGAATCACCGCCGCTCCCGCCACGGCTAACAGCGCACTGAGCGCATATCCCCAGCGCAGGGGTTCCCGTTTCAGAAGATCATAAATCAGCGTCACATACAGCGGCGTCATGACGGTGAATAGCAGGAACTCCGGCACGGAGAGATAGAGATAAGCCTGAAAGGCGAACAGATACATGATGCCGAGCTGGCAGGCGCCCACCAGCAGGTAGAGCAGCAGCGCGCGCGGCGCGTAGCCCCGCCAGCGCAGGAAAGGCAGGAAGATCAGGCGGCTAGCCCGACACGAATCAGCACCGAAAACCAGCTGTCGACGTGACCCGCCAGATATTCGCCAATCAGGCTGAAGGAAAAGGCCCACAGAATGGTCGTTATGATTAGTAATGGCACGCGATGACTCACTCCAATAGCACTCAACAGGAACCGCTATTGTAAATGAGTTCTACGCGCGATTTTTCACCAATGCGGTTGACAACCGAACAAATAAAGCGCGATTGCCAACCGTCTGTCACACTGAGAACTTAGAACTGCCAGCGCAGCCAAGCGAAAAATACGTTGCCGTTATTGTAGGTTCCAGGAATGTAGGTCGCCTGGAAAGACAATCTCTGATAGCTAACGGAGGCCAGAGGCAACAGCACCGGAATCGGGAGGTAGTTCCAGTTATCTCGAAAAGTGACGCCCGCTGTGAATCCCAGCCCCAAGTGGAAATCAGGATCTGTCATCGGCTGCCAGCGTTTTTCGTAGCCGTAGCCTCCGATCGGTTCCCATTTGTTAAAGGAGTCCTTGAACGCCATCAGGTACAGGCCGTGCCAGTCGCCATCCTCATCCAACCGAGCGACGCCGAAGCCCGCGCCCCAGGGACGCTCATTGTAACTCTCGGCCTTTTCCTTGTCGTACGCCCAGCGGTTATGCCAGGTTATCGCCGGTACATAGAGGTCGTAGGATTGCGGAGAATTCCAAGTCATGGACAGATTGGTTTTGGCGCGTTGCCAGAATCCGTCCCCGATGACGTCGTTTCCTGCTCGCTCGCATTGACGGAAACATTATTGGAATCGACCTTTTCAGCCATAACAGGCGCCGAGAGGACGGACAACAGAGGTAAACACCGCGAAGGTACAGCTAATTTCAACAACATATCCAGTTCTCAATCACTCATAAAACGCGCGCAGACGCCGTCAAGGCGGTATCCTTTCAGATGTTGCAGCGATAGGGAAAAATAGAAATAACACGTGTGGTCTCAGACAGAAAAAGTCGCGACGCGCTTCAGAAAGATCGCGCCACGAAGGCAGGCGACGCAAAGCGCTTCACCTGAATATAGAGCATCATTCCGAAGTGCGTGAAGAACATACAGGTCGACGACGCTCAAATACCGTCTCCGTATTCAAAGCCGCGAGCACCGTTAAAGTACTGATCCATATCCATGGAGGGTTTATCTGTTTCAGGACGGCCCACAATGCGCGCCGGCACGCCAGCGGCGGTGGTATGAGGGGGGACCGGTTGCAGTACCACGGAACCAGCGCCGATTTTGGCTCCACATCCCACCTCAATATTTCCTAAAATTTTAGCGCCAGCGCCGATCATCACCCCTTCACGGATTTTGGGATGGCGATCGCCGGTGGTTTTGCCGGTCCCGCCCAGCGTGACCGACTGAAGAATTGATACATCGTTTTCCACAACGGCGGTTTCGCCGATGACGATCCCCGTCGCGTGATCCAGCATGATGCCGCAACCGATGCTCGCCGCAGGATGGATATCCACCCCGAAGGAAACGGATATCTGATTTTGAAAGTAGGCCGCCAGCGCCCGGCGATCCTGCAGCCAAAGCCAATGACCAATACGGTAGGCCTGCAACGCGTGAAACCCTTTCAGGTAGAGCAAAGGCGTTGAGTATTTATCCACCGCCGGATCGCGCAGGCAGACGGCCTGAATATCCCGGGCGGCAGAGACAATCATTTGAGGTTCGGCCCGGTAGGCCTCTTCCAGCACTTCGCGGATGGCGATGGCGGGCATGGTGGAGCTGGCCAGCTTGTTTGCCAGCATGTAGCTCATCGCGCTGCCCAGATTCTCGTGTTTCAGCAACGTCGCATGGAAAAAGCTGGCCAGCATGGGTTCACAATCAGCCAGACTGCGCGCCTCATCTTTGATGTTTTTCCAGACCAGCTCTAATTCATCATTCGACATTGCAACCGTCCTCCGAAGTCCATCGCATGCTAAAGTCATGTCTTTTCTGCGCAAGGCAAAACGAGATAGCCGCCGTCAGACGAGGACGATTCGTTTTCCTTGAAAAGGGATTAGCTGGCGCTCTCGTCTTTGCGCGACCGGCCCAGCAGGCTTAGCGCGGCTTCTCGTGCATCTTTACCGCAATAAAGCACCTGCCACAGCTGTTCGGTAATCGGCATCTCGACGTTAAGCCGCGTTGAAAGGGCCATGACCTCTTTCGTATTGCGATAGCCTTCGACAACCTGTCCAATCTGGTCACGGGCCACTTCGACGCTCATCCCCTGCCCCAGCATCATACCGAAACGTCGGTTACGCGACTGATTGTCGGTACAGGTCAGGACCAAATCGCCCAACCCGGCCATCCCCATAAAGGTCGAGGGGTCTGCCCCCAGCGCAACGCCCAGGCGCGTCATCTCGGTCAAGCCACGGGTAATTAACGCCGTACGGGCATTGGCGCCGAAGCCCATCCCATCAGACATTCCCGCGCCGATAGCGATCACGTTTTTCACCGCGCCGCCCAGCTGAACGCCAATAAAGTCCGGATTGCGATAAACCCGGAAACTTTTGCCGCAGTGCAGCAGTTCCTGCAAATCATCGGCAAACTGGCTGTCCGTCGACGCCAGCGCGATAGCGGTAGGCAGGCCGGCAGCCAGCTCTTTGGCGAATGTCGGTCCCGACAGCACCGCCAAAGGTATTGCGTCGCCCAACGCTTCTCGTGCAACGTCCTGTAATAGACGCCCGGTTTCGGCTTCCAGCCCTTTGGTCGCCCAAACGATGCGCGCATCCGCGCGCAGATAAGGCTTAATCTGCCGCAGCACGTCGCCGAACACATGGCTCGGCACGACCACCAGAATATTTTGGCTGGCGGCCACGGCACGCGCCAAATCGCTCTCCAGCAGCAACGTATCCGGAAAAGGCACATCCGGCAGGAACGCCTGGTTGCACCGGGCATCCTGCAACGCCTGCACGTGGACAGGGTCATGTCCCCAGAGCACAACGTTATGGCCGTTGCGCGCCAGTGTGATCGCCAGTGCGGTACCGTAAGAGCCGGCACCGATAACGGTCATGGAAGCGTCAGGCATGTTCATCAGGCATCCAGCTGCGGCGCAGCGGCGCCTTCTTCGGATGCTTGCTGTTCCAGATAGTTCATGAACAGCGCATCAAAGTTGACCGGAGCCAGGTTCAACTGCGGGAAGGTACCGCGGGAAACCAGGCTAGTTATGCATTCACGCGCATACGGGAACAGAACATTCGGGCAGTAAGCGCCCAGACAATGAGCCAGCTGCGGGCCTTCCAGACCGGAAACGGTGAAAATACCCGCCTGCTGAACTTCACACAGGAACGCCGTTTCTTCACCCAGCAGCGCAGTCACCGTAACGCGCAGCACCACTTCGTAGACGTCGTCAGCCAGCTGCTTGACGCCGTATCCAGATCCAGTTTGACCTCAGGGCTCCACTCTTGTTGAAACACCTGCGGTGCCTTCGGCGCTTCGAAAGAGATATCTTTGGTGTAGATACGCTGGATTTGGAATGAGGTTTCGACGTTGTTGTGTTCGGACATAGTTAAAAATACCTTTTGTTAGATTTCCTTGACGCGCTTCCCTGTCTGCGGAAAGTCAACGCCAGCGCTAAGGGCCCCGCGCCCGGTCAATCATTGCCGCGGGCGCGACGCACGGCCGTCTCTATTACTTGCCGCGAACCAGTGGAAGGTTTTCACCGCTCCAGCCCGCAAGGCCGTCTTTCAGAATCACAACACGGGTAAAGCCCGCGTTAAACAGCTGCTCGGCTGACTGACGAGAGGACATCCCGTTAGCGCAGACCACGATGACGGGCTGAGCCTTGTGCTTTTCGAGTTCGCCCAAGCTACCGTTTTTAATATCGTTAGGTAACAGGTTGATGGAGCTCGCGATGTGTCCACGGCGATACTCTTCACGCGTACGCAGATCCACCACGACCGCATCTTCTTTGTTAATCAGTCGGATCGCTTCTGTACGAGCAACATCCTTTACCTTCGAAAACTTACTCTTAAACGTAAGCACGATGACCAGAACAAGCAACACAACCCAAGCCAGGCTGAGGATCGGGTGTCTGCTAACGAATGGCATGATCTCTTGCATAATGTCTTGCATGAGGTGTAACGACTCCGGAATCAGTTAAGCAATCAATATTGAGGTGTTTGAGTATACCTGCGCGATAGGGCAATTACAGCCTGAAAGCCAATATCGCCGAGTGAATCTGCGCGTAGCTACATAAAAACCCGCCAGAAAACGACACGCGCGATCATTTTATGCGGAGAGTCTTCCACTTATCTATTATTGATCTCATTGCAGCCTGCATCAGCGACTCTCGCACACAGTTAGTAATAGAAACCCTGAGTGAGACAACTGGTCAGCGGCTGTGCATCGTGGAATAATCCATCATCATGAATAAAAGCGCGTTTTCTGTACCGTTAGGGACAACTGACCGCCAACGTCGGCGACTTCGCTACGCCAGTGCATTATGCATTGGCGCTTTGCTGTTGCCGTTCCGCAGCGGGGCCGACGACAGTCAGCAGCAGCTCAAATCTTTGCAGCAAAATATCGCCGCTAAAGAGAAAAGCGTCAAAGAGCAACAACAGCGGCGCAGCGCTTTGCTGGAGCAGTTAAAACGTCAGGAACAGTCTATTTCGCAATCCAGCCGCCAGTTGCGGGAAACACGCGGCACGTTGGAGAAGCTGGCGCAGGAAATTAAAACCCTGAACGCCTCCATCGCCACACTGCAGTCGCGCCAGAAAACGCAGGAGCAACTGCTCTCACAGCAGTTGGATGCGGCTTTTCGTCAAGGTCAGCACAGCGGAATTCAACTCATTTTGAGCGGCGAAGAAAGCCAGCGTCGCGAACGTATTCTGGCGTATTTCGGCTATCTGAATCAGGCCCGTCAGGAATCTATCGTGCATCTGCAGCAAACCCGCACAGACCTCGCCCAGCAAAAAGAAGCGCTCGGCGATCGGCTGGCGCGTCAGCAGAGTTTGCTCAGTGAACAGCAGCAGCAGCAGAAAACGCTGGAGCAGGCTCAGGCGAACGCCAGAAGACGCTTGGCACACTCGAAAGCACGCTGGAGAAAGATCAGCAGCAACTGACCGAACTGCGTCAAAACGAAACCCGCCTGCGCGACAAAATCGCCCGCGCAGAACGGGAAGCGCGCGCGCGGGCCGAGCGAGAAGCCCGGGAGGCGGCGCGCGTCAGAGAAAAAGAAGATAAGGCGAAACGCAGCGGCACCCGCTATACCCCCACCGACAGCGAACGTTCTCTGATGGCGCGCACCGGCGGACTGGGAAGACCTGATGGACAGGCCGTCTGGCCAATTCGCGGTCAAACCCTGCACCGTTACGGCGAGCCATTGCAGGGCGAACTCCGTTGGAAAGGACTGGTCATCGGCGCGCCGGAAGGCACCGAGGTCAAAGCCATCGCCGACGGCAGCGTGCTAATGGCCGACTGGCTACAAGGATACGGTCTGATGGTGGTGGTTGAGCACGGCAAAGGCGACATGAGCCTGTATGGATATAACCAGAGCGCACTGGTGTCCGTTGGCGACAAGGTCAAGGCAGGACAACCTATTGCGCTCGTCGGCACCAGCGGCGGACAAAGCCAGCCGGCGCTCTATTTTGAAATCAGACGTCAAGGTCAGGCCGTTAACCCACTCCCCTGGTTAGGAAGGTAGTTTTGCGTCCATTCATTTTTCGCGTTATCTCGGCTATTACCCTATGTGGTCTGATGGTTCCCGCCTGGGCAGGCAAACTGTCTATCGTTATCGACGACTTTGGCTACCGCCTCCACAATGAACGTCAGGTGTTGGCCATGCCGACAGCCATTTCCGTCGCGGTATTGCCAAATGCCCCGAACGCGCGCGAGATGGCGACGGAAGCCCACCAGCAGGGCCGCGAAGTCCTGATCCATCTGCCTATGGCGCCGATGAGCAAACAGCCGCTGGAGCGAGACACTTTGCGACCGGACATGAGCAGCGAAGAAATCCAGCGCATTCTGCGTGAAGCGGTCGGTAAAGTGCCCTATGCCGTTGGGCTTAATAACCATATGGGCAGCGCCATGACCGCCAGTCTGCCGGGCATGCAGAAAGTGATGCAGGCCATGACCGTTTACCGGCTCTACTTTCTGGACAGCATGACGATAGGCAGCAGCCAGGCCAGCCGGGCGGCGGAAGGAACAGGCGTCAAAGTCGTCAAACGCAGGGTTTTTCTGGATGATACCCAGAACGAGGCCGACATTCGTCAACAGTTCAGTCGAGCCGTTGAGCTAGCGCGCCGCAACGGTTCCGCCATCGCCATCGGCCATCCGCACCCCAACACCATCCGCGTACTGCAACAAATGTTGCCCACTCTGCCCTCCGATATCGTCTTGGTGCGGCCTAGCCAGCTATTAAACGAGCCTCAGGAACCCCTGAGGTACCGACCTGTGCCGGTCTATACCGCCTCCTCGAAACACTCGTTCCGTCCGCCGCAACTGTGCCGGGCTAAACGCCCGTTGTCGCCGATGCCTCAACCGCAGGTGCTTAGCCAACTTAGCGAGAACATGAGCCACAGCGTGCCCGTCGTTTATCTCAAGCAGCGTTGGCAGACCTGGATGGGCGATCCCATCATCGGTACGCCGCCGGCAGAAAAATAATGCCAGGCTGTCCGCTGGAAAATGAAATGCTATGATAGCGCCCAATAGATAGCGTGAGGCACGGTGCCTCACTTAACAGCTTAGCAAGGGTAATTCCCATGATTATCGTGACTGGCGGCGCCGGTTTCATCGGCAGCAATATCGTGAAAGCGTTGAATGACACGGGTTACCGCGACATTCTGGTAGTTGATAACCTGAAAGACGGCACCAAGTTCGCCAACCTGGCGGATCTGGATATCGCCGACTACATCGATAAAGAAGATTTCATCGCCAATATCGTCGCCGGCGAGATTTGGGTGATATCGAAGCGATTTTCCACGAGGGCGCCTGCTCTTCCACCACCGAGTGGGACGGCAAGTACATGATGGATAACAACTATCAGTACTCCAAAGAGGTGCTGCATTACTGTCTGGAACGCAGCATTCCCTTCCTGTATGCCTCTTCCGCCGCCACCTACGGCGGACGCAGCAACAACTTCGTGGAAGAGCGTCAGTTCGAACAGCCGCTGAATGTTTACGGCTACTCCAAGTTCCTGTTCGATCAGTACGTGCGTGAAATTCTGCCGCACGCGGGCTCCCAGATCTGCGGTTTCCGCTATTTTAACGTCTACGGACCGCGTGAAGGCCATAAAGGCAGCATGGCCAGCGTGGCGTTCCACCTAAACCAGCAGATCCATCAGGGCGAAAATCCGAAGCTGTTCTCTGGTAGCGAAAACTTCAAGCGCGACTTCGTTTATGTCGCCGACGTCGCCGCCGTGAACCTATGGTTCTGGAAGCAGGGCGTCTCCGGTATTTTCAACTGCGGGACCGGCCGTGCTGAGTCATTCCAGGCCGTCGCCGACGCCGTACTGGATTACCACAAAACCGGCAGCGTTGAGTACATTCCCTTCCCGGAAAAACTGCAGGGTCGCTATCAGTCCTACACGCAGGCGGATCTGACCAAACTGCGCGCGGCCGGTTATGACAAACCGTTCCACTCCGTCGCTGAAGGCGTAGCCGACTACATGGCCTGGCTTAACCGCGACGCATAATCCTGCGTGACCGTAGGGGATCTCGAACGGTATGAAAATTCTGGTAATCGGCCCTTCCTGGGTTGGCGACATGATGATGTCGCACAGTCTTTATCGCACACTCAAGGCCGAACACCCGGATGCCGTCATCGACGTGATGGCACCGGCCTGGTGCCGTCCGTTGCTGGCTCGCATGCCGGAAGTCAATCAGGCGCTAGCTATGCCGCTGGGCCACGGCGCGCTGCAACTGGGCGAACGCCGTCGTCTGGGGGTCGCACTTCGCCCCCAGCGCTACGATCGCGCGTACGTCCTGCCCAACTCATTCAAATCCGCGCTGGTGCCGTTCTTCGCGCAGATACCGCAGCGCACCGGCTGGTGCGGCGAAATGCGCTACGGATTGCTGAATGACGTTCGCGTGCTGGACAAAACGGCCTTTCCGCTGATGGTGCAACGTTACGTCGCACTCGGCTATGACGCGAAGACCGTCAACAGCGCGAACGACCTCCCCGCGTCGCTGCCGTGGCCGCAGTTGCAGGTCTCCGAGGCCGAGATTGCGGCGGCCATCGCCGAATTCAGCCTGCCGGACGACCGACCGCTGATCGGATTTTGTCCCGGCGCGGAATTCGGGCCGGCCAAACGCTGGCCTCATTACCACTATGGCGCACTGGCTCAGGCGTTGATCGAACGCGGTTATCAGGTAGCGCTGTTCGGTTCGGCCAACGACCGTCAGGCGGGCGAAGATATTCGCGATACCCTGACGACAGAGGCGAAGACGTCCTGCTTCAATTTGGCGGGGAATACCTCGCTGGATCAGGCCGTCGTACTGCTCGCCGCCTGCCGCGCCGTGGTCAGCAACGACTCCGGCTCATGCATGTCGCCGCCGCGCTCAACCGGCCGCTCGTCGCCCTTTACGGTCCCAGCAGCCCCGACTTTACGCCGCCACTCTCCAAAGAGGCGGAAGTGATCCGCTTGATAAGCGGCTACCATCGCGTGCGCAAAGGCGATGCGGAGCAGGGTTATCACCAGAGTCTGATCGACATTCAGCCGGAACAGGTATTGAACGCGTTGGGAAAGCAGATGAATGAGCGAGGAGCGCAGGCATGAGAGTGCTGATCGTGAAAACCTCCTCCATGGGAGATGTTCTGCACACCCTTCCCGCGTTGACCGACGCTATGCACGCTGTGCCGGGCATCCAGTTTGACTGGGTGGTAGAAGAGGGATTTGCTCAGATCCCAAGCTGGCATCCGGCCGTTGACCGGGTGATTCCGGTTGCGATTCGCCGCTGGCGCAAAAATTGGTTCAGCGCCGCCGTTCGCCATGAGCGTTCAGCATTCAAGCATCTGCTGCGTTCCCGTCGTTACGACGCGGTCATTGACGCGCAGGGGCTGATCAAAAGCGCGCTGCTGGTCACGCGTCTGGCACGGGGTAACAAGCATGGATTGGACTGGAAGAGCGCCCGCGAGCCGCTAGCCAGCTGGTTTTATCAATACCGTCATCGGGTGGCGCGCGAGCAGCATGCCGTCGAGCGCATTCGTGAACTGTTTTCTATCAGCCTGAACTATCGCCGTCCTACAGATGACGGGGACTACGCGATTGCCGCTAAATTTTTGGCGTCGCCGCCAGAAGACGCCGGGCGTTATCTGGTCTTTCTGCACGCCACCACTCGAGATGAAAAGCACTGGCCGGAAGATCACTGGCGCGAACTGATTGGACGTATGCAAACCAGTGGTCTTCGCATCAAACTGCCGTGGGGAGCGGAACATGAGCATCAGCGCGCGCTGCGGCTCGCGGAGGGTTTCCCGCACGTCGACGTTCTGCCGCGACTTAATCTCGAACAGGTATCCACGGTATTGGCCGGAGCCAAAGCCGTCGTCTCGGTCGACACCGGGCTGAGTCATCTGACGGCGGCGCTCGATCGGCCAAATATTACGCTGTATGGCCCAACGGATCCGGGATTAATTGGGGGATACGGGAAAAATCAAATCGCCGTTGTCTCCCATGATAAAACGATGCGTTCCATAACCAGCGCCGATATTTTTTCCCGTTTGTCGCTCGATCAAAAACATGATTTCTAATTATAAAAAATGACAAATAAGAATATTCCACCTCATCAATGGGATACTTTAATGTCATGTTTAACTTTGATGATACAAAAACAGACGAAAGCAAAATAGGGAGCTGGAGATTCTTCCCAGAAGGTAAATATGTCACTATCGAGCCATAAACCCATTGCGCTATTTTTACTGGTAATCACGTTATTACTATGCTCTTTTTGGGCTATCCCCAGCAGCCTTTTACCTTTCCACCGGAATTTGCTTATTTACAGCGCCTTTGTCTTTTCGTTGTTACTTTTTTTCAAAGACCGACGTTTTTTGCAAAGTTTAGACACAGGTAAATTAAAGCACGTGCTGATTGTATTAGGGGTAATGACCGTCGTGACTTTGTCGTGTGCGCTCTTATTTTCACCCAATCTTCACGACACGCTGAGGGCCTGGCACAGTCAATGGATGAGGCCGCTCATGTTATTTATTTACGGGCTGGCCTTTTATTCTATCATCGCATTTAATTTTCCAAATCTGAGCTACAAAAAACTGATTACCGCCGTTATTTTAAGTTTTTGGGCACCCATATTCCTTCATATCCTGACGATTGCGTATATCTTCGTTAATTCCGGCACCATCATGTGGGGAGAAACTTATATATTTCCATCGCGTCTGGAACTCAGCTTTCAAATCAATTTGATTAGCATCATTATCTTTTCTGATCTGTTGTTACGTATATTGGAAAACCGCAGACTGCTGACGTTAAATACCGGCGTGGTCGTCGCATTGATTATTTCTAACGTCATTGCAACCGGGCTGGCCAATACCCGCTGGGGCACGGTCGGTATGATCTTTGGCATATTATCCATCAGCCTGGTGTTTATCATTAGAAAATTCCACGCGATTAATCTGTGGAAATTAAGCCTCTACGTACTGCTCATTATTTGCACGGTGGTCAGCGTCGGCCTGTTTTCCTACGAAAAAGATCCTCGCTGGAAAAGTATCAGAGAAGATGTCGAAGTGGGCTGGAATGCCCCCAGTAACAGCTTTTGTTTTATCTTTAATAGCCCGGAACGAGTCGTTCCGGTGCATGCGGACGGTACGCCGGTCAGCCACTCGAATGCATGTCGGATGGCCTATGTTCATCAGGCGACAGATTTTATCGTTGAGTATCCGCTGGGCATTGGCACCAGCAAAACGGCATTTTTACAACGGTTGCATGAGAAATATCATAATCCGCTGATCGATATCAGCCACAGCCATAGCGGTATTCTGGAATACGGTCTGCAATACGGCGTTCTTGGGATTTTACTGTGGGTTATGTACAACCTGATGATATTCAAAATATCCATCCGAGCGTTCTTTAAAGAAAACAAGACCATCGGCGTCGTACTGTTACTCCTTTCGAGCGGTTTTTTCTTCCGTTCAATGGTAGACAGAATATTATTAGATCATTATATGGAAGAATATATGTTCCTGAGCGGGTTACTCTTAGGCATTATCGCCTATAAGCCCAGTTCTTCCGGACAAACCGCTAACGATTGAAAGCAAACAGAATATCATTGATAGCAATGATGATATTCTGTTTTTCATTGCACACAGTGTTTTCAAATATATAATAACTTTAGATAAATTATTATTACATACAGGCCAACATGGAAAATATTCGAGAAATTAACAGGGTTGATAAGTCACATATCAAACTGAGCTACGTCACTCACTTTTATTGCAACCAAAGCGATATAGAATCCGTTACCTCACTGCTGCGCGAGTATGAGCAGTACTCCCCCGAGCTGCTGGACGTCATCCAGTTCGTCATCGTCGACGACGGCTCCCCGGTCAGCTACGACATTCCCGAATTCAACCTGAACCTCATCTGGATCAAGATCAACGAGAACATTCCATGGAATCAGGCGGGAGCGCGTAACCTCGGCGTCCTCTACGCCAAGTCCGATAAAATCGTGATGACCGATCTCGACCATATCATCCATGAAAATACGCTGCGCTACATGGCGGACAGACGCAATCCGGGACGCACCTTCTTTAAGCTCTATCGCAACTCGCCGGAAAACCCGCAGAAAATCTACAAAGGCCACTCCAACCTGTTCTTTATGTCCCGCGCCCGATTCATGCGCTTTTTCGGCTACGACGAGGAATTCGCGGGTAACTACGGCGCGGAGGATTATCGCTTCGTGAAATATCAGAAGTACCACGGCTCCATTCAGCGTTATTTATCAAAGAAATACCTGTGTTCAGAAAGGAATGTAAACCGTAATAAGTCATACCACACGTTGGAGCGCGATCTCTCGGCCAACACGCCCGTCGATGATAAAAAGAAACATGAGATCGAGACCTACGGCGAGGAGTTTGGGCACAGCAGGATGTTCCTGAACTTCAGCTGGAGCATCGTGAAAAACGTCCACCGCACGCCGCCAGCACGTAAGAAAAATACGCTCTGGAAACCGATGTGGTGGTTCAGATACCTGTTCGGTTTTCTGGCCCGCTAACTATAACGCCCCTCGACTTTCGTCAGGGGCGTTTTAACTGACCCGAAGGCACCGTCAACGACAGTCGTTGCAGCCAAAGCAGCCTTAATGGCTCACATCGTCAGCCGTCGTCTTTATCCGCTCAATGCGACGCTCGACCTTATCAATCACCTGCTGTGGCTTAATCGCCTCCATCACATGGCCTTGCTGAATCGCGAGATTGTTGGTGGCGCCATAAATCACATCGTGCAAGTCTGGATCCTGATAAGGGCCGGTGCTGTGCGGCTCCGCGGTCACAAACAGGCTAACCGTCGGTACTTTAAGCGCAATGGCAATATGCAGAGGCCCCGTGTCCCCGGTCACCAACACATCCATACCGTTGATCAGCCCCACTAACTCTTTCAGGCTGGACGAACCGATATGGTTGACGATGCGGGAGTGCAGCGCTGGGTTTAGCTGCTGCAACAGTGACTCAGCCAGAGGGCTATCGCCTGACCATCCCGTCAGTGCAATTTGGCAGGTAGAATTCGTGGTAAGAAAATGCTCGGCCACCGCGGCGAAATTCTCCATCGGCCAGCACCGTTCAGACGTCGAGGCACCCATCTGAAAGCCAATTACCGCTCCACGCCCGATGTTATCGGCTGGCGGCACCGCAAAAGGGATGCGCATACTGATATCGCTGACGTCCGCGCCCAACATAGACACCAGCGCCAGCTTGCGCTGAATCACATGGCCACGAAACCCGATGACATATCCCGCCAGCCAGCGATCCATTGGTGTGATTCCGTCAACATAGTTATCACGCAACACATATTTCGCGCCTGACATCACCGCGCTCAGATAATCATAAGGATCGTGTGAATGCAGAATGATGGCCAAATCGGGCATACCGAACTGTTGGATATCCCGAACCAGCTGAGGCAGCGTTTTGATTTTGGTGTTCCAACACACGACGTGCTGCCAATCTTCTCCACCTTCAACGAAGGCTTCCAACTTTTTATGCACCACCAGCGTGATTTTTGACTGGGGGTAGCGCTGACGCACCGCATGGATGGCCGGCGTATTGAACATCAAATCGCCCAGCGCGGTCGTAGAATAGATGACGATGTGGGAGAACGCGCTCTCAGTTATAAGCTGCTGCGCAGGCCGAAGTCGACCGCTGCAACGGGTATACATACGCAAAAACAGATCTACAAGTTTGAATTTCCAGCCTTTCTTCATCTAAACAGCCTTAATTCCCTGATAATATTCCGACAACGTTTTCCCCTTTGTTTTATCTGCCAGCCAGGCGAATAACGCGTCTAAGTCATGGTACAGCGTTTCTATATGCTGCTCTGTAGGAAACGTCGGGCTGCCTCCCGGCATAAATTCCGACGAATGGAGCATAAACTCCACATAGTCATTGCCCTCCGCCAACACCTTTTCCACCACCGATTCCATCTGACGCAAATTGCCGCCTTTAGGCCGTACCCAGTTCACGGAAGCGCTACGCTGTTTTCCACGCAGGCGATCGTACATCCGGGTCATCGCGTTAAGGAAACCACTGTGCTTGTATTGAATGCTCATTGGCACTTCCAGCAACGTGGAGTGGCCCGGCAGTGCAATGTTATTCGGGTCCATGAAGTAAGCGTGGTGCGGGAAACGGCTGTAGTCGGTGCCGCCTTGCCCGTTTGGGTCGCCCGGTGAAAACTGCCAATTCACACGCGGTGTAACGGAACAGTCAATCTCATAGCCGTATTCCATCAACAACTGAACGTAGTCTTCATTCAATGCCCAGCGGCCAGAACGATGGCTGCGGATTTTACGCTGGAACGTATCTTCGAGTAACGACGTCATGTACTCGATTTTCTGTCGCATCAGCGCTTTAGGGTATTCAATCAGATAAGGTTTATAGCGCCAATCATCCCCGGTCAGGTCAAACTCAGGCGGATTATTCCAGGCATGCAGATGCATCCCCACCTCTCCTTGGTCTCGGGCGATGACATCTCTGGCGAACTCGATGTACGCGGGATCTAAAGCCATCTCGTAATTCGTTAACCAAGTTGGTTTGAAACCGTATTTTTCACAGAGCTGCTGAAACCGCGGCAAATAATGAGAATTTCTTGTCGTAATCCTGTCATTATTTTGCCAAAGATTGTCTCCTTCCGTGTCGATCGTGATGATAAATGCTGGTTTACACATGGAAATAGCGCCTGATAATCTAAGGACATGACGTGACGTAAGTCGGTGACGCGGAAAGCCTAAACCGCGACTGTCGCCGTGAAAAGTAATTATTGTAACCGAAGATGTTGCTACACAGGTTAAATGGATAACCAAGTTCGTCGGGGATCAATAGTAGCCACTCATAGCGATGTCATCTAAAATCGCCTTCTGCTTGCAATGAGAAACGCCGCTGATGAATCACGCCACAGCCCATGCCGTCAGGCATATTCTGCTGATAAAATTTCGCCATCATGGCGACATGCTGTTAACCACCCCGGTTATCAACACCCTGAGTCAAACCTATCCGGATGCCCAAATTGATGTTCTGCTGTACCTTGAAACGCAGGACATGCTGGTCGCCAATCCACGCATCCATCATATTTACGCTATCGATCGCCAATGGAAAAAACAGGGGCTGCGCACCCAGCTCAGCAAAGAGTGGCAGTTGATCAGCCAGCTGCGTCATCAGCATTACGATCTCGTTATCAACCTGGCCGATCAGTGGCGAAGCGCCTTGATAGCGAAACTCACCGGCGCGCCGATTAGGCTGGGGTTCGATTTCGATAAACGTCAGCATCTGCTGTGGCGCTACTGCCACAGCGCTTTAGCCAGCACGGCGCCGCATGCGCACCAGCACACCGTGGAGCAAAACCTCTCTATTCTTTCGCCGCTGGGGATTTCCTCCGTCAGCACGCAGGTCACGATGGGCTATACCGCCGAAGACTGGGCGCAGTGTCAGGAAAAGCTGCGACAGCAGCAGGTCGACGGCCCTTACATCGTCGTCCAGCCCACCTCGCGTTGGCTGTTCAAGTGCTGGAGCGAAGAGAAGATGGCAGCGGCGATTTCCGCACTGCAGCAGGACGGACACACCGTCGTCGTGACATCCGGGCCGGATGCTAAAGAACAACAGATGGTCTCCAATATTCTCGCCCGCTGTCCGGCCGAGGGGGTCATCTCGCTGTCAGGTCAGCTGACGTTGCGCCAGCTGGCGGCGCTCATCGACCACGCTCGCCTGTTTCTGGGCGTTGATTCCGTCCCCATGCATATGGCCGCCGCCCTGCAAACGCCCAGCATCGCCCTATTTGGCCCTTCGAAACTTCATTTTTGGCGTCCCTGGCAGGCACCGGGAGAAGTGATCTGGGCCGGCGACTACGGCACGCTGCCCGACCCGGATGATATCGATACCGGGACACAACAACGTTACCTTGACCTGATCCCCGTTGAGGCGGTCACGGCCGCGGCACGGAGACAACTATCATGAGTCATTTTCGCCTCGCCATTGTGCGGCAGAAATATCGGCCGGACGGCGGCGCCGAACGCTTTGTGAGCCGTGCGCTGGAAGCGCTGGAAGAGGAAGATTTACAGCTGAACGTCATCACGCGTCAGTGGCAGGGTGAAAAGAAGCCGGACTGGCATTTGCACCTGTGTAATCCTCGCTACTGGACCAGAGTCGGACGTGAGCGTGGATTTGCCGACGCTGCCCGCGCGCTGTGGCAGCAAGAACAGTTCGATTTGGTACAAAGTCACGAGCGCATCGCAGGATGCGACATTTATCGGGCTGGTGACGGCGTTCATCGTCGCTGGCTGATGCAGCGCGCGCGTTTGCTGCCCGCCTGGCGCAAACCGCTGCTTTTCTCCAACCGCTTCCATCGCTACGTCATGCAGGCGGAGGGCGAGATGTATCGGGCGCCGCAGCTAAAAGCGGTCATCTGTAACGCAGAACTGATTAAACAGGAAATTATCGAAGATTTCGGGCTCAGCGCAGACAAGATCCACGTAATTTACAACGCTATCGACAGCACGCGCTTTTTACCCGCTGAAGAGTCGCAGCGCCGGGCAATGCGCGTCGCTCTGACGCTGCCGCAGGACGCCTGCGTGATGGTCTACGTCGGCTCAGGCTTCGAACGTAAAGGACTGGCGGCGGCCATCCGGGCCATTGCCGGAACGAACCGCTACCTGATCGTTGTCGGGCAGGATAAGGCTGAACGTCAATACCGGGCGCTGGCCGCATCGCTGGGATGCGAGTCGAGAGTACGCTTTACCGGTATGCAGAAAGATCCACAGCCTTACTATCATGCCGCCGACGGTCTGCTGCTGCCTACGCTCTACGACCCCTTCCCCAACGTGATTCTGGAAGCGATGGCCTGCGGGCTGCCGGTCATCACGACAACGACCTGCGGCGGATCGGAGTTTATCCGAGGCGGAGAAAATGGTTTCGTCTGCGATGCGCTAGACGTCCCTGCGCTGACCGATGCCGTTATGGCGCTGCCCGCCGCCGCACCCGGCAGCCGCATGGGCGCCGCGGCGCGCGCGCGCATTATCGACGCGTCGCCGCAGAAGCTCTCTCAGCAGCTGATATCGCTCTATCAAACCTTATTGGACTAACGCATGCGTATCTTAATGATCATCGACGGTCTGCCCGGCTGCGGCGCAGAAAAAGTGGTGTTGACGCTGGCGGCGGGCCTGGTCGCTCAACAGCACCAGGTTTCGCTTTTTTCGCTGCGCGACGTCTGCGAATACCCGGTGCCCGAAGGCGTGGATTATCAGACGATCGCCGACCACAGCCGTGCGCCCTGGCGCAAGCTCACCGAACTGCGCCGTCGCGCCGCGATGCTGGATACGGCAATCCAACGTGCGCAAACGCAGCAGGGTGCGTTCGACCTGGTGTTGTCAAACCTGCACAAGACCGACCGTATTGTGTCCCGCAGCAAGGCGCTGAATCCCGACAACGTCTGGTTCTGCCTGCACGGCATGTTTTCCCCGTCTTATCTCGGCCATCGAACCGGCCTTTCCCGCTGGTTCAAACGCGTTAAGATTCAGCGGGTCTACCAGCAGCGCAACATCGTTGCGGTATCCCAGGCGGTACTGTCGGATTTACAAAACGCCTTCCAGGTCCGCCCATCAGATGCGGCGGTTATCAACAATCCATTTGATTTTGAGGCGATCGCCGCACTTGCTGACCAGCCGTGCGAACGCGCGGGGACAGATTATCTGGTGCACGTCGGCCGCTTTCATCCCAATAAACGTCATGACCGCCTGATCCGCGCCTACGCGCTGAGCGGTATCGAGATACCGCTGGTGCTGCTGGGTAAAGGTAAGGACGAGGAAGTTCAGCGCATACGACAATTGGCCACCGAGTTGGGCGTGGCCGATCGCGTTATCTTTCAAGGATTCTGCGACAACCCTTACCCTTATATCCGCCATGCCCGCCTGCTGGTGTTGAGCTCTGACAGCGAAGGCTTCGGCAACGTACTGGTTGAAGCGCTAAGCTGCGGAACGCCGGTCGTCAGCACCCGCTGCCCCGGAGGGCCGGAAGAAATCCTGACCGGTCCACTGGCCCAGGGTCTGGCGGAGTTGTCCGACGACTCGCTGGCGGCAACGCTAAAATCGGTACTGGACTCTCCGCCGGAAATTGATAAGGCGCAGCTCGAGCGCTACCGCATTGACGCTATATGCGGAGCCTATCTCGCTCTCGGAACGCGTTAACCGTCCCACTCCTTGCGATAATGGCAAAGCGGCCGTGACGGGCCGCTCACACTCTTACGTCGCAGCCGCGACGTGAAGCAAAGTGACTCTCCCCCGCTTTATTCACATTGCGACGTCTCCCTTCGTGCTTTCAGGTGGTATCTGGATTTATCTGAAAGAGAGAGATATAACGCCCTTCCGGCTCAGCACCGACGGGCCGGCATTGTTCACAGAAAAATAGGCAAATAGAGACCTATTCTGTTTCATTTTTTTCATCGGAAGAAAATAGGCTGTGATGGGAAATCATATTGAGGACAGTTAAAGCGCTATTTTTTGCGATTAGCTTTCCCCTGAAAGAGATTTCACCTCGGAAAAATAAGAAAAGAGGGCAAAAAGAAAGCGTTCTTGTTTCCGTATTTCAACGGAGAATTATCGCTTATCACCTAGGCTAGGCAAAGTAGACGGCTTCTTTTTATAACAAATAAAAATGATATATTTTTACTATAATTCAGTTAGTTATATATTATATTCACGGAAGTCCATCTCCGATTCACCATCAAATGACCCATAGCGAGATAGCTAAATTCAGGCATGGTAATACGCTCATGACGAGAAGAAAAAAGACGAAAAAATTTTCGACGCCTTATTTTATGATGACCAATAAAAACGGGGTATGTCGTCTGAATGAGCGAACAGAGATGCGTTAAAAAATAATCATGAAACACAGAATATGCGCGCCTATTTATGGAATCTTATTTCCGATAATGACGATTTTCAATGACGCCAGCATGGCGTTATTAATTGACCGTATATTTTCGTGCACCATTTTCGAATTTTATTTATATAAATTATATAATTTTTCGCATAACATTCTCGTAAGGAAACTGACGACATGACCTATCGTAAAAACCAATCATTACAGCGAGTTACGCTCAAATGGCGGCAAAGTGTAATCGTTGCAACATACTGATGTAATTAGCATTACACTGACCTCCGAAAAAAAGAGATATCGCGGCCCCTGTTATCGTAAGTGATAGATTTAGCGGCTATAAATATATAGAATTCGCTATCTCTGACTTAAATATAGATACTTATGTTACAGCTGCTGTATACCTTTCTGCTTTACCTTATCCAGCCCTTGATCTGGATCCGTCTTTGGCTCCGCGGCCGTAAAATCCCTGCCTATCGCAAACGCTGGGGCGAACGTTACGGCTTCTACAAAGACACGGTAAAACCGGAAGGTATCCTGCTGCACTCTGTCTCCGTGGGAGAAACACTGGCTGCCGTACCGCTGGTGAGAGCCTTACGCTACCGCTACCCGTCGCTGCCCATCACGGTCACCACCATGACGCCGACCGGCTCTGAACGCGCGCAATCCGCCTTCGGCAAAGACGTGTACCACGTCTATCTGCCCTACGATTTACCGGGGGCGATGAAGCGCTTTCTGAATCACGTTCAGCCTCGGCTGGTGATTGTGATGGAGACCGAGCTTTGGCCCAATATGATCGATGCTCTGCATCAGCGTCACATTCCGCTGGTCATCGCCAACGCCCGTCTTTCCGAACGCTCCGCCGCCGGCTACAAAAAGCTGGGCAAACTGATGCGCACCCTGCTGCGACGCATTACGCTGATCGCCGTTCAGAATGCGGAAGACGGCGAGCGGTTTATTTCATTAGGCCTCAAACGTAAACAGCTGAACGTCACCGGCAGCCTGAAATTCGATATCTCCGTCACGCCAGAACTGGCGGCGAAAGCCGTGACGCTGCGCCGTCAATGGGCCTCACAGCGCCCGGTGTGGATCGCCGCCAGTACCCACGACGGCGAAGAGAAAATCATCGTCGACGCGCACTGCGAGCTGCTAAAGACCTTCCCCAACCTGCTGCTGATTCTGGTGCCGCGCCATCCAGAGCGTTTCAACGACGCCAAGACAATCGTCAGCAAAGCCGGTCTCGACTATACCCTGCGCAGCGAAGGCGCGATTCCGCCCGCCTCATCGCAGGTCGTGATTGGCGATACGATGGGTGAACTGATGCTGCTATACGGTATTGCCGACCTCGCCTTTGTCGGCGGCAGCCTGATTGGACGCGGCGGCCATAACCCGCTGGAGCCCGCAGCCCATGCCATCCCGGTGCTGATGGGCCCGCATACGTTTAACTTCAAAGATATATGCGCCCGATTGCAGCAGTCCGACGGACTGATCACGGTGACAGACACCGCTTCGCTGGTCGAACAGGTCAGTAATCTTCTCTCCGACGATGACTATCGCCAGTATTACGGCCGTCACGCGGTACAGGTGCTGCATAAAAATCAGGGCGCGCTACAAAGTCTGCTAAAACTACTGGAACCCTATCTACCGCCACGGAGACAATAATGAGCCACCCTCGCCTGTCCGTCGTGCTTATCAGCCGCAATGAGGCTGAACTACTGCCGGACTGTCTGGCCTCTGTCTCCTGGGCGGACGAAATCATCGTTCTGGACTCCGGTAGCAGCGATGACACGCAGGCGATCGCGCGTCAGTTCGGCGCACAGGTATTCGAACATGACGACTGGCCGGGCTTCGGTCGGCAACGTCAGCGGGCGCAAAGCTACGCCAGCGGCGACTATATCTTCATGATCGACTGTGATGAGCGCGTAACGCCTGAGTTGAGACTCGCCATTGAGCGCGTGCTCGCATCACCCGACGGGAAAACGGTCTATCGCTGCGCTCGCCGCAATCTGTTTTTAGGTCGCTTTATGCGCCACAGCGGCTGGTATCCCGACGAGGTAATTCGCCTTTATCCGCGCCACTATCGCTATAACGATAACGCGGTGCATGAGTCGCTGGACTATGGCGACGCGCGCGTCGTTTCGCTGGCAGGCGATCTCCAGCATCTCACCTGTCGGGATTTTTTCGCCTTTCAACAAAAGCAGTTTGATTACGCCGCCAGCTGGGCGCAGTCGCGTTTCCAGGCGGGTAAACGCTGCAGCTACCTGTCCATCCTGACCCATACGCTCGGCGCTTTCGCCAAGACCTGGCTGTTGCGCGCAGGCTTTCTGGACGGCAAGCGCGGACTGCTGCTGGCGATAGTCAATGCGCAGTACACGTTTAATAAATATACTGGCTTATGGGCACTGAATAACCAGCGTAAACATCATGACGACTAGAGCGATCTACCCCGGCACCTTCGACCCGTTGACCAATGGCCATCTCGACCTGCTGACCCGTGCCGCCCGGATGTTCGACCACTTGATCCTGGCGATAGCCGCGAGCCCCAGCAAAAATACGCTGTTCACGCTGGAAGAACGCGTTGCGCTAGCGCGCGAAGTGACGAGTCATCTGACTAACGTCGAAGTGATGGGATTTAGCGAACTGATGGCGCATTTTGCTCAGAAGCATCAGGCGAATATTTTGGTGCGCGGACTGCGGGCGGTATCGGACTTCGAGTATGAGTGGCAGTTGGCGAAGATGAACACGCACCTGATGCCCGAGCTGGAGAGCGTGTTCCTGATGCCTGCGGAGCAGTGGTCCTTTATTTCGTCCACCCTGGTGAAAGAAGTCGCCCGACACGGCGGCGACATCGATCCGTTTCTCCCTCCGCCCATCTCGGCAGCCCTGCAGAAAAAGCTGGCCTGACGCGCCGTCAGCGCTGGCAGGTACGGCAGAAGAAGGTACTGCGTTGCCCCTGTTTCAGGCTTTCAATCAGCGTCCCACAGTGACGACAAGGTTCGCCGCTGCGGCCGTAGACCTGCAGTTCCTGCGCAAAATACCCGGGTTTACCGTCCGACTGCAGGAAGTCCCGCAGTGTAGTCCCGCCTTGTTCGATGGAGCGTAGCAGCACCTTCTTGATGGTGTCGGCTAATAGCTGGAACTCAGCCTCGCTCAGCGAGCCTGCGGCTCTCTCCGGCAGAATGCCCGCGCTGAACAGGGATTCGCTGGCGTAGATGTTACCCACGCCGACGACCAGCTTGTTATCCATAATCCAAAGCTTTATCGGCGTCTTCCGGCCTCGCGACTTATCGAACATATAGTCGCCGCTGAACGCATCGCTGAGTGGCTCCGGTCCCAGATGAGCCAGCACGGAACTCGTTGCCGGATCCGCGCTCCACAGCCAGGCGCCGAAGCGGCGTGGGTCGGTGTAGCGGAGTACTTTGCCGCTATCCAGGACCAGATCGACATGGTCATGCTTGCCGGGCTCCACATATTCAGGCAGCACACGCAAACTGCCCGACATGCCGAGATGAACAATCATCCAACCGCGAGCCAATTCAATCAGTAGGTATTTTGCGCGACGCTGAACGCTGAGCACCGGTTCATCGCTCAGCGACATAATCTCAGGGGATACCGGCCAGCGCAGGCGCGCATTGCGCACTTCCGCATGCATAATGGTATGTCCGACCAGATAGGGTTCAATCCCCCGGCGGCTGGTTTCCACCTCTGGTAATTCAGGCATGTTTCCTCCCGTGAAAAGTCGTCGCGAACACTCTACCACAGCCGTATTCGCCAATTGCAGACACAAAAAAACCCGGCCGAAGCCGGGTTTTTGATAATCCACTAAAATTATTTGATTTTAGCTTCTTTGTAGATCACATGCTGACGGACAACGGGATCGAATTTCTTCAGTTCCAGTTTTTCCGGCTTAGTGCGCTTGTTCTTCGTAGTGGTATAGTAGTGACCAGTACCAGCAGAAGAAACCAGCTTGATCTTCTCGCGAACACCTTTAGCCATGATTCAGTTCCTTAATACTTCTCACCACGGGCACGTAAGTCGGCCAGAACCGTCTCAATACCCTTTTTATCAATAATACGCATACCTTTAGCAGATACGCGCAGCGTAACAAAACGCTTCTCACCTTCCACCCAGAAACGGTGTGAGTGCAGGTTCGGCAGAAAACGGCGTTTGGTCGCATTCAGTGCGTGGGAACGGTTGTTACCCGTCACCGGACGCTTGCCAGTAACTTGGCAGACTCGGGACATGTCTATTCTCCAAAAATCAAATCAGCTCGAGCTTCGTATAGGGTGTTGGCCGCCTCGTCAGGCTCTAGAGCCCATCTCAGCAACTTCACTGAAAAGACTCTGTCATCAGGGGAAACCTGCTGAGATAGGCTCTTAACGCCACACCCAAGATTCTCAAAGGTGGCGTAGTATACGCTCTGAAGCGTATGCGCTCAAGTCCCGAACAGTTAAAGATCCCTCAGGATCGTCGAAATATGCCTTAAATCCACCCGCGCTCGGCAAAAGAGGTGTACTCACCGTGCCCGATAACCAAGTGATCAAGCACGCGGATGTCCAACAATTGGCATACTTTGACGATATGTTCCGTAATGGCGCGGTCAGCCTGACTGGGCTCTGCCTTTCCCGACGGATGGTTGTGCGCCAGAATCAACGCTGCCGCATTCGCCTTCAGCGCCTCACGAGCAATTTCTCGCGGGTGCACCTCTACGCAGTTAATCGTACCAGCAAACATCTCCTGATGGCGAATGACACGATGCTGATTGTCTAGAAAAAGGACTAAAAAAACTTCGCGTTCGCGATGCGCCAGCAGTAACTGCAGATATTGCAACGTCACTTCCGAGCTGATCATGGCGTCTTCGCGCGCCAATCGGGAGGAAAACAGCCGCCGCGACAGCTCCCCCACCGCCTGCAGCTGCGTATATTTGGAAAGCCCGATACCGCGCGCCGTACGGAATTGGGTCTGCTCCGCCGTCATCAACTGATGCAATGACCCAAACTGATTCAGCAGATTTTCCGCCAGCTGCATAACGTGCGTTCCCGGCAACCCGGTACGAAGAAAAATGGCGAGCAGTTCCGTATCCGTCAATGCGCAGGCCCCTTTCCGTATCAGTTTTTCCCTCGGTGCCTGCCCGTTTAGCCACATCATGGTCGTGTCCCCCTCCCTGAGTCTTGAAGGCATTCTGGCATATGGACAAGGGATGAACGAGGAGACGGGGGAGAAGATGCGAGGAGGTACGCAATCTGTCGTTGCAACACGCGTCTCCATGACAAGATTCCATTTCCTTCGGACGCTTATGGTAAAATGCCCAACACTTTCTTTAGCTCACACTCGGACAAAACGATGACGGAACTCTCCAGTCTGCTCGCACTCGCCGGCAAACATATCGTACTGGGTATCAGCGGAGGTATCGCCGCCTACAAATGCCCCGAGCTGGTTCGCCGCCTGCGGGACGAAGGCGCGGAGGTGCGTGTGGTCATGACGCCTGCGGCCAAAGCGTTCATCACGCCGCTCACGCTTCAGGCCGTCTCCGGCTATCCGGTAGCGGACGACTTGCTGGATCCCGCCGCAGAAGCTGCGATGGGGCATATTGAACTTGGAAAATGGGCAGATCTGGTGATTGTCGCTCCCGCATCGGCCGATGTGATCGCCCGACTGGCGGTCGGCATGGCCAACGACCTGCTGACTACCGCCTGTCTCGCCAGCGCAGCGCCTCTGGCCGTCGCGCCGGCCATGAATCAACAGATGTATCGCGCGCGGCCCACGCAGGACAACCTCACACGTTTGAGCGAACGCGGCGTGCACATTTGGGGACCGGACAGCGGCAGCCAGGCCTGCGGCGACGTCGGACCCGGCAGAATGCTCGACCCGTTGGATATCGTGGAGTGCGCTAAGCAATTTTTCGCGCGAACCGCCGATCTGCCACACCTGAACGTCCTGATTACCGCAGGCCCGACGCGAGAAGCGCTGGACCCGGTTCGCTTCATCAGCAATCACAGCTCCGGTCAGATGGGATTCGCCATTGCCGAAGCCGCAGCGGCGCGCGGCGCGAATGTTACGCTAGTCGCCGGTCCGGTCGATCTGCCAACCCCCAACGGCGTACGACGGATCAACACCGCCAGCGCGCTGGAAATGCATGAAGCGGTTATGTCCGCCGCCCCCGAACAGCACATCGTGATCGGCTGCGCGGCCGTAGCGGACTACCGCGCGAAAAGCGTGGAGAGCGAAAAAATCAAAAAGCAGGGGGATGAAATGACTGTCACCCTGGTAAAAAATCCGGATATCATCGCCGACGTGGCGGCGATGAAGGAACATCGGCCTTATGTTGTCGGGTTTGCTGCCGAAACCACTAATGTGGAAGAATACGCGCGGCAGAAACTGGCCAGCAAAAAGCTGGATTTGATCTGCGCAAACGACGTGTCCCAAGCCGACCGCGGCTTCAATGCGAAAACCAACGCGTTGCACCTTTTCTGGCACGGAGGAGACAAACAATTGCCGCTCGGCAGCAAACGTCTCCTGGGCCAACAGCTAATTGACGAGATTGTCAGCCGATATGACGAAAAAAATTGACGTAAAAATTATCGATCCGCGCATCGGACAGGAATTCCCGTTGCCGACGTATGCCACGCCGGGTTCCGCCGGTCTGGACCTGCGCGCCTGTCTGGATGACGCCGTGGTGCTCGGCGCAGGCGAAACAACGCTGCTGCCGACCGGTCTGGCCATTCACATCGGCGACCCGTCACTGGCGGCGGTGATCCTGCCTCGCTCCGGTCTGGGCCATAAGCACGGCGTCGTGCTGGGCAATCTGGTCGGACTGATCGACTCCGACTATCAGGGTCAGTTAATGGTCTCTGTCTGGAACCGGGGCTCGACGCCGTTCACGATCGAACCCGGCGAACGCATCGCGCAAATGGTCTTTGTGCCGGTCGTTCAGGCTGAATTCAATCTGGTTAACGAATTCACCAGCAGCGAACGCGGAGAAGGTGGTTTCGGTCACTCGGGCCGTCACTGATCCACATCTAATCTTACGAAAAAAACCTATAAGCCACAGCGTGTGACGCGACTGTGGCGCTATCTGGTGTGGGCAGTTGAATCTTTATCAAGGGTCTTTTCAGACATGGCAGAGAAAGAAAATACGAAAAGGAACCGTCGCGAGGAAATCTTGCAAGCACTGGCGCAGATGTTGCAATCCAGCGACGGCAGTCAACGGATCACCACGGCAAAACTGGCAGCTAACGTCGGCGTATCTGAAGCGGCGCTTTACCGGCATTTTCCCAGTAAAACCCGGATGTTCGACAGCCTGATCGAATTTATCGAAGACAGCCTGACAACCCGTATCAACTTGATTTTGCAGGATGAAAAGGAGACGTTTAATCGTCTTCGTCTGATTTTGCTGCTGATTTTGGGGTTTGCCGAAAAAAACCCGGGATTGACCCGCATTCTGACCGGTCATGCCTTGATGTTTGAGCAGGATCGCCTGCAGGGAAGGATCAACCAGCTGTTTGACCGTATTGAATCGCAGATCAAGCAGGTTCTACGGGAACACAAAATGCGCGGCGGAGAGCCGTTCAAGAATGACGAAACGCTGCTGGCCAGTCAGCTATTGGCCTTCTGTGAAGGCATGCTGTCCCGCTATACCCGTTCGGAATTTCGCTTTCTTCCCACCCAGGAATTCGACACTCGCTGGCCGCTGTTGGCCGCCCAGATAGCATAGGGATGATGGCAGCGCCGCTCACCGGCGGCGCTGCCAGACAGTTTAGACGCCGTAACTATCGCGATAGGTCTGTACCGCGGCCAAATGCTCCGCCATTTCCGGCTTTTCCTGCAGATAGGCGATAAGATCCTTCAGGGTGATGATGGAAATCACCTTGCACGCGTAATCTCGTTCCACTTCCTGAATCGCGGAAAGCTCGCCGCGTCCACGTTCCTGACGGTCTAACGCAATCAGCACGCCTGCCAGCGACGCGCCCTGCGCGGAAATGATATCCATCGACTCACGAATTGCGGTCCCCGCCGTAATGACATCGTCCACCAGCATGATGCGCCCGACCAGCGGACTGCCGACCAGACTGCCGCCTTCGCCGTGATCTTTGGCTTCCTTCCGATTGAAACAGTAGGGCAGATCGCGATCGTGATGTTCCGCCAGCGCCACCGCCGTCGTTGTCGCAATAGGAATGCCTTTATAGGCTGGCCCAAACAGCACATCGAATTCGATAGCCGCGTCCATCAGCGCCGCGGCATAAAAGCGCCCCAGCAAGGCCAAGTCACGCCCCGTATTAAACAGCCCGGCATTGAAGAAATAGGGCTGGTGCGCCCGGATTTCAGCGTGAACTCGCCGAACTTTAATACCTGCTTGCTGAGTGCGAATTCAATAAACTGGCGTTGATAGGCTTTCATGACAACTTCTCCTGTGATGATGGATGAATACCCGGCGACAAACCGAAAACCGCGTCCTTTGAGCCAATCGACCTTGGCCGGCGATGGAGAAAGACCTCCTGACGCCAAAACGTTTAGCTTTTTGCTCCCCTCGGCGGACGGCGTCTAACCGGCACGCTCAGAAGGCCCGACGCGCTGCCGCTGGGAAGCGTTTCCTACCTGAATCACGGCCGTCCGACATTGAACATTCTAAAGATGAACACTCGACATCACACAATGAATGACCGCGCTAACACCTTAATTCCAGTGACACCCATCGCCGGCGGTTTTATTCCGACGAAAAAAAAGCGACCCTTTGGGCCGCTTCTTCATTGATTCTTTATTCCGCCAGCGCCGCTTTCTGCGCCTGAATAATCGTCTCGATGCCCCCTCGAGCCAGCGCCAACAGCGCCAACAGCTCGTCGTGGCTGAACGGTTCGCCCTCTGCGGTGCCCTGCACCTCAATCATACGGCCGTCTTCGGTCATCACCACGTTCATATCGGTTTCCGCGGAAGAGTCTTCCACATACTCCAGATCGCAGAGCGCTTCGCCGTTGACGATACCGACGGAAACCGCGGCCACCATGCCTTTCAGCGGGTTTTTCTTCAGTTTGCCGTTAGCAATCATCGCATTCAGCGCATCCGCCAGCGCCACGCAGGCACCGGTGATGGAGGCGGTGCGGGTGCCGCCGTCGGCCTGCAGGACATCGCAGTCCAGCGTGATGGTGAATTCGCCCAGCGTTTTCAGATCGAGCGCGGCACGCAGAGAACGGGCGATCAGACGCTGAATTTCCAGCGTACGTCCGCCCTGCTTACCGCGTGCGGCTTCGCGCGCGTTACGGGTGTGCGTTGAGCGCGGCAGCATGCCGTATTCCGCGGTCACCCATCCTTTGCCCTGCCCTTTCAGGAAGCGCGGTACGCCTTCTTCCACCGTGGCATTACACAACACCTTAGTATCGCCGAATTCGACGAGGACGGAACCTTCCGCGTGTTTGGTGTAATGACGGGTTAACGTGAGCGGGCGTATCTGTTGTGCACTTCGGCCTGTAGGGCGCATGGCTTCTCTCCGGCGGGTGAATGTTGACTGGCGCGCATTATACGGACTTCACCCGGCCCTGCCTACCGGCCCGGCGGATTAAAACGGGCGCGAAGACCGCCAGCGATGGCGTCCCGAACGGCTGGAGCGTCCCTCTTTCCGCATGTAGACTGTTAGCTCGACTTTTCATCAGCCGGTGAATCTACGCCATGCGTGACACACAACAGAACGACCAGGCTCCCAGCACTGACCTCCCCTGGCAGCAGCAGGGCACGACGCCGGACTACCGTTTCTCACTGGCCAACGAGCGCACGTTTCTCGCCTGGATCCGCACCGCGCTGGCCTTGCTGGCTGGTGCGGTCGCCATCGACCAGTTTACGACCACGTTGGCGTCGCCTGCCGTACGACAGGGGATTGCCGTCCTGCTGGCCCTCGCCTCCGCACTGATGGCGGGAATGGCCTACCGGCGCTGGGCGGGCAACGAACGGGCGATGCGCAACGGCCTTCCTTTGCCGTATACCTCCCTGTTGGTCGTCTTCGCCTGCGGCCTTGGCGCGGTCGCCCTCGCACTGGCGCTGCTAATCGCGCAGCTGTAGGCGCAGACGATGTCCTCTTCGCCGTTACCGCGTGACCCGGGCGTTCAGCCGGAACGCACCGTGCTGGCGTGGTCGCGCACCGCCATCCTACTGCTGGTCAACACGGCCCTGTTGCTGAAGGCCGGGACGCTCAGCACCCAACCGCTGCTGCTGGCCGCCGGTATTCTGCTATTGCTGGCGTCGCTGACGATCTTCATCTGGGTTCCACTGCGCCTGCGCGGCCTCCAGAACGCGCCGAAAACGCACCGTATTCCTCCTGCCATCGTCATGCGTGGATTCACACTGACCTTTATCCTGATCGCCCTGCTGATCGCCGGGCATGCGTTGTTTTCTCTACTTCTGCCCCTATAACGGGGGCTTATAGCGCGCCGCGCCAGCACTCCCCAACCGACCATTGCTTTAATTTATTCATTTAAAAACAAATGGATATATAAAAAATCACCTATACCCTCAGGCTATACCCCACCGACAAACAAGCATTCGTCACCGCTCAGGCATCGTGAAATAGTCATAGACAGAGAACTGACCCCCGGCAGGCACGAACGACGCGGAAGATGGCAATAGCGCAACGTCGGGCCGACACGGTGCACAGGCGGTTCGCCGGATGAAAACAGGTTCACGCCGACATCCCCCGAGCGCCCAAGGTTCTGCCTTATTCCATTAACGATGAGAAACGACATTATGCTGATCCCTCAACCTTACCTGCTTTTCCTTGGCGACGTGACCGATCCCCTGGCTATCAAAACCGCACGCGGCATCCACGCGTGGCGTCCGGAACAGTGCGTCGGCCAACTGCGCCTGCCGGGCAGCACCCTGTCGCTCGGTTTGGACGATCTGGATATCGCCGCCGCCGCTGAGCGCGGAGCCAAAACGCTGGTGCTCGGTACGGCCAATGCCGGGGGCTTCCTGCCGCAGCACTGGCTGGACACCGTACGCGCCGCGATTGAGGCGGGCATGAACGTCGCCAACGGCTTGCACCAGCGTCTGGTTGACGTACCGGGCCTGCAAGCGCTGGCAGAGAAGCATCAGGTACAGCTGTTCGACATCCGCCACATGCGCCCGGAACTGTCCGTCGGCTCCGGCGAAAAACGCAGCGGCAAACGCATACTGACCGTCGGCACCGACTGCTCCGTGGGCAAGATGTACACCTCATTGGCGCTGGAAGCGGCGATGCGCGATCTGGGAATGAAGGCGGACTTCCGCGCCACCGGCCAGACCGGCGTGCTGGTCGCGGGCGAAGGGATCGCGATTGACGCCGTCATCGCCGACTTCATCGCCGGGGCCGCCGAAGCGCTGTCCCCCGCGAACGACGACGACCACTGGGATATCGTGGAAGGACAGGGTTCCCTGTTCCACCCCTCTTATGCAGGCGTCAGCACCGGCTTAATCCACGGCGCACAGCCGCACTGGCTGGTGATGTGTCACGAAATGGGTCGTCCACATATGCGTCATCTGCCGCACCAGCCGATGGTGAGTCTGGAAGACTGCGTGGAAGCCAACCTGCGCGCAGCACGCGTCACCAGCCCGGAAGTGAAGCTGGCCGGTTTCGCCATCAACACCTCCAACTACACTGAACAGGAAGCGCGTGATTACTGTCAGGAGATCAGCCGACGCTTTGGCGTGCCAGCGACCGACTCCGTTCGTTTCGGCATGCAGGACATCGCCGCGCTGTTGAAAGAGCAGGAGTAAACCAATGCGACAGATGCAGATCGAAACCGTGGAATTACCGCTGGCTCGCCCGTTCGCCATCTCCCGCGGCACGCGTACCGCAGTCACCGTGGTACGAGTCACGCTGGAAGAGCGCGGCTTTATCGGCCGCGGCGAATGCACGCCGACGGCCCACTATCAGGAAACGCCTGAAGGCGTCGTCCGACAGCTGGAAACGGTGCGGGATGCCGTAGAGCGCGGCGTTTCACTGAACGACCTGCAATCTTTACTGCCGCCGGGCGCCGCGCGTAATGCGATTGACTGCGCGCTATGGCGGCTCAACGCGGCGCTGAACAAACAGACGCTGTGGCAGCATCTGGCGATTCAGGCGCCGCAGTCCGTCATCACCGCCGAAACGCTCAGCCTCGACACGCTGGAAAACATGGTCAAGGCCGCCGCTGACGCCGTATCCCGCGGCGCGCTGCTGCTGAAAATCAAGCTGAACGGCGAGCAGATTGTGGAGAAAGTGGCGGCCATTCGTCAGGTGGCGCCTAACGTGACGCTGATCGTCGACGCCAATGAAGCCTGGGGAGGGCGCGATCTGGGGCCGCTGCTCCAGCAGCTCGCCGCTTGCCGTGTCGCGATGGTGGAACAACCGCTGCCCGCCGGAGAAGACGGCGCGCTGGCGGACTTCATTCACGCGATACCGATCTGCGCCGATGAAAGCTGCCATCACGGCGGAGACATCGCCGCGCTGCGCGATCGCTACGAAATGATCAACATCAAGCTCGACAAGTGCGGCGGCCTGACCGAAGCGCTGGCGATGGTCAATGAAGCCAAGCGGTGCGGTCTGCGCATCATGATCGGCTGCATGCTCGGCTCCTCGCTGGCGATGGAAGCCGCGCTGCCGGTCACGCTCAGCGCCATCCATGTCGATCTGGACGGCCCGATCTGGCTGGCGGCGGACAGCGCCCCTTACCTGACCTACAACCTCGGCCGCATTTGGCTATAACCGCAAACCCCGGAGTGACGATGACGGATACCCAGTCCACAGAACCGACAGCCGCCACAGCATCCGGCAGCGCGCCGCGTCCGGTGCTGGAAATCAACGACCTGAGCGTCAGCTTCAACGGCCGCTCCGGCAACCATTTGGCGCTGAAAGGCGTCTCTTTCACGCTAAATAAAGGTGAAGTGGTGGCCGTAGTGGGCGAAAGCGGTTCGGGTAAATCCGTGACCTCGCTGACGGTCATGGGCCTGCTGGCCAACGCCGCTCGCATCGAGCGCGGGACGATTCGCTTTACCACGCGCGGCGGCGAGCAGCACTCGCTGCTGCAAATGAAAGACGACGCCCGCCGCCAACTGCGCGGCCGTGAAATGGCGATGATCTTTCAGGAGCCGATGACCTCCCTGAACCCCGTGCTGAAGGTCGGCGATCAGCTGACCGAAGCATTGTTAGACCATCAGATCTGCGATGCGGCGGCGGCCGACAGCAAGGCGCGAGCGCTGCTGCGCAAAGTGCGCATCGCCGACGTCGACCGGGTGATGAACAGCTACCCGCACTCGCTGTCCGGCGGTATGCGCCAGCGGGTGATGATTGCGCAGGCGCTGGCCTGCGATCCGCAGTTGCTTATCGCCGATGAACCGACGACGGCGCTGGACGTCACCGTGCAGGCGCGCATTCTGCAAATCCTGCGCGACCTGCAACAGCAGAGCGATATGGCCGTCCTGTTTATCACCCACGACATGGGCGTCGTTGCGGAAATCGCCGACCGGGTGGTGGTGATGTACCGAGGCGAAGTGGTCGAAGAGGGAACGGTCGAGGCGATTTTCACCGCGCCGCAGCACCCGTACACCCAGGCGTTGCTGGCTGCCGTACCGAAACTGGGCGACATGGAGAACAGCCGCTGGCCGCGCCGTTTCCCGCTGCTGGGCCAGAGCCAGAAAACGCCGGAAAGCGACCATATCACCGCGCGCTACGATGCGCCGCCGCTATTGGATATCCGCGGCCTCAAGGTTTATTACCCGGTACGCACCGGCATCTTGTCCCACGTCACGCACCACGTCCATGCGGTGGAGCAAATCGACTTCAGCGTCTGGCCGGGCGAAACGCTGGCGATTGTCGGCGAAAGCGGCTGCGGAAAATCCACCACCGGCCGCGCGCTGCTGCGGCTGGTCGACAGCGAATCCGAAAGCATTCAGTTTCAGGGCAAAGAAGTATCGCTGATTCGGGACAAAGCGTTCCAACCGCTGCGCCGCAAGATGCAGATGGTGTTTCAGGATCCCTACGCCTCGCTTAATCCGCGTCTGACCGTCGGATTTACGATCGCCGAACCGCTGATGCTGCACGGGCTGGTGAAGTCGCTGGAAGAGGCGACGCCGCAGGTGCAGGCGCTGCTGAAAAGCGTCGGTCTGGAGCCGGAGCACGCCCAACGCTATCCGCATGAATTTTCGGGCGGACAGCGCCAGCGCATCGCCATCGCCCGCGCCATGGCGCTGAAACCGGAAGTGATTATCGCCGATGAGGCGGTGTCCGCGCTCGACGTGTCCATTCAGGCTCAGGTCGTCAACCTGATGATGGATTTGCAACAGAAGACCGGCGTGTCGTGGATTTTTATTTCCCACGACATGGCGGTTGTGGAACGTATCGCCAACCGCGTGGCAGTTATGTATCTCGGGCAGATTGTGGAAATCGGTCCCCGTCAGTCCGTGTTCAACAACCCGCAGCACCCGTATACCCGCCGCCTGCTGTCCGCGGTGCCGGTGGCCGATCCCCTGCGACGCAGCGAACGTCAGTTGGACGACAGCGAAATTCCTTCCCCGCTGAAAAAAGCCAGCGAGAAGGTCACCAAGCGAAGTATCGCCAGGTCGCGCCGCACCACTGGGTCAGTACACACGAAAACAACACATAAAAACGCTTATTCACATCACAACATCACGCAGGAGAGACACCATGCAACCACGCTTTCGCCGTTCCACCGTCGCACTTGGGCTATCCCTGTGTCTGGCCGCCGCCGCCGCCCAGGCGCAGGATTTACGCATCTCCATGTACGCTGACATCACCGGGCTGGATCCGCACGATACGTCGGATACGCTGAGCTACTCCGTCCAGAGCGGCATCTTCGAGCGTCTGTTCCAGTTCGACAGCGCGATGAAACTGGTGCCCAGACTCGCCACCGGCTACACCAGCAACGATAACGCCACCGAATTCACCATTACGCTGCGCGACGGCGTGACCTTCCAGGACGGCACGCCGTTCAACGCCGACGCCGTCAAAGCCAACCTGGATCGCCTGAGCGACCAAAGCAAAGGTCTGAAGCGCAACAGCCTGTTCAAGATGATCAAAAGCGTGACGGTGCTCTCTCCTTCACAAGTCAAAATCGAGCTGAACCAATCCTTCGGCGCGTTTATCAACACGCTGGCGCACCCGTCAGCGGTGATGCACAGCCCGGCGGCGCTGAAACAGTATCCTGACGAAGCTCAGCTGCGCGTACATCCGGTCGGCACCGGTCCGTTCAAGTTCACCGAATGGCAGCAGGGGAAAGACGTCAAACTGGTGAAAAACGATCGCTACTGGCAGCAGGGCTGGCCGAAAGTCGACAGCGTGACCTTCTATCCCGCGCCGGAAGACTCTACCCGCGTGGCCTCGCTGAAAGCGGGCCAGACCGACGTGGCCTATCCGCTGCCGTCCGATCTGGTGAACACCGTGAAAAGCGACAGCAAACTGGCTATTCAGAGCGACGCCGGGATCTACCTGTACTGGATCGCGATGAATAACCAGAGCGCCGCGCTGAAAGACGTCCGCGTACGTCAGGCACTCAACTACGCCATCAACCGCGATATCTGGCTGAAAGTCGGCTTCGCCGGTTTGGGCACGACCGCCCAGTCGCCGATGGCGCCGAATGTGCAGTTCTTCCAACCGCAAACCGAACCCAACTACGGCTACAACCCGGCTAAGGCCAAGGCGCTGCTGAAAGAAGCGGGCTACGGCAATGGGTTGACGCTGAAATTGTGGACCACCAACCGCACCGACTACATCCGCAGCGCGCAGTTCTTCAAGCAGCAGCTGGAGCAGGTCGGCATCAAAGTCACGGTAACGCCGATGGATTCCGGGATGCGCGACCAGAAGCTGTGGGGCGTGACCGATCCGAAGAAAGCCGAATTTGATCTGTTCTACAACGGCTGGTCTCCGTCAACCGGCGATGCCGACTGGGCGCTGCGTCCGCTGTACGCCACTGAATCCTGGGTGCCGACGTCCTACAACGTCTCTTACTACAGCAGCCCGGCCACGGATAAAGCCATCGCCGACGGTCTGGCGACCGCCGATGCAGGCAAACGCGCCGCCGCTTACGCCGAAGCGCAGAAGCTGATCTGGAAAGATGCGCCTGTCGTCTTCCTGGGGGCGCCGGACAATCTGGTCGGTAAAGCCAAAAATCTGTCTGGCGTTTACATGCTGGCCGATGGTTCGCTGATCTTCGATCAGGCTCAGTTCAAGTAATCACTCAGGGGAGCGCCATGTTTGCCTATTTAATTCGACGTTTGCTGGAAATGATCCCGGTACTGCTGGTGGTCTCCCTGTTGGTATTCGGTTTTATCAAGCTGCTGCCGGGCGATCCGGCACGGCTCTATGCCGGTCCCGACGCCACGCTGGAAACGGTGGAAGCCGCCCGCCAGCACTTGGGGCTTAACGATCCGCTGCCGCAGCAGTATCTCAACTGGCTCGGCGGTCTGATACACGGCGATCTGGGCGTGACCTATCGCACCCAGCAGCCGGTGCTGAGCGTCATTCAGAAGAGCTTCATGCCGACGCTGTATCTGGCGCTGGCCGGATTCGCCTGGTCGGTGGTGCTCGGTCTGCTGATTGGCGTGCTGTCTGCGCTAAAGCGCGGCCGCTGGCAGGACTGGTCATTGATGAGTTTAGCCGTGGGGGGCATTTCGATGCCGCCCTTCTGGCTAGGTCTGTTGCTCATCCAGTTTGTCGCCATGCCGTTCGGCGTCTTTTCCGTCGGCGGCTTTAACCAGCCGTCCGACCTGATTCTTCCGGCGCTGACGCTCGGCGCGTCGGTGGCGGCGGTGATGGCCCGCTTTACCCGCTCGGCCTTTATGGAGGTCATGCAGGAAGATTTCGTGCGCACCGCCAAAGCCAAAGGGCTGCGCAGCCGACTGATCGTCTGGAAACACGTCATGCGCAATGCGCTGATCCCGGTCATCACCATGCTCGGGCTACAGTTTGGTTTCCTGCTCGGCGGCTCCATCGTGGTGGAAAGCGTATTCAGCTGGCCCGGCCTTGGCTGGCTGCTGATCGAATCCATCAAAACGCAGGACCAGCCGGTGATTCAGGCGCTGGTCATGCTGTTCGTGTTTGAATTCATTTTGATTAACCTGCTGGTCGACCTGCTGTATGCGGTGGTCAACCCAGCGATCCGCCTGCGTTAGGAGCGACGACCATGACACTGCCTACTGAACCTGCCGTAGCCGCCTCCCCGCTCGACGCGACGACCATTCGTTCGCCGTGGCGCGATTTCTGGCAAGCCCTGCGGCGCAATCCGATGGCGACGATATCGGGCGGATTCATCCTGTCTCTGATTCTGGTGGCGGTGTTCGCGCCCTGGCTGGCGCCGTACAACCCGCTGGAGTCGGACTGGATGGCGCTGTCCTCTCCGCCGTCCGCCAGCCATTGGATGGGCACTGACGATCTGGGCCGCGATGTGATGAGCCGCATTATCTACGGCGCGCGCATCTCGCTCTATATCGGTATTTTCTCCGTCACGCTGGGCATGCTGGCGGGGATCGCGCTGGGTCTGCTGGCGGGCTATTACGGCCGCTGGGTCGACATGCTGATCATGCGCGGTTCGGACGTCTTGTTCGCCTTTCCGGGGATGCTGCTGGCGATTGCGGTCGTCGCCATCCTCGGGCCGGGGCTGAACAACGTCATTATCGCCGTGGCCGTGTTCAGCGTGCCGGTCTTTGCCCGTATCGTGCGCGCCTCGACGCTGTCGTTGAAACAGGCGGCCTACGTCGAAGCGGTGCGCTGCGCCGGTGCGCCGGACCGTATCATCTTGATACGTCACATTTTGCCCGGCACGCTGTCTAACGTGATCGTCTATTTCACCATGCGAATCGGCACCAGCATTCTGACCGCCGCCAGCCTGAGCTTCATCGGTCTGGGGCCGGAGCCGGATGTCCCCGAGTGGGGCAACGTGCTAGCCATGAGCCGCAGCATGATGATGGCGGGACAGTGGCACGTCAGCGTGTTCCCCGGTCTGGCGATCTTCTTCTCGGTGCTGGCGTTCAACCTGCTGGGCGATGCGCTACGCGACACGCTTGACCCCAAACTCAACGGGTGAGGAGGCGAACATGAGCGCTTATCAACAGGCGCGGCTGAACGCGCTGCTACAGCGCTGGCGGGATGAACGCCAGTTGGGCACCCCGCGGTTCGTGAGCGGTCCGCACAATGCGCTCAGCGATGTTCCCGGCGTTCGCGTCGGCCATAGCACGCTGGCGCAGGGCGAGATCCAAACCGGCGTCACCGCCATCGTGCCGCCGGGCGGCAACCTGTTCACCCATCCCCTGCCCTGCGGCGCGGCGGTGCTCAACGGCTTCGCCAAACCCGTCGGACTGGTGCAGATAGAAGAATTGGGACAGCTGCAAACCCCGATCCTGCTGAGCAACACGCTGGCCGTCGGGACGCTGTTTACCACGCTGGTGCGCGACGCCATCCGCCACAACCCCGAGCTCGGCCGTTCGCTGCCGACCGTCAATCCGCTGGCGCTGGAGTGCAACGACGGCTGGCTGAACGATATTCAGGCGCTGGCCGTGACCGAGGCGATGGCGCAGTCGGCGCTGGACGATGCGGAGACGGCCTTCGCGCGCGGCAGCGTCGGGGCCGGACGCGGGATGAGCTGTTTTGGCCTCAAAGGCGGCATCGGCACGGCGTCGCGGCACATCAACGATCTGGAGGCGACGCTTGGCGTACTGGTGCTCGCGAATTTCGGCACCCTCGCCTCGCTGACGCTGGACGGCGTGCCGATGGGACAGGCTATCGCCCCGCTCCTGCCGGAACTGGCGCCACAGCGCGACGCGGGATCTATCATCATTATTATGGCGACGAACGCGCCGCTGGACGCTCGCCAACTGAGCCGCATCGCCAAACGCGCGGGCGCGGGTCTGGGACGGCTGGGGAGCTATTGGGGCCACGGCTCCGGCGATATCGCCGTCGCGTTTTCCACCTGCGCGACGCCGGAGCCGCCCGACGACGAACGGCTGGAGCCGCTGCTCAGCGCGGCGGCGGACGCCACGGAACATGCGGTGCTGGACGCGCTGTTACAGGCGGAACCCGTCACCGGCTTCCGCGACCACTTCCGCCCGGCGCTGCCGCAGGTGCTGGACAAGCTGGCGCAACACGTTTTTGATTGAGGAAATTATCATGAGAGTCTTTATTTCAGCGGATATCGAGGGCGTTGCCGGCGTGATGCGCCCGGAACAGTGCAGCCCCGGCCACCCGGAATACGCGCTGGCGCGCGCGCTGATGGAGCAGGAAGTGAATGCCGCCATCGAAGGCGCTTTCGCTGGCGGTGCCAGCGAAGTGGTGGTCGCCGACAGCCATGCGTCCATGACCAACCTGCGGGCGGACAATATCGACCCGCGCGCCCGTCTGGTGCAGGGCAAACCGCGCGGACTGTCGATGGTGGAAGGTTTGCAGGAAGGGCCGTTCGACGGGCTGATGTTCATCGGCTATCACACCGCCGCCGGTGAGTTCGGCGTATTGGCGCACACCATCAACAGCCGCGCGTTCTACCGCGTCAAAATCAACGGCGAAGTGATGGGAGAAAGCGATATTTACGCCGCCGCGGGCGCCGAGCTGGATACGCCGTTGTGGCTGGTCAGCGGCGACGACGTCTTACAGCAGTGGATTAAACGCTACTATCCGGCGACCGGCTACGCCTGCGTGAAACGCGCTATTTCCCAGACGGCGGCCGAATCCCTGAGTCCGGAAGAAGCCCGCAACGCCATTCGTCAGGCGGCGACCCACGCCGTCCAGCAGGCGCACCAGGAGCAAACAACGCGCCTGCAACCACCCTATCATCTGGAGATTATGGTGGCGAAACCGGTGATGGCCGACCTGTTCTGTCTGATCCCCAACGTCGAGCGGGTGGATGCCATCACCGTCAGCTACAGCGCGCCTAAAATGGCGGAGATCATTAATCTGCTGTGCGCCTTCTCCTATCTGGCCTCGACCCAGAACTAAATTCAACTCTCGGTCTGACGGCATCGTCAGGCCGACACGCAGACCGAGGGCGCGGACGCACGCGACGCGCTCTCGCTCCCGACGAGGAACATCATGAAACCGGTGATTGTTATTCACGGCGGCGCAGGCGCTATCGCCCGTGCCGCGATGAACAGTGAGAAAGAACAGCGTTACCGCGCCGCGCTGCAGGAGATCGTCCGCAGCGGACAGGAGGTGCTGACCCACCATGGCAGCGCGCTGGATGCGGTGACCGAAGCCGTACGGCGGCTGGAAGAGTGCCCGCTGTTTAACGCTGGCAAAGGCTCGGTCTTTACCCACGAAGGCACGCACGAGCTCGACGCCAGCATCATGGACGGGCGGACGCTGGACGCGGGCGCCGTGGCGGGCGTCAGCCACATCCGCAACCCGGTACTGGCCGCCCGCAAGGTGCTGGAACACAGTCCGCACGTCATGTTTACCGCCGAAGGTGCGGAAAGCTTCGCCCTCAAGCACGGTTTGGAGATGGTCGAGTCAGACTTCTTCTTCACCGACGACCGCTACGAGCAGTTGCTACAGGCGCAAGCTGACGGCGACAGGATCGTGTTGGATCATAGCGGCGATGGCGACGTCTCCGGCGGCGATCCGATCGATCCGCATCATAAATACGGCACCGTCGGGGCCGTGGCGCTGGATGCCGCGGGCAATCTGGCGGCCGCGACATCCACCGGCGGTATGACCAACAAACAGGTCGGTCGCGTGGGTGACTCCCCCATCATCGGCGCGGGCTGCTACGCCAACAACCAAACCGTCGCCGTGTCCTGCACCGGCACCGGCGAAGTGTTTATGCGGACGGTGGCCGCCTATGACGTTTCTGCGCTGATGGAGTACGCCGGACTGCCGCTGGCGCAGGCAACCGAACGGGTCGTGATGGACAAAGTGGCTAGGCTCGGCGGCAGCGGCGGCCTGATCGCCGTCGACCACGCGGGCAATATCGCCTTGACCTTCAACAGCGAAGGGATGTACCGCGGCTATGGCTACGTTGGCGCGGAACCGGCCGTCGAGATCTATCGGTGAATGTGAATGCTCGCCCCGAGGGGGCGAGCGCGTTCATCCGTCAGGCAGCCGATGGCGTCCGTCTTCCGCCCAACAGCCGAAAATCGGCGGGCCATTTAGCGCGTCCGTGCGGTTCCTCTTTCCCACGATGACTTCCCCACTGTGACGTAGCACCGCGACTCAGTTTCACCATTTTGGTGCAAACCGGTCTGGCGGCGAGGGACACCGCACCATCATGGAGAAAACCAGCCGCGTCTCCTGCTCGTCCCGGTCTTTTCCCCCTTCCCTGCATCGCGGGCCTGTGCCTTCTTCTCTCCTAAGTCATAACAACATGGCGTAAATGTTGCATTTGCAACAATCAGTTTGATGCGTTTCGCCTCCGGCGGTTCGATTTCCATCCGCCACACTGTTGGCAAAATGACTTAAGGTTCAGGCTATGCGACTACGCCATATCGAAGTTTTTCAGGCCATTCTTCAGGCTGGCACCATTAGCGGCGCGGCGCGCTTACTGAACGTCTCCCAACCGAACGTCAGCCGGGTGCTGAACCACGCCGAGCAACAGCTTGGCTTTGCCCTGTTCGAACGCCGCACGCAAGGCATGGTCGTCACGGACGAAGGCCACCGACTGATCCCGCAAGTGCAGGCGCTGCATGAGCAGCTCCAGTCCATCAATGCCCTGACGGAACAAATTCGCAAAGGACAAAGCCAGACGGTGCGTCTGGGCGCGGCGCATGCGTTCGGCCAGATGATTGTCGCGCCAGCGATGGTGGCGTTTCACCAGCAGTCGTCGCGGGTGAACGTGGAGTTGGTGACCGAACACTTCAGCACGTTGTGTCAGGAGATCCAGCAAAATCAGCTGGATCTGGCGTTGGTCTTCGGCCAGCAGGTGCCGTCCGACCTGGTCGCCGAACCGCTGTGCCAGTCCACGATGGTCGCGTTACTGCCGAAAGATAACCCGCATCAAGGCCCCGTCTCGCTGGAGTGGCTGTGTCAGAACAACTTATTGATGATGCAGCAGCAAGACCCGTTGGGCCGGGTGGTTCATCGCGCCCTCAACGACCGTGGCCTGCAACCCGCCGCCTCCCTGTTTATCAAAACCTATTCCGTCATCGCCGATATGGTGCTGGCCGGCGGCGGCACCGGGATTGTGGATTTGTTCACCGCGCGCCGTTATACCGACCAGCTGAAAATCGTCCCGATCATTCAGCCATTGCCGTTCGAGGTGATGATGATCAGCCGTCGCGACACGCCGCAGTCGCGCGAAGCGATCCAGCTGAAACAGGTGCTGAAACACCAATGTGCCGAGCTGGCCAATCAGTGCGCCTCTTTCCTGCTCGCCGCCTAATGCTCTCAACGTCAGCGTCGCCCCAAGGCGGCGTTGCCAACCGTTCAGCCCCCACGTCCCTTCTTTCATTTATCGGGCAGTGCTCGCGCATACCGGCAAAAGGCTGACTACACGTTCCTGCTAAACCGATCGTGCCCCGGCGCGCCGGACCGCTTTTGCTATCATGACGTATCCCGCAACGTTATAATCCTTCCATCATTTTCTGACAGGTACGCACCGATGATCCGTAGCATGACCGCTTACGCACGACGAGAAATCAAAGGCGAGTGGGGAAGCGCAGCCTGGGAGCTGCGTTCCGTTAACCAACGTTATCTGGAAACTTACATCCGTTTACCGGAGCAGTTCCGCAGTCTGGAGCCCGTGGTTCGCGAACGTATTCGCAACCGGCTGACGCGCGGCAAAATCGAATGCAACCTGCGTTTTGAACTGGATCCCCGCGCGCAAGGTTCGTTGATTATGAACGAACGACTGGCGAAACAGCTGGTTGAAGCCGCAAAGTGGGTCAAGATGCAGAGCGACGAAGGGGAAATCAACCCGGTCGATGTCCTGCGCTGGCCGGGCGTAATGGCGGCGGAAGAGCAGGACCTGGACGCCATCAGCGCCGAACTGATGCAGGCGCTGAACGCCGCGCTGGATGACTTCATCGCCGCGCGTGAAAGCGAGGGCAACGCGCTGAAAGCGCTGATCGAACAGCGTCTGGCGGGCGTTAGCGCCGAAGTCGCCAAAGTTCGCGCCCATATGCCGAACATCCTGCAATGGCAGCGTGAAAAGCTGGTCAGCAAACTGGAAGACGCGCAGGTGCAGCTGGAGAACAACCGGCTGGAACAGGAACTGGTGCTGATGGCGCAACGCGTCGACGTCGCCGAAGAGCTGGACCGTTTAGAAGCGCACGTAAAGGAAACCTACAAAATCCTCAACAAGCAGGAAGCCGTCGGCCGCCGTCTGGACTTCATGATGCAAGAGTTCAACCGCGAGTCGAACACGCTGGCTCTAAATCCATCAACGCCGACATCACCGCCTCCGCCATTGAGCTGAAGGTCCTGATCGAGCAGATGCGGGAACAGATTCAGAATATCGAATAATTTCCGCCCTTTTCCACCGACTGCCACAACGCTCTGTTTTCAGGGCGTTTTTGTTGCCAACGACCTCAACTCTACCTACAACCCAAATCCACTGCCAAATAGGTACTCCCCGCGCTTTACAAACAACAGTATTCGTTTTAAGGCCAATCTCCACATCCCTTCTGTTTTTCAAGAGCGCTGCGAAAAAAATATTTATGTTCTATAAGCGCATCAAATGTGGGCCAAATCACAGGCAATAAAAAGGTATAATACTTTGATTTATAATCAATATTTTTATATTTTTGTTTAAAACAGCGTAAAGTGTACAATCAGGATGTACATTTTAGGAGAAACATTATGCGTACTTACACTTCAACTCAGGCTCGTGCCCATATTTCAGAAGTATTGGATGCCGCCACTCAGGGTGAAGCCGTTGAAATCACCCGTCGCGATGGAAGTTCTGCGGTAGTGATCAGCAAATCTGAATTCGAGGCATACCAAAACGCGAAACTGGATGCGGAGTTCGATGAGATTATGCAACGTCATGGTCACACGGTAGAGGCGCTGACAAACCGATGATATGGATTAGCGCTCAGGAAGTTATCGCTTTTCATGACCGTATATTGCAACGGCTTCCCGGCGTTGCTGGCATTCCCGATCCCGGCAGAGCCGAAGCACTGATCTATCGGGTACAGAACCGCGCACACTATGAAGATATAACCGATATTTTCGAGCTCGCAGCCACTTACTGGGTAGCTATCGCTCGGGGGCATATCTTTAATGATGGCAACAAACGCACCGCGTTTTTCGTGACCATGGCTTTTCTCCACCGTAATGGCATCAAAATCCGTGATAACGATAATGCGTTGGAAAATTTAACCGTAGAAGCCGCCACGGGAGAAAAGACCGTTATTCATTTAGCGCAGCATCTACGGGATTTGAGGGATAATTCCATTTCCACTGATTTTCCCCCCGTTGATTGATATGGACTGACCCACTCCAGCAAACGAGCCTTATCAATATCGCTAAATGGCTCGAACTTCGAATCGACCTTAGGCCATGGAATACTTAACAGCCAGAGGACGGACTAGCAGGCTATGGCATTTTGCTCAATAACATCCTTTAATTCCCCGGTATCTCAACCCGGCGCGGGTATATCTGATTTATATATCTATGTTTATCCAACCATTGTTTCGCCTTATTGATATCGCCTGATTCGATATCCACATTTTTTGTGTTTTAAGACTTCAGACGTACCTGCCTCCTACGAGACATCTTTTGCAGTACACCTGCCTTCGACAGACTTTAGAACGACGATGTTCTGATGTTTGCTGAATCGCGCATTTCCCTTCATATCTTTGAATACGATCGTATTGCAAACACCAAGAATTCAAATACAATTGTATTTAAATCACACACGGGAGCTAACACGATGGCTTGGATTTACGTATTGATAGGGGGCGTATTGGAGGTGGGGTTTACCACCTGCCTGCGCTATACCGACGGCTTTAAAAACATCCCCTGGACGCTGGCTTTTCTGGTCTGCATCATCGGGAGCATGTGCTTTCTGGAGCTGGGAACGCGGAGCATCCCCATCGGTACCGCCTATGCGGTCTGGACGGGGATCGGCGCGTTGGGAACGGTGCTGGTTGGCATGATCTGGTATCACGAACCGGCAACACTGGTCCGTGGGTTACTGATTTGTCTCCTGGTGAGTTCTGTCGCGGGCCTCAAACTGACTTCCGGTCATTAATGACTAACGACCTTAACACCCTGTATAAAAAGAGGTTTCAAGTGGGAAGAAAACCAACTATTGACCGAGAAGCCGTGCTGGATGCCGCAGAAGGCGTAGTGTCAAAACTGGGCGCAGCAGGGCTGACGATAGATGCCGTGGCGAAGGCGGCAGGTATCACCAAGGGCGGCGTCCAATCCTGCTTTGGCAACAAGGAATCCATGATTGAAGCCATGATCAAGCGCTGGGACATGTATTACCAAAAGCAATTAGCGGAACTGTCGGGTCACACCGCCTCGCCTGACGATAAGCTCAAAGCGCATGTGGTCACGACGTCTCAAGATGACGAAAGCAACGTTTCGCGCTCTGCGGTGCTGTTATCCGCGCTTTTGCAGTCTCCGGATTATCTTGGCTCGGTACGCGATTGGTACATGGAACGACAGCGTGAATTCGCGCTCGGGGAAAGCGACCATGACGATACCCGGCGCATCGCTTTTCTCGCGACGGAAGGTCTGTTTTTCCTGAAATATTTTGGATTGATGGCGTTGAGCGAAGGCGAATGGGAGCAAAACGCGGCGGCGATCCGGCGGCTTCTCGACGTCGATGAAAAATAAATCATCACACCCTACGGGAACCCTTCCCCTACCGAGGCCACTCATAAGAACCCTGTCATGTGAGCATCGGTTATGTTGAATGAAAAATTTCATGCTATCTCTCGTGCCATTATCCAGAGATATCAGCCCGGCGAGCTGCCGCCGCCGCGTCCGGAGGAAGACCTCTATAGGTTGGTCTTCGATCACGATCTGCATATCCATCTGATCGGCAGCCAACCGGGATATCTGAATATCGTCGCGACGTTTGTCGCTCCCCACGCGTGGCGAACACCGGAGGGATTTCAGGCGTTGTTGGCAGAAAATGTATTCAGTCTGCGCCATCCGGCCATCACACTGGGCTACGACAGCCCGAGCAAAAAAATGGTGCTCTACGCCCGTCAGCCATTGGAAGAATTATCAGCGGAGCTGGCGGTGAAAACCTTCCATGAATTTCTGACACGGGCTGACGCCTACTGCTGCGGAACGTCTCTTCCCACGGTCGATCAGTCTGATGAATCCCCTTCTCATCGCCACGCTGGCTTACAACGTGTTTCCAAAAAAGCATGAGGAGATAGTTCTACGTTCCATTCCTGCTGGGGACGGCATTTTTTAGAGCTTCGGAGGCAACCCATGCCAAGGTTTAATATTTTCCGCGGGTCTTCTTCCTCTTCAACGTATAGCGCGATTGTCGAGAATGAGGATACCGGTAGTCAAGTTCATGATACCCACAGCGCCAGCCAGCTGGGGTTATCAAACTATCAGCATAAAAACGTGGTGGTGAAATCCGGCACCCTGTCTGCACTGGCGGATGCCTGCTGGGCGAATCGCGTAGTCAAAAATATGCTCCCGCACGGGGCGGGAAATCAGCGGCAGGATGTCCGGGCCTCATCGGGAGAGAGCTGGGCGAGAATGCATCTGGCATACCAAAAGTATCCTCATGGCGGAATCGAAAATCAGATCAAACGGGCGCAAAAATTTCAGGGTGGCAACTGTGCGGTACATGCCGCCGTCGCCGTCGCCGCGTTGAAAGAACGCAACGTGGAGCGGCCGATATGCCGTGTACGACTCCAGCTTCCCGAAAACAATAGCCACGAGTTTGTGATGCTGGGCGACCCTCGCGATCCCACCTGGGGCGAACGCAATACGGTCGTCGTGGATGCCTGGCCAACGCACCCCAGCGCATGCACGCTGACTCAATCGGTACTACACGATATGCAACGCGACACTCACACGCCGATGACGGCGCTGATGGCAACACACAGTCATTTACTCTGGGATGCTTCTGACTCCGCCAACCGAAGTGATACCCGGCGTCTTCGGGAGGTGGTACCGCTCAGCTCAGAGACGCTACAGAAAAAACTGGCGAAAGCCGGTTTGCCGTCGCTGCATTCCGACGATTTAGTCAGACATGCATTGAATGACGACTCTTTTAACCGTTTTGATGTGCGTGTCGCGACCGATCCCTCTACGACCTACAGCGTTGATGCGAGCTACCGAGGTCAAAATTTCGACTTTTTATTGTCCGACCGATAGCAGCGCTTCGTTATGCGGTTCCCTCCGTTCACCGTGACAGGGCCGCACAACGAAGTTGCTCGATGAATGCAGTCCTACGACGCAATACACCCGATAAGTAGAACAGCCCCGTGATGGCGAGTCGATATCCGCGCTGATTTTTTCTGCGCTCGCAATGTGGCCGGAGAGTGTTCGGGATCATCGCTGACGGACAACCTTGGCCTCCCAAGTCTGGCTCTTATCGGATCAGATGGCTCGCTTAAGCAGCGACCGAAAAAGGATCCATGCGGCCTCAATACCGCATTCCTTCGCCGAACGCCCCTTCCATCATGCAAATGCGCGCCGCGAAGACGGCGCCCTGATGCAGACTTTCGGGCAACGTTTTTCCACCAAGGTGAGCCAATAGAAAGGCGGTGATGAAAGCGTCTCCGGCACCGAGCGTATCGACGGGTGCGATCGGCTCCGGCGGCTGACTGAACCATTGATCGCCGTCGAACAGTATTGCTTCCTCCGCCCCGCGCGTGGCGATAACCCACCGGCAACCCGCGTCGTGAGCCGACAGCAGAAGCTGACGGGTTTCATTAAGGGGGCGGTCCGCGCAGGAGAAAAAAGCGTAATCCAGCCAGCGGCTCTGGGACAGCGCCTGATCAACGTCGAAGTCATCCGAAAAGTCATAGGACAAACGGCCGGGTAGCGAACCGAGATCCGCCAGCAGCGGGTCGATATAGCTGTAGGCGCTGGTATGGATCAGGTCGAAGCCGCCCAGCCACGAGAGATGAGCCAGTACGAAATCCATTGAAGTGCTTTGACGGATACCGCCCGCATTAGAACCGAGGAACACGCGTTCCCCCTGCTCAAGGGTAAGACGGGCGTGGCCGCTTTCGCCGGCGACCGTCAGGCAGTGTTCGAGGCCAACGCCACGCTGTTCGAGCACACGCCGAATGTGCTCCGCCGCCCCATCATCCCCGAACACTCCTAAATAGGCGGATTGCGCCGATAACATGCGGGCATAGACGCTGAAATTTAGCGCATTGCCGCCCGGATAACCGATGCCGGTGTGGGTATATCGATCGATAACGTTATCGCCAAGTCCCAGGACTTTCATGACGCGTACCTCAGTAATCCACCTGACCCATGTATCGCCGCGTCTCAAGAGGATGCTGACGCACCTTCGCCAACGCCGCGCGGTATTCGCACATGACGCTGTAGAACAGTATCGGATTGAAATACTCCACTACGCCAGCCGGGATTACGCCCAGCCCGAGCGCTTTGGCGTCAATGACTTCCACCTTGTCGGCATAGCGGCTCAGGAAGTCCCGCACACGCTCATCCAGCGGCCGAGTGCGGCCCTCGTTCATCATCAGGATCCAGGGCGTGCTGTGATCCGTGACTTCGAAAGGCCCGTGGAAATATTCGCCGCTGTGGATGGACGCGGCGTTCAGCCACTGCATTTCCATCAGCGAGCAGATGGCGAAACCGTAGGCGTGACCGTAAGACGCGCCGCTGGACAAGATGTAAAACAGCGACTCCTTCACATAGCGGTCGGCAAACGCCGCCGTGCGGGTCTGCACCTGCTGGCGTGCGCTCGCAATCACCGCGTCGATCTGCCCCATTCCCGACTGAAAGTCAGCGTAGCCGTCAAAGCCCTCAGTTTGCTGCAATGCCTCGACGCACAGGCTGAGGATCAACGCCATTGGATTATTCACCACCTGACTGTCATTCCCCCAGGCGTACAGCAGATTGCCGTCGGAGAAATCGATCAGACGCGCAGTCTCATTATGCGTCAGCGTGACCGTCACGCTGCCGCGCTGTTGGGCCAGCTCCGCCGCCGCCACCGACTCCGGCGTATTGCCGCCGTGAGAACAGACGATGGTCAGTGACTGGTTGCCTAATGTTTTAGGGGCCGCGTAAACAAACTCGTTGGCGGTCATCATGTAGCTGTGCAGCACCGTGGACTCGCTATTCAGGAAATAGTGGGCCGGGTACATGTCGACCAACGACCCGCCGCAGGCGACCAAAAACACCTGCCGTAACCCTCCCTGCGGGCGGAAACGCTGTTCGATAAGGGAAGCTATCATCGCTGCTGTATTCATGAATTAGTCGCCATACACGTTGAAGGTGAAGTATTTTTTTGCCAATCGGTCGTAAGTGCCATCCTGCCGGATCTGAGTGATAGCGCCGTTAAGCTGTTCCAGCAGTTGGGCATCCTGCTTCCTGACGCCAATACCGGTGCCGGGGCCAAACACGGCATCGTCTTTCACCTGCGGCTCTATCAGGTTGAACCCCTTGCCCTCCGGCTTATTCAGCAACGCCTCGGTCACCACCGTGGCATCATCCAGCGTCGCGTCCAGACGACCGACGACCAGATCGGCATAGACCGCTTCAGCGCTGGGGTAAGACACCAGCTCAACGCCCTGAGATCGCCAGTATTTCTGCGCGTAAATTTCAAATACCGATCCCTGCTGCACGCCAACGCGCTTGCCGCGCAGCGACTCGGCGGTCGGCTTCAAACCGCTGTCCTTCGCAGCGACCAGATAAGCCGGCGTGTTAAACAATTTGTGGGAAAAGTTGATGGCTTTCTGCCGTTCTCGGGTGATAGAGAGCGAAGAGAGGATCGCGTCGAATTTACGGGCATGCAGCGCGGGAATCAAACCGTCGAAACTGCTTTCCACCCAGACGCATTGCGCCTTCAGACGCGCGCAGATCTCATTGCCTAAATCAATATCGAACCCCTGCAACTGCCCATTCGCAGCCTTAAACTCAAACGGAGGAAAGGTGGCGTCGGTGCCAAAACGGAGGGACTGCTGTGCGGAAGCCAGCCCGGAGAAGGCCGTCATCACCAGACTCAGGGATAACAGGGCAAGCGTTTTTTTCATCATTCACTCCCTATAAATATACCGTAAACTATACCACCAGAGATATACGCTTATCATTCACGCCGGGCAACGAATTTATCCATATTATTCAATTATAATAGGGTATTAGGGTGTTGTGGTCTGATTAGCTCAGGGGGATAATAGGGCTGTAAAGCGCAATAACGGGTGATAAAACAAGCGATAGCGCTTGCGGTAATCGCTCTTTCTTCAGCATGGAACAGACCAGAAAACATACCATGGATAAAACGAACACTGGCAAACGCCGTCCACGCAAAGCGTATCTGGAAGCCAAGCAGGCTCTGCTGAGCTTGTTGAATACCCCCGAGTACAACGATGGCGATCAGATCCCGGCGGAACGGGATCTCGCCGTCGTGCTCGGCATCAGCCGAATGACGCTGCGTAAAATTATCGATGAACTGGTCGACGCCGGGTTACTGGAAAGACGCGGCAATCAGGGCACCTGGCTGACCCAGACCACGATTGAGCGGCCGCTGACGCAGGCCATTGAACAGGGCATCAGCAAGATCACCGAGCTGAATGGCGCGGTGCCCGGCAGCCAGTTACTCTATTTTCAGGACACGGCCGCCAGCGCCCGTATCGCGCCCCTGCTGAACATTGAAATAGGCGATCCGGTGGTGATGATCAAACGACTGCGGCTGGCGGACGGCGATCCGTTTTGCTTAGAAACCAGCTACCTACCGCGCGCGCTGATGCCGGATCTAACGGCTGAAATGCTGGAGGAGAGCGGTTCGCTGTATCGGCTACTGGCAGAACGCTACCGCCTCTTCGGCGTTTCCGACGAGGGCACCATTCGGGTCGGGATAATGAATGAGGAAGAGCAGGCGTTGCTGAATGCGCCGCCGGACAGCCCCGCGCTCATCTATCGCGGCGTGATTGCCGACCGTTTTCAACAGCCCGTCGAATATCTGGTATCGGTCAACCATCCGCAGCGGGTGTCGTTTCGCATCAGCCACCACCCTAACGCCGAGCGATAAGACGGCGGTGTCTTCGGGATATCGGCCCGAGCGCGCGCGGTTTTTGGTCAGGCGTCACAGAGAAAAACACCGCCTCTCAGCCGCGTCACACGCCATGAAAGTCGCCGCGTAAAGGGCTATGCTCTTGGCAGGACATTACAAACGGAGTCAGCAATGATACGCCATATCTTACTTATCACTTTCAAAGCGGATGCCGCGGAAGCCGACATCGAGCGGGTGAAATCGGCTTTTTTGCAGATGCCAACCGCCATCGAAGGCGTCGTCAGCGTCGAGTGGGGATGTAACGATAGTCCGGAAGGTAAAAATGAGGGATTCACGCACTGCGTGATGATGACGTTTAAAGATGAAGCGGCGCGCCAGCGCTATTTACCTCATCCCAAACACGATGAATTGAAAGCGATTTTCCGGCCAATTCTGGGCAATCTCATCGTGCTCGACTACCCGATATTAACGCCACATAAAGCCCCACAGCCGGTAACGGCTCCGCGATAAATCCCACGCGCGTTTGCGGCCACTGAACCACGGCCGCAATGCCATCGCCGACCACCCCCGACGGCCGGTTATCCTCAAACGACCGCTCAGGACAACGCGTCCAAGGCCCGGTGACGCTAGACCAGCATCACCTCGACGCCTTTGTCTTTCAGCTGTTGGATCACCTGCGGGTTGGCGTCACGGCCGGTGATCAGCACGTCAATATGTTCGGCGTTGCAGAACAGCATTCCGGCGCGCTGGCCGAGTTTGCTGCTGTCCGTCAACACCGCCAGCTTGCCGACATGATCCAGCATTTTCTGTTCCGCCATCGCCGTCAGCATATCCATTTTGTACAGCCCCTCAGCCGTGAGGCCTTTGCCGCTGGTAAACATCCAGTGCCCGGCATACAGGGACGAAATCTCATCCTGCGGCGCCAGAGTGATGGACTGGCTCTTGTTGTACTGCCCGCCAATAATCACCACGCCGTCATGCTCTTGCTCAATCAGATAGTTGGCCAACGGAAAGTAGTTAGTGATGACCTGAACATCTCGCCCGCAGATTTCCTTCCCCAATAAAAAGGCCGTCGAGCCGCAGTTGATCACCGCGCTCTCACCCGGCTGCACTAGCCGAGCCGCCGCCTGAGCGATGCGCACTTTTTCATCGTGAGTCGAGGTGCTTTGGCTGTCCAGCGGTGACCAGAGTCGTTTGGTCGGCATCAGCGCCTCTGCGCCGTTGCGGACTTTTCGCACCTGTCCGGCTTCGTTTAGCTTATTGATATCGCGACGCGCGGTCGCCGGAGAAATCGAGAACGCCTGCGTCAGGCTGGCCACGGTCAGATGGCGTTTCTCATTCAGCAAGGTCAGAATAGCGCTGTGTCGTTGTGTTTCTGTCATGTCTTGCCTGATTTATGATTATTTATGATGTCTTATGATTGTATAACGCTGTTTCCAAAAATCAAAGCACCGGGCGGGAAAGCCTCCCCGCCCGTTTGTGCATCGTCAACCTAACGCCAGTCCAGCTTCCTGCGCCATCGTCACCAAACGCGATCTGGCTTGCCGCAGGTGGTCAGCCCAATGCGCATCCTGCGCCCACATTTCAACGACCAGCGGCGCCGAATAGTTCATCCCGGCCAGCGTGCGAAAAATGGCGGGGAAGTCCACCTGCCCTTCGCCGATACACAAGTCGCGGAACTGTCCCGAATGATCGGCGCTGACACGGAGCGTATCTTTCAGATGGATTTGGACGATGTGTTCGCCGCTCATCTGCAACTCGGTACAGACATCGTAATTCCAGCCGGTGATATTGCCGACGTCGGGATAGGCCATAAAATAAGGCGAAGGCACCGCCTTCTTGAGCACTTCAAACTTGCACAGCGAATTCAGGTAGGGCGTATCCATGATCTCCACGCCCAGCATGATCCCCGCCCGCTCAGCCAAACGCGCGCTTTCGCGCATACCGTCGACGAACCGCTGATGCGTCGCGTCGCTGTGCGGCTCGTAATACACGTCATAGCCCGCTAGCTGAATGCAACGTACGCCCAGTTTGTAAGCCAGTTCGATGGCTTTACGCATGATGACGCCCGCCTGAGCGCGCACCGACGCATCAGCCGATCCAAACGGGAAACGACGGTGCGCGCTCAGGCACAAGGAGTGCACGGGCATGCCATATTGCTCGCACAAACGGCGCAGCCGAAAGATCTCGTCATCCCGCCAGTCCAGGCGTTGCAGGCGTTCATCCGACTCATCGACGGACATCTCAATGAAGTCGAACCCCAGCGTTTTGGCGGCCTGAATCTTATGCTCCCAATCCAACCGCGCCGGCATGGCCTTTTCATATACGCCCAGCCGCAACGCGCTATTCAGGTTATCCATCGCGCACCTCGTGAACAGAGAACGTTACAGGAACGAGCGGAACGGCAGCTCGGGTTCATCGACGAAAATGTCGTCAAACCCGCGCGGGTGCTGGTAATGCATCTTCGCCTTGTCCGTCGGGAAGGTGTACTTGCCGCCTACCTGCCAGAAGAACGGCTGGAAGCCGTAGTTGAGGCGATCTTTTTTCCTGTGCCACAGCAGCTCGATTTCGCCGGGATCGCTCTGGAAATTCGCCCAAATGTCGTGATGAAAGGGGATCACTACCTGCGTGTTCAGCGACTCCGCGGCACGCAGAATGTCTGAAGAGGTCATTTTGTCGGTCACGCCGCGAGGGTTTTCGCCGTAGGAGAGAAGCGCCACGTCAATCGTGTTGTCGTTGCCGTGTCGGGCAAAGTAGTTGGAGTAGTGCGAATCGCCGGAGTGGTACATATTGCCGCCGCTGGTCTTCACCAGATAGTTCACCGCACGTCGATCCATACCGTCCAAAATGCTTTTATCGCGGGAAGATACGCCCTCCGGCAGCGTCACCAGCGCGGTCCTGTCAAACGCGTCCAGCACTTTGATGGTGATATCGCCGATCGCGATCTCCTGCCCGACCTGCGCCACAATGCAGCGTTCGGCCGGTACGCCCCATCCCGTCCAAAGCTCGACACACGCCTCGGGACCAATGAACTTCACGTGATCGCCCGCATTTTGCAGCACCGCCGCCGCCACGTTGATATCGATGTGGTCAGCGTGATCGTGCGTCGCCAGCACGGCGTCTATCTTCTTGATGCCGAACGGATCCAGTACAAACGGCGACGTGCGCAGGTTGGGTTGCAGCTTGCGTACGCCGCCCATGCGCATCATCTGATGCTGCTTTTTCATGTAGGGATTGGCGTGAGTTTTCTTGCCGGTGCCGCACCAGAAGTCGATAGCGATCTGCGTATTACCCGCCGACTTTAACCAGATGCCGGTACAGCCCAGCCACCACATGGCGAACGTCCCTGCGGCGACCTCCTCCTGCTCGATTTCCTCGTTGAGCCAGGTCCCCCATTCGGGGAACGTATTCAATATCCATGACTCCCGGGTAATGTCTGTTACTTTGCTCATCGTTTTATCCTTCTTCATGATTACAACCGCCGCCGACCGGTTTCCACGGGTCGCAGATCGTGTCACCTCCCGCTTCGCGTTTTCCTTTCCCGAGGCGCTCATCACAAATGAGTGATTTCTGGTGATTGAAAATGACTATATCAATCACAAATATGATTATCAATGATTAGTTATTGCGCTTCGTGATTCGCTTTTATTGGGATTTAAGTACCAGAAAGATAAGTACAAAAGAACCTTTGGCTCACCCAAATAACACATAACTTATTATTTATATTATGTTTTTATTACCACCCCGGAAAACAAATCAACCAACGTGATAATCATAATTGAAAGCTTGATCTTCACTACCGCTTGTCTATGATGATAAAAAAGGTCAAAAGAAATCACCAAGTGATTTTTCGTGATTTTATTGATTCAATAAGACCCAGGGAAAGGTCAAAACGCACGTTGGCAAGAAAGAACGCAGGTAACAGGGATTGAGTTATCACCGTCGGGCATTACGCCTTCATAGACACGGAGCTGCATCATGGAAACGCTATATGACATTTTTTACATCTTCTACAGCCAGGTAATGACAAAAGCGCCGCTGCTGCTGGGATTGGTCACCTGTATCGGTTACCTCCTGCTGCGGCGGGATCTCTCCACCGTGCTCAAAGGCACGCTGAAAACCATCATCGGTTTTATGCTGGTTCAGGTCGGCGCGGATACGTTAGTGGCGGGTTTCAAACCGGTCATCGAAAAAATCGCCGAATTTCATGGTCTGTCCGGTTCCGTCATTGACCCTTACACCGCCATGATGGCGACGATGTCTGTGATGGGGGATCGCTACTCCTGGGTGGGCTACACCGTGTTGCTGGCGCTCGCGCTGAATATTCTGTTGGTGCTGCTACGCCGCTACACGGGGATTCGGACGATCATGCTGACGGGACACATCATGTTTCAGCAGGCCGGACTGATCGCGATGTTCTATCTGATGCTGGGCGCCACGATGTGGGAAACGATTTTTGCTTCCGCCGTCATCATCGCGCTGTACTGGGGGATTTTCTCCAACCTGATGTTCAAACCAACGGAAGCCGTGACGGGCGGCGCGGGTTTCTCCATCGGCCATCAACAGCAGGCAGCCTCGTGGATTGCGACCAAGATCGCCCACCGGCTGGGCGATCCGGCAGATAGCGTCGATAACCTCAAGCTCCCTCGCTGGCTGAACATCTTTCACGACAGCATCGCCGCCACCGCCATCGTCATGACCGTGTTCTTCGGCATTATCCTGCTCTCCTTCGGCCTGAAGAACCTGCAAATGATGGCCGGTTCGACCCACTGGAGCATTTATATTCTGGAAACCGGTCTGAAGTTCGCCGTGGCTATTCAGATTATCGTGGTCGGCGTCCGCATGTTCGTCGCGGAGCTGTCGGAGGCGTTCAAGGGCATCTCGGAACGGGTCATTCCCAACGCCGTGCTCGCCATCGACTGCGCGGCTATCTATGCCTATTCCCCGAACGCGATGGTCTTCGGCTTCATGTGGGGCGCCGCCGGTCAGTTCGTTGCGCTTCTGCTACTGCTCGCCTTCCAGTCACCCATCATCATCATTCCCGGCTTTGTGCCCATGTTCTTCTCCAACGCCACCATCGGCGTATTCGCTAACCATTTCGGCGGCTGGAAGGCCGTAATGAAGATGTGCTTCGTGATGGGCATCATCGAGGTGCTGGGCTCCGCCTGGGCGATAGCGCTGTTTGCTCACCACGACACCCCGCTGAACGGTTGGATGGGCATGGCCGACTGGGCGTTGCTGTTCCCGCCCATTATGCAAGGACTCGCCTGGTCGCCGCTGTTTCTGTACGCCCTCATGGTCGCCGCCGCCGTGTATATGGTTTTCGCCTCCCGACGTTTGCGCGCGGAAGAAGATACCGCGTTATCGATGGCGGCTCAGCCTGCGGCGGCGACATTGCCTGCCACCGAACCCGCGCCGGTCAATTCGGGCCGGGCCGTGCGCATTCTGACCGTCTGCGGCAATGGGCAAGGATCGTCCATGATGATGAAAATGAAAATCGCCAAATTTCTGGAGCAGCGGGGCATACCGCATGTGATGGAGTCATGCGCCGTGGCGGACTACAAATCGAAGCTGCCGATGACCGACATCATCGTCGCCTCGCGCCACCTGGCCGGAGAGATGGAGCCGGGGACGGGAAAATTCGTACTGGCCGTGCAGAACATGCTCAATCCCCATTCGTTTGGCGACGAATTGCTCAACCTGATCAGAACGCATTTTTCCCGCTAACGTCCGGCTGAAGGAACGGCCGACAAAGGAGCACACCATGAACTTCAAGCAATCACTGATAGACAACGACACTGTCCGACTTCAGGCCCATGCGGCTGACTGGCGGGAAGCGATTGGAATCGGCACCAGCATGCTGGAGGCCTCCGGTGCGGTGGAGCCTCGTTACCATGCCGCCATCATCCGCAGCATCGAAAAAATGGGCGCCTACTTCGTCATCGCCCCCGGCCTGGCGTTGCCGCATGCGCGACCGGAAGACGGCGTCAAACGGACAGCTTTCGCACTGGTGACGCTGGCCACTCCCGTACGCTTTGAAGGCGAAGACGAACCGGTCGATGTGCTGATTACGCTGGCGGGCAGTACATCCGACGAACATATCGAAGGTCTGATGGAAGTCACCCAGACGCTGGAGGACGAGAGCAGCCCGACCGGCATCAACCTCGACAGACTGCGGACATGCCGCAGCAAAGACGAGGTGTATCGCGCGATCGATAACGCGCTCGCGCAGGCGGCCAAGCAGGAGGGATAACGGATGCTAAGCGACTTGAAACACACGGTTTTGGCCGCCAACCGGCAACTACCGCATTACCGGCTAGTCACACTGACCTGGGGCAACGTGTCGCAGATTGACCGCCAACGCGGGCTGATCGCCATCAAACCGTCGGGCGTGAGCTACGAAGCCATGACGGCTGACGACATCGTCATCGTCGATCTGGACGGCAACGTGGTGGAAGGACAACTTCGCCCTTCCAGCGATACCGCCACGCACCGGGTGTTGTATCGGGCCTTTCCGAGGCTCGGCGGCATCGTCCATACCCATTCCCGGCATGCGACGATATGGGCGCAAGCCGGCATGGATATCCCAGTATTGGGCACCACCCACGCCGACTATTTCTATGGCGATATCCCCTGTTCCCGCCCGCTGACATCAGAAGAAATCGCTGACGATTACGAAAAGAACACCGGCGTCAGCATCGTGGAAACCTTCCGCCGACGGGACATCGACCCCATGGCCGTCCCTGGCGTGGTCGCCTATGGCCATGCCCCATTCTGTTGGGGTGAAAACGCCGAGGAAGCCGTGCATAACGCCGTGGTGTTGGAAGAGGTGGCGGCGATGGCGTTGGCGACGCGGCGGCTGAATCACCATATCCGCCTGCCGCAGACCCTGTCCGACAAACATTATTTTCGCAAACACGGCGCTGACGCTTACTACGGCCAGACTGACGCAACGATGGAATGACGCTGGCTGCGCTTGCCGTTCATCGCGATCCGGGCGGCGCATGCCGCCGCCTCAACATTAAAAAAGGATGCTCACACCATGACCCAACCCCTATTACAGATTGCCCTGGACTCCACAGATCTTCCCACCGCGGTCGATCTCGCCGCCCACGTGGCGGAATATGTCGATGTCATCGAAGTCGGCACCATACTGGCCTTCGCTGAAGGGATGAATGCCGTTCGTACGCTGCGCCAGCAATATCCGGATCATATTTTGGTCTGCGATATGAAGACCACGGACGGCGGCGCCATTCTGGCGGAGATGGCCTTTACCGCAGGCGCGGACTGGATCACCGTGTCCGCCGCGGCCCACATCGCCACAATCACCGCCTGTAAAAACATTGCGGATGAGCACCACGGAGAAATTCAGATGGAGCTTTACGGCCACTGGACGTGGGAAGACGCGCAGGCCTGGCGCAAACTCGGCATCACGCAGGCGATCTATCACCGCTCGCGAGACGCGGAGCTGGCTGGCGTCGGCTGGACGCCGGAAGACATCCAACGTATGCATACCCTGTCGGAGATGGGGTTTGAGGTGTCGATCACGGGCGGTATTGTGCCGGAGGCGTTGCAGCACTTCCGGGGGATTAACGCCAAAACGTTTATCGCCGGGCGAGCGTTAGCCGGGGATGACGGCAGCGCCATCGCTGACGCGCTGCGCCAGGAAATCGTGCGCTATTGGTAAACCGTCCTGATGTCCGCCCTTGGGGGATTATCCTCGGGCGGGCCTGCTTCTCCGAAATAGCGCCCCGCCCCCACCCGCCGCCATCGCAACGGTCTTTCCCGACCCTTACTGAATATCGTGATGCTTATCACCCGGATAACCCGCCATTTGCGTTTCTTTACGCGTTATCCGGGCAACTTCCCTTAATTCTTACGCGAATATTGCCGATAAATTGCCATGTGAACGCAGTTCATCAGCTTACAAGCTATACATTTATTAGAGGGCGTCACGATCTTATCGCCCCGCTTCAAGCGGGTGAACGCGTCCATTTTTTCCATAATCCAGGAAATCCCTAACCATGACTTCCCCATCGCCCCCTTTTATGTCGTCCCGCTGCGCTCACTGCGCGGACAGTCATAATTTGGGCCTCGACTTCACCATGGCGTTCCAGCCTATCGTGGACTGCGTGACGAAACGCGTGTTCGGCTACGAAGCCTTGGTTCGAGGCTGCAATAACGAGTCGGCCTTCAGCATTATTTCGCAAGTTAGCAATGACAAGCGCTACGGCTTCGACCAGCTCTGTCGAATCAAGGCTATCGCGCTCGCTGCCCGACTGAAGCTGTCCGGCATGCTGAGCATCAACTTTTTGCCCAACGCGATTTATCGCCCGGAACGTTGCATTCGCTCGACGCTGGAAGCAGCCCGAAAGTACCAGTTCCCGATCAAGAACATCATGTTCGAGTTCACCGAAAACGAGCAGGCCAAAGACAGCAAACGCATACAGTCGATTATTGAATGCTACAAAAAGCTCGGTTTTAAAACGGCGATTGATGACTTCGGGTCGGGTTATTCCGGGCTGAATCTGCTGGCGGATTTCCAAACGGATATCGTCAAGCTGGACATGGCGCTGATCCGCGACATCGATCAGGACGAAACACGCCAGACCATCGTCACCCACTGCGTCAGTATGCTGAAAGCGTTGAATATCAGGGTGCTGGGAGAAGGCATTGAAACAGAAAAGGAATATCATTTTCTAAAAGGAATCGGGATTGATTTCGCTCAGGGATATTATTTTGCCAGACCCGGTTTCGAATCTCTGCCTGAGGTCGATACCAGCCTTATTTAGCACCGGAAACGAAGCACTTAACGCTACATACAAACCCGCTGAACCGGCTTCGACCGTCCAGCGGTTTTTTAATGGTACCGTTTACCTTTCACCGCCATCTCACCGCCATCCTCTTATTTCCGCGTTTAATGTTCGCATCATCGACACGACCCGTGATCTCCATCTGCGGGTATAAAGCGATAAAACACACACAAATCGCCTGAATATGTACACAAAAACCCATAATTCGCCGAATGCAATTTAGAACAAGTTACCCCCTAAGCGACCGTTATACTGCGCTCAATACAGCGAGTCGGAGAGTTTGTATGGCGCACTCAGAATCTGGGCATCAGCGTGACGATGCAACACATGTGCTCGTACGCGAGCTGTTGAAAGCCATCGGGGTGGATCAGGGGCGCATCAACGCCATATTTCAAGGCGCGCCAATGTACGCCCATGACGGTTTGCTGGATTCCGTCAACCTCATCAGCCTGATTGCCGTCCTCAGCGATCGCTATGAAGCACACGGCAGGCTAACAGGGGAGCTGTTCGATCTGATGGATGAAAACGTTTTCGACGCCTTTCACACCCTCGATACCCTGACGCGTTTTCTGCACCAAAAAACCTGCCATGGTTAAGGCCCGAACCCCGCTGCGATCAGGACGGAGGATGCATGATGCACATCAACACGTTAGCCACCTGGGTTCCGTCAGCTCGCCTGAATGCCGAGGAAATCATCACTCAAACGGGATATAGCCCCCGCGAAGCCAATACGTTCTGCCAGCTGTTCGGCTTTCGCCGCATTGCCGCGCTGGAAGCGACCGTTTCTCTTTATAGCGTTTTCTATCAACTCATTAGCCGATTAATGCAGCAGTCATCGGGACCTGATCTCCCGATTGACGCGCTGATTTATGTACACGGCATACCGGAGCCATCGGGCGAACAGGCAGCGTGGCTGACACAGCTGAAACAACACCATCCGTTTGTCAGCGCTGAGGCGCACTGCCACGAACTGGACCCGCAGCACTGTGCGACTTTGTTCTGGGCGCTGGCTTACGCTCATCGGCTGCTGGAGAGACAGGAGGCAAAACGCGTCGCCATCATCGCCGGTGATACGTTGTCGCCGCTAGGCGTCTCACGGCGCTACGTGCCGGGCTACACATTGATCGGCGATGCCTTCGCCGCACTGCTGCTGGAGCGTGAAGGCGCAGGTCTACGGTTAGGGAAACCGTTTCTCGGCCGGCGACTGGCGTTTTGTGATGGGCTAAATAGCGGACGGGAGGCAAAGACGGCGTTTTATCAGGCCCACGACGACATGGTGGCGGAGGCTTTGGCGGGCGCTCAGGCAGGCGATCCCAACCGCCTGTCGCTGCTGCCCCACAATATCAACCGCATCTTTTGGCGTCGCTATGCGCGCCGCCACCAGCTACCGCATGAAGCCATCTCGCTCAGCCTGCTGCCGGATATCGGCCACTGCTGCACCGTAGATCCTCTGCTCCTGCTGCCAGCCGCGCTTCCCGCCATCCGTGCCGGACGACCGCACGTGATGCTGTCAGTAGGGCTGGGAGCCGCCTATGGCAGCTGCTCCGTTTCTTATCGTTCGCAATGATCCTGATTCGCCGTCAGTCAACATTCCGCCCCACAATGCACAGCATTGATCGTGCGCACTGCAATTATTTTTCTATCTCACAATTTCAGACAACAATGCCCCCAGTCACCGGGCATAATCTTTTTAAGGAAGCGTTTTCGCTGGCATAAGCAGGCGGAAATATACAAGGATGTATTAACGTCACGGTCAGAGCGCAGGATTGCGCCGTTCGAACAGGGATGAAGACGGATCGTCGCGGTGTCAGCAAGGATGTTGATGGTCTGCCTATGCCGGTTACTCTCATGCTCCAGCAGGATGACGGGAGATGAAGATCGGAATGGGAACGCTTTCTTTCTCTGTTAAAGCTCTGCGTACATACCCCTCAGGTGGTCTGCGCGTCGACGCCGGAGAAAACCATGGATGCTACGCCCTTTGCGGATCGGGATATCCGCAAAGGGCGCCTTCTTTTCTTTCTCGTCAATGACGGGAAACTTCACGTCATTATCGGCTCTCTCTGCTAAAACGTCTGGACCGGTCTACGACAAGAGCGGCGAGCGCCGTTCTGCCTGTTCGTGCCTGTATTACCCCAGCCAATCCGTTAACGCGTCCGGTTCCGTCAGCGTGGTGTGCCGCCAGCGCAAGGGCGTTTCATCGGACGACAATAGGCAACAGTTGAGCGCCATCCTCTCTTCGTCAAACCAGACCTCTTCCATCTGCGCGCTGGCGGGATGAACGTCGTCCTGCACCTGAATCCGCCCGTTTTCTTGCATCAGGCAGCTGAACGAGTCCAACGGCTTGCTCAGGCCAAGTCCTAACGCTTTCAGATAGGCCTCTTTGCGCGTCCATATCCGAATGAAAGCCTGTACATACGCTTCTTCATCGCAAAACTGCTCCAGCCAGTCAGCTTCATCAGGATGGAAAAAGCGTTTCGCCACGCCGCGCTTATGCTCGACTCGCCCTCGATTTCCCTCAACATCGACCCCGACCTCGTCACCCTGTGCGATGGCGAAAGCAAAAGCGGCCTGAGTGTGCGACTGGTTGAAGTGAAGCTGCGGGTATCGGGGTAAGAACGGTTTGCCGAACGGGTTGCGGGCAAACGTTAGCTCGTGCGGCAACGCACGACACAGCGGCGCCAGCAGGCATCGAAGAATCCCCTCCGCCAATGTGCTGTCGTTGAGCGTATCGTACGACGACATTCGGCAGGCCGAACGCACATAGGCAAGCATTTCCGGGCGCTCCAACGTCTGCCTATGGATCACAATACACTGAGGGTTCGCCAGGTCTCGCTCGCGATGCTTAGCGCTACCACAGAAATTCATTCGGCTGTCCTGGCTCATGTCTGCTCCCTCTGTCCAATGTATCCCGCTTTCCCTGTTCACCTCATTCACGTTGTCATCCTTGTTTGCCACGACGTCTGGAAGACCTCGGCTCGAAATCACGAACGTCTGATGTAAACGTATACATAGCAACGTCTCATTACGATGCATTTTTGACCGGTCGGCGTGAATATCTTAGCGGTATTACCTTTAGAGATGAGTTTTAACGAAATCTTGTCATTTCACTCGCAATCACGCTGAGAGCGTTGACCATTTTCGAGACGAACAATCCCAATAACGAAATGTCGCCATCCCAAAAATGGAATGCCGAGTGGAAAAAACGTTACGTATCCCGCTGAAAAAGGCCATTCCAAATATGGCACACAATTTGCGTGAGTACCCCTGTCAATGACAGCAATGACAATAATTAACAACCCAATACCAACGCCGTTTTTAGCATTTTTATTAACCGCTCCAGGCACGGTAAATACATTTTTGGATGACACCATGAATCTACATAATGCCTACCCCCACACCTTGGATAATGAAAGCTTCAACCATAATCTTATTCAGGACATGTATCGTCGTCACCCGAACTTAAAAAAGACATTGGAAAACAATAATAAAGCAACAAGTCTGGTTGGGATCATCGACTACATTATTGAGAATATCGGCGATAACATCACGCTGGAACAACTCGAAACCGTAAGTGGCAAATCGAAATTCGATATCTGCCGATTATTTAATCAAGTCTATAATATTACGCCCATGCGATGGATCTGGCGCGTTCGCGTCACCCTGGCGAGAGAGATTATTCATATCTCGCCCAACTGGTCTCTGACCGATATTTGTTATGCCTGTGGTTTCTCCTCGTTACCGCATTTTTCCCGCTGCTTTACAAAAACGTATAATATTCCGCCGCTGAAATATCGGAAAACCGTCTCGTCCGATCGCGAGCCGCCCCGTTTTATTAGCAATATGAGCTTCGATATTATTTTCGGAAAACAACGTCACCTGTTTTCTCGTCATGTATTGCTGGATAATATCCACAATCTGTCTAATTAACGTTCTTGTTCGACGAGCACACGAAAAAAAGTCCCTCACGGGATTTTTTTATTTTAGTGACGGGGGAAATATCGCGGTAAGTCAGGTCCGGAATCATACGTGCGGTCCCGTTTGACCAGGGTGCCGCGATCCGCCTGCTTTTGACACATACCCTAACGTTTACAAATACTTTGCCAAGAAACAGAGGTCGTTTTTATCCCTGATTGCTGAAACAGCTCCCTCGCCCTTGTTGTTCACCGCGAAAATGAGATGGGGCAAAGGCTCAGGGAGGAAGGAAGCTTAGCGGACAGAAGGCAACACGGATAATGCCTGCCACCCACGATAGCGGCAAAAAAGGCATACCGAGGTATGCCTTTTTAATGCATCAGACGAAGGCCCGACGCTTATTTTTTGGTTTTATCCTGCAGCAGTTCACCGCTTTCTACCTGCGGAACACCGGCGCTGCCCGTGATCAGCAGGCCGCTTTCCATGTAGCTGAACAGTTTTTCACGCGTGTCGGTGATATCCAAATTGCGCATGGTCAGCTGGCCGATACGGTCATCCGGCGAGAAGACAGAGTCTCCTTTCTCCATCGTCAAACGCTCAGCCTTGTAGGTCAGATTGTCGGACACGGTGTTCAGGTAGGAGAAATCATTGCCACGACGCAGTTCAACGGTGACCTCGCCGGTGATTTCACGGGCGACCCAACGCTGTAGCGCGTCACGCAGCATCAACGCCTGTGGATCGAACCAACGCCCCTGATACAGCAGGCGGCCCAACTGACGACCGTGCGCATGGTACTGCTCGATAGTGTCTTCGTTGTGAATGCCGGTGACCAGACGCTCGTAGGCAAGATGCAACAACGCCATCCCCGGCGCTTCATAGATGCCCCGGCTCTTCGCTTCGATGATACGGTTTTCAATCTGGTCGCTCATCCCCAGACCGTGACGGCCGCCGATACGGTTGGCTTCCAGCATCAGCTCGACGTCATCTGCAAAGGTTTTTCCGTTCAGCGCGACCGGATGGCCTTGTTCAAAGCGGATGGTGACCTCTTCCGCAGGGACTTTGACATTTTCGTCCCAGAATTTGACGCCCATGATGGGATTGACGATTTTCAGGCTGGAGTTCAGGAACTCCAGATCCTTCGCTTCATGCGTCGCACCCAGCATGTTGGAGTCGGTGGAGTAAGCCTTTTCCGCCGACATTTTATAGCTGAAGCCGGCTTCGGCCATAAACTCGGACATCTCCTGACGGCCGCCCAGTTCATTGATGAAGTCGGTATCCAGCCAAGGTTTGTAGATTTGCAGCTCCGCGTTGGTCAGCAGTCCATAACGGTAGAAACGCTCGATGTCGTTGCCTTTGTAGGTGCTGCCATCGCCCCAGATATTCACGCCGTCTTCTTTCATCGCGGCCACCAGCATGGTGCCGGTGACTGCACGGCCCAGCGGCGTGGTGTTGAAGTAGGTCATACCCGCGGTGGTGTTATGAAAAGCACCGCACTGGATCGCGGCGATGCCTTCGGCAACCAGCTGCTTGCGGCAATCGATCAGGCGCGCATTTTCCGCGCCATATTCCTTGGCGTGACGAGGAATCGCGTCGTAATCTTCTTCATCCGGCTGACCCAGGTTCGCGGTGTAAGCGTAAGGCACTGCGCCTTTTTTACGCATCCACAGCAAGGCGGCGCTGGTGTCCAGCCCTCCGGAGAAAGCGATGCCGATACGTTGACCAACCGGAAGATGCTTCAAAATCGTCGTCATAACAATTAATCCCTGCTCGAGTTAGATGGCATTGAGTGTAACCACTCCAACGCCGAATTACGTAGGTTACGCCGCACTAAATTGGACACAATGCAGAAGAAGATCGCGGCACTTCACTCTGTCGACGGCATTTTCCTCGCGTACTCCGCAATGAATATTTATGCAGAATATATGATTTATAATTTAAACATCTTTTCCGCCGGACAGGAAGAGACTCGTTAGGATTTCGGCAAAAAATTCATTCTGGCCTGACCGGCGAAACACCGCCGATGTTTATCTGGTCCGGATTTAGCCCTATCGTGTCCGGATTTGGCCTTCTCCCGTTTTAACGCTGGGCGCATGATAGACAACATCATGAGCAAGGAGATAAACCATGTCGCGAACTGCACTGTTAGTTATTGATGTTCAAGATTCTTTCTTACATCGCCCTTTCTGGCAGGACGACGATCTCCCAGCATTTCAGGCAGCCCTGCTGCGCCTGATCGATGGCTGTAAACGGCAAAACGTCGCGTTGGTGGATGTGTTTCACGTCGCGAAAGAGGGGCCTTTCTCGCGGGAGTCAGGCTTCGTCACACGGCAACGTTTTCTCCATCATCAGCCGGATAAACAAGTCTACAAACACGTTCACAACGCCTTGACTGACTCAGGACTGCATGAATGGTTGCAGCAGGAAAATATTCACCATCTGATCATCTGCGGCATGCGCACCGAACAGTGCTGCGAAACCACCGCGCGGGTTGCGTCCGATCTGGGCTATCAGGTAACGTTCGTGACTGAAGCAACGCTGACCTTCCCGATGACGCATGACGGCAAAACGCTGAGCGCCAGCGAGCTGAAACATCATACCGAAACCGTCTTGGTTAACCGGTTCGCGACCCTAAGCAGCGTCGAGGCATGTCTGGCGACGTTGACCCCGACGGAGTAAACACGGCATGGCACGTCAGGTCTATTTTTTAATGTTGCCCGGCGTACTGTCGCTCGACATCGCCGGACCGGCAGAAGCGTTACGCCTGGCCGGCGACTTTGACCTGCATTACATCAGTCCGGTGGAGAGTCTGCGCTGTTCTATTGGACTGACGCTTAACCAGTTGGAACCGCTGCCGACCCCGATGCTGCCGGACAGCATTTTAATTGTCCCCGGCGTCACCCCGTCCGAACATTATTTCGCCACGCCGCTGGCCCAGATTGCCCGTGACTGGCTGCGCGAGCGGCGGTCTGAACTCGAGCACCAAACTCTGACGCTGGTCTGCATCTGCTCTGGCTCGCTGCTCGCCGCGCAGGCGACGCTGCTGGACGGTTACCAGTGCACCACGCATCACGATATCCTCGACCGTCTCTCCGAACAGGCTCCGGCGGCGTTAATCAGAGAAAATCGCATTTTCGTGGAGGACCGCAACGTCTACACCAGCGCGGGGATCACCGCCGGTATTGATCTGGCGCTGCATCTGGTCGCCCGGTTCCGGAGCAACTTGCACGCTTTGCAGGTGGCCCGGGAGATGGTGGTGTACTTCCGCCGCGCAGGCAACGACGACCAGCTATCGCCCTGGCTACAGCACCGTAATCACCTCCATCCGGTGATCCACCGTGCGCAGGATTTGCTGGCCGCGGCGCCAGAATCCTCGTGGCCGCTGGACCAGCTGGCGGACCGCGTACATGTGAGCGGTCGCCACCTGACGCGCCTGTTTCGGGAGCATGTCGGGATTACCGTGCGCGAGTATCACGAACAGCTGCGGCTTACCGTGGCGGAACAGCGGATCAGGCAGGGCATCGGCGTGGAGAAAGCGGCGTTGCTGGCCGGCTTCTCCTCGGCGCGTCAGCTGCGCCGGGCTCAGTCGCGTCAGCCCTAGCTCACCAGACGACGATGGTCCAAACGCTGTAGCATCAGTGAAAACAGCAGGCCGACGGCCAGCGCCATCGCAAAGACGTAAAAAATATCCGCCACCGGAGAGCCTTCGAGCGTCAGTTGATGCGTGCGCAAATAGTGGATCACCAGCGCGTGAACGCCGTAAATCGCCAGAGAATGACGTGCTATTAGCGCCAGCCCCGGCAAAGGCGCCGCGTTGAGGTAGTATTTTCCACCGACCAACAGAGCGGAGGCAGCCAGGAACACCAGCGGCCCGCAGTAAAGATAGTAAGTCTGATCAAAGTCGCCGTTGACGAGCGTCACATGGCGAGTCCCGAGCGTCACCAGCATCACCCCTAGAGCGAAAACACCCAGCGCCGAGCGCGCCGCCCAGCGAGGGATCGTCATCATTCCGATCATCCTGCCGGTGATGGCGTACAGCAGGTAATAGATGGTGTCGCCAAACATATACAGGTTCACCGGCAACATCTGATGCTGACCGTCCATCACGGCGGGCATATTAGGGTTGGCGATCACCGCCAATAATACAATCGCCGCCGCCAGCGTATAAGCTGACGCCTGACGCACTTTAATCAACGGAGAAAACAGATAAATGACGGTGATGGCGTAGAAAAACCACAGGTGATAGAACACAGGTTTTTGCAGGCTGTCTCGCAGCGCCAGCCACGGATTGATGGGGGTGAGCCACGCCATATAACACAGCGCCATCAGGCTGTAGAACAGGAGGCAGCAACCGATGCGTAGATAGTGTTTACCCTGAGCCTGCCGCTCGCCGAAGAACAGGTAGCCCGAAATCATGAAAAACAGCGGCACACAGACGCGAGAGGCGGAATCCAGCAGATTAGCGACGTCCCAATAGACATGACCCGGCGCACCGTCGTCGGTGACATACCCTGCGGCGCTGTGGACCATCACCACCATCAAACACGCTATCGCCCGCAGGTTATCCACCCAGCCGATCCTGTCGGTCATCCGCGCCTCGCCCTATTTTTATTCAATAATAAACAGATTATAGGGAGCCCCGCGGCAACTCAATGCGATTGCTGACCAAAATGTTGGCATATCAGCATCAGGGCCGCCGAGGCAGCCCTGTTCGTTAAACGCCTGACTCTGCGATGTCTAGAACAGCCCCATCGGTTTGTCGGAGTAGCTGACCAGCAGGCATTTGGTCTGCTGGTAATGTTCCAGCATCATCTTGTGGTTTTCCCGCCCGATGCCGGACTGTTTGTAACCGCCAAACGCGGCATGCGCCGGATAGGCGTGGTAGCAGTTAGTCCACACGCGCCCGGCCTGAATGCCGCGCCCCATGCGGTAGGTAATGTTCGCATTACGACTCCATACGCCCGCCCCCAGACCATAAGGCGAGTCGTTGGCGATTTCCAACGCATCATCCAGCGTTTTGAACGTCGTCACCGCCAGTACAGGCCCGAAGATCTCCTCCTGGAAGACCCGCATGTTGTTTTTGCCCTGCAAAACCGTCGGCTCCAGATAGTAGCCCTCCGTCAGATCGCCGTTCAGCGCCTTGCGATGTCCGCCGGTCAGCACCTGCGCCCCCTCTTTCTTACCGATATCGATGTAGTTGAGGATGGTATCCAGTTGTCCAGACGATACCTGCGCCCCCATCATGGTATTAGCGTCCAGCGGATTGCCGACGCGAATAGATTCCACCCGCTTGATGGCGCGCTCCATAAAGCGCTCGTAGATCGACTCCTGCACCAGCGCCCGGCTCGGGCAGGTACAGACTTCGCCCTGATTGAAGGCAAACAGGGAGAACCCTTCCAGCACTTTATCGAAGAAGCTGTCTTCTTTGTCCATGACGTCGGCGAAGAAGATGTTGGGGGATTTCCCGCCCAGTTCCAGCGTCACCGGAATGACGTTCTTCGCGGCGTAGCCCATGATCTGCTGGCCCACTTCGGTCGAGCCGGTAAACGCGACCTTGGCGATCCGCGGCGACGTCGCCAGATATTCGCCGATCTGTCCGCCCGCGCCGTTCACCACGTTGATCACGCCCGGCGGCAGCAGATCCTGAATCATTTCCATCAGCAGCAGGACGGAGAGCGGAGTCAGCTTCGCGGGCTTCAGTACGATACAGTTGCCCGCCGCCAGCGCGGGCGCCATTTTCCAGCACGCCATCAGCAGCGGAAAGTTCCAGGGGATAATCTGCCCGACGACGCCGAGCGGTTCATGGAAATGGTAGGCCACGGTGTCGTGATCGATCTCGCTGATCGCGCCTTCCTGCGCCCGGATACAGGCAGCAAAGTAGCGGAAGTGATCGATCCCGAGCGGGACGTCGGCATTGCGGGTTTCACGGATCGGTTTGCCGTTGTCCCAGGTTTCGGCGTTCGCCAGCAGATCGATATTCTGTTCCATACGATCGGCAATGCGGTTGAGGATCTGCGCGCGTTCGGCCGCCGACAGCGCGGCCCAGCCCGCTTTGGCTTCGTGCGCGGCATCCAGCGCCAAATCCACGTCGTGGGTGTTCGAACTGGCGACTTCACACAGCGGTTTCCCGGTAACGGGCGTCAGGTTGACATAATATTCGCCGCTGGAGGGAGGCACCCAGCGCCGCCGATAAAGTTTTCGTAACGTTTTTTCAGGCTGACATCGAAGCCATAGGCTCCGGGAGAAATACGGCTTGAGCTAGAGGAAGTGTCGTAGGTCATTTCTGTCTCCTTTGTACGCTGATGCTGCGGACTGGGCGTGGTATTCGCAGTGCCGCCGCCCGGCCACCTGATACAGAACGGTGTGCTTACCTAAACAGAAAATCGTTGGACTCATCCTAGAGGATGTTAATCAGTTGTGATAGACGCAGGCGGTCTGAAAAAGACGGGAATTCGATTCAGCGCTCATTTTTAGGCAACGAATGGAACCTAATGCGAAACGGTGCGTCTGAAGCCGCCCCGCGTATTCACCCTCCCCCGGAAGAGATAACATTCGCGTCCCGCCGGGCGCGGTGAAATACTGATGCCACGACTTCACATCACGACCGCAGGAAGTACGGGTGAAAAACAACCATTCTCAGCGCGAAGAGACGCAAGCGCCTTTGATCGGAGCCAGTCAACACACGATCTGGCATCAGTCTGCATTGGCCGAACCTCGTCGCGACTGGCTGGCGGAAGAAGTGCCGGTCGCCTTGGTCTACAACGGCATATCCCACGTAGTATGATGGCCTCCCCCAAAGATTTGGATGCCTTCGCGCTGGGTTTTTCACTGTCGGAAGGCATTATCCAGTCGCCTAATGACATCTACGGCATCGACGTCGTCCCTACCTGTCACGGTCTTGAAGTGCAGATTGAGCTTTCCAGTCGTCGCTTCGCCGGGCTAAAAGCCAGACGCCGGGCAATGGAAGGCCGCACCGGCTGCGGCGTGTGCGGCGTCGAACAGCTGGAGGAGATCGGCAAGCCGATAGCGCCGCTTCCGTTTACCCAGACGTTTTCACTGTCGCGGCTTGAGTCCGCGTTGGGACAATTGAGCGATGTTCAGGTCGTCGGCCAACGCACCGGCTGTACCCATGCCGCCGCCTGGATTTCGCCGGAAGGATTGCTGTTAGGAGGGTGCGAGGATGTAGGCCGACACGTCGCGCTGGATAAGCTGCTGGGCCTACGCGCTCGTCAGCCCTGGCAGCAGGGCGCCGCATTGGTGTCCAGCCGCGCCAGCTATGAGATGGTGCAAAAATCCGCCCTTTGCGGAGTAGAAATTCTCTTTGCCGTCTCCGCCGCCACCGCACTGGCCGTTGACGTCGCACAACGCAGCCAGCTGACATTAGTGGGTTTTTGCCGTCCGGGACGTGCGACGATCTACACCCATCCCCAGCGGTTGCGCGACTAGTCGCTTAGATCAATTGGTTGTTAGCCCCAACCACTCACTTATAAGTGACTGTAGAAAAAGGATTAAAATTGCCGCGCAGCGGCAGAAAGGCAAGAATAACCATTTTCAATATCATTTAATTAACTATAATGAACCTCATGCTTACGCGGGACTAACAAACCAAGTGCCGCGACATCTATACCAATGCACGCCAACTATGGAGATGCAAAATATGAGTTACACACTGCCATCCCTGCCCTATGCCTATGACGCACTGGAACCGCATTTCGACAAGCAAACGATGGAAATCCATCACAGCAAACATCACCAGACTTACGTCAACAACAGCAACGCTGCATTAGAGTCTCTGCCTGAATTCGCGAAGCTTTCTCCGGAAGAGCTGATCACCAAACTGGATCAGGTGCCAGCTGATAAGAAAACCGCGCTGCGCAACAACGTGGGCGGCCACGCCAACCACAGCCTGTTCTGGAAAGGTCTGAAGCTGGACACAACGCTGACTGGCGATCTGAAAGCCGCCATCGAACGCGATTTCGGCAGCGTTGACGCCTTCAAAGAAACGTTTGAGAAAGCAGCGGCAACCCGTTTCGGTTCCGGCTGGGCTTGGCTGGTGCTGAAAGACGATGGCAAACTGGCGGTCGTTTCTACGGCTAACCAGGATAGCCCGCTGATGGGCGAAGCGATCTCCGGCGCATCCGGCTACCCGATCGTCGCTCTGGACGTGTGGGAACATGCCTACTACTTGAAATTCCAGAACCGTCGCCCGGACTACATCAAAGCGTTCTGGAGTGTCGTCAACTGGGACGAAGCCGCAAAACGCTTCGCCGAAGCCAAAAAATAAGCTGTAAGATCTTGAATCTGCGCCACTAAACGCAGGCTCATCCCCAACCCGGAATAACCTTAAATATTCCGGGTTTTTATTTCCGCATTTCATCTCATAATACCGAAGTAAATAGTAAAGCTTTTCTTTACCATGCCGATAATTTTCTTGAGCCCTCTTTGATTATTTTCCGCCATCCTGCACAGGTCGGGGGAGATATTCTTCTGGCTAAAACAAATAGCAAATCAACACATTAGGGATCTCCCTTAATGACAGAGTTCATTAATAATGGAAGAGTAAAATGGCGATTAAATTTGAAAATATCAAGGTAGGTAGGAAGTTAGGATTAGGCTTCTCTCTGATTTTAGCGCTGACCCTGCTTATAGCGGCTGTGGGAATGATGTACATCGGAACGCTGAAAGATCGCTTCGATAAAGCGACTTTTAGCGCCCAAATCAATGATGAAGTCAACCAAGCCCGCTATTATCGTGTTCTGTACAGCGCGGGGTACAACCCCGATGCCATTAAAAACAATAGCAAACATATTAACAATATTGTCAATTTAGTCAGCGAAGCAAAAAATAAGTCCTGGTATTTAGATTACGAAGACCGTCTGGAAAAAATATCTGAGGCCATCGTTGAATATCAGAAAAAACAAAAAGATTATGTTGATGCTGTAAATAAAAAGGACCAGGTAAGACAAAGCTGGAATATTTCTGACACGCAAACCGCATTAAATGCATTTGAGCAACAGACTAGAAGTGAAGGTAATTTTCCGCTACAACTTCAATTAGCCAATCTCGATCTAAAACTCACCAATATTCGCTACCAAGCTCGCGGCCTGCTGCTAGCCCTGAATCAGGAAGCAGAAAAACCCCTCATCGCCGCAGTGGAAGACACCGAACAAACGCTAAACCAGCTGCTCAAGTCGCTGCCCGCGGAACGTCAATCACAGCTCACGCCAATCGTCACATCGCTGTCGAGCTATAAAGCTCAGGTCCTGGCCTACCTTCCGGCTTATCAGGAAGAGCTGAAACAGGTCGATTTGCTCGGCGTACAGGCCAATAACCTGATTTCACAGGTTACCGGCATGGTCGAAAACGAGACTCACGCGACCCAGAAAGATATCAACGAAGCCACGCTGTGGCTGTCTCTGACGGCGCTGGTCACATTGCTGCTCGGCATCGGCATCGCCTGTATATCTCTCGTCAAATCACTCAGCCTCTGAACCAGACTGTCGATATCGCGGAAAACATCGCGGCCGGCGACCTGACCATGCCGATTGTTACTACCCGACGCGACGAGCTGGGGATGCTGTTGAACTCCATGGCGAAAATGAAAGCCAATCTGCACAACATCATTGACGATATCCGTTTGGGCGTCAGCCAGATCAACACCGCCGCCCGCGAAATCGTGGCAGGCAATGACGATCTGTCTTCCCGCACAGAGTCTCAAGCCGCCGCTGTGGAAGAAACCGCCGCCAGCATGGAACAGCTGACTTCGACCGTGAAACAGAACGCCAGCAACGCCCATCACGCCAATAAACTGGTGCTGGATGCCACCCAGACCGCACAGTCTGGCGGAAAACTGGTGGAAGAGGTGGTCAAAACCATGTCTGAAATCGAAGGCAGCTCAAAACGCATTGCGGAAATCACCTCCGTCATCAACGGCATTGCTTTCCAGACCAACATTCTGGCGCTCAACGCCGCGGTCGAAGCCGCTCGCGCCGGTGAACAGGGTCGAGGATTCGCCGTGGTGGCGGGTGAAGTTCGTAATTTGGCGCAGCGCAGCTCTCAGGCGGCGAAAGAGATTGAAGGGCTGATCTCCACCTCCGTGAATCAGGTCGGCCACGGGGCGAGACTGGTGAACGATGCAGGGACAACGATGCACGATATCGTGACATCGGTAACGCACGTCCATGACATCATGGGAGAAATCACAGTGGCTTCGGATGAGCAAAGCCGTGGGATTGCACAGGTTAATGAAGCCATCGTGGACATGGACAGCACCACGCAACAGAACGCCGCGTTAGTCCAGGAGTCCACCGCCGCCGCCAGCTCGCTGGAAGAACAGGCCATTGTGCTGTCCAACGCGATTGCCGTCTTCCGCCTGTCCAGTTCACCGGAGCGGGAGAACAACGGGCAGCAGGCGCTTACCGGCGCTCACGCACAACAGCTGACTTACAACCCGTAACATCACGCTCTCCGGCTACGCCGGAAGCGCATGTCTCTTTGACGGGCTGAGAGACGCCTCTCAGCCCGTCATTCCCCTTTAACGCACGGCAATCAGCGGCTGCGCCTTCAGGATCGTCGCCAGATTCTGCTGCTGCGAAGAAAGCTGCGTCATCATACCGTTGTACTGATCGACCTGCGCCTGCGTCTGGAACTGCACGCCATTGCCGTTGAACGTCACCTGAGCGCCTTGCGTCTGCAGATAGTCACCGACTTGCACCAGCGTCTGCGCAAAGGAGAGACTGACCGGCACCACCGCCGCGACGGCCGTCGCGGGTTTCGTCACCACTCGCTCATAGACCCGGTTATAAACCGCCTGAACATCTTCCGGCTGTTTCAGCGCGTGTCGGGCGTTGTCCGCCTGCACTTTCGCAGTTTGAGTCTGCTGACTAAGTAAATTCAGAGCGCCGGTGCTTTGACGCAGATTTTCCCGCTCGGTCAGATAATCCTGCGGTACGCGAATACGCGCGACCTGCTCCAGCATCGGCGTCAAACTGCCCGCCAGCGCCTGATCCAGCTGCTGACTAAAGCCCGTCAGAATCGCGTAATCCTGCGCATAACGACCGAAACTCTGCTTTTGCTGATCCGTCAAACCCGGTAGCTGACGCCCCGGCTCCTGTTCCACTCCCTGCAAAAATGCGTTAAACGCCTGGCGCTGCTCTTTGTCTTTATCACCACAGGCCGCCAGTTGCAGCGTCATCAAAACCATAATCACCGGCATCAGCCAGCGCGAACGGATATCCGCCAACATGTCTACTACTCCTGTTTTTTGTTTCGCCGTCGTGCGTATAGAAGGTTACCCCGATAAGCATAGCCGAACGGCTTTCCCGCAAGATGAAAAACAGCGCGCATAATCTCGCTGTTCTCCCCGTAGAGGCTGCGGTGAGAAACCGCAACGCAGCCATGTCACCACCCACACAGCACCCACCTAAAAAAACAGGGCCGTTAAGGCCCTGTCGTAATTCAGCGAGCGTGAATCTTTACTGCAACACCGAAATATCAGCCACTTTCAGGAACAGATTACGCAGTTCATTGAGCAGCGTCAGACGGTTGATCCGCACTTCCTGCTCTTCCGCGTTCACCATCACTTTGTCGAAGAAGTTATCCACCGGCTCACGCAGCTGCGCCAGCTCAACCAGCGCTTCCTGATAACGCCCTTCGGCGAACCACGGGTCCAGCTTGCTGTTCAACGCGGTGACATAAGTCGCCAGCTGAATTTCTTCTTTCTCCTTCAGCAGCGAGGCCTGCACGCTGCCGTTCAGACTTTCGGTCGACTTCGCCAGAATGTTGGATACGCGTTTGTTGGCAGCCGCCAACGCAACCGCCTGTTCCAGCGTACGGAAGTGACTGACGGCCTTCACGCGGGCATCAAAGTCGGCCGGACGGGTCGGACGACGCGCCAGCACCGCTTGAATGGTATCCACGGTATGGCCTTCTTCCTGATACCAGGCGCGGAAGCGGCCCAACATGAATTCGATCACATCGTCGACCACATTGGCGTTCGTCAGCTTGTCGCCATACAGACGTACGGCTTCTTCCGTCAGCGTTTGCAGATCCAACGGCAGCTGTTTTTCCACGATGATGCGCAGAGCACCCAGCGCGGCGCGGCGCAGCGCAAAGGGGTCTTTATCGCCCTTGGGATGTTGGCCGATACCGAAAATCCCGGCCAGCGTATCCATTTTGTCGGCGATGGCCAGCGCACAGGCGACCGGCGATGAAGGCAGATCGTCGCCCGCAAAACGTGGCTGATACTGTTCGTTCAACGCGACCGCGACATCTTCATCTTCACCGTCATGACGCGCATAGTGCATACCCATGACGCCCTGCGTATCGGTGAATTCGAATACCATGTTGGTCATCAGGTCGCATTTGGACAGCAGGCCCGCACGCGTAGCATGATTGACGTCTGCGCCAATCTGCGCGGCAACCCAACCGGCCAGTGCCTGAATGCGGTCGGTTTTATCGCGCAGAGAACCCAGCTGCTGCTGGAACAAAACGGTTTCCAGACGCGGCAGATGATCTTCAAGACGTTTTTTACGGTCGGTATTGAAGAAGAATTCGGCATCCGCCAGACGCGGACGCACCACTTTTTCGTTACCCGCAATAATCTGCTGCGGATCTTTCGATTCGATATTGGCGACGAAAATAAAGTGCGGCAACAGCTTGCCTACGTCGTCGTAAACCGGGAAATATTTCTGATCGCCCTTCATGGTATACACCAGCGCTTCCGCAGGCACGGCCAGGAATTTTTCTTCAAACGTCGCAGTCAGCACCACCGGCCATTCAACTAGGGACGCCACTTCTTCCAGCAGGCTTTCGCTCAGGTCGGCTTTTCCGCCAATCTTCTGCGCAGCCTGTTCAGCATCGCGTTTGATCATCGCTTTACGCGCTTCGTAGTCTGCGACCACTTTGCCGCGTTCGAGCAGAATTTCAGGATATTGATCGGCATTGTCGATGGTGAATTCGGCTTCGCCCATGAAGCGATGGCCGCGCAGCGTGCGAGCGGAGTCGATGCCCAGCACCGTGCCTGGGATCAACGTGTCGCCCAGCAGCATGGTCACCGTGTGAACCGGGCGAACGAACTGCACATCTGAGTCGCCCCAACGCATCAGCTTCGGGATCGGCAGTTTGCTGAGTGCTACGCTCACCATGCCCGGCAGCAGCGTTTGCGCCGACTGGCCTTTGACCTGCGCACGGAACAGCAACCATTCGCCCTTGTCGGTGGTCAGACGCTCAGCCTGATCGACGGTAATACCGCAACCGCGCGCCCAACCCTGAGCCGCCTTGGTCGGCTGACCGCTGGCGTCAAACGCCTGAGAAATGGCCGGGCCCCGTTTTTCTACTTCACGATCCGGCTGAGACGCGCTCAGCGCCGTCACTTTGAGCGCCAGACGACGCGGCGCCGCGAACCAGTTCACGGCCTGATAGGTCAGGCCTGCCGCATCCAGTTCAGCGCTGAAATTGGCGGCAAAAGATTGCGCTAGCTGACGGAGAGCCTTCGGCGGCAGCTCTTCCGTGCCGATTTCCACCAAAAAAGTTTTATCAGTCATGGCCTGTTAGCTCTCTTTTCTATTACACATCGGGAAGCCCAGCGCCTCGCGGGAGGCGTAGTAGGCTTCGGCTACCGCTTTGGTCAGCGTGCGAATGCGCAGGATGTAACGCTGACGCTCGGTAACGGAAATCGCCTTGCGCGCGTCCAACAGGTTGAAGCTGTGGGCGGCTTTCAGAATACGTTCGTAGGCAGGCAACGGCAGCGGGTTTTCCAGCGCCAGCAGTTCCTGAGCCTCTTTTTCATACTGCGCGAAGCAGGTAAAGAGGAAGTCGACGTCGGCGTGTTCGAAGTTGTAAGTTGATTGCTCCACTTCATTCTGATGGAACACGTCGCCGTAGGTCGTTTTGCCTAGCTGCCCGTCGCTCCATACCAGATCGTAGACGCTGTCCACGCCCTGGATATACATCGCCAGACGCTCCAGACCGTAGGTAATCTCACCCGTGACCGGTTTGCATTCCATACCGCCCACCTGCTGGAAGTAAGTGAACTGCGTCACTTCCATGCCGTTCAGCCACACTTCCCAGCCCAGACCCCAGGCGCCCAGCGTCGGGTTTTCCCAGTTATCTTCGACAAAGCGAATGTCGTGGATCGTCGGATCCAGACCCAGCGCCTTGAGCGAGCCGAGATACAGCTCCTGAATGTTTTCCGGCGAAGGTTTGATGATCACCTGGAACTGATAATAGTGCTGGAGACGGTTGGGGTTTTCGCCGTAGCGCCCATCGGTAGGACGACGTGACGGCTGGACATAGGCGGCAGCGATCGGCTCTGGGCCAAGCGCCCGCAGGCAGGTCATGGGGTGAGAGGTTCCCGCGCCAACTTCCATGTCCAACGGTTGAACAATGGTACAGCCTTGGCGCGCCCAATAATCCTGTAACGTCAGGATGAGGCCCTGGAAGGTCTTGGTATCAAACTTTTGCATTTGGATTCGCACGCGATACAAGTGGATTTACAATGAATGCGCCAGTATACCCTCTGAGTGCAAGATATACAGCCGGAATGCGGCAACAAGTTCGTATCCGGACGAATTTACCACGCTGTGCGGGACGCGGTTTCCCAGCCCGAATGCGACAGCTATCCGGGCTGAAACCCATGACATTCGATCGCGGCTGCGGGAAGGACTTACGGCATCCGCCGCCGTCCTTTGCCCTCATCAATCAGAGCGAAATGGGCTGGGAAACGGAGGGTTAACCCCAAAACACCGTTTGCAGCATTTTCAGGCTCAGCAGCAGCAGCAGCGCTGCGAAGATCTTCCTTAGCGTGGAGACGGGCAGACGATGCGCCAATCGCGCGCCGACCGGCGCGGTGAAAAAACTCACCAGCGAAATCAGCAGCACTGCGGGCAGCGACACATAGCCCAGGCTGTACTGCGGCAATCCGGGGACGCCCCAACCATTGACCATATAACCCAACGCTCCCGCCAACGCGATCGGCAATCCGACCGCCGCCGACGTGCCAATCGCCTGCTGAATACGCACGTTGCACCAGGTCAGAAACGGCACCGTCAGCGAACCGCCGCCAATCGCCACCAACGCTGAAATACCGCCAATGCCGAGTCCGGCCAGCGAAGTTCCTGCCGTCCCCGGCAGTTGACGATTGGGTTTCGGCTTGATGCTCATCACCATCTGAAACGCAATATAAGCCATAAAGCACGCGAAGAAGATCGCCAGCGCCTGAGTCGGCAACAACGCGGCCAGCCAGGTGGCACAGAATGTTCCAACCAGAATCCCCGGCGTGATACGCCAAACGACCGGCCACAACACCGCCTGATGCTGATGATGCGTACGCAGACTGGAAACCGCAGTAATCACGATGGATGCCATCGACGTCCCCAACGCCATATGGACCAGATGCTCAGTTTGAACACCTTGAGCGGCAAATATGGCGGTCAGTATCGGCACCATAATGCCGCCGCCGCCAATACCTAATAGCCCTGCCATAAACCCAACAACGGCACCAAGCGCAAGATAAGCAATAACCCACTCTACCCCCATCCCCTACCCCTGATATGTAATGTTTTCCAATTAATAACTCTAGTTTTTCAATGATATGCGGTAGCCCTGGACGGATTGCCGTTCTAATAAAGGACCTCTTGCTACCGCTGGCTACGCCGCCGCTTTCGAACGGCGAACGGAGGCGTTCACGATTACGTTTTAACCTGACGTAAACAGCCGCCAAAGCCCACAGAGGCCTTTAACACAATCAGCCTGCCCTGTCGGCATACCTTGCATGCGCATTATTCATTTACGCTTAAATATCAAATTCCGCCATCAAAAATTCGTTCAGATGTCCGTCGTGGATAAACTTTAACGCGGTTTCTCTGTACATTTTGCGATCTAACCCCACAAAAGCATGGTTGCCCATCCAGTATTTAGCGTGTGATGATACGGCAGTTCACTACGCACACCGCGCAATACGCCAGAAGTCCATCATGAGAGTCAGGGGTAAATGAACTTGTGGCGAAAATGAGCGGAAATTAACAGAGGAGCTTTCCATGAATCGTTGCGGTTGGGTGACGGCAGATCCAATATATTTGGCCTATCACGATGACGAATGGGGTAACCCCTGCACTGACAGCGACAAGCTATTTGAGATGCTCTGTCTGGAAGGCCAACAGGCTGGTCTATCCTGGATCACCGTGTTGAAGAAGCGCGAACACTATCGGCACTGTTTTCACCAGTTCGACCCAATCAAGATTTCGGTCATGACCGAAGACGATATTGCCCAACTGATGCAAGATCGCGGCATTATTCGCAACCGTCTCAAAATCGAGGCGATCATCGCCAATGCCCGGGCGCGTTTAAATATGGAAGCCAGGGCGAAAATTTTTCTGACTTCATCTGGTCATTTGTCGACCACCGCCCCGTCACGCACGCCTATGTAACGCTGGCCGAGGTGCCGGCTCAGACGGCCACTTCGGAAAGCCTGTCGAAAGCGCTGAAAAAGCGCGGTTTTAAATTCATCGGCCCAACGATTTGTTACGCCTTCATGCAGGCGGTCGGGCTGGTCAACGACCACACGACTGACTGTATTTGCCACCCGAACAAGCGTTAATACCTACAGCGCAGGCAACGTTCAAGGCAGCCGCGGTAACACCCGACACGATGGGAGAGCCTGTCCAGCAACAGCGAAATCGCTCTCTTTTGCTGTCATACTGTCGTGATAATGTAGAGAGTAAGAGCGTAGGAAAGGATTGCCTCGCATTCTACCGATTTGTTTATCGCGCTGGCCGCGGCATGTTATCCGCTGTCCGTCACGATGCGTGATATTGCTCATTTCCTGCGGCGATATCACCGTCATCGATGAGCGCGACAACGGAAAGATACACAGACTAGGACTGCGATAGTGCTAGCTTGTGTTTGGTTTTTTTACGTTAACGACAATAAAGGAATATTGTATGAATAAAACCATGGCTAAACTGGCCTTCATGATGATGATGGAATGGTTCATCTGGGGAGCTTGGTTCGTCACGCTCTGGCCTTTTCTCAATCATAACGGATTTACTCCCACGCAAATTGCCTGGTGCTACTCCTGCACCGCCATTGCAGCCATCATTTCGCCTATCGTGGTGGGATCGCTGACCGACCGTTTTTTCCCGGCGCAAAAGGTGTTGGCGCTGCTGATGCTGGTCGGGGCGGCCCTCATGTTTTTCACCGCGCAACAAACCCATTTCAACAGCTTCTTCCCGCTGCTGCTGGCCTACTGCCTGACCTATATGCCGACCATCGCATTAACCAACAGCATCGCGTTTTCCAACGTTGCAGATGTCGAGCGTGACTATCCGAAGATCCGCGTAATGGGAACCTTGGGGTGGATTGCCGCGGGCATCGCCTGCGGATTTATCCCTTCGCTGCTGGGCTACGGTAATATCACCGCAACCCAAACACCGCTGCTGATTGCCGCCGCCAGCTCCGCCCTCCTCGGGGTGTTCGCCCTATGCCTGCCGCATACCCCGCCGAAAGGACACGGTAAACTCAGCCTTTCCGTGATGTTAGGCTTGGATGCGCGCGTATTGCTCAAAGATCGCAGTTTTCTGGTCTTCTTCATCTGCTCATTCTTGTTCAGTATGCCGCTATCGTTTTATTACATCTTCGCTAACGGCTATCTCACTGAAATCGGTATGTCGAACGCCACTGGCTGGATGACGCTGGGACAGTTTTCAGAGATCTTTTTCATGCTGGCGCTGCCTTTCTTCATTAAGCGTTTCGGCATCAAATACGTGTTGATTCTTGGTCTGTCGACCGCGTTACTTCGCTACCTGCTTTTTATTTTCGGCGGCACCGAACAGCTGTTCACCTACGCCCTGCTGTTTATCGGCATCCTGCTTCACGGCGTCAGCTATGACTTTTACTTTGTCACCGCCTATATCTATGTCGATAAAAAGTCCCCGGTCTACATGCGCACGGCGGCGCAAGGCCTGATTACATTGGGATGTCAGGGAATCGGCAGTCTCCTCGGCTACCGACTTGGGGGACAGCTGATGGAAAAATGGTTTTCTTACCCCGAACCGGTTCAGGGCCTGACGTTCCACTGGGCTGGAATCTGGGGATTCGGAAGCGTCATGATTGCCGTCATTTTCATCGCCTTTCTCATCCTGTTCAGAGAGCCGGCGCAAGGCGTTAAACCGATAGAGATCAAACAAAGTAAAAATGGATGTGGTAATACCATGACATAACCTTGCCATACGCTAACATCGAGAGAATTCACAGAAGATAGCGTCTTTTCGCATTGCGAAAGGGCGCTATCCTGTTTTGATCAGGGAGAAGCAAAAGGAATGATCATGTCGCAAATAAAAGAGAATCGCATTGCAGGGGCGCTCTACGGCCAGATGCTGGGCGATGCTATGGGTATGCCTGCCGAACTTTGGCCCCGTACGCGCGTAAAGGCGCACTTTGGCTGGATAGATCGTTTTTTGGACGGCCCGCAGGACAATATCGTCGCGCGCTACTTTAAAGCCGGTGAATACACCGACGACACCGCCATGGCACTGGCGTTAGCGGATGCGTTGATTGAATGTCAGGGCGACGTGGTGCCCGATACCATCGCCGCTCACATTCTGGCCTGGGCTGACCGGGTAGATGCCTATGGCAAAGTCATGCTTGGCCCCAGTTCCAAAATCGCATTGGCGGCGCTGAAAAACGGGACCGCTATCCGCGATCTGGAAAACAACGGCGTCACCAATGGCTCAGCCATGCGAATCTCCCCGTTAGGATGCATGGTGCCAGTACACACGCTCGATCGCTTCATTACCGACGTCGAACTCGCGTCCAGCCCAACGCATAAATCCGATGTCGCTATCGCGGGTGCCACCGTCATTGGCTGGGCGGTCTCTCAGGCCGTGGATGGCGTCAGTTGGGAAAGGCTGCGCGACCAGCTCCCGGCCGTCGCCAGAGCGGCCCAGGAACGGCAAGTGACGACCTATCACGCGTCCATGTCAGCACGTATTGAACTGGCGCTGGATATCGCCAGCCACTCCGGCGGTACGGAAAGTACAATGGATCGCATTTACCAGCTGTTGGGAACGACCAGCGATATTCTGGACTCCGTCCCATCGGCCATCGCATGGTGGAACTGGCGGGAACGCAGCCCAATCGCTGTGCCGTGCTATGTGCCAATCTGGGAGGCGATACCGATACGATAGGAGCAATGGCGACCGCGATTTGCGGAGCGCTGCATGGGGTGGAGGCGATTGATCCTCTATGGCGTCAGCAGCTTGATGACGTCAATCGCTGCGATATTGGCCACTACGCTCGCCAATTACTGGCGCTGCGACTGCAGCGGGAAAAGAGAAAGGACGTTTAACGCTCATTCGATAGCGGGACGGCATCTCACCGATCCCGCTATCGACGCTTAGAGACGATAACTCAGATCGTCAGGTTCGTACTTACCGTTCCGACACGAAGACGTATCGGTCGGCGCGACAGTGGTTGATACTAAACTCGATAGGAACCCCCTCCTCATCACATACCTGCTGTTTGAGCACCAGCATCGGCACCGATGCCTTGATATTCATCACAGACATGAAGTGTTCATCAGAGGCTTTGGCCGTCACCCAGTTACGTGTATGTTGCGGCGAAATATTCTGAGCTTTGAAATAGGCATAGAGTGACACCCCAATCTCGTCCGGATCGCCTATCAGCGTGGCAGGGACATAGGATGTCACGATTGAAACGGGTTCATCTTCGATAAAACGATGGCGAAGCAAGCAATAAACCGACGTATCCGGCGGTAGCGCCAGCTGTTCGGCCACCTCTTCGCGACACGGCACCACCTTCTTCTCCAGCCACATCGTGCCGGGATTTTTGCCTTTTCCCGTCACTTGACAGCTAAAGCTGGCGGCACTGCCGATTTGATATTCCATCTGGAAGTTGATGTAGGTACCGTATCCTCGCGTACGCACAACCACATTACGGGATTCCAATAATTTTAATGCGTTGCGTACGGTGATGCGGGAAATACCCAGCAGACGGCAAAACTCTCGTTCGCTGGGTAGAAAGTCTCCCTCGCGGAGATCGCCATTTTGTACAGCCTGTTGCAACGCATCGCTGAATTTGACGTAGAGGGGCGTATGGTCCCTCTGCTGTAAACGGTGCTGCAACCGCTCTACCAGGGCTGAATATGTGTCCATTTCTTCCTCCTGTATCCATGGTGGCTAAAGCGTCATCGACGCTTTCCTTGTTAAATAGTCCCTTGTAACTCAAAAGCATGGCTATCCAGCCAGCTGTATATTCCTTACTTCTCTCCCACCTCCTAACAAACGTAACGTCCAAAAAACGGGCAAAAGGTCAATCTATTGTAAAACCATGACTCGCGCAGTATTGATGATATGACACTATTTCTTTTAATTTGATTCACTAATTTGCAGTATTCTTTAGACTCAGTCACCCTTCTGCGGGTTATTTCTCCAATCTTATCGACGATCCCCCGTCATAGCGGAGCTACTCATGAAACCTGAAATTATTTTGTACGGTCGTATCCCCGAAGACTTACGCGCTCGTCTGTCATCTCACTTCACCGTCAACGAATTTCAAGGCCTCCCACCGGTCGACGATCCTGCGCTGGCAAAAGCTGAAGGCTGATCGGGGCCGGCGGTCAAATCGATCAGGCGTTTCTTTCCCACCTGCCGCGCCTGCGCGCAGTCTCGACCGTTTCTGTCGGGTACGACAATATCGACGTCGCCGCGTTAAATCAAAAAAATGCGCTGCTGATGCACACGCCTACCGTATTGACCGATACCGTGGCGGATACGGTGATAACGCTAATGCTGATGACAGCCCGCCGCGCGCTCGAATCCGCAGAACGCGTCAAAGCCGGAGAGTGGCAGCGCAGTATCGGCCGCGACTGGTACGGCGTTGATGTTCATCACAAAACGATCGGCATACTCGGCATGGGCCGCATCGGTATGGCGGTCGCGCAACGTGCCCACTTCGGTTTCAACATGCCTGTCCGCTATCACGCCCGCCACCGTCATCCTGAAGCCGAACAGCGCTTCAACGCCCACTACGACGAGTTAGACACTCTGTTGGCCGAATCGGATTTCCTCTGCATCACGCTGCCGCTGACCCCACAAACGCGTCATCTGCTCAATCGCGAAAGATTGGCGAAAATGAAGCCCGGCGCCATTTTGATCAACATCGGTCGCGGTCCCGTCATCGATGAAGCCGCACTGATTGATGCGCTACGTAATGGTCCACTGCTGGGCGCGGGCCTGGACGTCTTCGAAACCGAACCGCTGCCCGCGGACTCACCGCTGTTGACGCTGCCCAACGTGGTGGCGCTGCCGCACATCGGATCCGCCACCCACGAAACCCGTTATGCCATGGCCGCCTGTGCGGTGGATAACTTGATCGCCGCACTCACCGGCGACGTGAAAGAAAATTGCGTCAACCCGCCCCCGTCACGATCATGATCTGAACGTCAACATCCCCGGCCGCTTTCGCTGACCGGGGATGTCAGAGAAAATCATGACCGCAGAAAAACTATTCCACTGCCATCGGCGTCTCCGTTACCGTCGTCGACTGGCTCCCCTGAATCTCTTTCACCCGCTGTTCTGTCTTCTGCACCGCATCCGCGTTGCTCAACAGACTATAAGTCAGTTCGAACGTCGTACTTTGCCCAGGTTGCAACTGTTTCACACGCCCCATCTTGCGTTCGACGGTGACCGGATAGGCATAACTGGTGCCGGGTTCGATCCCCGTCACATAACCTTGCTTTTCGGTATCCGTATTTTTCCATAGGGACAATACCGGCAGCTGGCGGGTATCAAACGCAATCGAAACGCCTTTATCGCCCGCTTTGTTCACCAATGCCGCCAGCGTCTTGCCGTCTTTATCGGCATAAGGCGCAACGTTAAATACCATCTCATCGAAGTCTTTGGTCGGTCCCTGATAGGTCTCCCAGTCTTTCAGACCCGGTTTCGCATAGTCGTTAAAAGGTGAGATCTCTTTGACTGGAGCGACGAAACGCGCGCCCTGTTCCAGAATCGGCTTCCCAAAGTTGCTGTGATAGATGATTTGGTAATCGCGCGGGTAATCCGCCTTGTTGGTCAGCACATCGTGAATCGTGAACGACTCGCTGCCCGGAACGTAGCGCAGTTCGGTCCACGTCTCCAGATTGGATTTTTTGAAGCTGTTTTCTTTCAGCAGGCCGCGCACCACGATCGTATGCGGCGCTTGGTCGTCAATATCCACCACCACTTTAGAGGCGGGGGTATTACCAGCGCGGCCGTGCAGGGTATAAAGCATGCCGTCGCTGGTGACCGGGTGGCCGGTCCATTCATAGCCGCAGCGCACCATCATTTCGTTGAAGCCTTCGAGCCACCCCAACCCGTTGCGACTTTCCAGCGTGATGGTATTCGGGTTGACCACCTCATCCACCGGAGAGTCCCACCCAAGGCGGATATTTTTACCGGTCACATGCAGCAAATCCATGCCACGCGTGGGGCTCAGCGTAATCTGCAATCCATCAGGCTGGTGATGGTAATAATCTTACTGCCTTCCTGACGCCCGCCGTGCAGCACTTTCTGCTCGATGCTGAATGCCGGAGCTTTCGCCTTCAACGAGTCGCTACCGACCTTCCAGTTGCCCTTTTCCACGTTAGTTTCAGCATCGGTCAGCACAAACGTTTGGGCTGAAATCTGCCAGGAAACCAACGCCAGGGAAACGCCCAGAGCCAATAACTTTTTCATGCTATGTATCCTCAGTGGCTGAATTGATTTAGCTATTACCATTGAAGACTACAAATCCCGAACCGGCCAAAATGTGATTGCCATCACTGCCTGTATTTATGCTGTTTTTTTGACGTGTATTTGCCGATGAAGTCACAAAATTGTTAAGTGTTTTTGAATTTTTTGCACTGAAAGTGGGAGGTAAAGCAGGTCGTAGCTGACACGATTTCAGCTCCCGCAGGCGCGTTTAGGAACGACCACAAAGCGAAACTAATCACGACGATATTTTATGCCGAAATAAACAATACCAGTAGCATAAATGAAGAAAGCGATATTCATCCCGCGTTGCACCGGGATAATACACGGGGTAAGGTGGCGGCCTCATTCGTGTTTCAGCATTTATTGACAAGCTATGAACTTTTCCGTCTTTGGCAACAAATTCACCCGCCGCTCCGGTATTACTCAACTGATGGACGACCTGAACAATGGGCTGCGCACGCCCGGCGCCATCATGCTTGGCGGTGGAAACCCCGCACATATTCCGGCCATGGATGACTACTTTAAATCCCTGTGCGGCGATCTGCTGGAGCAAGGCAAACTGACCGATGCGCTATGCAACTACGATGGGCCGCAGGGGAAAGATACGTTCCTGAATGCACTAGCTGATCTGCTGCGCGAGACGTTGGGCTGGGAGATAGGACCACAGAATATTGCTCTGACAAATGGCAGTCAGAGTGCATTTTTCCACTTATTTAATCTCTTCGGCGGACAAAAAAGCGACGGCAGCCGCAGCAAGGTGATGTTCCCACTGGCGCCGGAGTATATCGGCTATGCCGATTCCGGGCTGGACGAAGACATGTTTGTCTCCGTGCGTCCGCAGATAGAGCTGCTGCCGGAAGGGCAGTTCAAATACCACGTCGACTTCGAACAGCTGCACATTACCGATGATATCGGGGCGATCTGCGTATCACGCCCGACCAACCCGACAGGCAACGTGCTGACCGACGACGAGCTGCGTCAGCTGGATGCCATGGCGCGTCAGCATGAAATTCCGCTGATTATCGACAACGCCTACGGCGTCCCGTTCCCCGGCATCATCTTCAGCGACGCCACGCCGCTGTGGAACCAGAATATCATTCTGTGCATGAGCCTCTCCAAGCTGGGCCTGCCCGGCTCCCGCTGCGGTATTGTCATCGCGGCCGAAGAGGTGATTGAAGCGATGAGCAATATGAACGGCATCATTAACCTGGCGCCCGGCTCTATCGGTCCTGCTATCGCACACGAAATGATCCAGCGCGGCGACCTGCTGAGGCTGTCTAACGAGGTGGTGCGTCCGTTTTATCAGCAACGCGTTCAGCAGACGATCGAGACCATCCGTCGTTATCTGCCGGAGGAACGCTGCCTGATCCACAAACCGGAAGGCGCGATTTTCCTGTGGCTGTGGTTCAAGGATCTGCCCATTACCACCGAGTCGCTGTATCAGCGGTTGAAACAGCGCGGCGTGCTGATGGTTCCCGGCCATCACTTCTTCCCCGGACTGGCGCAGGAGTGGCCGCACGCCTACCAGTGCCTGCGCATGAACTATGTGCCGGAGCCGGAGAAGATTGAGCAGGGGATCGCCATTCTGGCGGAGGAAGTGGAACGCGCCATGCAGGAAACGGTGGTGTAAGCACGCTGCCGAGCGTTGTCCGCTCGGCGTTATAGCAGGCTTCACGACGAACGCCCCCTACCCGCCACTGAGCACGATTGGAGAGACTCATCCGCCCCCAGCGCTATGCCGTGGGCGGATGCTTTCTGCCACGCCGACGTTTAACCTCGCCCTGCGACACCCGCCGTTTCCAGCACCGCATGCAAGAGCACATTAGCCCCCGCCGTCACCTGTTCTGGCGACGAGTACTCGATTTCGTTGTGGCTGATGCCATCCTTGCACGGGATGAAAATCATCCCGGTCGGCGCCAGCATACTCATGTAAACCGCGTCGTGGCCCGCGCCGGAAACAATATCCATGTGCGAATACCCCAGCGCCTGCGCCGCTCTGCGCACCGCGTCTTTACACTCCGGATGGAACGGCGCCGCAGGATAATCCGAGACCTGCGCCAGCTGAATATCCAGACCGGTTTCCTGCGTCAGAGCCTCGATGTACTTTTTCAGCGTCTCATCCATCTGCGCGACCGAGGCATCGTCGATGTTGCGAAAATCGATGGAGAACTTCACGCTGCCCGGCACCACATTACGGCTGTTAGGATGCACCTGCACCATCCCAACCGTGCCGCGGCCGTGCGGCGAAAAGCGGTCGGCGATGTTGATCACTTCCTGCATGATGCGCGTGGAAACCTGCAACGCGTCTTTACGCATCGCCATCGGCGTCGGCCCGGCGTGTGACTCCATGCCGGTGACCACGCAGTCGTACCAGCGGATTCCCAGCACCGCCTGCACAACGCCAATCTCGATATCCTGGTCCTCCAGAATCGGCCCCTGCTCGATATGCGCTTCGAAGTAGGCGCCAATGGGATGATCGCCCGGCGTTTGCGGCCCGACATAACCAATATTCTCCAGCTCGTCTTTGACCGTTTTACCGTCCACGTCCGTCGCGGCGTAGGCATATTCCAGCGGAAAGACGCCGGCAAACACCCCGGATCCCATCATGACCGGTACGAAACGGGAACCCTCTTCGTTGGTCCAGGACACCACTTCGACCGGGGCCTCGGTTTCAATCTTCTGATCGTTCAACGTACGAATGACCTCCAACGCAGACAGCACGCCGAAGTTACCGTCGAACTTACCGCCGGTCGGCTGTGTATCGATATGGCTGCCCGCCACAATCGGCGGCAGCGCATTATTGCGGCCGGGCCGGCGCATAAAGACGTTGCCGATTTTATCCACTTCGACCGACAGGCCGGCGGCCTTGCCCCAGCTCACCAGCAGATCGCGACCTTGCCGGTCGAGATCGGTCAGCGTCAGTCGGCATACCCCGCCTTTTGGCGTTGCGCCGATCTTCGCCAGTTCCATCAATGATTCCCAAGACGTTCGCCGTTCACCCGCATGTCGGCCGTCGTCACGGTGTCCGCTACCGATAACATGTCATTACTCATCGTCGCTTCCTCACGGTCAATGCATCACTGTTTCTGTTCAGCGGTTAGCGCTGAACGCTGTGCGGCGCGCGGGCTTTTTCCCATGCGGCGGCCGCGCTGAAGTCCGGACCAAATGCCGGACGCTTGATATAACGACCCGCCCCTTCCTGCGCCCGGAGGTCGCCGTCGGCCCAGACCACAATGCCCTGGCTGATGGTATACACCGGTATTCCGGTGACCGTGCGACCTTCAAAGACGTTGAAATCGTTGCGGGAATGATGGGTTTTGGCAGAGAGTGTTTTGCTGCCGTTCGGATCCCACAGCACCAGATCCGCATCCGCGCCCGTCGTCACACAGCCTTTGCGCGGATAGAGGTTGAACAGCCGTGCGGTGTTGGCGGAGGTGACGGCCACGAACTCACTGGGCGTCAGACGCCCGGTGTTGACGCCGCCGTCCCACACCACCGCCATGCGCTCTTCCACGCCGCCACAGCCGTTGGGGATCTTGGTGAAATCGCCGCCGTTGGCGGCTTTCTGGCTGGCGCAGAACGTGCAGTGATCCGTCGCCGTCGTGTGCAACTGGCCGGACTGCAGCCCGCGCCACAGCGCCTCCTGATGCCCCTTGGGTCGGAATGGCGGGCTCATGACGTGCGCCGCCGCTTTGCGAATATCCGGATCGAGATAGACGCTGTCGTCGATCGTTAGGTGCCCGGCCAACACCTCGCCGTAGACCCGCTGGCCACGAGCACGGGCGCGGGCAATCACCTCGGCGGACTCCTGACAGGAGACGTGCACCACGTAAATCGGGACCCCCAACACATTGGCGATGGTGATAGCGCGATTGGCGGCTTCACCTTCGACCTCAGGCGGCCGCGACAACGGATGTCCTTCCGGTCCGACGATCCCTTGCGACAAGACCTGCTGTTGCAACAGGTGCACCATCTCGCCGTTTTCGGCATGCACCGTCGGCATGGCGCCCAGTTCCAGCGCGCGACGAAAACTGTTCATCAACGTTTCGTCGTCGCACATGATGGCGTTCTTGTAGGCCATAAAGTGCTTGAAGCTGTTCACCCCCTCTTCCCGCACCAGCGTCCCCATATCCCGGTGTACGCTTTCGTCCCACCAGGTGATGGCCACGTGAAAGCTGTAGTCGGCCGCCGACTTTTCCGCCCAGCCGCGCCAGAGCTGATACGCTCCATCAGCGACTGTTGAGGGTTTGGGATCACAAAGTCGATGATGGTCGTCGTACCGCCCGCCAGCGCCGCCGCCGTGCCGCTGTAAAAATCGTCCACCGTGACGGTGCCCATAAACGGAAAATTCATGTGCGTATGGGGGTCGATGCCGCCCGGCATGACGTACAAACCGCCTGCGTCCACCACCTCCGTACCCGCCGGAACATCAAACGTGGCCGCATCGCCCACGGCCGCAATCACGCCGTCGACGCACAGCACGTCGGCGCGGAACTGGCGGTCGGCATTGACGACGGTGCCGCCTTTAATCAACAGAGTGTGACTCATCGTTGTATCCCTCTTTTTCGCCGGTGATCGCACCCGCTTGCCGCGGAAGCCGACACCGTCAGTGGTGAAAACGCGCGCGGTTCAGAGCGCGTCGGCCTCGGTCGCCATCGGGTTGTTGGGATGTGTGGTCCAGTTAGCGTATTTTTCGCTGACGACGTTGCCGGTCCGCACATCCACCTCGCCGGGCGCCAGGCTGCGCAGCGTGATGCAATTTTCCACCGGGCAGATGGAAACGCACAGGTTGCAGCCCACGCAGTCTTCTTCCTTCACCTCAAAATGGCGCTCGCCATCTTTCGTATGAGTGATGGCCTGATGAGAGGTGTCTTCGCAGGCCAGATGACAGCGCCCGCATTTGATGCACGTCGACTGGTCAATCACCGCCTTGTCGACGTGGTTCAGGTTGAGGTAGCGCCAGTCGGTGACGCTACTCACGGCGCGTCCGCGAAAATCGTCCAGCGTGCGGTAGCCCTTCTCGTCCATGAAGTTGCTCAAGCCGTTGATCATGTCGCGCACAATCGGGAAGCCATGCACCATGACCGCCGTACAGACCTGCACCGTGCCGCAGCCCAGCGAGATAAATTCGGCGGCGTCGCGCCAGGTGGAAATGCCGCCGATGCCGGAGATAGGCAATCCCACGGTGTCCGGATCGCGGGCGATTTCGGCCACCATGTTGAGCGCAATCGGCTTCACCGCCGGGCCGCAATAGCCGCCGTGTGAACCTTTGCCGCCGGTATTGGGATGGATGCTCATCTGATCGAGATCCACCCCAATCACCGAATTGATGGTGTTGATGAGCGATACCGCGTCAGCGCCTCCGCTACGCGCCGCGCGGGCCGGATAGCGAATGTCGGTAATGTTGGGCGTCAGTTTGACGATGGTCGGCAGGCTGCAATACTGCTTGCACCAGCGCGTCACCCGCTCGATATACTCCGGCACCTGACCCACCGCCGCGCCCATGCCGCGCTCGCTCATGCCATGCGGGCAGCCGAAGTTCAGCTCGATGCCGTCAGCGCCGGTTTGCTCCACCAGCGGCAGAATGTATTTCCAGGCTTCCTCCTCGCACGGCACCATAATCGACACAATCATGGCGCGATCCGGCCAGTTGCGCTTCACGCGGGCGATCTCTTCCAGATTGACGTGCAGCGAACGGTCGGTGATCAGTTCAATGTTATTCAGGCCGAGCACCCGTCGGTCGGCGCCCAGCAAGGTGCCGTAGCGCGGGCCGCTGACGTTGACCACATGCGGATCGATCCCCAGTGTTTTCCACACCACGCCGCCCCAGCCGGCTTCGAACGCCCGCACCACGTTGTACTCTTTGTCCGTCGGCGGCGCGGAGGCCAGCCAGAAAGGATTCGGGCTTTTGATGCCCAAAAATTCGGTACTGAGATCAGCCATGCGCACACCCCCGGTCGAGCGATACAGAAATCGATGCGTCGTTGACGACCTGGCGTCCCGACACGGTTAAGGCCAGATCGATAGCGCGGGCGGCGATTTTGCCCTGCCGCACCGCATCCACCGTCAGGTCCAGTCCGTCGGCGCAGCAGTCGCCGCCCGCCCAGACGCCCGGTACTGAAGTCCGCCCCGACTCATCCGTCACGATACGCCGATCATGGAGTCGGATAGCGTCACCCGCCGGCTGTGGGTCATAGGTCTGCCCAATCGCCTTCAGCACCATGTCCGCCGGCAGCGTGTAGGTTTCCCCGCTGGCGACACGCTTGCCGCTTTCGCTCTGGATCACGGCGAACGATACGCCCGTCACCGCGCCATGTTCGCCGTGGATGGCCTGCGGCGCAGACCAGAAACGCAGCGTGACGCCGCACTGCTTGGCCCACTCCTGTTCGTGGACCGACGCCTTCATCTCCGCCTCGCCGCGGCGGTAAACCAGCGTGACATCGCGCGCGCCCAGTTTTTTAGCCTGCACGGCCGCATCGACGGCGGTCATTCCGCCGCCGATCACTACCACCTCACGGCCAACAGGCACCTGGCTGAGATCCGGTGCCTGACGCAGTTCGGCGATAAAGTCGACCGCTTCCCGCACGCCGTTCAGCGGCGTTTCGGGAATACCCAGCGCATTGACACCTGCAAGCCCCATGCCAAGGAATACCGCATCGAACCCGGCCCGCAGCTGCTCCAGCGTGATATCGCGCCCCAGCCGCTGACCGAGACGCAGCTCAATGCCGCCGACGGACAGCAGCCAGGCGATCTCTTTCTGGGCGAAGTCATCGGTCGTCTTGTACGCCGCCAGCCCGTATTCGTTCAGGCCGCCGGGCTTGGGCCGGGCGTCGAAGATCACCACGTTATGACCGCTCACCGCCAGCCGGTGCGCCACGGTCAATCCAGCCGGTCCCGCCCCTACTACCGCGATGCTTTTGCCGGTGGCGGCGGCCCGCATAAACAGCGGTCGTCCCGGATTGGCAAAGTAGGCGTCGGTCGCGAAGCGTTGCAGCAGGCCGATTTTCACCGGTTTACCGTCCTGATCGTTGCGCACGCACGCCTGCTCGCACAGCGTTTCCGTCGGACAAACTCGGGCGCACATACCGCCCAGCACGTTCTCATGCAAAATGGCCTCGGCGGCACCGCGCACGTTGTGCTGCGCGATGCGGTGAATGAAGCTCGGCACGTCGATATCCGCCGGGCATGACCGCGTACAGGGCGCGTCGAAGCAGTAGTAACAGCGATCCGCTTCAATCACGGCCTGCGTGCCGGTCAGGGGGGGCGCGCTGTCGCTAAACTGACGGGCGTACTCCTCCTCCATCAGCCGTTCAGCCCGGATGCCGGGAGTATTTACCCCCGCGGGGGTCTGGTTTTTCATGCGTCGAACTCCTCTGTCCAAGCCCTGTCGGAAACAGGGGCGTGCAATGATCTAAGCTGGCGCGCGATGTCGCCGGGTGCCTCTTGCTCATCATGATGCTCAAGCACACGAAGCGGCGGCGCGAGAGTAAATCCTGACCAACTGGTTAGGTTTTCTAAATTAACAATGCGATTAATGTGCCATCTTTTTGCCTAATAGCGAACCCACGTAAAACAAGGGGTTATCAAGCCATAACTTTTCATGATGGACACACAATCGTCTCCATTTGGTGCAATTCGCCCCATTTTTGCAGCAAAGATGATCAATCACGATCTTTCGAGGCAGAAAAAGAAAAACGGAGGGCCGCTATCACGCAGAGCGATGTTCAGGGGAAATCACGACAGGTTGCGGCAATATGTGGAACCAAGCCGCGTAAAGTTAATCTCGGCGGCGAGTCTCTATCCACACAGCCCCAGTGGAAAGAGGGAGTTGGCTACGACGCCAGCCCGCAAATGCGAAATACGCAGCTCAGGACATGATCGGTAGCCCGCTGCTGCTGCACGGCCAATCCCTCGTCTTCGCCCATCACAGCGGCGATCTGCACCGAGAAATCCGCGTAGGTTTGAGTCATGGACCAGACAGAGAAAAAGAAGTGACGGGTATCCAGCGGCTTCACTTTTCCGGCGGCGATCCAGCCTTCAAGTACGGCTGACTTTTCGTCCACCAGCTGGCGCAGCTCCGTCTGCAAACGCGCATGCACCCTGGGTGCGCCCTGCAGTATTTCATTGGCGAACAGCTGCGATGCTTCGGGATGTTCGAAACTAAAGCACATCTTATGAATGACGTAGCGTTCAATCGCCGTTTTCGGGTCGGCCTGCGGTTGAAAATCATCCAGCGGCGCGAGCCAGTCGTGCAGAATGTCATCCAGCACCGTGTAATACAGCGTTTCTTTGTTGCCGAAGTAGTAATGCAGGTTGGCCTTGGGTAAACCGGCCGCTTCGGCGATCAGCGCCATCGTGGCCCCTTTGAAACCGTAACGCGCGAAGATCTGCTCCGCCGCCTGCAAAATGATGGCCTCATTATCCTGCCGGATACGCCCTTTCTCCGTCTCTTCGGCACGTTCGGCGGGTCGAGCGCTATTCGGGAGCGAGGAAGCCTGTGCGTCTGACACTTTGCTATTCCACATCATTCACGTTCTCACTGTTACGCGGAAACTGCCGCCATCCCTGGCGACGAGAGTCTGTCCTGAGCGACCGTCGTTATTTTGCCGCGGCGTCCCACACCACGTGGCTCATTGCGGCATCGCCGGATCTTTTTTGATGACCGGCGTTCCGCCGCTGTTCAGCAGTACACCCACGGTACGACGGTAGGCGGCCGGATCGAGATAGCCGATTTGCGGCGTGTTGGCATGCGTGATCAGCTTGGCGACGTTCTCCATCTGACGCTGTTGCACTTCAACCGTAGCCGCGCCCGACGCATCCTGCTCAACGATGATTTCCGCCGCTTCCTGCGGATGCGACACCGCGTAGTTCCAGCCCCGATACGTTGCTTTCAGGAACTTGGCCATTTTGGCGACGAACGCTGGATTGCTCAGGCTCGGACCCAGCACGTACAGGCCATCTTCCAGCGTGGAAACGCCCTGATCCTCATACGGGAACGTCACCAGATCGCTGGGTTTCATGCCCGCATCAATCAGCTGCCAGTACTCGTTATAGTTCATGGTGGAAATGCAGGCCGCCTGATTTTGCAGCAGCGGATCGACGTTAAACCCCTGTTTCAGCACCTTGATATCCACATCAGGCTTGTAGCCCAGCTTGTTCATCCAGTTAAAGAAGGGGTACTCGTTGCCGCCGAACCAGACGCCCAGCGTTTTCCCCTTCAGGTCAGCGGGCGTATTCACGCCGCTGGATTTTCTGCAGGTCAGCATCATGCCCGAGCGGTCGAAGATCTGGGCGATGTTGACCAACGGCACACCCGCTTCACGCGCCGCCAGCGCGTCCGGCATCCAGTTGACGATAACGTCCGCCGACTTGCCGGCGATCACCTGCACCGGCGAGATATCTGTGCCGCCGGGCTTGATGACCACGTCCAGCCCTTCATCCTGGTAGTAGCCTTTCTCCTGCGCGACGTAATAGCCCGCGAACTGCGCCTGCGGCACCCACTTCAGCTGCAGCGTGACTTTCTCGGCGGCATACGCCGAGAAACAGCCGCACAAAGACAGTGCGGCTAACCACAGCCCACGACGAATAGCAGAACATTTGATCATCAGAGGTATCCTCAGCGTTAAGTGAACACAAAGCTTCCGTCTCGCGGCCGCACCGCGATTACGACATACCGCGTACGGCGGGATGCCAGAAGTTAATTTGTTTCTCCAGTCTGACCAGCGCGGCATAGGCCAGCGACCCGATGACCGACGCGACGACAATCGCCGCCCAGACGGTCGCCATATGCATACGCGCCGCCTCCGTCGAGATGCGGAAGCCCAGTCCAGCGGTCGGCGAGCCGAAAAATTCCGCCACAATCGCACTGATCAGCGCCAGCGTGGCATTCACCTTCAGCGCGCCGAAAATGAACGGCAGCGCGGCGGGTAAACGTAATGAGAACAGCGTCTGGCGCGGGCTGGCGGCGTAGCAGTACATCAGCTCGCGCTCCATTTTGCCGCTGGCCTGCAACCCCGCCAGCGTGCTGACCAGCGCCGGGAAGAACGTGACCAGCACGATCACCGCCGCCTTCGAAGGCCAGTCGAATCCGAACCACATCACAGCGATAGGCGCGACGCCCACCAGCGGAATGGTGCTGGTCAGATTGGCCAGCGGCAGCAGCCCGCGCTGCAAAAACGGCAGCCTGTCGATCAGCAAAGCGACGAGGACGCCCAGTCCGCAGCCGAGCGCATAGCCAATCAGCACCGATTTCACCACCGTCTGCATCACGTCACCCGCCAGCAGACCCGCGCCCTCATACAGCGCGCGCGCAATATCCAGCGGCGTGGGCAGCAGCACCTGCGGCACCGCGAATACGGTCACCAGCAGCTGCCAGAAATACAGCACCCACAGGCCAAACAGCGTCGCCACCAGACTCGGCGGCAAGCCAACGTCGCTCACGCCCGCCAGCCGCTGAACACTCAAGCAGGCCAGCAGCGCCACCGCCGTCAGGGCAAGCCAGTAGGCGGCTCCGCCGCCGTCGAGGACGATCAGCCAACCCGCCGCGCCCACGACAGGCACCGTCAACAGCAGCCAACGACAGAGCGACGACGAGGGAGAAAAACCCAGCAGCACGGCAACCAGGGCAAACACGATCACGCCAAGCAGAAGGTCACGGTCGGCGACATCGCCGATCATTAACCATTGGCTGAACGCCAACAGCACCATCAACAGCGCGGCAACCAGCATCACCACGCCGGAGATTGCTTTTGCTTTCATCGTCCCCCCTTGCGCGACATCATCACGAGTCTCTCCGTTTGGCTCACCAGCGCCGTCAGCGCCAGCCCCAACAAGGACGCCATGACCAGCGCCGACCAAATCTGGATGGTGTTGCCGTAGTAAGAGCCGGTCAGCAACCGCGCGCCCAGTCCGGCCTGCGCGCCGGTCGGCAGTTCGGCGACCATCGTGCCCACCAGCCCGCTGGCAATGGCGACGCGAAAGGCGGGAAACAGATACGGCAATGACGACGGCAGCCGCACCATCCAAAAGGTGTCGACCCGGCTGGCGGCATAGGTGTGCACCAGCTCCATCTCCATTTTCTGCGGCGAGCGCAAACCTTGAACGGCGGCGATCGTCACCGGGAAAAAGCACAAATACATGGCGATGGTGGCTTTCGGCAGCAGCCCGGTGATCCCCATGCTGCCCAAGATAATCAGCACGATGGGCGCGATAGCCAGCACAGGCACGGTTTGCGACGCCACAATCCACGGCAGCAGCGCTTTATCAAGCGTGCGGGAGTGAACGATGCAGACCGCGAGCAAGATGCCCAGCACGATCCCCATCGCGAACCCCGTCAGCGCGGCGCTGGCCGTGACCCAGGTGTGCAGCAGCAGGTTGCGTGGTGAAGTGAGCGGCCAGCGCGTCAGGCTGGTCCAGATATCTACGATGATTTGGTGCGGCGCGGGCAGTACCGGACGCGGCATGGACAGCGTGACGCTGACCAGATCGCGCCAGCTCCAGGCACCCTTCGGCGCCAGCGTGCGTTCGATCGCGCCCGGCGCGTTGAGGGCGATGGCGAGCAGATACCAACTGACCACGGCGGCCACCACTATCACCCCGACCGGCAGTGCGTGATAGCGCAAAGCGTTAGTGTTCATGGTGCCCCTCCACCAGCGCTTCCCGCACCTCTTGCGCCAGACGAATAAATTCTGGCGTGTCGCGCAACGACAGATCGCGCTCAGGCGGCAATGGCGAGGTCAGCACTTTGACGATGCGGCCGGGGCGCGGCGACATAATGACGATACGGGTGGAGAGATAGACCGCTTCCGCAATGGAATGGGTGACGAAGACCATCGTGCGCTGTTCGGCATACCACAGCTGTTGTAGCTGCTGGTTAAGGTTGTCACGCGTCAGTTCATCCAGCGCGCCGAACGGCTCATCCATCATCAGGATCTGCGGAGAGAACCCCAACGCGCGGGCGATGGAGACGCGCTGTTGCATCCCCCCGGACAGCTGCCAGGGAAATTTTTTCTCGAACCCCGCCAGCCCGACCCGCGCCAGCTGTTCGCGCGCGATGGCCTCGCTCTGGACGGGCGGACGCCCCTGGATCTGCAACGGCAGCATCACGTTCGCCAGCACCGAGCGCCAGGGCAGCAGCACCGGCGCCTGAAACACGTAGCCGTAAGCGCCCGCCTGCCGCGCTTCGGACGGCGTCATGTCGTTGACCCGCACCTCGCCGGAAGTTAACGGCTCCAGATCGGCGATCGCGCGCAACAGCGTGGTTTTCCCGCAGCCGGATGGCCCGATAAACGACACAAACTCGCCTTGTCGGATGGTCAGATTGATATCTTTCAGCGCATGCACCGGCTGGTCGGCCGAGGGATAAATGATGTTGGCGTCGCGCACCACCACGGCGGGTCTGGCCGTCGCGGTTTTCAGCGTCAAGACGGAGGGTTCCTCAGCGGACATGAATTGGCTCATTGCGGTTCTCCCTCTGGCAATTTTGACCGGGTGGTTAGGTTTTCTCATCCTGATGTATGCGATTTCCGTGCCATTTTCAGGCTTGAGCGGATAACCTTACGAAATGCGCAGGATTACTGACGTTGTCAGCAACATATCGATAATTTATGGCTAAATTGGTGCAAATGACGGCACGTTTGCGTTGATATGGAGCAAGAAATTACGCAGTGGGAAGCGGGTATATCCCGCTGCGTGAGGACAGCGGGATAAGGAGTCAGGATCAGCTAAGCGTTGCCGTCAGTGCGGCGAGCGCATCGTCAATAATCGCCAACCCCTGCCGGGCCTCGTCGGCCGTCACGATGCACGGCGGTACGACGTGGACGCGGTTCTCCGCCAGAAAACCGAGCATGCCGCGCGCGTAAAGGTCGGCCTTGAGTTGCGCCATTTTGTCCGCGGGCATCGGCGTTTTGGCAACCGGATCGATCACCAGTTCCAGCGCGTGGAAGACGCCTTTACCGCGCGTTTCGCCGACGATGTCGTATTTTTCTGCCAGTTGGCGCAATCCAGGCGCCAGAACGCTGTCGCCGACCTGCGCGGCGTTCTCGACAATTCCCTCTTCCGCCATCGCATCCAACGTCGCGACAATCGCCGCCATCGCCAGCGGATGCCCGGAGTAGGTCAGTCCGCCGGGGAACAGCCGGTCATCAAAGAAGTGGGCAATCGGATCGGAAATGATCACCCCGCCCGCAGGCACATAGCCGGAGTTCACGCCCTTGGCGAAGGTGATCAAATCCGGCGTGATGCCGTAGTGTTCGAAGGTAAACCAGCGACCGGTACGCCCAAACCCGGCCATCACCTCATCCATAATCAGGAGAATGCCAAATTCACGCGCCAGCGCTGACACGCCCGCCAGATAGCCCGGCGGCGGCATCAAAATCCCTGCCGTGCCGGGAATGGTTTCCAGCAGAATGGCGGCGATGGTGCCGGGGCCTTCGCACTCGATAGTCCGACGCAGATGATGCAGCGCCGCCTGGCACTCCTCTTCCTCGGTGGTGGCGTGAAACTCACTGCGGTACAGGTATGGCGTGAAAAAGTGGATATGACCGCGGAAATAGTCGTTCGGCAACCGCCGCCAGTCGCCGGTGGCGCCGATAGCGCTGCCGGTGTTGCCGTGATAGGAGCGATAGCTGGAAAGGATCTTGTCCTTTCCTGTGAACAGACGCGCCATGCGAATGGCGTTCTCGTTGGCGTCGGCACCCGCGTTGGTGAAGAACACCTTGCTGAAGTTCTCCGGCGCCAGCGACACAATGCGCTTCGCCGCTTCGCCACGCGCCAGATTCGCCGTGGCGGGCGCAATCGTCGTCAGCTGATCTGCCTGCGCCTTGATCGCGGCCACGACCTTCGGATGCTGAGCGCCGATATTGGTATTCACCAGCTGACTGCTGAAATCGAGATAGGTCTTCCCGTCGTAGTCCCACAGACGGCAGCCCTCGCCGCCCGCAATGACCAGCGGATTTAAGCCGCCCTGCGCCGACCAGGAGTGAAAAACATACTGTCTGTCGAGCTGACGGACCGTGGCGTTTGATGGTGCGGTCATCTTTCTGTCCTCCTCAACGACCGTCTTACGGTCGGCGGCTATCGGAATCGAACTCTGTCATGGCAGACTAAAAACAAATCCGGCCGATGCGATAGAGCCAGTTGCGGATAATCGTTGGGCCAGAAGGTGTGTCCCATCGCTTTTTCCCAACTGGCCCTATGACGGTGCCGCCGGGATTCGTAAAGTCATTTTTTCACCGTGGAGCGCACCGCAGGCCCACGGACCATTTGATTGAGGGGAGAAGACGTTTCATGCCAAACATCGTATTTATCACCGGCGCTACCTCCGGATTCGGGCAGGCCGCCGCCCGCCACTTCGCCGCACAGGGCTGGTCGTTAGTCCTCACCGGGCGTCGGGCGGAACGCCTGCAAGCGCTGTATGACGAACTATCCCCAAAAACGCCGACCTTTATCGCCCCGCTTGACGTCCGTGACGCCGCGGCGGTTCAGACACTCGTGGACAGCCTGCCCGACGATTTCAAGGCGGTGAAAGCACTGGTCAACAACGCCGGACTGGCGCTGGCGCCGCAGCCTTCTCAGACGGTCGCGCTGGAAGACTGGCACACCATGATCGACACCAACGTCAAAGGGCTGGTGAACGTGACTCACGCGCTGCTGCCGACGCTGATTCACACCGGCAAAGGGGCCAGCATTATCAATCTCGGCTCCATCGCCGGACAATGGCCGTACCCCGGCAGCCACGTCTACGGTGCCTCTAAGGCGTTTGTGAAACAGTTCAGCTATAACCTGCGCTGCGATCTGCAAGGCACCGGCGTGCGCGTCACCGATCTGGCCCCCGGCATCGCCGAAACCGAATTCACGCTGGTCAGGACCAAGGGCGATCAGACCGCCTCCGACCAGCTCTATCGCGGCACCACGCCGCTGACGGCGGAGGACATCGCCGAGCAGATCTTCTATATCGCCACGCTGCCGGACCATATCAATATCAACCGCGTGGAAGTGATGCCGGTGCGTCAGGCCTGGTCAGCATTCGCCATCGACCGCGATCCCAGCTGACGGTGGGGGCTTCCCCCTTGCGGTCAGAAGGGTGGCGAGGGGGAAGTTAGTTAGAGCAAAATAAGCAAAGCCTGAAAACTATCGCTGACTTGCATTACTCGCGATGAAATTGATTTCGCCATGATTTTATGAATGATACTCACCACAATCATCGGGAAAGGGTTGGTAAATTCATGGATATCAAGGACTGGCTTCTGTTTATCGGCGGCGTTTATCTCGTCGTGTCGTACACTCGCAGCAAAGGAAGACCACAGGCTCCGCGCGTTCGTACATCCGAACCAAAAACACACCAATCAGAGCGAATAGTAAGAACCGCGGCCAATCCGCACGATCAGCTATATTTCGTTTCCAATAACGATTTTGGTCGACGAAAATTGATGAATAAGGACGAATATTGCCTATTCAAAAGAATCGAGAAGCTTCTTAACGATCGCCACTGTTATTTTCGCATTTTCCCTCAGGTTTCATTGGGCGAAATTCTCTATTCCAAAGATAAAAATGCCTATAGTTCCATTAATAGTAAACGTGTCGATTTCGTCATCATCAATGCCTATGGCGACCCCTGTGCCGTAGTCGAATTTCAAGGAACCGGCCATTATCAGGCAATGCCATTTCCCGCGATGCCATCAAAAAGGAGGCGTGCAGAAAGGCCGGGATTAAGTATTTTGAAATTCATCATGACTACAACAGCGATGATATCGAACAGATAGGTCGTTATTTAAATAGTAGCGTTAATCATCAGCCTACCCCGATAAACTGAGTACTCATTTCTCGCGCCGCAAACGGCGCTTTTTATATAACGAATTAATTCATCACGTTTTTTAGCTCTGCTAATCACGATATATCTCTTTATCGGATGACTGCACATCGATGCTGAGACGATGAAAATAAATTTGTTGTTCGGATACTGTTTATTTTTACAAAGAGTCAATGGCTAATGACGTATTAATATAGGGAAATAAAAAGTTAAAAACGGCACTGAGGAGAATTCACATCGGATATATAATATTTATTCAAAAGGAATATCCCTAAGAACCATAACCGTATTCTCCCATCTGCTCATAGGCCATGCACACCATAATCTCCTGTCATTCATCTATTTCGCATACCTGGAACAAATGGGTCCCAGCCGTTTCCCATCCACCATTTCAGCCGTGATTGACGTAAAAAATAGCTTATTAAGGATATTTATCGAGCCTATGACGAGGATCATAATCCTATTTAATCAATGTGGATTTATCGCTAAACCTCTGATTAACAACGCAGTATAATTTAGCCCCATAGATTTCTGATTAAGGTTAAAGTTGTTAATGAAATATATCCCATTATTTACAGCCAGCTTATTTCTGGCCTGTTCATCCCCGGTATTGAGCGCAGAACATGCCCATTGGTCTTACGAAGGGGAACACGATCCCGCTCATTGGGGCGCGGATTTCCACACCTGCGGCGACGGCATGTATCAGTCGCCTATTAATATCACCGCTGTTCAGCACACGCATCAGAAGCCGTTGCAGTTGCATTTCAGTCAAGAAGACAGCCTGCGCGTGATTAATAACGGTCACACGATCGAAGTCGAAGATAAGAAAGGCGATACCTTAACGGTCGACGGCGAGGCATTTACCCTGCAACAGTTTCATTTTCACGCTCCGAGTGAAAATCAAATTGATGGGAAAACCTTTCCGTTTGAAGGCCACTTCGTGCATACCAATGCGCAGGGCGAGGCGGTTGTCGTCGCCGTTATGTATCGCATCGGCGCGCCCAACCCGGAACTGGACAAGATCTGGCAGCAGATGCCGACCGAGATTGCTCACGAGAACGCACTGACCGCCCATATTCGGCTGCGTAAACTGCTCCCGCAGAATCTGAGCTACTACCGCTACAGCGGCTCCCTGACGACCCCGCCTTGCACCGAAGGCGTGCGTTGGATGGTGCTGAAACATCCGCAAACGGTCTCCGAACAGCAGATTCAGCGCTTTAGCGCCGTCATGCATCATCACAACAATCGTCCGCCTCAGCCGCTGCACGGCCGTGTCGTGATCGATTAACGCCGGGCAGGCTCCGTTGCCGCAAGAGATTCGGTATAGATATTGCTACTCTCATCCTGAGGCTATTCAGACCCATGAGGACCACAGGATGATCGATCGCTGTCTGCACATCGATTTTGTCGCCAGCCGGAGCCTGCAGGAGCAGCTGCGCGAAAAGCTGATAGATGCCATTCTGACGGGCGTATTCCCGGCGGAAGAGCCGCTGCCGTCTTGTCGGAAGTTATCGAACCAGCTCGCCATTTCGCGCAACACCGTGGCGCTGGTGTATGAAAGCCTGCTGAACGACGGCTATCTGATCAGCCGTCCCCGCAGCGGCTATTTTCTGCATCCGGACTATCACCAGCCCGAGACGCTCGCCGAGATCCGCCGCCAGCAAAAGATCCCTGACGAAACGCAGCAGCCGCCGGACTGGGGCAAACGACTCAACGTCAGCCCAAGCGGTTTCTTCGCCATCATGAAACCGGCGCGCTGGATGGACTACCCCTTCCCGTTTATCTACGGTCAGCCGAATACCCAGCTGTTTCCGCTTGAACAGTGGCGTGAAACCACCCGCCGCATCACCGGCCTGCATCGCGACCAGCGCTGGCTCTACGACCATATCGATCAGGACGTACCGCTGCTGATTGAACAGGTTCGACAGCGAATTTTGCCCAAACGCGGCATCATCGCTCAAGCCGATGAAATCCTCATCACGCTCGGCTCGCAGAACGCACTTTCGCTCCTGTCGCAGCTGCTGTTTAACCCCGGCACCCGCGTCGCCGTGGAGAATCCTATTTTTCGCGAGGCGGTGAACACCTTTGCGCTCCAGGGCGCGCAGATCGTGCCGCATACCCTGGACCACGAAGGCCTGCAGTTAAACGCCGTCTCCGCCGAGTGCGACTATTTTTACGTCACGCCCAGTCATCAGGCGCCCACCGGCATTCGGATGAGCAACGCGCGTCGTACCGCGCTGCTGGAGTATGCGCGCCTGCACGATCGGATCATTATCGAGGATGATTACGACTCGGAAACCAACCTGGACCCACAGCCGCGCGCCGCGCTGAAGGCCAGCGATGTGCATAACCGGGTGATTTACGTCAGCAGTCTGTCCAAATCGCTGTCCCCCGGCCTGCGGCTGGGATTTCTGGTGGCCCCCGCCGAGCTGATTGACGAGCTCCGGGCGCTGCGTCGCCTGTCCTATCGCCATCCGCCGACCAACATTCAACATCAGATGGCCCATTTTCTGGCGCAGGGCTATTACGAGGCCTATCTTCACCGCTATCGCGAAGACTCCGCGCGCCGGTGGCACAAGTTGAATGAAGCGTTGGAGCACTGCCTGCCCGCCTGCCGCCGAATGGCGGGAAGCGAACATGCCAACGCGTTTTGGCTACAGGCACCGGAGGGCGTCGATACGCATCAGCTGGCGTGGCGGGCCGCGCACAGGGGCGTGTTGATAGAACCGGGACAGGCGCATTTTTTGGGTTCCAATGCGCCAGACAACTTTTTCCGGTTAGGCTTTCACGCTATCGACGAGGCGCGGATTGCGCCGGGCATCGCCCGTTTGGCGGAGACTTTCCGCACGTTGGGCGACCCCGATGTCGCCGCCAGCGAGCTTCAGAGGGTGTAGCCCAACGCCTGACGCAGATAGGCGCCAGCGCCCAGCAGACCGGGCTGTTTATGAGAGATCATGAAGACCGGGATGGGTGCGAGATAGTCTTTGAAGCGCCCCTTGTCTTCGAACGCCGCCCGGAAGCCGGAGTGACGGAAGAATTCCATAAACCGAGGCACGATCCCGCCCGCGATATAGACGCCGCCGAACGTGCCCATCGTCAACGCCAGATTGCCGCCGAAGCGCCCCAGCATGACGCAAAACAGCGATAATGCGCGACGGCAGTCGATGCAATCATCCGCCAGCGCCCGTTCCGATACCGCTTTGGGACTCAGATCCTCCGGCATGCGGCCGTCGGCCTTCACCACCGCGCGATAGATATTGACCAGCCCCGGACCGGAAAGCACACGCTCCGCCGACACATGGCCCATATCGTGACGCAGGACGGACAAAATCGTGTCTTCCTCCCCGCTGTTCGGCGCGAAGTCCACGTGGCCGCCCTCGCCGGGAAGGCTGATCCACTTGCCCGCCACCGGCAGCAAATGCGCCACGCCGAGTCCCGTTCCTGCGCCGTACACCGCCACGGGTTTGCCCGCTTCGGCGCTCTCGCCGCCGAATTGGATCACATCATCTTCCCGCAGCACCGGGATCGCCATACTGACCGCCGTAAAGTCATTGATGACGTCCAGACGGTCGAACCCCAGCCGCTGTTGCAGATCGGTGATGGAGAACGCCCAGTAGTGATTGGTCATCGCCACCCAGTCGTCCACGACCGGACAGGCAATGGCGATACAGCCGCTTTTGATCGTCAGTTCGCTGTGCTCGGACAGAAACGCGTTGATCACCGCTTCCAGACTGGGAAAGTCGTCGACCGAATACTGTTTGCTGCGTGAAATCGCTCCGTCATCCAACTGACAAAGCGCCAGGCGGGCATTCGTTCCACCCACATCACCCACCAATGCATACTGGTGCATATTTTATGTTCTCCGATTAGATGGCTGCGTATCCCAACCCCAAAATGACCGACCGATTGCCCGACAGCGCACCGCCCGTGGCAAACGGGATAGGGCTTTCCTGACGGGGAGATGGCGTTAGGCCGCAAAAGAAGCGCCCGGCTTAAGGCAGAACCTTGGACGCTGACCGCGACCCGCGAACAGACCCCGGTTTCACGGCGGAATACGTTTCGGTAAGGTTATCTCGACCCCTGACACAAATCTAGCCGGATACGTCCGACTCCGCTGCGTCGCGGTAAAATTTCCGTATCGCTTTCCGCCCATCCTGAGTATCTTCATCTAAAAGAAAAATCAGCTCATTCCCTAAGGAGATATGCATGACGCTCACCATTCCGGAGGCGCTTATCCCCGCCGATCCTCGTTTCGGCTGCGGCCCTTCGCTCATTCACCTGGAAGATTTAACCCGCCTGATGGACAAAGGTCCCCACCTGCTGGGCACCAGCCACCGTAAAGCGCCGGTACGCGCGCTGTGCGGCGAGATTCAGGAAGGCCTGCGTTCTCTGCTGTCCGTGCCGGACGACTACAGCATCGTACTGGGCAACGGCGGCGCGACGCTGTTGTTCGATATGGTCGGGCTGGGAATGGTGAAAAAACGTATCGTTCACCACGTCTGCGGTGAGTTCTCCGGGAAATGGTTTAAAGCTTCCAAGCGCATTCCGTGGATTGAGGCCGCCAGCCTGGAAGTGGACTACGGACAAGGGCACCGCGAGTTCAACACCGCCAACGCTGACGTCGTGACCTGTACGCTGAACGAAACGTCGACCGGCGTGATGAACACGACGCTGCCCGAGGTGGGTGATGATTGTCTGCTGGCCGTGGATGCGACCAGCGGCGCCGGTCAGATCGCCTGCGACCTGTCGCGCGTCGACGTGTTCCTGTTCTCCCCGCAGAAAGTCTTCGCTAGCGAAGGCGGACTGTTCGTCGCCATCCTGTCGCCGAAGGCGAAAGCGCGGATCGCAGAAGTTTCAGCCGACAAGACGCGTTATATTCCCGTCTTCGCCGACTGGCAGATTGCGCTCAACAACAGTGAACAACAGCAGACTTACAATACGCCGGCGACCGTCACCCTGTTCCTGTTCGCCGAACAGGTGAAACGGATGAGCACGCTTGGGTTTGCCGAAGTACAGCGTCAGGCCGCCGCCAAAGCGGAGCACCTCTACCAGTGGGCCACCGACAGAGACTATCTGACGCCTTACGTGGAAGATCCGGCTTTCCGCTCCACCACCGTCGCGGCGATTGACGTGGCCGACGCCTTTTCCGTCGACCAGTTGACCCGCTATCTGGACGAGCAGGGGCTGGTGCACGGCATCGAAGGGTATCGGGCGCTGGGACGCAACCAGCTGCGTATCGCCCTGTTCCATAACATCGCACTCGACGATGTGAAAAAGCTCACCGCGCTGATCGACTTCCTGATAAGCAGCGGCGAGTTCAACGTCGCCTAATCGGCACCCCGCCCGCCAATGTCAGACGGCATAGCGTCTAGCGTTGGCGGGTGCTAGCCCGTACCACCAGCGGGGCCGGAAGCAACTGCCTCGCGTCGACCTCCTGCCCCCGCAGCTCCGCCAACAGCTGTTCACCGGCTAACGTCCCCATCTGCCGATAGGGCAGCGCAACCGTGGTTAGCGGCGGCGAGCAAACGGCGGAAAGGTCGCCGCCGCCGAGGCTAGCGACCGCCAGCTGGCTGGGCACATCCACCCCTTCCGCATGGCAGGCCATAATCACGCCGCAGGCAACCTCATCCGTGGTGCAGATCAGCACGTCCAGCTCCGGCCAGGTCAGACGAATTTCCGACAGACGCTGATGCCCGGTGGCGAACGCCGGTGGTTCCGTCGTCGCGATAACCCGATGCGGCGAATGATTCACGGCCAGCATCGTGCTGTGCCAACCGTGCATAATCTGTTTGAGCATCGTTCCGCTGGTCTGGCTGCACAGCAGCCCCAGATGTCGATAACCGCTTCCCGCCAGCTGGTGCACCAACGCCGCCACCGCCTGGGCGTAGTCGACGCCGACGCTGACATCCAGCGGCTGCGGATGCAGGGCACCCACCTGCATCACCGGCAAACCGGCGTTGATTAACAGTCGGCGTCCTTCGTCCGTGCTATCGAAATTAAAATGCACCATCGCGGCAGGATGATAGGCAATCAGGCGCTCAATCAGCTGCCGTTCGCCGCTGGCGGAGTGATTCGCTTCCACCAGCATCATGCTGTACTCCGCTTCCTTCAGCACCGCTTGCAGCGCTTCCGACACCTGCGCGCATCCCGGCGTGGCAAAAGAGGGCACCACCATGAGGATCAGCTGCGATGAGGCGGAAGCCAGCGCGCTCGCCGCCAGATTAGGCACGTAATCCAGCTCGGCAATCGCCGCCGCGATCTTCTCACGCAGCACCGGCGACACTTTTTCCGGCATACGCAGCGCCCGGGAGGCCGTCATCGCGCTGACGCCGACTCGCTGAGCCACATCGGCCAGGGTACTTTTCCCTGTGTTACGCCGCCGTTTTTCTTTCATGCTTCACCGCCTCCCTCTGTTCGCCTGTCGCCACTTCCGCCCGGGCCATCGTCCCGATGCGCCACCGCCTGAGACGGTCAACCGCCGTCCCATCCGAACCGGCGGCTTATGGTAACACTGCCACAGGCGCGACAACCGGCCAGTCATCCACATTCGTCGTCGGCGTCTCACTCCGCACATTATTCGCCGCTGGCGGGAAATGTTAGCGCTAACTTTGCGAAACCTATCACAGAAAGACGGTCGATATTTCACCTACATTGAGGCACACCTTCCCGGAGTAACGAGGTCAACATGCTCGCAACGTGGCTGATGCCCAAAACCATCCAACTGGTGGACCGTGTTTCCCACTGGCAGGAAGCCCTCACGCTGGCGGCGAAACCGTTGCTGGCTGACGGCGCGATCACTCAAGACTATCTGGAGGCGATTATCAGCACCCATCAGTCGATGGGGCCGTACTACGTGATTGCGCCCGGACTGGCGCTGCCCCACGCCCGCCCCGAGCAGGGTGCCCATCAAAATGGGTTGTCGCTGCTGTGCATCCGCGAAGGGGTGAATTTTGAGTCGGAGGAAAACGACCCGGTGACGGTCGTGATTATGCTGTGCGCCTTATCTGGAGACGAACACATCAGGATGATTACCGAGCTGGCGGCGCTGTTCAGCGACGAAGAAAGTCTGCAACAGCTGCTGACCGCCTCTTCCCTTCCCGCCATTCAGGCGGTTATTGAAAACTATTGAGACGAGGCTTGTGATGAAAAAGATCCTTATTGTGTGCGGCAACGGACTCGGCAGCAGCTTTATTGTCGAAATGAACGTCAAAAAACTCGTGGCGGAAATGGGTAAGGAAGCAGAAGTGAGCCATACCGATCTGACCTCCGCCAAGTCGGAACACCCGGATATCATTCTGGGCGCCAAAGATATCGTGGAACAGATACAGGCTCCGACGCCCAGATATTCGGCCTGACCAACCTGCTGGATAACAACAAGATCAGAGAGATTCTGGCTGCCAACCTGTAACGGCGCGCTCAGTCGCGCTAACGGAGTCGCTTATGTTGCAGTTTATTATGAAGGATGTGCTGGGTACGCCCGCCATTCTGGTTGGGCTGTTTTCCCTGTTGGGGCTGGTGCTGCAGAAGAAACCGTTCTCCGAAGTGGTTTCCGGCACGCTGAAAACCATCATGGGATTTTTGATTCTGATCGCCGGGGCCAATGTCATCTCCTCCACGCTGACGGTGTTCAGTCAGCTGTTCACGCACTCCTTTAATATGCACGGCGTCGTGCCCAACAACGACGTTGTTGCGGCGCTGGCGCAGGCGAATTTCGGCACAGAAACCGCCATGATCATGGTCTTCGGCATGATTGTGAACATTATTCTGGCGCGGATTACGCCGCTGAAATATATCTTCCTGACCGGCCACCACACGCTGTATATGGCGGCGATGCTGGCGGTGATTCTGTCCACCGGCGGTATGCGCGGCGTCAGCCTGATCGCGACGGGCGCTCTTATTCTCGGCGCGCTGATGGTCATCAGCCCCGCCATCCTGCAACCCTTTACCCGTAAGATCACCCAATCGGATGATTTGGCTATCGGCCACTTCGGCTCCGCCGGTTATCTGCTGGCGGCACTGGTGGGTAAGGTGGTTGGAAAAGGCAGCCCGTCTACGGAAGAGCTGAAAGTCCCGAAAACGCTGAACTTCCTGCGCGACTCTTCGGTCGCGATTTCGCTGACCATGATGATTCTGTTCATCGTGTTGGCGCTGTTCGCAGGCAAGGAGTACACCGAAAGTCAGGTGAGCGGCGGACAAAATTACCTGATTTTCGCCATCATTCAGTCCATCACCTTCGCCGCCGGGGTCTACGTCATTCTGGCCGGGGTACGGATGGTGATTGCGGAAATCGTGCCCGCGTTCAAAGGCATTGCGGACAAACTGGTGAAAGACGCCAAGCCTGCGCTGGACTGTCCGACCGTGTTCCCATTCGCCCCTAATGCCGTGATTATCGGCTTCCTGTGTAGCTTCCTGGCGGGCCTGATCAGCATGTTCCTTTGCCCACTGTTCGGCCTGAGCGTGATCGTTCCCGGACTGGTCCCGCACTTCTTCTGCGGCGCGACCGCGGGGATTTACGGCAACATCACCGGCGGACGCCGCGGCGCGGTGATCGGCTCCTTCGTACAAGGTTTGCTGATCTCCTTCCTGCCGGCAATTTTGCTGCCGCTGATGGGGTCGTTAGGACTGGCGGCCACCACGTTCGGCGACGCTGACTTCGGCATCGTGGGGATTATTCTCGGCAATGTGGTTGCGCTGTTCCACTAAACGTATGGCTGGCGATGCGGACCATTTCAGTCCGTATCGCCCCTACTATCAACAGAGAAGATGCGCATCATCGCCATCCAGCCTCTCTGTTCTGCCACCGCGTTAACCCGCTGATTAAATTTATCATTCAGCCAATAACGGTCACGCTTTTCGCCAACTCACCACACTATTTCAACTTCAACGTTGCCCCGCCTTGGGTTCATACCGCAGGCAGAGTGGCAGACCTTCAACGATAAAAAAAACCTTGGCAGGCCGTTCAAGCCCGGCCGTTTGTCCGTGTTTAAATCGGCAGATACCCCTGCCAGAGCGGAGCGGCGGGTGCGCCATTTGGATTCGGCGTCAGGTGAATATGCCATCCGTTCAGCTGTTGCAGCAGCAGGCAGTCGTCCACATCGCGCAGGTCGTCTTTGTGCTGTTTGAAGGTGTCGCGCAGCAGGACTTTCTTAGCCTGCGTCTTCGCTTCATCCGCCGTCGGTGCGACAAACAGGCCGAACTGATGCAGCTCCGCAGGCTCGCCCGGCAGGTAGCCGCCGATATTGACGAACCAGAGGCGCTGTGTGGATGCCGCGGGCGTTTCGCTTAGCGTGATGTCATGGCCATCGGCCACTGAATCGGGGTATAGCTATCGACGTGGATCTGTTTTTTGTCACCGAACCAGATTTCTTTGAGGAGGGGAAAGGCCTCTTCCGGTTGGTCCACCGCGGCGAACTGCACATCGTGTAACTCGATATTAGCGCCCGGCGCACTACCGCCGACGTAGAAAAGAAAAAGCGTAGGCATGAAGATTCTGACTCCCTGAAAATCAAGAAAAATGAGTCGCATTGCAGCTTTCGTTCACCCCTCGCAACGAAGCGACTGACTCTCTGCGCGAGAGAGGTGAAGCGCTGAACCACGCGACCGCTAGACCTTTGGCGCACCCCACCGCGGCGGTACAGACGAGGCGAGACACGCCCCGTCCGCTTGCCGAATAATGACGCGCGGCATCGTTGGATTAACGCATCGTGACGAACTCTTCCGCCCCGGTCGGGTGGATGGCGACGGTGTTGTCGAAGTCCTGCTTGGTGGCCCCCATTTTCACCGCGACGGCGAAGCCCTGCAGCATTTCATCCACGCCAAAACCGATACCGTGAACGCCCACCACTTTCTCTTCCGGGCCGACGCACACCAGTTTCATGCGGCACGGCTGACGGTGCTGCGTGACGGCGGTATACATGGCGGTAAAGGAGGATTTGTAGACTTTAACTTCCTCATCACCGTACTTCTCGCGCGCCTGCGGCTCGGTCAGCCCGACGGTGCCGATAGGGGGATGGCTGAACACCACAGTAGGAATGTTGCTGTAGTCCAGATGCTCGTTCGGCTTGTTGTTGAACAGGCGTTCTGACAGGCGACGCCCTGCCGCGACCGCCACCGGCGTCAGCTCGACCGCGCCCGTGTTGTCGCCCACGGCGTAGATACCGTCAACGTTGGTGTTCTGGAATTTATCAACCTTCACATAACCGCGATCGTCCAACGCGACGCCCGCCGCCTCAAGGTTGAGGTTATCGGTGGCGGGTTGACGGCCAATCGCCCAAACCAGGCAATCCACTGTCTGCGTTTTGCCGTCTTCCAATTGCAGCGTCAGGCTGCCGTCGGCGTTTTTCACTACCGCTTTAGGCGTCGACTCGGTGTGCAGCGACGGCCCTTCCGCCTGCATCACTTCCACCAGCGTTTCCACAATCAGCGGATCGAACTGGCGCAGCGGCGCATGTTTACGCACGAACAGGTGGGTCTCCGCGCCCAGCGCGTTCAACACGCCCGCGATTTCTACGGCGATGTAACCCGCGCCCACCACGGCGACACGCTTCGGCAGCGCATCCAGCTCAAAGAAACCGTCGGAGTTAATGCCATATTCCGCACCGGGGACATCCGGCAGCGTCGGACGACCGCCGGTCGCGATCAGGATGTGGTCAGCGGTGATTTTCTCGCCGTTGACTTCCACCGTGTGGGCGTCCACGAACCGGGCGAAACCGCGAATCACCTCAACCTGATTCTTACCCAGCACGTTATCGTAGGAGTGATGGATACGATCGATGTAGGCACTGCGGTTTTTCACCAGTGTGTCCCAATTGAATCCGTTAACCGTGACGTCAAAACCATAGTCGGGGCCGTAGTTGTGAATCGCCTCGGCGATCTGCGCCGCATGCCACATCACCTTCTTCGGCACGCAGCCGACGTTCACACAGGTCCCGCCCAGATATTTGGCTTCAATCAACGCGCATTTCTTGCCGTACATGGCCGCACGGTTAATGGAGGCAATGCCGCCGCTGCCGCCGCCAATAGCGAGATAGTCATAATGTTTAGTCATTGGGAGATCCAGGTTGTGTGAATAAAAAGTTATATAGAGTGTAACGCCAGAGATCTTGTTCCGGCAAAGATCGCTGCGTGATTGTAGTCAGAAACGCAAAGCGCCTTGCGGCAATTTTGAAATCAATGAAATAGGCGAGGCCGCCTTACGGGGCCTCGCGCAATGTTAAACGCCGGTCAGCACGGTTTCGAACAGCAGGCGATCCAACGCGGCATCGATGCGTTTGTCCTTTGCCGGTGGTGAGATGTCTATCGCGGTTTCCAGCGACTGCGCGATAAACGCGTGGATATGCGGTTGCCGCGCCACCACATCGGTCTCTATCGCGCTGCATTTCATTTTCAGCAGCGCCCGAACCTCTTCCAGTAGCGCAGCGTCCGTCACCATCGCGTTCAGCAACACCTCGAACTGCATGGGAGGACCCCCCTTACCCTCGGCAATCCACTGCACCGCCAGCAGCGAGCGTAGTACGTAAAAATACTTTTTCAGCCGCACGCGCTCATCCTGCAAATAGGTACGGAAGTTTTTACGCGCAACGGAGAGGTAATGATGACTCGCCTTGAGCGCGGAGAAACAGCCGGGGATTAACTGACGCAGCCGGTCCGTCGCGACATCATCCTGCCGGTAGACCACCGGTGAATCCAGCCATTCGATAATCGTGGGGTTGCCCCGGTTCAATAGCGCCAACGCCTTTCTCAGTTCCCAACCGCACACGTCCAACTCCGCCGTCAGCGGACGCTCGATCACGTCACGCTGCGGTTCAACCCGCAGATACCACTCCGGCGGATGAACGTAGATGAATCGGACATCATAATCACTGTCCGGCGAGGCGAATCCCCAGCCGCGGCTGCCGGACTCGCAGGCGTACAGAATGCGGACATCAAACTCCTTTTCCACTTCGTCCAGCGCCGCTTTGATCTGCTGTTTCATTTTTTCGCTAACGCCCTGAGATGCCCGTGTCATATTCCTCTCCTCCTTTTTTGAGACGTCGCCGCGCGCTATGCGACTTTCAAGTTCACCAATCCGTTCAACACCTGATCCAATCCGCCGAACACGGAAATCTTATCGACGCGTTCCGCCACGCGTTCCAACGTTTCCAGCTCTTTCAAACGCAGGGCGACCGGGTTGTTCTCCATCACTTTGGCGGTATTCAGCAGGGAACGCGTCGCCGACGTTTCTTCCCGGCGTCGTATCACGTTGGCCTGCGCCGCCTTTTCGGCTTCCACCACCTGAGACAAAATGGTTTTCATATCGCCCGGCAGCACAATGTCCTTCACCCCCAGAGAAACGACGTCGATGCCATAACCCGCCATTTTTTCTCGGACCTGGGCATTCACCCGTTCATCGATGGTGTGCTTGTTTTCCAGCAGTTCATCCAGCGTGCGGGTTCCCACCGCTTCACGCAGCGCGAATTGAAGCTCGCGGTACAGCGAATCCACCGGTTTCGTTAACTGGCTGAACGCCGTCAAAATGTCGCTGTAGCGCCAGTTAGCCACCAGATTCAGCCGAAGATTGACCTTATCCCGCGTCAAAATTTCCTGCCCGCTCACCTCCAGCGCCTGCTGACGGGTGTCGACCAGTTCCACCTCTACGCTGTGATTAAACCGCCAGTACCCGCTGACGCCCGGCGGCAACAGTTCCTGCGCCGCGCCATCCACTTTCAGGAGGCCGAGATGCCAGGCCGGAACCTGCGCCAGCAAGACGCCGGCATAGCCGATGACGTGTCGCTGACGCAGCGTCGGCTGCAACAGGGCGGACACCAGCGCATCCGGCACCCGAATGTCGTCGGTTTTCACCTGTTCGACGCGCTGATGCTCGTCTTTACGCCAGTAAAGTCGGCGCGTGGCGGGCGGCAGAATTTCCTGCAACACATCATGATCGTAGCGAAGCCCGATCGCCTCTTCCGGCAAGACCACATCCAAACAAAACTGCTTTACCCACTCCGGATGGTACTGGCGCAGATAGTCGTCCAAAGGCGCCAGCACTTCAGCCCCATCCAAAGAAACTATGTCGATTTTCTGCCGATTAAACCAACGGGGAATGCGGTGTCGACCCGCTTCCAATACCCGCAGGTAATCGCCGTCTTGGCTCACTAAACCCAACTGACCTTTACGAATGGTGAAAGACTTAAACATGACTTTTTTCTCCTGATGGTCCCTCCGACACACGTAGAGACGGACGTCGGGGCGAAACCGCAGGGGGAAGGCTCACAGATTCCTGATGGAACGGATTAGCCTTCTGCCTGCCGCCCGGCGCGTCGGTCGGTCTCCCGTGAGGCCACCGTCAACTTCCCGGAGGCGGGAGGGTTATTTTTCATTATCAATATCGAGGTGCGATATTCGGGATTCGAACCCGACTTAACCAATTATCGAGTGTTCGACGCTTGACGGAACATCCACAGGAAAGCGGCGAGAAGCCGCTCCCGGAATGCCGGCGTGGTGCTGAACCACCGCAAAACCAACGTGTCGACGGGATAGGTATTGCGAGACTCGTGCCAACAGGAAAGAAATAGCAAAATAAAAATCTTAATAGATTGATATTATTCATTTTTTATTTTATTTAGCTAACATCGTGCTATTCGGGCCAACACGAATGAATTATCCTTATCGATAAGTTTTTATAAATTAGGATAAACATGAAGCGCAGAGTGGTGATTGGCACGCTAGGCAGCGTCCTTGATAAGCGCGGCAAACGGGCCAACCGCTGGAATAAATGGCGACCGACCGTCGCACTGTGCCAGCAGCCGGAGATGCCGGTGGATCGTCTGGAGTTACTGTACCAGTCGCGCAATATTGGTCTGGCGGAACAGGTTCAGGCAGACATCGCCGAGCTGTCGCCCGGCACCGAGGTGCGCCTGCATGCCGTCGATTTGCAGGATGCCTGGGATTTCGAAGAGGTCTATACCGCCTACCTCGACTTCGCCACCCGCTATTCGTTCGACACGGAGAACGAAGAGTATCTGGTCCATATCACCACCGGCACCCACGTCGCGCAGATCTGTTGGTTTCTGCTGACGGAGGCGCGCTATCTGCCTGCCAGCCTGTTGCAGACCAGTCCGGTCTCCCGCCGGGAAGGCCCTCCTTCCCCTGCGGGCCTCTATTCGATAATCGATTTGGATCTCAGCCGCTACGCGAGGCTGACGAGCCGCTTTCAACGAGAGCAACAGGCATCGGCCTCGTTTTTGAAAGCGGGCATTGCGACGCGCAACACGGCATACAATGCCTTGATCGACCAAATCGAGCGTGTCGCGCTGCGTTCTTCCGCGCCGTTGTTGCTCACCGGTCCGACCGGCGCGGGAAAATCCTTTCTGGCGCGACGCATCTTCGAATTAAAAGCCGCTCGTCATCAGGTTGACGGGCGCTTTATCGCCGTCAACTGCGCGACGCTGCGAGGAGATAATGCGATGTCGACGTTGTTCGGACACGCCCGGGGCGCTTTTACCGGCGCGCAGCAGGCGCGTACCGGACTGTTGAGGGAAGCGGACGGCGGCATCCTGTTTCTGGATGAAATTGGCGAATTGGGGCTGGATGAACAGGCCATGCTGCTGAAAGCGATTGAAGAGAAAACCTTTTTTCCCTTCGGTTCGGATAAGGAAGTCAGCAGTGATTTTCAACTGATCGCGGGGACGCATCGCGATATGCCGCGCTGGGTCGCGGCAGGTCATTTCCGGGACGATCTCTACGCGCGCATTAATATGTGGACCTTTGCTCTTCCCGGACTGGCGGAGCGGCGTGAAGATATCGAGCCCAATATCGACTTTGAGCTACAGCGCTTTGCCGAAACGCAACAGCTGCAAGTCCGCTTTGATCGCGAAGCGCGCCAGCAGTTTCTGATATTCGCCAGCTCGCCGCAGGCTCCGTGGCGCGGGAATTTCAGAGAATTAAGCGCCAGCGTCGTCAGAATGGCGACATTGGCGGATAATGGCCGCATTACCCCCGCGTTGGTCGACGAAGAGATTTTACGCCTCCAGCGGCAGTGGGCGCCCAGCGACGCTGAGCAAGCGCCTCTGCCGGAGCGCGTCGGCGACTGCGATCTGTTTGACCGTTTCCAGTTAGAAAGCGTGCTGAACGTGTGCCGTCAGGCCAGCAGCCTGTCGGAAGCGGGCCGCCAGCTTTTCGCCGTCTCACGCCAGCAGAAAAAACAGCCGAACGACGCGGACCGGCTGCGCAAGTATCTGGCGCGGTTCAATTTATGCTGGGATGACGTCAAGCACCGTTAATTGATCGGAGAGTTTCACCATGGAACTGATATTTTTAGGCACCAGCGCGGGTGTCCCGACGAAAGCCCGCAATGTGGCTAGCCTGGCGCTGGATCTGCAAGGCCCGCGCCCTGCCTTTTGGCTGTTCGACTGCGGTGAAGGCACGCAGCATCAGATACTGCATACGCGTTTAAGCGCCAGCAAGATCGAGAAAATTTTCATCACGCATCTGCATGGCGACCATCTGTTTGGTCTGCCCGGTCTGCTATGTTCTCGCTCCATGGCCGGTTGTCAGGCGCCGCTGACGCTCTACGGCCCCGCCGGACTGAAAACGTTTATCGACAATGCGCTGAGCCTGAGCGGCTCTTATCTCACCTATCCGATGGAGGTGGTCGAAGTCACCTCCGGACCGGTTTGCGAAGACGAGCACCGCGTCGTGACGGCCTATCCCATGTCGCACACGCTGACCTGCTTCGGCTATCGCATCGAAGAGCGGCCCAAACCCGGCGCGCTGGACGTGGCGCGGCTGACCAAAGAGGGCGTTCGCCCCGGTTCATGGTTTCAGCCATTGAAGCGCGGCGAATCCGTCACGCTGGAAGATGGGCGGACCTTAAACGGTGCCGATTACCTCGGGCCGCCCACGCCGGGCCGATCGCTCGCGATATTCGGCGATACCCGTCCGTCGGAAGCGGGACGCCTGCTGGCCGCGGGCGTGGATGTGATGGTGCACGAAGCGACGGTAGAGGCCAATATGGCCGATCGCGCCAGCGAGCGCGGTCATTCCACGACGGAACAGGCGGCGACATTGGCTCTGGAAGCGGGGGCGGGACGTTTGATTATCACCCATATCAGCGCACGATATGGTCAGGAAGACAGCAAGCGGCTGCTGGCGGAGTGCCGGGCCATTTTCCCGGCCACGGACATGGCTACCGATCTGGCCACCTTCAGGGTGTAGCGCGCTCCCAGTGCCCTGCGGCGCAGGGCATGGGCGCTGCCGCATTTACTCCGGCACGACCCATTCAACGCGCGTATGCCCGGTGCCTTCCGGCACCAGTACCTGATGCAGCCACGGCAGCACGCTTTTCATCTGGGCTTCCAGCTTCCACGGCGGGTTAATGACGATCATGCCCGAGGCAGTCATGCCGTGGCGGTCGCTGTCCGGCAATACGGCCAACTCAATCTGCAAAATTCGGCGGATGCCGGTCGCTTCCAGATCTTTCAGCATCCGTTTAATCTGCTGACGCAACACGACCGGATACCACAGCGCATAGACGCCTGTCGCGAAGCGGCGGTAACCTTCGTGAATCCCCTTCACCACCGCCTGATAATCGCTCTTCATTTCGTAAGGCGGGTCGATCAGTACCAGTCCGCGGCGGGACGGCGGCGGCAACTGGGCTTTCAACTGCTGATAGCCATCTTCACGCACTACGCGGGCGCGGTTATCACGCTGAAACTCCTGACGCAGCAACGGATAGTCGCTCGGGTGCAGTTCGCTCAGGTTCAGTCGGTCGTGATCGCGCATCAGATGGCGGGCGATCAGCGGAGAACCCGGGTAGTAGCGCAGCTGGCCCTGCGGGTTGTAGTTACGCACCACCTGCATGTAGGCATCCAGCTCGGCAGGCACGTCGTCCCGCTGCCAGATGCGGGCAATCCCCGCCTGATATTCGGCAGTGCGCTCGGCGTGTTCGCTTTGCAACTTGTAGCGACCCGCCCCGGCGTGCGTATCGAGGTACAGGAAGGGTTTGTCTTTCTCCGCCAACGCGCTGAGGATCAGGCTTTGAACGGTATGCTTGAGCACGTCGGCATGGTTGCCGGCGTGGAAACTGTGGCGGTAGCTGAGCATGGGTAATGATTATCCAGTGATTAAGTCGTGAGTGGGGCAGACGCGCCGTCTTTTACCCCACCCTCGCCGCAGAGCGGCAAAAACATCGGGGTGCAGCGGGGGAGTATAAAACAGATTGGCCCTTTTCTGGTCATTGGTTGAGATCTTCGGCACAGAAATCCCGCAGGGAACCTGAAAAACAGGCTCCCTTTCCAGACGGAGAACGAGCCGCAGCGCGGTCCTGAGGCCGTATGACCTTTATGCGGCTACTCCATAAGCAGAGACCAGCGGTCTCCCCCAATGAGATGCGCGCGGCCATGATCGGCGAACAGCCGCAACGCCCGCCGATCCGGCTGCGGATAAATACGCGAGCTCAGGCAGCGCTCCCCTTCCCCGACAAACACTTCGATCGAGGAGCGGTCGATAAATATCCGCAGCGATAGCACCGATTGCGCCGGTAACGGCGCGCTGCGATAGCCGCTCAGGCCATCGTCAGGGTAATGACGCTCCAGCACCAGACGTTCGGACTGCGTGTCCACAAACAGGCGCATGCCCTCCCCGAGCATCAGACCGAAACGTTCGGCGGTGCTGTCGGTCAGATCCCAGCGCAATATCAGCTCCAGCGCATCGCCATTTTCCGTCAGCGGCAGCGATTGCGAGTCGATCCATTGCGGTTCAATCACCTGTCCGTCGCGCCGCAGCGACTCGACTTCCCGCACCGGCCGCACCCGCAGCTGCCCGTCTTCGAGGCTCAGCTCACGGGGCAGCGTCATGCAGCCAGCCCAGCCATCTTGCTGCGAAGGCATCGGCGATTCCCACATATCCATCCACCCCAGGATGATACGGCGACCATCCGCCGCCAGGAACGACTGCGGCGCATAGAAGTCATGACCGAGATCCACCTCTGCGAACGGCTGGGTGATCTCGAAGTCGGCCCCCGGCCGCCAGTGGCCGCGCAGACAGCCGCTTTGGAATAAATTGCGATAGAGGTAGCCGTTTGGCGATACGCCCTGCGGCGAGAACATCAGCAGCCACTCATCACCCAGCGGGAAGAAGTCCGGACACTCCCACATGTAACCCAAATCGCCATCGCTCTCCGCCAGCACGCGGTCGAAAGTCCACTCCCGCAGGCTCTCGCCGCGATAGAGCAGTACCTGTCCCTGATCCCGTTCATTGCGGGCGCCCACCACCATCCACCAGACGCCCTCCTCGCGCCACACCTTGGGATCGCGAAAATGCATGATGCCGGGAGGCGGCAGGAGGATGGCGCCCTGTTTTTCGAAATGCAGGCCATCGTGGCTGATGGCGAGGCACTGCACCTGCCGTAATTTCTCGCCCTCTTCGGGAGAGGAAGGCAGGACGACATGGCCGGTATAAATCAAGCTCAGAACGCCGTCATCATCCACCGCGCAACCGGAAAAGCAGCCGTCCCGATCCGGCTCGTTCTCACCGCCGGGAAAAAGCGCGATGGGTTGATGCTCCCAGTGGATCATGTCCTCGCTGGCGGCATGTCCCCAGTGCATCGGTCCCCATTTCGGTTCATAGGGATAATGCTGATAGAACGCGTGATAGCGGCCCTGATGGTAGATCAGCCCATTGGGATCGTTCATCCATCCCGCCGGTGGAGCCAGATGGAAGGTCGGATAGAAGGTGTGATTAACGTTAGCGTATTCCGGCTGCGCCTCGCTGGCGCGCTCGAGGGGATGATTCATCATTGTTCTCACTCTGTCTGACGTGCATGACGGCCTGTGAGGACGGCGAGATTGTATCGAACACGATATTCCGGCAGGCCTGAATCATCGCATTCCGTTCCCGTCGTCAGGCCGATATCGGCAACCCGGCACGGCGCGCACCCTGTGGACGCGGAGCCGGTGAAAAAGGGGCGGCGCTTGTCATTAAGCGTGGCAGATAAACCCGTTTTTCAACAGGAAAAAATAAAATTAGACATTAAAATCAAAATGATAAAAAGGAATATTCTGAGCATCCCGGGCAGACTTTGGCGCTACATCTCCACCTTATTTCGTTATATCATCAAGTCAAAAACGCGATATTCAGCGGACTGATCGAGATCATGTTTTAGGCGCCCCTGACAGGGTTGAGATGCCTTTATCGCCCGACCTTTAACCATTCTGCACGAATCTTCCCCACTGTTTCCTTACGCCGGGTGCGGGTACTACACCATTCTTGCCCAAACATTGATTTTCATGGCCTGAGACCCCATCTTAGAAAGTAATCTGCAAGTTATGTCAGCCTTGTCGGCCACCGGGACAAGGGATCGATCATCATTACTATTCAGGACCGTGCCATGACAAATCCATTACTTACCCCGTTTACCCTGCCCCCGTTTTCCCAGATCAAGACCGACGATATCGTTCCTGCGATTAAGAGCGCGTTGGATGACTGTCGCAAAGCGGTGGAGCACGTTGTGGCGCAACCGGGTCCGTTTACCTGGGAAAACCTTTGTCAGCCGCTGGCGGAAAGCGACGATCGGCTGGAGCGTATCTTCTCCCCTATCGGCCACCTGAACGCGGTGCAGAATAGCGCTGAACTGCGCGGCGCCTACGAGCAGTGCCTGCCGCTGCTGTCCGAGTACGGCACCTGGGTTGGGCAGCATCCCGGCCTGTATCGCGCCTACCGTAACCTGCGCGACGGCGAACATTTCGCCTCCCTGGACACGGCGCAGAAAAAAGCCGTGGAAAATGCGCTGATCGGCTTCGAACTGTCCGGTATAGCCCTGCCCGCTGAGGAGCAGAAACGCTACGGCGAGATCTCCTCACGCCTTTCCGAACTGAGCTCGATCTACAGCAACAACGTGCTGGACGCCACGATGGGCTGGTCCAAGCTGATCACAGACGTCAATGAGCTGGCCGGTCTGCCGGAAAGCGCATTGGCGGCCGCCAAAGCGCAGGCCGAAGCGAAAGAACAAGACGGCTGGCTGCTGACGCTCGACATGCCGAGCTACCTGCCGGTCATGACTTACTGCTCGAACGCGGCGTTGCGCGAAGAGATGTACCGCGCATACGCCACCCGCGCCTCCGATCAGGGGCCGAACGCCGGTCAGTGGGACAACACCGAGGTAATGGCCGAGAAAATGGCGCTGCGTCATGAACAGGCTCAGCTGCTCGGCTATCCCAGCTATGCCGATAAATCGCTGGTCACCAAAATGGCGGAAAACCCGCAGCAGGTGCTGGACTTCCTGACCGATCTGGCCAAACGCGCACGTCCGCAGGCCGAGCAAGAACTGGCTGAACTGCGCGCCTTCGCCAAGCAGCATTACGGCGTGGACGAGCTGAATCCATGGGATGTCGGCTACTACAGCGAACAACAGAAACAGCATCTCTACTCCATCAGCGACGAGCAACTGCGCCCCTACTTCCCGGAAGAGCGCGTGCTGAACGGCCTGTTTGAAGTCGTCAATCGGATCTACGGCATCACGGCGAAAGAGCGCAAAGACGTCGATGTCTGGCACCCTGAAGTGCGTTTCTTCGATCTGTTCGATGAAAGCGGCGAGCTGCGCGGCAGCTTCTACCTTGATCTGTACGCACGCGAAAACAAACGCGGCGGCGCGTGGATGAACGACTGCGTGGGCCGTATGCGCCTCGCTAACGGCGAGCTGCAAAAACCGGTCGCCTATCTGACCTGTAACTTCAACCGTCCGGTCAACGGCAAACCGGCGCTGTTCACGCATGATGAAGTGACGACGCTGTTCCACGAATTCGGTCACGGCCTGCACCATATGCTGACGCTGGTGGAAGCCGCGGGCGTCACCGGCATCAGCGGTGTTCCGTGGGATGCCGTCGAGCTGCCAAGTCAGTTTATGGAAAACTGGTGCTGGGAGCCGGAGGCGCTGGCGTTTATCTCCGGTCACTATGAAACGGGCGAACCGCTGCCGAAGGAAATGCTGGATAAAATGCTGGCGGCCAAGAACTATCAGGCGGCGTTGTTCATCCTGCGTCAGCTGGAGTTCGGTCTGTTCGACTTCCGTCTGCATACCGAATATGACCCGGCGAAAGGCGCTCAGATTCTGCCGACGCTGGCTGACGTCAAAGCTCAGGTCGCCGTCATGCCCAGCCCGAGCTGGAACCGTTTCCCGCACGCCTTCAGCCATGTCTTCGCCGGCGGCTACGCGGCGGGCTACTACAGCTACCTGTGGGCGGACGTGCTGGCGGCCGACGCCTTCTCCCGGTTCGAAGAAGAGGCATTTTCAACCGCACGACCGGCCAGTCATTCCTCGACAACATCCTGTCTCGCGGCGGTTCCGAAGAGCCAATGGAGCTATTCAAACGCTTCCGCGGCCGTGAACCGAAGTTGGACGCCATGCTGAAACATTACGGCATCAAGGGATGAAGATAGGCCTGATGACCGAAGAGGGCGCCGATAAAGGCGCCCTCGACGCTCTGGCCGCGCGCTGGGGATTGATAGAAGATAACGACCAGCCCTTCGCGCTGGTATTGACGCCCGAGCGGCTCGAGCTGCGCAAGCAGGATGAGCCGAAGCTGGGCGCCATCTGCGTGGATTTCGTCGGTGGTACGCTGGCGCACCGACGCCGTTTCGGCGGCGGTCGCGGCGAGGCGGTCGCCCGCGCCGTCGGCATCAAGAAAGGCTATCTGCCTGACGTGGTGGATGCCACTGCGGGGCTGGGGCGTGACGCTTTCGTGCTGGCGTCGCTCGGCTGTCGGGTGCGCATGGTGGAGCGGCATCCGGTTGTTGCGGCGCTGTTGGACGATGGTCTGCAACGAGGTTATCAGGATGCGGAAATCGGCGGTTGGTTGAGAGAGCGTCTGACGCTGCTGCATGCCTCCAGCGCCGAGGCGTTGAAAGATATCGAACCACCGCCGGACGTCGTCTATCTCGACCCCATGTTTCCTCACCGGCAGAAAAGCGCGCTGGTGAAAAAGGAGATGCGGGTCTTCCAGACACTGGTCGGCGCCGACGACGATGCTGACGCGCTATTGGCCCCGGCTCGCTCGCTGGCGAAAAAGCGCATCGTGGTCAAACGACCTGACTATGCGCCGCCGCTCGCGGGCGTTCCCGCCCAGTCCATGCTGGAAACGAAGAGCCACCGCTTTGACTTTTATCTACCGCTAGCCTGAGCGTTTCCCACTAGTTTCCTTAAATAACGACATCACGATTTCCTCAGGGCAAACATCGTCTCCCGACGGATAATCGTGAACCTTCTCGTTCGCCAGGGCGGGGTCACCATGCCCTGGCGAGTGTGACGGGAAAGCCGTTACTCTTCTCCCAAAGAAAACAGGAGCGTGCCGTAGCCCAGCTGGTCAAAGCTTCCCGGAGATGCGCCATACGACCAGGGACCGCCTTCAGGCCGAATTTTGGTCGCCATCTCGGTAATATTGGGGCTGCTGAGGCCTTTCAAAACAACGTAATGGTTATAGATCAGTGCCCAAATCGCCCTGACCTCCCCTCTTGCACTGGCGGAGATTTGCGTTTGGGTCACGTCGCTGTTGGTATACGTGGTATAGGGCACCGTTTTGCCAAGATTATAGGCCGCCACGTATTCCGCCCCTTTCATGAGCCGGTTATCGTCGTAACCGAATAAATCGTCGCCCTGATTCCAGGCCATTTGGCAGATGACGCCCGCCAGCGCGATATCTAATAATGAGTGGGCCTGATCCCTGCCGCTTTCCTGTATCTGCCCCATCCCTTGTTCAGGATACAGTTTCCAGACGAGTTTCCCAATAGCGCCATTTCCATCGCCGTTTTTGTAATAGTCGACGGCTCTGTCGTAGAGGTCTTTTCTATCTAATAAAATACCGATGGCCATAATGGAACTTAACTGCGCTAAATCCCAGTTCGCCCAATAGTGATCGATTTTCGTATTATTATGACGAGCGATAAAATCCAGATTAATGGGCAGAAAAACCGTTTCCATCATAGTTTTGAAGGTATCGAAATCACTCGCGTTCCACCCCGAATAATCCCGCATAATTTCCGCCGTATTCGCCAGTTCATAGCCATAAATGCCCGCCGCAAGCGCGGCATCGGTGGAGCCACGGATCTCTTTTAGCGTGCCGCCCCACGCATTCAGAATCGCGACGGCGCTTTTGGCGTAGGCCTCATCTCCGGTGGTCTTCCAATACAGCGCATGGGAATACGCTACCGCTATGTCTCTGTAAAGCTGGGGATAATTTTCGCTATGCTCGCTATTTCTTCCCCGATAGACGATGTCGACGGCGCGGGGCTGCCAACCGAGCGAAAGTTTCAGCTGTTGGAATCCCTTGAACCAAGGCTCGGATTGCTGATTCACCTGCGCCGTTATTCTGGCGAGATCGTCGCTAGTGCTGAGCATACCGGGATGTTTGAACGTATCCGCAGACCAGCCGGATAGGGGGAATAACAGCATGGCGCATGACAGTATAAAACCTGCCGGTTTTTTGATAATCATATTAAATAACGTCCCTGTAATATTATTTACATCGAAAGAGTATCACACGTGTATTAAATAATGATTTCATGCCCCGGAATACGTGGAATTATGCTTTTAATATTTGCTAATTCAGAACAGCGACCAGAAATAAAATAAAAAACCACGATACGCTTCTTGTGCGACGCACGTGAAATAACCCTTTTCCTTTGCCATACTTTTTCTATTCCAATAAAAAAACTGTCGCTAATATCCATAGGCTGGACATAACACATCGAATAACGCCATGTTCGCATCGCGTACGCTTCATGCCGCGATCTTCAGGATCCGCCAGTCAGCTGAGCGATCACAGACTCTGTGAGTGAGTTTCCTTTTTGTTTCCTAATATTCCTTGTTATCGCTGATAAAAATTATTCTCAGGACTCACCTGGGATGAGCTTTCTTATGGCAGTCGGCATATGCAGCAGGAAGCTGCCATGAAATCACGAGGGGACGTTGCGGATCACCGTGTTGTTAGGCTCCCGGTGAAAGACTATTTATTGAATCGCGCACCGTAGCGGTAACGTCGGCCAATAAAAAAGCTTCGCACAAGGCGAAGCTTTTTTCGTTTACCGATTCATCGCGTCTGAGCGCTATCAGATATCGATGTTCGCCGCTTTCAGGGCGTTTTCTTCGATAAAGGCGCGACGAGGTTCAACAGCATCTCCCATCAGGGTGGTGAACAACTCATCGGCCGTGATCGCATCCTTCACGGTAACGCGCAACATGCGGCGACCTTCCGGATCCATCGTGGTTTCCCAAAGCTGTTCCGGGTTCATTTCACCCAGACCTTTATAACGCTGAACCGCCAGACCGCGGCGGGACTCTTTCACCAGCCACTCGAGCGCCTGCTCGAAGCTGACGATAGGCAGCTTGCGCTCGCCGCGTTCAACAAAAGCGTCTTCCTCAATCAGGCCGCGCAGTTTTTCGCCCAGCTGATTGATTTTGCGGTATTCATTACCCGTTACAAAGGCGGTGTCCAGCGGATAGTCAGTATCGACACCGTGGGTGCGCACACGCAGCTGCGGCTCGTGGCGGCCTTCTTCCGTATCGTGGATCACGAAGCTGTAGGTGCTGCCGTGTTTTTCCTGCTCGGTCAGCAGCGTCACCAGCGTTTCCATCCAGCCCTGTACCTGCTCGCGGTCAGACAGCGTGGCTTCGGTCAGAGACGGCTGATAGATCAGCGCGTTCAGCAGCGGACGCGGGTAGCGACGCTCCATACGGCCAATCATTTTCTGCACGGCGTAATGCTCGGCGACCAGTCTTTCCAGCGGTTCGCCTGCCATTGCCGGCGCATGCGCGTTGGTGTGCAGCGTCGCGCCATCCAATGCCAAAGCGATCTGGTACTGATCCATCGCTTCGTCATCCTTGATGTACTGCTCCTGCTTCCCTTTCTTCACCTTGTACAGCGGCGGCTGAGCGATATACACATGCCCGCGCTCGATGATTTCCGGCATCTGACGATAGAAGAACGTCAACAGCAGCGTACGGATGTGCGAACCGTCGACGTCGGCATCGGTCATGATGATGATGCTGTGGTAGCGCAGCTTATCCGGGTTGTATTCATCGCGGCCAATGCCGCAACCCAGTGCCGTAATCAGCGTGGCGACTTCCTGCGACGACAGCATTTTGTCGAAACGCGCCTTCTCCACGTTCAGGATTTTCCCCTTCAGCGGCAGAATCGCCTGGTTCCTGCGGTTACGCCCCTGCTTCGCAGAGCCGCCCGCGGAGTCCCCTTCCACCAGGTACAGTTCGGACAGCGCCGGATCGCGTTCCTGACAATCCGCCAGCTTGCCCGGCAGACCGGCCAGGTCGAGTGCGCCTTTGCGTCGCGTCATATCGCGGGCGCGACGAGCGGCCTCGCGAGCGCGCGCGGCGTCGATGATTTTGCCAACCACGATTTTGGCGTCTGACGGATTCTCCATCAGATAATCCACCAGTTTTTCGTTCATCAACGATTCGACCGCGGTCTTCACTTCGGACGACACCAGCTTGTCTTTGGTCTGAGAAGAGAATTTCGGATCGGGCACTTTCACCGATACCACAGCAATCAGCCTTCACGGGCGTCATCGCCGGTCGCGCTGATTTTGGCTTTCTTGCTGTAGCCTTCTTTATCCATGTAGGTGTTCAGCGTACGAGTCATGGCGGCGCGGAAGCCAGCCAGATGCGTACCGCCGTCACGCTGCGGAATGTTGTTGGTGAAGCAATAGATGTTTTCCTGGAAACCGTCGTTCCACTGCAGCGCAACTTCCACCCCGATATCGTCTTTCATCGTGGAGAAGTAGAACACGTTCGGGTGGATCGGCGTTTTATTGCGGTTTAGGTAATCGACAAACGCTTTGATGCCGCCATCGTAGTGGAAGTGATCAGACTTGTCTTTTTCACGTTCGTCGCGCAGACGGATGGAAACGCCGGAGTTCAGGAACGACAGCTCGCGCAGACGCTTGGCCAGAATGTCATATTCGAATTCCAGCACGTTGGTGAAGGTTTCGGTGCTCGGCCAGAAACGGACCATGGTCCCAGTCTGTTCAGCTTCACCCACCACGTTCAGCGGCGCAAACGGCACACCGTGATTGTAGGTCTGTTTGTGAATTTTGCCTTCGCGGCGAATGGTCAGTTCCAGTTTTTCCGACAGGGCGTTGACCACGGAAACCCCGACGCCGTGCAAACCGCCGGAGACTTTGTAGGAGTTATCATCAAATTTACCGCCAGCATGCAGCACCGTCATGATGACTTCAGCGGCTGACACGCCTTCTTCTTCGTGAAGACCGGTTGGGATCCCACGGCCATCATCCTTTACCGACACGGAGTTGTCGCTATGGATGGTGACGATAATGTCTTTACAGTAGCCAGCGAGCGCTTCGTCGATAGCGTTGTCCACCACCTCGAATACCATATGATGCAGACCGGTTCCGTCATCCGTATCGCCGATATACATACCCGGGCGCTTACGAACTGCATCCAGCCCTTTTAATACCTTGATACTTGAGGAGTCATAAGAATTCGACATCAACGTTTCTCGCTCATTTTAGTCCTGTGATTGAACGGTTATTTTACCCTGTTCTACGCTGAACATCTTGCCATTTTCGCCGACCATATCGCCTATCTGTTCAGCGCTGATCGCGCTGACGAAGACCTGTGCCTGCGTGGCTTTCAGCCGTTCCGCCAGTAGGCGTCGTCGGGTGCTATCCAGCTCCGAGGCGAAGTCGTCGATGAGGTAGACGCACTTGAGTCCGCTGTTGCGGGTGAGAAACTCACCCTGCGCCAATCGTAGAGCGCACATCAACAGCTTTAACTGACCGCGCGACAACATATCCTCTACCGCGACGCCGCCGGCACGAATGCGAAAATCCGCCTTGTGCGGGCCTAAGGCGGTATAGCCCAGCATTCTGTCACGCTCGAAATGGCGCTCCAGCAGCTCTGCGTAATCACTTTCCCGATCCCAGCCGCGCTGGAAGGAAAAGCTCAGGGAAAACTCCGGTAAAAACTGGCCGCAGGTGGCTCCGATATCGTCCACAATGGCGGCGCTGTAGGCCGCTCGCCATTGGCTTATCTGCTCCGCCAGCGGTACTAATTCCTGATCCCACGCCCGCATCTGCCCATAGTGACTGGTTTGGCGCAGCGCTGCATTGCGCTGACGCAACAGACGTTTCAGATTGTTCCAGGCGTGGAAAAAACCGGGCTCGTGATGAAAGCAGCCCCAGTCCAGAAAGGCCCGACGAAACTTCGGGCCGCCGTTGAGAAGGGTAAATCCTTCCGGGGTAATCAGCTGAATAGGCAACAGTTGCGCCAGTTCAGCGACTCGATGGCCATCGCTGCCATCAATACGAACCTTGCTATCGCCCTGACGGTTCTTGCTCAGTCCGACGGAGCGTTCCCGCTCACGCCCATCAATTCTGCCATGCAGCACAAATTCAGGCTGTTCGTGACGAATCACTCGCCCCGCCTGAATACTGCGGAACGCGCGGCCGTGGCCCAGCGTATAGATCGCTTCAAGCACGCTGGTTTTGCCGCTGCCGTTGGCGCCGACCAGAAAATTAAAACCGGGAATCAACGCCAGATCGGCAGATTCAATATTGCGAAAATCGCGGATGAGAAGACGGGTCAGTGCCATTTTACAACCATTCAGCGTCGCTGCCTTTCAGCCGGATGTCGAACACCTCCGTTTGCGTTTCGCAAACCAAGGACGCCCGACATACTGGCATATCTAAAAACGGCGCCAGGCCGTTTTCCCACCTTTCGCGCAACTACAAACGCATCGGCATGACGACATACGCGGCGGCTGGGCTGGCGCTATCTTCGATCTGTACGCTGGATACGGAGTCGATCAGCAACATCCGCACGTCTTCGCACTTCAGTGCATTCAGCACATCCAGAACGTAGCTGACGTTGAAACCAATCTCCATTTCCGTACCGCCGTACTCGACGTCCAGAATTTCCTCGGCTTCTTCCTGCTCCGGGTTGTTCGCCGTGATTTTCAGCTGATCTTTGTTCAGATACAGACGAACGCCGCGGAATTTCTCGTTGGAGAGGATCGCCGCGCGGGAGAACGCCTGCTTGAGCAGGTCGCAGCTGGCTTCGAGCGTTTTGTCAGGATTCTTCGGCAATACGCGCCGATAATCCGGGAAACGGCCGTCTACCAGCTTGGAGGTGAAGATGAAATCGCCTACATGCGCGCGGATGTTGTTGCTGCCGATCTGCAGTTGCAGCGGCGTATCGCCGCCGTCCAGCAATCGCACCAGCTCCATCACGCCTTTACGCGGGACGATCACCGAATGGGACGGCAGTTCCTGACCAACCGGCATCGAACAGACCGCCAGACGGTGGCCGTCGGTCGATACGGTGCGCAGCTCTTCCCCTTCGGTCTCAAACAGCATGCCGTTGAGGTAATAGCGTACGTCCTGATGCGCCATGGAGAACTGGGTCGCTTCAATCAGGCGCTTTAATGTGGCCTGCGGCAGAGAAAACTCCACCTCGCTCTGCCAGTCATCCAGGTTGGGAAAATCTTCCGCCGGCAGCGTAGACAGCGAAAAGCGGCTGCGCCCGGAGCGCACCAGCATACGATCGCCGTCCAGCATGATGGTAATTTCCGCGCCGTCCGGCAAACCGCGACAGATGTCGAACAGCTTGCGCGCCGGAACGGTGGTCGCGCCCGCCTCGTGGGGCTGGGTCAGCGCCACGTGCGCCACCATTTCCATTTCCAGATCGGTACCGGTCAGCGATAGCCGACCTTCACTGACCTGCAATAATAGGTTGCCCAGGATCGGCAACGTCGGCCGGCCTCCCAAGGGACTGCTAACCTGCTGTAGGGGTTTTAACAGATGCTCGCGTTCAATAATAAATTTCATGATATTAGGAAGATAATGTTCTGATTAAATTGGAAAAATCTTCTTTAATGTCGTGACTTTCCTCGCGCAGCTGCTCAATCTTGCGACAGGCGTGCAGCACGGTGGTGTGGTCTCGACCGCCAAAAGCATCACCGATTTCCGGCAGGCTGTGATTCGTCAATTCTTTCGCCAGCGCCATCGCCATCTGACGTGGGCGAGCCACCGATCGCGAACGACGTTTGGACAACAGATCGGCGACTTTGATTTTATAATATTCCGCTACGGTCTTCTGAATGTTGTCGATGGTGACCAGTTTTTCCTGCAACGCCAGCAGGTCGCGCAGCGCTTCACGCACAAAATCAATCGTGATGGAGCGTCCGGTGAAGTTGGCGTTGGCGATGACGCGGTTCAGCGCCCCTTCCAGCTCACGCACGTTGGAACGCAGGCGCTTGGCAATAAAGAAGGCCACTTCGCCGGGCAGACGGATATCGTTCTCGTCTGCTTTTTTCATCAGAATCGCCACGCGGGTTTCCAGCTCGGGCGGTTCGATCGCAACCGTCAGACCCCAGCCAAAACGGGACTTCAGGCGATCTTCCACGCCGTTGATCTCTTTCGGATAGCGGTCCGAGGTCAAAATAATCTGCTGATTGCCTTCCAGCAACGCGTTGAACGTATGGAAAAACTCTTCCTGAGAACGCTCTTTGTTGGCAAAAAACTGAATATCATCGATCAGCAGCGCATCGACGGAGCGGTAGTACCGTTTGAACTCTTCAATGGCATTGTTCTGCAGGGCTTTCACCATATCCTGCACAAAACGCTCCGAGTGCATGTACACCACTTTGGCGTTGGCCTTGCGGGCCATAATGCCGTTTCCTACCGCATGTAATAAGTGCGTTTTACCCAGACCGGTGCCGCCATACAGAAACAATGGGTTGTAGGCGCCACCCGGATTATCCGCCACCTGCCGCGCAGCGGCGCGCGCCAGTTGGTTGGATTTACCTTCGACGAAATTATCGAAAGTATGTTTGGGATTCACGTTGGAGCGATAGGTGTGCTCGGCATGCAGAGACGGCGCATCCCAGCTCGGACGAACAGGAGAAGAAACTGGACGAGCCTGCGGCGCAGCCGCCGGGATCACGGTAGTGGCAGCGTTGCCCGCCGGAGCGATCGTTGCCATAGCCGGTTTGCTGCCCACTTCAAAACGCAGCAGAGGAGCGTCCAGACCGCAGAAATCATTCAGCAGTCCATTGATATTATTAAGGTATTTGTCACGCACCCAATCCAGCACAAAGCGATTAGGGGCGTAAAGCGCCAGAGTGTTGTCACTCAGTTCCGCCTGCAATGGGCGTATCCACATACTGAATTCTGTGGCAGGTAATTCATCCTGCAAACGGGCAAGACACTGCTGCCAAAGCGAAAGTGACACGGCGGACTCCACTCGAACAAGATAAAACAAAGAAAAGAAACAGAATCGTTAGTTATGTAACTCATGATTTTTGGCACCCGCTCCCCGGATATGAAGAGCCAGCGTGCGCCGCGCATTGATGCGGCTTACCGTGACGATCCCGACGGAGGATCGCTAGCGGGACGGCGGATCATAACCTAAACGACCGCAGAGATCTTCCCCTTCTGCACAGTTTTGATCCTTTTTATCCACAGGCTATTCTTATTCCCCCTACCGGCCTGGACGCAGAAGAACGAAGGTCGTGATGAGGTTACCCACACCCGGCTGGCTGCCCCAAGGCGTCTATAAGGATAGACGGATTTTTCGCCATTGGCGGTGAGGGAGATCATGATCTTCTTACCAGGATCTGTGCTCGATCCTTGCGCTTTATCATGGAGTACGTATAATTCCCGCCCTGCGCGTGGCGCCTGCACGCTGTGCTCGGTTAGACAGGTGATGTTTCCTCAAGCGGGAAATATCGGGTGGGTGAAGCGCGGATGTTAATTGACTCGGGACTGTACAATTATTACAATCCCGCCTCTTTTTATATATATGTATATGCGATTGAGGCGTCGGTCATTTTCTTCACGCCGAGTAGCCAAACGCGTTAACTATGAAGTTTTAATCAAGTTTAGGTAGAAATCGCCATGAAACGCACTTTCCAACCGTCCGTACTGAAGCGTAACCGTAGCCACGGTTTCCGTGCTCGTATGGCCACCAAAAATGGTCGTCTGGTTCTGGCCCGCCGTCGTGCGAAAGGCCGTGCTCGTCTGTCCGTTTCTAAGTAATAAAAGCTAACCCACCGAGTGGTTAAGCTCGCTTTTCCCAGGGAGTTACGTTTGTTAACTCCCAGCCATTTCTCTTTCGTCTTCCAGCAACCTCAACGGGCTGGCACGCCGCAAATCACCATTCTCGGCCGCCTGAATACGCTGGGGCATCCCCGCATCGGTCTTACCGTCGCCAAAAAGCATGTTAAACGGGCTCATGAACGCAACCGCATCAAACGTCTGACGCGCGAAAGTTTCCGCCTGCATCAGCACCAGTTGCCTGCCATGGACTTTATCATCATCGCGAAAAAAGGCGTGGCCGATCTGGATAACCGTGCGCTGACGGAAGCGTTGGAAAAATTATGGCGTCGGCACTGTCGATTGGCTCCCGCCTGCTGATCGGGTTGATACGCGGATATCAGCGCTTTATCAGTCCACTGCTGGGACCGCACTGTCGTTTCCACCCGACGTGTTCCCAATATGGCATTGAGGCAATACGCAGGTTCGGCATGATAAAAGGCTGTTGGTTGGCGCTGAAACGCGTATTAAAATGCCACCCTTTGAACCCTGGTGGTGATGACCCCGTACCGCCAAAAACCGACAATAACAGAGAACATTAACGATGGATTCGCAACGCAATCTTCTTCTCATCGCTCTGCTATTCGTAACGTTCATGATCTGGCAGGCCTGGGAAACGGACAACAATCCGCCAGCCACGACACAGACCACGCAACAGTCTACGAATAATGCAGTCGGCGATGCCGCCAACCAGGGCGTCCCCGCCAGTGGTCAGGGTAAACTGATTACGGTGAAGACCGACGTACTGTCCCTGACGATCAACACTCGCGGCGGCGATATCGAGCAGGCCAACCTGCTGTCTTATCCGGCAACGCTGGGCTCCACCGAGCCTTTCCTGCTGCTGGAAACGACACCGGCCTTCGTCTATCAGGCGCAGAGCGGTCTGACCGGTAAAAACGGTCCGGACAACCCGGCGAACGGTGCGCGTCCTCTGTATCAAGCCACTCAGGATCACTTCGAACTGACCGACGGTCAGAGTGAAATCCGCATTCCGCTGACCTATACCGACGCCAACGGTGCGACCTTCACCAAAACGTTCGTGCTGAAGCGCGGCGACTATGCCCTGGGCGTTGAATACGGCGTCAATAACGCCAGCGCTCAACCGCTAGAGCTGACGCTGTTCGGCCAGTTGAAGCAGTCCATCGATCTGCCTTCACACCGCGATACCGGAAGCAGCAACTTCGCGCTGCACACCTATCGCGGCGCGGCGTTCTCTTCCAGCGACGAGAAATACAAAAAATACAGCTTCAGCGACATGAAAGAGCCGCTGAACATCGCGACGCAGGGCGGCTGGGTCGCCATGATGCAGCAGTATTTCGCCACCGCGTGGGTGCCGCAGGCCAACAGCAACAACACGTTCTACAGCGCCAATCTGGGCAACGGTCAGGCGGCCATCGGCTTTAAAGCCGCGCCGGTTGTCGTTCAGCCTGGCAGCCAGCAACAGCTGCAGGCTACGCTGTGGGTCGGACCGGAAATTCAGGACAAAATGGCCGCCGTCGCGCCTCACCTGGACTTGACCGTTGACTACGGCTGGCTGTGGTTTATCTCTCAGCCGCTGTTCAAACTACTGAAATTCCTGCACGGCTTCATCGGTAACTGGGGCTTCTCCATTATCGCCATCACCTTTATCGTGCGTGGCATCATGTACCCGCTGACCAAAGCGCAGTACACCTCGATGGCCAAAATGCGCATGCTGCAGCCGAAACTGCAGGCGATGCGTGAACGCATCGGTGATGACAAACAGCGCATGAGTCAGGAAATGATGGCGCTGTACAAAGCGGAGAAGGTCAACCCACTGGGCGGCTGCTTCCCGCTGCTGATTCAGATGCCGATCTTCCTGGCGTTGTACTACATGCTGATGGGCTCGGTAGAACTGCGTCATGCGCCGTTCGCGCTGTGGATCCATGACCTGTCTGCTCAGGACCCGTACTACGTGCTGCCGATCCTGATGGGTCTGACCATGTTCTTCATCCAGAAGATGTCGCCGACGACGGTCACTGACCCGATGCAGCAGAAGATCATGACCTACATGCCGGTTATCTTCACGGTGTTCTTCCTGTGGTTCCCGTCAGGTCTGGTGCTGTACTATATCGTCAGCAACCTGGTGACCATCGCTCAGCAGCAGCTGATCTACCGCGGGCTGGAGAAGCGTGGCTTACACAGCCGTGAGAAGAAATAACGCTGGCTGATAGCCAACCTCATTTCTAACGTAAGGCGGTCACTGACCGCCTTATTTTTTTATGTAATTAAGAGAGATGACCATGAGCCATACCGACACCATCGTCGCCCAAGCCACTCCGCCGGGACGCGGCGGCGTAGGTATCCTGCGTATTTCCGGTTCCGTCGCATCGGCCGTCGCGCAAGCCATATTGGGAAAGCTGCCGCGCCCGCGCTATGCAGACTACCTGCCTTTTAGGGATGCCGACGGCAGCGTGCTCGATCAGGGGATAGCCCTGTGGTTTCCCAATCCAAATTCATTCACCGGCGAGGACGTGCTGGAATTACAAGGCCACGGCGGCCCAGTGATTCTGGATCTGTTACTGAAACGCATCCTGACGCTGCCGGGCGTACGCATCGCCCGCCCCGGCGAGTTCTCCGAGCGCGCCTTCCTGAACGATAAGCTGGATTTAGCCCAGGCAGAGGCTATCGCCGACCTGATTGACGCCAGCTCCGAGCAGGCTGCGCGATCCGCCGTGAATTCCCTGCAAGGGGTTTTCTCCAGCCGTATTCACCAGTTGGTTGAAGCATTGACGCACCTTCGTATCTACGTCGAAGCGGCTATCGATTTCCCTGATGAAGAAATCGATTTTCTTTCCGATGGCAAAATCGAAGCGCAGCTCAACACGGTGATCGCCGATCTGAGCGGCGTAAGGGCCGAGGCACGTCAAGGAAGCCTGCTGCGCGAGGGGATGAAGGTGGTCATTGCCGGTCGTCCTAATGCCGGTAAATCCAGCCTGTTGAATGCGCTGGCAGGCCGTGAAGCGGCTATCGTCACCGATATCGCAGGCACCACGCGCGACGTGCTGCGTGAACATATTCATATCGACGGCATGCCGCTGCATATCATTGATACCGCCGGTCTGCGCGATGCCAACGACGAGGTGGAACGGATCGGTATAGAGCGCGCCTGGCAGGAAATCGAGCAGGCCGATCGGGTGCTGTTTATGGTCGATGGCACCACCACTGATGCCAGCGAACCCGCCGCCATCTGGCCAGAGTTTATGGCACGCCTGCCAAAAACGTTGCCGATCACCGTAGTGCGCAATAAAGCAGATATCACCGGAGAGACGCTAGGTATTGAAGATGTAAGTACCCACTCGCTGATCAAACTGTCGGCGCGAACCGGGGAAGGCGTTGACCTGCTACGCAATCATTTGAAAGAGAGTATGGGCTTTACCAGCAATACCGAAAGCGGCTTTCTGGCCCGCCGCCGTCATCTACAGGCGCTGGAACGTGCGGCTGAACACCTGGAACAAGGCCGCGAACAGCTGGTGAGCGCTTACGCAGGCGAGTTGCTGGCGGAAGAACTGCGGCTATCGCAGCAGGCGCTCAGCGAGATCACAGGGGAATTTACCTCCGACGACTTATTGGGACGCATATTCTCCAGCTTCTGCATCGGCAAGTAAGGCTTATAGTGTAAGTGCTTACCAACACCCACACATCCTGCATAGCCGGTTGTTATGCGGGATTTTTTTCCTTTGATCACATCGCTTCTCGCGCCACATTCCGTTCCCAACTCGTTTCCGCCTCCCTCCCTGACTCCATTCTCAAAACTTCTCCTTTTGCGCATTCAGCTTCCAAAAGACGCACTTTTTTCAACAAAAAAACCCTTTTTGAGATTTTACATACCGTAGAAAATCCTTATTTTAATTAATCAATTTTATTGATGTTATTTCGTGTCATTTTCGTGTTGATGCCTTGGAACAACGAGAAAAAGTACAGATAAAACCTTTATTCATCATAAAGTTTCATAATGAAATACTCTGATGCTTTTTATTATTGTCGGCTGTTATATTGTTTTGACAAAACGGTGTCAAACAATGGAAACGCAGTGAAATAAACCAATAAAGTACCAATTTTTCAAAATAAAAACCTACCCACATCCTTAATACCCCCACCCTTAAAAATGCTTTACAGTGCTTTTTTCTTGATCTAAGTTAAAAAAACGCGGTTTAAAGTTTAAAAATCAACCAGCAATAAGTTGACCATTTTTATTTTTCTCGCCAGCAAGACACGACGAAGCACATGACCATAACCCTAAACTTTATTAAACGATTTGTTCAATATTGCTTGGGTATTTCTTCGACACGGAGGTCAATGCATGCGAAAGGGAAGTGCATTTTGCGAGAGTGACATCACCGCTATTTCATCCAGCCCGGCAGACCTGGACTCGACCTCTGCTCGGCTTTGCAAAGGTCCCATCGCTGGCGTCTCGCTCCCCGGTAACATCAAGACTTGGGCGATCAGCATCATCACACTCTCCGGCAAATCGTTGCCGACCCGAGATTTACCCGTGATTGGCGTCATTGGCGCGCCTTGCAGGAGGGAGAAATTCCGGAGAATCATCCCCTCATTGGGATGTGTCGCCTCGATAACATGGTCACCGCCCACGGCGCCGATCACAAACGGCTGCGGGGCGTCCTGTCGAAAGCGTTCACGCCGCAGCGCATCGCACTGATGCGTCCGAGCATTGAACAGCGGGTCGCCGAGCTCATTGCCGCCATGAAGCAACAGGCTCTCCGGCCGATTTGATGGCCAATTTCGCCATCCCGCTTCCCACCATGGTTATCGCCGAACTGTTTGGCCTGCCGGACCAGCTCCGAGCCGAAATCGTCGGCTTGACCAACAGCCTAGCCAGCACCGAGGCGACGCCGGAAGAGGCTCGTGCAACGAGGGAGCGCATACCCCGTTTTTTCGACCAACTGGTTAAAACTAAACGACTTAATTTAAGCGACGATCTGGCGTCCGCGCTGATTCTTGCCCGCGACAACGGTGAGCTAACGTCTGATACTGAGCTGCTCGACATGCTGTTCATGGTGCTTTCGGCGGGGTTCATCACCACTTCCGGCGTCATCGGCAACGGCGTGCAGGCATTACTCACTCATCCCGATCAGCTCCAGATGCTGCGTAACGGCGCTATCTCCTGGGAGCAGGCTATCGAGGAAATCTTGCGCTGGGGCAGCAGCGTCGCCTATCTGCCGTTCCGCTACGCGATGGAAGATATGGATATCGGCGGCCGCCACATCCGCCGGGGAGACGCCGTCCTGATGGCATTCCACGCGGCGAACCGCGACCCGAACGAGTTCGGCCCGAATGCCAGCCAGTTCGATATTACCCGCAAGAACAACCGTCATTTATCCTTCGGGCAAGGCCCTCATTTTTGTCTTGGCGCCGCGCTGGCGCGGCTGGAGCTCATGAGCGCGCTTCCCGCCTTATTCACGCATTTCACCGATCTCGCGCTGGCGACAGCCGACGAGGACATCAGCTATATGCCGTCCTACGTCATTCGTTGCCCGTTGACCTTACCGGTCTCTTTCAGGAACACACCACAGAAAATGGAGGGAACCCATGCTTGAAAATCACCCAGTACAATTGCCGATGTGGCGCGTCAACCATATCGAGCCGTCGCCGGAGATGCTGGCGCTGCGCTCACGCGGACCCATCCACCGCGTTCGTTTCCCCTCCGGCCATGAGGCTGGTGGGTGACCGGATACAATGAAGCCAAGACCATCCTAAACGATGAGCGGTTTCGTCCTGCAGGCATGCCGCCCGCCGAATTTACGCCGGACTCCGTGATTCTGGGCTCTCCTGGCTGGCTGGTCTCTCACGAAGGCGCTGAGCACAGCCGTCTGCGCGCCATTGTCGGGCCAGCGTTCAGTCCTCGCCGCGTACAAACGCTGACCCAGCAGATTGAAGTCATCGCCTTTCGCCTGTTTGACGAGATGGCATCCAGCCCGCAGCCGTTAGACCTGCGTAAACACCTGTCATTCTCCCTGCCTGCGATGGTGATTTGCGCCTTGATGGGCGTGCCATTCGAAGACCACACCTACTTCGCCGGACTTTCCGACGAAGCGATGACTCACCAGCACGAAACGGGCGCGCGTGACGACTCCCGCGTGGCATGGGAAGCCCTTCGCGAATACATTCGCCGGAACATGCATGCCAAACGAGAAACGCCCAACGACGATCTGCTGACGGATCTCATGACGGCGGTCGATCAGGGAAAAGCGACGGAAGAAGAAGCGCTGGGATTGGCGGCAGGTATGCTGGTGGCAGGGCATGAAAGCGCCGTGGCGCAGATCGAATTCGGTCTGCTGGCCCTGTTTGAACACCCCGATCAACGTCAGCGGCTGATTGACGATCCGTCGATCGTGGATCAGGCCGTGGAGGAGATCCTGCGAATGTACCCTCCTGGCGCGGGCTGGGACGGCATCATGCGCTATCCGCGCACGGACGTGACGATTGCGGGCGTCCACATCGCCGCGGAGAGCAAAGTTCTGGTCGGGCTGCCGGCGACCTCCTTCGACCCTCGGCAATTTAAAGACCCGGAAGTGTTTGATATCGGGCGCGACAAAAAACCTCACCTCGCCTTTTCCCACGGACCGCACTACTGCGTCGGCGTCGCGTTGGCGCGGCTGGAGCTGCGTATTGTGTTCGGCAATATTTTCCAGCGCTTCCCTCAGCTACGTCTGGCCGTGCCTGCGAATCAGCTCACGCTGCGCAAAGAGATCATCACGGGCGGATTCGAGACGTTCCCCGTGTACTTGTAACGCCCAACACAGGCTCCCTTAGGGCCGTTCTTAATTTGTCCTGTTTCCCGCAGTCGCCTGCAGAACAGGCGTGAGGTCACTGATGAACACGCAAGAACATTCTACCCCGTCGGCTACTGCCTACCGGGATGCATTCGCTGCGCTGGCTGCGCCGGACAATAACGCGAATCCGTATGACTATATGCGCTGGCTGCGTGAGCACGATCCCGTACATCGCTCAGTCTCCGGTATTTTTCTGCTGAGTCGCCACGCCGATATTTACTGGGCGCTGAAAGCCACCGGAGACGCCTTCCGGGGCCCGTCCGCCGAGGATTTAGCCCGCCTTTTCCCTCGGGCGCGACCAGCCGGTCGCTGAACCTGCTCGCCTCCACGCTGGCCATGAAAGAGCCGCCCACGCACACGCGCCTGCGTCGACTTGTCTCCCGCGACTTCACGGTGCGGCAGATCGACAGCCTGCGACCCGGCATCGTGCGGGTGACTCATTCGCGACTGGACGATATCGCGTCCTCGCTGGAAAAAGGCGATGTCGTCAACCTGCACGAAGCCTTCTCCGTCGTGCTGCCCATGCTGACTTTCGCCGAACTGTTTGGTATGACGCAGGCGGATATTTTCGCGCTCGCCGCCAGCATTCGCACCATTCTGGAGGGACTTAACCCGCACGCCAGCGACGAACAGCTTGCGGCATCGGACGCGGCCAGTCTGGAGGTGCAGCGCTATTTTGAAGGACTGATAGAGCAAAAGCGGCGCGCGCCCCAGTCAGACCTGGTATCGGCGCTGGTGTCCACCCACGATGATGACGCCGACACACTGTCGGATGCGGAGCTCATCAGCATGCTGTGGGGCATGTTGCTGGGCGGATTCGCCACCACCGCCGCAACGATCGATCACGCCATTCTCGACATGCTGGCGTTTCCTGAACAGCGGCGCTGGCTGGATGGCGACGCGGCATCGGTCAAAGCCTTTATCGAGGAAGTGCTGCGCTACGATGCCCCCGCCATGTTCAGCTCCATTCCGCGCATCGCTCAGTACGACATCCCCCTCGGCGACGTCACCATCCCCGAAGGGGCTGACGTGCGCGTGCTCCTCGTGTCCGGCAACCGAGATCCAGCGGCATTCCCCGACCCGGACCGCTTCGACCCGTCACGCTTCCACGGCACTGCGCCGGGCATGTCCACCGACGGCCACGTCCTGTTGAGCTTCGGTCACGGCATCCATTTCTGCCTCGGCGCCCAGTTGGCGAGAGTGCAGTTGGCCGAATGCCTGCCCGTCATCCACGCACGATTCCCACACCTTGTGCTGGCCGGCGATCCGGAGCGGGAACCTTCCGCCTTTCTCAGGACCTTCCGCTCTCTGCCGGTCCGTTTGGATACGCCAGGAGAATGACATGAAAGTGAAGGTCAACCCGGACTTATGCGGCACGACGGGACAGTGCGTACTGACCCTGCCCGGCATGTTCTGGCAACGCGATAAAGATGGCATTGCGGAAGCCATTCGGGCGACGTGCCGGAAGCGCTACGCGAGAAGGTGTTGCTGGCGGCCAGTCAATGCCCGGTCGCCGCGATTGAGATCCTCGACGACGAGAGGGGACGTCCTCCCCTCATCCACGAGCAGGTCATCGACGTACAAAACAAGGAGCGCCCGATGGGTAAGTTCAACGGTAAAACCGCTGTAGTCACCGGCGCGGGAGCGGGTATCGGTAAGGCCTGCGCGGCCGCTATCGCTCAGGAAGGGGCGCGCGTGGTGGTAGCGGATATCGACGGCGATAGCGCCGAGATCTGTGCCGAGAGTATCCGCGCAGCGGGCGGCGAGGCTATCGCGTTGTCCGTGGACATCTCGGACGAACGTAGCGTCGCCGCGCTGTTCGCCCAGACAGCGCGTCATTTTAGCGGCGTCGATTTGTTGGTCAACAATGCCAGCGCCATGAATCTCACGCCGCGCGATCTCAATATTCTAGAGGTGGACCTCGCCATCTGGGATCAGATTATCGCCACCAACCTGCGCGGCACGCTGCTGTGCTGCCGTCAGGCTATCCCCGGCATGGTCGCTCGCGGGGGCGGTGCCATCATTAACATGACCTCCTGTCAGGGATTGAGCGGCGATACGGCACTCACCGCCTACTCCGCCTCAAAGGCCGGGATGAACATGTTGACCACGTCACTGGCAACGCAGTACGGCCAGAACGGCATACGCTGCAACGCAGTGGCGCCGGGACTGATTATCACCGAACGGCTGGCGGCCAAGCTGAACGATACCCTGCGGCAACACCTGATGCGGCACCAGCTGCTGCCGCGTACCGGGCTGCCGGAGGACGTCGCGGCGCTGGTGGTTTTTCTCCTCTCCGAAGACGCCGCGTTCATCACGGGTCAGGTGATCCGCATCGACGGAGGCATGCTGTCGCACGTCCCCACCTACGCCGACGGCGGCAATATCCGACGTCCCGCGCCCGCCAGCCCAGACTTCGACCTTCCCCGTTCGTGATGGAGATGACGACATGCTGCTAAATCCGTTCAAACGCAGACCTCGTCCAGCGCAGGGCATTCCCATGATGGCGGGCGCTTTTCCCGTGCTGGGACACCTTCCCGCCATCGTGTGCAATCTGCCCAGCCTGCTGCGCCACGGAGAAAAGACCTATGGCGACCATTTTTGGCTCGACTTCGGTCCTGCGGGGCACTTCGTGACCAGCACCCACCCGGACGTGTTCGCACTACTGAGAAACAAAGAGGCTTCGTCGGCGCTGATTGAAGAAATGGCGACCGATATGCTGGGCGGATCGGTCGTGGCGCAGGACGGCATGACGCACCGACATGCCCGGAATGCCATCAAGCCGACCTTTTTACCGAAAGGGCTGACGCAGGCGGCCATCGGAGAAACTTTCGCTCCCCTTATCCACCAGCGTATTCAGCAATGGTGCGCGCTGGACGAAATTTCGATTCTGCGGGAGTCCAACGACCTGATGCTTACGCTGATTTTCCGCCTGTTGGGTATCCCTGCTCGCGACCTTCCCCAGTGGCATCGTCAATATCGCGACCTGATCCGTCTGCTGATTGCGCCCCCCATTGACCTGCCCGGCACCCCGCTGCGACGGGGGCGCGCGGCGCGCAGCTGGATTGACGGACAGCTGCGGGACTATATCCGGCATGCGCGCGCCCATCCCGATGAGCCGGGCCTGTTCTGCGCACTGGTGACGTCATTTGACCAGAACGAACAGCCGTTGCCCGACGATACGCTGATTGCCAACCTGCGCCTGCTGGTGCTTGCAGGCCATGACACCACCGCATCGACAATGGCATGGATTACCGTTGAACTGGCGCGCCGCCCCGACGTCTGGGAGTCGCTATGCGAAGAGGCGGAGAGACAAGGACGAATCCCTACCCAGCACAGCGATCTGCCGCAATATCCGGTCGCGGAAGCGGTCTTCCGAGAGACGGCGCGCCTGCATCCGCCCACGACGCTTTTGCCCCGACGCGCCGTGCAGGATCTCGACATCGCCGGTCACCGCATCCAGGCAGGCACCAACCTGTGCATTCCGCTTCTGCACCTGTCGCACTCCTCCCTGCTGCACGAACAGCCTGATGAATTCCGGCTAGAGCGCTGGCTGAACAGGACGGAGTCGATCAAATCCATCGACGCGCTGCAATTTGGGACGGGGCCGCACGTCTGCATCGGTTATCACCTGGCGTGGTTGGAACTGATGCAGTTCAGCGTGGCGCTGGCGCTGACCTTACGCCGGGCCGGGCGGCGACCGCAGCTTCTGAATGACCCCGATAAAGGCACTCACTACTACCCCACCGCGCATCCCTCGATGGGGATTCGCATCGCCTTTTCGAAAGAGACGGGCTGACGATTATCGCTATGAACTCAGAGGGCGTCCGAGTCATAAAAACCGCCGGACGAATGGCGAGGGAAGCCCGATATCGCGGCGGGCGTCTCGGGAAAACAAGCCGACAGCGTCCAGACGGACTGACCCACGTGCTGGATTGATGGCACGGAAACGATGGGAGAGAAATGATGAATATCCTCACCAACAGGCACAAGGACACGAAGTGCGCATTCGGCGCCCGTGAAACAGGCACCCGCGGGGGGCATTCCCTTCATACGCAGGACGTGAGCGTATGGATGAAAACCAACGCCAAGCATATTGAACACGCGCTGGCAGAGCTTTTACCTGCGGATAACGACAACGGCACCCGTCTGTCCGAGGCAATGCGGTATGCCACGTTACAGGGCGGAAAGCGTACCCGAGCGCTGCTGACCAAAGCCGCGGGAGCGCTGAATGACACGCCCGCGTCCCTTCTGGACGAGATCGGCGCCGCTATCGAAATGATGCATGCCTGCACGCTGGTTCATGATGATCTCCCCGCGATGGATGACGACGTACTGCGCCGGGGCCTGCCCACGGTGCATGTAAAGTTCGACGAAGCGACGGCGATTCTGGTCGGGGACGCATTACAGGCCCACGCCTTTCTTACGCTGACACAGCTGGCTATCCCCTCTGAAAACCGCATCGCGCTGGTTCAGGAACTGGCACGCGCCGTGTCCACCGAGGGGGCCGCAGGCGGTCAGGCCATCGATTTGGCGATCGTCGGCAAAAGCGTGCCGCTGGAGCACATCATCAAAATGCACGCCATGAAAAGCGGTGCGCTGGTTCGCGCGTCGGTACGCATGGGGGCGCTCTGCACGGTTATCGACGACGACGAACACCGCGAACTCTACGACGCGCTGGACCGCTACAGCGCCGCGTTCGGCCTGGCGTTACAGGTCATCGACGACATTCTCGACGCCACCGAGGACACCGCTACGCTCGGGAAAACCGCAGGCAAAGACGCAGCGGCGCAGAAACCCACCTGCGCATCCCTGATGGGAATTGAGGCCGCTCGCTCGCTGGCTTCGGATTTGTTTCACGACGCCGAAACGGCGATTGCGCCGCTGGGGCCGCGCGCCGAAAAGCTGGCGCAACTGATTGCACTGGCGGCTAAACGGCTGCCTGATTTCCGAATGCGCTCGTCATTGGCGGGTCGCCTAAGAGGGAGAACTCAACATGCACGCTTTAACTGAAAACATCCTGGCCGAACTGAATACGCTGCTGTCCGACATGCACGACGGCGGCTACGTCGGCCCTTCGGTGTACGACACCGCGCAGCTATTACGCGCCCATCCCCATCCCCCCGACCGCGTCGGCGCCTATCGCTGGCTGATTGAACAACAGCACGAAGACGGCGGTTGGGGCAACCCGGACTTCCCGCTGCATCGTCAGGTGCCGACCGTAGCGGCGGTACTGGCGCTGCATGAGGCGCAACCTCAGCCCGAAGGGGCCGCCGCCGCCCTCGCTGCTGCCGACGCTTATCTGACGCAGGAGAATGATCCCTATGCCGAAGGCATTCCGGACGACGCGCCTATCGGCGTCGAGCTCATCCTGCCGCAGCTATGCCGTCAGGCGGCCGCGCTTTTCCCCCCACTCGCCTATCCGCGCTACGGCGCGCTCTACGAGGCGGAAAGCGCGCGGCTGGGGAAGCTGAAATCGCTCACGACGGTACCGTCCGGACACCCTCTGTTTCACTCCTGGGAGTCCTGGGGACGGTCATCGACCGAGGCCACGCCCGACGCGTTCGGCAGCGTGGGCATTAGCCCTTCGGCGACCGCCGTCTGGCTGGGTCGCGCCTATGCCGAAAACTCAGCCGCGCCTCACGAACGCACAGCACGTTATCTCCACAAGGCCTCGCGCGCGACCGGCGTCGGCATCGACGGTGTGGTGCCGAACGTTTGGCCCATCGACGTTTTCGAACCCTGCTGGTCGCTGTACTCGCTTCACCTCGCGGGCCTGTTTTCTCACCCCACGCTTGCCACCGTGGTGCAAACCCTCGCGGCAAACATCCAGACGCGCCTTACCCCACGCGGGGTGGGGCCGGCACAGACTTTTGCGTCGGATGCTGACGATACCGCCATCGCAGCGGCGGTCGTGCAGCTTTCAGGCCACTCACTCACTTTCGATCCGCTGCGTCAGTTCGAAAAAGGCGACCTGTTCGTGACCTTCCCCGGCGAGCGCAATCCGTCGCTTTCGACGACAATCCATGCCGTGCACGCGCTAAGTCTGCTCGGCACCGCCGCGCCCGCCGCACGGGCTTACATTGAGAACGGCAAAAGCGCCGATGGCGTATGGAAAAACGAAAAATGGCACGCCTCCTGGCTGTACCCGACGTCACATGCCGTCGCCGCGCTGGCGCACGGCATGCCGTCGTGGCGAGATAATGATGTGCTGAACAAGATTCTGGGGACGCAACATCCGTCCGGTGGGTGGGGCGCGGGGTCTGCGCCGACGCAGGAAGAAACCGCCTACGCGCTGTTCGCGCTGCACATCATGAACGACAGAGTTGACACCGACCTGCGCGAGAAGCTGGCGTCAGTCGTTGCTCGGGCGCGGGAGTGGTTACTGGCCCGCTATCAGCCGAACCAGCTTCCCGTCACGCCGCTGTGGATCGGGAAAGAGCTGTATTGCCCTCAGCGCGTGGTGCGGGTCACCGAACTGGCCGGACTCTGGCTGGCGCTGAACTGGGACGCTCTCCACGCCGACGTTGGCGACGCACTAACAGAACCCCAGGGAGAACGGATATGACCTTGCACGACGACGCCTGCCAGCAGGTGAAGGCCTGGGGCGAAACGCTGTCCGGCTTTCTCGACGAGCATGCGGTGGAGGCCGTCCGGGGAGGACAATTTATCCTCAACAGTATTCGACCCGAGCTGATCGCGATGAGCGCCCGTACCGGACATGATCCGGACGACGAAGCACGAGTGCTTGCCTTCTATCAGGAGATGGCGCTGCTGTTCTGGATCGATGATTGTCACGATCGCGCGACGATATCCCCCGACGACTACGCCGTCGTCGAGGGCATCCTCGTCGGCCGGACGCCGGACGCGCCAACGGCGTCCGTGGGCTGCTCCGTCCTGCGCCATCGTCTCGCCCGACTGGCCTGCCACCAACACGATTATTCACAGCTATTGGCCGACACGCAGGCCTACAGCACGGCCTTACAAAACGGCAAGCGCCTTGCAAACGACCCAGGAGGCTGGTCTTATGCCGAGCATCTCCGAAACGGCATCGACTCCATCGGCTACCGAAACGTGTTCGGATGCCTGTCGCTGTTATGGGAACTGGATATGCCGCGCTGGCTGACCGAACCGACCTTTCAGAATGCCCTGCGCTTCCTCTGTGCCATCGGCCGACTGCAAAACGATCTCCATGGCCTCGACAACGATCGCACCTCGGGCGAAACCGATAATCTGGCGGTACAACTCGAACGCCGCTATCCCACGTTGAGCGCCGTCGCGTTTCTTCAGACTGAAATCACCGGCTATGAAAGGATGCTGAGGCCGCTGTTGAAGACGGCGAAATTCGCTCCCATCTGGGTACGACTGATGGAAACCATGCTGACGGTTGGCACTCAATATTACGCCACATCGGCCCTACGCTACCGGGTTGACGGCACGGCAACGCCCGCCCGCTCAGACGATCCTCGCCACGCATGAGTGGGCAGCGACAGGGAGTAAAAATGAAACCAAGCGACGCGCTAAGCCAACGCAAGAACGACCACCTGGATATCGTCCTCAGGCAGCAGGCCGACTCGCCCACCTCCGCGGGCTGGGATCGCATCCAGTTCGAACACTGCGCGTTGCCGGAGCTGAACCTTGAGGACATCGACCTGAGCAGCACGTTGCTGGGCATCGGGATGCGAGCGCCTCTGCTGATCAGCTCCATGACCGGCGGGGCGAGGCGCGCCGAGGCCATCAACCGCCATCTGGCGGAAGCGGCGCAATCATTACGCATCGCGATGGGCGTGGGTTCGCAGCGCGTGAGTCTGCGAACCGACCACCGTCAGGGGCTGACGCGCGCATTACGCCGCACCGCGCCGGATATCCCGTTGCTCGCCAATATCGGCGCCGCCCAACTGCTGGAATCTGATGGGCTAACGCTGGCGCGCCGCGCGGTGGAAACGCTGGAAGCCAGCGGCCTCATCATCCATCTCAACCCATTGCAGGAGGCCGTTCAACCCGAGGGCGATCGCGACTGGCGCGGGGTACTGGGCTGCATTGCGCAGGCAGCCGCTCATATTGGCGTCCCGGTGATGGTGAAGGAAGTCGGGACAGGTCTTTCGGCGCGGGTAGCGCGAATGCTGGTCGATGCGGGCGTACAGGCCATCGATATTGCCGGAGCGGGCGGCACCCATTGGGCGGCGGTGGAAGCCGAGCGCGCAGGCCACCCCGCCGACCGGGAGGTGGCAATGGCGTTTGCCGACTGGGGCATCCCCAGCGCCACTGCGGTACAACAGGTTCGGCAAGCATTGCCGGAGACGACGTTGATCGCTTCCGGAGGTATTCGCAACGGCGTAGATGCGGCGAAAGCTCTCCGACTGGGTGCGGACATCGTGGGTCAGGCGGCAGGCGTTCTCGAGGCCGCCACCCGATCCACCGAGGCGGTGATCGCCCATTTCGACATTCTTATTCGCCAGCTGAAAATTGCCTGCTTCTGCACGGGGTCGGGCAACCTCGCGGCGCTGCGGCAGGCTCGGTTATTGCCGCCTCCCGGCATGATCCCCGAGTAACACGCAGCGAAAACTCCCGCTTCAGGGAGGGACCAACGCTATCAATGTCCGTTTGCGCGGACTGAGTTCGACGCATGACCGGCACGCGTTTTTTGCCCTTCGCGACGCAGGCTCACTCGACGCGCAACCGGCGGACGTCGACATGGTCGATCTCGCCCCCCTAACAGACCCGACATTGCCGAGTTTTCGTTCCATTTATACAAAATTTTTATACCACCCCTCCGCAATTTGACGACATTTTTATGTCCCTTTCTCTACGCTCCTCCGTATTCCCTTCACACCTGGAGAATCACCGTGAGCGCAGGAATTATCGCCGGCATCGTGCTGGTCTTTTTATTACTGGCTACCTGTTTTACGCCCTGTTTAATGCGGAGGCGCTGTGATGGCCGCCGATGCTGTTTTACTCCTCGCCGTCTATCTGACGGCGCTGCTGTTATTGGCCCAGCCGCTAGGACGATTGCTGACGGGACTCATTCACGATAACGCGTTGCCGGGAACGGCGTGGCTTGAGCGTGGGGTTTGGCGACTGTGCGGCATCTCGGACGGCGACATGAACTGGCGTCAATATCTGGCGGCAGTGCTGGCGTTCAACCTGCTCGGCATCATCGTCCTGTTCGCCATCCTGATGTTGCAGGGATCGCTGCCGCTCAATCCGCAGGGATTGCCGGGGCTGTCGTGGCATCTGGCGCTGAATACCGCCATCAGCTTCGTCAGCAACACTAACTGGCAGTCTTACGCCGGGGAAAGCACCCTCAGCAACTTCAGCACGATGATGGGGCTGACCGTGCAGAACTTCCTGTCTGCGGCGACCGGTTTCGCGGTGCTGTTCGCACTGATTCGCGGGTTCGCCCGCCACGCGACCGACAAGCTGGGCAACGCCTGGCGCGACCTGACGCGGACCACCCTGTTTGTGCTGCTGCCGCTGTCTTTACTGGCGGCGCTGTTGATGGTCAGCCAGGGCGTGCCGCAAACCCTCAGCCCTTATCTGACCTTCACTACGTTGGAAGGCGTGCAGCAAACGCTGCCGATGGGGCCCGTCGCCTCGCAGGAAGCCATCAAAATGATCGGCATCAACGGCGGGGGGCTGTTTAACGCCAACTCGGCGCATCCGTTCGAGAACCCGACAGCGCTGACCAACTTCGTGCAGATGCTGGCGATGTTCCTGATCCCCGCCGCGCTGTGTCTGGCATTCGGCCGGGCAATCCGCGATACCCGACAAGGACACACCGTGCTGTGGGCGATGCTAATTATGTTCGTGGTCGCCGCAGCCGTGGTCATGAAGGCTGAAGTCGACGGCAATCCGCATCTGGCCGCCTACGGTGCGGACAGCGTGCTGAACTGGGAAGGCAAAGAGAGCCGCTTCGGCATCCTGCAATCTGCGTTGTTCGCGGTCATTACGACGGCGGCCTCGTGCGGCGCGGTCAATGCGATGCACGACTCCTTCACCGCGCTGGGCGGCATGGTGCCGCTGTGGCTGATGCAGATTGGCGAAGTGGTCTTCGGCGGCGTGGGCTCCGGCCTGTACGGCATGCTGATGAACGTCATGCTGGCGGTATTCGTCGCCGGGCTGATGATCGGCCGCACCCCGGAGTATCTGGGCAAAAAAATCGGCGTACCGGAAATGAAAATGACGGCGCTCGCCATCCTGATCGCGCCGACGCTGGTCCTGCTCGGCACGGCGTTGGCGATGATGACCGACGCAGGTAAAGCCGGGATATTGAACCCCGGACCGCACGGCTTTACCGAAGTGCTGTATGCGCTCACGTCCGCCGCCAACAATAACGGCAGCGCGTTCGCCGGGCTGTCCGCGAACACGCCGTTCTACAACCTGTTGCTGGGCGCCGCCATGCTGATAGGCCGATTCGCCCCCATTATCCCTGTTCTGGCGATCGCCGGTTCGCTGGCGAGTCGTCCTACGCAACCCGCCAGCGTCGGGACGCTGCCGACCCACGGCGCGCTGTTTGTCGGACTGATTATCGGCATCGTGATGCTGGTCGGGGCGCTGACGTTCATTCCATCGCTGGCCTTAGGGCCCATTATCGAACATCTGCAGTGATGACACTATTCATTGCCGGAGACACATTTTATGGGACATAACACGCTTTCCCAGCCGCGCAACACGCTGTGGCGCGCCGCGCTGGTCGAGTCATTCAGGAAGCTGGACCCTCGGATGCAATATCGCAATCCGGTGATGTTCGTCGTCTTCCTGGGCAGTATTCTGGCGACGCTGCTGGCCGTCGGTGTAGGCATGGATTGGCTGACGGGGGAACTGACGTTTACCGCGGCGATCAGCCTGTGGCTGTGGTTCACCGTGCTGTTCGCCAACTACGCCGAAGCGCTGGCCGAGGGCCGCAGCAAGGCTCAGGCCGAGAGTCTGAAAGGCATCAAACGCACCAGCTGGGCGAAAAAACTGGCAGAGCCGAAACACGACGCGCCGCACCAGCAGGTCGCAGCCGAAAGCCTGCGAAAAGGCGATTGGGTACGGGTGGAAGCCGGCGATATTATCCCCTGCGACGGCGAAGTGCTGGCGGGCTGCGCGTCGGTGGATGAAAGCGCCATCACCGGCGAATCCGCGCCGGTGATCCGCGAAGCCGGGGGCGATTTCGCTTCCGTCACAGGCGGAACGCGCATCCTCTCCGACTGGCTGGTGATCCAGTGCAGCGTCAACCCCGGCGAAACCTTTCTGGATCGCATGATCGCGATGGTCGAAGGGGCCAAGCGCCGCAAAACGCCCAATGAGATCGCGCTTTCCATCCTGCTGATCGCGCTGACCATCGTCTTTCTGCTGGCGACCGCGACGCTGTACCCCTTCTCAGCCTGGAGCGGCTCGCCGGTCAGCGTCATCGTGCTGGTGGCTCTGCTGGTCTGCCTGATCCCCACCACCATCGGCGCATTGCTGTCGGCGATTGGGATCGCGGGGATGAGCCGGATGCTGGCGGCCAATGTGATCGCCACCAGCGGACGCGCAGTAGAAGCCGCGGGAGATGTCGATGTGCTGCTACTGGATAAAACCGGCACTATCACGTTGGGCAACCGTCAGGCCAGCCAGTTTCTGCCCGCCCCCGGCATCACGGAGAATGCGCTGGCAAACGCCGCTCAGCTGGCGTCGCTGGCGGATGAAACCCCGGAAGGCCGCAGCATCGTGGTGCTGGCCAAGCAGAAATTCAACCTGCGCGAACGCGACCTACAGAGCCTGAACGCCACGTTCATCCCCTTCACCGCGCAGACCCGCATGAGCGGCGTGAATATCGGCCCGAAGATGTTACGCAAAGGCGCGGCCGACGCCATTCGCCGTCACGTTGAAAGCCAAGGCGGACAGTTCCCGGCGGCGGTTAACGTGCTGGTGGAGTCGGTGGCTCGCTCCGGCGGAACGCCGCTGATCGTAGCGGAGAATAACGCCGTGATGGGGGTCGTGGCACTGAAAGATATCGTCAAAGGCGGCATCAGGGAGCGCTTTGCCGAACTGCGCCGGATGGGGATCAAAACCGTGATGGTCACCGGCGATAACCCGCTCACGGCGGCCGCCATCGCCGCCGAGGCCGGGGTGGATGACTTTCTGTCGGAGGCGACGCCGGAAGCCAAACTGGCCCTGATCCGCCAGTATCAGGCTGAAGGCCGCATGGTCGCCATGACCGGCGACGGCACCAACGATGCGCCCGCGCTGGCGCAGGCCGATGTGGCGGTGGCGATGAACTCGGGGACGCAGGCGGCCAAGGAGGCGGGCAACATGGTGGATTTGGACTCCAACCCCACCAAACTGCTGGAGGTCGTGCGCATCGGTAAACAGATGCTGATGACGCGGGGCTCGCTGACCACCTTTAGTATCGCCAACGACGTGGCCAAGTATTTCGCCATTATCCCAGCGGCGTTTGCCGCGACCTATCCGCAGCTCGACAAGCTGAACGTGATGCATCTGCACTCGCCGAACTCGGCCATTCTTTCCGCCGTGATCTTCAACGCGCTGATTATCGTGCTGTTGATCCCGTTGGCGCTCAAAGGCGTTCGCTACCGCCCCATGTCCGCAGCGTCGCTGTTGAGCCGTAATCTGTGGATTTACGGCGCGGGTGGACTGGCCGCGCCGTTTATCGGCATCAAACTGATCGACATGCTGTTGACCATTCTGGGTCTGGGCTGAGGAGCCAAAGTATGAACCTGATACGTCCTACGATTTCCCTGTTTCTCCTGCTGGCCGTCATTACCGGAGCCGCCTATCCGCTGTTGACGACGTCGTTATCTCAGTGGGCCTTTCCGGATACGGCCGGCGGGTCGCTGATCGAACGCGATGGACAGCTTCGCGGCTCAGCGCTGATCGGCCAGCACTTCACGCGGGCGGACTATTTCCACGGCCGTCCGTCGGCGACCGCCGACACGCCGTATAACGCACTGGCCTCTTCCGGCAGCAATCTGGCGGCGAGCAATCCGGCGCTGGACGAGGCCATCCAACAGCGTGTGGCCGACCTGCACACCGCTAATCCGCAGACGCTCGGTCCCGTTCCCGTCGAGCTGGTCACCGCTTCCGGCAGCGGCCTGGACCCGCATATATCCCCACCGGCCGCGCAGTGGCAGGTGCCTCGCGTCGCGTCGGCCCGTCATCTGTCGGAAGACGACGTACGTTGGCTGATCATTGCTCACACACAGCGGCCCCAGCCTTATTTTATGGGCGAACCCACGGTCAACGTATTGGAATTGAATATCGCGTTGGACGATATGCAAAAAGATTCGCAGCAAAAACGGTAGTGAAATGGCACGAAGCCCGCGCGGCGATATGAACAGCGCAACGCGGGCAGCACAGGGAAAGCGGGGAAATGAAAGAAGAAACAGGATCACGCCGTCGCTTTAACCTGCGACGGCGCAATGCGGTGTCACGGCAAACCTTAGTGCTGACGCAAATCGCTCAGAAAGCGCTGTGCGCGTGGGTGCTGTGGAGCACGGAAGAAGTTTTCCGGCGCGGCCTTTTCCAGAATCTGTCCCTGATCCATGAACCAGACGGTGTCCGCCACTTCACGGGCGAAATTCATCTCATGCGTCACGCACATCATCGTCATGCCTTCCTGCGCCAATCCGCGCATCACGTTCAGCACTTCCCCCACCATCTCCGGGTCCAGCGCCGAGGTCGGTTCGTCGAACAGCATCACCGGCGGCTTCATCGCCAGCGCGCGGGCTATCGCCACGCGTTGCTGCTGACCGCCGGAAAGCTGCGCCGGATAGGCGTTGGCCTTGTGCGACAACCCCACGCGCTCCAGCAGTTCGCCCGCATGCTTTCGCGCTTCCGAACGTTTGACACCCAACACCTTCACCGGCGACATCATGATGTTGTCCATCACCGAGACGTGCGGGAACAGGTTGAAATTCTGGAACACAAAGCCAATGCGCGTGCGCAGTTGGTTGAGCCGGGTGCTGGTGCCGTGAATATCGATACCGTCGAACAGGATCTGCCCTTTTTCAATCGGCTCCAGACGGTTGACCGTCCGAATCAGCGTCGACTTGCCGGACCCCGACGGTCCGCAAACCACCACGACCTCACCGCTTTTGATCTCAGCATTCAAATCGGTCAACGCCTGATAATCGCCATACCATTTGCTGACCCGGTTAAACATAATCATCGGTCTCATCATGCATTCCTTATAGCGACGGTGTTTCGGTCAATAATTCGGTTTTCTCGGCTGGCGTACCTGCGGGGTTTTCATTACGCCGCTTGCGCGCCACGTGCGCTTCCAGCCGGTTAGCCAGCCAGGTCAGACTGAAGCAAATGACGTAGTAACTCAGCGCCACAATCGCGAACACCTGAAACGGCTTGGTCAACAGTTGGTTGTTGACCTGATTGGCGGCAAAGGTCAGTTCCGGCACGTTGATGACATAGCCCAGCGTGCTGTCCTTGATGATGGAAACCAACTGGCTCACCAGACTGGGCAACGTGTTGTAGAGCGCCTGCGGCAGGATCACCATGCGGAAAGTTTTGACGTAACTCATGCCCAACGCGCGGGAGGCTTCGTACTGCCCGGACGGCAGCGCCTGAATGCCGCCGCGAATAATCTCGGCGATGTAGGCGCTTTCGTAAATCACCAGCGTACACAGCATCGTCGCGAATCCGCTAATGTTATGGCCGATCAGCAAAGGGATGCAGAAGTAGGTCCAGAACACCACCATGAGCAGCGGAATGCCGCGCAGCGCGTAGACCCAGCAGGCCGCCGGCCAGCGTAACCAGCGGAAAGGGGAAATACGCGCCATGCCGAGCAGCATGCCGACCGGGAAGGCGAACAGCATCGCCAGCACGGAGATCAGTAACGTACACAGCACGCCGCCGAGGGGACCATTCGGATACTGCCCCATCAGAAACAGCATCCCGTTGTCGTGCAAAATCGTGAAGATATCGGCCACGGGATTACCTCGCATAGACGCGCTGGAAATGGCGAGCCAGCAGCGCGCCAGCCCCCATCAGCAGCAAAGAGAAGATCAAATAGCCTACGGAGGCTACCAGATAGGACTCGAAGGTGCGGAACGTCTGGTTTTCGATGTCGCGGGTGACATAAGTCAGCTCCGCAACGCCGATGACCATCGCCAGGCTGGTGTTCTTGAACAACAGCACGGTGTGGTTGATTAACGACGGCAGTGAATTGCGCAACCCCTGCGGCAGGATAACCAGCCGCATCGCGCGACCGTAACTCATGCCCAGCGCGCGCGCCGCCTCGTTTTGCCCATCCGGGATCGCCCGCAGCCCGCTGCGGATATCCTCGGAGAAATAGGCGGCCTGACACAGGCCCAGCGCAAACATGGAGAACAGAAACTCCGCGTTGAAATCGTTGATCCACATCTGCACCGACTCCGGCAGCAGCGTGGGGATCGCGAAGTACCACATCATCAGCTGAATCAGCGTCGGCACGTTACGATGGTAAGACACGTAGGCCGACACCAGAAACACCGCCGTACGCTTATGCGTCAGGCGGATCACGACTAACAGCAGCGCCAGCGCCATGGCCAGCAACCAGGACCCCAGCGCTAGCTTCAGGGTAACGATGACCCCCTCGCCGAGCATCGATCCGAATTGATCGGTGAAAACAGCGGAAAAATCGAGCGTCATCGTTTTGTCTCCCTCAGCGACTGATCGTTCTTATACTTACTCTACGGAATCGCCCGGCCGCATGGTCGACAAGCCGCCCATTACCTGCGTGGTCGGTGTAATTTCAATATTGCCGAAGTTAACGTTTACCGGCGCGGCAAGGACGAATGCCACGGTGTCCGCAATGTCCTTCGGCGTCGGTAAATCGAAACCATCAATGTAGCGACGGCGGGCATCTTCAATATCGCCCATCGCAATCCCAATGATGTCTGTGGCCACACGGCCAGGGCAAATTTCGGTCACACGAACCATCTTGCCGTAACAATCCAACCGCAGTTGGCGAGACAGGGCATGTACGCCCGCTTTGGTCGCGTGATAAATGGAGTTGCCGTTGAAGTTGTAGACGGCAGCGATAGAAGTGACGTTGATAACGTGTCCGCAGTTTCGCGCCTTCATGCCTGGCACTAATAAGCGGCTGAGGTGCAACACCGCCCGCAGATTGACGTCCACCAGCGTATCGATCACCTCTTCATCGGCATCCAGAATCGAGCCAGAACGGGAAACGCCCGCGTTGTTCACTAGCACATCGACCTGAATCTCACTACACAGGCGCGTGAGCGCGTCCGTATCGCTGACGTCGATAGCATGGGGAATACAGCCTGTTCGGGCAGACAGCTCGGCGAGTTGTTCTCCGCGGCGCGCTACCGCGTGGACCGTCAGCCCTTCCTGACACAGGCGCTCGACGATCGCTTCGCCAATACCGGCTGACGCGCCAGTCACCAATGCAGTTTTATAATCTGAAAATGGCATGTTCAATCTCCTTGTAAGATGACAGGACATCCGTGTTCGGTGCCCTATCTTTTTTCCTACTCTAACTAGCCATGACAAGCAAGCATAAGACATAAACGGTTTGAGGCGATAAGGACGACTTATAACGAGGTTTTCTCCCAGCTCTGCTGGCGAATTTGCTCTGAAACCGGCGCAATACGCAGGCCGGTTTCTTCAATCGCCGCGCGCAGCGTTTTAACCATCTCAATCGCCTCAGGCGTATCGCCGTGCACCAGAATCGAGGAGACATCGAGTGTCAGCGTGTCGCCATCAATACTCTCGATGGTGCCTTCCGTCAGCAATCGGCGCACCCGCGCTTTGACCTGTTCGGTATCGTGAATGACCGCGCCCGGTTTGGCGCGGCTGACCAGCAGCCCGTTACTTTCATAGGCGCGATCGGCCAGAAAAACGCACACCACGCGTAAGCCAAGCCGACGCGCCACGCGATCCACGGCGTTTCCCGCCATCGTGCTGATAATCATGTTTGGATCGAAGGTTTTGACCGCCCGCAGCAGGACATCCGCCAGCGCTTCATCCTCAGAAACCATATTGCCAAGGGCGCCGTGAAAACTCATATGGGTCAGCGGATAGCGCGCCGCGTTGGCGAACGCCGACAGCGCCCCGAGCTGATAAGTGACGTAGTGCGCCAGCGTATCGTGTTCGATCTGCATTCGACGGCGGCCGAATCCCATCAGGTCGGGAAAACCGACGTGCGCGCCGAGATCGACGTGATGGTGTTTGGCCAACTCGACGGTTTTCGCCATGATCGCGGCATCGCCCGCGTGGAAACCGCAGGCGACGTTGGCCGAGGTGATCAGCGGCATCAGCGCCGCGTCGTCCGCTATCTGATAGTCGCCGAAGCCTTCGCCGATATCGGCATTTAAATCCATCGATTTCATCATTAATCCTCTGTTTTTCTCAGGGTGAGGATGACGCTGTCATACTCGACCGCATCGCCTTGCCTGACCGGCATCGATGTGACCGTGCCATCGGTCGGACTCAGTATGGGCAGATAGGTCAGCCCAATCTTTAAGAGCGCCAGCAGCGCGCCTTGCCGGACGACAGAACCGAGCGAAACAAACGTTTCATCACGTCCCGGATACTGCACACAGACCCTGCCGGGCAGGCAGGCCCGCACGATCTCCGTCGGCACACTCGCTTCGGCTTCCCGCAGTCCGGAGGACATCGCCGTCGGAACATCGCCAGCCGGTTCAAACCTGAGACGAACATGGTAATCGCTGCCGCCAATCTCTATTTGGGTTAACCCCGAGCGGCGCATCTTGTGGGCCACCACACGTAGCTCCCGGAGTGCTAATGGGCTGTTTTGCATAAATATCCTGTCAACTCGTCCGACATCATTTCGCCACGCGACGGGCGCTTCCCGTGAATAGCTGGACAGACAGGCGGTCAACACAGGAAAGGGGGACGTTGGCAGGCAGGGCGCAAATACAACCGGAATCGCCGCCTGTCGCCGACGTCCGACAACCACCCGTCGCCCCGGCGTACTGGGGATGTTCGCACTCTAACGTGGCGACAGGTTGATTCGGTAAGAGGGTTTCGCTTTGCAACGATAAGGGAGACTTATTACCCCACCAGCGCCAGCGGACGGTTGTCCGTGGTGCGTTTCACCATCAGCGACAACAGGATGTCTTTCACGACTTTCGCCGGTTGCGAAAGCGGCAAATGGTCCGACATGCAAAACGTCAGGGAGACCTGAATATTCGGATCGACGATCTTCGCCATCCACCCGTTGCTGGCCTGCAGCATGGCGCGCGCGGCGGACTCCGGCATGATCGTGCAGCCTAATCCTTCGCTCACGGCGGCATTCAGCGTCGTTTGCGACTCAATTTCGCAGTTGACCTTGTAGGACACGCCCGCCTGAATAAAGGCATCATCCACGCCTTTGCGCATCGTGTTGTAGATTCGCGGCAGGAACAGGTCGTAACGCGCGACCTCAGCCAGAGAAATGCTGCTTTTCGGCGCGTCCAGCACGTGCGGGCAGACGAAATAAAGATCTTCCTTCATCAGCGGCATAAAACGCAGGCCGTGGATCTCGCGGCTACCGTAAATCACCGCCATATCCATGCGCCCGTTCATGATCAGTTCACTGAGCGTAGTGCCGAAGTTTTCGTTGAAATACAGCACGATGCCGGGATGCTGCCGATGCACTTCCTTCATTAGCGGCAGCGCCAGCTGCTGGGCGGCCGTCCCCGGCGCCAGACCGACGGATACGCTGCCCGAGAGGGTCAACCCGGCGCCGTCGATGGCGATTTGCGCCTGATCGCACTGGCGCAGGATAGCCTGAGCATGCGTGTAGAGAATTTTGCCCGCTTCGGTCGGCGTGACGCCGCGCTTGGTGCGGATTAACAGCTGCTGATTGACCTCGCCTTCCAGCGTCGCCAGCTGCTGGCTAAGAGCAGGTTGCGCGATATGAAGAACATCGGCGGCCTGCGTCAGGCTGCCCACGTCAACGATCTTGATGAAATATTTAAGTCGACGGAGATTCATAGTGGCTTCCTCACTGCGGGATCTTGAGGTTAATCAAAGCAAGATTGGGGCCAACGCGCATAACCGTGGTTCTGGGGCGATAGAGAGTGTGATTTCAGTGGGTTAGACCATATGAGCTCGCCGCGTCTGTCACGAGTCATTCCGCCTTTTGCACCATACTGAAGCAATGCGGTCACCATCCCCCACAGGCCTGACACCGGCAACCATCGCGTTCGGTTATGTCACCACAACAAAGCGCTATTGGCCTCTGCGCCGGGTTCACTTTTATGCTCTTCCCAACCTGGGTCTCTCATCGACCTGCTTTTCGCACCGTGCCGCACGCCTGATCCTTCCGTTGCAGGCCTCACCGGCATGACGCCCCTGACTGACTGGAATCTCCGCACATGCCTGAAATTGCCGATCGCCTAAAAAATGTCACCGTTTCCGCTTCTGTGGCCATGACGCAGAAAGCGCGAGATCTCGCCGCACAGGGTATCCATGTTATTGGCTTATCCACCGGGGAACCGGATTTTCCCACACCGCGACACGCCTCGGAGGCCGCCTACGCCGCCGCGCTGGCGGGCGATACCCGCTATCCACCCACCGACGGGACACCGGCGCTGCGCGCGGCTATTCAGCGTAAGTTCAAGCGCGACAACCATCTGGACTACGATATCAGTCAGATCATCACCGCGGGCGGCGCCAAGCAGATTATCTTTAACGCCTTCATGGCGACGATCAATCCGGGCGACGAAGTGTTGCTGCCGTCCCCCTCATGGATTAGCTATGCCGATATCGTGAAGTTCGCGGGCGGCGTTCCGGTGCCCGTGGCCTGTCCGCAGGAAAACAACTTCAAACCCTATCCGGAGGCGATTAAGGCGGCCATCACCCCGAAAACCAAATGGCTGTTGCTCAACTACCCCAGCAACCCCACCGGTTCGGTCGCCAGCCGGGCCGATTTGCAGGGGATCGCGGACGTCATGCTGCGATATCCCGATATCTGGATCCTGAGCGACGACATTTATGAACATCTGATCTACGACGATGTGACCTTTTACACGATGGCGGAAGTCGAACCCCGACTGAAAGATCGCGTTCTGACGGTCAACGGCGTCTCCAAAGCCTGGTCAATGACCGGCTGGCGGCTGGGCTTCTGCGGCGGACCAAACGACCTGATCAAAGCGATGAGCAACGTCAATACGCAGAACGCAGGCGGCGTGACCACGTTAACGCAGGCGGCGGCCGTCGCGGTACTGGACGGCCCGCAGGATCTACTGAAAGAGCGCGCGGAGATTTATCGCCAGCGACGCGACTATGTGCTGGAGCGCCTGAGCGCTATCCACGGCCTGCTGTGTCACAAACCTCAAGGCGCTTTTTACCTGTTTGTGAACATCGCCGCGTTGATAGGGAAAACCACCCAAGGCGGCCGCTACATCGCCAACGATGCCGACTTCGTGATGGCGCTGATGGAAGAGCACCACGTGGTGACGGTGCAGGGCGCGGCTTACGGTATGAGTCCCTATTTCCGCCTCTCCTACGCCACCAGCATGGAGATACTGCAAAAAGGCTGCGACCGTCTGGCCGCCTTCTGCGAAGGAATGCGTTAAACGTCATCTCACCGAGTCTGACAAAAGAACGGGGCCGCTTCTGCGCCCCGTTTTTTATGCCTGCAAGCGCTCCGTTCAACCGCACGACATACTGCCAGACGCCACGTAGGCAAAGAGAGAAACCTGCGGGGGAAACCGCGCAGAGAGAGGAACAGTACGTCGTTATTCAGAGGAAGGTGAGAGAGGCTCAATTGCGCTGATGCCGCCGCCAGATGGACAGGCCTGCGGCACCCGGTGATTAGCCGTTCAGCGCCACGGCTGCGACCTGATGACAGCTGCGGGTGACGGCAGACAGGTAGTCCCTCACCGCGCGATTGACGGCGATGGCCTCGGCGGCATCGCTTTCGATGAGTTGCAGCCGATCGCCCGCCTGCGCCTGTCCCAATCGCCACAGGTCGTCTTCGATAACGCCCGCGATTTTGGGATAGCCGCCTGCCGTATTGGCATCGCTCATTTGAATGATGGGTTCGCCCGCCGGAGGCACCTGCACAATGCCGGGGATCAAACCATAGGAGCGCATTTCAACCGTTCGGGACGGGACGAGCGGCTCGCCGCTCAGGCGATAGCCGGTGCGATTGCTGTGCCGGGAAATGGTCCACGATTGCGACCAGAAACGCGCGGCGTCATGAGCAAACAGGTCGAATTCGCCAGAGGGGATCGCCCGTAGTTGAATCACGCCCTCCGGGCTAACCGGAAATACGTCAGCCAAGGCCACCGCTGGGGGCACCGCGCCAATCCCGCCCTTCGGCAGCGCACACCGCATCGCGTCTCCCGTCGGCAGACGGTCGCCTTGCGTCAATGGTCGGCCTTCCAGTCCGCCGAAATTGCCGCGCAGCGCGGTACTGCGCGATCCCATCACCAACGGAACATCGATGCCGCCCGCCACGCACAGATAACCGCGAGCGCCGCTGCGGGGATACGACATCTCTAACACCTGCCCGGCCTGCACCGCGCAGGCCCACCAGGGCGGCAGCGCGTTACCGTCCAGCACGGCGCGGCAATCGGCGCCGGTCAGGGCGATGGCGCCGTCAGCGGTGAAACGGACGCGGAAAGGGAAAAGTTGTACTTCAATCCCCGCGGCATTTTCGTCATTGCCGAGCATCAGATTGCCGACGCGCAGCGCCAGCGCATCCATCGCCCCGCTGACCGAGACGCCGATATGGCGAAAGCCGGTGCGGCCAAGATCCTGAACGGTATTCAACGGACCGGTTTTGATGACCTCAATCACAGTTCAATCCTCTCAGGCAGAAAACGGACGCGGTCTCCCGGCGCCATGACCGCGGGCGTGTCCGCCCAGGGGTCGAAGAGCGGCATATCGGCGAAGCCGATCGCGTTCCAGCCATTTGGGCCGGTCAGCGCCGACACCCCCGTCTGCGCGCCGCCGATGGTCACGGTGCCTTTCAGCATATTCAGCGACGGCACTTTTTTACGCGGGGTGGCCAGCGCCGGGTCCAGACCGTGCAAATAGCCAAACCCCGGCGCGCTGCCGAGCGCGAAAACCGTGTACTCGCCCTGATAATGACGGCGAATGACGTCTTTCGCCGTCAGACCGGTGAATTCGCATACGGCATCCAGATCCGTGGCGTGCTCACCGCCGTAGCATACGGGAATGTCGATCCGTTTGCCCTGCGAGGTGACAGCCGCGCACGGTCCCAACCTTCCCTCAGCAGATCAACGACGGCGGACGGCTCCGGCGGCGTCTGCTTGAACAGCACCAGCAGATTGGTCACGCCGGGGATCAGGGATTCGATATCGTCACGTTGCCGCAGTAACGCCGCCAGCGCCCAAATGCGCCTTTGCGCCGGCAGGTCGAAATCGCCCGGTGCATCAACCAGATAGGCCCGACCGCCAATCGTTGACACTTTTACCTGCTCGCCCTGACTGACGAGCGTCAAGGAGACGCGCTCCGGCACGTCGCGCGACAGCATGGTCATGAGTTATTCCAGCGGTTCGAATTTCAGACTTGAAAGCGGCTGCACTTTTTCTTCGCGCACCATCTTGTACTCGGTGTTCGGTCCAATCCAGGTATTCCAGATTGTGTCGATCGTGCCCGCGTCGTCCATCGTCTTCAGGCTGCGGTTCACGGCCGCCAACAGCGCCGGTTCGTCTTTTTTCATACCGACGCCAATCGGCTCGAGCGCCATCGGCTCTTTGATCATGCCCAGCTCGATACCGTCTTTTTGCGCCTGAGAAATCATTTTAATGGCGGTCATAGTGTTGGTGACGAAGCCCACCACTTTGTTTTGTTCCAGCGCCAGGAAAGCAGAGGCCGCATCCTGGAAGGTCACGGCTTTAGCGCCCGCCAGATGGATGGACTGCTCGGAGGTGGTGCCTTTGGTCGCGCTGATGCGTTTGTCTTTAAAGTCCGCCCGCGTTTTGTTTTCGTTCGGCTTCTTCACCACCAGCATCTCTTTCGCCACATAGTACGGGTCGCTGAACTGAATTTGGTTGCCGCGCGTTTTGGTGTAGGCCAGGTTGGCGACCAGCACATCGGCGCGGCCGGTGGCGATGACGGCGATGCGCGCCTCAATCGAGGTCGGCATCAGGTTGGCCTTGACCCCCATCTCCTTCGCCAGCGCATGACAGAGATCGACATCCATCCCCGCCAACTGACGCGTTTTAGGATCGGGAGACGAAAACGGCGGCACGTCGGAGTAGACCGCACAGTTCAACTGACCGCGAGCGTGGATATCCGCGAGTAAATCCGCGTGGGCGGCGGGTGACAATGCCGCCAACAGAGGCAGGGTCAATACGGCACCCGAAAGCAATTTCAATTTCATCACGAATTCCCCGCTATTTTAATTAAGATTCAGAGTTCTTCTGACGCCAACGCGGCAGAAGCGGTATGAAGTAACTTACTAAAAATAAACAGATAACAGCCATCACGCTGTGTGACTCTTCAAGCAGTTTGACTATAGAGGCGAAGAAAACCGATGTATAAGACGGAAAGCGTGTGTGGTGATATGGAATTTGTATGACGGGAGGAAAATATAAGGAAAAACTATCCAGACAGAACGAAATTATCTTAACGGACGCGAACGCAGTCACTCTATGGTTAGGGCAATTTCCCGCATCAGGAAAGCGAATGCCGATATTGCAGCCGAAGAGTGAAAATAGACAATGAATTCCAGAATGGGCGTACTCTTGAAAATAATGTCGGCGCTGTGCGCGACATTAATGCTGGCCTGCGTCAAAGGATTAAACGGCGCAATCCCGACCGGCGAAGTCATTTTTTTCCGTTCGTTCGTCGCGTTATTTCCCCTGCTGATCTGGCTCAAGTTTCAAGGCAATATTCTCGACTTAATCAAAACCCGCAACCTTTTCGGCCATTTAATCCGTGGTTTTTCCGGCACGGGCGGTATGTATTTTAACTATCTGGCGCTGGTCTATATTTCGTTGGCGGACGTGACCGCCATCAGCTACGCCGCCCCGTTATTTACCGTCATCATGGCGGCGATATTGTTAAAAGAGATCGTCCGATTTTATCGTTGGCTGGCTGTCGTGGTCGGCTTCTCGGGCATCCTTGTCATGCTGTCGGCGTATCTGGGCGCCAGCGGCTCTATCTTTTCCTCCACCTCCGGCGTCGCCACCGGCTCAGCCATCGGCGTCGTTTTCGCGCTACTGGCCGCGCTCTGCACCGCCGCCTCGTCGATACAAATTCGCTTCCTCAACGGCGTAGAGAAGCCCGGCGCCATCGTGTTCTATTTCTCGCTGATGACGATGTTTATCGGTCTGGGCACGCTGTATTTCGGCTGGCTGATGCCGACTTATCCCCAGCTCCTGCTGCTGATTGGCTGCGGTTTTTTCGGCGGGATGGCGCAAATACTGATTACCCTAAGCCTGCGCTACGCCGACGCCTCGCTGCTGGCCCCTTTCGACTACACCACGCTGGTCTGGTCCATGCTGATCGGTTATCTCTTCCTGGATAGCGTGCCGGGGGGCTCCACCATCGCCGGCGCGGCCATCATCGCCTGTGCCGGTATCTTTACCGTCTGGTGCGAACGCCGTAATAGGAAAGCGGTCATTCGGCGTTCAATCGTTTAGCGATGTCATCATTAAATATCCTTCTCTTTCCCCGCGTCAGGCTGATTGAGTCATCGTGGAGAATAGCCATAACCTGATGGATTAATAATATTTTCACCCCAGAATCATTCATCGCAACACTAATCCCTCTTTTTTTTATTTATCCCTCAGTCCATTAAAATAATTAACACTTTCCTTAACGAAAAAGATATATATTCATCGTGAATAGGGGAAGTTTCTGATGGCTTTGCGGTAAAAACATCGACTTACAATTTATTACCTCAGCTCAGAGACTTTATCTTCTTATAAGAACAAGCTTGATTTTTTGCGAGCGGCGCTGTTGTTAACTTTAGTTAAAAAAGATGCTATCCTCTGTGTCCGTTGTTGGATGACATCATTTCATACCAGTGGAAAATAGGGGTGCTCGCGATCGATAATTAACTTTCACACAGAGGTTAATGGTGATTTGGCGGGTGCTTTTAAAAGAAAAGACCATGAAAGTAGAGAATTTACAATATAAATATTATCGTATCTCCCATGCGCTGCGCTTAACGATTTCTTTTATTTTCGCTCTACTCCTGCTGGCAAAACTGGACCTGGTCAAAGACGTCTCGTGGATCCTGATCACTATGGTCGTCATCATGGGCCCGATGTCCTATAAAGGCAGCGTCTACCCCCGGGCCATCCAGCGCTCAACCGGTACCTTGATTGGCATCATCTTCGGTATTCTCTCGTTTTATGCCGGGAAGTACTCCTTTCCAGGCATGATCGTGATCATCGCCCTCGGTATATTTACCTGCGGCTACCTGACATTGAGCAAGATTCCTTATGCCGGGATACTGATTGGTATTACGCTTTCCGTAACCGTCAGCGCGTCAGGCGGAAATCTGGATATCGCGCTGTGGCGTATTTCTGACGTCTTTATCGGCTGCGTCATCGCCGTGATTTTTTCCAGTATTTTTCCGCACAAAGCGTGTATTCACTGGAATATAGAACTGTATAAACTCATATCCAATCTGCATCAGCTTTACTGCGCTAATTTATCTCGTAATCTATTCAACCGGCCCGAATTAAAAAATCTTAACAGTATTAATAAAAAAACCATCGCTAATATATTAAAACTCTCCGCGCCTGCCCAGAAAGAAACCAGAATAGATAAAAAAACTTATGCGTCACTCCAAGAAACTATTCTCGATATCATCTCTTATCTGAATCTGATAGAAAAAGCCTTCTGGGACTGCCCGGTTAGCCACAATATTATTTGCGCCTCCTCCCTATCGAAGAAAATTAATTACGCGATCGATTACCGTTTTAAAATTTTACAGGCGCTTATTCGCGACGATATTAACGATCCTGACGCCATCAAGAAATTCCATCATAAAGAGTTCGAACAGGATGTGATGGAGGAACTGAGGTCGACGCTGCTGGTCGAGCACGTCGGAAATGACATCGCGATAGAGAACAAAATTTACGGCTATTTCTATCTGGGCACCCAAATTATCGACAAACTGGATGCGTTGGCCATGCTGCTTAGCACGATGAAAACGCAACAGCGCAGGCATGTCCACCTGCGCGTCAGGAATCGCGCCGAATAACGCTCCCCGTCTCCTGATTCAGATCGCTCCCTCCTCAGGCGAGGCGTCAGCCCCAGCCGTGAAGCGACCGCGACAGCCTTAAGATACCGTTGAAAGACCTCACGCAATCGTTCTCTTTGCCGCACGCCGGGTTTTGCGTACAAGATAATGACTCTCAATACGCTAACATATTGAATAAATTTGATTATTCTTCTTTTTAATTCTCTGTTCTATATCAACATAGCCGTGGTGGGGAGCCGCTAGGATAAAAATCCAGCGCCAGACTACGAAGCCGCTATTCTTGATAGGACTTCACGCCCCAGCCCCATGCTTTTCGCTCTGGCCGGACAATTAAAAAGTGTGACGGTCGTCACCCAAAAAGTAAGCAAGCGCTTACTTTTTGTTATTTTACAGATAAAGTAAGACGCGGTATCGGCTTTTATTCATTGCCGAATCCTGCATCAACACGATCTTATCGGGAGAAGATATGAATCGGTTTATCGTCGCAAACGCCAAGGACTGCATCGGCTGTAAAGCCTGCGAGATTGCCTGTGTGATTGCCCATAACGATGGCGCTTATCCTGAAAGCGCGGAAAATTTTACCCCTCGTATCCACGTTTTTCATAAAGCCGAGCTGCACACGGCGGTCACCTGTCATCACTGTGAAGACGCCCCCTGCGCCGCCATGTGCCCAACACAGGCCCTGGTGAAAAAAGAGGACAGTATTCAGGTCATCGCCAAAAAATGCATCGGGTGTAAAACCTGCGTCATTGCCTGTCCCTTTGGCGCGATATCTGTGGAAACGACGGAAAAAACACCGGATACCGCAGCCGCTCACAAATGCGATCTCTGTATCGACCGCGCCGAAGGTCAGGCGTGCGTTGAAGCCTGCCCCACCCAGGCGTTGCGCTTAGTTAGTGAGCACACACTAGAGCAGCAGCGTCAGGAAAAACAGCGCGAGACGGCGCAGCGTTCCGCGCCCGGAAACTGGCGCGCGGCGCCGGCCTTTACGCCATCACGCCCCCCTCTGCTGGCTAAACGCAAAGACTGGCCGCGAATGGATGCCATCAAGAAATCGCTCAACGAGCGTATTTCCACGTTTAATGAAATCTACCTGGGCTTTACGCCGGAACAGACTCACGATCAGGCTGGACGCTGCATGACCTGCGGCCAGCACGCCATCTGCGAATGGACTTGCCCGCTGCATAACAACATTCCTGAACTCCTGCGTCTGGCGAAAGAAGACCGCATTATGGAAGCCGTGGAGCTGTCGCATCGCACCAGCAGCCTGCCGGAAATTTGCGGACGAGTCTGCCCGCAGGATCGTTTGTGCGAAGGCGCGTGTACGCTCGGCAAAGAGTCTTATGGCGCAGCGACCATCGGCAATATCGAACGCTATATCACCGACAGCGCCCTGAAAATGGGCTGGAAGCCCGACCTGAGTCAGGTCAAATCGACCGGTAAACGGGCGGCGATCATCGGCGCGGGTCCCGCCGGCCTCGCCTGTGCCGATGTCCTCACGCGTCACGGCGTCAAAGCGGTGGTCTTCGACCGCCATCCAGAGATCGGCGGCCTGCTGACCTTCGGCATTCCCTCATTCAAGCTGGACAAAGACGTACTGATCCAGCGCCGCGTGCTGTTTGAAGGCATGGGCATCGAATTCCATCTCAATACCGAGATCGGGCGTGATATTTCGCTGACGCAGCTGTTGGACGAATTCGATACCGTCTTCGTCGGCGTCGGCACCTACCGCTCCATGAAAGCGGGCCTGGATAACGAAGACGCGCCGGGCGTTTATGACGCGCTGCCGTTCCTGATCGCCAATACCAAACGGGTGATGGGCCTGCCGGATTTAGAAGATGAACCTTACATCTCCATGCAGAGCAAACGCGTGCTGGTGCTCGGCGGCGGCGATACCGCCATGGATTGCGTGCGCACCTCAATACGTCAGGGCGCGGAGTCGGTCACCTGCGCCTATCGTCGCGACGAAGCGAATATGCCCGGATCGAAAAAAGAAGTGAAAAATGCCCGCGAGGAAGGGGTGGAGTTCATATTCAACGTGCAGCCGCAGAAAATCTGCCTCAATGAACAAGGCGAAGTCTGCGGCGTCAGCCTGATCCGCACCGAGCTGGGCGAGCCGGATGCCAGCGGCCGCCGCCGTCCGCAGCCGGTTGCCGGTTCCGAGTTCATCCATCCGGTGGATGCCGTGATTACGGCGTTCGGCTTTCAGTCTCACGCTATGCCGTGGCTGGATGACGCACAGGTGCAACGCAATAAATGGGGGCAGATCGAAGCCCAACCGCTCGGTCGTCATGCCTGCCAGACCAGTCACCCTCGCATTTTCGCAGGCGGTGACGCCGTGCGCGGCGCCGATCTGGTGGTGACGGCCATCGCGGACGGCCGTAAGGCGGCGCACAGCATGATCAACGCGATGTGCGAAACGCAGACGACCGGAGCGACCGCTCGCGTCGATTTGAGGGAGCCGGTGCGATGAATGCGTTCGTGATTGCCGACGCCAGCCAGTGCATTGGCTGCCGCACCTGTGAAATCGCCTGCGCCGTCGCCCACACGGGCGGCGGGCTCAGCAGCCTGAACACCGCGTCGTTCGCCCCTAGGCTGAAAGTCATCAAAAGCGCCGACGTCAGCGTGCCGGTACTCTGCCATCAATGCGAGAACGCTCCCTGCGCCAGCGCTTGTCCGCAGGGCGCCCTGGTCGCGCAGAACGACAGCATTCAGGTGATCTCTTCACGCTGCATCGGCTGTAAAAGCTGCGTCATCGCCTGTCCCTTCGGCGCCATTCAGGTGGTGAGCTCGACGCAAGAGGCGGGAGACGCCCGCGCCCACAGCGAAGTGCGTAAGTGCGATTTATGCGACGGCGTGGCCGACGGCCCTTCCTGCGTCAGGGTGTGTCCGACCTCGGCCCTTCGGTTGGTCACGCCCGATGCCCTGCGCCGACAAAGAGAAGAGCGACAATGGCAGTCGGCGGGAGATAATTCCCATTCGCCAGATAGTCGCCTTTCTGGCGGGTTCCGGCGCAACAATAGCAGATTGGACGTCACAATCTCCGTCATCCCATCACGCCGCGCCCTTATCTCACCGGCGCTTCCGCTGACGGTAACTCTCCTTGCTCCGTTGCAGCAGGGAGAGAATTTTGACGAAAGCAGCTTCAGTACCAATAATTGAATAATAATCCGTAAGTTTGTGCTTAGTTAATATTTTTGTCTGTGATATATAGCATCGCAGCGTTTATATCGTCTCTGCTAACCTCGGACGCCACGATTTGCGTCATTATCATGGAGTGAACTATGACCTGCCATTTCGTCAGGTGGACCAGCACGGAAGTTTTGCCCAGTCTGCAACGCCTGTCTGACGACCTGATCGCCTCAACGCAAAGTTTTTCGATGAAGCGGCGCGAGCGCTACCTGAAAAGCCGGGCGTTATTGGCAGAACTCATGTTTTATCTGTTTGGCTATCCAATGTTGCCCCCATTGGCGACGGCGCCCAATGGCCGCCCCTGTTTTAGCGATATCAACCTGCCCAGCTTCAGCCTGAGCTACGCGGGGAATACCATCGGGCTACTGTTGAGCGAGTCAGGCAGTGTGGGAATGAGTATGGAGATCATCCATGTACGGGCGTCCCAACAGCCGCAGTCGGTATGGCAAACGCAGGCGGAAAAGGCGTGGGTAGACGCTCAAATCGATCCGCTGGAAGCCGCCTCTCAGCTTGCAGTCATCCGCCAGTCCGTGCTCAAAATACCGGAATTTAATCTGAAGGGGAGCGAGTCATTGAAGCTTCATCCGGCGTCCGGACGACTGCGCGTAGCGCATTTGCCGGAGGTAGAGGCGATGAGCGACATCGACGATTATCTGGCCTGGGCCTGCGCGCGGACGCCTCAGCTAAACCGTCTGGTACTGTGGAACTACACGGTGGCGGGAGGGCTCAGCAAGACATCGGAGATTGTTCAGCAACAGCGCCAGTCAGCGCGGTTTATGAAATTGACCAGCCACCCGGCGGAAAAAAAATAACGCGGCGATGGCCGCGTTATTTTTATCGTCATCAGGAAAGAGGACAACGTCCTGTCATCGTCCCGAGTTCGTTGAATCAATCGTGGCCCCCAGCTGTTTTAGCCAGGGCAAACCTCAATGGGCGTCCACGAAGACAATTTTCAACAGGAACAGCAGAGCAACCACCACCACACACGGGCTGATTTCACGCCAGCGTCCGGTCGCCGCTTTCATCACGCAGTAGGAGATAAACCCGAGGGCGATCCCTTCCGTGATGGAAAAGCTGAACGGCATCATGACGGCAGTGATAAACGCCGGCACGGCTTCCGTCAGGTCTTCCCATTTCACGCGTGAAAGGCTGGACGTCATCAGTACGCCCACGTAAATCAGCGCGCCCGCCGCGGCGTAGGCCGGCACCATTCCCGCCAACGGCGACAGGAACATCACCAGCAGGAACAACACGCCCACCACCACGGCCGTCAGGCCAGTGCGACCGCCGACCGAGACGCCGGAGGAGCTTTCAATATAAGCCGTCACGGAAGACGTACCGATAAAGGCGCCCGCGACGGAGCTGATGCTGTCCACATAGAGCGCGCGCTTCATCCCTGGGAATTTGCCCTTTTCATCCGCCAGCCCCGCTTTTTCGGTCACGCCGATCAGCGTACCGGAGGAGTCGAACAGGTTAACCAGCATGAAGGAGAAGATGACGCCGGAGAGTCCGAGGTTCAACGCCCCCGCCAGATCAACCTGACCCACGACGTTAGTGACGCTCGGCGGCAACGAGAAGACGCCGGTATATTTCACATCACCCAGCAGCAGGCCAATGGCCGTCGTGATAACGATGGAGATCAGCACCGCCGCATGGATGTTGCGTGAGGCGAGCACCACGATAATGAAGAAACCGAGCACGCCCAGCAGCACGCTGTGCGAGGTCAGTTTACCCACAGCAACCAGCGTATCCGCATTCGGCACGATGATCCCGGCGTTTTTCAGCCCCATCATCGCGATAAACAGGCCGATGCCGCTGGCGATCCCTAAACGCAGACACTGCGGGATATTGGCGATCATCCAGTAGCGGATCTGGAACACGGACAACAACAGGAAACCGATTGCGCCCCAGAAAATAGCGCCCATCGCCACCTGCCAGGGAAGGCCCATCGCGCCGACTACGGCAAAAGCGAAGAAGGCGTTAAGACCCATCGCAGGCGCCAACGCTACCGGCAGGTTCGCCAGCAGGCCCATCAGGATACTGCCGAAGGCGGCGATCAGACAGGTGGTGACAAAGACGGCCTGCGTATCCATTCCGGCCACGCCGAGGATTTGCGGGTTAACAAAAACGATGTAGACCATCGTCAGGAACGTCGTGAAGCCCGCAATCGTTTCAGTACGCGCCGTGGTGCCGTGCTGACGTAATTTGAACACGCGTTGCAGCAACCCACGCTCAGACGCGGAGCCAGTTTGAGATTTATCCATGAGTCATAATAGCCTGAAGAAAGGAAAAGATTATCCGTCAGGTATCCTATACCAAAATTCTCAGCGGTTGACGCTGTCGCCTCGTTTTTTTATCTACCATAAGGACATCCTATGAATATGCGGAAGTGGTGGAAGGTGACAGCGGGAACATGAAGCACGGGCGTGCGAATTCGGCCTTCGCCCACGGCCACAAGCGATTACAACCGTCCCATTGTGCAGTAAAGTAAAAGTATCTTTTGTCTCCCCGGTTAAGGAAGGTCATGTCCCAGATTGAGTGCGTTTTCTTTGACTGCGACGGAACGCTGGTCGATACCGAAGTTCTGTGCTGTCAGGCCTACGTGAATGTGTTCGCCACCTACAACATCTCGCTGGCATTAGAGCAATTCATCGCGGAGTTTAAAGGCGTCAGGCTTCACGACATCATTCTCCGCACCTGCGAACGTTATCATTTGACGCAAGACATGGCCGTGCTGGAGCAGGAGTATCGTGACGAGATCGCCCGTTTGTTTGACGCGGCCCTGCAACCCATTCCAGGCGTACGCGAACTGCTGGGAAAATTGCAGGTTCCGACGGCGGTCGTCTCTAACGGGCCGGTGAGTAAAATGCAGCGCACGCTGGGAAAAACGGCGCTTCTGCCCTTCTTCAACGACCATCTTTACAGCGGTTACGACATTCAAACCTGGAAACCGGATCCGGCAATCCTCTACTACGCCGCCGACCAGATGAAGGTGGCGATTGAACGCTGTATTTTGGTGGAAGACTCAGAAGCTGGCGTACAAGCAGGCATTTCCGCCGGGATTCCCGTGTTTTATTATTGCGCCGATACGCTCAACCGCCCCATTCATCACCCGCTGGTCACCCAGTTCGATGATATGCGCCAACTGCCCGCGCTCTGGCGCGAACGCGGCTGGTCTACGTTGACATCAGTGCGCTGAGCAGTCAGGCCGTCGCCTTGCCTCTGGCGACTTTCTGGACGCGTCGGCCGCCATAACGACGGCTGATGCCGGTCGCCAGCACATCCAGCGCCAAGCACATGACAAAATAAACCAACGCCACGAACAGGAAGACCTCCAGCGGATACACCATGCTGCGGTTGTTGACCTGCGTCGCCAGAAACGTCAGCTCGCCGACGCCCACGATATACGCCAGCGATGTATCTTTGATCAGGGAAATCCACTGGTTAATGAACGACGGCACCATCATGCGCAGCGCCTGAGGCAAGACGATGTAGCCCAGCGTCTGCCAGCGATTAAAGCCGAGCGACAGCCCCGCCTGCCACTGACCGCGGCCTATCGCCACAATCCCGGCTTTAACCCCATGAGCAAGATAAGCGGAGGCGATCAGCGCCAACGCGCAAACGACGGTGGTGATTTCCGGGATATCCACGCCGAACAGCACAGGCAACAGGAAGTAGGTCCAGAAAATCAGCATGATGACGGGAATAGCCCGGAAAAAACCCAACACCATCGCCAACAGCGCGGCCAGCCAGCCCCGGGACATCGCCAGCGCGATGCCGAGCAGCGTGCCGAGTATGGCCGAGGCGACGCCCGCCATCAGGCTAATCGCCAACGTCAGCGCCGCTCCGCCCAGCGGCCCGTCGGGAAACGTGCCCCACATCAGATAGGTGAAGTTATCGCGGATGATCGTAAAATCCATTTCAGCGCGCCTCCGTCGATTTTCGCTGTTGACGCCACATACCCCATCCCTCTAGCAGCGCAATGGCGCCGATATAAAACACCGTGGCGACGCCGAAGGCCTGAAAGGTCCGCAGCGTCTCGGTTTCCACCTGACGTGAAGCGTAAGACAGTTCCGCCACGCCGATCGCCATCGCCAACGACGAGTTCTTGATGACGTTCATGTACTGTCCGAGCAAGGGCGGAAAGGCGATGCGCAGCGCCTGAGGCAACAACACATAACGCATTGCCTGCCAGCTGGTTAGGCCGAGCGCCTGCGCGGCATACTTCTGTCCTGTGGCGACGCCCGCCATGCCCGCGCGTAGTTCTTCGGCGATGAAGGCGCTGGAGTAGAGCGTCAGACCCAGTAGTCCGGCGAGAAATTCAAAGGAAGGCCACGGCAGTGCTAATCCCAGCGCAGAAAGTTCATGCGGGGTGTTCAGCCACTGCATCACCGACGACGGGAACAACTGCCCGGCCCCGAAGTACCAGAAAAATAGCTGAACCAGCAGCGGCGTGTTGCGAAACAGGGCGCTATAGGCGACAGCCAGCCAACGCGGAACGGGCATGTGGCTGTCGCGAGCGGCGGCCAGCACCATGCCGAATAGCGTGGCCAGGACCACGGTGGCGGCGGACAGGCCGAGGGTCATCAGGAAACCCTGCCATAGCCATGCCAGATATTGCGGCGCCAGCAGCCACTCCGTCAGCCAGTGTTGTATCGTTTCAGGAAACATCATAAACAACAATGCCCCCCGCGGTGCGGAGGGCGAATGAGAGCATCAGTCATCTGTGGGAAAATCAGCTTTTAGGTTGTTGATCTAACGGCGCAAACTTAAAGTCGCCGCGCGGCTGTGCGGAAAGCGTCTCCGGCCCGAACCAACGGTTATAGATCTTCTCTGCCTCACCCTGTTTTTCCAGTGCCGACAGCGCGTCGCTCACCTTTTGCGTCAACGCGTCTTCCCCTTTGGGGATACCAATACCCTGATATTCGCGCGTGATGCTGAACGGCGAGATTTCAAACTCCGCCTTCTGCGCCGCCGGGACGTTCGCCAGCAGACCGACCAGTTTGGCGTCATCCTGCGTGATCGCCTGCACGTTGCCGTTACGCAGCGCCGCGAAAGCCAGCGGGGTGTCATCGTAGGAGATCACTTTGGCCGTCGGGTAGTGCTCGCGCAGCGTGATTTCCTGCACGGTGCCTTTATCCGCCCCAATGCGCAGGTTTTTGATATCTTCCGGCGTTTTCAGGACGCCTTTGCGGGCGATGAATTTCTGTCCGGTGGAGAAGTAAGGAATACTGAAATTGACCTGTTTGGCGCGTTCGTCGGTGATCGTGAAGTTAGCGGCGATGAGATCCACTTTTTTCGAGACCAGCAGCGGAATGCGGTTTGCGGGGTTGGTGGCGCGCAGCTCGACTTTGACGCCTAGCGCTTTGCCGACAGCTTCGGCGATATCGACATCGTAGCCCACCAGCTTCTTGCTCTGGGGATCCACATAACCAAACGGCGGGTTGCTATCGAACACGGCGACTTTGACTACGCCGGACTTCTGAATATCCGCCAATTTATCCGCCTGAGCGGTCCCTGTCAGCGTGGCCAATCCGGCCACCAGCGTTAACGTCAAAAAGCGATTTTTCATGTGTTATCCCTGCCCCGTTTTTTATAGGTTATAGGCTAACACCCGACTAAATATAGGGAAATAACATATCCGACTATAATATAATGTTATGTTACATATCCCGCCGGTCGCGATATTTTTTCCGCCCGGAAAAAGAAAAAGCCCCGCAGTGCGAGGCTTATCGGTGAGGCAGGAACCAAGACGTTAGCTGTCTTTTTTCGCATCGTTTTCGATGAGCAATTTTTCCAGCGCATCGCCGCCGACATGGCGGAAATCCTGGCCTTTGACGAAATAGAAAATAATTTCGCAAATATTCTGGCAGCGGTCGCCGATACGTTCGATGGAACGCGCGCAGAACAACGCGGTCAACACGCTCGGAATAGTGCGCGAGTCTTCCATCATGTAGGTCATCAGCTGACGCACGATGCCCTCGTACTCCTTGTCCACCTTGCGGTCTTCCCGATAGATGCGGATCGCCTCTTCCAGATCCATTCGGGCAAACGCGTCCAGCACGTCGTGCAGCATCTGCACCGTGTGCAGCCCCATAGACTCCAGGCTGACCAACAGCGGCTGATGCTGGTGCGAGAATTTCTCCAGCGCCGTGCTGCAGATTTTGTCCGCCACGTCGCCGATGCGTTCCAGTTCGGAAATCGTCTTGATGATCGCCATAACCAGACGCAGATCGCTCGCCGTAGGCTGACGTTTGGCAATGATGCGCACGCAGGCTTCATCAATGCTCACTTCCATCATATTAACCTTGGCGTCGCCTTCGATGACGCGTTTGGCCAGATCTTCATCCTGGTTATGCATCGCCGTGATGGCGTCCGTCAGTTGCTGCTCCACCAGCCCGCCCATCGTCATCACCTGAGTGCGAATGTGCTCAAGCTCAGCATTGAACTGACCGGAGATATGTTTATTTAGATTGAGGTTTTCCATCAAACTCCCCTGATCAACCGTAGCGACCGGTGATGTAGTCTTCGGTCTGTTTCTGCTGTGGCGCAGTAAACAGCGTGTCGGTGTCGCTGAATTCAATCAGCTCTCCCAGATACATGAACGCCGTATGATCGGAACAACGCGCTGCCTGCTGCATATTATGGGTGACAATCACCACGGTGTAGTCTTTCTTCAACTCGGAAATCAGCTCTTCGATGCGCCCCGTCGAAATCGGGTCCAGCGCCGAACAGGGCTCATCCAGCAAAAGCACATCCGGCCGGATGGCGATCCCACGCGCGATGCACAGACGTTGCTGCTGACCGCCGGACAGGCTGTAACCGCTCTGATGCAGTTTGTCTTTCGTTTCCTGCCACAAGGCCGCCTTGGTCAACGCCCACTGCACTCGTTCATCCATGTCGACGCGAGACAGCTTTTCGAACAGGCGAACGCCAAAGGCGATGTTGTCGTAAATCGACATCGGGAACGGCGTCGGTTTCTGGAAAACCATGCCCACTTTGGCGCGCAACAGGGCGATATCCTGACTATCAGTGAGGATGTTGTTCCCATCCAGCAGGATTTCGCCTTCGGCGCGCTGCTCCGGATAGAGCTGATACATTTTGTTCAAAGTGCGCAAGAGCGTCGATTTACCGCACCCCGATGGACCGATAAACGCTGTGACCTGATTCTGTGCGATATCCAGCGTGATGTTTTTCAGCGCGTGAAATTTTCCATAATAGAAATTCAGATCACGCACCTGGATTTTGCTGGTGGATGTCTCAGTAACGATACTCATCAAGACTTCTCTCTTCTAGCGGTGGTGCTGCTACGCAACACTCGACAGGGTTTTAGGCGCTTTTCTTAGCGAACAGCACGCGCGCCACAATATTCAGCAACAGAACGCAGAGCGTAATCAGCAGCACACCGGCCCAAGCCAGATCCTGCCACTCCTTGAAGGGACTCATGGCGAACTTGAAGATGGTGACCGGCAGGTTGGCTATCGGATTCATCAGATCGGTGCTCCAGAACTGATTCGACAGCGAGGTGAACAGCAGCGGCGCCGTTTCCCCGGCGATACGCGCCACCGCCAGTAAAATCCCGGTGATGATGCCGGATACCGAGGCTTTCAGGGTAATGGCGGAAATCATTTTCCACTTCGGCGTTCCCAGCGCATATGCGGCTTCGCGCAGGCTGTCCGGCACCAGCTTCAGCATGTTTTCAGTCGTTCGGATCACGATCGGCACCTGCAACAGCGCCAGTGCGATCACGCCAGCCCAGCCGGAGAAATGCTCCATCTTCGCCACCACCAGCGTATAAACGAAGAGGCCGACCACAATGGAAGGCGCCGACAGCAAAATATCGTTAATGAAGCGAATCACTTCGGCGATCAGCGATTTACGGCCGTACTCCGCCAGATAGATACCGGCCAGAATACCCAGCGGCGTGCCGAACAAGGTCGCCCATAAGATCAGCAGTCCACTGCCGACGATCGCATTCGCCAGACCGCCTCCCGGGGTGTTGGGCGGCGGCGTCATCTCAGTGAACAGCGCCATCGACATGCCGTCGAATCCCCGGGTAAAAGTGGAGAACAGAATCCAGATCAGCCAGAACAGCCCGAACGCCATGGTCAACATGGACAGGCACAGCGCGATACGGTTTTTCTGCCGACGCCAGGACTGCATTTTGCGTCGATTGCGCGCTATCTCGTCGCTGCGTTCGATTTCCATCGTCGCCATCAGCTCGCTCCCTCATTTTTCGCCAGACGCATGATCATAAATTTCGAGCAGGCCAGGACAATGAATGTAATCACAAACAGAATCAGCCCCAGCTCCATCAGCGCCGCAGTATGCAGCCCGGAATCCGCCTCGGCGAATTCGTTGGCCAGCGCGGAGGTAATGCTATTGCCAGGCATAAACAGCGAAACGCTGTCCAACTGATAGGTATTACCGATAATGAAGGTCACCGCCATGGTCTCGCCTAACGCGCGGCCCAGACCCAGCATGACGCCGCCAATCACCCCATTTTTGGTGAACGGCAGCACGATGTGCCAGATCACTTCCCAGGTGGTGCAGCCAATGCCGTAAGCCGACTCTTTCATCATAACCGGCGTCTGCTCAAAGACGTCGCGCATAACGGCGGCGATATAAGGGATGATCATGATGGCCAGAATCACGCCCGCGGCCAGAATACCAATGCCGAAGGCAGGACCGGTGAATAAGGCCCCCACGAACGGGATCGCTGACAGTACGTTTCCTACCGGCTGTTGAAAATATTGCGCGAACAGCGGGGCAAAAATAAACAGCCCCCACATGCCGTACACGATGCTGGGGATCGCCGCCAGCAGCTCAATGGCGACGCCTAATGGACGTTTGAGCCAGCCCGGAGCCAGCTCCGTCAGAAATAGCGCGATGCCGAAACTGATGGGTATAGCGATAATCAGTGCGATCAAGGAGGTGACGATGGTGCCGTAAATCGGGACCAGCGCACCGAATTTACCAGCGGGTGCATCCCACTCTTTCGTCCACAGGAATGAAAAACCGAAGGTTTGAATACTGGGCCAGGACGCAATAATCAGAGAAACGATAATACCGCCCAGCAGCAACAACGTTAACAGCGCCGCCAACCGGACCACCGCGCCGAAGATCACGTCGCCATGTTTTCCTGGTGGAGTAATGGTTGGCTTATATTCAGCCATACAACTCTCTTCCTAATAAACTGGGATAACCCAATGAAAAGTTCAAAGGTGGATATGCCGTTTCCGGTTTATCCACCTCTCAGTGACTACATAATGGGAAACGTTCTATCGTACAACGTCCGATTAGTACAGGGCTTTACCTTCACTGTCTTTAATCTGGGTTTTCCACGCTGCGCGCACCTGCTCAACGACCTCTTTCGGCAATGTCGCGTAATCCAGCGCTTCCGCCTGAGCAGCGCCTTTATCGTAAGCCCAGTCGAAGAACTTCAGCACTTCTTTGCCGATCTCAGGTTTATTCTGCGTTTTTTGCAGCAAGATGAAGGTGGTGGAGGTGATAGGCCATGCGTCGCTGCCCTTCTGGAAGGTCAGGTCCTGTGCGAAGGATTTGCTCCAGTCTACGCCTTTCGCCGCATTACTGAACGACGCGCCAGACGGGCTGACCGCTTGACCGTCAGCGGAGATCAACTTGGTGTAAACCAGGTTGTTCTGTTTAGCATAGGCGTATTCAACGTAGCCGATAGAACCCGGCAGACGCTGTACGAAAGCGGCAATCCCGTCGTTGCCTTTACCGCCCAGACCGGTCGGCCAGCTCACGGTGTTGCCGGACCCGACTTTCTCTTTCCACTGTGCGTTGACCTTAGCCAGGTAGCTGGTGAATACGTAGGAGGTGCCTGAACCGTCTGCACGGCGGACCACGGCGATATCCTGATTCGGCAGCTTGACGTTCGGGTTCAGCTTAGCGATAGCCGGATCATTCCATTTTTTAATGGTGCCCAGGTAGATATCGCCCAGCGTTTTGCCATCCAGCGTCAGCTCACCCTGCTTTACGCCCTGAACGTTAACCGCCAGCACGATGCCGCCGATGACGGTTGGGAACTGGAACAGTTTGTCCTGAGTCAGCTTCTCATCCGTCAACGGAGCATCGGATGCGCCGAAATCGACGGTCTTCGCCGTCACCTGTTTAACACCACCGGAAGAACCAATACCTTGATAGTTAACTTTATTGCTGGTTTCTTTCTGGTAGGAGTCAGCCCATTTGGCATAGACCGGCGCGGGGAATGTCGCACCTGCGCCGGTGATGTTAACGGCAGCGAAAGCAGAGACGGTAGTCAGAGAAACACTTGCTGCAACAATACTGGCAACAGTGGTACGAATCAGTTTCATAATCCCTCCTGTGGGATATTGTCAACGTGTAGACCCAGAGCGAGTGTGTATTATCAGAGTGTAGTTTGCTGCAGCAAAAAATAGGTCAATTCGGTGACAGTTAAATGTACGAAATATGACATTTTTATGACACACCCCCGCGTTTACCATGACGCTTCGATGCCCCCCTATTTCGTAGTTAATTCGCGCTTTTTTACGCCTTCGCCGTTTAATTTATCTTCACCATTTTCACCTGGCCTCAACGGTAATTAACGCCGAATTAAACGACCCGCCGATTTATTTTTCTTCTCCACGAATCATTCTATGAACTCGCCTTTATGCGTCAGAAATGACGAATTAAGGTCACTCACGAAGGCAAAGAATACAGCCCTAACCAGGTTGTAAGCCAGACTGGTAATTATCCATAAAATCAATCATTAGCATCAAAACAGATCGGAATGAAACGGGATTGAAATATAAAAAAATCGGCAGAGAATAATTTTTATCGATGATTTTGATTAGGAATGGAAGTGCGCTGAATATGTTCTTATAAGAAACGGAGGAGATAAAAAATAGAAAGAATCGAGATATCGGATAACCCGGGAAGGAAATAGGTTATCCGATAAATAAGAGAGAGGCTTACTTCCAGCGGTGGAAAATCAGCCAATAATTAAAGCATCCATATTGCCAATTGTTCGATGCACATAATTATCAGCTTTCCAAACCTAGACCCACTACCATAATCAACAATAAGAAAAAATCGTCAACCTCTGCCCTGTCCACCGATGCCTTACCCACACCACAGAAAAATTCGCTTGCTGGTTGAACTTGCCGGTTGCTCCAAAGTGGAAAAGTATGCCCCATCCGTTGCTCCCTAGCATTGGTTCGCTGGGCGGAAAAATTTATAACGGAATTAAAGAAAAAGGAAAAAATAACGTCAGCCAGAGAATATAAACATTATTTCACTGGCTGACGAGGCAGGGTTAATTACTCAACGGTAACGGATTTAGCCAGGTTGCGCGGCTGATCCACATCCGTCCCTTTAATTAAGGCGACGTGATAAGCCAGCAGCTGAAGCGGCACGGTGTAGAAGATAGGGGCGATGACTTCTTCCACATGCGGCAACGGGATGATTTTCATCATATTGCTGTCCGAGGTGAATCCCGCTTCTTCGTCCGCGAAGACATACAGCTCGCCGCCTCTGGCGCGCACTTCTTCAATGTTGGATTTGAGTTTTTCCAGCAAATCGTTATTCGGCGCCACCACCACGACCGGCATATCCGCATCAATCAACGCCAGCGGGCCGTGTTTCAACTCACCGGCAGCGTACGCTTCCGCGTGAATGTAGGAGATCTCTTTGAGCTTGAGCGCCCCTTCCATCGCGATGGGATACTGGTCGCCACGGCCCAGGAACAGCGCGTGGTGTTTGTCGGAGAAGCCTTCCGCCAACGATTCAATCAGCTTGTCCTGAGACAGTATCTGCTCCAGGCGCGCAGGCAAGGCCTGCAGAGCATGCACAATATCATGCTCGACCTGAGGAGCCATACCGCGCAGGCGCCCAATGCGCGCTACCAGCATCAGCAAGACCGTCAGCTGAGTGGTGAAAGCCTTGGTCGACGCCACGCCGATTTCGGTGCCCGCTTTGGTCATCAGCGCCAGGTCGGACTCGCGCACCAGCGACGAACTCGCGACGTTACAAATCGCCAGCGAACCCAGGTAGCCGAGCGACTTGGACAGACGCAGCGCCGCCAGCGTATCGGCGGTTTCTCCAGACTGGGACAGCGTAATCATCATGCTGTTACGACGCACGGCAGGCTTGCGGTAACGGAATTCGGAAGCGATTTCGACGTCGCACGGAATACCGGCCAGCGACTCGAACCAGTAGCGGGACACCATCCCGGAGTTGTAGGAGGTGCCGCAGGCGATAATCTGTAAATGCTCGACTTTAGACAGCAGTTCATCCGCCTGCGCGCCCAGCTCGGACAAATCGATCTCGCCGTGGCTAAAACGGCCTTCCAGCGTGTTTTTGATCGCCAGAGGCTGTTCATAAATTTCTTTCTGCATGTAATGGCGGTAGGCGCCTTTGTCTCCGGCATCGTACTGCACGCTGGATTCGATCTCTTCGCGCGTCACTTCCGCACCCTGACGATCGAAAATACGTACCGTACGGCGAGTGACTTCGGCGATATCGCCTTCTTCCAGGAAGATAAAGCGACGCGTAACCGGCAGCAGCGCCAGCTGATCGGAAGCGATGAAGTTTTCCCCTACGCCACGGCCAATGACCAGCGGGCTACCGGAACGCGCGGCCACCAAAACGTTGGGATCGCGGCTGTCCATCAACACCATACCGTAAGCGCCGCGCAGCTGAGGAATGACGCGTTTGACGATATCAATCAGCGAACCGCCGTTCTCTTTTTGTTCCCAGCGCACCAGATGCGCGACAACTTCCGTATCCGTTTCGGAAACAAATCGAAAACCTCGAGCGGTCAGCGTTTCACGCAGCGGCTCATAGTTTTCGATAATACCGTTATGCACCACGACGATGTTTTCAGACACATGCGGGTGTGCATTCGTTTCCGACGGTTCGCCATGCGTCGCCCAACGCGTATGGGCGATGCCGGTGCCGCCGTGCAGCGGATGTTCGTCCGCCGCCTGAGCCAGCATCTGCACCTTGCCCAGACGACGCAGACGGGTCATATGCCCTTCGTTATCGACAACCGCCAGACCGGCCGAATCATAGCCCCGGTATTCCAGACGGCGTAACCCTTCCAGCAGGATTTCAGCAATATCTCGTTGCGCGACTGCGCCTACAATTCCACACATACAATGGTATTCCTATAGAGGCGACATACTGTGTCACCGATGAAGTCTTTGACCTGATTAATCCGGTATATTCCGGGCTCCCCGAGCCTTGTAGAGTGGGGAATTATTATGTTTTGGCCTGCAAGTTCGCGCATCAGTGTGAAAAGGCAGGACAAAACCGTCTTTCATCAAGACAATGCGCATCCCGCCCCTGTTCGGGCGGGATGATCTATTCGACGACGGCGCATATCCGCCGCCATCGTCGAATAGATTTACTTTTTCTTCGCCGGTCTCTGCCAGCCAGCGATATTCGTCTGCTGGACACGGCTGAGCACCAACTCGTTCTCGCCGACGTCGCGAGTGACGGTGGTCCCCGCGCCGAGAGTCGCTCCCTTAGCAACGCGAACCGGCGCCACCAGTTGGGTGTCCGAACCCACGAACACATCATCGCCAATGATGGTCTGATGTTTGTTGGCCCCATCATAATTACAGGTGATGGTGCCAGCGCCGATATTGACGTTCGCGCCGATATCAGCATCGCCTAAATAGGTCAGGTGACCGGCTTTGGAGCCTTTACCCAAACGGGCTTTTTTCATTTCAACGAAGTTGCCGACGTGAGCCCCTTCGGCCAGCTCCGCGCCGGGACGCAGACGTGCAAATGGCCCGATGGTGCACTTCGCTTCCAACACGGCGTCTTCTAACACCGAGTATGGACTGACTTCGCAATCATCACCAATGACGCTGTTTTTGATCACGCAGCCCGCGCCAATCGTCACGCGATCCCCCAGAGTGACGTCGCCTTCCAGTATGACATTGCTGTCAATGGTGACGTCACGGCCAAACTTCACGTTGCCGCGCAGATCGAAGCGCGCCGGATCCTGCAGCATCACTCCCGCCAGCAACAGCTTCTCCGCCTGCTCCTGCTGGTAGATACGTTCCAGACGCGCCAGCTGGAGACGGTTATTAACGCCTTCCACCTCGCTGGCACACTCAGGGTGTACCGCTGCAACGCGACGACCCTCTTGAGCGGCCATCGCAATGATATCGGTGATGTAGTATTCGCCCTGCGCATTGTTATTGGTCAGCTGGCTGAGCCAACGCTTCAGATCGCGACCGCCCGCGACCAGAATACCCGTATTGATTTCGCCGATTTGACGCTGCGCTTCGCTGGCATCTTTATGTTCCACAATGCCGACGACCTCATGGTCCTGCCGTACGATGCGGCCGTACCCGGTGGGATCGTCCACATTCACGGTCAGCAGGCCGATACCGCCGTCAGGCTTGGCTTGAACCAGACGCTTCAGCGTCGCTTCGGAGATCAGCGGAACATCGCCGTACAACATCAGGACATCTTCGTCATCGCTAAACGCAGGTGCCGCCTGCTGCATCGCATGGCCCGTCCCCAATTGTTCAGCCTGCAACACCCAGTTCAGCGCTTCGCCGGACAGCGTCTTTTTGAGGCGATCGCCGCCGTGACCATAGACCAGATGAACGCGCTCAGCGCCCACCTTCATGGCGGTATCAATCACGTGTTGAACCATCGGTTTACCCGCCAGCGGGTGGAGAACTTTGGGAAGATCGGAATACATGCGTGTCCCCTTGCCGGCGGCAAGAATCACGACGCTGATAGCACTGTTCGACATAGGCATCCTGACTGAAACTGATTGGTGCCCACTAAGTGGGACGAATGAAAGTTAACCCTATTATTACACCGGATTACTACATATTTTTCAGCGAAAAATCCCGCTTGGCCTCATTTTGCGAGATAACGCCGACGAAATGGCGAATTCCTTCGCGGAGGCGACCCTTTTACGACGTTTTCAGGTATTGCTCCCCACAACATCGCCCGGACCACGGGTATAAAAAAAGCCAGCAGGTAAAAACCGGCCGGCTTTTTGGAGACTGTCTCTGTTACATCGATTTTCTGGTCAGCTCGATAACGCGCAGTTTAGCAATGGCTTTGCTCAGTTCAGCAGAGGCCTGAGCATAATCCACGTCACCGTGTGAACTACGGATATGCTCTTCAGCCTTACGCTTCGCTTCCAAAGCCCGCGCTTCATCAAGATCCTGCCCACGGATGGCGGTATCAGCCAACACGGTGACCGCATTCGGCTGTACCTCAAGGGTACCGCCGGACAGGTAGATGAACTCTTCATCACCGTGTTGCTTAACAATACGCACCATACCAGGCTTAATGGCCGTCAGCAGGGGGGCGTGACCAGGGTAAATCCCCAGCTCGCCTTCGCTACCGGTCACCTGAATTTTCTGTACCAGACCGGCGAACATTGCCTGTTCCGCGCTCACGACATCCAGATGGTAAGTCATAGCAGCCATGTCACCCTCCTATCAAGGCGTTACAGTTTCTTGGCTTTTTCCACTGCTTCGTCAATGGAACCAACCATGTAGAACGCCTGTTCCGGCAGGTGGTCGTATTCGCCGTCCATGATGCCTTTAAAGCCACGGATGGTCTCTTTCAGAGAGACGAATTTACCCGGAGAACCCGTGAACACTTCTGCCACGAAGAACGGCTGAGACAGGAAGCGCTGGATCTTACGCGCACGGGATACAACCAGTTTGTCTTCTTCAGACAGTTCGTCCATACCCAGAATCGCGATGATGTCTTTCAGTTCCTGGTAACGCTGCAGAATGGACTGCACGCCACGAGCGACATCATAGTGTTCCTGACCAACAACCAGCGGATCCAGCTGACGGCTGGTGGAATCCAGCGGGTCAACGGCCGGGTAGATACCCAGAGACGCGATCTGACGGCTCAGTACCACGGTTGCATCCAAGTGAGCAAAGGTGGTGGCTGGCGACGGGTCGGTCAAGTCATCCGCAGGGACGTAAACGGCCTGTACGGACGTGATGGAACCGGTTTTCGTGGAAGTGATACGTTCCTGCAGCACACCCATCTCTTCCGCCAGCGTCGGCTGGTAGCCTACTGCGGAAGGCATACGGCCCAGCAGTGCGGACACTTCGGTCCCTGCCAGCGTATAACGGTAGATGTTATCGACGAACAGCAGAACATCGCGACCTTCATCACGGAATTTCTCCGCCATGGTCAGACCGGTCAGTGCGACGCGCAGACGGTTACCCGGCGGCTCGTTCATCTGGCCATATACCAGAGACACTTTATCCAGAACGTTGGATTCGCTCATTTCGTGGTAGAAATCGTTACCCTCACGAGTACGTTCCCCTACACCCGCAAACACGGAATAACCCGAGTGCTCGATAGCGATGTTTCGGATCAGTTCCATCATGTTGACGGTCTTACCCACACCCGCGCCGCCGAGCAGGCCGACTTTACCGCCCTTGGCGAACGGACACATCAGGTCGATAACCTTGATACCCGTTTCCAGCAGTTCCTGGGAGTTGGACAGTTCTTCGTACGCCGGCGCTTCGCGGTGGATAGCCCAACGCTCTTCTTCGCCGATATCGCCTTTCATGTCGACCGGCTCGCCCAGTACGTTCATGATACGACCCAGCGTCGCTTTACCTACCGGCACTTCAATCGGGTGACCGAGGTTAGCAACGTCCAGGCCGCGACGCAGACCGTCTGAAGTTCCCATTGCAATACAACGAACAACGCCGCCGCCCAACTGCTGCTGTACTTCCAGCACCAGTTTTTCAGCACCGTTTTCAACCTCAAGCGCATCGTACACTTTCGGTACGGCATCCTGAGGGAACTCGACGTCCACCACGGCGCCGATTACCTGGATAATCTTTCCAGTAGCCATCTTGAATCCTCTACGTAATTCGACAATACGTAATTCGTTAACCTAGCTTAAACCGCGGAGGCTCCCCCGACGATCTCGGTGAGTTCCTGAGTGATGCTGGCCTGACGAGCTTTGTTGTATACCAACTGCAGCTCTTTAATCAGATTACCGCCGTTATCGGTGGCGGCCTTCATCGCAACCATTCGCGCGGCCTGTTCGCTGGCCAGGTTTTCTACGACGCCCTGATAAACCTGAGATTCCACATAGCGGCGCAGGAGGGTATCCAGCAATGCTTTAGGGTCCGGCTCATACAGGTAATCCCAGGACTTCTTCTTCAACGTGCTGTCTTCCGCCGGGGGAAGAGGCAACAGCTGAACAACCTGAGGCTCCTGAGACATGGTATTGATGAATTTGTTGCTCACCACATACAGCTTGTCCAGACGACCTTCGTCATAGGCCTGCAGCATGACTTTTACCGATCCGATCAATTCAGACAGGCTGGGGGCATCGCCCATACCCGTTACCTGAGCGAGAACGTTTCCGCCAACGGAATTGAAGAAAGAGACGCCTTTCGAACCTACCAGCGCCAGATCGCTTTCTACGCCCTTATCGCCCCACTCTTTCATCTCGGCCAGAAGCTTTTTGAACAGGTTAATATTCAAGCCACCGCACAGGCCACGGTCTGTAGACACCACAAAATACCCGACGCGCTTAACTTCGCGCTCTTCCAGGTACGGATGTCTGTACTCCAAATTACCTAACGCAAGGTGACCAATCACTTTGCGAATAGTTTCAGCATAAGGACGGCTGGCCACCATACGATCCTGCGATTTACGCATTTTGGAAGCGGCGACCATCTCCATCGCTTTAGTGATCTTCTGCGTATTCTGGACGCTTCCGATCTTACTACGTATCTCTTTTGCGCCGGCCATCTTAGCTTCTCCTCAATAGCCTAGCGGTCTGCCGTGAGGCAGACGCGGGCAATTACCAGGACTGGGTTGCTTTAAAAGTATCGAGGATAGTTTTGAATTGACCCTCGATTTCATCGTTATAAGCACCCGTCTGGTCGATCTGCTGCAGAAGTTCGCCGTGCTCACGGCTGGCATAGGCCAGCAGCGCCGCTTCGAAGCTTCCCACTTTAGACAGCTCAACGTCTTCCAGGTAACCGCGTTCTGCTGAGAACAGCACTAGAGACTGCTGCGCGATGGACATCGGCGCATACTGTTTCTGTTTCAGCAGTTCAGTCACTTTCTGACCGTGGTTCAGCTGTTTACGCGTTGCATCATCCAGATCGGAGGCAAACTGAGAGAACGCCGCCAGTTCGCGATACTGTGCCAGAGCGGTACGAATACCACCGGACAGTTTCTTCATGATCTTGCTCTGCGCTGCACCACCCACACGAGATACGGAGATCCCTGGGTTAACAGCAGGACGAATACCAGCGTTGAACAGGGTAGATTCCAGGAAGATCTGACCATCGGTAATGGAAATAACGTTGGTCGGAACGAACGCGGAAACGTCACCTGCCTGAGTTTCAATGATAGGCAGCGCCGTCAAAGAACCCGTTTTGTCCTTCACTTCACCGTTGGTGAATTTTTCTACGTACTCCGAGTTGACACGCGCAGCACGTTCCAGCAGGCGGGAGTGCAGATAGAACACATCGCCCGGGAATGCTTCACGGCCCGGCGGACGGCGCAGCAGCAGAGAAATCTGACGATAGGCGACAGCCTGTTTGGACAGGTCATCGTAAATGATCAGTGCGTCTTCGCCGCGGTCACGGAAATACTCGCCCATCGCACAACCGGCATAAGGCGCCAGGTACTGCAGAGCGGCAGATTCGGAAGCCGTAGCCACAACCACGATGGTGTTAGCCAGCGCGCCATGCTCTTCCAGTTTGCGAACCACGTTGGAAATCGTGGAGGCTTTCTGGCCGATAGCGACGTAGATACATTTGATGCCGGAATCACGCTGGTTGATGATGGCATCAACGGCCAGCGCGGTTTTACCGGTCTGACGGTCGCCGATGATCAGCTCACGCTGACCGCGGCCGATCGGAATCATCGCATCGACGGATTTGTAACCGGTCTGAACCGGCTGGTCGACAGACTGACGTTCGATTACGCCCGGCGCAATCGCTTCAACGGCCGCGAAGCCGTCGTGCTCTACCGGACCTTTACCGTCGATAGGCGCACCCAGTGTGTTGACCACTCGGCCCAGCAGGCCGCGGCCTACCGGAACTTCCAGGATACGGCCGGTGCATTTCACTTTCATGCCTTCGGCCAGGTCCGCATACGGACCCATCACCACGGCACCCACGGAGTCGCGCTCCAGGTTCAGTGCGATGGCATAACGGTTGCCGGGCAGAGAAATCATTTCCCCCTGCATGACATCGGCCAGACCGTGTACACGGATGATCCCGTCACTGACGGAAACGATAGTACCTTCGTTATGAGCTTCGCTCACAACATTGAACTGAGCAATCCGCTGCTTGATCAGTTCACTGATTTCGGTGGAATTCAGTTGCATGCTCCAGTCCCCTTAAGACTGCAAGACGTCTGCCAGACGATCCAGACGACCACGAATACTGCCGTCTATCACCATATCGCCTGCGCGAATGATCACGCCGGCCATAACAGACTTATCAATTTTGCAATTCAGCTTCACTTTACGTGACAGACGTTGTTCCATCGCAACCGCTATCTTGGATAGCTGCTGCTCGTTCAACGTCGTGGCGGAAATCACATCGACATCAACTGTCGATTCCTGTGCCGCACGAAGTTGAACAAACTGTTCCAGTACTTCAGGAAGCACCAGTAAACGCCCGTTTTCGGCCATAACCCGAATCAGGTTTTGGCCCGCATCATCCAGTTGATCACCGCACACCTCGATGAAGGTATTCGCCAGCGTTTGCGGCGCGACAGCGCCGGAAAGCAACTCGGCGATCTGTTCATCTCGGCTTACTTCCGCAGCAAATGCCAGCATGTACTGCCAGTGTTCAACCGCCTGGTGTTCTGCGGCAAAGTCAAAAGCTGCTTTGGCGTAGGGGCGAGCTACCGTGACAAATTCAGACATCAGCCCCTTCCTCCTTACAGTTCAGCGACCAGTTTATCGACGATGTCGCTGTTAGCAGCTTCATCCACGGAACGTTCAATAATTCTCTCGGCACCCGCAATGGCCAGCGAGGCGACCTGCTTACGCAGCTCTTCGCGAGCGCGCTTGCGTTCAGCGTCAATCTCAGCCTGGGCCTGCGCCACAATTTTGTTGCGTTCCGTTTCTGCTTCCACTTTCGCTTCTTCCAGAATCTGAGCGCGTTGCTTATTCGCCTGCTCAATAATGACCTGAGCATCCGCTTTAGCTTTCTTCAGTTGATCGGTCGCATTGGCCTGCGCTAGGTTCAGATCGTTCTTGGCGCGTTCAGCAGAAGACAGACCGTCAGCAATTTCTTTTTGACGCTTCTCAATGGCTGCCATAATCGGCGGCCATATGTACTTCATGCAGAACAGGACAAACAGGACAAACGCAATGGCCTGGCCGAGGATTGTAGCGTTAATATTCACAGCACAATGCCTCTTCGTAAGTTAAATGGTTGATGTTCCATCACCTGACAAGCACAAGCTTGTTTAGGCGACCGCAAACATCACATACAGACCCAAACCCACAGCGATCATCGGGATTGCATCCACCAGACCCATTACGATAAAGAACTGTGTACGCAGCAGAGGAATCAGATCGGGCTGACGTGCAGCGCCTTCCAAAAATTTACCACCCAGAATGCCGATACCGATCGCAGCACCGATAGCCGCCAAACCCATCATCAACGCGGCAGCCATGTACAGCAGATCCACACTCAGGTTTTCCATGACAGTCTCCAGTTTGTTTCAGTTAAAACGTTATTGTGTTGAAAGAAAATCAATGCTCTTCAGATGCCATCGAGAGATAAACAACCGTCAGAACCATGAAAATAAAAGCCTGAAGCGTAATGATCAGGATGTGGAAAATGGCCCAAGGGACATTCAACAACCATTGAGACCACCACGGCAACAAGCCGGCAATCAGGATGAAGATCAACTCACCCGCATACATGTTGCCAAACAGTCGCAAACCCAGTGAAACCGGTTTGGACAGCAGGCTGACACCTTCAAGAATCAGGTTGACAGGAATAAAGACAGGATGATTAAACGGCTGCAGTGTCAGCTCTTTGACAAAGCCGCCCACGCCTTTCATTTTGATGCTGTAGAACAGAATCAGAATGAAAACGCCTAACGCCATCGACAGCGTAATGTTCACGTCGGCAGAAGGTACCACGCGCAAATAAGCATGGGCAGGATCGTGCCCGGCGGCGCTATAAATCTTCGCCCAAATTTGCGGCAGCAAATCGATCGGCAGCAGGTCCATAAAGTTCATCAGGAAAACCCAGACGAAAATGGTCAGCGCCAAAGGAGCAATCAACTTGCTCTTGCCGTGATACATATCACGCACGCTGCTATCCACGAAACCGACGACCAGCTCAACTGCGGTCTGCAGCTTGCCAGGCACGCCACTGGTTGCGTTTTTAGCGACTGAACGAAAGATAACCAGAAAGAGTATGCCAAGAGCGACTGAGAAAAACATCGAATCGATGTTGATCGCCCAGAAGCCCGAACCCACCTGTAAATGCGTCAGATGATGGCCGATATACTCTTGCGGAGTAGAGATTTCTCCTGAAGCAGACATGATGTCTCTTACCCTTTTTGTTGTTAACTACGGTAACGGTTAATGACAGCGGGTGCCACGATCTGGATAACCAACACCGACAAGTATGTCAGGCCAAGCGGAAGGAATGCCGCATGAAACCCGCCTAACGCCACCACCAACAATGCAATGGTGAAGAGCATTTTCAGCGCCTCGCCCACAGCAAATGACCAGGCAATGCGTCCTGCTGATGGTGTCTGCACGTTCCGCCGTAAGGCAAACAGCATAAACACCATATTCGGCAACCAGGCTGCCAATCCCCCGCCTAATGCGGAAACCGCGGCCTTCTGGCTGACCGTAGCGAAAATAGCGCTCAACGCCAACATCACTACGCATTGTATCAGCAACGAATGCAGCGCGACTTTCCCATTGTAAAGGGGTACAGACATGACGCTTGCTCTCCCCGTACCTTTTCTCAGAGGTATGCTGAATAAAGTCGTATAAAACTGCCTTTAGAGCATCGAGTCAAGCAGCAAAAAACGAGCAAATTATACGTTTCAGCCAAGCGAATTCAATCAATAAGTAGCCAAAAGGTGAACGATTATTTAAATTTATTTCAGAAGCCTTATTTTTACTAACTATGCTGTTAACACGACTTTAATAAAACCAGCACTAAATCGGCTACATTGTGTGATATTACTCACATAAAACAAGCTACAGCGTTTTATATACGATCGGCTTTTTTTTTGTCTTTAGCAAAAATAGCTATTTTTATTTATTTAATTTCAAATAGTTAAAAACCAACACTCAGCAAACATAACAAAACCACAGCGGAAACCGGTTATTGACATTCCGGATAATTTTATCTCACATCATTAACACATATCCGTCACGTAAAACGGCAGCGAAACTGTCAGGCTGTTTAAAAAAACCACACCCCACATTCCCGTCAAAATGCATTAAAGACACCGCTGTGTAACATCACATTAAAAATTACTGAGGCCGCTAATTTATCACGCGCACGTCCCTGACTATCGGGTGAAAAGTGCAATTACTTCGTGCTTATTTGATAAAAAACAACATTAAAGCTGACGCAGAATGACCAAATGACGCTCCCCTTCCTGCTCGGGTACATTCAATTTGACGATCGACTCGGCGGAAATCCCTTCAGGCAAGGCATGCAACTCATCGTCGGGAAGGACGCCTTTAAGGGCGTAGAAACGGCCCTGAGGTCGCGCGGGAAGATGATGGCACCATTCGACCATATCCTGCAGAGACGCGAACGCGCGGCTGATGACGCCGTCAAACGCAGGCTCAGCAGGGAAGTCCTCTACACGGCTCTGTACCGGTTCAATATTTTCCAACTGCAGCTCATGCTGCACCTGACGCAGAAAACGTACACGCTTGCCCAGGCTGTCTAACAGGACGAAATGAGCGTCAGGACGGATGATGGCCAACGGAATGCCAGGCAGACCCGGACCGGTGCCGACATCGATAAAGCGCTGTCCTTCCAGATGCGGTTCTACCACCAGGCTATCCATGATGTGACGCACCAGCATTTGGCCGGGGTCGCGCACCGAAGTCAGATTGTAGGCCTTGTTCCACTTATTCAGCAGTTCAACGTACTGTATCAGCTGTGTTTTCTGGCGATCGGTCAACGTTATGCCAGCGCTGTCCAGCAGGTGGTTTAGTTTCGTAAGCACGCAAAATCCTGATTTTTCGTTCTGTTAGCTTGATAGACATGATGCAGCGCGGCGTTAAGCCGCGCTCTGTTAGGCGCTGCGGCGCAACATCCCTTGTTTCTTCAACCACACCAGCAAGATGGAAATGGCGGCGGGAGTAACGCCGGAGATACGGGACGCCTGGCCGATCGAGCCGGGCTTGTGATCGTTGAGTTTGGCGACCACTTCGTTCGACAGTCCGCTGACCTGACGATAATCCAGGTCAACAGGCAGCAAGGTATTTTCATTACGCTGCTGTTTTTCGATCTCTTCCAGCTGACGGGCGATATAGCCTTCGTATTTGACCTGAATCTCGACCTGCTCCGCCGCTTTGGCATCACTCAGCGCCGGTGCGAACATCGGCAACTGCGTTAGCAGCGCATAGTCAATTTCAGGGCGACGCAGCAAATCTTCACCGTTGGCTTCGCGAGACAATGGCGCTTTCAGCAGCGTGTTGATTTCGGCAACCTGCTCAGAATGCGGGTGGACGAACACATCACGCAGGCGTTGACGCTCTTTTTCGATGCTTTCCAGCTTCTCGTTGAAGTGCGCCCAGCGAATATCGTCGACCATGCCCAGTTCTCGACCTTGTTCGGTCAGACGCAGGTCCGCGTTGTCTTCACGCAGCATCAGACGGTATTCCGCTCGCGAAGTGAACATGCGGTACGGTTCTTTGGTGCCCAGCGTACAGAGATCGTCCACCAGCACGCCGATGTAGGCCTGATCGCGACGCGGGGTCCATCCATCCTGTTCGAAGGCCAGTCGTGCGGCGTTGAGTCCCGCCAGCATGCCCTGAGCCGCCGCTTCTTCGTAACCGGTGGTGCCGTTGATCTGGCCGGCAAAGAACAGGCCGTGGATAAATTTGTTTTCCAGCGTCGGTTTGAGATCGCGCGGATCGAAAAAGTCATATTCGATCGCGTAGCCAGGACGAACAATGCGTGCATTTTCCATCCCGGCCATAGAGCGAACAATCTGCCATTGCACGTCAAACGGCAGGCTGGTTGAGATACCGTTCGGGTATATCTCGTTGCTGGTCAGCCCTTCCGGTTCCAGGAAAATCTGATGAGCATTACGGTCGGCAAAGCGCATGACTTTGTCTTCGATAGACGGGCAGTAGCGAGGTCCGATGCCTTCGATAACGCCCGCGTACATCGGGCTGCGATCCAGATTATTACGGATCACCTCATGCGTACGTTCGTTGGTATGCGTGATGTAGCAGGGCATCTGCGCCGGATGCTGACTGGCGCTTCCCATGAAGGAGAACACCGGCATCGGGTTGTCGCCATGCTGCTGGCCCAGAACGCTGAAGTCGATAGTGCGAGCGTCGATGCGCGGCGGTGTGCCTGTTTTCAGGCGGCCGACGCGCAGCGGCAGTTCCCGCAGACGTTTAGCGAGCGGAATGGACGGCGGATCGCCAGCACGGCCACCGCTGTAGTTATCCATCCCGATATGAATTTTGCCGTCCAGGAAAGTCCCGACGGTCAGAACAACGGATTTAGCGCGGAATTTCAGTCCCATCTGGGTGACAACACCCACCGCGCGATCGTTTTCCACTATCAGATCGTCGACAGCCTGCTGGAAGATCGTCAGGTTCTCCTGATTCTCCAGCGCCGTTCTCACCGCCTGTCGATACAGGACGCGGTCTGCCTGAGCTCGGGTAGCGCGTACTGCCGGGCCTTTACTGATGTTTAGTATCCTAAACTGAATACCCGCCTGATCGATCGCGCTGGCCATCAGGCCACCCATGGCGTCGATCTCTTTGACCAGATGTCCTTTTCCGATCCCGCCAATGGCTGGATTGCATGACATTTGTCCTAACGTATCAATGTTATGCGTCAGTAAAAGGGTTTGACGTCCCATTCGAGCAGAAGCCATCGCGGCTTCTGTGCCGGCGTGACCTCCGCCGATCACGATGACGTCAAAAGGATCTGGATAAAACATGGTACTGCACCTCGCGTGGTTGCGAACGATCGTTACGGCCCTGGGGTGGGGGATTCTACTCAAGTTTGTTCGAACGACCAAGCGCGGTTGATCGTCAGGTAATTAAAGAAAGATCTTTTTATTTAAAGATCTCTTTATTAGATCTCTTATTAGGATCGACGTTATCTGTGGATAACCGCAAAATCGGCAGAATGATCAATCCTTTAATCGGGATCATTAGCTGTGAAAGATCGGTGATCCCACACCGTATAAGCTGGGATCTGAATGGGTAGTTATGCACAGCTCAGAAAACGACCGGCAGTTGTTATTGGGATAACTACCGGTTTTACCCCTGTTATAACGCGTTTTATCCACAGATAAAGGAGTGAAAAAAGGCATTATCTGAGTAAATTAACCCACGATCCCACCCATTCTTCCGCTGGATCCTCCGGAATTTCGTGCTCGGTGATGTCGATCTTGAGGATTTCACCGATCCTTTTTGCTCCACGATCCTGCAAAACGCGATCGACTGTCAGGATCGCGCCACAGTAAGTGTCGTACTCCTTACTGCCGATCCCGATCGCGCCAAAACGGATCTCCGATAGGTCGGGCTTATTCGCCTCTATATTTTCAAACAACGTTTTCAGGTTGTCAGGCAAGTCGCCAGCGCCATGCGTGGAGGTGATTACCAGCCATAACCCTTCTGTCGGAACTTCGCTGAGTTCGGGGCCATGCAACAGCGTGGTGGTAAAGTCAGCCTGTTGCAGCAGGGTTTCCAAATGCTCTGCGACGTACTCCGCGCTGCCAAGCGTGCTACCGCTAATAAGAGTGATATGGGTCATACACGATCCCGTCGGATGAAAAGACGGGCCATTGTACGCTGTGATTTTGGTGGGATCTACCTGTGGATAATAGGGGGATAGGAAAAAAGGCTTAGGGCGCGATCGTCCGCATGATGGGGTTTTGCAGGGAGATCAGGGTCTCTGTGGACTGGATTTCATCAATTGTCTGGATCTTGTTGATAAGTACATCCTGCAGGGCGTCGATAGAGCGGCACATCACCTTGATGAACACGCTGTAGTGCCCGGTGGTGTAATACGCTTCCACCACTTCTTCCAGGTTATTCATCTTTTCGAGCGCGGAGGGGTAATCTTTGGCGCTCTTCAGAATAATGCCGATAAAGCAGCATACATCGTAGCCCAGTTGCTTGGGATTCACGTCCAGACGCGTGCCGACGATAATGCCCGCCTGTTTCATTTTTTCTACCCGGACATGGATGGTGCCGGGGCTGACCGCGAACTGCTTGGCGAGCTCCGCATAGGGCGTACGCGCATTTTCCATCAGCGCGCCGAGGATACTGCGGTCGAGTTCGTCCATTGAATAGGTGTCGGCCATAACACGTCTCTATTGTTGTCTGTTTCTGCGTTTTACTGCGAATGGCGGGCTTAAGCAACGTCTATCACGGCGATGCCGGAAAAAAGCCGAACGAACGTTCAGCTTTTCGGGTGATGCAGGCGTCGTTGCAAACGGCTTTTCAGACCGGTGTTGAAGCGCCAGATATGGTCAAAAATCATTAAGATGCCCGGTTTCCCGTGATCGGACATCGCCACCGCATGAAAACGATGATGATACTGACGCTGACGCCGCCGAACTTCCGCGATCAGCGGATCGGGAAGGCGCTGGGCGATAAAGTCCGAGATCATGACGGCGTCCGCGTCCTGCCATTGCTGACTGGCCATGATATCCAACAGGGCGGCGACGCAGTCCGCCATATCCGTGCCGCCGCGAAATGACTGATTAAGGAAACGAATCGCTTCATCCAGACCGGTGGCGGAGGTCAACTCGTAGCTGACGACGCCCGTTGAGAACAGCATGATGTAGCAGCGGCGATTGTCTTCCAGCGCGATACGCATCAACGCCAGACAGAACGCCTTGGCGCAGCGTTCATTGAAGCCGCCCATCGATCCTGAGGTATCCACACAGACGATGAATGGCCCGCGCGGTTGCTGCTCCTGATTTTGATGAACGACCGGCCACTCCTGAATTTTTTCGCGCCAGCCTTCGCCTTGCAGGCGGTATGTCAGCAGGCGATGTTCCGCCAACCGGCGATAGAATTCGTACTCCAGTTCGTCAACGCCCAGCGTCGACAGCTCCGTCGGGATCAGCCGTAAAATGTCGTCGCTCTGGTGGATGCCGCTGACCTGTTCCGGCGTCAGGGACGGCTCGCGAATCATCACCTTGAACGCTTCAAGCGGCGTTGTCTGGCTAAGTACCGTTTTGGTTTCATTACTGCGGCCCAGGCGTTCGGCCAATTGCTGGAGTTCAGGCTGTTGCTGCAAGAAGGCGCTGGTGGCGAGCAGGGGTTGCAGATCCGGCGTCAGACGCTTTCCGGCGCTAAGATCCCAGAGCCGACCCGCCGCGGTATCGTTTTCCGCCAATACCGGAATCAGTGATTCGGTGACGGTGAGACGCTGTTGCAGCTCCTCGATCAACGTATCTCGTTCCTGATCGACGATCCGATGATGCAGTTCCAGCGTCTGCTGCGTCAGGCTGGCGCGCCAGCGCTGGATAAACAGCGCGTGTAATCCCGCGCTCATCTCGCGGTCAGAGGCATCCGGAGAGTGGCGTAATTTGTCCGCCTGAGCCAGAAACGGAGAATTGACCTCTTTTAGCAGCGCCATCAACTCCGGCATACGCGATGGCAGCGTCAGACGGCTGGTGGCCAGCGCCTGTTGGTAGCCTTCCACTTCTTTTTCGAGTTCTTCCGGCGCCGCCGTCGTATGGAGCCGCTGTTGCAACAGCGTTTTCCACTTGGGGAGATCGTTCATGACGGCGGACTTCAGTCGCGGATGCTTTTCGAAGAACATTGCCAGCTGCGGCGTAGACAGCAGCGTGACGAGCATATCGTCCAGGAGATGGTTCTCATCGATAGAAAGCAGGAGCTCCAGCGATTCCAGCGTCAGCATTGGGGGGTTACTCCTGTCGAGACTGTTCTATCTGTTCATCGACCTGCCGCAGGCTTTCTTCAATCCTCGCGAACCACTCTTTCGGGATGAACAGACAAGGCTGATGCTGTGAGAAGCGACGTTGCTGTTCCTTGAGCTGCAGCTTTAAGGTGTCGTACTGCTGCACCAGAGACTCAGGCAGCTTGATGTTGCTTTTGTCCGGTAGCGAAAGCGTTGTGCTTTGCAGGCTGATGTCATGAACTATCAGGTGCTGAGCGTCATCGACTTTCATATCGATACGTTGTCCGAATCCGAGGCCGTTCAGCTTCGCGCGGATTTCTCCCCCGGCATTCAGCCAGTGCGACAACGCCTTGGTGTCGAAGACAGATGGGTAACCGTACGATCGTTCAGCACCAACGGGGTTTGCAGCACCAGCGTCAGTGGCTCGTCGGCGAGGGTGTCAGGCAGCGTGTAGTGCGGTTTACGGGCGAAGAAATTACCCTGTTTTTCCACCCGAAAGGCCTGAAGCTCACTCTGCTGCTGTTCGTACTGTTGCCGTTCCAGATTAAGCTGCTGTAGCCGGAAAAGCAGCGTCTGCTGCTGGTAGGCGTGCTCGGTCATTAGCTGATTCATTAGCTGCTCCACCAGATCGAACGAGGTGTTGTCATGCCACAGGCAATCTTTGAGCAGGATGATATCCACCGGCGTAATGTTGTCCCTTCCACTAAAGAAGGCGCAGGCTTGAAGCAGCCGAATCGCTTTTTTCCACCGGCGATCGGAGACATAAGGCGCATTTTCCTGCGAGTCCAGCAGCTGGCGCAGTTGGAAAATCAAATCGAAACAGGCGTCGGGCAACGTTATCTGGTTAATGAGCGACTGCCACTGCACATACTCTTCGCCGCTGACGCTCAGGGCTTCGCTAACCGGATTATCGCGTTCCCCGCCGCTGGTGGTCAGCATGGCCCGGAAATTCTGTTTATCCTGCACGCGGCCAAGCCACAGGCGGATCAACATACGGTCGTACAGGGCTTCCAGACTGCTATCGGCTTCCGGCAGTTCGTTGGAGGCGGTGACCAGCAGACGCATGGGAATCGGTTCTTCACTGTCGCCGTTGCGAAAGCGTCGTTCGTTGATGGCGGTCAGTAGGGTATTCAGTATCGCCGGGCCCGCTTTCCAGATTTCATCCAGAAAAACGATTTCCGCTTCCGGCAGATAGCCGGAGGTCAGACGCTGGTAGCGTCCTTCATCTTTTAGCGCCTGAATCGACAACGGTCCGAAGACCTCTTCCGGGGTGGAAAAACGCGTCATCAGATATTCGAAAGCCCGGGAGTCTCTGAACGCATATTTCAGACGGCGGGCAATCAGGCTTTTCGCGATCCCTGGCGGTCCAAGTAAAAAGACGCTTTCTCCGCTCAGCGCGGCCAGTAGGCATAAGCGTATGGCATGTTGTCTTTCGTACAGGCCGTGTTCGAGGGCTTGGCTCAGGCGGGCGATTCGGTCAGCCAGCGCGGTGGGTTGTATCATTATTTATCCATCATTGCCGTCAATCACTGTTTGAGATTAGCAGTCTGGCTGAAGAATTATTAGCTGATTATGGGCATTGTTAGCGGCGTTAATCAATAATTGTCCTGTGGATGAAACAGGATGGCGGGTTTTAAAAATGGGCTTTTAGCGTGATTTGTGCATACTGAGCGTTTTTGGGGCTACTCAACGCATGGGTGGTTCAGTGTGTTAATGGACTATAGAAGATAGGGTTTATGAATTCAGAACATAAACGTCCATTGCCAGCGATTACGCTGGCAGCTATAGGGGTGGTATACGGCGATATCGGTACCAGTCCTCTCTATACGCTTAGGGAATGTTTGTCGGGGCAGTTTGGTTTCGGCGTGGGATCGGATTCTGTATACGGTTTTCTGTCGCTGATTTTCTGGCTGTTGGTCTTAGTCGTTTCAATGAAATACCTGAGTTACGTCATGCGGGCCGACAACGCCGGAGAAGGGGGCATACTGACATTGATGTCTCTGGCCGGGCGCAACACCTCGGACCGGATCACGGCGATAGTCGTTATTATGGGGTTGATCGGCGGCAGCTTTTTTTACGGCGAAGTCGTCATAACACCGGCTATCTCAGTGATGTCGGCGATAGAGGGGTTGGATATCGTCGCGCCCTCGTTGGAATCTTATATCGTCCCCGTCTCCATCGCTGTGCTGACGCTCTTGTTCATGATCCAAAAGCACGGTACCGGGCGCGTTGGGAGTCTGTTTGCCCCGGTGATGCTAGTCTGGTTCCTGACGCTCGGCATTCTCGGCGCGCGCAGCGTGATCGACCATCCGCAGGTCTTGCAGGCGCTGAACCCGATGTGGGCCGTGAATTTCTTCATCAAATATAAGATGGTGTCCTTCTTCGCGTTGGGCGCGGTGGTGCTGGCTATCACCGGGGTCGAAGCCTTGTACGCCGATATGGGTCACTTCGGCAAATTGCTATCCGCATCGCCTGGTTCCTGGTGGTACTGCCGTCGTTGATACTCAACTACTTCGGTCAGGGCGCGCTGCTGCTGAAAGATCCCGAAGCGATTAAAAACCCCTTCTTCCTGCTGGCGCCTGACTGGGCGTTGATCCCGCTGCTGGTGCTGGCCGCTTTCGCGACAATCATCGCTTCACAGGCGGTGATCTCCGGCGTCTTCTCGCTCACTCGCCAGGCGGTGCGTCTCGGCTATTTGCCGCCGATGAAGATTGTGCATACCTCCGATATGGAGTCCGGGCAAATCTATATTCCGGTGATCAACTGGCTGCTGTATGTGGCGGTGGTGCTGGTGATCGTCAGCTTCGAACACTCGAGTCGACTGGCTGCGGCCTATGGGATCGCCGTGACGGGGACGATGGTGCTGACCAGTATTCTGGTGTGTATCGTCGCGGTTAAAAACTGGCACTGGTATCGCTACGTGGTCTATCTGGTGTTGGCGGTGCTGCTGATGATCGACGTTCCGATGTTTCTGGCCAACGCCGTGAAAATTTTCTCCGGCGGCTGGTTGCCTTTGGCGTTGGGCATGGTGATGTTCGTCATCATGACGACCTGGAAGAGCGAGCGTTTCCGCCTGATGAGGCGGCTGAATGAGCACGGCAACTCGCTGGAGGCGATGATCGCTTCACTGGAGAAAAACCCGCCGGTGCGGGTGCCGGGCACGGCGGTGTACTTCTCCCGGGCAACGCACGTCATCCCGTTCGCACTGCTGCATAACTTGAAACATAACAAGGTGTTGCACGAACGCGTGGTGCTGCTGACGATGCGGACCGAAGATGCGCCGTACGTACACAACGCTCGTCGTGTGACGGTCGAACAGCTTTCGCCTTCTTTCTGGCGGGTTATCGCCAGCTACGGATGGCGGGAAACGCCCAACGTGGAAGAAGTTTTCCACCGCTGCTGGCAGGACGGCTTGACCTGTCAGATGCTGGAAACCACCTTCTTCATGTCTAACGAATCGCTGATTATGGGCAAACGTCCGTGGTATATGCGCGGTCGCGGCAAGCTGTTCATGATGCTGAGCCGCAACGCATTGAGAGCCGCCGATCAGTTTGAAATTCCACCTAATCGGCTGATTGAACTAGGGATTCAGGTGGAAATTTAGTGACCTCGGGTTAGCGGCCAGGTCAGTTGGGCGGAGAACCCGCCGCCCGGCTGATTCGCGAACCGTGTCGTCATGCCATGCAGATGGGCGATGCGGTTCACTATCGACAGGCCCAGTCCGCTGCCCGATGCTTCCTGACCGGGCGGACGAAAGAAGCGTTCGCCCAACCGCAGCAATATCTCTTCGTGTACGCCCGGCCCTTCGTCGGCCACTTCCAACCCCTCTATCGTGAGCCTGACGCGCACGACGCCGCTTGCGCCGTTACGGCCATAACGAATGGCATTATCCAGCAGATTGCGCACCAGCAGTGTCAGCAGCAGCGTGTTGCCCGGCGTGACCACCGGCGTTTCTGGCGTATTGAGGTGGAGCGTCACGCCCTGACGTCGGGCTTCCTCTGTCTGATCGGCAACGGCCTGTTGAAGCAGCGGCTGCCAATGGACCGTTTCCGATGAGGCGGGATCGTTGTCGACGTCGAGACGAGAGAGGGTCAGCAGTTGATCGACCAGCCGGGTCGCACGATCTATGCCTGCGTCTAACTGGCCGAGCGCGCGTCGCCGCATCTCTTCATCGTCATGAGCCAGTTGGACGACCTCGGCCTGAACTTTCAGCGCGGCTAACGGGCTACGCAGTTCATGGGCGGCATCAGAGGTGAAACGTCGCTCCCGCGTCAGCATGGCGTTGATGCGGGCGAACAGGTCGTTCAGGGCGTCCACCAGCGGGCGCACTTCTTGCGGCAGTCTCGGCGCGGCGATGGGCGACTCGTCATCCGGGCGACGTTGTCCGAGCTGGCGCGCGATATGCGTCAGCGGCCGCAGCTCGTAGGTGACCAACAGGAACAGCAAGAGCAGCATGACGGGCAAGGCGGCCAGCCAGGGCGTGAGATTGGTTTTCACGATGGCGATCGCCATATCGTGGCGATATTCCACCTCCTGCCCGACGGCCACGATATAGCGTTTATCCGGCGTGGTCAGCCACACTAACCGCCAGAGATCGTCGTCATTGTGTAATTGGCCGGTGGTGAATCCATCGTGCTGATAGTCGGAGAACATAAACCGTTTGCCGTTGTCGTCATCACTCAGCACCCGCTGTCCGTCGGCCCGGAAAATGGCGAAGGCCAGCGCATCCTCATCCTGCTCGCCGCGCGCCCTTTTCATGATTTGCCGGGCGGCGGGCAGCTCCTGTGGTTGGAGATCCTGCGGCGTGAGGGTGGCCAGTCGTTTGGCGAATAGCAGTTGCTGGGTATCGAACAGTTCGTCGATGTTGTGCCGGGTCTGTTGCCAGGCCAGGATGGCGGCCGCGCCCAGCACAGCAGCGTCAGCAGCATGAATCCCAGCAGCAGACGGAGGCGCAGATTTAATCTTTTCACGGGGCATCTCCCAGCCGGTAACCTACGCCGTGGACGGTACGGATGACGTGGCTGCCCAGCTTTTTGCGCAGATGATGAATGTGGACTTCCACGGCGTTGCTGGACACGTCATCGTCCCAGCCGTACAGCTTTTCCTCCAACTGCGCGCGCGTCAGAATTCGACCGGCGTTCATCATGAACAGCTCCAGCAGCGCCAGTTCGCGCGACTTCAATTCGACGGGACGATCGTCGACGGTGACGGTGCGCGTGCCCGGCTCTAACGCCACGTTGTCGTAGACAAGCTTTGGCCGCAGCTCGCCATGACGGCGGCGAATCAGCGCCTGCAGCCGCGCAGCCACTTCCGTGAGGGCGAACGGTTTACACAGGTAGTCGTCTGCGCCGTCCTGCAATCCCTGGACCCGGTTTTCCAGCGCGTCGCGCGCGGTCAGAATCAGCACCGGGATTGACTCTCCGGCCTGCCGCCAGCGCCGCAGGATGACCAGACCATCCATTTCAGGCAGGCTCAGGTCCAGCACTACCGCGTCGTAAGGGGCGGCATGCAAGGCCTGCATCCCCTGTTCGCCTTGCAGGAACCAGTCGACGCTAAACCCCAGTTTGCTCAATCCAGCCTTGATGCCGTCGCCTATCAGCCGGTCATCTTCTATCAGCAGTATTCTCATTTTCTCCCGCCTTGCGTTGAGGGGATGTTATCGGGGGATGGTACTGAGAGAACAGCCCAAAGGCCCGGAAATGTGGCGCCGACCACCGTATTGATAAAGATAATGGATAATTGGCTATCCTTAAGATCCTGTTAAGAACATTTTGTTTTAGTGGCGCTGTAAGGCAAATAAAACGCAGTTTTACCCTACGGCAATCAACGGTATTAAGGAGTTTTTATGAAAAAAACAGCAGCACTATTCGCTATCACCGCCCTGTGTTCCGCCCCGGTTTTTGCCGCCCAGACCGGCGGATTTGTGGAGCCTAATACGTCCGCGTCCTCATCGCATCCCGCTGGCGGGTTTTCTGGTCCCGACGGCAGCGTGACGACGGTGGCGAAAGCCAAAGATCTGAAAGATGATAGTTGGGTGACGGTGCGCGGCCATATTGAGCGTCGCGTCGGCAGCGAGGATTACCTGTTCCGCGACGAGACCGGTACGATAACGGTCGAGATCGACGACAAATACTGGAACGGTCAGAGCGTGACGCCGACCGACAAGGTCGAGCTGCAAGGCGAGCTGGATAAAGGTTTCAATTCCGCAGAGCTGGATGTGAAACAGGTGAAGAAAATCCAGAACTAACGCCTCTCGAACGTTCCTCTTCTCCGGGCGGGTTTCCCCGCCCCAGTTTCTGTTCTTTCGATTTCTCCTTCCTTTAATACGTTCTCTCCCTGGTTTTTATTGCGCGAGCGAAACGTTTCGATGGCGATCACATTTCGGCTACATCTTGATTGTCTTCCCACCGCCGTTTGCTCATTATTCCGGCACGCGAAACGTTTCGCTCAGGGGGAATGATGAAAAAAGGTGTGCTGCTGAATACCGCGATCTCCGAGGTGATAGCCCGTCTGGGGCATACCGACAGCATTGCGATCGCGGATGCCGGACTGCCGGTGGCGGAGACGACCCTACGCATCGATCTGGCGCTCACTCACAACGTGCCCGAGTTTATGCAGGTGGTGGAGACGGCGACGGCGGAAATGCAGGTGGAAGCGGCTATTCTGGCCAACGAGATCGTCGAAAACAATCCCCGCATCCACGATGCGTTGTTGCAGCATTTGCTGCAGCTTGAACAACGTCAGGGAAACACGATTTCGCTGCATTACGTCACCCATGACGCCTTCAAACAGCAAAGCGCACAATGCCGGGCCGTGATCCGCAGTGGGGAGTGCTCCCCCTATGCGAACGTCATCCTGTGCGCGGGCGTCACTTTCTGAGGCCGCTATGCAACCTTTACTGCAACTGCACGGCATTACCAAATCCTTTCCGGGCGTCAAAGCGCTATCCGGCGCGGGGTTGAACGTCTATCCGGGCAAAGTCATGGCGCTGGTGGGCGAGAACGGCGCGGGTAAATCCACTCTGATGAAAGTGTTGACCGGGATCTATCGCAAAGACGCCGGGAGCCTGCATTTTCTCGGCGAAGACGTCGCCTTTAGCGGACCCAAGGCGTCGCAGGAAGCGGGGATCGGCATCATCCATCAGGAGCTGAATCTGATCCCGCAGCTGACCATCGCAGAAAATATCTTCCTGGGACGAGAATTTACGACGCCGCTCGGCCGCATCGACTGGAAACGCATGTATGCCGAAGCGGATCGCCTGCTGCAGCGGTTAAACCTGCGTTATGACAGCCGTCGACCGGTAGGAGAGCTGTCGATTGGCGATCAGCAAATGGTGGAAATCGCCAAGGTGCTCAGTTTTGAGTCGAAGGTCATCGTCATGGATGAGCCCACGGACGCGTTGACCGATACCGAAACCGCCTCTTTATTCAGCGTCATCGGCGAGTTGAAGGCGCAAGGCTGCGGGCTGGTCTACATCTCTCATCGCCTGAAAGAGATTTTTGAGGTGTGCGACGATGTCACGGTAATGCGCGACGGGCAGTTTATCGGCGAGCTTCCGATTGGCGATCTGCAGGAAGAGCGGCTGATCGAGATGATGGTGGGTCGCAAGCTCGAAGATCAATATCCTCGCCTCGCTCAGGCGCCGGGGGCAGTTCGGATGCGCGTCGATCGGGTCTCCGGGCCGGGCGTAGAGCCGGTCAGCTTTACCTTGCGCAAGGGTGAGATTCTCGGCGTTTCCGGTCTGATGGGCGCGGGTCGCACAGAGTTGATGAAAATCCTCTACGGCGCGTTGCCCCGTACAGGCGGCACGGTAACGCTGGATGGCCGGGATGTCGTGACGCGTTCACCGCAAGACGGTTTGGCGAACGGCATCGTTTATATCTCCGAGGACCGCAAGCGCGACGGGCTGGTGCTCGGCATGTCGGTAAAGGAAAACATGTCTCTGACGGCGCTACGTTATTTCAGCCATACCAACGGAACGCTGAAACACGGTGAGGAAGCGCAGGCCGTGAGCGACTTTATCCGCCTGTTTCATATTCGTACGCCCTCCATGGATCAGCCCATCGGGCTACTTTCCGGCGGCAATCAGCAAAAAGTGGCGATAGCGCGCGGCTGATGACGCGGCCGAAGGTGTTGATTCTTGATGAACCGACCCGCGGCGTGGATGTCGGCGCCAAAAAGGAAATCTACCAGTTGATTAACCAGTTCAAGCAGGAAGGGCTGAGCATCATTCTGGTGTCGTCGGAAATGCCCGAAGTTCTGGGGATGAGCGACCGCATCCTCGTGATGCACGAAGGGCGTCTGAGCGGCGAATTCTCCCGCGATGAAGCGACGCAGGAAGCGTTGATGGCGGCCGCCGTCGGAAAACCACACTACAGCATAGAGCAGGAGTAAGGCCGAAATGAGCACTCACACTATCCTCGCAAAGCGCCGCTTCGGCAAAGCGTGGCTGTTGGAACAAAAGTCGTTAATCGCGCTGCTAATCCTAATCGCGGTGGTGTCGGCGTTGAGCCCCAACTTCTTCACCCTGAACAATCTGTTCAACATTCTGCAGCAGACGTCGGTCAACGCCATTATGGCGGTGGGGATGACGCTGGTGATCCTCTCCTCGGGCATTGATTTATCCGTGGGATCGCTGCTGGCGCTGACCGGCGCGGTGGCGGCGTCGCTGGTGGGGATGGAGGTCAATGCGCTGGTGGCAGTGTTCGCCGCGCTGGGGTTGGGGGCGGCTATCGGCGCGGGCACCGGCTTCATTGTCGCCAAAGGTCGCGTACAGGCGTTTATTGCGACGTTAGTCATGATGTTGCTGTTACGCGGCGTCACCATGGTTTACACCAACGGCAGCCCGATCAATGCCGGCTTTTCCGCGTCGGCGGATGTGTTGGGCTGGTTCGGCATTGGGCGTCCGCTGGGCGTGCCGACGCCTATCTGGTTAATGGCGGGCGTCTTTCTGGCGGCGTGGTACGTGCTCCATCACACCCGCTTCGGACGCTACATCTATGCACTGGGCGGCAATGAGGCGGCGACTCGCCTCTCCGGCATCAGCGTGGATAAGGTCAAAATTGCGGTCTACGCGCTGTGCGGCCTGCTGTCGGCGCTGGCGGGTATTATTGAAGTCGCTCGTCTGTCGTCCGCTCAGCCTACGGCGGGGTCGGGTTATGAGCTGGATGCCATCGCCGCCGTCGTTCTGGGCGGTACCAGCCTGGCGGGCGGTAAAGGGCGTGTCATGGGTACGCTGATTGGCGCATTGATTCTTGGATTTTTGAACAATGGGCTGAATCTGCTGGGCGTATCGTCTTACTACCAAATGATCGTCAAAGCGGCCGTGATTCTGCTGGCGGTTCTGGTAGACAACAAAAGCAGTAAATAACCGTCATTGAAACAGGAATCTTAAAGATGAAAATCAAAACGCTTGTGACGTTAATTTCCGCCGTTGCCTTAAGCGCAACGCTCTCCGCTCAGGTTGCGGCCAAAGAGACCATCGCACTGGTGGTGTCGACGCTGAACAATCCCTTCTTTGTTTCATTGAAGGATGGCGTCCAGAAAGAGGCGGACAAACAAGGCTATAACCTGGTTGTGCTGGATTCGCAGAATAACCCGGCGAAAGAGTTATCAAACGTGCAGGACCTGACCGTTCGCGGCGCCCGGCTGCTGCTGATTAACCCCACCGACTCCGATGCGGTGGGAAATGCCATCAAAATGGCCAATCAGGCCAACATCCCGGTGATTACATTGGATCGCGTTGCCAGCAGCGGTAAGGTCGTCAGCCATGTGGCGTCGGACAACGCCGCTGGCGGAGCCGCAGCAGCAGACTTTATCTCCGGTAAGCTGGGCGAAGGCGCGAAAGTCATCCAGTTGGAAGGACTGGCGGGAACATCGGCGGCCCGCGAACGCGGTCGCGGTTTCATGACATCGGCAAAGCAGCACCATTTCGACATTCTGGCCAGTCAGCCGGCGGATTTTGATCGCACCAAAGGGTTGAACGTCATGCAAAATCTGCTGACGGCGCATCCTGCGGTGAAAGCGGTGTTCGCGCAAAACGACGAAATGGCGCTGGGCGCGTTGCGCGCTTTGCAGACGGCGGGCAGAGATGATGTGCTGGTGGTGGGATTTGATGGCACGACGGACGGGATAAAAGCCGTTAACGGCGGCAAGCTGGCTGCAACGGTGGCTCAGCGCCCGGATCAGATTGGTATCATCGGCGTTCAGACGGCGGATAAAGTCCTGAAAGGCGAACAGGTACCTGCGGTGATCCCCGTCGATTTGAAGTTAATGACCAAACCATAACGTATTGACGGATGCGCCGCGGTTCAACGCGGCGTGTTCATTGGGAGAGCGTGCGATGAAAGCCGGAAGACTGGTGGTGCTGGGCAGCATCAATGCGGATCATATTCTCAATCTGGCGCAGTTCCCTTCGCCCGGTGAAACGGTGATCGGTAAGCATTATAACGTGGCCTTTGGCGGCAAAGGGGCTAATCAGGCCGTTGCGGCCGGGCGCGGTGGGGCGGATATCGCTTTTATCGCCTGCGTAGGGGCCGACGATATCGGTCAGCGTATTCGTCAGCAGCTGGCGGAAGACCATGTCGATATCTCCGCCGTGGAGGCGGTCCCCGGTCAGACGACCGGTGTGGCGCTGATTTGGGTCAACGATGACGCTGAAAATATGATCGCCATTCACGCTGGGGCGAATGCGGCCTTGAGTCCTGGCGTAATGGCGCGGTTTCAGCAGCAGATAGCAGAGGCGTCCGCGCTGTTGATGCAACTGGAATCCCCGTTAGAAACCGTGATAGCCGCCGCTCAGTTAGCGCGGCGACACGGCACCCGTGTCATCCTCAACCCCGCGCCTGCGCGTCCTCTGCCAGATGAATTGCTCGCGCTGGTGGATATGATGACGCCTAACGAAACCGAGGCGCAGCATCTGACCGGTATTCGAGTGGAAACCGACGCTGATGCTCAGCGCGCGGCGCAGGCGCTGCATGATAAAGGTGTGGGGTGTGTGATTATTACTTTGGGGCGTCGCGGCGCGTGGGTGAGTGAACAGGGGCATGGGCAGCTGATCCCGGGGTTTCACGTGGAGGCTGTTGATACCATCGCCGCGGGCGATACTTTCAACGGCGCTTTGCTGACAGCATTGCTCGAAGAGATGCCGATGCGGGAGGCCGTTCGTTTCGCTCATGCGGCGGCGGCAATCGCGGTAACGCGACGCGGTGGTCAGCCGTCAGTACCGTGGCGTCATGAAATAGAGGCATTTTTGCAGGAACAGGAGTGATTTTTGGCAACGATGAAAGATGTCGCCCGAGTGGCGGGCGTATCCACGTCGACGGTATCCCACGTTATCAATGGCGACCGTTTTGTCAGCGAAGCCGTGCGCGAGAAAGTCTTGCAGGCGGTTAAGCAGTTGAACTACGCACCGTCCGCGTTGGCTCGGAGTCTGAAAATCAATCAAACCCGCACGATCGGTATGCTGCTGACGGCGAGCAGCAACCCCTTTTATGCGGAGGTTGTGCGCGGCGTGGAGCGCAGCTGCTATGAACGTGGCTACAGTCTGATTCTGTGTAATACGGAAGGCGACCCTGAACGCATGAGTCGCAGTCTGGAGACGTTGTTGCAAAAGCGTGTGGATGGTCTGCTATTAATGTGTTCGGAAAGCAGCGCGCTTTCTCCTGACATCATGCGCCGCTACCCTTCTTTACCTACCGTTATGATGGACTGGGCGCCTTCGAAGGTTGCGGCGGGGTGATTAAAGACAATTCTCTGCAGGGCGGTGAGATCGCAACGCGATACCTGATAACGCAAGGCTATCGTCGTATCGCCTGCATTACCGGGCCGCTGGATAAAACCACGGCGCATAATCGTCTGGAGGGTTACCGTAAAGCGATGGACGATGCGGGACTGCCCCGTCCTTCTTTCTATGAAGTCTCCGGCGATTTCGAATTTGCTTCTGGTTATCAAGCAATGCAGCAGTTACTGAGGCTAGAATTGCCGCCTGAAGCGGTCTTTGCCTGTAACGATGCGATGGCGGTGGGCGTTTACCGCGCGTTGCATCAGGCCGGATTGTCTATTCCTGAAGATGTGGCGGTGATGGGGTACGACGATATAGAGCTGGCGCGCTATCTCTCTCCGCCTTTAACGACCATTCAGCAACCGAAGGATGAATTGGGCGAGCTGGCTATCGACACCCTGCTGTATCGAATGACGGATCCTGACTCTCCGCCGAATGTTTTGACGTTGACGCCGGAGCTGGCTGTCCGGGAATCGGTAGGGAAATACCGCAATCGTTTCTGACGGTGTGTGAATTCTAGACGATACAGTGGTAAATCGCGGGTTTTACATACGCTTTGGGCAAAAAGAATCCACTCGATAATATTTTTCATATTAA
>NZ_LUTN01000006.1 GCF_002111595.1 Lonsdalea britannica
AACCCTCGATACGTTTTCACGTATACACACTTTCCAGGCGTGCTCCTTCAGCCTCTCGGACACCTCACCGTATTGCCGCGCTCGGCGGCAACGGGGCGCTACTATAGGGAGTCGCCTTGTTACGGTCAAGCAGTATTTAGTGGTTTTGAAACATCTGGTTAAGCCTTGTACGTTTGGCTGATGACTTACGCTGTTGCGCGGGTTTGACCTACGGTGGTATATGGAAGAAAAGAGGGGGGAGGCTAGATTTGAGTGGGCTACGCGAGCCTGAAGACGAGAGAAATTTGCAGGGGGAGGATTGCCGATAATAGGATACCGTAATCACAGAGATCAAAAAGGCATTCTAGGATGACCCCGAATGCCTTTCGTCTTAAAGCGGTGGTTTAGAACGCGCTAGTATCTTTGAACAGGCCGACTTTCAGATCGCTCGCCGTATAGATGACGCGACCATCGACCAGCACTTCACCGTCCGCGATACCCATAATCAGTTTGCGATTGATAACACGCTTGAAATGGATGCGATAGGTGACTTTTTTGGCTTCAGGGAGAATCTGACCGGCGAGTTTGACTTCACCGACGCCCAGCGCGCGACCTTTACCTTCTCCGCCTAACCAGCCGAGGTAAAAGCCCACTAATTGCCACATGGCATCCAGCCCCAGGCAGCCAGGCATAACCGGGTCGCCGATGAAATGGCAGCCGAAGAACCACAGGTCGGGATTGATATCCAGCTCGGCTTCAACATAGCCTTTGTCATGCTGGCCGCCATCTTCGGTCATCTTGATGACACGATCCATCATCAGCATATTGCCAGAGGGCAATCGCGGGCCCTGTTGGCCGAACAGTTCACCGCGTCCGCTGGCGTAAAGATCTTCTTTCGAATAGGATTCGCGTTTATCTACCATGTTTCTTTAAGTCCTGTTTTTGTGAAGCGAGCAGGTTAGCGTACACGTGTACGCTGAGCAAGCCTATTACCGCTGGACATACCAGTTTCGCTATCGGAAAAACCAAGGGAAGCGACGGCGTTCTTGCGGTGTTAAAAGAGCGATACGCTCACGAATCGCAGCCAGCAAGCTGGGGCGATGTTCTTCATCGTAAGCAACCTGTGTCAGCAGGGTGACCGCTTCTGCGACAGAGGATACCGGATAGATATGGAACTGCGCATTTTTCACAGCCTCAACCACGCCAGGCTGTAAACAGAGATGGCGCTGATTGGTTGCGGGGATGATGACGCCTTGCTGACCGTTCAGACCACGGCGCTGACAAACATCGAAGAAGCCTTCAATCTTTTCGTTAACGCCGCCGATGGGTTGAACGTGTCCAAACTGATCCACCGAACCGGTGACGGCAAATTGCTGATTGATAGGCTGTAGGGCCAGCGCGCTGATCAGGGCGCAAAGCTCCGCAAGGGAAGCGCTATCCCCGTCTACCTCACTGTAAGATTGCTCAAAAACGATAGAGGCAGAGAAGGGCAACTGCTGTTCCAACTGTAGTTCAGAAATCAGAAAAGCCTGCATAATCATCATGCCTTTGGCATGCAGGTTACCCCCGAGTTCGGCTTTACGCTCGACATCGGTCAGTTCGCCATCGCCCGGATGTACTACGCAGCTGATTCGCGTCGGTTCGCCAATCATCATCGGATAACCTGGGTATTCCAGCACGGAAAGTCCATTGACCTGACCGATGACGGCGCCGTCGGTTTCAATCAGAATCTGACCGAGCTCGATATCGTCCTGTAACCGTTCATACAGGTAACTATCGCGCCAGCGGCGGGTGGTTTCGGCATCGTTGATCGCCTGCGCAGTGAGCGTTTCTTGCTGTGCGTAGAGCGAGGCATGCTTCAACTGATGAGTCAGCCATTTGGGACACAGGGGCAGACAGCCCTGATCGTCGCTGTGACGCACCGCGTGGGTGACCAGTGCGTTCCATCCGTCCTCCGCCAGCAGAGGAAGTTGATTTTCCTGACACAGAGCATTTATGTATGCACACCAGTGCACCATATCCTCAGGCGCGATCAGAGAGAGTTGAGATTCAAACTCGCCATAAATGGCGTCTCCGCTCAGCTCGGGCTCCATATCGTGCAGGTCGGCCAGACTTTCACGATCGCCCACGATGATCAGTCGCAGATCCATAGGCATTGGAGGAACTTCCACCGGCAGCGGGCGGCGTTCATCTGGCGAGAGCCACGAGTACTGCCCTGAGACTATCGTCTGCTTCAACCGAAGCCACATCAGCGGCTGCGCCAGCAGCGTGCGTGCAGAAAGAATCAATACGCCGCCGTTGGCCTGATGAATCAGTCCGGGCTGTAGCTGAATATCGTCCTGGAACAGGCGGACGCAACCAAACAGCTGCTCCGGCTCAATCCATTCCTGATACCCACACCGTATTTTGGCCGCAAAATTGTCATCCTGATGCAGGGCCGGCTGGACGCTGATACGGCGACCGGAGATCTGATACAGGCTGCCGGAAAACGCTTTTTCCATTGACGCAGTAGCGTTAACAGCTCGGGCGATCAGCCGCAGATAATCATCACTCTCCTGCGCTTTCAACAGCATGAAGCGAGAGGGGGAGCGAGACTGGCAAAAGAGTGTCAGCGCATTCGCCAAACGGGGCTGGATCGCTGAAAACTCAGCGGGCGTCAGCTGCGCGGCTTGAGAGAACAATGTCTGATACGGGGTGAGATCAGGCAACAGTTGTTGCCATTCGAGTCGGTTGTTGGTCAAAGTATCTACAGCACTCGTCTAAAGGGAAAGCGGGATTATACAAAAATAATGCCTGATGCACATGAGAGCCTGCGTGTTGCTGGCAGACAACAAAGGCGGAATAGCCGTTCTGGCTGAAAAATGGCCAGTAAAAAGTTTGCCTGAAACAGGAAACTCAGGCCACAATGGAGATATGTCGGGCACGTTACACGGTCACTGAAGACTTTATTATGAAATACCAGCAATTAGAAAATCTTGAGTGCGGCTGGAAGTGGAAATATCTGGTCAAAAAGCACCGTGAAGGCGAGTCCATTACGCGCTTTATAGAGCAAAGTGCGGCCGATGAAGCGGTCAATGCGCTGCTCAGAATGGAAGATCAGCCCTCGAAAGTGCTCCAGTGGATTGATTTGTATCTCAATCCCGCGCTGGATAACCGGATGAAGCAGACCATCCGCGCGCGCCGTAAACGGCACTTCAATGCTGAACATCAGCATACCCGCAAGAAATCCATCGATCTCGAGTATCTGGTATGGCAGCGTTTGGCGGGATTGGCTCACCGTCGTGGCTGTACGCTGTCGGAGACCATTGTCCAGTTGATTGAAGATGCTGAACACAAAGAGAAATATGCCTCCCAAATGTCGACGCTAAAACAGGATCTACAGGCCATGCTTAACAGTAAGTCAGGCCGCTAACATGTTGCGTTTTCAGCCGACCTGGTTGATCCGTTCAATCAAGCTGAGGATTTCCCGGTCCGAAAATACCTCCACTCCCTTCGATCTCAGCAGTTCGGCGGTGACGCCACTGCCCGCAACGGTTTCTCCGTTGAAATGGCCGCTATAGATAGTCTGGCTACCGCAGGAAGGACTGCCGTCGGTGAGTAGTGCGAATCGGCAGTTATGCTGCTGCGCCATTTCCAGCGCCAGCCAGGCGCCCAAAAGATACTGTTCAGTGACGTCGTCCCCGGTTTCTTCGACTACCCGCGCCCCTGACGCAATGACCGCGCGTCGGCGTTGAGTGGGGATAATTTCCGCCGGAGGCCGCGGTGTGGAAAACCCCGCCGCCAGTTCGGGGCAAAATATAATCAGACGCTGTTCCCGCTGCCAACGGTCAAGATACTGTTGGACTGTCTTTTTATCTGAGCCGTTATATCTGACGGGAAATCCTGCCAAACAGGCGCTTATCAAAATCTTATTCATCAGTGGGATCTTCGACTTTCGAGAGTTCAAGACCGCCATTAGAGGCGAGTGACATCAACAGAGCGGGAATAATAAACACGCGGATAGGGCAAAGGGAAATAATTAAAAGAAAGAGAACATCACGACAACGGGAAAACTCAGCGGCCAGGTCAGGCCGATTAAAACCGCGCAGAGTAGGCGTATCAACATCGAGCGGTCCTTGCTGACGAAGAAAGTGAAGACCAGCGATAGAACAAAACCAATGAAATAAACAGTTTTAATCATTTCCCACAGATGATGGTGAGCCACTTTGTTCTCTTCCTTATAGTCGCAGGCGGCGCGTAGTTTAAGGCGTTGCCAATTTGTGATCAATCCTTTAACACAAGGGATAAACGTGAAACGTTTTTCCGGCCGGTTAATCATAGTGCCAAATCGAGGGGAATTCTGACGAGTCCTTAGAAAAAAAAGATTTACTTATGGATAGTGACTTCAACTGCCGGAGGCGATGAAGGGGGGAATATTCACAGTATTACATGGGGTAAATAAAGAAGTGAGGGGCCGGAAAATGATTTATACCGGTAGGTGAAATCAAAATTGAGACATGGCTGACGGGCTGGATACCAGTCGAATAATTGTGACATAAATATTAATTTTTGGTGACTATATGGACTTAGTCGGCCAACTAAAATAGTTTGGTTTTTTATCCTGTTTAAAAGGGAATAAAATGAACGAGATATCAAGCCTGTCGTTAAAAATCACTCATGAGCTCAAAGAAAGAATTAAAGCTGCGGCCTCCGCGAACGGGGTTTCAATCAGTGCGGAAGTCAGCGCTCGTTTGCAGAGAAGCTTTGAGCCAGCGCTGTCAGACACCCAGCAAGCAGACGCCATTGATAATCAACATACCGAAGAATTGTTAGAACAGCCGCTATCGGCTAAAGAACTTAAAAAGCTGCGGCAGTTAATCAAGGAAAAAACCAAAGGTTCTGTCAAAAAGAAATAAAACCGACCTTTATGCCTGCCAGTGACAAGGGAGGCATATATTCACTTTCCCATTCCTTTTATTTCCCGATCATCCACGATTAATCACTGCGTTTTGCCCTCATCTTGTGTGAGTTATCGAAAGTGGTGCCCACACAATTTAAAATTCTCGCTGGCGCTGCCGATAGACACACAATGAAAGGTCTTATTTTTAACAGGGAGGGCGTATGCCTATCGGTACCTTAAAGGAAACATTGCTGTTTGGTGATGACATTGACGCAGTAAGCCATCGATATGAAATCTACAAAGCTGATTCCCGTGGCGGTTTTTTTGCAATGATTTACGCACTAAAGCCATTGCGGATGGAGCACCATATGGTCATGGCATGGAACATTGAAGAAACCTGTTTGCCTTTACGCTCTTCCTACATTCCCAATGCGCGTAGGGAATGTGAGGCGCATTGGAAAAATGCATCTGTCCTGGCCGAAGGAAAGACGTTGAGAGCCGTGTAATGGACCACAGAAGCAAGCCATTAAGCTGCTTCTGTGTAAACTCTCGCTTAGGAGCCTTCAGGATAATCCGTTACCCCGCCCTGGATTGGTTTTTATCCCGCTCGGTGTTTGACTCGTGCCGGTAAAGAAGCGCGGTATCGCAGCCAACAAGAGATATCTAACAAAATCAACATCACAGCGCTGATCCCCATCACTGGTAGAAAGATGCCGATGCCCAAAGTGATAATGACCACCGGAATCCGCAATGCCAGCGGTAAAGTTAAAAAGGCTGCGGTCACTGTTTGCAGGGGATTTTTGGAAACCGAGGCGCGTGGACGCCGTAGCCACCACAAGCGATATCCCCAAACAATCATTGTGCACAGTCCCATGCCAAAAACGGCGAGTAATAGCTGATTAGGCCATCCAAACAACACGCCCATATGTATATCAACGCCCCATCGGGTCAATTTAGCCGCTAACGGGAAGTCGCTGAAGGCGACCTTGCTGACAACCTGACCCGAATCGGGGTCGACCGCTACGGCATCTGCTCGGGTAGGCCAGGTTCTTTCCATTTCGGTGACTGTCCAGGCGCGATGCGGTTTTGACGTTGGGCGAATCTCTATTTTGCTGGCCTTAATGCCTGCAGCGCGTGCGGATGCTAACACCCGATCAAAGCGGGCAGGATCGATAGGTGTCCTATCTGACATGTCCATCATCATATGGTGGGCATGCTCGTTCTGCGGAGAGGGTTCGGTGTTTCCAGAAAGTTGCGTGGAGACTGCCGGCGTTTGCCAGCCGAGGGCGTACCGCAACTGCGATACGTGATCTCCAGCCCAACGCGCCCAGGTCAGTCCTGTCGCAGAGAAAAAGAGTAGGCCTGCCAGTAACGCCAGCCCGGTCACCGTATGGCGTCGACGCAATCGGCGACGGGCGCTACGTAAGGCATTGGCCTTTTCCGCATTGATGGGCGACTGACGACCCGACCACCACAGGTAAGCGCCGCCTAACGCCGCAATCCACAGCCATGAGGCGGCCAGTTCGCTGTAATTTCTGCCGAAGCTCCCCAGCAATAGACTGCGATGCAGGTTATCCAGCCAGAGACGGAACGGCAAAATTCCGCTGGTGCCGTAAACGGTTAGATCGCCGTTGACCGCCAATGACACCGGATCGATAAAGACGGATCGACTTTCAGAAGGCCCTAAATCAGGAGACGAAAACATGACGCGGGTTGTCTCGCCCGGGGATGGCGCGGGTCTGACTGCAGATAATGTCGTATTTTTGTCGTTACCCAGCACGCTCAATGCCGCCGCAACTTGAGATGACAGCGGTTGTGGCGTTCCTTCTCTATCGGTGTAGAGCACGTGCGCATAAAGCCGATTTTCAATCTGAGGCGTTAATACATACAGGGTGCCGGTGAGTGCGGCGATAAAAATAAATGGGCCGACGAACAGACCAATATAAAAGTGTATTCGTAAGAAGAACGTCCTTAGCCCGGAAGAGGTTGGGATAGGAAGCTGTTCGACGTTGGGGCGTTTTTCCCCGGTTTTGGGAGCAGACATAACGTTTCCGCAAAGATAATGAAATAGGGCGCGCAGGCTCGATGTTTCAAACCTGCGGATGCGTAAGCAGAGAATTGAACGCGAAAAAAAGCGGTGGCGCGCGTGCCAACGGGGAGAAGTGGTGCGAATCAGCAATGCGCTGCGGTAAGTCGCTTTTCAATAAATGTAAGGCACGCCAGTAAATGCGCGGTATCAGATCGCCGCCGCAAGGTTGCAACGCGGGAAGATGCAAAAACAGGACGCAATAACCGCATGCGCTGCGCGTCTGCGCCGCGTTGTGGCAATCGCGAGAATGCGAAGAGAGGTGCCCGTGTGTGGACGACGATGCGGTGGAATGCGGGTGATGATGTCTTGTTTGCGTCTGGACGTCGTGACTCCGAGCCAGCAGTTGAGAAACCGCTGGCGAGATAAAAATCATGATGACGGCAAGAATACTCAGCCAGTAGGGACCGCGTTTTCGCCTTAACTCAAACAGTGACATGTGCGCTTAAGCATAGAGCATATTTCGATGGCGTGACTGTAGCGTATTTAGAGGGATAAACGTTACAAAAATGTATTTTCTTAGGCGTCATAGTGGCCTAATGACGCACGCGTTTCCAAATAAAGAAACTTCGCTTCTGAGCGCGGTGATTGCGCTTGCTCAAGACCAAATCTAAGAGGAGAATCCCTGCTTTTACGCCTAACGGACTATTCCTAGGCGAAATCCCTACAATTTCCGTTATGGTAGTGCCCTGTCATGGAATGACGGCTTGATAATGAATGATGCGCATTTAGCGCTTTAAGGAATGAGAAGGCTGCGGTCTGTGAGAATCGTTGTCCCAAAGTCTGAAAAAGGGAAACGCGAATCACCGATGCCCGTTTAAATCGGAATTAAATGACGAATAGAGATAGCCGTTGTTTAAACGCTGACCTATCATAATGAACCAAATCTTTATGAAGTTGTCGGATAGCTAACTTATCCATTAATATGGATTTTAGTTGATTGAAGCACACATACAGGGGGAGATGTGCTGGTTAATAAATTTAAGGTTAAACAGCGAGTCAACAATCTTCGCTTGCTCTCAGCCGCTGTAATGCTGTCTTTGACGTCTTTGCCTACATGGGCATTTTCTATTGACGATGTCGCGCAACAGGCGGAAAAACTGGCAGCAAAGGGGTTTGAAGCACCGAAAAGTAATCTGCCCGATCAATTCCGCGACATGAAGTTCGCCGACTATCAGCAGATTCGTTTCAATCAGGATAAATCATACTGGAACGCAACGCCCACCCCGTTCAAGCTGCAGTTCTATCATCAGGGGATGTACTTCGATATCCCTGTCAAAATCAATGAAGTTACCGCTACCTCGGTAAAAGAAATTAAATATTCGCCTGACTACTTTAACTTCGGTTCAGTCAACCACGACCCTGACGCGGTGAAAAACCTCGGGTTCGCTGGTTTTAAAATTCTGTATCCTATCAATCAGGCGGATAAAAACGACGAGATCGTCAGCATGCTGGGCGCGAGCTATTTCCGCGTTATCGGCAAAGGTCAGATCTACGGTCTGTCGTCGCGTGGACTGGCTATCGACACGGCGTTGCCGTCCGGTGAAGAATTCCCGCGTTTCCGCGAATTCTGGATCGAGCGTCCAAAACCTAATGATAAGCATCTGGTCATTTACGCACTGCTGGATTCGCCGCGTTCGACGGGCGCATACCGCTTCACCGTATATCCAGGCCGCGATAGCGTCGTAGACGTTCAGGCCAAGGTTTACCTGCGTGATAACGTCGGCAAGCTGGGCATCGCGCCGCTGACCAGTATGTTCCTGTTCGGACCTAATCAGCCGTCGCCGACACTGAACTACCGTCCGAACCTGCATGATTCAAATGGCCTTTCTATTCATGCCGGTAATGGCGAATGGATATGGCGTCCGCTGAACAATCCGAAACATTTGTCCGTCAGCACCTATACTGTCGAGAACCCTAAAGGTTTTGGTCTGTTGCAGCGCGGTCGCGATTTCACCAGCTATGAAGACCTGGACGATCGTTACGACCAGCGTCCGAGTGGGTGGGTTGAGCCTAAGGGCGACTGGGGCAAAGGCAAGGTGGAGCTGGTAGAAATCCCAACGGCGGATGAAACCAACGACAACATCGTTTCTTTCTGGACGCCGGATACGTTGCCGGAAAAAGGGAAGCCGCTGGATGTGAAATACCGCCTGCATTTCACGACGGATGAAGATGCATTGCATTCTCCTGAAATCGCCTATGTTAAGCAGACCATGCGTTCTACGGGGGACGTGAAGCAGTCGAACCTGATCCGTCAGCCGGATGGAACAATTGCTTTCCTGGTGGATTTCGTCGGTACGCAGATGAAAGACATGGATCCCGCGACGCCGGTAGCGCCTCAGGTGAGCATCGGTGATAACGGTGAAATCGTCGAAAACAGCGTACGTTACAACCCTGTAACCAAAGGCTGGCGTTTGACGCTCCGTCTGCGCGTGAAGGACAGTAAAAAGCCAACAGAAATGCGTGCAGCGTTGGTGAATGGCGAGACTACTTTGACTGAAACATGGAGCTATCAGTTGCCTGCCAATGAATAAGTCAACTTCCTCTCTCGACTATGTCGAGAAATTGTCTCTGCCTGCCGAGCAGGCAGAGACGTTGCGTGAATCCCTCCCGCATTCAACGACTCCCCCAAATCCATCTGAAGTGCATCAGGCTTTAGCTGATGGCGATTCGGTGAATCTTCGGGCCGAAGATGATTTGCCCTTAATCTCCGTGAAGCGTCGCTTGGAGATGGGATGGGGAGACAATCCGTCTCAGGAAAAACTACTGACCAAAGATCGGGAAGGGCGCACTGCGATTCAGGCGATGCCGAAGATCAAACGTGCCGTGATGTTTCCTGACGCTTGGCAAACCAACCCGCTTGTACGCTGGTGGCATGGTATTTTGGGGCAGTCGACCGCACCTCGTCACCGCCGTGTAACGGTGCAGGAAAACAAAGAAGAGAGCCGGTGGCGTACGGTGGGTACGATCCGTCGCTACATCCTTCTGATTCTGACGCTGTTTCAAACGACAATCGCGACCTGGTACATGAAAACCATCCTGCCGTATCAGGGATGGGCGCTGATCGATCCCTTCGAGATGGCGCACCAGGACTGGCTGCGCACCGTTATGCAGCTGCTGCCTTACGTATTGCAAAGCGGTATCCTGATTTTATTCGCCATCCTGTTCTGCTGGGTCTCCGCGGGCTTTTGGACTGCGCTCATGGGGTTCCTGCAGTTACTGATAGGCAAGGATAAATACAGTATTTCATCCAGCACGGTCGGCAACGAGCCCCTCAATCCGGAACATCGTACTGCGTTGATCATGCCGATTTGTAATGAAGACGTAGAGCGGGTATTCGCCGGTTTACGGGCGACTTACGAGTCGGTGGAAGCGACCGGCCAGTTAGCGCATTTCGACATGTATGTGTTGAGTGATAGCAACGATCCCGATATCTGCATCGCAGAGCAGAAAGCTTGGATGGATTTGTGCCGCGATGTCGGAGGCGAAGGTCATATCTTCTATCGCCGTCGTCGCCGTCGTGTGAAACGGAAAAGCGGCAACATCGATGATTTCTGCCGCCGTTGGGGAAGTCAGTATAGCTACATGGTGGTACTGGACGCCGACAGCGTGATGAGCGGAGATTGTTTGACCAATCTGGTCAGGCTGATGGAAGCGAATCCGAATGCCGGGATTATCCAGTCATCGCCGCGGGCATCGGGTATGGACACGCTGTACGCGCGCTGCCAGCAGTTTGCGACACGCGTCTACGGACCGCTGTTTACGGCGGGGCTACACTTCTGGCAGTTGGGCGAATCGCATTACTGGGGCCATAACGCGATTATCCGCGTTAAACCCTTTATTGAGCATTGTGCGCTTGCGCCGCTGCCGGGAGAAGGTTCTTTCGCCGGGTCGATCCTGTCTCATGACTTTGTGGAAGCCGCTCTAATGCGCAGAGCCGGTTGGGGAGTGTGGATTGCTTACGATCTGCCCGGTAGCTATGAAGAGCTGCCGCCGAACCTGTTGGATGAATTGAAACGTGACCGCCGCTGGTGTCACGGCAACTTGATGAACTTCCGGTTGTTCCTGGTCAAAGGCATGCATCCCGTGCATCGCGCAGTGTTCCTGACCGGGGTGATGTCATACCTCTCCGCGCCGCTATGGTTTATGTTCTTGGCCTTATCGACCGCGTTGCAGGTTGTGCATACCTTAATGGAACCCCAGTACTTCCTGCAGCCGCGACAATTGTTTCCGGTATGGCCGCAGTGGCGACCTGAGCTTGCCATCGCGCTATTCTCCACCACGCTGGTTCTGTTGTTCTTGCCGAAATTGCTGAGCGTGATTTTGGCCTGCGCCAAAGGGGCGAAGCCATACGGCGGCGTCATCCGGGTGTTCATTTCACTGTTGTTGGAAATGCTGTTCTCCGTCTTGTTGGCGCCGGTCAGAATGCTGTTTCACACGGTCTTCGTCGTCAGTGCTTTCCTCGGCTGGTCGGTACAGTGGAATTCTCCACAGCGTGATGATGATGCAACTTCGTGGGGCGAAGCATTCACCCGCCACGGTTCGCAGTTGGTGCTGGGGCTGGTCTGGGCGCTGGGAATGGCCTGGCTGGATCTTCGCTTCTTATGGTGGCTGGCCCCGATCGTCTTCTCGTTGATTCTGTCGCCTTGGGTGTCGGTGTACTCCAGCCGCGCCAATCTGGGTCTGGCCTGCAAACGTGCGAAGCTGCTGCTGATTCCGGAAGAGTTCAATCCGCCGCGTGAACTGGTGGCGACGGATGAGTACTTCCGTCTTAATCGTGAACGCAAGCTGAACAACGGATTTATGCATGCGGTCTTTGACCCGACGATCAACGCATTAGCCAGCGGGATGGCCACGGCGAGACATCGCTTCAGCCAGCCTATCGAAACGGTGCGCGAACAGCGTGTGGCGGAGGCCTTGAGCCTGAAACCACAAGAGGTTGAAAATAACCAACGACTGGCGCTGCTCAGCGATCCGGTGACGATCTCTCGCTTGCATTACCATGTCTGGCAGGAGCCTGAACGTTACACTGACTGGGCTGAGTACTATCAGACCCTAGCCGTTCCGCCGGTGAAGTCGTAATGTAACTCGGTTAAGCCATTAATACCGACATAGCTAAAACGCCCGATGAATTTCATCGGGCGTTTTTTTACTTACGGTTTTGTCACGTTGGGCAGGGTAAGCAACGATTCGGAGTTACGCTGCTATTCGTTTATCTGCTGCGGATGGTCCTCCATCCACGGCAGTAAGAAACACGACTAATACAAAGAGGGTTCACCCTGCGGGCGTGTCTTAAATCGGCGGTGCAACCACATGTATTGATCGCTGGCCAGCATGATATTTTGCTCAATGATGTGGTTCATCCAGGTGGCCGTAGCGATTTCATCCTCTACTGGTATATCCAGTTCGGCGGGCTGAATGATGAGCTCATAACCTTTGCCGTTAGGCAGCCTGCGGGGGACAAATGGAACGACCGCCGGTTTTGCGCTCCGGGCCAGCATATAACTGCCAGCAGTCGTCGCGGCTTTATCGACGGCAAACAGCGGGACGAACACACTGCTGCGCGGACCATAGTCGTGGTCAGGGGCATACCATAATATCTCTCCCTGTTTGAGAGAGCGGATCATGCCTTTTAAATCCTTGCGGTCCAGCATGGACTTGTTAGAACGCATGCGACCCCAAGTCTGCAACCAGTCAATCAGCTTATTATCATTCGGACGATATACGCCAATCCCTTCGTTCTGCATGCCAAAAATGCGAGCGCCGAGTTCTAACGTCAGAAAATGAATCCCGATCAGCAATATTCCACGATTCTGCTCGCGCAGGGGTTGCATATTCTCCAGGCCGGAGACCTTGAACCAACGCGCGATACGCCAGTCTGGCCAGAACCACGCCATACCCGTTTCCATGACGCCCATGCCGACTGATTCGAAGTTGCTACGTACCAGCGCTTCCCGTTTTTCGGCGGACATGTCGGGAAAACACAGCTCCAGGTTGCGCCGAGCTATCTGGACTCGGTGCTTCAAAATAGGCATCGATAGCCGGCCAAGATGTGTCCCTAGGCGGTAAATGATCGGATAAGGAAGCAGGACGACCAGATAAAGGATGCCTATGCCCAGCCAGGTAAGCCAATAGCGCGGATGCAACAGCGAACGGTTGAAAGAGGGGATTGTCGTCATGGCCTTAATATCGAAAACGGCGGTAACTCACGCCTTGTGTTAATGGAATTTTCAGAACACCACTCCGAAGAGTAGTTGAATATGGCATTTAATGGCGCATTTGAAATGTGCTACAAGCTGATTTTTATACGGATTTAGTCAGACGCCTATCATAGCATCGGTTTGCGATGGTTTTTGACCTTTGGTAGTACGGTCAGCCAGTCACAAGAGGCCAGTATTATGACGAAACCGTCACGATGAAACTAGTCATCAATTCTCCTTGTGTAGCTCACATTGATATTTATAAGGGGGTTATCTGAGCCTGACAGGGGCTAAGCGCTGGTGTATCATGCCGCGCTATTGTGTTGGCAACAAAATGCTAACACAGAATTAATGTCGTTAACCTCACTATAAACAGGATCGTACACCATGCCAGTGTTACATAACCGTGTTTCCAATGAGGAACTGAAGGCGCGCATGCTTGCTGAAACCGAGCCTCGCACCACGGTCTCCTTCTATAAATACTTCCAGCTGGACGAACCCCAAGCATTTCGCGACGCGCTCTACCTGTCGTTGACCGAGATGAACGTGTTTGGCCGTGTCTATATTGCCAAAGAGGGGATCAATGCGCAGATTAGCGTCCCTCAAAGCCTGTTTGATGCGTTCAAAACGCGGTTGTATGAGTCGCATCCTGCGCTGAACAACATCAGGCTGAATATTGCGCTGGAAGATGACGGCAAATCGTTTTGGGTATTAAGGATGAAGGTGCGCGAGCGGATTGTGGCCGATGGGATTGATGATCCGACGTTTGACCCGTCACAGGTTGGCCATTATCTGAAAGCCGAAGAGGTTAACCGGATGGCGGAAGATCCTTCCACGGTGTTTGTCGACATGCGCAACCATTATGAATATGAAGTAGGCCATTTCGAAAATGCGTTGGAAGTGCCGTCTGATACCTTTCGTGAGCAATTGCCTATGGCCGCGGAAATGTTAGCTGACGACCGTGAAAAGAACATCGTCATGTATTGTACGGGCGGTATTCGTTGTGAAAAAGCCAGCGCTTATATGCTGCATCATGGGTATAAAAATGTGTTCCACGTCGAAGGCGGGATCATTGAGTATGTCCGTCAGGCAAAGGCTCAGGGACTTCCCCTCAAGTTCATTGGTAAAAACTTCGTCTTTGACGAGCGTATGGGCGAACGGGTCTCCGATGAGGTGATTGCTCATTGCCATCAGTGTGGCGCCTCATGCGATACGCACACAAACTGCCGTAATGAGGGATGTCATTTGCTCTTTATACAATGTCCTCAGTGTGCGGAAAAATATCAAGGTTGCTGTGGTCCTGCTTGTCAGGAGGAAGTCATGCTGCCGCTGGATGAACAGCGTAAGCTGAGGCGTGAAAGGGAAACCGGTATGAAGATTTTCAATAAATCCCGGGGATTGCTGCATACGGCGCTGCCGACGTCCACGAAGGGTGAGAAAGCGTAGCAACGTTCAGAAAAAGGAAGAGCCCCGTCAGGGGCTCTCTTTTGGCTGAATTATTTCTGACGAACACCTTCAAGTGAAATAATGAGCTCAACGTCTTGTGAAGAGGGCCCCAGGTCCGTTGTGATGTTGAAGTCTTTGAGCTTGATCTTCCCTGTGGCTTCGAAGCCTGCGCGATAGTTGCCCCACGGATCATCCCCTTGTCCCAGCAGTTTGGCATCGAGCGTGACCGGTTTGGTGACGCCGTTTAATGTCAGATTGCCGGTGATATCCAAATCATTACCCTGCTTTTTCACTTCGGTGGAAGTAAAGGTCGCCAAAGGCGCTTTCGCTACGTTCAGGAAATCGCCACTACGGATATGTTTATCACGCTCAGCATGGTTGGTGTCCACGCTGTCGGTTTTAATCGTGACATTCACTTTGTCCGCTGAGGGATTCGCTTCGTCAAAAGTGAAGGTCCCGTCGAAATCCTTGAACGTGCCATACAACCAGCTGTAGCCCAAATGTTTGATTCTAAATTGTATGAAGGCATGCTGGCCTTCTTTATCAATTTTATAATCCGCAGCAAGGGCGGAACCCGCGTAGGAAACTGATGAAGCCAGTAACAAACCCAATAGCGTTTTCTTTAACATTGGTTTTCTCCTAACAATCCCGAGGTTTAATGGCCGCTGCGTCCCAACATCCGCTTTAACGTGCCGTCACGATCAATGAAGTGATGCTTCAGTGCTGCTAATGCATGCAGAACCGACAAAATGACGATGCCCCATGCAAGATAAAAATGGATATTTCCAGCTATATCCGCCTGATCCCTGAGCCCGCTAAGCGTGGCAGGAACGTAAAACCAGCCAAATACTGAAATAGGCTGACCTTCTGCCGTGGAGATGAGATAGCCACTGATGAGGAGACTGAACAGCAGAAGATAAAGCAGAATATGTGCGAGCGTGGCGCTTATTCGGGTTAGTCGTGAATAACTGGCAAGCGGCGAAGGAGCCGGGCTGATTTTGCGCCATATCACCCTGAACAGCACGACAATAAAAAGCAGGATACCAATACTTTTGTGTATCTCAGGTGCCTTGTGGTACCAGGTATCGTAATAGCCAAGCGAAACCATCCACAGGCCTAGCGCAAACATGCCGTAGACAGCCAGTGCGACGATCCAGTGAAGCAGCACGCTGATATGACCATATCGAGCTGACGTATTGCGCCAAAGCATGACCACATTCCTTATCGTGAAGTTGCTATCAAGTCAGGAGAAAATTAAACACAGGTAAAAATAAAAGCAATACAAAATTATTGCTTTTAACATGATGATTTTATTTATCAATCATTTTGAATGAGCTGTCCCTATCTCATTCAGAACATCATATGGATTGCTTAAAATAATAGTCGTCATCGACCTTGATGCGAAAAATAAAAATGCCTTAATTTTTAAACTGTGAGCAACATATCGGGAGTGAAAATAATTAGAGATGTGAATTATTGAGATGTTCGTGAGATTTTATATTGATATAAAAGGCGACACCGCCTCGGGAGACGGTGTCTATGGTGATAATAACGTACTACAGAAAAAGAAAATTTAATGCTTTAGATAATCAATGGGCTCAAATTCATTTGATTCGATTTTGGCAATGCCCGCTTCAAGAATGTTAATGAGTTGCTTTGCCACATCGGTGGTTAACCACAAAGTACGATCAACCTGAGCTTCATCGGGAGCCTGGTCCGCGGTAGAGAGGTAGTGTAAGCGGATCATCATTGCATCGTAGCTGTCAACGGTGCTGATATCCCAACCCACAAGTGGATGTGTTTGAATAACTTCACTTTTTATATCCATGATTACCCCTTATGACTAGTTACTAGCATGAGTGACTAAACGAGGTTCTAGGTGACTCCTATCTACAATAACTTAATGAGTATATCGCTCCTGACTGTATTTATGGAATTTTATTGTAAACAATCGCAAAGCAGGTCGTTTTTTGTTCTTTATTTAACCAATGAATGGATGGGGGCTGGCCAGAATAACTTAATCATTGTGCGGTCAGAATAGACTTACAATTCAAATTCTTTTAAGCCTGCTCATTCAGCAATACGCAATAGTTATTTTTTTGATAAGACTCTTTGAGAATATTGCTGATTTAATTAAATAGCACTCGAATTTTCTATCCAAAAAACGAGTGCATTTATGACAAAAGAGAAGGTTGCGGTGAAAAAAGAAGAATTGACAAACTTTTAGTCTGTGTCGAGTCCGGAAAGAAACCAATCGTCAGCGCTTTCCCAAGTCTCTTGCAGAATCTCGGTGATTTTCTCTTTATCATCCTTATTGCCACCGAAAACACTGAGACTATTCGACCCGGCATAACGTACCAAAACAGAGGTATCCGGGTAATGTGTTTGAATGCGGTGACTCAGCTCTTGAGTCAAGGCGTCAATGGCGCCGGCGGGCAACTTAACGGTTTTTGCTACAGTGACTTCAACACGCATAATGACCTCCATACGGGACTGTTTGTTTATACAGTTGTCCCTATTAAAACGCAAGAGGCATAAAGTCGAAGAAAGACGAATTTTCCCTGCCTTCCGGCAGGGTAAGGTTACCGGACAGACCAGTTGAGCTGCTGTCCTGCCATAAAGGGAATGAGTTTTTGTCCTTTGGCATCAATGTATTCAGGGAAAGTGATCGGCTCCCGATGCAGTTCAATAAAGTCATCATTGATGGGGAGACCATAGAAACGAGGTCCATTAAGAGAGCAAAACGCTTCCAGGTGTTCCAGCGCTCCCATCTCTTCGAAGACGGTGGCATACGCACTCAGCGCAGCCTGAGCGTTAAACACGCCTGCGCAGCCGCACGAAGACTCCTTGCGATGCTGCAGGTGGGGCGCAGAGTCTGTTCCCAAAAAGAATTTTTCTGAACCGCTGGCGATGACGTCGCGCAGGGCTTGCTGATGTACATTTCGTTTCAGTATAGGTAAGCAGTACAGGTGGGGACGTATTCCGCCCACCAACATATGATTGCGGTTGAACATCAGATGCTGTGGCGTAATGGTGGCTGCCAGATACTCATCGTTTGCTAAAACGTAGTGCGCCGCGTCGCGGGTCGTGATGTGTTCGAAAACGATTTTGAGGGCGGGGAATTGCTTGCGCACAGGTTCCATGACGCGATCGATGAAGTAAGCCTCACGATCAAAAATATCCACCTCGGGATCCGTAACTTCGCCATGCACTAACAAGGGCATCCCCAACTTCTGCATTTGCTCCAGCAGCGGATAGATAGCGCGTATGTCCGTCACGCCGTGGCTCGAGTTGGTGGTCGCGTTCGCGGGATAGAGCTTGGCCGCCGTAAATACCCCTTGGTCGAACCCTTCGGTCAGCTCGCGCGGGTCCAGCGTGTCGGTTAAATAACAAGTCATCAGGGGATGGAAATGATGAGCGGAAGGGATGGCGGCAAGAATGCGCGTTCTATAGGCCTCTGCTGCCGCGACGGTGGTGATGGGCGGTGTCAGGTTAGGCATAACTATAGCGCGGCCAAAAACGGCGCTGGTGTAGGGTAATACCGCATTTAGCATGTCATCGTCACGGAGATGCAGATGCCAGTCGTCGGGACGACGAATTTTCAGGACGGTTGGGACGGGGGTCATGGATTATGCTCCGGCGGTCAGTGATTAACATAGCGGTCATAAGACTGATTACGGCGGGTGACAAGCATAAGCGTAAAGTGGTTGAAATGCACCCGATTGTTTTGAAGTGGTTGAAATTCTTCTTTTATTGGCGTTTCATATTAAAAGATCTAATACATTCGCAAAATGCGAGAAGAGGAAAAAAATGGAAATTCGTGTCGTCGCTTGCCTTCAGGCAAAACCAGAGTACTTGAAAGAAATCGCGGATGCGGTAACCAAAGCGGTAGAACCTAGCCGCAAAGAGGCCGGTAATTTGCAGTACGACCTGCATGCGGAAATCGATAAGCCAGGTGCTTTTGTTTTCATCGAACGCTGGAAAAACAAAGAAGCATTAGAGACGCATGAGAAGACAGCTCATTTCCAGAAACTGGTTGCAGATATGGAAGGTAAGACGGTTTCTGTCGACATCAAACTGATGACCCAGGTCGCTTAAGCAAAAAAAATGCCCGTCAATGACGGGCATTCCAGAGATACAACGGGCACCACGTAAGTTATGTGGTGCTTTTTTTATCGTTACTCTTCAACGGTAGGCTTGGTTGCCGGGGCGCTGGCGCGGTTAACCGAAGCATGGCCACCTGCAGACCCTTTTCCGGTGAACTCGAACGCAGGGCGCTGCCAGTCGCTGGATTTCGGCTCTTCAGGCACATACTGTGGCGCTGGTGCTTTAGTCATCGGCGCTTTGGCGTGATGTTTAAAGCTCGGCTGCGCATCAGGTGTCGGCTGAATCGCTTTCTCGACCGGTTTCTCGGTCAGGACCGGCGCCGTTTCTACGGGCTGCTCAACGTGTTCCTCAACCGCCTCGGCGGTCTCTTCTGTTACCGGCGCAACAGGTTCAGCGGCGGGCGCGTGGGCATGATTCGCAGCGGCGTCTTGAACCGGCGCTGACTCTTCTGAACTCGCTTCTTCCGCTTTTTTGGCGCTGTCATCCGCATCCTCAGAGGCACTTTCTTCACGCGATACACGGGTTTCCAACGGCAGTTGCGCGGTCACTTCTTCTTCCGGAGCAATCACATCGCTGCTCTGGGCTTCCGTCGACTCGTTGTTTTCCTCTACGATTTCTTCCGCGATGGAGCTGGACAGCAACTCGTATTCCGTGACCGTAGGAATGGTGATCGCATCTTCTTCCTGAACCACGGTTTCTGGCGCTTCAGGTTGAGGTTGCGTAATCGGGTAGTGAATCCACACTTTGCCCGAGGCCATTTCCGGCGCAGAAGCCGCCTGTTCGACAACCATCGGAGACTGTACCGGGTAACGCTCATCACGGTAACGACGACGACGCTGTCCGCTGACACGCAGATGGCGCGGTGATCGGCGTGAACGACGCGGCATGTTGTTATCACGGTTATCTCCAGCGTTGTTTTCCGAGCTGGTTTCTGAGGTGGCCGGTGCGGCGACTTCCGCAACCGGAGTTGCTTCAACGGCCGGTTTAGCTGCGGCAGCGGTATCTGCGTCATCAACAACACGAACTTTCTGCGTGAGCTGACGACGTTGGCGACGCGGCATCACCTGAGCCGGTTTTTCCTGCTCTGGCGTCTGCACTTCAGTTTCAGCTGCCGTGTTCAGCTCTTTGACTTCCTGCTGAGCCTGGCGCTTGTCTTCCTGACGGTTACGTTGACGTTCCGCTCGTTGCTCACGACGTTGCTCTTCGCGCGCTGCTTTTTCCTGTGCATCGACGGCCGGAGTTTGTGTGTCATTCGTTGCGTTTTGCGTCCGCTTGTTGTTACGACGCTGCTGATCGTCGCGTGGTTCGCGGTTTTCGCGCGGTGTCCGCTCATTACGGTCACGACGATTGCCGGATTGGCGGCGATTGTTGTTGCGACGTTCCTGACGCGGTTGGCTTTCGTTTGTTTCGTTTTCTTTAGCCTGAGGCTGTTGCGGTGTTTCTTCCGCCGTCGCCTGAGGTGCATCGAACATACCTTTCAACGAGCCGAACAGACGACGGATGATACCGGACTTCTGAGGCGCAGCGGACTGTGCATTATGGGCGGCGGCCGGTGTCGGCGTTTCTGTCGGAAGGTTATCCGGCAGGCTAAACGTCGCTAGTGCCGGTTGCTCAGGGATCTTGCGTTCGGCAATCTGCTCTTCTTGCGCCTGCTGAACTTCCGCATCCAGCATTTGCGGCAGCATGTAGCTCAGGGCTGGCTTCTCTTCACCGTTACGGATACGTACGACGGAGTAGTGAGGCGTTTGCATACCGTCATGCGGTACGATGACCGCGCGAACACTGCCCTGACGTTGTTCGATAGCGTTGACCGCGTCACGTTTTTCGTTCAGCAGATAGGAAGCGATCGGCACCGGCACAATCGCCTGGACTTCTTTGGTGTTTTCCTTCAGCGCTTCTTCTTCGATTAAACGCAGGATAGACAGAGACAGGGATTCATTATCGCGAATAGTCCCGGTGCCGCTACAACGCGGACAAACGTGATGACTGGATTCGCCCAGAGAAGGGCTCAGGCGCTGACGCGACATTTCCAGCAAACCAAAACGTGAAATTCGTCCAATCTGAATGCGGGCACGGTCCTGACGGACGGCGTCGCGCAGACGGTTTTCAACTTCGCGCTGATGGCGGACTGGCGTCATATCGATAAAGTCGATAACGATCAGACCGCCCAAATCTCGCAGACGCAGCTGACGGGCGATTTCATCGGACGCCTCCAGGTTAGTGTTGAAGGCGGTTTCTTCAATATCGCCGCCGCGGGTAGCACGTGCGGAGTTGATATCAATAGCCGTCAACGCCTCGGTGGTGTCGATAACAATGGAGCCGCCAGAAGGCAGGCGCACTTCACGTTGGAAGGCGGATTCTATTTGGGATTCGATCTGATAGTGGCTGAAAAGTGGGATTTCACCGCTATACAACTTAATTTTGCTGCTGAAATCGGGACGACCCAAAGAGGCGATATGCTCCTTGGCGCGTTCCAGAATTTTGGGGTTGTCGATCAGGATTTCGCCGATGTCCGGGCGCAGATAGTCGCGGAATGCGCGAACGATCACATTGCTTTCCTGATGGATCAGGAACGGCGCAGGGCGACCTTCTGCGGCTTTCTTGATGGCTTCCCAATGTTTGATGCGAAACGCCAGATCCCATTGCAGGGCTTCTGCGGATTTGCCTACACCGGCCGTACGTACAATCAGGCCCATGCCTTCAGGCAACTGCAGAGAGCTCAGCGCTTCCTTCAGCTCGGTCCTGTCATCCCCTTCGATACGGCGTGAAATACCGCCGGCACGTGGGTTGTTCGGCATCAGAACCAGGTAGCTACCGGCAAGGCTGATAAACGTCGTCAGCGCCGCACCTTTGTTGCCGCGTTCTTCTTTATCCACCTGCACAATAACTTCCTGGCCTTCGCGCAGAACATCTTTGATGTTTGGGCGGCCATGGGAAGCATAGTGACTGGGGAAGTATTCGCGTGCGATTTCTTTGAGGGGGAGAAAACCGTGTCGTTCAGCGCCGTAATCAACAAAAGCGGCTTCGAGACTCGGTTCAATACGCGTGATTTTACCTTTATAAATGTTTGCTTTCTTTTGCTCATGACCCGGGCTTTCAATATCCAGATCATAGAGGCGTTGACCATCAACCAAGGCAACACGCAACTCTTCTTGCTGAGTCGCGTTAATCAACATTCTTTTCATCGTAACTTACTCGTTATTCTTAACTTGCATTATGGATAGAGCTGCCGGTGAAAGCGGGGTATGACCGGAATGAACCGATGGCCTCGTGGCTTATCGCAGGGGCGTCAACCTCCCGGTTGTCGTCTGCATAGAGACGCATGTTTCGGTAGCCTGTATTTCCTGATGGAAAACAGCGCATTTATTGTGGGAACAGCTTCTGAAAATAGGTGCCAGATCTGATTCCATTTGCCGGCCAAACTGCTTACCGCAGCTCGCTAACTGCTTGATAAATCGCTTCGTCTTACGCCATTGCTGCGTTGTGACTCATCAGGCAAATATGATATTTCCGCAATTTCCCTTGTTTTTCAGGTAAACAGCGCGGAAAGCCGAAGCATTATTCCATTGCTGACACGCCGATAGCAAGGTGACTTTGCCTGTCAAAATGAAGTTATCACCCGCTCTGAGACAGCAATGTACGAAATTCGCGCATCGTCACTGTTACAGAAGCTGACTATTAACTTCATAAGTCAGACTCACAGTTAAGCATAGAAAAAGATGTGGCGCTATCTACCCACGCTCTTTAGAATTCTGGCACATGAAAACAGATAACCCATCAGTACAATTTTTGACGGTTTCCGACGAAGAGGCCGGTCAACGCATCGACAATTTTCTGCGCACGAAATTGAAAGGTGTGCCGAAAAGCATGATTTACCGTATTTTGCGCAAAGGTGAAGTACGCATAAATAAAAAGCGGGTGAAGCCGGAGTACAAATTGCTCGACGGCGACCTGATCCGCATCCCACCGGTGAGAACGTCCGAACGTGAAGATGCGCCGGTCTCCGCGGGGCTGGCCAAAGTGTCGGCATTGGCGGATTGCATCATTTATGAAGATGATTACCTGTTGGTGCTTAACAAGCCCTCAGGGACGGCTGTCCACGGAGGCAGTGGTCTCAGCTTTGGCGTGATCGAAGGTTTGAGGGCGCTGCGGCCTGAAGCCCGCTTCCTGGAACTGGTACACCGTTTAGATAGAGACACATCTGGTGTCCTATTAGTTGCTAAAAAACGGTCGGCTTTGCGTGCGCTTCATGAACAGCTGCGAAGCAAAGGGATGCAGAAAGATTATCTCGCGCTCGTGCGTGGGCAATGGCAATCGCATTGCAAAGTGGTGCAGGCACCACTGCTGAAGAATATCTTGCAAAGCGGTGAGCGTATTGTCCGAGTCAATAGTGAAGGAAAACCGTCTGAGACACGCTTTAAGGTCGAAGAGCGGTTCGAGCATGCGACTTTGGTCAAAGCGAGCCCAGTGACCGGGCGTACGCATCAGATCCGTGTACACACCCTCCATGCGGGCCATCCTATTGCATTCGACGATCGTTACGGCGATCGGGAGTTTGACAATCAACTGGCGAGTACGGGCCTTAAACGCCTGTTCCTGCACGCACAGGCTCTAAAATTCGAGCATCCCAACACCGGCGAGACGTTACGGGTAGAAGCACCGTTAGATGAGGCGTTACGCCGATGCCTGCAACGCTTACGCAACCATAAGCAGTAGTTGAGGACCGCACCTGGCGATGAGTCAGGTGCGGTAAAAATACGTGTCAGGCTATTAAAAGAGGGTTCACGCCTTCCTGTCGTAGCAGGTCGAGTAACGCAATCAGCGGTAGCCCGATGAGTGTATTGGGATCGCGTCCCGAAAGTCTTTCAAACAGCGTAATACCGAGGCCCTCGCACTTAAAGCTTCCCGCGCAGTCGAAAGGTCGTTCCTTCTCTATATAGTTATTTATCTCTTTATTCGTTAACGCGCGAAAATGGACCTCATAAGGCTCAACCAGAGAATGCATATGCGCGCTTTGGCTGTTATACAGCGCCAGTCCGGTATAAAAAGTAACGTGACGACTGCTAGCCTGACTCAACTGAGCGATAGCGCGATCACGATCGTGAGGCTTGCCGGTTATTTTTCCGTTCAACACACAGACTTGGTCGGAGCCTATAATTAGATGGTTGGGGTAGGCGTCAGCTAACGATCGCGCTTTGGACATCGCCAGACGTCTCACCAGGGTGGGTGCATCTTCCTCAGGACAGGGGGCTTCATCAACATTAGGTGATGCATACTGGAAAGGAATAGCGAGTTTTTCGAGTAATGCGCGACGGTATGGTGATGTTGATGCGAGAACAATATTAGGCATAGTTATTGTAAAATCGTGACCTGAACATGCGGCTTATTCTAAACTGCGTTTGGCGGCGGAGGCTAACCCTCACGAAAGTTTCCATTCCCCACCTTTTCCTTTGACTCTATGTCGTTACGACGCTAATATGCGCGCCCTATGCAAAAGGTAAAATTACCCTTAACCCTCGACGCGGCTCGCACTGCTCAAAAGCGTTTAGATTATGTTGGTGTCTATACAGCTGAACAGGTGATGCGTGTTGCCGAATCAGTGGTTAGTGTGGATAGCGATGTCGAAGCGGCTTTATCGTTCAACATTGATAATCAGCGTTTGGCTGTTATCGATGGACGTGCCGATGTGGCGGTAACCTTACGGTGCCAGCGCTGTGGCAAGCCTTTCGAACATCAGGTCCATGCCACGTTATGTTTTAGCCCGGTCATCAGTGATGAGCAGGCCGAAGCTCTGCCGGAAGCGTACGAACCGATTCAGGTCAATGAGTTCGGTGAAGTCGACTTGCTGGCGATGATAGAAGATGAAATTATTCTTTCATTGCCCATCGCACCGGTGCATGATTCTGAACACTGTGAAGTGTCCGAAGCGGACATGGTGTTTGGCAAACTGCCTGAAGAGGCGGAGAAACCAAATCCATTTGCCGTATTAGCTAGTTTAAAGCGTAAGTAATTGAAGGAGTAAGGTCCATGGCCGTACAACAGAATAAACCAACCCGTTCCAAACGTGGTATGCGTCGTGCTCACGATGCTCTGACCACAACTGCCGTATCCGTAGATAAAGTTTCTGGCGAAACTCATCTGCGTCACCACGTAACTGCGGATGGCTACTACCGCGGTCGCAAGGTCATTGCTAAGTAATTCCTGCTTAAACGCAAGGAAATGCTTTGACACGCCTAACTCTGGCGTTAGATGCAATGGGCGGGGACTTTGGCCCCTGCGTAACAGTGCCTGCTGCATTGCAGGCACTGGCTTCTAATCCCAATCTTTATCTGCTGCTGGTTGGCGATCCTACAACGCTCACTCCATTACTTAGCAAAGTCGATTCCTCCCTGTTTTCCCGTTTGGAAATCGTACCGGCTGAAACGGTAATAGCGGGCGATGCCAGACCATCTCAAGCTATCCGCGCCAGCCGAGGCTCTTCTATGCGTATTGCATTGGAGCTCATCAAGGAAGGGCGTGCACAGGCTTGCGTGAGTGCTGGAAACACCGGAGCGCTGATGGGGCTGGCCAAATTGCTGTTGAAGCCGGTTGATGGTATTGAACGTCCGGCGCTGGTAACCGTGTTGCCACATCAACAGCATGGGAAAACGGTCGTTTTGGATCTCGGTGCCAACGTGGAGTGCGACAGCACCATGCTAGTGCAGTTTGCTGTGATGGGCGCCGTCATGGCGGAAGAGGTTCTGGGACTCAGTAATCCCCGAGTGGCGCTGTTAAATATTGGCGAAGAAGAAAGTAAAGGGCTAAACAACATCCGCGGAGCTGCCGCGCGTTTGAAAGCGACATCGTCTATCAACTACATCGGTTATCTTGAAGGCAATGAGTTGCTGACCGGTAAAACGGATGTCATGGTGTGTGATGGGTTCGTTGGTAATGTCACGCTAAAGACGATGGAAGGCGTCGTTAGAATGTTTCTGTCTCTTCTGAAATCCTCATCAGGTTCAGATCGTAGACAAAAACAGTCTTGGTGGCTGAAATTATTGGGACGCTGGTTACAAAAACGTCTATCCAGGCGTTTTGGACACCTGAACCCTGACCACTATAACGGGGCTTGTCTGCTAGGATTACGTGGGACAGTGATAAAGAGCCATGGAGCTGCAAACCCGAATGCGTTTGCGGTAGCGATTGAACAGGCAGTGCAGACGGTACAACGACAGATTCCCGAAAGGATCGCCGCACGACTCACGTCTGTATTACCCAAAAGTGATTGAGCTTACATGTATACAAAAATTATTGGAACGGGAAGCTATTTGCCCGAACAAATCAGGTCGAATTCTGATTTAGAGAAAATGGTGGATACGTCCGACGAGTGGATCGTGACTCGCACCGGTATCCGCGAACGTCGAATCGCAGGGCCGGACGAAAGTGTGGCCACCATGGGTTTCCATGCGGCGCAAAAAGCGCTCGAAATGGCCGATATCGATAAAGACAAAGTCGGCTTGCTGATTGTTGCAACGACCTCTTCCAGTCATGCATTCCCGAGCTCAGCCTGCCAGGTTCAGCAGATGCTGGACATTCAGGACACGATTGCATTCGATTTGGCAGCGGCCTGTGCAGGTTTCACCTACGCGCTGAGCGTAGCTGACCAGTATGTTAAGAGTGGCTCCGTGGATTATGCTCTGGTGATCGGCGCCGACGCGTTGACGCGTACGCTGGATCCAGAAGATCGCGGAACGCTGATTCTGTTCGGCGACGGCGCAGGCGCCGTTGTGTTATCCCGCTCCGAAGAGCCGGGCATCCTCTCTACGCATCTGCATGCCGATGGCCGTTATGGTCAGCTTCTGTCTCTACCGTACCAGGCGCGCACTAACGAAACGCCGGAATACCTGACAATGGCGGGCAATGAAGTATTCAAAGTTGCTGTCAAAGAACTGGCTCACATCGTTGAAGAAACGCTGGTAGCGGCAAAACTGGACAAAACCGAGCTAGACTGGCTGGTTCCGCATCAGGCGAACCTGCGGATTATCAATGCGACGGCCAAAAAACTGGGCATGGGCATGGATAAAGTGGTGATTACGCTTGATCGTCATGGCAACACATCTGCCGCTTCAGTACCCGCGGCGTTGGATGAAGCTGTGCGCGACGGACGTATCAAACGCGGACAGCTGGTACTACTCGAAGCATTCGGCGGTGGATTTACCTGGGGTTCTGCTCTGGTTCGTTTTTGATTAAACAGGACTTTCTGATTATGACGCATTTTGCAATGGTGTTCCCGGGACAAGGTTCCCAATCAGTCGGCATGCTGGCTGAACTGGCGGAGACGAATCCGGTAGTCAAGGACACATTCGATGAAGCTTCCTCCGTGCTGGGTTACGACTTGTGGCAACTGGCCCAAGAGGGCCCGGTAGAAGAACTGAATAAAACCTGGCAGACGCAGCCGGCGCTATTGACCGCATCGGTCGCCATTTGGCGCGCCTGGCAGCAGCGGGGCGGTAAAACGCCCGCACTGATGGCAGGCCACAGCCTGGGCGAATATTCTGCTTTGGTTTGCGCTGGCGTAATGGACTTCAAGCAGGCGGTCAGCCTGGTGGAATTACGCGGCAAACTGATGCAGGAAGCGGTGCCGGAAAATACGGGCGCCATGTATGCCATTATCGGCCTCGATAACGACACCATCGCGGCGGCCTGTGCCGAAGCCGCTCAGGGACAAGTTGTCTCACCGGTGAACTTTAATTCTCCGGGGCAGGTGGTTATCGCAGGCAACAAAGAAGCTGTTGAGCGTGCCGGTGCCGCCTGTAAGGCTGCTGGAGCGAAACGAGCGCTACCGCTGCCGGTCAGCGTGCCTTCCCACTGCGCCTGATGGAGCCTGCTGCACGTAATCTCGCGGAAGCGCTGGAGAATGTCACGTTCAACGCGCCCCAAATTCCTGTCGTGAACAATGTCGACGTCCGTGCTGAAACGTCGCCGGAAGCTATTCGAAGCGCGCTGGTGCGTCAGCTTTCCAACCCTGTCCGTTGGACAGAGTGCGTTGAGTACATCGCGGCGCAGGACGTACAGAAACTGCTAGAAGTTGGGCCGGGCAAAGTACTGACCGGGCTGACCAAACGAATCGTAGATACCCTGACTGCGTCTGCAGTCAATGATTCTGCTTCCTTATCAACAGCCCTTGATCAATAAACGGAATAGATGATGAGCTTTGACGGAAAAATTGTTCTCGTAACGGGTGCCAGCCGTGGCATCGGTCGTGCTATCGCTGAGTCACTGGTTGCGCGTGGCGCGAGAGTGATGGGGACGGCGACAAGCGAAAAAGGCGCCGCCGATATCAGCGCATGGCTGGGCGACAACGGTAAAGGTTATGTCCTGAATGTCGCGGATATGTCCTCGATCGAAGCGACTTTGGCTTCCATCAAGTCGGAATTCGGCGATATCGACATTTTGGTGAATAACGCGGGTATCACCCGTGATAATTTGCTGATTCGCATGAAAGACGAAGAGTGGCAGGATGTGCTGGATACGAACCTGCGTTCTGTATTTCGCTTGTCCAAAGCCGTTCTGCGTTCCATGATGAAAAAGCGTTTCGGCCGTATCATCACCATCGGTTCAGTGGTCGGCACCAGTGGCAACCCTGGGCAGTCCAACTATTCCGCTGCTAAAGCCGGGCTGGTTGGGTTTAGCAAATCGCTGGCGCAGGAAGTGGCCTCGCGTGGCGTAACCGTCAACGTTGTCGCGCCTGGTTTTATTGAAACCGATATGACGCGAGCATTGACAGATGAGCAGCGTGCGGGCATTTTGGCTGGTGTTCCTGCTGGACGCCTGGGTGATGCGAAAGAAATTGCCAGTGCTGTTACGTTCTTAGCTTCTGAAGAAGCGGGTTACATCACCGGTGAAACATTGCATGTTAATGGCGGCATGTATATGATCTGACACGTCAGATCATATTTGCTTGAATTTGCAGCGAAATCTGCAAAAAGCACAAAATCCTGGCTCGACCAGTACTGATTTTGTTGCATCTTTTTCAACATTTTATACACTACGAAAACCATCGCGAAAGCGAGTTTTGATAGGAAATTTAAGAGTATGAGCACTATCGAAGAACGCGTTAAGAAAATCATCGTTGAACAGCTGGGTGTTAAACCGGAAGAAGTCGTGAACAATGCTTCCTTCGTTGATGACCTCGGCGCTGATTCTCTTGACACCGTTGAGCTGGTAATGGCTCTGGAAGAAGAGTTTGATACCGAGATTCCAGACGAAGAAGCCGAAAAAATCACTACTGTTCAGGCAGCAATTGATTTCATCCAGGCAAACCAGCAGTAAATGAACATATCTAGGCGGTCATTCGACCGCCTAAGTTTCCTTTAATACCTCAGTATTTTCCCTCCCTGGAGGATCAGCGTGTCTAAGCGTCGTGTAGTTGTGACTGGTCTGGGCATGTTATCTCCTGTCGGCAACACAGTTGAGTCAACTTGGAAGGCTTTGCTTGCCGGTCAGAGTGGTATCAAACCCATCGATCATTTCGATACTAGTGCCTATGCAACACGTTTTGCAGGCTTAGTCGAAAACTTTAACAGTGAAGAATTCATCTCGCGTAAAGATGCTCGCAAGATGGATGCCTTCATTCAGTACGGCATCGTGGCCGGTATTCAGGCTATGAAAGATTCGGGCCTCGAAGTCACAGAAGCCAATGCCGGACGTATTGGTGCTGCCATTGGTTCGGGTATTGGCGGTCTGGGACTGATTGAGGAAAACCACGCGGCATTGGTACGTGGCGGCCCCCGTAAAATCAGTCCTTTCTTTGTCCCTTCCACCATCGTCAACATGGTTGCCGGTCATCTGACCATCATGTTGGGTCTGCAAGGTCCTAGCATCTCCATTGCGACGGCCTGTACTTCTGGCGTACACAACATCGGACATGCTGCCCGCATCATCGCTTATGGCGATGCTGACGCGATGCTGGCCGGTGGTGCAGAAAAAGCAAGTACTCCGTTAGGTGTGGGTGGTTTTGGCGCAGCTCGTGCGCTTTCAACCCGCAACGACGATCCGCAGGCGGCAAGCCGTCCGTGGGATAAAGACCGGGACGGTTTCGTTCTGGGCGACGGCGCTGGTATTATGGTGCTGGAAGAGTATGAGCATGCGAAACGTCGTGGCGCTAAAATTTATGCTGAAATCACTGGTTTCGGCATGAGCAGTGATGCGTACCACATGACGTCACCGCCGTCGGATGGTTCTGGTGCCGCGATGGCAATGGTCAACGCGTTTCGCGATGCCAATATCACTGCGGAACAAGTGGGCTATATCAACGCGCACGGCACGTCGACCCCGGTCGGCGATAAAGCCGAAACTCAGGCGGTCAAGTCTGTCTTTGGCGCGAGCGCGTCACGCGTGATGGTCAGTTCGACCAAGTCAATGACTGGTCACCTGCTGGGTGCGGCTGGTGCAGTGGAATCCATTATGTGTGTTCTTGCGCTGCGCGATCAGGCAATCCCGCCGACGATCAACCTCGATAACCCGGATGAGGGTTGCGACCTGGACTTCGTGCCGCATGAAGCTCGTCAGGTTTCAGGCATGGAATACGTGCTGTGTAACTCCTTCGGATTTGGTGGTACCAATGGTTCATTGGTCTTCCGCAAAGTCTGACGTGTGAGCTTGATGAAAGCCCGGATCTTCCGGGCTTTTTTTTATCTGAAGAAAATCAGCTAGGGTTATTTTTCCCTGTCCGCTAGTCTGGACTCTCTCTTGTTCTTCTAAAGAGGAAGTGAATATATGTGGTTGATTAATGGGGTGTTAGAGCAAAATTTGCCGGCATCTGACCGCAGCGTGCAGTACGGCGACGGTTGTTTTACCACGGCCCGTGTGCTCAACGGCCGTGTGGTATGGCTCGAACGCCATATCCAACGGCTCCAGCATGCGGCGAAGGTACTTATGTTCCCGGAAATCTACTGGGATCGGCTGTCGGCAGAGATGCAACAGGCTGCCGAAGGCAAGGCGAGCGCAGTGGTAAAAGCGGTCGTGACGCGTGGGGTCGGGGGAAGGGGGTATAGTCCTCAGGGATGTAAGGCACCAGTGAGGATGATCATGAATACGGCTTATCCCGCGCATTACGAGCACTGGCGCAGGGATGGCATCTCTTTAGCGCTCAGCCCGGTAAGATTAGCGCGAAGCCCACTCCTTGCCGGCATAAAACATCTTAATCGTCTCGAACAGGTGATGATCCGCCGACACCTTGACCAGCAAGAGGCTGACGAGGCTCTGGTGCTTGACACTCAGGACAGGCTAGTGGAATGCTGTGCGGCCAATTTATTCTGGCGCTGCGGCAAACAGGTGTTTACCCCGGACGTTTCGCAGTCCGGCGTCGATGGCCTGACGCGTCGCCATGTTATGGAATTGCTGGAGCAATCGGACTATCAGCTGCAGGTCGTCTCCGCGCCGTTGGAAGCATTGGCAACGGCTGACGAAGTGATTATCTGTAATGCTTTGATGCCACTCATTTCTGTCAACCGGGCTGAAGCCTGGTGTTATCGCTCACGAGAGTTGTATGACTTTCTGAGCCCTAACTGTGAGTAATAGAATGTTATGAAGAGATTGAAAATCGGGATCGGATGTATTGGTCTGGTGGTCGTTGGCGCCATTGCCCTGTGGAAACAGGTGCAGCAGTTCGCCGCCGCTCCGCTGAAGATCACTCAGGAAACCATTTTTACTCTCCCGGCGGGAGCGGGTCACGACGCGCTGGAACAGCAACTGGCGCAACAGCAGATTCTGTCTGCCAGCTGGCGTTTCCCCGTATTGTTGCGGTTGGAGCCCGATCTGGCCAACTTTAAAGCCGGTACCTACCGCCTTCAGCCCGGAATGACGGTTCGCCAAATGTTGGCCTTGCTGGACAGCGGTAAAGAGGCGCAGTTCGCCATCCGCTTTGTTGAAGGATCGCGACTACGTGACTGGCTGGCGGCGATACAGCAGGCGCCGTACCTCAAAAAAACGTTGACCGGCAAGAGCACTCAAGAGATTGCCGAGACGCTGGGTATCAAGGATCTAAGTAATCCTGAGGGCTGGTTTTATCCGGACACCTATCTGCACACTGCGGGCATGACGGATAAAGCTGTGCTGACGCGGGCCTACCAGCGTATGGATAAAATCGTCGACGAAGTCTGGCAGGGACGTCAGGACGGACTGCCCTACAAAAACAAGGAAGAATTGCTGACGATGGCGTCGATCATCGAAAAGGAAACCGCTATTGGCAGCGAAAGAGCCTTGATTGCATCCGTATTCATCAATCGCCTACGGATAGGAATGCGCTTGCAGACGGATCCTACGGTGATTTACGGCATGGGAGAACGCTATAATGGCACCATCACGCGCAGCGCTCTGGATACGCCGACACCCTATAACACCTACGTCATTAGTGGTCTGCCGCCGACGCCGATAGCCATGCCGGGAAAAGCGTCGTTGGACGCGGCGGCGCATCCGGAAAAAACGCACTATCTCTATTTTGTTGCGGATGGAAAGGGGGGACATACGTTCACCACCAATTTATCCGACCATAATCGCGCGGTACGGGAATACCGTAACGCGTCGGTAGCCGTAAAGGAAAAGCATGCACAGTAAATTCATCGTCATCGAAGGGCTGGAAGGGGCCGGAAAAACCAGCGCTCGTAATGTGGTGGTGGCCACCCTGCGTCAGTTTGGCATCGAAGATGTCGTCTTCACCCGTGAGCCGGGCGGTACGCCGCTGGCTGAGCAATTGCGAACCCTGATTAAACAAGGGATTGAAGGTGAAAAACTGACGGACAAAGCCGAACTGTTGATGCTCTACGCCGCGCGCGTCCAATTAGTGGAAAACGTGATTAAGCCTGCCTTGCAGCGAGGCGCCTGGGTGGTTGGCGATCGTCATGATCTCTCTTCTCAGGCTTATCAGGGCGGAGGTCGCGGAATGGATCAAGCCTTGATGACGTCACTGCGCGATACGGTGCTGGGAGATTTTCGCCCTGACATGACTCTCTATCTCGATCTTCCTCCCGCCGTTGGCTTACAGCGTGCGCGTCAGCGCGGTGCGCTCGATCGTATTGAGCAGGAGTCGCTGGCGTTCTTCGACCGTACCCGAGCCCGCTATCAGGCGCTTGCCGCTGCCGACTCCAGTATTGTGACGATCGATGCCGGGCAAACGCTGGAGAACGTGAGTCAAGATATCCATCAGGCGCTTGCCGAGTGGCTGACGCATCTTGGCCTGACCTGCGGAGAACCGGGCTGATGGAGTGGTACCCGTGGCTGAATGCGCCCTACCGCCAACTGTTGACGCAGCACCAAGCGGGTCGAGGTCACCATGCGCTGCTTATTCATGCGCTGGCCGGAATGGGCGAGTCTTCCCTGAGCTATGCCTTGAGCCGCTGGTTAATGTGCCAACAGCCTGAGGGGATGAAAAGCTGCGGGCATTGCCACTCATGCCAGTTAATGAGTGCGGGCACGCATCCGGACTGGCACACCATCACCGTGGAAAAAGGCAAGCAGAGCCTGGGTGTGGATGCGGTGCGGACGGTGCTCGAAAAAGTGTATCAGCGCTCGCGGCAGGGCGGGGCGAAAGTTGTCAGCCTGCCTCAGGCTGAGTTATTGACCGAAGCGGCGGCTAACGCCTTGTTGAAAACGCTGGAGGAGCCGCCTCAGGAAACCTATTTCATTCTGGGTTGCCGGGAGCCGTCGCGGCTATTGGCGACGCTGCGCAGCCGGTGTTCTTACTATTACTTGCCTGTCCCTGAGGAAGCGCACGCCATGCATTGGCTGCGTCAACGCGGACATACGGACGAGCCGGCGTTGCATACAGCGCTGAGACTGTATGCGGGAGCGCCACTGGCGGCGGAACATCTGCTGCAACCGGGACAATGGAAACCTCGCCTCACGCTGTGTCAGTCGCTCTCGACCTGTCTGGCTCGGCGGGACATGTTATCGCTGGTGACGCCACTGAACGGAGACGACACCGATGAACGTATTCATTGGGTCGCTTCGCTATTTTTAGATGCGTTGAAATGTCATCAGAGCGCAAGTACACATCTGGTCAATCAGGATCAGCTTGCGCTGGTCGAACAGCTGGCGAGGGCGTTGACGCCTGACCAATTGTTATTCGCGCTGCGGCGTTGGCTGCAGTGTCGCCACCAGCTCCGCACTATCACGGGAGCCAATCGGGAACTGCTGCTGACCTCGCTGTTGCTCGACTGGGAACAGAGTTTATCTGAACCGTCTCCCCGGTTACCTCATCCATTTATTGCCTAAAACTATCGGATCGCCATTATGTTGTTAGTTGATTCCCACTGCCATCTCGATGGTCTTGATTATCAGTCTCTGCACCGAGACGTCTCTGATGTGCTGACGAAAGCCGAAGAGCGGGATGTCCGTTTCTTCCTGGCCGTCGCGACGACGTTGCCGGGCTTCCGCTCGATGAAAACCTTGATCGGCGAAAGGAACAACGTCGCCTTTTCCTGCGGCGTGCACCCTCTCAGCATGGAAGAACCTTATGATTACGCTGAATTGCGTGAGCTGGCTGCGTTGCCGGAGGTGGTTGCGCTGGGTGAGACCGGTCTGGATTACCACTATGAACAGGACCCGGAGGCCATCGGCCGTCAGCAGGCCTCGTTCCGCGAGCATATTCGTATCGGACGTGAGTTGAACAAGCCGGTTATCGTCCATACGCGTTCAGCGCGTGCTGATACGCTGGCGATTCTGGCGGAGGAACGAGCCAACGAATGCCGCGGGGTTTTGCACTGCTTCACCGAAGATAAAGACACCGCGGAGAAACTGCTGGATATGGGATTCTATATCTCATTTTCCGGTATCGTGACCTTCCGCACCGCGGAAGCGCTGCGCGAGGTGGCGCGGTATGTGCCGCTGGATCGTATGCTGATCGAAACGGACTCTCCCTGGTTGGCGCCGGTGCCGTATCGCGGCAAAGAGAACCAGCCAGCCTATGTTCGCGATGTGGCGGAGTATCTTGCTGTGCTTAAAAATGTTAGCGTCGATACGCTGGCTGAAACCACCAGCGCTAACTTTGCAGACCTTTTCCACATCGACCCTGCACAGTTGACCCCCCCTAATGGTGGATAAGAATGGTTGGGTTTTTTCGAACCCCGTAATTAATTGGGCTGATAGGTAGTCTGTCTCCAGAAAGATGCCTGGAGTTTGTTTGGGTTTTTAGATATTGATCACAAAAAATGCAACTTCCGTAATATATACAGCGTGTTGTTGTGTTGAAACGTGACAGCTATCAAACATTCGGCTCAACATTTATTTTACTCTGCGTAAAAAATAAAAGGATGCTGAGACATCCTTAGCACTCTGAAGGATATCCTCCCACCTTCGCATGACGTATCAGAAGTAAAGCACTATCACTCAGGAGCACACTCAATTATGTTCAAGAATGCATTTGCAAACCTGCAGAAAGTAGGTAAATCGCTAATGCTGCCGGTATCCGTGCTGCCCATCGCAGGTATTCTGCTGGGCGTCGGTGCGGCCAATTTTAGCTGGTTGCCCGCCGTTGTTTCTCACGTAATGGCGGAAGCGGGTGGATCTGTCTTTGCCAATATGCCGTTGATCTTCGCCATCGGCGTGGCGTTGGGATTCACGAATAACGACGGGGTTTCCGCCCTCGCCGCCGTGGTTGCCTACGGCATCATGGTGAAAACGTTGTCTGTGGTTGCACCGCTTGTCCTGCATATGCCTGCAGAAGAGATTGCCGCGAAGCATCTGGCTGATACCGGGGTTCTCGGCGGGATCATCGCCGGCTCCATCGCGGCCTATATGTTCAACCGTTTCTACCGCATCAAGCTGCCTGAATATCTGGGCTTCTTTGCCGGTAAACGTTTTGTGCCGATCATCTCTGGTCTGTGCGCCATTCTGCTGGGTGTGGTGCTGTCCTTCGTTTGGCCGCCGATTGGTACGGCGATTCAGGAATTCTCTCAGTGGGCCGCTTACCAGAACCCGGTGGTGGCGTTTGGTTTGTATGGTCTGATTGAACGTTCTCTGGTGCCGTTTGGTCTGCACCACATCTGGAACGTTCCTTTCCAGATGCAGATTGGTGAATACACTAACGCAGCGGGTCAGGTTTTCCACGGTGATATCCCTCGCTACATGGCGGGCGACCCGACCGCGGGTAAACTGTCCGGCGGCTTCCTGTTCAAAATGTACGGTCTGCCGGCAGCGGCGATTGCTATCTGGCACTCCGCACGACCAGAAAACCGTGCCAAAGTCGCTGGTATCATGATTTCAGCTGCGCTGACGGCATTTCTGACCGGGATCACCGAGCCGATTGAATTCTCCTTCATGTTTGTCGCGCCGTTGCTGTATGTCATCCACGCCATTCTGGCTGGACTGGCGTTCCCGATCTGTATCCTGTTAGGGATGCGTGACGGTACCAGCTTCTCGCATGGTCTCATCGACTTCATCGTCCTGAGCGGTAACGGCAGCAAACTGTGGCTGTTCCCGATCGTCGGTCTGGGCTACGCGCTGGTGTATTACACACTCTTCCGCGTACTGATTGCCAAACTGAATCTGAAAACGCCGGGTCGCGAAGCAGCGTCAGAAGACAAATCTGTTGCTGGCGGCGGTGAAATGGCGGCGGCGCTGGTGACGGCGTTCGGCGGTAAAGACAACATTACCAACCTGGATGCGTGTATCACGCGTCTGCGTGTCAGCGTAGCGGATGTCACCAAAGTGGATCAGGCGGGTCTGAAAAGCCTGGGTGCTGCGGGCGTCGTTGTCGCAGGCTCAGGGGTGCAGGCTATCTTCGGTACCAAGTCTGATAACCTGAAAACGGATATGGACGACTTTATCCGCAACAGCTGATAGCCAGACTGTAAACGTATCAAACGAAGGGGCGAAAGCCCCTTTTTTAATGGCCGCGATTCACCCGCTGAACAAACGCAGACACAAGAACATTCCCTTGAGATGAGATTCGGCAGTAGGATAATCCCATCACTTATGCTTGGGAAAATAACAATGCAGATATCAGCACAACGTTTAACGCGGGTGGCACAGCAGTTATTGCAGCAGCTGGGGTGTGATGAAAGTGAAGCCGATTGTGTTGCCGCGCATCTGGTCGGCGCCAATTTGAAGGGACATGATAGCCACGGCGTCGGGATGCTGCCGGAGTATGTCCACTTCATCGGGCAGGGTGCTATGCACCCCAACACGCCCGCGCGACTGATCAAAGACGCCGGTGCCGTATTGCAGTTCAGTGGCGATCGTGGTTTTGGTCAGCGTACGGGCAAAGAGGCGATGCAAGCAGCTATCGGGCGCGTCAAAACGACGGGCGTATGTCTGATGACGCTATCGTCGACCTGCCACCTCGGACGCATCGGCACCTATGGCGAGATGGCCGCCGACGAGGGGCTGATTGCCATACACTTCGTCAACGTTAACGATCTTCCGCCCATCGTGGCGCCGTTTAGCGGCAGCGAAAGTCGTTTCGGCACCAACCCCATCTGCATTGCGTTCCCCGGCAGCGGCGAAAACCCACCGTTCATTCTTGATTTTGCGACCAGCATGGTGGCGCTAGGTAAAACACGCGTGGCTTATTTGGCAGGAAAAACTTTCGACGAAGAAGTCATGTTTGATAATGAAGGTCATTTGACCAACGATCCCAGCGTGATGTGGGATGAAGCGAAGCCCGGCGCGCTGCGGCCTATTGCCAGACACAAGGGGGGAGGATTGATTTTGGCCGCCGAACTGCTGGCCGGTATTTTGTCCGGCGGCGGAACCATTCAACCAGAGAATGAGCGCGCCGGCGCTATCGTGAATAACATGACGACCATCGTGATCGATCCCGCGCAGCTGGTCGGGATGGAGTGGTTGCGGCGGGAATATGATGCCATGCTGGACTATGTGCGATCTTCGCGTACTCCCGACCCTGACGCGCCGATCTTGATTGCGGGTGAGCCCGAGATTGAGGCCTGCCGCCAACGCACGGTTGAAGGCATCACGATATCCGACCAGGAGTGGCGGAAGATTGTCGAAGCAGGGTGTTCGCTCGGCATGCCGGAAACCGCGTTTGCTCTGTAATTCGCCGATGCGGTAATAAAAAACGAAGAGGGTTGAAAATCATCAGATTTATCGCTCATACTTCACAGCAATGCGCCAGAAGGCGCGGGTATTAAAAGGACAATTATCATGGCTGAGGAAACGATTTTTAGTAAAATTATCCGCCGGGAAATTCCAGCGGATGTGGTTTATCAGGACGATTTGGTCACCGCGTTTCGTGACATTGCTCCGCGCACACCCACCCACATTCTCATCATACCGAATGTTCTGATTCCTACCGTCAACGATGCGACGGCCGAGCATGAAGCCGCGCTGGGACGTATGATTACGGTGGCGGGCAAAATCGCCCGGCAGGAAGGGATCGCCGAGGATGGCTACCGGCTGGTCATCAACTGTAACCGTCATGGCGGGCAGGAAGTCTACCATGTGCACATGCACCTGCTGGGTGGGTGTGCGCTGGGTCCGTTGCTGTCCATTTAATTTGTGACGTTGTCACAAAAAACGTATCGCTACGTCGTTACGGCTCATTAGCGTGTCGTCATTTCTGCTTGAGGTCGTTGAGAGGAAAATCATGAAGAAATATCTGGGCGTACTGCTGCTTGCGCTGATCGCTGCGGGTTGTACCAGCCGTCAGCAACAACCAGAGCAGCCGCCTGCTCCCGTTCAACCGGCAGAGCCGACAGTGCCTTCGCAGCCATTGCCTCCTCAGTCTGAGCCGGTACCTTCGCCACCTAAACTTCAGTCTCCTCTGGACTGGCAGGCGAGTGTTTCTCCGCTGGTCGATCAGATGTTGAAGGCGGACGGGGTGACTAAAGGCAGTTTACTCCTGCTCGATAATGTGAAAAACAGCACCAACGGCTCCTTGCAGACCGGGAAAGCGACCTCGGCTCTATACAACGCTCTGGGTTCCAATCCGGTGTTTACTTTGGTATCTCGGCAGCAGCTGGGTGTGGCGCGGCAGACGTTAGGTCTGTCTTCGGAAGACAGTTTGGGATCGCGCAGCAAAGCGATCGGCCTGGCCCGCTACGTCGGGGCGCAGTATGTGCTTTATAGTGACGCGAGCGGTGACGCGAAATCCCCTGAGCTTGAGCTGCAATTGATGCTGGTTCAGACGGGTGAAATTGTCTGGTCCGGCAGCGGCGCGATTCATGAGTAAGGTCCGATGAGTCAATCAGCGCTCCTTGCGTTGCTTGAACAACAAAAACCGGCGTCGACCGCCGGTTTTTATTTGTCTGAGGTGCGAGGACTGAGCGCAGAAAGCTGGCGAGTCCACACGCCCAAAGGCGACTGGATTGCTCGTGAGCAAACCCGACATGGCGCGCAGCTGGGCGGAGACCGTCGGCGTGAATTCCGGGTGTTGCGGCAGCTATCCGCAGCCGGACTGGCGCCGGGGCCTGTGGGCCTATGTAATCAGTGGCTGCTGGTGGAGTGGCTAGACGGGAGCGTTGCCACGGAATCGCAGTTCGTCGATCTGTTGTACAACGGCGAGCTGGCGGCCCGGCTGGCGGCATTGCATCATCAACCTCGCTACGGTTTTCCGCTGCCGCTGAAAACATTGTTGGCTCGCCACTGGCAAAACATGTGTCCCGCCCGGCGTACGCCAACGCTGCTGCATCACCTTAAACGATGGCTAAGCCGCCCCTTACCGCCCGCGTTCATCCTCGCCCCGTTGCATCTGGACGTACATCCGGGCAACCTCGTTCAACATGCGCAAAACTGGCATCTCATTGATTGGGAATATGCGGCCGATGGCGATATCGCTTTAGAACTGGCGGCGTTGTTCCGGGCAAACACGCTAACGCAGGAACGACAACAGCGTTTCCTGGCGGAGTATTGTCGCCAATGGCCCAACATGTCGCCGCGGATACTCAGCGAACGGATAAAGCAGTGGCTGCCGTGGGTCGATTTCCTGATGCTGATGTGGTACGAAGTGCGCTGGCAGCAGACGCGTCAGACGATATTTTTGCAGGCCGCAACGCCGTTGCGGTTGCGATTAGGCTTGCCCTGGTAAAGGTACGCAGGGCAAATAAAACAGATGAAAGAGGTTGTTGTGGGTCCATTAATGTTAGATGTGGCCAGCTACGAGCTGGATGCCGAAGACCGCGAAGTGCTGGCTCATCCGCTGGTCGGCGGTGTAATTCTGTTTAGCCGCAATTTTCATGATGCGGATCAGCTCAGCGAGCTGGTGCGTCAGATACGTCAGGCGGCGCGACAGCCGCTGGCGATCGCCGTCGATCAAGAGGGCGGCCGCGTTCAGCGCTTCCGCGATGGTTTTACTGCGTTACCGGCAGCTCAGTCTTTCGCGGCGTTAAACGACTTAGCGGAGGCGGAAGCGCTGGCGGAAGAGGGCGGTTGGCTGATGGCCGCGGAAATGATTGCGATGGATATCGATATCAGCTTTGCGCCAGTGCTGGATGTCGGCCATCAGAGCGCCGCTATCGGCGAACGGGCATTTCATGATGATCCCAACACCGTATTGGCGGTGGCGGATCGATTCATCACCGGCATGCACTCGGCGGGAATGAAAGCGACGGGCAAACATTTTCCTGGTCATGGTGCGGTTAGCGCAGACTCGCACAAAGAAACTCCGCGAGATCCTCGTCCGCTGGCTCAGATCCGGGAACGGGACATGTCGGTGTTCCGTGAATTGATCAAGCGCGGACAGCTCGACGCCATTATGCCTGCGCATGTAATTTACACCGAAGGCGACCCGCTTCCTGCCAGCGGTTCTCCCTACTGGCTGAAACGTATTTTGCGTCAGGAGCTGAAATTTGACGGCATCATATTCTCCGATGATTTGTCGATGGAGGGCGCTGCGGTCATGGGGAGCTATCCCGAGCGGGCCGAGGCCTCTTTGTCAGCCGGTTGTGACATGATTTTAGTGTGCAATCATCGGGAAGGGGCCGTCAGCGTGCTGGATCATCTCCCTCATCGTGAAGTGCCGGGCCTTGAACGGTTAAGGCACCGTGGTCATTTCACGCGCCGTGAACTGTTGGATTCCCCGCGTTGGAAACGAGTGAGTCAGCAGTTGACCACGCTCAATGAGCGCTGGCAGGCGTGTAAAACGACGAAATAGGCAATCTTTACAACCCCGCAGCACCGCTCGAGGCGTTCTATTACGTTGGGACGCCTCGATGATTTCTTCTCTTTGTCACTCATGCCTGATACGCGCTAAAACAGGTTCAGGTTTAAGGTATTAAACGAATCGTTTCAGTTTTTTAACCATCTGTTTATAAATGACTTTTCATTAAGCGCTGTTTAAGAAATATCAAAAAGAATTGATATATATCAATTTTGGTATGACCATATGACCCGCCATGATATCCTGCCCGTAGATACCGACTAACTTTATAGAACCACATGTTATATAAGGATATTATGACTTTCCTTTGTTAACCGTGGGCTTACCTATTTTTCAGGGGGTCATTTTGACATCTTTGCCAATCAAGAAAATTGTGATTGTCGGCGGTGGCGCTGGCGGACTAGAGCTTGCGACAAGCCTCGGGCACAAACTGGGCCGTAAAAACAAAGCCGAAATAACACTTGTCGATCGTAATTCGAGCCATTTATGGAAACCACTGCTGCACGAAGTGGCAACCGGCTCTCTGGACGACGATATGGATTCGTTGAGCTACCTGGCGCACGCCAGCAATCATCATTACCAGTTCCAGATGGGGACGTTGACGGGCATCAACCGCGAGCAAAAAGAGATCGAATTGGCCGAAATTCGTAACGATGCTGGTGAGCCGTTGGTTGCCGCGCGCACGTTGCCGTACGATATTTTGGTCGTGGCGCTGGGCAGTACCTCTAATGATTTTGGTACTCCCGGCGTGAAAGAGCATTGCATCTTCCTCGACAACCCCAAACAGGCACGTCGATTCCACAACGAAATGCTGGACCTGTTCCTCAAGTTCAACGCTGATCCGAGCCGCAAAGAGCGCGTCAATATCGCTATCGTGGGGGGCGGCGCGACGGGCGTCGAGCTGTCTGCCGAGTTGTATAACGCCGTCAAACAGTTGAACAGCTATGGTTTCAACGCGCTGGATAATCAGACGCTGAACGTGACGCTGGTCGAAGCGGGCGAACGTATCCTGCCTGCGCTTCCGCCGCGTATCTCTTCGGCCGTTCATCAGGAACTGACCAACATCGGTGTCCGGGTACTGACGAAAACCATGGTGACCAGCGCAGAGCCTCATGGTCTGAATACCAAAGACGGTGAGTTTATCGATGCCGATCTGATGGTGTGGGCCGCGGGTATCAAAGCGCCGGATGCGATGAAAGAGATTGCTGGTCTGGAAACCAACCGCATTAACCAGCTGGTGGTCGAGCCCACGCTGCAAACGACGCGTGATACCAGTATCTTCGCCTTGGGCGACTGTGCTTCCTGCCCGCAGGAAGGAGGCGGTTTCGTGCCTCCTCGCGCACAGGCTGCGCATCAGATGGCCTCGCTGTGCTTTGATAACATCATGGCGCTGATCAACGAAAAACCGCTGAAATCTTATGTCTACAAAGATCACGGTTCGCTGGTCTCGCTGTCCAACTACAGCACCGTCGGCAACCTGATGGGCAACCTGATGCGTGGCTCAGTCATGGTCGAAGGACGGATTGCGCGTTTCGTTTACATCTCACTGTATCGTATGCATCAGATTGCGCTGCACGGCTACGTCAGAACCGGCCTGATGATGCTGGTGGGACGCATCAACCGGGTTATCCGACCCAAGCTGAAACTGCACTGATTGTCAGAACCAGGCCGTCTGTTACCGTGACAGGCGGCATTAATTGATTGTTTTGTAAATAGTTATGCTTACCCTTCTTTGCTGAAATTGATAAGAAAAATCCCAAAGCGCAATGTTTGCGGATGTCGATCGGCGTTTGGTTCATTAATCCTATTGTCCCTCAAAATCACTTTGTGCAGACTTCCCCCTGTTTACGAACGGCGTTGCGCGCACGTCGCATCACCCGAAAGTTGGCGCTTTCGGCATAATCATCACCGCTCTGCTCCGGTCTGTTGCGACAGGATGGCGTTGGGCGAGATGGAGAATGCGTGAATATCTATTCAGGAGGTTTCCTGTGAACAAGTCAATGTTAGCTGGCGTGGGGATCGGCGTTGCCGCCGCACTGGGTGTGGCCGCGGTCGCCAGTATGGATGTCTTCTCGCCTAAGCCGCAGTTTGCCCAGGTGTTAGCGGCAACACCGATTAAAGAAACCGTTAAAACGCCGCGGCAGGAGTGCCGCAACGTCACGGTGGCTCACAGACAGCCTGTGCAAGATGAAAACCGTATCACCGGGTCGGTCCTCGGCGCGGTTGCCGGTGGTGTTTTAGGCCACCAGTTCGGCGGCGGGCGTGGTCGAGACGTTGCGACGGTCGCGGGTGCCTTAGCGGGCGGTTACGCGGGTAATCAGGTACAAGGCAAGATGCAGGAGCGGGATACCTATTCTTCCACTCAGCAACGCTGTCAGACGGTATATGACAAGTCGCAAAAAGTGCTGGGCTACGACGTGACCTACAAGATCGGCGAACAGGAAGGAAAAGTGCGTATGGAACGCGATCCTGGTACCAAAATCCCGCTAGACCGAAATGGTCAGCTGGTGTTGAGCGAGCAGATTTAAGGCGTTTCTCAAACTCCTTCTCTATCGCACTGGTTCCATCCGACGGTTTTTCGGACGGAACCTGTCGCGTTCAACCGTTTCGCGTTCCCTCGCGAGACGTTTGTGCCGGCGAGGCGCACTCACTACAGAATACGGTCGTTTGGCGTCTTAAACAGGGCTTTCATATCCTCGGACATCTCAAAGTTCATGTTGATGTTTTTCGGAGGAATAGGCTGCGTGAACCAGCGCTGATACCACTTCTCTGCTTCACCTTGGGTCTGCGCCTGGGCGATCGTCGTATCCATCAGTTTCTTGAATGCCGGGTCGTCTTTGCGCAGCATACAGCCGTAGGCTTCGTGAGACTGCGCGGTGCCGACGATAGCCCACTGACTTGGTTTCTTCGCCTTGGCGCGTTCTCCGGCTAATAGAGGATCGTCCATATAGAACGCCACCGCGCGTCCGCTTTCCAGCGTTCGGAAAGCATCGCTGTGGTCTTTAGCTGAAATGATGCGCATCTTCAGGCTGTTCTTGTCATTCAACTGGTTGAGCAGGATCTCGTTGGTTGTCCCCGCCGTCGTCACGACTGGCTTACCGGCAAGATCGCTGAAATCACTAATGCCGCTATCTTTTCTGACCAACAGTTTTCCACCCACGATAAAGATGGAGTTGGAGAATGCGGCCTGCTGCTGACGTTCCGCATTGTTGGTGGTCGAGCCACACTCGAAATCTATCGTACCGTTTTGCAGTAAGGGAATACGGGTCGATGAGGTAATCGGCACCATCTTCACCGTCAGGTTAGGCAGGCCCAGCTGTTTTTTCACTGCATCGACAATCGCATTCGAATACTCCTGCGAATAGCCGACGACTTTCTGATCGTTGTCCAGATAGGAAAAGGGAACGGAGGACTCGCGATGCCCAACCACAATCAGCCCACGTTCTTTAATTTTTTGCAGTGTATCGTTGGTCGAAGCGTTCGTGTCCGCGGAATAGGCTGCATGGCAAGCGGTCCCGACTAGAATAGCCGAGATCAATGTCGTTCTTTTCATGATGTACTCCGTTGTGTATGTATTGACCGCTTAAGCGTAGAACGTTTCTAGAAACCCACGCTGTGACGGGCCCGCTCGGCCGGGGCGTGGAGCATTGCCGTCCGGCGGGCTGCATCATTAGGCAAAATTGATGCCATGATGCGATGACTCAAGCCCTGACGGGCGGCGAACCCGTGGGGAATAAGGCCTCAAAGGGAGAAAAGAATTCAACGCCACGCGCATCGTTTGTCGGACTCGGTGGCCGTGCATCTTTTCGGTGCATTGGCGAGATGGAGGGTATGCTAAAAGCGATGCCTTAGGGCGTCTGACGGACGATCGTTGCGGGGAAGCCTTGGATAGCGTTTGAAGGAGACCTCAGGATCGTGTCGGGCGTCTGGAGCGCAGATAAAAAGACCCCGGATTAAACCGGGGTCTAGAAAAGTTAGCCATATCACCGACGCACATGCCGGTTAAACATGGTGATGTGCTTTAGGCAGGACAAGTATGCTGCGCCATCGACGTTAACAGCTCGCGGATAAACGTTAATCGCGCAGGGCGGTCGCTCAGGTCGGTGATGAACTTGAGGCGGGTTGGCCCATCTAACCGGTAGACGCCGGGCTCTCGCTGCAACAGACCAATCAAATGGCTCGGCTCGACACGGTTATTTTGGCTAAACTCAATAAAACCGCCTTTGTCGTGCCCTTCGATCCGCTTGATGCCCAATGACTGTGCCTGCTGACGTAATGTGGCAATTTGCAACAGATTGCGCGCGGCGTCCGGCAGCGGGCCGAATCGGTCAATCAGCTCAGCTCGGAGATCGGTTAACTCACCGTCGCCGTGGGCGCTGGCGATCCGTTTATAGAACGACAGTCGGGTATTCACGTCGGGGATAAAATCTTCCGGCAGGAGGGAAGGCAGGCGCAGTTCGACATCGGTCTGATTGCTGATCAGATCCTCCAGCGACGGTTCGCGACCTTCCTTGAGGGAGTCGACCGCGCTTTCCAGCAGCTCCATGTACAGCGAAAAGCCAACGCTTTCCATCTGCCCGCTTTGACCTTCGCCCAACAGTTCGCCTGCGCCGCGGATCTCCAGATCGTGGGTCGCGAGCGCGAAACCCGCGCCCAGATCTTCCAGCGAAGCGATGGCTTCCAGACGTTTGTGCGCATCCGTACTCATGGCTTTTGGATTCGGGGTCAACAGATAGGCGTAAGCCTGATGATGAGAGCGGCCAACGCGTCCGCGCAGCTGGTGAAGCTGCGCCAGCCCGAAATGATCGGCGCGTTCGATAATGATGGTATTGGCGCTGGGTATATCGATACCGGTTTCGATAATTGTCGTACATACCAGCACATTGAAACGCTGGTGATGGAAGTCGTTCATCACCCGCTCGAGATCGCGCTCGCGCATCTGGCCGTGGCCGATGGTGATTCGCGCCTCTGGCACCAGTTCGCTCAGTCGCTGCGCTGCTTTTTCAATGTTCTCGACGTCGTTGTACAGGTAGTACACCTGACCGCCACGCAGCGTTTCACGCAGAATGGCTTCTCGCACCACCAGGCTGTCATATTCGCGAACGAATGTTTTGACGGCCAAACGGCGTGCTGGCGGGGTCGCGATGATCGACAAATCGCGCATACCGCTCATTGCCATATTCAGCGTTCGCGGGATAGGCGTGGCGGTCAGCGTCAGGATATCGACGTTGGCGCGCATGGCTTTGATGCGCTCTTTGTGGCGTACGCCGAAGCGGTGCTCTTCATCCACAATGAGCAGGCCGAGATCGTGCCAATGAACATCGCTCTGCAACAGCTTATGGGTGCCGATGAGAATGTCGACTTTACCCTCGCGCGTTTGTTCCAGCACTTGGGACTGCTCGCTCTGACTGCGGAAACGGGAGATCATCTCGATGCGAACGGGCCAGTTGGCGAAGCGGTCGCGGAAATTATCGAAGTGCTGCTGAGCCAATAGGGTGGTAGGGACTAAGACGGCGACCTGTTTGTGGTTCTCGACCGCCAGATAGGCGGCGCGCATGGCGACTTCGGTTTTGCCGAAGCCGACATCGCCGCACACCAGACGATCCATCGCCAGCGGCTGGCACATGTCGCTCAGCACGGCGTTGATCGCCTGAGCCTGATCCGGTGTGGTTTCGAATGGAAAGCCTTCGCAGAACAACTGGTATTGGGCTTTATCGTGTTTGAAGGCGAATCCGCGCTTGGCCTCGCGCTGGGCATACACATCCAGCAGCTCGGCGGCGACATCGCGCACTTTCTCGGCGGCTTTTTGACGGGCGCGGACCCAGGCGTCGCCGCCCAGCTTGTGCAGCGGTGCGTTTTCGTCGCTGCGCCCGCATAGCGGCTGATCAGATGCAGCGAGGAGACCGGGACGTAGAGTTTATCGTTGCCCGCGTAATGCAGGATCAGGTACTCCGCCGTGATACCGCCCGCTTCAAGGGTGGTGAGTCCGGCATAGCGCCCCACGCCGTGTTCAAGGTGTACGACCGGTTGTCCGGTGCGCAGCTCCGCCAGGTTGCGGATCAGCGTTTCGGTATTAATGGCGCGGCGGTTGTCCTGACGTGGTCGGCTGACGCGTTCGCCCAGCAGATCGCTTTCGCATATCAGCGCCCAGTGTCGCAGGGTATCCACGAATCCATGTTCGCTCGCTCCAACCTGCAGATAGCAGCCGGAATCTTGCGCCTGCTCAAGACGGGCAATGGGTTTCGGCGCCAGTTTGATGCGTGACAACAGTTCCTGCAGCGTTTCCCGTCGGCCCTCACTCTCGACCGAGAAGACAATGCGGCCGCTGAACTGCTCCACGAAACGGCGCAGCGCATCGAGCGGGGATTTTTGCTGATGTTCGACGGCCAGCACCGGCAGCGTCTGGTAGCCAGATTGACGTTGGCGGCCTTCGACGGCAATGACTCCGTGCGCAGCTGTACGCGCGGCCATTGCTTGATTTCGCTCAGCAGCGTGTCGACCTGTAGCCACAGGACGGGCGGGGCCAGCAGCGGACGCATCGGATCGACGCTACGGCTGTCATAGCGCTGTTGAATGTCTTGCCAGAACCGTTCTGCGCTGTGCTGCAGATCGCCGCTGTTGACCAGTAATGTCCCTTCTGGGAAGTAGCTGAATAGCGAGGGCAGGGGCTGGCTGAAAAACAGCGGTTGCCAATATTCGATACCGGCGGGCCAGGTGTTTTTGCTGACCTGCTGGTAGACGTGCTCCGGGTCGCGTCGCACCTCAAACTGCTCTCGCCACTGGCTGCGGAACAGCTCGATGGCGTCTTTGTCCGTCGGGAACTCGTGAGCGGGCAGCAGGCTGATGTGGTCGACCTCATTCAGCGTACGCTGGGTATCGACATCAAACAGCCGCAGGCTATCGATGTCATTATCGAAGAAGTCGATGCGGAACGGTTCTTCGCTGCCCATCGGGAACAGGTCTAGCAACGCGCCGCGCGTAGCGAATTCCCCATGCTCCATCACTTGATCCACGCTGCGATAGCCCGCTTGTTCCAGCTGTTCGCGCAGTTTGTCGCGAGACAGATGCTGGCCTTTTTTCAACATCAGCGCATGCCCATGCAGGAACGTATGCGGGCAGACTTTCTGCATCAGCGTGTTGACCGGCAGGATGAGCACGCCACGCTCCATCAGCGGGAGCTGATACAAGGTCGCGAGTCGGGCAGAGATAATTTCCTGATGAGGCGAGAAACTGTCGTAAGGCAAGGTTTCCCAGTCCGGCAAGGTGGTCACCGGCTGATCCGTAAACTGTTGGATTTCGTCACGAAGCCGCAGCGCATTTTGCATATCCGGGGCGATCATCACCACCAGCCCTGCATGACGTTCGATGATTTCTGCGCATTCGACGGCGCACGCCGCGCCGGTCAATTCGCCCAGCAGGCGCTGCTCTCCCGCTTTGCGTGGCAAGGTATAACGGTATTGTTCAGGCATAGTCTGATTATCAGGTCTTAATCTCGGCCCCTCTAAGAAAAAGCCGGAGAGAGAGATAGTTAGGGTTCCATAAAGCGGTACTACCCTTTATTATCCTTGATCACTTTGCTTTAGCAACCTCATCCAGACGGATTTCATGTATCAACCTGTCGCGTTATTTATCGGCCTTCGCTACATGCGCGGGCGTGCCTCGGACCGCTTTGGGCGGTTTGTCTCCTGGCTGTCGGCTATCGGCATCACCCTCGGCGTGATGGCGTTGGTCACCGTCCTTTCCGTGATGAACGGATTCGAACGAGAACTGGAAAAAAGCATTCTGGGATTGATGCCGCAGGCATTGATTACTACGCCCCAGGGGTCGCTGAACCCTGGTCAGCTACCGGTTTCCGATTTGCAAAACCTCAAAGGCGTGACGCGTATCGCGCCCCTGACGACGGGCGACGTGGTGTTGCAAAGCGCGCGCGGCGTGGCGGTTGGCGTCATGCTGGGCGTGAATCCGGACGAAGACGAGCCGTTGTCGCGCTATCTGGTCAACACCCGTCAGCAGCAGCTGCAGCCGGGGGCCTATCAGGTCATCTTGGGCGAGCAGTTGGCGAGTCAACTGGGCGTTAAACGCGGCGAACAGTTGCGCCTGATGGTGACCAGCGCCAGCCAGCTTACGCCCATGGGCCGCATTCCTAGCCAACGTCTGTTCACGGTGGCGGGCACGTTCGCCGCGCAAAGCGAGGTGGACGGCTATCAGCTGTTGGTTAATCAGCAGGATGCCTCTCGACTGCTGCGCTACCCGCTCGGCAATATCACCGGCTGGCGGCTCTGGTTGCAAGAACCGCTGACGGTAGATTCGCTCAGTCAGCAATCGTTGCCCGCCGGGACCGTATGGAAAGACTGGCGCGAGCGTAAGGGCGAACTGTTTCAGGCGGTACGAATGGAAAAAAATATGATGGGGCTGTTGTTGAGTCTCATCGTGGCCGTGGCGGCCTTTAACATCATCACGTCGCTGGGACTGCTGGTGATGGAGAAACAGGGAGAAGTAGCGATTTTGCAGACGCAGGGATTGACGCAGCGTCAAATTATGGCGCTGTTTATGGTTCAGGGCGGCGGAGCGGCGTGTTGGGATCGCTGGTGGGGGCGTTGTTTGGCGTGCTGTTGGCCAGCAACTGAATACGCTGCTGCCGTTGCTGGGGCTGCTCATCGACGGCGGATCTCTGCCGGTCGTCATCGAGCCGCTGCAGGTAACGGTGATCGCGCTCGTGGCGATGCTGCTGGCGCTGCTCTCCACGCTGTATCCTTCCTGGCGCGCCGCCGCCGTCCATCCTGCTGAGGCTTTACGTTATGAATAAGAATTTATTGTTACAGTGCCGCCATTTGTGCAAGCGCTATCAGGACGGGAAGGTCTCGACCGATGTGTTGAAGGACGTCTCGTTTGAGATGGCGCCGGGCGAAATGATGGCGATAGTCGGGAGTTCGGGGTCCGGCAAAAGTACGCTGCTGCATTTGCTGGGCGGCCTGGATTCGCCGACCTCGGGCGACGTAATTTTCAAAGACAAACCGCTGAACACCTTGTCCCCCGCGGCCAAAGCGGCGTTGCGCAACCACGAACTGGGGTTCATCTACCAGTTCCATCATCTGCTTCCGGATTTCACTGCGTTGGAAAACGTGGCGATGCCGCTGTTGATCGGAAAAACGTCGCCGAAAGCCGCCAAAGAACAGGCGCGTGACATGCTGGCGGCGGTTGGACTGGAAAAACGCAGTCACCATCGCTCCGCAGAGCTTTCTGGGGGGGAGCGCCAGCGCGTTGCGATAGCTCGCGCGCTGGTGAACAACCCGTCCTTGGTGCTGGCCGATGAGCCTACCGGCAATCTCGATCAGCGTACTGCCGATACCATCTTTGAACTTTTAGGCGAACTGAACGTGCGTCAGGGCACCGCATTTCTGGTGGTCACGCATGATTTGCAGCTGGCGCATCGCCTCAGCCGACAGTTGGAAATGCGCGACGGTCAACTTCAGCAGGAACTGACGCTGGTGGGGGCACCGCAATGAGTTTTCCTCCACTTTCACTACGGGTGGGATTGCGGTTTAGTCGGGGACGTCGTCGCAGCGGCATGGTGTCGTTAATCTCGGCGATTTCCACGTTCGGAATTGCGCTGGGGGTTGCGGTGCTGATCGTCGGGTTAAGTGCGATGAACGGCTTCGAGCGTGAGCTCAAAAATCGTATTTTGGCCGTGGTGCCACACGGAGAAATCGAAGCGGTTAATCCGCCCTTTACTGGCTGGCAGGCGATGATTCCGAAGGTTGAAGCGGTGCCGGGCATTGCCGCAGTTGCGCCTTACATCAATTTCACCGGATTACTGGAACACGGCGCCAACCTGCGGGCCATTCAGTTCAAAGGGGTTGATCCACAGCAGGAGCTTCGTCTAAGCGCGCTGCCGCATTTTGTTCTGAACGATGCCTGGAGCCGTTTTCAGGCCGGTGAGCAGCAGGTCGTGCTGGGGAAAGGCGTGGCTGATGCTCTAGGCGTGAATGAGGGCGAGTGGGTGACGGTGATGATCCCCAACAGCGATCCGCAGATGAAGTTGCTACAGCCTAAGCGCATCCGTTTACACGTCACCGGTATTCTTCAACTGAGCGGGCAGCTCGATCACAGCCTGGCATTAGTGCCGTTGAAAGATGCGCAGGGGTATCTGGATATGGGCGAAGCGGTAACCGGTCTGGCGCTGAAGATGGATGATGTGTTTGCCGCCAATCAACTGGTGCGCGATGCAGGCAAGGTAACGGAAGAGTACGTTTACATCCGCAGCTGGATTGGCACTTACGGCTATATGTATCGCGATATTCAGATGATCCGCACGATTATGTATCTGGCGATGGTATTGGTGATTGGGGTCGCCAGTTTCAATATTGTCTCCACGTTGGTGATGGCGGTGAAAGACAAGAGCAGCGATATCGCCGTATTACGAACGCTGGGCGCCGGGGACGGACTGATACGCGCCATTTTCGTCTGGTATGGTCTGCTGGCGGGCCTGCTCGGCAGCGTGCTGGGAGCCATCGTTGGGATTATCGCCACGCTGCAGCTCACGCCGTTGATCCGCGGTATCGAAATGATAACCGGCCATCGTTTTCTGTCCGGCGATATCTACTTTATTGACTTCCTGCCGTCAGAACTGCATGCCGCTGACGTCATACTGGTGTTGGTCACCGCGTTAGCGCTCAGCCTGATCGCCAGCTGGTATCCCGCACGCCGGGCCAGCCGCATCGATCCTGCCAGAGTGTTGAGCGGGCAATAAGCAGGGACACAACGTTCACGGCTCAGTCGCGGTAGCGTCAAACTCTGAGCCAGCGGGAGTGAAGGGAGTAGGGTATGTATTACGGGTTCGATGTCGGCGGCACCAAAATAGAAATCGGTGTGTTTGACGCCGACTGGCGGCCGGTATGGCAAAAGCGCGTGGCGACGCCGCGCGATGACTATGGTCAGTTGCTGACGACGCTGAAGCTACTGACTGATGAAGCTGATACGGTGGCCGGAAGCCTGGTTCCATCGGCATCGGCGTACCCGGTTTGTACGAACAAGACGCTGGGACGTTGTTTACCGCTAATCTGCCCTCCGCCATGGGGCGTACTTTGCATCAGGATCTTACCCGCCTGTTGCAACGGGAAATCCGCATTAGCAACGACGCCAACTGTTTTGCCCTTTCTGAAGCACATCACCCTGACTTCCGCCATTCTCCGGTCATCTTCGGTCTTATTTTGGGGACCGGGGTGGGGGGCGGCCTGATCGTCAACGGCCACCCGGTGAATGGCGCCAACGGCATTGCTGGCGAGTTCGGGCACACCCGGTTACCCGCGGATGCGCTGGATATTCTTGGCGCTGAATTGTGCCAGGCGCCCTGCGGATGTGGTCGAAAAGGGTGTATTGAAAACTATATTTCAGGTCGGGGCTTCGAATGGCTATATCAGCATCGCTATTCGCAGCCCCTGCCCGCCACCGCCATTATCCAGCGCTATGACGCCGGCGATAAGCAGGCTCAGATCCACGTCGAGCGTTATATGCGGCTTTTGGCCGCTTGTCTGGGTAATCTGCTGACGTTGCTTGACCCGTCTCTTCTAGTGCTGGGCGGCGGCCTTTCTAATTTCGACGCTATTTATTCATTATTGCCGCGTTATTTACCTGACTTCCTGTTACCTACAGCACGTTTGCCTTCGATCGAAAAGGCGCGCTATGGGGATGCGGGCGGTGTGCGGGGAGCGGCTTTGCTACACTTACTGGAGCCTTAAGGAGCAAACATGCATTCGCATCGGCGTTTAGGCCGTTTTCGTCAGGGGAAGCGTATGCGTCATCAGCGTTTGCGTGCGCGTATTTTTCACATTGATTATCTGGCGGTGAAACACGTGAAAAAACCTCGTGTGGTGGTACTCACCGGCGCGGGTATTTCTGCGGAATCCGGCCTTCAAACTTTTCGCGCTGCTGATGGGCTGTGGGAAGAGCATCGTGTTGAAGATGTGGCGACGCCGGAGGGATTCTTGCGGGATCCGGCGCTGGTTCAGCGTTTTTACAACGACCGACGCCGTCAGCTGACGCAGCCGGAGATTGTCCCGAATGACGCCCACCGAGCGCTGGCGCAGTGGGAAGAGATATTGGGCGACGACTTTTTACTGGTCACGCAGAACATCGATGATTTGCATGAACGGGCCGGGAGTCAGCGCGTGGTGCATATGCACGGCGAGCTGCATAAGGTGCGTTGCGATCGAAGCGGACAAGTATTCGAACGTGACGGGGACGTCGGTGAAGACGAACGGTGCACGTGCTGTGAAATTCCGGCACGTTTGCGTCCTCACATTGTTTGGTTCGGCGAAATGCCACTGGACATGGATCGCATATATCAGGCATTGACCGAAGCGGATTTCTTCATTGCCATCGGCACATCGGGCAACGTCTATCCCGCAGCCGGATTTGTTTATGAGGCGCATCAGCACGGGGCGCATACGGTTGAGCTTAATCTTGAACCGAGCCAGGTCGAAAGCCATTTTGATGAGAAAATTTATGGCCCAGCCAGCCAGGTGGTGCCGGATTTCGTCCGCCGTTGGTTGCTTGCGCACATCAGCATCTCGTTTTAAGCCGTTTGTCTCACCGGTCACGTGAAGACAAACGTCTGGCGCGAACTTCCGCTTAATCGAGATAGCGTCCAGTGAACCCGTTAGGGAATACTCAGGCCCATGCCGCGCATGGGCCTTTTTTACATCGTTTTTATTGGGTTACTGTTTTGCAGTCATGGGGGCGCTGGTAGTGCCGCGTCGCGGGGCAACGGCCATCCAGATTTCGCTTTGCAGAAAAGGTTTGTGGGGCTGCGCTTAATTTTCATGTGATCAAGAGAGCAGGGATACTGTTCTGTTTAGTTATTATTGCATGCCCAGTGTGTCATCATAGGGCAAATGCAATGATTGATAGGGTATTTCGGCCATTGCCTAAGATAAAAAACATTATAATGTTCTGATAAAGGCCATCGATCGCGAGTATGGCAGGTCAATTATCTTCCCGAGCGAGCGTGAGTGAGCGTATGTACGTGTTGCGTTGGAAATTTATAGTGATGGCAGCGGTCCTCATGGTCCTTTCTGGTTGCAGCCATCATGCGCCGCCGCTGAACGGGCGCTTGAGTGATTCCCGGGAAGTCAAAGCACAGTTACACCAGCAACTGGCCGAATGGCGTGGAACGCCCTACCGCTATGGGGGCCTTAACCGCCGTGGCGTGGATTGTTCGGGTTTCGTCTATCTGACATTCCGAGACAAATTTGGCGTGCAGTTGCCGCGCTCAACGGAAGATCAGGTCGAAGTGGGCACGCGTATCGATAAAGAAGACCTGTTGCCGGGCGATCTGGTGTTTTTCAAAACCGGAAGCGGGAATAGCGGTATGCATGTGGGCATCTATGATGCTAATGAGCAATTCATCCATGCTTCCACGAGCAAAGGCGTGACGCGTTCATCGCTTAACAATGTTTATTGGAAACGAGCCTATTGGCAGGCTCGCAGAATCTGATGGAGCTCGATGCATCCTTGAGTCTCTGAACCGATATTTTTAGGGTGTTAAGAGACAGCATCGAAAGCTCCACGGTTAGAATCCCGAACGTAATGAAAGGCCTATTGTGAAAGTTGGTTGAGTATTTGTTGTGTATCGTGGTTGTAATATTATCAGTGTTCTGAAATTGAAAATGTTTGTTAATAAACTGCAACGCTTATTGGGGGTTTGTCTGAAAAGTGAAAAACGAATTGTGTTCTCTTGCGCTCGCATTATAGAGTGATTGTAAGACGTTCTTTTATTCAGTTTTCACCCTGCGCAGTTTTTATTATGACCATCGCATTCGCGTGATCTTAACCGTCTTAATTTATTAGACTTATGATTAATATATGACAAACGATCAATCGATTAATAATGACTGATTGAGTTGTGGTGAATGGAAACGTGCGATGTTTGACGTCTCTGTTCGGGTGAATGTTCACATTATCTGATTCTGGCTAAAACACTATGCGTATCCAGCTTGATGTGGAGTATATCAGCAACTACCTATTTTCACCGGTCTATAGCCTAGACGCCCGGCTTCTCGCCGTGGAAATGACTGGCCGCTTTCACAGCGTCGCCGGCAATCTGGCTATGCCCCAGAGTATCTTGTTGAGCCTGCTCGATAGATCGCAGAAGGTTGCCTTATTTAAAGAGCAACTTCTTATTATTAAAAGCAAAGCGTCATGGTTTCGAGATAATCAGGTGATGGTTTTGCTCAAGATTGATCGTGCTTTGTCTGAATTAGTTATTCGTGATGAAAAAATTAAAATGACGCTTAACGAACTTTCTTTTATCCAACTCGAAATTAATGAGATTTATCCTAACCTCGACGAAGGTAAGGAAAATCCTAATATTCTGGCGCTCAGTGAATCGTTTAATTTGTGGCTGGATAATTTCGGCTCGGGAAAAACCAATTTGAAACCATTTTACGATGGCTTATTTCGCCATGTGAAATTGGATCCTCGTTTCGTCCAGCGCTTATTAACTCGTCCGACGGAAGTCTCTATGATCACCCCCATGCTGAGCGTCATCAAAAAGCATAACGCCGGAATGATGGTGATTGCTCAGGGAATTGATAGCCCAGCCTTGCTTGAAAAGTCATACGATCTCGACATCAGTGGCGTTCAGGGGCAACTCTGGCCTGCGGTGCCGTTAGAACAGCTGGATCAGAAACTACCCGCTGCGGTGTGCTATGGGTAAATCTGTCGCGTAATCCATCTCTTCTGCTCATTAATATCCTTATCTTTACTCAGTGTTAATTCCTTGTACACCGCTCTACACTGCGGTAAAAAGAGGATCCGACCATGCCGAACCCGCTTAAATTCCATAATCGTTACTACCAGCAACTACCCGATTTCTACACCCCGGTGGAACCTTCTCCGTTGCAAGGCGCCAGGCTGCTTTACCACAGTCAAGCGCTGGCCAACGAGCTGGGATTGTCCGCAGAATGGTTTACGCCTGAGAACAGCCCTATTTGGTGCGGTGAAAAACACCTGCCAGGTATGCAGCCGCTTGCACAGGTCTACAGTGGACATCAGTTTGGCGTGTGGGCCGGTCAATTAGGGGATGGTCGGGGAGTTTTACTTGGCGAGCAGCTGTTAGCCGACGGACGCCACGTTGACTGGCATCTTAAGGGGGCGGGGAAAACACCTTATTCGCGTCAGGGTGACGGGCGTGCCGTATTGCGTTCGGTGATCCGTGAGTTTTTGGCCTCTGAGGCATTACATGCTTTGGGGATCCCGACGACACGTGCGCTGACGATCGCCACTAGTGAACAAGGGGTGCAGCGTGAAACGGTAGAGCGGGGCGCAATGCTTGTGCGCATTGCGGAAAGTCATGTGCGATTCGGCCATTTCGAACACTTTTATTATCGTCGCGAGCCCGAGAAAGTCCGTCAGTTGGCTGATTTTGTCATTGAGCACCATTGGCCGCAGTGGCATCTGGAGTCGGATAAATATCGCCTGTGGTTCACCGACGTGGTGGAGCGCACCGCGCGTCTGATTGCGCACTGGCAGTCGGTGGGCTTCGCGCATGGCGTAATGAACACCGATAATATGTCCATTCTGGGTATGACAATTGACTACGGCCCGTTCGGCTTTTTGGACGATTACGATCCCCATTTCATCTGCAATCACTCTGATTACCAAGGGCGTTACTCTTTTGATAATCAGCCAGCAGCGGCGCAGTGGAATCTACATCGGCTGGCTCAATCGCTCTCTGGCTGATGTCGCCGGAAGTGTTGCAGTCAGCGCTGGATCGCTTCGCGCCAGTATTAATGCAACGGTACGGCGAGCTGATGCGCGCGAAACTGGGCTTCTCGTTTGCAGACCCAGCGGATAACGACATCCTGACGGGATTATTTCGTCTCATGCATCAGGAAAAAGCCGACTACAACCGAACTTTCCTGCTGCTATGTGAGACGGAAGCACACAACGAGCGTTCGCCGCTGCGCGATGAGTTTGTCGATCGCGAAGCATTTGACCGCTGGTTTGCCGCTTATCGACGCCGACTGCTACTTGAGCCCGATGACGAGGTTGTCCGGCAGAAAAACATGCAGAACGCCAATCCAACGTACGTATTGCGTAACTATCTGGCGCAACAGGCCATTGAACGGGCTGAACAGGACGATATCGAAGCGCTGTCGCGTTTGCACCGTGCTATTAGCCAGCCTTTCAACACAGAGCCGGATTTGACTGAGCTGTCAGCGCCTCCGCCTGAATGGGGAAAACATTTGGAAATTTCCTGTTCCAGCTAAATAGCCCTGGCATTTTTCATGATGGATCTGCGAGTTGGGCGGGAGGCGCTCTGAAGTGATAAAGGGACTTGCGCGGCGAATTTACACCCGGTCGGCTCGTTTTGTGAACAGATTCCCTTTCGAAAGACAAGTTTCTGCAAAATAAGTTCACTCCGGCTGGAGCAAAAATTATTTTCTGTTTATATACTAGCGTTTAAAGCAATCTGAATTCATACCCGCTCAGCTTATCCGACTGGTTTCCTTTCAACGAAGCGCAGTGGTTTTCCGTAATATACAAAAATCTCTTTTATCCTGCGGCAAGGGCGAGTACTGAATTCGGTTAGGTAAAAAACAGGGGATCATTGGATGTTGTTAGCAAAAAGAAAAACGCAAGGGCTGCGACTGGGCATGACGGGAGGCGCACTCTGGCTGGGCGGCCTGCTTGCGTTTTCAGCTCAGGCGGCCACGCAAACCATGCTGTCAGGGACGACGACGCCAATATCCACCGCTGCACCTGCCACCGCCGGTCTGCGGGGACAGTTGCCAGCAGGCATGACGCTACATTATGACTCTGCGCTTCGCGGGCTGTATGCGCAAATGGCTGAGCAGCCGATGTGGTCAGATAGTCGGGCAGTCAGTGCTTTCCAGCAACAATTAGCCGAGCTTGCGCTAGCTGGCATTCAGCCACAGTTCACCACCTGGGTTTCTTGGTTGACCGATCCTAAACTGACCGGGTTGGCGCGGGATCGTGTGCTTTCCGATGCGATGCTGGGCTATCTGCAGTTTGTCTCCGGCGTAGAAAAAAACGGAAGCAACTGGTTATACGCCAATGTGCCCTATACGTTATCTTTGCCTCCGTCAGGCTGATTGCGGAGTGGCAAAATGCGGTTAAAGAAGGTCGCAGCGCCGAGTTTGTGGCCTCTTTGGCGCCAAGGCACTCCCAATATGCGAAGATGCATGAAGCGTTGAAGGCGAGCCTGCTGGATAATCGCCCATGGCCGAAATTGCAGCTTGCGGGAACCTTGCGTCCGGGCGATCAAAGCAGCGAGTTGACCGTTCTGCAGGAAATTTTGCAACGCACCGGGATGTTGGCGTCGAATACGACCACGCTGCCGCTGTTCAATGAATCTTCTTCGACCGACGGCAGTGTGAACGTCACGCCATCAGGAGCAGAGAATGTTTACACGGGCGAATTGGTGGATGCGGTTAAGCGCTTCCAGCATTGGCACGGTTTGCAGGATGATGGCGCGATTGGGAAACGAACTAAAGACTGGCTGAATGTGTCCTCGCAGATGCGAGCAACGTTGCTGGCGCTAAACATTCAGCGGCTGCGTTTAATTCCCGACAATGTATCAACCGGTATCCTGGTCAATATTCCTAACTTTTCACTGACCTACTATCAAAATGGTGCGGAAATTTTATCCTCTCGCGTCATTGTCGGACAGCCAAAACGCAAAACCCCGATGATGAGCAGCGCCTTGGTCAACGTGGTGGTAAATCCCCCTTGGAACGTACCAACGACGCTGATCCGTCAGGACATCATCCCTAAAGTGATTATGGATCCGGGGTATTTGCAGCGTCATGGGTATACGCTGTTGTCTGATTGGAGTGAGAATGCTCAGCCAATCGATCCTTCCATGATCGATTGGTCTCAGGTTTCGGCTGAGCGATTCCCCTATCGTCTGCGTCAGGCTCCGGGAAGCACTAACTCGTTGGGGCGCTACAAATTCAATATGCCGAATTCCGAGGCCATCTATCTTCACGATACGCCGAACCATAATCTGTTCCATAAAGATATTCGGGCACTGAGCTCGGGTTGCGTGCGAGTCAATAAGGCCGCTGAGCTGGCGGGCTTGCTGTTGCAAGATGCGGGCTGGAACAGCGCGCGGGTTTCTTCCACGTTGGAAGAGGGCAATACGACTTATGTCACCATGCGCAAACGTATTCCGGTGAGCTTCTATTACCTGACGGCTTGGGTCGCAGAGGATGGTAAAGCGCAATATCGTACAGATATTTACAATTATGATGGCCGGTCAAAAACCGGTGAAAGCACACTGTCTAAAGTCGGGTTATTACTGCAGTAAACAAGGATTTCCGTAAGTTACGGCTGAGTCAGCCCGCCCAGGGGGGAGAAAAGGTGATAACGCCCCCCTGTCGGGCGGGTTGACTCAGCTAATGACGACGGTTAAGGTTCAAAGCGGTGCGCGTTTTGTGCCCTCACACCGATTATTAGCCTGGGTAATATTGTTATATGGAACACATCGATAACCATCGTCGCAAATGGTTGACGCTCGGAGGAGCTGCTCTGGGCATAGCCTTGCTTCCCGGTCAGTCACTCGCCTCATTATCAACTGCACGTCCTCGAATTTTAACACTCAATAATCTTAATACGGGCGAACGCCTCAAAGCAGAGTTTTTCGATGGACGACGGTATATCAAAGAAGAACTTACCCGATTAGATTATTTCTTTCGTGACTATCGTGCGAATAAAATCAAAAGCATTGATCCGCAACTTTTCGACCAGTTATATCGATTGCAGGTCATGTTAGGAAACAATAAGCCGGTACAGCTGATTTCTGGTTACCGCTCTCGTGGCACGAATGAGGATCTTCGCTCGCACAGCCGTGGCGTTGCCAAGCAAAGCTACCATACGCAAGGTAAAGCGATGGACTTCCATATTGAAGGCGTGCAACTCGCGAATATTCGAAAAGCTGCCGTCAAGATGCGAGCTGGCGGCGTCGGATACTATCCGCGTAGCAACTTCGTCCATATTGATACCGGTCCCGCGCGTACCTGGTAAGGCATAGAATAAAAACGCGGCCAGGTTCAATGAATCATCGGCTGTGAAGGCGAAAGCGGAGCGATATGAAATACCAAATTATTCCTGTGACGGCATTTAGCCAAAACTGCACCTTGTTGTGGGCTGAAGAGAGTGGGGATGCTGCTTTAGTCGACCCAGGCGGAGAGGCTGAAAAGTTGAAGCAAGCCGTGGCCCAAGCTGGTGTGACGGTTAAGCAAATCCTTTTGACCCATGGACATTTGGACCATGTTGGGGCGGCAGCGGAACTTGCCAGCTATTATCAGGTGCCTATCAAAGGTCCGCAGCGTGCCGATGCATTCTGGTTGGATGGTCTGCCAGCGCAAAGTCGGATGTTTGGTCTTGATGATTGTCAGCCATTGACGCCGGATGAATGGCTGGATGAAGGCGATACTGTGGCCATCGGCGAAGTACAGCTCTCAGTCTTGCATTGTCCGGGGCATACGCCGGGCCACATTGTCTTTTTTAATGAGTCTGCGCGGCTGGCGATTTCCGGCGATGTGATCTTCAGAGGCGGCGTGGGTCGTAGCGACTTCCCCCAGGGGAATCATGAAGCGCTGATTCAGTCGATTACCACAAAACTGTTGCCGCTGGGTGATGATGTTGCTTTTATCCCCGGGCATGGACCGATGTCGACTTTCGGTGAAGAACGCCGGACTAACCCGTTTTTGCAGGGAATGACTGTCAGGTAACAGATCGGTTGAACACCTAAACTCAGGCGAATAAAAAAGCCAGCCCGGTTGATACGGAGCTGGCTTTTTATTGTCTATCGATTCACGTCTTATAACACGGCAACAATAGCCTCACACAGCGGAGCCATATTTTCTGGCGTCATGCCGGCCACATTGACCCGGCCGGAATTGACGGCATATACGCCAAACTCATCGCGCAGGCGAATGACTTGCTCTTTGCTCAGTCCGCTAAACGAGAACATACCGTTCTGCTGGATTATGAAAGAGAAATCCTGTTGCGCGCCTTTTTCTTGAAGGGTATTCACAAACAGCTGACGCATACGTTGAATACGCTCGCGCATCGCTGTCAGTTCCTGCTCCCAAATCCCCCGTAGAACGTCGTTAGACAAAATCGTCGCTACGACAGCAGCTCCATGAGAAGGCGGGTTAGAGTAGTTTGCACGAATCACCGCTTTTATCTGACTAAATGCGGTATCGACTACCGCGCTATCCGCGGCAACCAACGTACAGGCTCCCACTCGTTCGTTATACAAGCCAAAGTTTTTGGAATAGGAGCTCGCGACCAGCAGTTCTTGATGTTTGGCAGCGAAAGTGCGCAGACCCTGAGCATCTTCATCCAAACTGTTAGCAAATCCCTGATAGGCGAAATCAAAGAGGGGCAACCAGCCTTTCTGCTGTGAGAGGGAAGCCAATTGGCCCCACTGTTCAGGCGTAGGGTCAATCCCCGTAGGGTTATGGCAACAACCGTGGAATAAAACGATGTCGCCAGTCTGAGCGGCACTCAGGCTTGCCACCATGCCATCGAAATCCAGTTTGTGCGCAGTGGCATCGTAGTAGTCGTAGTCACAGACTTCCAGTCCCACCGCTGCAAAGACGTTTCTGTGGTTAGGCCAGGTTGGATTACTGATCCAAATACGTTTAGCCGAGGTGTTATGCGCAATAAAATCCGCTGCAACACGCAGAGCTCCGGTGCCCCCAGGTGTTTGGGCTGTCCGAGCGCGCTTATTTGTGATGATGTCGTTATCTTTGCCGAACAGCAACTCTTGGGTGCGGAGTGCAAATTCCGGTAAGCCATCGATGCTGAGATAGTTTTTGCTGACTTCATTTTCAAGCAAATACTGTTCTGCTTTTTTTACGCTGGTTAATACAGGTGTTTTTCCGGTTTCGTCCTTATAAACACCGATACCCAGATTGATTTTATGAGGACGCTCGTCAGCGCGAAAGAGATCGGCTAACCCAAGAATAGGGTCGGCTGGAGCAGCAGAGATTTTTTCAAACATTGCGCAGTAGTTCCGTGACTGAATTTAAGCAATAGAGCTAGCAGGTTAACGCTAGCGCCAGGCTTTGCCAACCGTTTGCATCAAAGAAATGACATTTACTGGGAAAGGAAGAACACAAGCAGGTCAACAGAATGTTAGCTTTTACATAAACTAAAACGCCAGCCGGAGATACCGGCTGGCGTGTAATCTAAACCTGGTTTTTTCAACTAAACTACCAAAAAAGGCAGATAATCTTTACTCAGATTAGAACTGGTAAACAACACCCAGTGCTACGCGGTCATCGTTAGCGACACGGTATGCGTTATCGTTGTCCAGCAGGTTGATGTCGTATTCAGTGTAGACGGACATGTTTTTGTTGAACGCGTAGTTAGCACCCAGGCTGACGTATTTGCTTACGTAGTCATTGTTGCCGTTAGAGTCGTCTTTCGCTTTGGCGGAAACGTAACCCAGAGACGGAGTCAGACCGAAGTCGAAGGTGTACTGCGCGACAGCTTCGAATACTTTGGTTTTGTCTGCGGTGCTTGTGAAAGCGGTTAAACCGTTACCGATATAGGTCAGGTTGCGGTATTCACCGTAGGTCGCGGCCAAATAAACGCTGTTAGCGTCATATTTCAGACCTGTAGCCCAAGCTTCAGCACGGTCACCGTGACCATCGTCTGATTGATCGGTAGTACGGTCAACGGTTTCATAAGAACCGATTACACCCACGCCGATCGGTGAAGTGTAAGAAGAAGACACACCCCAGCCGTCGCCATTCTGGCGTTCTACAACACGAGAACCTTCGTTTTTGCCTTGGTACTGTACGGCGAAGTCCCAGCCATCAACCAGGCCGAAGAAGTTTTTGTTGCGGTAGGTTGCTACGCCAGAGCTACGGCCTGTGATGCTGTCGGTGTACTGGCTGTCGCTGCCAAATTCTGGCAGAACGTCGGTGTAAGAAATACCGTCGTAGGCGATGCCCAGGTTACGACCGTAGTCGAATGAGCCGTAGTCAGCGAATTTGAAGCCAGCGTAAGCGTAGCGAGTTTTGCTAGCAGATGCATTCTGGTTTTCAGCGCCTGAAGCATTGAATTCATATTCGAAACGACCGTAACCGGTCAGTTCGTTAGTGATCTGAGTTTCACCTTTGAAGCCAAGACGAGCATAAGTTTTGTCGCCATCGTTATCGGAGTCATCGGAGAAGTAGTGCAGGCCAACAACTTTGCCGTAAAGATCCAGCTTGTTGCCGTCTTTATTATAGACTTCAGCTGCATTTGCTGCGCCTGCAGCTAACAAAGCCGGGATTACCACTGCAAGAAAATTGCGCTTCATCATTGTTACCCTCATTGGTGTTATTGGACACCTACATTTGCCTCGAAAATTTCTTACGGAACTTTTGTGGCAATTGTGATGTCTTCCTGTGTCTGCACGCAGTTTTCCATTCACTAGGTCGTTAAGCTACCCTAAAAATGATACTAAGTTCGTAATCAGGTAACCATTGGAAAATATGTATTACAAAATGTAAAAACCACTGAACTTTTTACAAGAATGCTAAATAAAAGAAGGGGCCGTTATAAACGGCCCCTTCGCTATTCTAGATATTTGTTTTGCTTATATTAATTTTTTATTAAAAGCTCGCGTTACGTGGAGTTCGAGGGAACGGAATGACATCTCGAACATTTTGGACGCCGGTCACATAAGCGACCAAACGTTCGAAACCAAGACCGAATCCGGAGTGGGGAACCGTGCCGTAACGGCGCAGATCGCGGTACCAACTGTAGTCTTCTTTGTTCAGTCCCATTTCTTCCAGGCGACGGTCAAGATGGTCAAGACGCTCTTCACGTTGAGAGCCACCGATAATTTCACCGATACCCGGCGCCAAAACATCCATCGCGGCAACCGTTTTACCATCATCATTCATGCGCATATAAAACGCTTTGATATCTTTCGGGTAATTTTTAACCACCACGGGCGCTTTAAAATGTTTCTCAGCCAGATAGCGTTCGTGCTCTGAAGACAGGTCGATGCCCCAAGAAACCGGGTTTTCGAATGTTTCGCCGCAGTTTTCAAGAATAGTGATTGCGTCTGTGTAATCCACCTGAGAGAAATCGGCATGAATAAATTCCTCCAGACGGGTCAGCGCCTCCTTATCTACGCGCTGAGCGAAAAATGCCATATCGTCCGCGCGTTCTTCCAGAACAGCTTTAAACACAAACTTGAGCAGGTCTTCAGCCAGTTTGGCCGTATCTTCCAGATCGGCGAAAGCGACTTCGGGCTCGATCATCCAAAATTCAGCAAGGTGACGACTGGTGTTCGAGTTTTCAGCGCGGAAGGTCGGGCCAAAGGTGTAGATTTTGGATAGGGCGCAGGCGTAGGCTTCCCCATTCAGCTGGCCGGATACGGTCAGAAAAGCTTCTTTACCGAAGAAATCTTCATTGAAATCAACCGCTCCCTGTTCGGTACGCGGCAGATTTTCCAAATCCAATGTGGATACGCGGAACATTTCGCCAGCGCCTTCAGTGTCGGAGGCGGTAATCAACGGAGTGGAAACCCAGTTGTAACCTTGCTGGTGGAAGAAGCGATGGACGGCTTGAGCCAGTGTGTTACGGACGCGGGCGACAGCGCCGATCAGGTTGGTGCGTGGACGCAAGTGAGCGACTTCCCGCAGGTATTCTATACTGTGACGTTTGGCCGCCATAGGGTAGGTGTCCGGATCGTCAACCCATCCCACTACGCTCACGTTAGTCGCCTGCAGCTCGAAGCTTTGGCCCTGACCGGGGGATGCGACGACTTTACCCGTGATTTCCACTGAGCAGCCGGTCGTCAGGCGCAGAATATCACTCTGATAATTCTCAAGATTATTATTAACCACGGCCTGTAGTGAATCAAAGCAGGAACCGTCATAGACGGCAATGAAGGAAATACCGGCTTTAGAATCTCTCCGGGTACGTACCAGCCGCGCACGGTGACTTCGTTGTCAACGGCGACACGGCCTTGCAGTACGTCGACTACAGGCACTACGCTCATAACATTCTCTCTTTGAATAAAATATGTTTAAAAAACAGTAAACGCCCTAGCTTAGGGCAGCATTGCTATGTTACTTGCCGGTATGCAGGACACAAGTAGAAATCACCGGAATGCAATAAGTTTTGTGCATTCCGGCGTCACTGGATTAAAGATTAAGCGATGGTCAGTGGGAACCGGCGTTTTAACTTGCCTTACGGACCTGTGGCAGGTCAAAAGCTTCACGCAGAGCGCTAACGAATGCCGGGTCGTGGCAAATGGTTTTTCCCGGGCTGTCAGATAATTTTGCTACCGGTCGTCCGTTACATTCGACCAACTTGATGACGATATTGAGCGGGGTGACGCCCGGAATATCGCAGGTAAGGCGCGTACCGATGCCAAAAACAAGATCGATGCGCTGCCAGAAATGGCGATATAGCGCGATTGCTTTATCCATATTCAGGCTGTCAGAGAAGACTAACGTCTTCTCCATCGGATCTATGCCGAGCGAAAGGTAATGCGCGATTGCTTTTTCGCCCCACTGGATAGGATCCCCTGAATCGTGGCGCAAGCCCTGATAGGCTTGCGCAAAGCGCGGGTCAAAATCCCTGAGGAACGCATCCATGGCGATGCAGTCTGTCAGAGCGATACCCAGTTGGTCGGGATATTCCTGTAGCCAAGCTTCCAGCGCCGCACGCTGGCTGTTTTCGAGCGTTGGACTGATTTGTTGATGCGCCTGAAACCATTCGTGAGCCTGGGTTCCTACCGGCGTCAGCTGCAGTCTCCGCGCGAGATCATAATTGCTGGAACCAATCAGATAAGGAAACTCAGCTTTCAGCGTACGCACGATGTTGAATTGCACATCGCGAGAGAATCGACGACGTGTGCCGAAATCCATCAGCTTGAAACGAGACAAATCCATGCCGGCGTTTGCCGTTTTGAACTGGTTGAGCGTTTGTTGCAGCTGTGCGAGTGCGTCGTTCACGCTGACCCGCGGTGAGCGCGAGCGGTGAACGACTTCGCTGACGACCGACAATAAAGGCACTTCCCACAGAATCACTTCACGCCAGGGGCCCGCGATGCGAATATCCAATCGGCCTGATGATTGCTGATGTGAACCTGTCGGGGATTGAAGCGAAACGTCTTCAGCCAATTCAGATAATCCGTTTTGAAGAAAGGCAGCGCCGAAAGATAGTCAAACTCGTCCTCGCTGAGCGCCAGGCTGCCCATGGCCTCCACCTGTGCGGAGATCTCCTCCGCATACACGCCTAGTTTTTCGTCACCGCGGCAGCGGAACTCCGCCGCCACCTCAACATCGTAATACTGATGGTAGACAGCCTGCTGCATATGCAGTTTGTAGGCATCGGTATCCAGCAACGAGGTCAATATCGGGGAAGGGTTACAAGTCATAATGCGTTACAGCATCCTCGTTCAACGCAGTTAAGCGGTTAAAACGATGACGGAAGGGCTCGGAACCTTCCCAAAATCGTCTGTTTGTTCGCGCTATATCACCATAACGGGCGGATTTAGGCGAGATTCAAATGTGCGATTGTGAAAATAAAGTGTCTATTTTTTTGCCGTTTTTAACATTAGTGTTTGAAACCCAATGTTTTTTATACTAAACAAAAATTTAAAAAAAAAACGCGTTGCTCATGATTCAAAAGCGAGAAATAGGGAATGTTTGCATTCCGTATCAGAGATCCTTTTAATAGAGGTAACAGTTTGTTCAATAAAGAATCTGTGTGTGAAAAAACCGCATTTTGATGCGTTGTTCCGACGGTTCGAAGGGAAATGACAAACGCTGAATTCACCTCTTGGTACGTCTATATTGAAAGACTCGGTGGTTTAACTCAGTTTACGCACCGTCGAACAACGCCGGCGCTGAATGAGAAAAACTCGCGTCCTTATTGAAATGGCGCTTCTGAACTCCGGCGGGCCTGATTGCATGACCTGTCGCCATTACTGTCCGTCACAAAGGTAACGATTTATGAGCCAGCAACCCCAAGTAAAATATCGGCACGACTACCGCGCGCCGGACTACACCATCACCGACATCGCATTAGATTTCGACCTGGGCCCGGATAAAACGCGGGTGATCGCTACCAGTCAGGTTATTTTGCAGGGCGAAACCGGCGCCCCCTTGCGGCTGGACGGTGAAGGATTGCACCTGATCGATATTCTGGTGGACGGCCAGCGCTGGACAGAGTACCAACAGCTTCCCGATGGCCTGGAACTTAATGGGTTGCCGGCCAAATTCGCGTTGCAGATCGAAACAGAAATCAACCCGGCCGCCAACAGCGCGCTGGAAGGGCTGTATCAGTCCGGCGATGCGTTGTGTACCCAATGCGAGGCCGAGGGGTTCCGCCACATCACCTATTATCTCGACCGTCCCGATGTACTGGCGCGTTTCACCACCCGCATCACCGCTGATAAAAATCGTTATCCCTACCTGTTGTCGAACGGCAACCGCGTTGCACAGGGCGAACTTGCCGATAACCGCCACTGGGTTGAATGGCAGGACCCGTTCCCCAAACCTTGTTATCTCTTTGCCTTGGTGGCGGGCGATTTTGACGTTTTACGCGACACGTTCACCACGCGTAGCGGTAAAGACGTCGCACTGGAACTGTACGTCGATCGCGGCAATCTCGATCGTGCCGATTGGGCCATGACGTCGCTCAAAAATGCAATGAAGTGGGACGAAACGCGCTTTGGTCTGGAGTACGACCTCGACATCTATATGATCGTCGCCGTCGACTTCTTCAACATGGGGGCGATGGAAAACAAAGGACTGAACGTCTTCAACTCTAAGTACGTTCTGGCTAAAGCGGAAACCGCAACCGATAAGGATTATCTCAATATTGAAGCGGTGATCGGACACGAGTATTTCCACAACTGGACCGGCAACCGCGTTACCTGCCGCGACTGGTTCCAACTCAGCCTCAAAGAGGGCCTGACGGTCTTCCGCGATCAAGAATTCAGCTCCGATCGGGGGTCGCGTCCCGCTAACCGGATCGACAACGTTCGCGTTATGCGCGGTGCGCAGTTCGCCGAAGATGCCAGCCCGATGTCGCATCCTATCCGACCGGATCAGGTCATTGAGATGAATAACTTCTACACCCTGACGGTCTACGAAAAAGGGTCTGAGGTTATTCGAATGATGCATACGCTGTTGGGCGAAGAGAAATTCCAGGCCGGAATGAGGCTGTATTTCGACCGTCATGACGGCAGCGCCGCAACCTGCGACGACTTTGTTCAGGCGATGGAAGATGCTTCTGGCATCGATTTGACGCAGTTCCGTCGCTGGTATAGCCAGTCCGGAACGCCTGTGCTGACGATCCAGGACGACTACGATGCGGCGAATGAGCAATATCGTCTGCAGGTTACGCAAAACACGCCGGTCGGTCATGACAAGCTGCGTAAACAGCCGCTACACATCCCACTGGATATCGAACTGTATGACCACGAAGGTCAGCCGATCCCGCTGGTGCAAAATGGTCAGTCAGTCGGTTCCGTGCTCAGCGTGACCGAACCCGAGCAGACGTTTGTGTTCGAACAGGTGCCATGTCAGCCGGTGCCTTCTCTATTAAGAGAGTTTTCTGCGCCGGTGAAAGTCAACTACAGCTGGGGCGACGAACAACTGACCTTCCTGATGCGTCATGCGCGCAATGCCTTTTCGCGCTGGGATGCGGCGCAAAGTCTGCTGGCTAGCCACATCCGTCTAAACGTAGCGCGCTATCAGCAGAAACAGCCGTTATCGCTGCCATTGCATGTGGTTGACGCTTTCCGCGGCGTTTTATTGGATGATTCGCTGGACCCGATGCTGGCCTCGCAGATCTTGTCGTTGCCTGGCGAAAATGAAATCGCGGAACTGTTCGATATCATCGATCCTGAAGCGATTTCCGCCGTGCGTCATGCGTTGACCCAAACGCTGGCGAAGGAAATGGCTGACGAGCTGCTGGCGGTGTATCGCGACAATCAGACGCCGGCCTATCGCGTCGATCAGGACGACATGGGGAAACGCGCGCTGCGTAATGTGTGCCTGCACTATCTGGCGTTTGGCGACGAACAGCAGGCGGATGCTCTGGTGAGTCGTCAGTTCGAACAGGCCGACAATATGACAGACTCCCTGGCGGCGCTGTCAGCGGCGGTGAGCGCATTATTGCCGTGCCGCGATGCGCTGCTGGCGTCATTCGACGAACGCTGGCATCAGGATGGTCTGGTCATGGATAAATGGTTTACGCTTCAGGCGACCAGCCAAGAAACCGACGTCCTTGATCGTGTGCGAGCGCTGTTGAAACACCGCTCTTTCAGCTTGAACAACCCGAACCGTTTGCGGTCATTAGTGGGTGCCTTTACCTCAGCCAACCCGGCGGCCTTCCATGCTTCTGACGGCAGCGGCTACCGTTTCCTGACAGAAATGCTGGTCGATCTCAATACGCGCAATCCACAGGTCGCCGCCCGTTTGATCGAGCCGTTGATCCGCTTGAAGCGCTACGATCACGGGCGTCAGGAACAGATGCGCAAAGCGCTGGAAACGCTGAAAGCGTTGCCTAATTTGTCGGGAGATTTGTTCGAGAAGATTACGAAGGCATTAGAAGCCTAAACGCTTTTAAGCGCAGCCTTGAGCCTATCGCTGGCGTCGCCGTCATATAAACTGGCGACGTAAAAAGGGTTAACACAGAAAGTCGAGGGGCGTTTCATCGCAGGATAGTCGAGGCCATGTTGAAGCACGAAAGCAGGGCTTTAATGTACCGCAACGTTTTGACGATGATGAAAAGCAGTGGTGCTTCACACGAAAAAACATCGCTTTATGTCACTCTGAAACAGCCGCTCGCCTGCGAAAGGTAGCGGCTGTTTTTTTCGTCTTATGACAGAGACTAGAATGCGGCCCGAGTCAAAGATGCATGATGCTCGGGTTTGGCGGGGGTCAGAATGCGCTCCAACACACTAGCTTCCAGCTCGGCCAGTTTCGCCGAGCCCCGGCGCCGAGGACGCGGTTGATCGACCAGAATATCCAGACCGACCTTGCCATCTTCAATCAAGATAACGCGGTCTGCCAGTGCGACCGCTTCGCTGACGTCATGGGTGACCAGCAGGACGGTAAAACCTTGTTCCAGCCAGAGTGATTCGATCAGTCTCTGCATTTCGATACGCGTTAACGCATCCAGTGCGCCCAGCGGTTCATCCAGCAGCAGCAGACCGGGGCGGTGGATCAATGCGCGAGCCAGCGCCACACGCTGTTTTTGTCCGCCGGAAAGGGCGGCTGGCCATTCGTTTGCACGCGAGGCCAGTCCCACGGCCGCCAGCGCATCCTGTGCGGCAGTGCGCCATTCACCCCGCAGCCCCAGCCCTACGTTATCAATCACTTTCTTCCAGGGAAGCAGGCGAGCCTCCTGAAACATCAGTCGGATATCGGACCGAGACTGGCTCAACGGGGCGCTGCCAGCCAGAAGTTCCCCGGATGAGACGGTTTCCAGTCCGGCAAGCAGGCGCAGCAGAGTACTTTTGCCGCAGCCGCTGCGGCCAACGACGGCGACAAACTGACCCGCCGGGATAGGCAGTTGAATATCCTGCAGGATAGTGCGTTGGCCGTAACGTTTGCTCACGCCATTGATTAATAGCGGCATACCTGCGTTAAGACGCGCCGGTGAGGATAGCGAAGTAAGATTCATGCAGGTTCCTCCTTAGATTGATAGGCGGGGTGCCAGCGTAGCCAGACGCGCTCCAATAACACGGTGCTGACGTCAGCCAGCTTGCCCAGGCAGGCGTAGAGAATGATGGCGACTACCACGACATCGGTCTGGAGAAACTCGCGGGCATTCATCGCCAGGTAACCAATTCCCGAGCTGGCTGAAATGGTCTCCGCCACAATCAGCGTCAGCCACATCAGCCCTAACGCGAACCGGACGCCGACCATGATGGAAGGCAGCGCGCCGGGCAGCACGACCTGACGAAACAGGCTGAATCCCGACAATCCATAGCTGCGCGCCATTTCCAGCAAACCACCATCGAGATTACGGATGCCGTGATAGGTGTTGAGGTAAATAGGAAACAGGGTGCCCAGTGCGACTAAAAAGATCTTGGCGCTTTCTTCAATGCCAAACCACAGGATCACCAGCGGAATCAGCGCTAAATGTGGAATATTGCGCAGCATCTGGACGGAGGTATCCAGTAGACGTTCGCCCGTGCGGGAAAGTCCGGAAATAAAGCCGAGCAGCAGGCCAAGCGATCCGCCAATGGCGAAACCGATCAACGCGCGCCAGGTGCTGATCGCCAGATGTTGCCACAGCTCGCCGCTGACGGTCAGCCGCCAAAAAGCGGCGACGATGGCTTCGGGAGAGGGCAGGATTCGGGTGGACAGCCAGCCGGTTTGCGACGCGATCTGCCAAACCACCACCAGCAGCAGCGGTAGCGCCCAGGGCGTGAGTTGATAAGCCGCCTGTCGCGATAGCGTTTTCATGAGCGATCCTTAGCTTTGCGCGGCCTGGAGTGGCACATAGTTGTTGCCGATCACTTCGCCCAGCGCGGGTAGCGTTCGGGGCGCAGGCACGTCGGGAACCGCGACGTCCAGATGGGGGAACAGCAGTTCGGCTACACGATATGCCTCTTCCAGATGCGGATAGCCGGACAGAATAAACGTGTCGATGCCGAGGTTCGCATACTCCTGAATGCGCTCTGCGACCGTCTCTGGATCACCTACCAGCGCCGTTCCCGCGCCGCCGCGCACTAATCCAACGCCTGCCCAGAGGTTAGGGCTGATCTCCAGTTTGTCGCGTTTACCGCCGTGCAGGGCGAGCATGCGCTGTTGGCCTACGGAATCGTAACGTCCCAGCGCTTGCTGGGCTTTGGCGATGGTGTCGTCATCCAACTGAGAGATCAGTCTGTCCGCCGCTTGCCAGGCTTCTCGAGTGGTTTCCCGCACAATCACGTGCAGGCGAATGCCGAAACGCACCGTGCGGCCTTGGGCTGCGGCTTTGGCGCGCACCTGCTCAATTTTCTCTTTGACCTGCGCCGGGGGTTCTCCCCAGGTGAGGTAGAGTTCGACTTGCTCCGCCGCCAGATCCTGTGCGGCGTCGGAGGACCCGCCAAAGTACAGCGGCGGCCTTGGCTGCTGCACGGGCGGGAAGATCAACCGGGCGCCTTTAACCTGAAGATGTTTGCCGTCGAAATCCACGGTTTCACCTTCCAGTACCCGCCGCCAGATATGGGTGAACTCGGCGGACGCCTCATATCTCTCTTCGTGATTGAGAAACAGACCTTCGGCGGCCAGCTCGTCAGGATCGCCGCCAGTCACCAGATTGAACAACGCGCGGCCATTGGAAAGACGGTCCAGCGTCGCCGCCTGACGGGCAGCCAGCGTCGGTGAAATGATGCCGGGACGAAGTGCGACCAGAAAACGCAGCCGCTGTGTGACGGGGACGAGTGATGAAGCCACCAGCCAGGAGTCTTCGCAGGAACGGCCTGTGGGGATCAAGACACCACCGAAGCCGAGTTGATCCGTCGCCTGAGCGATTTGTTGCAAATAGCGGTAATCCACAGGTCGTGCCGATTCTCCGCTGCCGAGGTAATGACCGTCGCCGTGTGTGGGGAGAAACCAGAAAATGTTGAGGCTCATGACGTATCTCCAGTCAAATTTATTATTCGGAAGGGGCGTGCCAGACCTGCGTTGAGATCGTGATTGGCACCGGAATCAGACGGTTTTGATAGAACAAATCCGCCGTTTCCTGCTGTGCGCGGATGACGTGCTGATCGAGGGGGCGGATCACCGTCACCGGGCGATGATCCAGATAGCTTGTGATCACCGCACGTGGAAGTCCTATCGCATTCGCCAGCAGGTCCGTGCTTTGCGGACGTTCGCTGACCGTGAATTTTTCAGCCTCTGTCAGCGTGTCCAACACCTGTCGGATAAACGTTCCGTTGCGCTCGGCGTAAGCACGCGACGCCAGATAAAACGCGCCGGTCTGGTTCAGTTGAGTGCCGTCGGTCAACACGCGCACGTCGCCCTGCAGCTGGGCGGCGGAATAGTAGGGATCCCAGATGGCCCAGGCATCCACATTTCCTTGTTGAAAGGCGGCGCGAGCGTCGGCTGGCGACAGGTAAGCAGGCTGAATATCGCTAAACGACAGTCCCGCCTGTTGCAGCGCACGCAGCACCAGATTGTGTGAACTGGAGCCTTTCTGGAACGCCACTCTTTTGCCTTTCAGATCCGCCACGCTATTAACCGGACTATTGGCGGAGACCAAAATGACTTCAGCTTTGGGTTTCGGGGGTTCGACGCCGATGTAGAGGAGATCTGCGCCAGCGGCCTGAGCAAATATCGGTGGCGTATCGCCGGTACTGCCGACATCAATGCTGCCGACGTTCAGCGCTTCCAACATTTGCGGCCCGGCTGGAAACTCAATCCAGCGAATGGCGGTATGCGGAAAACGTTTTTCCAGTAGCTGGTGCGTTTTTGTAAGCAACAGACTGACCGATCCCTTTTGGTAACCGATCCGCAACTGCGGCGGACTCTCGGCGGCAAAGGTGACGGAAGCCAGCCCCAGCGTGCCAACCATCAGCCAGGGCGATTGTCTTTTCAACCATGAGAACATGCGGCAATCCTAGGCGCTGTGCTGCAGTTGGGGATAGCGCTGACGTCTCAGCAGCGCCTGGAACAGATTCTCTAACGACTCCTGCAGCCGCTCTTGCAGCGCACTGGAGAATTCTGGCGTGCGGTCGTAATCACGGATCTGGCTGTCGTCGGCAAACACGCTTTGGAGGATCTCCTGCGCCTTCAGCGCATTGAGTACCGGCAGGAGGCTGTAGTCGACAGCCAGCATGTGCGCGAGCGAACCGCCGGTGGCGATGGGCAGTACGGCCTTATGAGCCAGAGCCCGCTCGGGCAGGACATCCAATAAGGCTTTTAGACCGCCGGTAAAAGAGGCCTTGTAAATCGGGGTGGCGATGATAACGCCATCCGCCGTGGACAACTGTTCGTTGAGCGTTTGTAAGGCCGGACTGTCGAAGCGGGCATTGAGGAGATCTTCCGGGGGGAAATTGTGTAGATGCCAGGGAAGGACTTCCACGCCCTTGGCTGTCAGCCACTTGCCCGCATGCTGCAAAAGCGCGGTGGACCGTGACGGGTAGCGGGGACTCCCTGCTAAAGTGATAACGCGCATAGGCACTCCTTCCAACATATTGTTAGCAACTCTTACCATTAGGCAACATGCTGTCAGTCTGGCAGACGCCGGCTTATTCCATTAAATGATTTATTGTGTAATCGAAAGACTGAAAGTGCATAACATTGTCAGCGCTATCGCCCGCTCGCCGTTATCCGCGAGGCCTTTTTTGTCACAGGTCAATTCCCTTTCTGGAGCGGATGGCCGATAATACTGCCCCGGTCTGCAACCGGGAATCCAGGAGAGTCCATGTACCCCCTTATTCGTAAAGCGTTATTCCAGCTCGACCCAGAGCGCGCGCATGAGTTTACCTTTCAGCAGTTGCGTCGTATCAGCCATACCCCACTCGAATTTCTTGTCCGTCAGTCTGTTCCTACCAAACCCGTGACCTGCATGGGGCTGTCGTTTAAAAACCCGTTGGGGCTTGCCGCCGGTCTGGATAAAGACGGCGAATGCGTGGATGCGCTGGGGGCGATGGGATTTGGCTTCATAGAAGTCGGGACCGTGACGCCGCGTCCTCAGCCGGGAAATGATAAGCCGCGCTTATTTCGTTTGGTGGAAGCCGAAGGATTAATTAACCGCATGGGATTTAATAATCTCGGGGTGGATAACCTGGTGGAGAACGTTAAAAAATCTCATTTCGGCGGCGTATTGGGGATTAATATCGGCAAGAATAAAGACACGCCGGTAGAGAATGGAAAGGACGATTATCTGATCTGCATGGAGAAGACTTATGCTCACGCAGGTTATATCGCCATTAATATTTCATCGCCGAATACGCCAGGACTACGAACGCTTCAGTACGGCGAAGCCCTGGATGATTTGTTACAAGCGGTAAAAAATAAACAGGCGGAATTGGAAGCCCAGCATCAGAAATATGTGCCAGTGGCGGTGAAAATAGCGCCGGATCTTTCAGAGGAAGAATTGATCCAAATTGCAGATAGTCTGGTGCGACATAATATCGATGGCGTGATCGCGACCAATACCACGTTGGATCGTCAATTGATCCAAGGGTTAAATCACAGCGGTCAGACGGGGGGATTAAGCGGTCGTCCATTACAGCTGCTCAGTACCGAAGTGATACGTCGTTTATCTCAGGAACTAAACGGTCGTCTACCCATTATCGGCGTTGGAGGGATTGACTCTTTGATGGCGGCCCGGGAAAAAATGGCGGCGGGGGCAACGCTGGTGCAAATCTACAGTGGGTTTATTTTCCGTGGACCAGGTCTAATTAAAGATATCGTCACTCATATCTAGTTTTTTCATCTTCATTCATAGCCGGGGGTTTATTTCTGCTCCCGGCTAGTCTATATTTTTTTGGCTGTATAAAAATAACGCATTCGAGTTCCCTAAGGGTTAATTTTGCAGGCGCTAAATATCGCAGGCAGCGCAAAAGGAAGAATGAAGGTATTACGATGAAATTAAAACCTGACGATAATTGGCGTTGGTATTTTGACAGCGAACAGCAGCGCCTGATGTTGGATCTGGCCGACGGAATGTTATTCCGATCCCGTTATCCGATGTCGATGTTAACCCCAGATGCTTTTATGGACAGCGCATTTTGCGTCGATGATGCTGCGTTATTTTTTACCTATCAGGAAAAGTGCCAAAGAATAACGCTTCCTCAAGCTGAAAAAGCCGAACTGATATTAAATGCGCTGGTTGCGAATCGCTTTATGAAACCGCTGATGCCCAAAAGCTGGCATTTCACGCCGCAATCAGGTGAGAGCTACCGCCCAACTACCGGGGACATCGTTAACGTCCAACTCGTCGATCGCGATGAAGATGCCAGTCTTCTGGTAGTGGAAGAGGGGGAGAAAGCCAGTCTGTGTTTATTGGCGCAAAGCAACTGACGCTAAATGCGAAGACGCTGCAGCTTGGCGACCCCATCAAAATTATGCATGACCGGCTGTCGCCAGCAGCGTCAATTGATGATGTCGACAGCGATTCGTCGCAGTATGCCTGCGTAGGCTGATCTCGCCGATGACGGATGCACCACATGAATCTGGCATTAATCGGTGAGGCATATCGTCCCATGGCCAGGCGATTGTCAGGCGAATGACCGTCTTATCTTCTTGATGTCGTTATTTGGCTGTTGCGTCTGTCTCCATCCCGTTCTGACTTTCTCTCCCAGGCTTATCACGCATTTTCACGTTGCCTGACTCATTGAGCTTCCTCTCAGGAGCGTCGGCCTAAACGTCTAAGGATTTCCGTTCACGCCTTCTTTATACGTTTTGTGCGGCCTGTTACCTGCTTTTGGGGCTTACCTCAACCTGAATTTCCTCCGCTGACAGCACCACAGTCTCGTCCCATCGGCCCGCAGGTGCCGTGACGTGGCGCTATCCTTCCCCCAGCGCGCATCGTTAGGCTCAAGAAGCAGGGGAGCCAAACCTCGCATGGCTAAGCGCATGATGACGTCGATCGGCTGCGGTGCATTATGACAACCGGTGGGGATTAGCTATAATGCGCCTCAATTTTCTTTAAGGTGATATCTGCTCTATGAACTCTCTGTTTGCCAGCACGGCGCGTGGTTTGGAAGAATTATTAAAAAGCGAACTTGAGGCGCTGGGCGCTCAGGATTGCGCGGTCGTGCAGGGGGGCGTGCATTTTCAGGGAGACGATCGCCTGGTGTACCAAAGCCTGATGTGGAGCCGTCTGGCTCCCGCATCCTGCTTCCGCTCAATGAATTCAATGTCTACAGCGATTTGGACCTCTATTTGGGGGTTCAGGCGGTGGACTGGTCGACCATTTTCAGCGTCGATAAAACGTTCGCCGTCCATTTCAGCGGGACCAACGACGAAATTCGTAATAGCCAATATGGCGCACTGAAAGTCAAAGATGCCATCGTCGATAGCTTTACCCGCCGTACCGGCCAGCGTCCCGACGTGGCGAAACAGCAGCCGGATATCCGCATCAACGTTTTCCTGCAACGTGAAAAAGCCAGCGTGGCGATTGATCTCAGCGGCGATGGCCTGCATATGCGCGGCTACCGTGAACTGGCCGGTCAGGCGCCCCTCAAAGAAAATCTGGCTGCGGCTATCGTGCTGCGGTCCGGGTGGGAAAACGGCACGCCGATGGTCGATCCCATGTGCGGCTCCGGGACCTTGTTGATCGAAGCGGCCATGATCGCCGCCGATCGGGCGCCGGGGTTACATCGCCATCATTGGGGATTCCTGGCGTGGGAGCAATTCAATCCGACGCTGTGGAAAGAGGTCACCACCGACGCGCAGCAGCGCGCCCGCGCCGGCGTGCAGGCCACCGCGTCCCGCTTCTTCGGTTCTGATAACGATCGTCGGGTTATCGACATCGCTCGCGCTAACGCCCGCCGCGCTGGCGTCAGTGAACTGATCCGGTTTGATGTCTGCGACGCCGTACAACTAAAAAATCCGCTGCCGGAAGGTCCTACCGGAACGGTGCTGAGCAACCCGCCTTACGGCGAACGTCTGGAAAGTGAACCGGCCCTGATTGCATTGCACAACATGCTGGGACGGATTATGAAAGCCTCTTTCGGCGGCTGGCAGCTGTCCCTGTTCAGTGCCTCGCCGGAGCTGCTGAGCTGTTTACAGCTGCGCGCCGACCGCCAGTTCAAAGCCAAAAACGGCCCGCTGGATTGTGTGCAGAAAAATTACCAGCTGGCGGCGAACAGCGCGGAAAGCGTCAGCGCGCCCGCGGATGATTTTGCTAACCGACTGAAGAAAAACCTGCGTAAGCTGGACAAATGGGCCAAACAGCAGGGCATTGAATGCTATCGCGTCTACGATGCCGATCTGCCGGAATACAATGTCGCCGTCGACCGTTACGGCAGTTGGGTGGTCGTGCAGGAATATGCGCCGCCGAAGACGGTGGATGCTCAGAAAGCTCGCCAGCGTTTGTTCGACGTGATCAATGCCACGTTGAGCGTGCTGGGCGTGCCGACCAATCAGCTGATTCTCAAGACGCGTGAGCGTCAAAAAGGCAAAAGTCAGTATGAGAAACTGGCTCAGAAAGGCGAGTTCCTGCTAGTGGACGAGTACAACGCGCGACTGTGGGTCAACCTGACCGACTATCTGGATACCGGGCTGTTCCTGGACCACCGCGTCGCCCGTAAAATGTTGGGTGAATTGAGTCACGGAAAAGATTTCCTGAACCTGTTCGCCTACACCGGTACAGCCAGCGTTCACGCAGGCATCGGCGGCGCACGCAGCACGACTACGGTAGACATGTCGCGCACTTATCTGGAATGGGCGGAGAAGAACCTGCGGGCCAATGGGCTCACCGGGCGTAACCACCGATTGATCCAGGCGGATTGCCTGGGCTGGTTAAGCCAGTCTAACGAACAGTTCGACGTGATCTTTATCGATCCGCCGACATTCTCCAACTCCAAACGCATGGAGGCCACGTTTGATGTGCAGCGTGATCATCTGATGCTGATGAAGGATTTAAAGCGCCTGCTGAAACGCGGCGGCACCATCATGTTTTCCAACAATAAACGGGGCTTCCAGATGGATATGGAAGGACTCGCCGCGCTGGGTCTGGAAGCGCAGGACATCACTGCCCGCACCCAATCGCAGGATTTCGCCCGTAATCGTCAGATTCACAACTGCTGGCTGCTGAAGCACGCCGGAGAGGAAAAGTAATTACATGTCATTAATCAGTTTATCTGGCGCCTGGCTGTCATTCAGCGACGCGCCGCTGTTGGACAACACCGAGCTGCACATCGAAGACAACGAACGTGTTTGTCTGGTCGGTCGTAACGGCGCCGGGAAGTCCACGTTGTTAAAAATCCTTGCGAAGGATATCCCTCTGGACGATGGACGTTTGGTCTTCGAGCAGGATCTGATCGTCGCCCGATTGCAGCAGGATCCGCCGCGTAATGTGGCAGGCAGCGTGTTCGACTTCGTGGCAGAAGGCGTCGCGGAGCAGGCCGAGCATTTGAAGGCGTATCATGCCGCGCTGCGTCTGGTCGAAACCGATCCCAGCGAGCGGAACCTGAATCAACTGGCTAAGGTTCAGGAAGTGCTGGACCATCAGGGACTCTGGAAACTGGAAGACCGCATCAACGCCGTTCTGGAACAGTTGGGCCTGACGGCAGATACGCCGCTGTCTTCCCTGTCCGGCGGCTGGCTGCGCAAAGCGGCGTTGGGCCGGGCGCTGGTGAGCGCTCCCCGCGTATTGCTGCTGGACGAACCGACAAACCATCTGGACATTGAAACCATAGACTGGCTGGAAGGATTCCTGAAATCCTTCCAGGGCAGCATCATTTTCATTTCCCATGACCGTTCTTTCATCCGCAATATGGCGACCCGAATCGTTGATTTGGACCGCGGCAAACTCGTTTCCTGGCCGGGCGACTATGATAAGTATCTGGCGGGCAAGGAAGAGGCTCTGCGAGTGGAAGAACTGCAGAACGCGGAATTTGACCGCAAACTGGCGCAGGAAGAGGTTTGGATCCGTCAGGGCATCAAGGCGCGACGCACCCGTAATGAAGGGCGTGTGCGCGCCTTGAAGGCCCTGCGTCAGGAGCGTACTCAGCGTCGTGAAGTGATGGGATCGGCCCAAATGCAGGTGGAAGAGGCGGCGCGCTCCGGCAAGATTGTCTTTGAACTGGAAAACGCCAGCTATCAGGTGGGCGGAAAAGTCTTGCTGAACAACTTCTCCGCTCAGGTGCAGCGCGGCGATAAAATTGCGTTGGTCGGGCCTAACGGCTGCGGTAAAACCACGTTGTTAAAGCTGATGCTGGGTCAACTGAAGGCAGACAGCGGCCGCATCCACTGCGGGACCAAGCTGGAAGTGGCTTACTTCGACCAGCACCGGGCCGAACTGGACCCTGAGCGGACCGTGATGGACAACCTGGCCGAAGGCAAGCAGGAAGTGATGGTCAATGGCCGTTCTCGCCATGTGCTCGGCTATTTGCAGGACTTCCTGTTCCATCCTAAACGGGCGATGACGCCGGTGAAGGCGTTGTCTGGCGGGGAGCGAAATCGCCTGTTGCTGGCGCGACTATTCTTAAAGCCCAGCAACCTGTTGATTCTCGATGAACCGACCAACGATCTGGATGTGGAAACGCTGGAACTTCTTGAAGAGCTGCTCGACAGCTATCAGGGCACGGTATTGCTGGTGAGCCATGACCGTCAGTTCGTCGACAACTCGGTAACGGAGTGCTGGATTTTCGAAGGCAACGGCGTCATCGGGCAGTATGTCGGGGGGTATTACGACGCACAGCAGCAGCGTTCGGTCGCGACTCCGCTGCGCGCGACGGCTCCCGCCGCACCGGCCGAGACCAAGTCTGCGCCCGTCGCAGCGCGACCGGCTAAACAGGCTGCCACGGTTAAGCTGAGCTATAACCAGCAGCGTGAGCTGGCGCAGCTGCCTCAACAGTTGGAAGCTTTTGAGCTTGAAATTGCCTCCTTGCAGGAACAGATGAACGATCCGTCGTTTTTCTCACGTCCTCATGAGGAAACACAGCCGGTGCTGGACGCGTTGGCGCTGGCCGAACAACGTCTGGAAACCAGTTTCGCCCGCTGGGAAGAGCTTGAGTCTTTGCAAAACGGCAACGCGTAGCTTTTGACGTCAGGCAGACCCGCGTCGCGGCTGCCTGGCTGGCAACAGGAGGTTATTGATGTGCACCCACTCCCACTCTGCGGAGAGTAAGATGCTGTGCCCGCAGTGCGACCTGCTGGTCGAACTTCCTGACTTACGGCCAGGTCAGCGGGCGCTGTGCCCGCGCTGCAGTACGCTGCTGACGAGTCATCGTCCGGAAGCGCGCTGGCGTTCGGTGAGTTTCGCCGTCAGCGCGCTGGTGATGCTCTTCCTGTCTGCGCTATTTCCCTTCGTCTCCATGCAGGTGGCGGGGATCACCAGCGAAGTCACTTTGCTGGAAATACCCAAAGTCATGGTGGATGAGAATTACGCCAGCATGGCGACGCTGTTCATGCTGTTCGTTCAATGTATTCCCGCCAGTTGCATGCTCATTATTATCGGGCTGTGTGGACGTGTTCGGATGAGCCTTGAGCTCACCCGACTGCTGGCGCGGATTTTGTTCCACCTGAAAAGCTGGGGCATGCCGGAAATCTTTTTGGCCGGTGTTCTGGTGAGTTTCGTTAAACTGATGGCTTACGGCAGCATCGGCATCGGCATCAGCTTTATTCCTTATGTTCTGTTTTGTCTTCTGCAACTGCTGGCTTTCCAAAGTCTCGATCGCCGGCGGCTATGGCATGACGTCACGCCGGCACCGTCAGTGCCGGATTCGCTGGAAGCCGGGCGCAGCGGCATTGCGCAGGGCGTACGCTCGTGCAGTTGTTGCACGGCGGTGCTCCCGGCTGATGAATGGGTTTGCCCGCGGTGCCATACGCATGGACATCTTCGTCGGCGGCACAGCTTGCAATGGACGCTGGCGCTGCTGATCACATCGCTGATGCTGTATATCCCGGCGAATATGTTGCCCATTATGGTGACGGAGGCGCTGGGCAATCGTATGGACTCCACGATTATGTCCGGCGTGGTCATGCTGTGGGGCTCCGGGTCTTATCCGGTCGCCTGGTGATTTTTATCGCCAGTATCATGGTGCCGACGCTCAAGATGATGGCGTTGGGCTGGCTATGCTGGTGTACGCAAGGCAAAAGCCGCCACGATACCGAGCGAATGCACTTGGTCTACGAGGTGGTGGAATTCGTGGGACGTTGGTCCATGATTGATGTGTTCGTGATCGCCGTGCTGTCCGCGTTAGTTCGCGTCGGTCGTTTTATGAGCGTGTATCCTGAAATCGGCGCAGTGCTGTTTGCCGCGGTGGTTATTCTGACCATGCTTGCCGCTATTATGTTTGATCCCCGCCTGTTGTGGGATCGCTACAACCGTGAGTGAGAGGAGTTTTCCATTGACGAAAAATAACCACAGCGCTGCGGAGATTGAATCGCTTAAGCGCTGGTCTCCGGTCTGGATTGTGCCCATCGTCACGTTGCTGATCGGCGCCTGGATCCTGTTTTACCACTTCAGCCATCAAGGCCCGGAAATTACGCTGACGGCGCAAACGGCTGATGGGATTGAGGCGGGGAAAACGCCCATCAAAAGCCGCAGCGTTAACGTCGGCGTGGTGGAAAGCGTGGTGCTGAGTAAAGACCTCCACCAGGTTGAGATTAAAGCGCGTTTGAATAACGACATGGATCACCTGCTGAGCACCGATTCGGTGTTCTGGGTGGTGAAAGCTCAGGTCGGGCGTGAAGGGATATCCGGTCTCGGAACGCTGCTGTCTGGGTCGTTCATCCAGTTGCAGCCGGGTTCCAGCAAGGAAGAAAGCCGAGACTTCAAACTCTTAGACAGCCCGCCGTTGGCCTCCCCGGATGCTAAAGGGATCCGCGTCTCGCTAACCAGCGAGCGCGCCGGGCAGCTGAATGCGGGCGATCCGGTGCTGTTTCGCGGTTACCGCGTGGGTTCGGTGGAAACCAGCCACTTTGACCCCGCGGCGCGAAAAATGAGCTACCGACTGTTCATTAATGCGCCCTATAACTCGCTGGTAACCAGCAATGTTCGCTTCTGGAAAGATAGCGGCGTCGCGCTCGATCTCTCTGCGCAGGGGATGCGCGTCGAAATGGGTTCGCTGACGACGCTACTGAACGGCGGCGTAAGCTTCGACGTGCCGAGCGGTTGGGAGCTGGGCGATCCGGCGAAAGAACATGCCGAATACCAACTCTATGACAGCCAGCGCAGCATTCAGGACACGCTGTATACCCGGTACAAAGAATATCTGATGTTCTTCGACGAGTCCGTACGCGGTCTGCAGCCGGGCGCGCCGGTCGAGTTCCGCGGCATCCGTCTGGGGACGGTGTCTCAGGTGCCGTTCTTCCCGCATGAAATGAAGCAGAGTCTGGCTAATGACTACCGTATTCCGGTCATGATCCGCATCGAACCGGATCGTCTGCAGGCGCACGTCTGGGACCAGCTGAATCTGGAACAGGAAATCAAGGAAGCGCCAGCCTTGGGGCTGCGAGCCTCCATGAAAACGGCCAATATCCTGACCGGCGCGCTGTATATCGATCTGGACTTCTATCCGCAGTTGAAGGGACGCCCAGTGTCGATGGTCAAAGTCGACGGTTACGAGGTCTTGCCCACCGTGAGCGGCGGATTGTCGCAGATCCAGCACAAGGTGATGGCGGTATTGGATAAGGTGAATAACCTGCCGTTGACGCCGATGGTGTCTCAGGCACCCAAACGCTGGCCGAAAGTCAGGCGACCTTGCGCGAGCTTCAGAAAACACTGGCGTCGCTGAATCAGATCACCGGCAACAAGTCGATGCAGCAGCTGCCTCAGGATATGCAGCGGACGCTGCGCGAGCTGAATCGTAGCATGCAAGGCTTCCAGCCGGGCTCTCCCGCCTATAACAAGATGGTGAATGATATGCAGCGGTTGGATCAGGTATTGCGTGAACTGCAACCGCTGTTGCGCACCTTGAACGGTAAGAGCAATGCACTGGTGTTCGAAGCATCCGGTGGTCAGGATCCGCAACCGAAGAAGGCGAAATAAATCATGATGAAAGGATGGACATTGGCATTGGTGCTGCTGCTGGGAGCATGCAGCAGCGACTCGCAGAAAGTCTACTACCAGCTGCCGTCGGAGGGCGACAAAGCCACGGCCTCCGTCACGCCGGCTTCCGCGCCTCATCTGTGGGTGCGCGGGGTCGCGCTGGCTGATTCGCTGTCGAACAGCGGGATTGTGTATCAGACGTCTGACGTACGATACACCATTGCCAGCAACAACCTGTGGGCCAGCCCGCTGGATCAGCAGTTGCAGCAGTCGTTGATAGCGACGCTGCAACAGGGGCTGCCGTCATGGGGCGTGGTCAGTCGCGAGCCGGATGGCGATCGGGCGACGCTGGATATCACCGTTTCGGCCTTCCAGGGCCGCTATGACGGGAGTGCGGTGATCCGCGGGGCCTGGACGCTGCGTTATCAGGATCGCATCATTACTCAGCCGTTCAACGTCACGCTGCCGCAGACTGACGACGGCTATGATGCGTTGGTGAAAACGCTGGCCGCCGGCTGGCAACAGGTGGCTCAGTCCATCGTGCGTCAGGCTGCCGCACTGTCCTAATTTGTTCTAAAAACAGGCCGCTGAATGTCGAATTTTTTATAAGCAAAGACACTCAGCGGTTTTGTTTTCCTCTCAAACGCTTACCGTTCCCTGTTCCCGCCTTTAGGTAAAAGATTCCGATATTGGCTCACAAATATGACAATGGCGTGAATATTGCGCCTTGATCTTCAGACCAGGAATCGCTATTCCTTAAGTGTGGTTGCTTACAAAGTAATCACCATTCTTTCCACCAGACTCGTATGAGGGAAATGAGGCATGAAGAGACAGAAACGAGATCGCCTTGAACGGGCGCATTCACGCGGTTATCAAGCAGGTATTTCTGGTCGACCTAAGGAGCTTTGCCCCTATCAATCGATCAATGCTCGGTCTTACTGGTTGGGAGGGTGGCGACAAGCCATGGAAGATAGGGCAGTAGCCGCTTAGCGGCTGCCTTATCTATCGAAAAGGAACCACCTCCGCCTTGCTGCGGAGGTTTTTTATGGCGGCTCCCATCGCTGTGACGACCGTCATAACGACGGGGTTGGGATGGGGCTCTTCACATCCTCGCTAGAAGCAAATGACAAACGGCTGCTCATCGCTTCGGCCAACTGCGCCAGCAGGCGTTCGCTGTCTTCCCAGCTCAAACACGGGTCCGTAATGGACTGGCCGAACGTCAGCGAGGCGGGATTCAACGACGGCTGAGTCCCCTCCACCAGGAAACTTTCTATCATCACTCCCGCAATAGCCGTGCTGCCTTCTGAGAGTTGCCGACAGACCGAGAGGGCGACCTCTTTCTGACGCAGGTGCTGCTTCTGACAATTACCATGACTAAAATCGATGATAAGCCGCTGCGTCAGGGAAAATGACGCCAGCTGTTGGCAGGCCTGCGCCACATCTTCGGCATGGTAGTTGGGGCGGGTGCCTCCGCGCATAATGATATGGCCGTGCGGGTTTCCCGATGAGCGGTAGACCGCCATCTGGCCTTGTTTATCCGGCGACAGGAAACGATGAGGCGCCTGAGCGCAGCGGATCGCGTCAATCGCAATGCGGATATTGCCGTCCGTGCCGTTTTTGAAACCGACCGGGCAAGGGAGCGCTGACGCCATTTCCCGATGAACCTGACTCTCCGTCGTGCGTGCGCCAATGGCGCCCCAGCTGATCAAATCGGCAATATACTGGCCGGTGACGATATCCAGAAATTCGGTGGCCGTCGGCAGTCCCAGCGCGTTGATGTTCAGTAGCAACTGACGGGCGAGTTTTAAGCCGGTATTGACCTGAAAAGATCCGTCCAGATGGGGATCTGCGATTAATCCCTTCCATCCCACCACCGTACGCGGTTTCTCAAAATACGTGCGCATCACGATTTCCAACTGATGTTGATAACGCGTGCGTAGCACGGCTAAGCGGCGAGCGTACTCCAGAGCGCTTTCGGGATCATGAATGGAGCATGGGCCGATGATGACAAGCAGGCGCGGGTCTCGCCCGGAAAGAATATTTTCAATATGGGCTCGCGCCGTGGTTACGGTTTCGGCGACGTCTGGCGTGACAGGCAGGAGGCCGATCAGTTGGTCCGGCGTCAGCAGCGTATCAAGGCGTGAGCTGCGAAGTGCATCAGTCTGGGGCATGAGAGCATTCTCTTTAATGAGGAAGACGCGGTGCTGAAATAGGGAAGGCGGAGCGCATGAAACAAGGATCAAGGCTCCGGCGGTTCTCCCGTCAGCACGATGCCGAGAAGTCTACCATCTACTGTATTTGTGTACTAGTACATGCGCCTGCTCATACCCAGAATATCAATGATGCGAGCGGATATCTCTTCCACTGAATAATTGGTGGTATTGATGTATTTGATTTGATAGCGGCGGTAGAGCGCCTCCACTTCCCGCAGCTCCAACCGACATTGACGCAGTGATGCATAGCGGCTATTGCCGCGGCGCTCTTCGCGAATGGCGGCCAGTCGTTCCGGGTCGATGGTGAGTCCAAACAGCTTGTCCTGATATGGACGCAGCGCTTCAGGCAGCCGCAGATTCAGGTTGTCCAAATCTTCTGCGATAAACGGGTAGTTGGCGGCGCGGATGCCGAACTGCATCGCCAGATAAAGGCTGGTCGGCGTTTTCCCGCAGCGGGAAACCCCAAGCAGGATGACCTGAGCCTGATCGAGATTACGCAAAGAAATGCCATCGTCGTGCGCGAGCGTGTAATCAATAGCGGCGATGCGGGCGTCGTATTTGATCAGGTTATTGGCCGTCAGTCCATGAGTCCGGTTCGCCACCGGGCTCGGCGCGATGTTCAACTCCTGCTGCAACGGGGCGACCAAAGCCTGCACGATATCCTGACAGAAGCCTGCGCTGCTGACGATAATGTCCCTGATCGCCGGCGTCACGATAGAGTAGAACACCAACGGGCGCACACCGCTTTGTTGGTAAATCGCGTTGATCTGCTCACGGACGGCGTTGGCCCGGCTGGTGCTTTCGACAAACGGGAGGGTATAGCTGGTGATATCGACGGGAAACTGAGAGAGCACGGCATGCCCCAGCACCTGGGCGGTAATGGCGGTGCCGTCGGAGACATAAAAGACGCTTCGTTCCACAGAGACTCCTCAAGGCGACAGGCTCTGTCTATCTCTGGCATGGTTCGGCATCCAGCACGAAGACAGAACATATCTTTCTGATTAGGTAGGCAAACCTGCTTACTATTGATGTTTTTTCCTGGCCGCGCAATGTGAATCCGAAACGACAATTTTTTTTCACTGGGTTGATCGATTCACCTTTCCCTGCTTTACAAAACGCTATGCTACGCTCGAAAAAGCTGAGGTTTTCATCAGCAATGCTTCCATACCCTACATTGTATGCAGAAGGATAATTTCGATGTCCAACAACGGTACAGATCAGCGTAATGTCTTGTGGTACGACCAGCTCGGTATGCATGACGTGGAACGGGTAGGCGGCAAGAACGCCTCTCTGGGTGAGATGATCACCAACCTGTCATCGCTGGGCGTGGAGGTTCCCAACGGCTTCGCCACCACTGCCCAAGCGTTCAATGATTTTCTGACGCAAAGCGGCATCAATCAGCGTATTTACGCGCTGCTGGATCAAACCGATATTGACGACGTGAATCAGCTGGCGAAAGCGGGGTCCCAAATTCGCCAATGGATTGTGGATACGCCATTCCAGCCTGCGCTGGAACAGGCGATACGCGACGCCTATCGGCAACTGGCGGAGGACGATCCGGACGCTCCTTCGCTGTCCGCTCGTCGGCCACCGCTGAAGATATGCCCGATGCGTCGTTCGCCGGTCAGCAAGAGACGTTTCTCAACGTTCAGGGCTTTGATGCCGTGCTGACGGCGGTTAAGCATGTATTCGCCTCACTGTTCAACGATCGTGCGATTTCTTACCGTGTACATCAGGGCTACGACCATCGTGGAGTCGCGCTGTCTGCCGGGATCCAGCGGATGGTGCGTTCCGATTTGGCGGCGTCCGGCGTGATGTTTACGTTGGATACGGAGTCCGGATTTGATCAGGTGGTGTTCATTACGGCGGCCTGGGGGCTGGGTGAAATGGTCGTGCAGGGCGCGGTCAACCCGGATGAGTTTTACGTCCACAAACCCACGTTGTTGAATAACAAGCCTGCGATAGTGCGTCGCAATATGGGGTCGAAGAAGATCCGCATGGTCTACGCGCCTAGTCAGGAACATGGCAAGCAGGTCAGCATCGAAGACGTACCAGAGGCGCAGCGTGACCGTTTCTGCTTAACGGACGATGAAGTGCAGGCGTTGGCGCATCAGGCGCTGCTGATTGAAAAACATTATGCGCGTCCGATGGATATCGAGTGGGCGAAGGATGGTCACACCGGTCGTTTGTACATCGTGCAGGCGCGTCCGGAAACCGTGCGCTCGAATGGTCAGGTTATGGAGCGCTATCATCTTCCCGCCAGCGGTCAAGTGCTGGTGGAGGGCCGCGCTATTGGTCACCGTATTGGCGCGGGTGAAGTGAAAAATATTAACGACATCAGTGAAATGCATCTGGTTAACGCTGGCGATGTACTGGTGACGGACATGACCGATCCCGACTGGGAGCCGATTATGAAGAAGGCCGCGGCGATCGTCACTAACCGGGGCGGGCGCACCTGTCACGCGGCGATCATCGCTCGTGAGCTGGGTATTCCGGCGGTTGTCGGCTGCGGCGATGCGACGGAGCGGCTTGGCAACGGGCAAAAGGTGACCGTCTCCTGTGCGGAGGGCGATACCGGCTACGTCTATCAGGATCTGCTGGACTTCACGGTCAAAAGTTCACCCGTTGACGCGATGCCAACCTTGCCGCTCAAAATCATGATGAACGTCGGAAACCCGGATCGCGCTTTCGACTTCGCCTGCCTGCCGAACGACGGCGTAGGGCTGGCGCGGCTCGAATTTATCATCAACCGCATGATTGGCGTGCATCCGCGCGCGCTCCTGGAGTTTGATCAGCAGACGCCGCAGTTGCAGCAGGAGATCAAAAGCCTGATGCAGGGCTATGACGATCCGGTCGAATTCTATATCGAGCGCCTGAAGGAAGGGATCGCCACGCTGGCCAGCGCCTTCTGGCCGAAGCGCGTCATTGTGCGGTTGTCTGACTTCAAATCTAACGAATACGCCAATTTAGTTGGCGGCGAACGTTATGAGCCGGACGAAGAGAACCCCATGCTGGGATTCCGTGGCGCGGGCCGCTACGTGTCGCCTGATTTCCGGGACTGTTTTGCGCTGGAGTGTGAAGCGGTCAAACGCGTGCGCGATGTGATGGGGCTGACCAACGTCGAGATCATGATCCCCTTCGTCCGTACCGTGGAACAGGCGGAAGCCGTGGTGGCGGAGCTGGCGGCACAAGGCTACGCCGTGGCGAAAAAGGACTGAAAATCATCATGATGTGCGAAATCCCGTCCAATGCATTACAAGCTGAAGCGTTCTTGCAGCATTTTGATGGGTTCTCGATTGGTTCGAATGACATGACGCAGCTGACGTTAGGCTTGGATCGTGACTCCGGTGTGGTGTCGGCATTGTTCGATGAGCGTAATGAGTCAGTAAAAATACTGCTGGCGATGGCGATCAAAGCCGCGAAAGCGCAGGGAAAATACGTTGGCATCTGTGGGCAGGGACCGTCAGATCATGAAGACTTTGCGGCATGGCTGATGGATCAGGGTATCGATAGTCTGTCGTTGAATCCGGATACCGTGGTGCAAACCTGGCTGAGTCTGGCGGAAATCCGCTAACGAGAGTCAAACTGATGCACTCATGTCGATATCGCTCCGGTATCGTCGCGGTATAAAAACGCTCGATGGCAATCTGATTGCCGCGGGCGTTTTTTTATGGACGGATCGGCGGTATTTTGCTTGATGACCATTCACTATTTTCAAGCAAAAAAAAGCCATCACAGGGGATGGCAAAGACTACACACAGCAATTCGTTACTGGCTCTGACGAGGAGGAATCCTCCGGACAGATGTTACTTCAACACTAGCTTCGACATTCATAGTATGAACTCGAGCTGAATTCGTCATTAAGAATCATCCTAATGGTTAATTGTTTTTTAACGATTTTTTTTAGTTACACAGTTCCTTTGCTGATATTCCCTTGTGGAAAAGGATTTACGGAATTCCAGTGAATTGGGTTAAATCAGAGTTGTCCTAAATAGGTTAGCTTCTCTTAATTATTGCTTATTCTCCGAGGCCGAAAATGCCTCGGAGAATCTCGTCAGACAGGAAGCGCCGGTGAGTTACAACCGGGTGCTTTTAGGATCGACATGCACGTCGGACATTGACGGCGGTTCCGGGGTATCCTGCATCCAGGCGGAGAGCAAACGATAAGACACCGCCAACACGACCGGGCCAATGAAGAGCCCAATCATGCCAAACGCCAGCAGGCCGCCGATGACGCCGGACAAGATCAGCAGCAGCGGCAAATCGGCGCCCATCCGAATCAATATAGGTCGAATGACGTTATCCAGCGTGGCGACAACGCCGCTCCAAACCAGCAGCACGGTTCCCCAGGTGGTGTCGCCCGTCCAGTACAGCCAAATGATGGCGGGTATCAGCACCGGCAACGGACCGAGCTGGGCGACGCAGCACAGGAACATCAGCACGGTAAGCAGTGTCGTGTAGGGAATACCGGCGATCGTCAGGCCTATCCCGCCAAGCACGGATTGAACGATCGCCGTCACGACGACGCCCAGCGCCACAGCGCGTATGGCCTGCGCGGCCAGGATCACCGCCGCATCTCCGCGCTCTTGTCCTAACCGTATGGCAAATCGACGTACGCCGTAGGCACCTGATCGCCTTTGCTATACAGCAACACGCTGAACAACACCATCAGGCGCAATGCATCAGGAAGCGACCGACGTGCGCTGCTTGCGCCACTACCCAGGTTGCCGTTTTCCCAACATAGGGTTGAACTTTCGACATCAGGGCGGTGCCGCCGCTGTGGATTAACGTCTGCCAGCTGCTATACAGCTTTTCACCGACCATCGGAACGGATTTCAACCATTCCAGCGTGGGGGGAGCCATGTGCTCCTGGGAAGAGGCCCAGCCGATTAACGTTGAAGAATTATCGATAACGCTGCTAACCAGAATAGACGTGGGGATCACAAATAGCAGAATGAGGAGCAGGGTCATGGCGATAACCGCCAATGAACGACGACCCCAAAGCAGTTTCTGCAGGCGAATCAGCAGCGGCCAAGTGGCGATAACCACCATACTCGCCCAGGCAAAGCCCAGGATAAAGGGCTGAATAACCCAAAAGCAGGCAATGATCATTATGGCAATGAACAAGAGCGTGAATAGCATTGTAGCAAGGTCGAAACGCGGTGACTGAGAGTGTTCCATCGACGAATATTACCTCTGTGAGCGAATGTCTTATCGACTGACAATAGCTCTTGTCAGCGAGAACGATAATAGCGGTAAAAAAGCTAACATGCTGCATTTACTGTGGTTGGGGCGTTCAGTCACGATTGCTCGGCCCGCGCCGAAGAGGACGTGTTCTCCTCAAGTTTTTATCGTTACGGAGCGCGCCCCGGCCTGAAATGTGATAAAACAAAAATTGTGCGGCGCCGGGAAATGAGGCGCCACGCCTATAATTCCATCACTGTTTTTGCAAACACTATTCTACAGACAGGGTCAACCATAATGATCCCACAGATCACTCAGGCGCCTGGCCTCGTTCAGCCGGTGCTCGACTTTTTGGAAGCATTAAAACAACACGGATTCACGGGCGATACCGCCACCCACTACGCAGACCGCCTGACTATGGCGACGGACAACAGCATTTACCAGCTGTTGCCGGATGCCGTGGTTTTTCCGCGCTCTACCGCCGATGTCGCGTTGCTGGCGAGGCTGGCGGGCGAAACGGCATATTCCTCTATTACCTTCACCCCGCGCGGCGGCGGCACCGGCACCAACGGACAGGCCCTGAACCGGGGTATCGTGGTGGATATGTCGCGCTACATGAACCGGATTATTGAGATCAATCCCGAGCAGGGGTGGGTGCGCGTCGAAGCCGGCGTCATCAAAGATCAGCTCAATCAGTATCTCAAACCGTACGGGTATTTCTTCGCGCCGGAGCTGTCCACCAGCAACCGCGCGACGTTGGGCGGGATGATTAATACGGACGCCTCCGGGCAGGGTTCTCTGATGTACGGCAAAACGTCTGACCACGTTTTGGGCGTTCGGGCCGTGTTGTTAGGCGGCGAGATGCTGGACACGCAGGCCATGCCGGTCACGTTGGCGGAGCAACTGGCCGAGGAGCCGTCTCCGGTCGGGCGGATATACCACACCGTACTTAACCGTTGCCGCGAACAGCGCTCGCTGATCGTCGACAAGTTTCCCAAGCTGAATCGATTCCTTACCGGTTACGATCTCCGCCATGTGTTCAGCGATGATATGCAGACTTTCGACCTGACACGCATTTTAACCGGTTCGGAAGGCTCTCTGGCTTTTATCACCGAAGCCAAGCTGGATATCACGCCGCTGCCGAAAATTCGGCGGCTGGTGAATGTGAAGTACGACTCTTTCGACTCCGCGCTGCGCAACGCGCCATTTATGGTGGAAGCAAAGGCCTTGTCCGTAGAAACGGTGGACTCCAAGGTGCTGAATTTGGCGCGCGAGGATATTGTCTGGCATTCCGTCAGCGAACTGATCACGGATGTCCCCGGGCAGGAAATGCTGGGGCTGAATATCGTTGAGTTCGCCGGAGACGATGAAGACCTGATCGATGAGCGCATAGGGGCGCTGTGCCAGCGGCTCGATGCTTTGCTGGCGAAGCGGGAAGAGGGCGTCATCGGGTATCAGCTGTGTCACGATCTGGCGGGTATCGAGCGGATCTACGGCATGCGAAAAAAAGCGGTTGGTTTGCTGGGCAACAGCAAAGGACAGGCCAAGCCGATTCCGTTTGCCGAGGATACCTGCGTGCCGCCTCAGCATCTGGCGGATTATATCGCCGAGTTTCGGGCGCTGCTGGACAGCCACAAGCTGAGCTACGGCATGTTCGGCCACGTGGACGCCGGCGTGCTGCATGTTCGTCCTGCGCTGGATATGTGCGATCCACAGCAAGAGATGTTGATGAAACAGCTTTCAGATCAGATTGTGGCGTTGACCGCCAAATACGGCGGTCTGCTCTGGGGAGAACACGGCAAAGGCTTTCGCGCAGAGTATAGCCCGGCCTTTTTTGGCCCTGAGCTGTATGAAGAGCTGCGACGTGTCAAAACCGCTTTTGACCCATACAACCGCCTTAATCCGGGAAAAATTTGCGCGCCAATAGATATCGATGCGCCGATGATGAAGGTCGATGCGGTGAAGCGTGGCACCTATGATCGCCGCATTCCGCTGGCGGTGCGTACCTCTTTCCGGGGGGCGATGGAGTGTAACGGCAATGGCCTGTGCTTCAACTTCGATGCACGCAGCCCGATGTGTCCGTCAATGAAGGTGACCGGTAATCGGATTCATTCGCCCAAAGGCCGCGCTTCGCTGGTGCGTGAGTGGCTACGGCTGTTGGCGGAGCAGGGGGTGGATCCGCTGGCGCTGGAAAACCGTTTGCCGGAGCAACGCGTCAGCTTCCGTACGCTGGTGCAGAAAACGCGCAACAGCTGGCAGGCGCGTCAGGGCCACTATGATTTTTCACACGAAGTGAAAGAGGCGATGTCCGGCTGTCTGGCCTGCAAGGCCTGCTCGACGCAGTGTCCGATCAAGATCGACGTACCGAGCTTCCGTTCACGTTTCTTGCAGTTGTATCACACGCGCTATCTGCGACCGGCGCGTGACTATCTGGTCGCGGGCGTAGAGAGTTATGCGCCATTGATGGCGAAAGCGCCGAAAACGTTTAACTTCTTCCTCAAACAGCCGTGGGTCGGCGGCCTAAGCCGCAAATTCATCGGCATGGTCGATCTTCCGTTGTTGTCTTCCCCCTCGTTGCGTCAACAGTTCGCGGGGCATCCGGCGATGACGACCACGTTGGAACAGCTGGAACAGCTTTCCCCGCAGGCGCGCGCCGACTATGTACTGATTGTGCAGGACCCGTTCACCAGTTATTACGATGCCAAAGTCGTGGCGGATTTCGTCAAGCTGGTCGAAAAGCTGCATTTCAAACCGGTGCTGGTGCCGTTCTCGCCCAATGGTAAGGCGCAGCACATCAAAGGATTCCTGACCCGTTTTGCCCGCACGGCGCGTAAAACCGCGGATTTCCTGAAACGCGTGGCGGAACTCGGGCTGCCGATGGTCGGCGTCGATCCGGCGCTGGTACTGTGCTACCGAGACGAATACCGCGAAGCGCTAGGCGACCAACGCGGCGACTTCAAGGTACAGTTGGTGCATGAGTGGCTGGTGAACGCATTGCCAGACGGCACGGACCGAGATCAAGCAGGCGAGCCGTGGTATCTGTTCGGTCACTGTACGGAAGCCACCGCGCTGCCGACGAGCACGCAGCAATGGGGCCGCATCTTCGCGCGATTCGGCGCCAAATTGGAAAATGTCAGCGTCGGCTGCTGCGGGATGGCGGGAACCTATGGTCATGAAGCGCCTAACCTGGATAACTCCAAAAAGATTTATGCGCTCTCCTGGCGGCCGGCGTTGCAAAAACTGCCGCAACAGCGTTGTCTGACGACGGGATATTCCTGCCGCAGTCAGGTGAAACGGATGGAAGGGCAGCCCTTCAAACACCCCTTACAGGCATTGCTGGAGCTCGTGTGATGTTGTGGAAACGAGAGTGCGATCTGGAACAGCTCAATCAGCGGGCGGCCCACTGCATGGTGGGTCATCTCGGTATCCGGTTTACCCGCATTACCGATGATACGCTGGAAGGCGTGATGCCGGTTGATGAACGGACGCGACAACCTTTTGGCCGACTGCACGGCGGGGCGTCCGTCACGCTGGCGGAATCGTTGGGGTCCGTCGCGGGCTATTTGTGTTCGCAGGACGACCAGCAGGTGGTGGGGGTGGAAATCAACGCCAATCACCTGCGGGGCGTCGGCGAAGGCGAGGTTCGAGGCGTCTGTCGGGCGTTGCATGTCGGTAAACGGCATCAGGTGTGGCAAATCGACATCTACGATCCCGATGATCGCCTGTGCTGCACGTCGCGTTTGACGACGGCGGTCATCACACCCGATGGGTGAGTCTCTGCGTTCGTCCTAGGGCATAAACGCGACGCGCTTCGCGAAGTCGGCCTGAAATGCAGTGACTTTCTGCCAGCAACCTTGTTGGCTGAACTGATTGCAAATCAGCTGTAGCGTTTGTCGGCCGAAGTGATAGCTCTGCAGGCGGCACAGATGACAGCGTTGCGGGTTGTTGATCTCTTGAATGAGCCGGTGATGCATTTTGATTATCGTCAGCAGATAGCTGTCGTCATCGCCGTAACGCTGGCTCAGTTCCACCATCCTCATACCGGAGAGGTAATAACCTCGAATATGAGTGATATCGCTATCGGGATTATCCAGATTCACTTCTGCCATATACATTTCCATCGTGGCGTCACGCAATGACGCACGGTAGTCATCAATATGGGATTGCAGCCAGGCATTGAAAGGAAACATGGGGTCAATCCTTCGTTAAATGATAATCGTTATCATATTTTCCCTCAAAGTGACATGCAATGGTTGAGAAGTAAATAGCAGCAAAAAGCCAAAAATAGCGGGAAAATAGTGGCTGATTCCTCCTGTTTATAAAATAGGTTCCAGCGATAGATGTTATACTTATGATAATAAAATGTTGAATAATCCTTCGGCGCGACCACTTCGAATTCAATTATTGTTCTTTTATTTCATATGGTTAGAATAAGCGATACCCCGTAGATCGACCCCGAAAGTGTTCGGGGAGGTTAAAAAAAACAGGATTTTAGGTCACGGCACCGTATAGCCCTAGAAATCACGAGGTTGAACCCCCCTCACTATTATCACTACCATTAGGGCAGATCCGCTAAAAGCGGAAAATTTGGAGAGACGAGGTAATTCCCATGCAATCGCAAAATGTAGAGACTTTTTCACTGGACGAAAATGTCTGGCAGGGACTCACGCTGACTGAAAGTGCAGCGGCCCATATTGTACGACTCATGCAACAGGACGCCGAGGTGCAGGGACTACGACTGAGCGTGAAACAGTCGGGATGCGCGGGTTTCGGCTACGTGTTGGATATGGTCAAACAGCCTGATGCTGACGAGCAAGTGTTCCAGCGCGACGGCGCCCGTCTTTACGTTCCTCTCAAGGCAATGCCTTTTATCGACGGCACTGAAGTGGACTATGTCCATGAAGGGTTGAATCAGGTGTTTAAATTTAACAACCCCAAAGCTCAACACGCCTGCGGGTGTGGTGAGAGCTTTGGGCTCTAAGCGGCGACACTATTATGGCGCGTAGTAACGTAGATGTATCCGATGATGTACAGATCTGGCTCGGCGACGGCCGCTATAAAGAGGGCTTCTTCACCGAACTGGCGACGGATGAGCTGGCCAGAGGGATCAATGAACAAGTGGTGCGGGCGATTTCCGCCAAGCGTAACGAACCCGAATGGATGCTTGAGTTCCGTCTCAATGCTTTCCGCGCGTGGCTGGAAATGGAAGAACCGCACTGGCTGAAGGCGCATTACGACAAGCTTGATTATCAGGACTACAGCTATTATTCCGCGCCATCCTGCGGGCAGTGCGACGACACCTGCGGATCGCAGCCCGGCGCGGTGCAGCAGTCCGGCGAAGACGGCGCCAGCACGTTGCATGAACAGAACTACCTGACGACCGAAGTCGAAAAGGCGTTTGACCAGCTCGGCGTACCGGTGCGCGAAGGCAAAAAAGTGGCCGTCGATGCTATCTTCGACTCCGTCTCCGTCGCCACCACTTATCGTCACGAGCTGGCGAAACACGGCGTGATTTTCTGCTCGTTCAGCGAAGCGATTCAGGAACACCCGGATCTGGTGCGTAAATATCTGGGCACCGTCGTGCCGTCCAACGACAACTTCTTTGCCGCGTTGAACGCCGCTGTGGCTTCCGACGGCACGTTCGTCTACATCCCGAAAGGGGTGCGTTGTCCGATGGAGCTGTCGACCTACTTCCGTATTAACGCGGCGAAAACCGGTCAGTTTGAACGTACGATCCTGATCGCGGATGACGATAGCTACGTCAGCTACATCGAAGGGTGTTCCGCCCCGGTGCGCGACAGCTATCAGCTGCATGCCGCTGTCGTAGAAGTGATCATCAATAATCGTGCGGAAGTGAAATACTCCACCGTGCAGAACTGGTTCGCGGGTAAAGACAGTGAAGGCGGGATTTTGAACTTTGTGACCAAGCGCGCGCTGTGCGCCGGGGAAAGTTCGAAAATGTCCTGGACCCAGTCTGAGACCGGCTCCGCCATCACCTGGAAATACCCGAGCGTGGTGTTACGCGGCGACAACTCGGTCGGTGAGTTCTTCTCCGTTGCCCTGACCAGCGGTCATCAGCAGGCCGATACCGGCACCAAGATGATTCACATCGGGAAAAATACCCGCTCCACCATTATCTCGAAAGGGATTTCGGCGGGCAGCAGCGAGAACACCTATCGCGGGCTGGTGAAAATCATGCCGACCGCGACCAATGCCCGTAACTTTACCCAGTGCGATTCGATGCTGATCGGCAGCGAATGCGGCGCGCACACGTTCCCGTACGTTGAAGTGAAAAACAATACGGCGCAGCTGGAGCATGAGGCAACCACGTCTCGAATTGGTGAAGACCAGCTGTTTTACTGTTTGCAACGTGGCATCAGTGAAGACGATGCGATTTCGATGATTGTTAACGGTTTCTGTAAAGATGTCTTCTCCGAACTGCCGCTGGAGTTTGCGGTGGAAGCCCAGAAGCTTCTGGCCATAAGCCTTGAGCATAGCGTGGCTAATCGCCGTAAAGTGACAATGTCACCTATTTAACACACGCACTCCGGTGCCTATAAGACGAGCGCCTGCGGCAAAGGCGTCTGAAGGATAAAGTATGTTGAATATTGAAAATTTAAGAGTCAGTGTCGAAGAAAAAGAAATTATCAAAGGGCTGAATCTTCAAATCAAACCTGGCGAAGTCCATGCCATCATGGGGCCGAACGGTTCCGGTAAAAGCACGCTGTCCGCCACGCTGGCTGGACGCGAAGATTACGAAGTGACGTCTGGTTCCGTCACGTTTAAAGGTAAAGATTTGCTGGATCTGGCGCCGGAAGATCGCGCGGGCGAAGGCATTTTCATGGCGTTCCAGTATCCGGTCGAAATTCCGGGCGTCAGCAACCAATTCTTTTTACAGACGGCGGTCAATGCCGTTCGTCAGTATCGTCAGCAAGAACCGCTCGATCGCTTTGATTTTGAAGACTTTATCGAAGAAAAGATCAAACTGCTGAATATGCCGGCCGACCTCCTGACCCGTTCGGTGAACGTAGGTTTCTCCGGTGGCGAGAAAAAACGTAACGATATCCTGCAGATGGCTGCGCTGGAACCCGAACTGTGCATCCTGGATGAAACCGACTCCGGTCTGGATATCGATGCGCTGAAAATCGTGTCCAACGGCGTCAACACGCTGCGTAACGAAAAGCGCGCGTTCATCATCGTCACCCACTACCAGCGTATTTTGGACTACATCAAGCCGGACTTCGTTCACGTGCTGTATCAGGGACGAATTGTGAAATCCGGCGACTTCACTTTGGTTAAACAGTTGGAGGAGCAGGGCTATGGCTGGCTTACCGACCAACAGTAATACGAAAGCGACGCAGGCGCTGCAACAGTGGCAGCGGTTGTTCGACAGCGCCGGTGCTCGCTCTGAAGAGGCGGGTAAACACTGGCAGCAGGTGTTGCAGCTGGGCGTACCGAATCGTCGTCAGGAGCATTGGAAATACACGCCGCTGGACGGCCTGTTCGGTCAGGAATTCACCGAACCCGCTGCGCGGACGGTGGATGCGGCGCAGCGTGATGCGCTGTCACTGCCGCTTGATGCCTGGCGGATGGTGTTCGTCGACGGTCGTCTGAGTCCCGAGCTCAGCGACGCCGACTGGGGGCCTTATCAGGTCGAAGTGGCGGCGTCCTCCGCGTCACTGCCGCTGGCCGCGCCTATCCAGCCGGAGGTCTTCTTGCACCTGACGGAAAGTCTGGCCGCCGAGCGGATGCAGATTCGTCTCGCCGCCGGCGTACAGGCTGAAAAGCCGCTCTATCTGCTGCATATCAGCTCCGGCGACGGCGCGATGTTGAACACGGTTCACCATCGCCACGATCTGCAGGTCGGAGCCAACGCCGCCGCCACGGTGATTGAACACTATGTCAGTCTGGATGAGACCGCGCATTTCAGCGGCGCTCGTCTGACCCTGGACGCGGGTGAAAACAGCGATGTCACGCACTACAAGCTGGCGTTTGAAGCGGCCGCAGGTTACCACTTCGCGCACAATGACGTACGGATGGCGCGCTCCGCGCGTGTCTCCAGCCACAGCTTCTTGCTGGGGGCGGGGCTGACCCGTCATCAGACCAGCGCGCAGATGAACGGCGAAGGGGCTAACTTGACCCTCAACAGCCTGATTCTGCCGCGCAACAGCGAAGTGTGCGACACGCGGACCTATCTGGAACACAATCAGGGCCACGGCGAAAGCCGTCAGCTGCATAAAACGATCGTCCGCGATCGTGCGAAGGCGGTATTCAACGGCATGATCAATGTTGCGCCTCACGCGTTGAAAACCGACGGTAAGATGACCAACAACAATCTGTTGTTAGGGCGTCTGTCTGAAGTGGACACCAAGCCGCAGCTGGAAATCTACGCCGACGATGTCAAATGCAGTCACGGTGCGACGGTAGGCCGTATCGATGAAGAACAGCTGTTTTACCTGCGCGCTCGCGGTATCAGCGGGGAAAACGCACAGCAAATGATTATCTTCGCTTTTGCCGCCGAACTGACGGAAGCGATCTCTGACGACGCCTTGCGCGACGTTGTGATCAAACGCATAGCGGAACGCCTGATTGGCGCCGCGGGAGGTCAGCAATGAGTGATTATCCGATAGAACGCGTCCGGGCGGATTTCCCCATCCTGAAACAGGAAGTCAACGGTCAGTCGCTGGTCTATCTGGACAGCGCGGCTAGTTCGCAAAAGCCGCAGGCGGTCATCGATCGTGAGCTGAATTTTTATGAGAACGAGTATGCCGCGGTACACCGCGGCATTCACACGTTGAGCGCCCAGGCGACGACCGCGATGGAAGATGTGCGTACGCTGACGGCGTCATTCATCAACGCCGAGTCTGCGGAAGAGATCGTCTTCGTCCGCGGGACGACGGAAGCCATCAACCTGGTCGCCAACAGCTACGGGCGGACCTTCATGCAGCCCGGCGACAACGTGGTGATTACCGGCATGGAGCACCATGCCAATATCGTTCCCTGGCAGATGCTGGCCCAAACGCACGGTATCGAAATTCGCGTTCTGCCATTGACGGCCGACGGTGAGTTGGATGTCGCTTTGTTGCCGGAATTGTTGGATGAACGGACTCGCTTAGTCTCCGTTACCCACATTTCGAACGTGCTGGGAACCGTGAACCCGGTGCAGGACATCGTTCGTCTGGCGCATAGCGTCGGCGCGAAGGTATTGCTGGACGGGGCGCAGGCGATCATGCATGAGCCTGTCGACGTTCAGGCGTTGAACTGTGACTTCTACGCGTTCTCCGGCCATAAAATTTATGGGCCTTCGGGGATCGGCGTATTGTATGCCAAACATGCGTTGCTACAGGCAATGCCGCCGTGGGAAGGTGGGGGCTCGATGATTCGTGAAGTCAGCCTCACCAAAGGAACGACCTACGCCGATGCGCCCTGGCGCTTCGAAGCCGGCTCCCCCAATACCGCCGGTATCATGGGGCTGGGCGCCGCGTTGGATTACGTCTCGGCGCTAGGGCGCGAAGCGATCCACCGCTACGAAACCGACCTGATGCACTATGCGGTATCCGCGCTCAAGACGGTGCCGACGATCGTGATGTACGGTCCGGAAGAGCGTCAGGGCGTGATTGCCTTCAATCTCGGTCAGCATCATGCTTACGATGTAGGGAGTTTCCTCGATCAGTACGGCATCGCTATTCGTACCGGCCACCACTGCGCCATGCCGTTAATGGAACACTACGGTGTTTCCAGCATGTGCCGTGCGTCTCTCGCCGTTTACACGCAGCGTGAAGATATCGACCGGCTGGTCGCCGGGCTACAACGTATTCATGGGTTATTAGGCGGTTAAGTTAACCGCGGAGGATATTATGGCAAGTCTGCCGGAGCCGCAGAAACTGGTACGCAATTTCTCTCGCTGTCACAACTGGGAAGAAAAGTATCTTTACATCATGGAGCTGGGCGCCCGTCTGGAGCCGTTGAACGACGACCTGCGACAGGAAGAAAACCGTGTTAACGGCTGTCAGAGTCAGGTCTGGATCGTGGTGACGCTGGATGAACAGGGGCACGTTGTGTTGCAGGGCGACAGCGACGCGGCGATAGTCAAAGGCTAATCGCCGTCGTTTTCAGCCTGTATCAGCAGATGACGCCGCAGGACATCGTTGCGCTGGATGTTCGACCGTTTTTCCAGGAACTGGCGTTGACCCAGCACCTGACCCCATCGCGTTCGCAAGGGCTGGAAGCAATGCTGCGCGCGATCCGCAGCCGGGCCGCCGAGCTGGCTTGATCGCTTTCTCCCGACGGCGTTGGCACTGCGCTGACGCCGTTCTCTCCTGACTCCTTCATGCTTTCAGAGTTCGCCCGTGGATCTGCGGGAGATCTGCTCTTATTCTTAATATTCGCTTTGCAACAAACTGAATGTTAAACAATTCAATTCAAAATAGTCCGACAAGCGATCTATGGGGCTGTACGGGCCTTTCCGCGACAACCTCACGGGTCACAATATTCAAGCTGTAAGAATAGGGAACTGATGATGAAACGCGCGTTGACGTTAATGGGGCTGCTTCTGGCGTCGTATATCGGCGGTATGCCGGCGGGGCAAGCGACGGAATATCCGCTGCCGCCGCCCGATAGCCGTCTAATCGGTGAAAACACGACCTATGTGGTTCCACACGATGGCCGTTCTCTGGAGGCGATTGCTTCTGACTACAAGATAGGTCTGTTAGGGATGCTGGAAGCGAATCCTGGTACCGATCCTTATCTCCCCAAGCCTGAAACCACGCTCACCATCCCCACCCAAATCCTGTTGCCGGATACGCCGCGCGAGGGCATCGTCATCAACCTGGCTGAGCTACGGATGTTCTATTATCCCAAAGGTCAAAATACGGTGATCGTTTATCCTATTGGTATTGGCCAACTGGGCCGGAACACGCCGGTCATGACCACCACCATTATCTCTAAACACCCGAATCCGACCTGGACGCCGACGCCGAATATTCGCAAGCACTATAAAGAGCAGGGTATTGACCTGCCTGCCGTCGTTCCTGCGGGACCGGATAATCCAATGGGGCTGTTTGCGATGCGTATGGCCAAGAGCGGTGGTGTTTACCTGATTCACGGCACCAACGCGAATTTCGGTATCGGCATGCGTGTCAGCTCCGGCTGTATTCGTTTGCGGGCGGACGATATTGAAGCCCTATTCAATGCGGTGGAGCCAGGAACGCGGGTACAGGTGGTCAACGAGCCGATAAAAGTCGCGGTAGAGCCTGATGGAAAGCGCTATATCGAAGTTCATCAGCCGTTGTCTCGTACTGATAAAGATGACCCGCAGACGATGACCATCGCGCTCAGCAAGAAAGTGAAAGGCTTCATCAACAATGAAGAGACGAATAAAGCGGTCGTCGATAGCGCCATTGTGCGTCGCTCTGGCATGCCCGTATTGGTGAATATGGGTCAACCGATTCCGACTCAACAGACAGCCGAAGAAGCCGCGGCGCCCGTGACGAGCATAAACGCTTCAGCATCGCAACAGCCGTAATCGCGGCGGCAGCATAACTTGCTGACAGAGAATGACGCCGTCGGGACTGACAGGTTATCTCAGGACCTCGACGTTCTAGCGGCGTTAAGCAGAGCTGGGTGTGATGATAAATAAGCGGCAGCTTGATTTATTTGAGACAAAAAAAATGGCGCACAATGTGCGCCATTTTTCATTTCACAGATTCGATTACTTTTTGTAAGTGCGAACCTGGTTATCCAGACGCTGGTTAGCACGAGCTGCATCATCTTTAGCAGCCTGTACGTCAGAGCGGATTGCGGTTACATCGTTGGACAGCTGATCAACTTTGCTGTTCAGAGTCTGAACGTCAGAAGACAGTTGATCGATTTTAGCATTGCTAGAACAGCCAGCCAGCAGAGTAGAACCCAGAATTACCGCGCCCAGTACCAGTTTAGTACGATTCATTATTAATACCCTCTAATTGAGTTAATCTCCATGTAGCGATACAAGTATTACACAAACTTTTTTCTAATGAGAATAAATTTTTGATGAGAAGACGCTTAATTTGGATTGTTCGCTCAAAGAAGCAGCGCCTTTTATTTTGGAGACAAAAAAAGTAAGGAAAACAGGCGAGTTTTATCAGATTACTCTGAATAAGTGTTAACTGATATGTCTTTTTAGCATAACTGACTGGAAGGACCTCTGCCCGAATCGCAGAGAAAAGTAAAATAAAGTCCCCCATAAAAAAAGCGCCCCGAAGGGCGCTTTAATATTTATCGATGACTTTTCGCCGTGGCGTATTACAGGCGATGTACGGAAGCGGTGTTGGTGGTGCCGCTCGGTACCAGAGCGCCAGAAACCATAACCACTACGTCGCCGGCTTTAGCAAAACCGCTTTCCAGCGCGGCGTCTTTACCAATGCGGTAGAAGTCGTCGGTAGAAGCGATTTCTTTGACTATCAGCGTTTCTACGCCTTTGGTCAGAATCAGCTGACGAGCGGTCACTTCATTGGTGGTCAGCGCCAGAATGCGTGCATCCGGGAAGTATTTACGGATGGACTTGGCGGATTTACCACCGCTGGTGGCTACAACGATCAGCGGCGCTTCCAGTTTTTCTGCAGTTTCAACCGCGCCGCGGCATACGGCTTCAGTGATGCGCAGGCGACCGGTGTTGGCAGCGCGTTCCAGACGCGGTTTCATGACTTTGTCAGTACGTTCACAGATGGTGGCCATGATGCTGACAGCTTCCAGTGGGTATTTACCCTTGGCGCTTTCGCCAGACAGCATAACGGCGTCGGTGCCGTCGATGATGGCGTTGGCAACGTCACCGGCTTCCGCACGGGTCGGACGCGGGTTTTTGATCATGGAATCCAGCATCTGAGTCGCGGTGATAACGACTTTACGTGCCTGATTACATTTCTCGATCATCATTTTCTGAGCGAAGATCACTTCTTCAACCGGGATTTCCACGCCCAGGTCGCCACGAGCAACCATGATGCCGTCGGATGCTTCCAGGATTTCGTCGAAGTTGTTCAGACCTTCCTGGTTTTCGATTTTGGAGATGATCTGAATGTGTTCACCGCCGTGCTGTTTCAGGTGAGCGCGGATGTCTTCAACGTCAGAACGTTTACGGATAAAGGAAGCGGCAATGAAATCCACACCCTGTTCGCAACCGAAGATCAGGTCGCGTTTGTCTTTTTCTGCCAGAGCCGGCAGCTGGATGGAAACGCCCGGCAGGTTAACGCCTTTGTTTTCGCCCAGGTCGCCGTTGTTCAGCACGTTACAAACGACTTCGTTACCGTTGATGGCAGTCACTTCCATACCGATCAGGCCGTCATCTACCAGAACGGTGTTACCGACGCTCAGGTCTTCCGGGAATCCGGCATAGGTAACCGCTACGCGATCTTTGTTGCCGATGACGCTCTGGTCGGTTGTGAAGGTGAAGGTCTGGCCGGCAGACAGAGAAACGTCAGCGCCGTTTTCCAGCTTCATAGTACGAATTTCAGGGCCTTTGGTATCCAGCAGGATGGCGGCTTTCTGCCCGGTTTTCTGCATGATAGCGCGCAGGTTCGTGATGCGTTGACCGTGTTCGGCGTAGTCACCGTGAGAAAAGTTCAGGCGCATAACGTTCATGCCTGCGTTTAACAGCTTGGCCAGCATTTCCTCGGACTCAGTTTTCGGGCCGATAGTACAAACGATTTTGGTCTTTTTCATAACGGTTAATTTCTACAAGTTGTGATGGATAAAAATGGGAACCGGTGGTTATGGATGCTAACCCCCGATAGGGATTTGCTGAAAAAAGAGACAGAACGCGTTGAGTGCAGATAGTGACAGCAAGCGAAATTTTGAAGGCACTCATGGTCAGATATCATCCTAAAAGAGTGGATGAAACGAGGTAATACCGTTTTAAAACTTGTTATTAATCTTGGCACGGTAGTTTGCTGAAACCATTCAATAAGACAACGCCCGTATTATAGTTGCTGAGTGATGAGAAACAAGCGGTGAGGCAGTATGATAACCTATATTTTAGTGCGTTTACGCAAAAAAATAGGCGATTTTTCACTTTTGCGCGATGGCGTTGCGCAATCTCTCTGCAGTGTTTTTGTCTGGCAGATAAAAATAATGCAATGTGATGATTCCACGTAATATTTCGCTATGCCGACCGAACTTAAAGAAAACAATGTGTAATTTTTGAACCTTTGTGTCGATCTTCGTCACGTTTCTTTGTGATGCATATTGAGAGAGTTCGAGGTGAAGTTGATGATGGAGCTCAGGGTTGTTACTGCTCACGGCAGGCAAGACCAGATATTCGCTTTTCGAAGAGTGGATGTCTGGTCTTTTTGTTTCCAGGGTTCGTAAAAATGAAAATAGCCAAAATACTCAATAATAATGTCGTAACCGTCTTGGATGAACACCATAACGAACAGGTTGTGATGGGGCGAGGGCTAGGTTTCAAAAAGCAGATTGGCGATCGCCTCGATAAGGCGCTGATTGAAAAAGTGTTCGAACTGCGCAGCAGCGAACTCACGTCGCGGCTGAGCGAGATTTTGCAGGGAATACCGCTGGAGGTGTTCACGACCGCCGACAAAATCATCGCGTTAGCGCGAGAACAGCTTCCGGGAAAGTTGCAAAACAGTATCTATGTCTCGTTGACCGATCACTGTCACTTCGCCATTGAGCGCCATCGGCAGGGCGTCGATATTCGCAACGTCCTGCTGTGGGAAATCAAACGGCTGTATCAGAAAGAGTTTGCGGTAGGGCTGGAAGCGCTGGAGATCATCCATCGCCGACTTGGCGTGCGGCTGCCGGAGGACGAAGCGGGGTTTATCGCACTGCATCTGGTCAATGCGCAGCTCGACAGCCAGATGCCGGAGGTGATTCACATCACCAAGGTGATGCAGGAAATACTGAATATCGTCAAATATCACCTGGATGTGGACTACAACGAGCAGGCGCTCAGCTATCACCGGTTTGTTACGCATCTGAAATTTTTTGCGCAACGACTCGTCGGGCATGACCCGGTCTCCAATGATGACGAATCCTTGCACGACGTGGTGAAGGAGAAATATGCCCAGTCCTATGCCTGCGCAGAGAAAATTCAGACGCACATTCATCGGCAATACGATTACTTTCTGACGAAAGAGGAGCTGATGTTCCTGACCATTCATATCGAAAGAGTGCGTGCGGATATCTCCGGTCAAGAGCCGGAGGCGTGATAAATCAAAAGAGTGTTGTGCGTCACAAATTAATTGTCAGCTAATTAAAGTCGCTTGCCGCGATGATGAAAACGCCGCAAGCTGAGACTCAAAATCTGGATTGTTACTGCATTCGCCATTAGGCAGTGCAGGCGAAACCTGAATCGCTTCCTGAGCCGTCATGAGACCGCCGGGGAAGTGATTCAGGTTTTTTTTCGTCTTAAAAACAGCCTCGCCAGTAATGTCGGATGTTATCTGGCTGTGACCTCGTACTAAGGAATGTCCTATGGAATATAAGATGTTAGCCAGTGAGATCATTGAGGGTGTAGGCGGCCGGGACAACATCAACAGCGTCCTGCATTGCGCCACTCGCCTGCGTTTCAAACTCAAGGACAGCGCTAAAGCCGATGCCGCCACGCTGAAAAACAATCCCGGCGTGATTATGGTGGTGGAAAGCGGCGGTCAGTTTCAGGTCGTGATCGGTAATCACGTCAGTGACGTTTATCGTGACGTCGTGGCCGCGGCGGGGATGGAAAACAGCGAAAACGCCGACTCGCCGCAGGAGACCCCATCAGACAGTCTGTTTTCCCGTTTCATTGACATCATCGCGGGCATCTTCACGCCGTTTATCGGTGTCATGGCGGCGTCGGGCATACTCAAAGGTCTGTTGGCCTTATGTCAGGCGCTGGGGTGGTTAAACGAAAGTCACGGCACGTATCAAATCTTGTATGCGGCCAGCGATGCGCTGTTTTATTTCTTCCCGGTGATTCTGGGATATACCGCGGGTAAAAAATTTGGCGGCAACCCGTTTACGACGATGGTCATCGGGGGAACGCTGGTGCATCCCTTGATGATCACCGCTTTCAACGCGATGCAGTCGCTGATTATCAGCCAATGACCTTTCTGGGCATCCCCATTACATTTTTAAATTACAGCTCCTCAGTCATCCCGATCATTTTCGCCAGTTGGGTATCGTCCAGACTGGAGAAGAAATTGAGCGCGCTGCTGCATGCCAACGTCCGTAATTTCTTGACGCCGTTGCTGTGCATCTGCATTACGGTGCCGCTGACTTTTCTGGTGATCGGTCCCTGCGCGACCTGGCTTAGCGAACTGCTGGCCAGCGGCTATCAGTGGCTTTATAACCTTAACTCGGTCGTCGCAGGCGCGGTAATGGGGGCGATCTGGCAGATTTGTGTGATTTTCGGCCTGCACTGGGGGCTGGTACCGCTGATGCTGAACAACCTCAGCGTGTTGGGACACGATACGCTGCTGCCGCTGTTGACGCCGGCAGTGCTGGCGCAGGCGGGCGCGACGTTAGGCGTACTGCTGCGTACCCGGGATGCCAAACTGAAAGGTATCGCCGGCTCCGCTTTCTCCGCGTCGATCTTCGGCATTACCGAACCGGCCGTCTATGGCGTCACGCTCCCGCTGCGTCGTCCGTTCATCTTCGGCTGCATTGGCGGCGCGATTGGCGCGGGCATCATGGGCTATTTCCATACCACTATTTACTCCTTTGGTCTGCCCAGCATATTCACCTTCACGCTGATCATTCCTCCCGAAGGTTTCAACAGCAGCGTCTGGGCTGCCATTGTCGGTACGGTGGTCGCTTTCCTTTTCGCCGCCGTCGCCAGCTGGATGTTCGGTATTCCGGCCACGCCGCTTGCCCCTAAAAAGAATGACACGGCGGCATCTGCGCCGGTCGACAACGCGCTGGGCGTGCGTACGGAAACGTTGGCAAGCCCCCTGACCGGACAGGCGATATTGCTGGAAGAAGTTAGCGACAGCACCTTTGCCAGCGGGCTGCTGGGGAAAGGCATCGCAATAGTGCCGGACGAAGGCACGCTCTATGCGCCCGTGGACGGCACGGTGGCGTCGTTATTCAAAACGCATCACGCCATGGGTTTGGCCGCAGATAACGGCGCTGAAGTGCTGATCCACGTGGGTGTGGATACGGTGAAACTCGACGGTTTGTATTTCACGCCCCATGTCGCCGTCGGCGACGTCGTCAAGCAAGGCGATCGGCTCCTGACGTTCGACGTCGAAGCGATTGCCGCGGCGGGCTATGACCTCACCACCCCGATCATTATTTCCAACAGCGACGGCTATCTTGATGTGTTGCCGTTAGCCCGCGGCGCTGTCTCCGCCGGCGCGCCGCTGCTGTCGTTGGTGCATTAACTCACTTTTGCCTACAGGAGAAACTGATGAACACTCGTTTTCCAAAAGACTTTTTATGGGGCGGCGCGATTGCCGCCAATCAGGTGGAAGGCGCCTATCAAGATGATGGCAAAGGACTCTCCACGTCCGACCTGCAGCCACAGGGGATCTTCGGCGCTATCGTTGAGCGGGAACCCGGCGACAGCAGCCTCAAGGATATCGCCATCGATTTTTATCACCGCTATCCGCAGGACATCGCGCTGTTTGCTGAAATGGGGTTCCGCTGTCTGCGCGTGTCCATCGCCTGGACGCGTATTTTCCCACAGGGCGACGAACTGACGCCGAATGAAGCCGGGTTGGCCTACTACGACAACCTGTTCGACGAACTGGCGAAGCATCACATCCAGCCGCTGGTCACACTCTCGCATTATGAAATGCCCTATGGGCTGGTGAAACGTGTCGGTGGTTGGGGCAGCCGCACAACCATCGACTGCTTCGAGCGTTATGCCCGGACCGTCTTCAAACGCTACCGCAACAAGGTCAAGCTGTGGTTGACCTTTAACGAAATCAACGTTTCGCTGCATGCGCCGTTTACCGGCGTCGGTTTGCCGCCAGACAGCGATAAAGCAGCGATTTATCAGGCCATCCACCATCAGTTAGTCGCCAGCGCCAAGGCGGTGAAAGCCTGCCACGACATCATTCCCGACGCCCGGATCGGCAACATGTTGCTGGGCGCGATGCTCTATCCGCTGACCTGCAAACCGAACGACGTGATGGAGAGCCTGCGTCAAAACCGCGAATGGCTATTCTTCGGCGATGTTCAGGCACGGGGTGCCTATCCGGCGTATATGAAACGCTTTTTCAAAGAGCAGGGGATTGCGCTGCACATCGAGGAGGGCGATGTCGAGGCGTTGAAGGAAACGGTCGATTTCATTTCGTTTAGCTATTACATGACCGGCTGCGTCACTCAGGACGACGACGAAATTCAAAAAGCGCGCGGCAACATCCTGAACATGATCCCCAACCCCTATTTAGACAGCTCCGAATGGGGCTGGCAGATAGATCCGGAAGGGCTGCGTTACCTGCTTAACGTCCTGTACGACCGTTATCAGAAACCGCTGTTTATCGTGGAAAACGGGCTAGGGGCAAAAGACCAGGTGGAGGCCGATGGCGCGATTAACGACGACTACCGCATTCAGTACCTCAATGACCATCTGGTGCAGGTGGGCGAGGCGATCGCCGACGGGGTCGAGGTCATGGGGTATACCAGCTGGGGTCCCATCGATCTGGTGAGCGCGTCGAAGGCCGAAATGTCCAAACGCTATGGTTTCATCTATGTCGATCGGGACGATCAGGGCGCAGGAACGCTGGCGCGTAAACGCAAGAAAAGCTTTTACTGGTATCAATCGGTCATTCACAGCAACGGTGATGTGCTGAAGTCATCGACGGGCGGGCGTAGCGTTTGCCCTGCCTCCACACCTGATGACGGGCTGCGCGGCAGTCGCGCCCGGCCCGCCCAAAAAGGGGACTGATGACCATGAACAGAAGAGAGTTGCTGATTCATGCGGCCGTCGTCACGGCTTGCGCCCGCATCGCGCCGCTGCGCGCGACGGATAAAACGGCAGATACAGTGAAAACCGGCGTGGTTCAGCCGAACGCGCTGACCCGGCAGCAGCATTGGGTCGCGATGGCCGAAGTGCTAACACCGACGCTGTCCGAGGTGACTTACCCCGCGTTGAATGTCGTTGCGCCTCGGGAAGCGCCCGAGCATCTGTTACGCGTCGCCATGACGCCGCAGTATGACATGGAGGAATTGGCGAAAAAGAGTTTCAAAACCGGCGAAAGTTTTATCGTGGATTTCGGAGAACACTACACCGGTTATCTCATGTTTTCATTGGGGTGGCAGGGCGTCTCCTGCGATGCCCCGGTGCGTTTGCGGTTGATCTTCGGGGAGGTCGCCACCGATGTGACGCAGCCGCTTTATCCCTATCACGGCTGGATCAGCGCTTCCTGGTTGCCGGATGAAATTCTGAATGTCGATTTTCTGCCACAGCAGGTCAGGATTGAACGCCGCCACGCCTTCCGCTTTGTCAAAGTCGAGATCGTTTCCACATCGACGAACTTCAGCGTCACGTTTAACTCAATGCAGGTGAAAGCCGTCTCTTCCGCCGGTCTGGATCGCTTCGCGCCGGCGCGCTATGACAGCGAACTACTGCGGGATATCGATCGTGTCAGCCTTAGGACATTGCACGAATGTATGCAGACCGTTTTCGAGGACGGGCCGAAGCGCGATCGGCGGCTATGGGTGGGCGATCTGCGTCTGCAGGCCATGGTCAACTATGTGAGCTTCAACAACACGGCGTTGGTGCGGCGCTGTTTGTACTTATTTGCCGGGCTACAGCGGGACGATGGCTATATCACGGCCTGCGTCTATGAACAGCCGGAGCCGCGCATCGGCGAGGTGGTGCTGATCGACTATGCCGCACTGTTCGGCAGTATCGTGCGCGATTATCTGCGAGCGAGTCGAGACACCGCGACGGCGCAGGAACTGTGGCCGGTGGCTAAACAGCAGCTCACGCTGGCGCTGAAGAATGTCAACGCGCAGGGGCTATTCGTCGCCCCGGAAAAGGATTACGTGTTTATCGACTGGAATCCGGGAACGGACCAAAGCGCCGCATTGAAAGGGCTGGATAAGCAGGCTGCCATTCAGGGCGTCCTGATTTACAGCTGTCAGGAAGGTATCGAACTGGCGAGAGCGTTGGGACGCGAGGCCGAGGTTCAGCCTTTCAGTGAAGCAGTCGCACGAATGAAACAGGCGGCGCGCGGGTTGTTTGATGAACCATTGGGCGTGTTTGTCAGCGGCGAGCAGCGGCAAATCTCCTGGGCTTCTCAGGCATGGATGGCGTTGGCCGACGTGTTGCCTCAACCGCAGATGGCGCGAGCGCTGGCTCGCGTCATGACGATGCCCGACGCCGTCCGTCCTCTGACGCCCTATCTGTACCATCACATGGTTGATGCGCTCATTCGCTGTGGCCTAAGCCAGCAAGCGCGCAGGCTGGTGGAAGACTATTGGGGAGCCATGATCAAAACCGAAACGAATACCTTCTGGGAAGCGTTTGATCCCAAAAATCCGCTGTCGTCTCCCTATGGCAGTAAGCAAATCGACAGTTATTGCCATGCCTGGAGCTGTACTCCCAGTTACTTTATCCGCCGCGGTTTCGCGCGCGGATAAGCCTAAATAAAAAGCGTTAAAGGTGAGGGGGCGGAACATCGCCGCTTCGAATAAAAAAGTTGAACAACCTACGTTGACCGGGAATAGCGGGCTGGTGCGTTTGCGCCCCCCGCGAATCAACATCGGAAATACCATAATGATAAAACTTAACTCTGCATCCCTAAAAATTATCACGCTGGCTTTATTCTCCGCCGGTGTGCCCTATCAGGCGCTGGCCGCGAAATTAACCGTGGAGGAAAGACTCGAATTACTCGAAAAAGAGTTAAACGCCACCCGAAAAGAGTTACAGGAATATAAAATCGCCGCCGGTCAAACCCAACAACATACGGCGCCGAAACCTGGCGAGGTTAACGTGACGGTGGCCACCCCCCACCAGAGTCCACCGAGAAAGCCTCCCATTCATCCACCGCTGCGGCCAATGACCGTCCTGACGCCACCGGCTCTTCGACGCCGATGACGCTCGACGATATCAGCCGCTACGTGAAAAACGACATCGGTTTTACCTACTCGGGCTATTTCCGCTCCGGCTGGGCCACCTCATCGCGCGGCGTGCCCAAGTCTTATGCGATAGGTTCTCTGGGGCGCTTCGGCAACGAGCACAGCGGCTGGTTTGACTTGATTCTGAACCAGCGCGTCTACGATCAGGATGGCAAAACGGCTCATGCCGTCGTCTGGCTCGATGGCAACGTGGGGCAGTCCTACAGCAACGGCGTGTTTGATTCCAGCAGTGATAACCTGCTGCAATTTTCCGATATGTACGTCACCACGACGGGCTTTATTCCCTTTATACCGGAGGCCTCGTTTTGGGTCGGGAAACATTATCTGAAAAATTATGAAATACAGATGCTGGACTGGAAAGCGCATAAGGCGGATTCGGCGGGCGCGGTGGGTCTGGAGAATATTGATGTGGGCGTGGGGAAATTGGATATGGCGTTACTACGTCAAGATCTGGATCTCTACAATAAGTCCTACACCTCCACCACGCAGGTGAATACCAATGCGATTGATATCCGCTACCGGGACATTCCGCTCTGGGATAAGGCGACGTTTGAAATCGATGGAAAATACAACACGGCAAATGAAAGCGACAGCCAGCATTCAAGCAATTATTTCGAATTAAAAGACGCGTGGCTGGCGACCGGCGTTCTCCGTCAGAAATTCGACAACGGCGGATTTAATGAATTCGCCCTCCAGTACGCCAGCAACTCGATTGCCAGTGGTTTCATGCGGATATCTGATGCCAATCCGGACTACGGCGATGGCAAATATTATTACGGCGAACATACCGGAGGAACGGCATTGCGGCTGATTTCGCAGGGAGAAACCTACCTGCATCCCGACGTGATTATGGCCAACGCGCTGGTCTATGGCCGCGGCAACGATCTGTACAGTTATGAAACCGGCGCGCATACCGATTTCGAAACGTTCCGTGCGGTCGTTCGTCCCGCCTATATTTGGGATCAATACAACCAGACCGGCGTCGAGCTGGCTTATTTTAATCAGACCAACAAGGCAGGCGGGGTCAACTATCGGGAGTCGGGATACAAAACTACGTTGTTCCACACCCTGAAGGTCAGCACCAGCATGCTGACCTCGCGCCCGGAGATCCGTTTCTACGCCAGTTATCTGAAATCGCTTGAAAACGGCATCTCTCAATTCAGCTTCGAGGACGACAAAGACGATCAGTTCAGCCTTGGCGTTCAGGCGGAAGTTTGGTGGTAATGCGGCGCAGGGATGTTATGGCGTTTTCACTTATGAGGATCTTTTGATGATTATCCGTAGAAATAAGAAACGTAGATGGACGCTGATGAACGGGGTTCTGGCTCTGGTTTTTCTCGCGCAGTGGAGCGCGTCGTCGCTGGCGGCCGTGCTGCCGTTTGAGGTCGCAGAGCATAAGCAAATCAGAGTCATGATCAGCAGCGATGCTAAAAACGAAGCGGACGACGATTTCGCCGTGGCGCATGCGTTGATGACGCCCACGCTGAAGGTGACGGGTCTGATTGCCGCGCACTACGCACGAACAGCACCGATGATGAAACGAGATGGCGCCAACAGCATGATGGAGAGCTACCGTGAATTGCAGCGGTTAACACAGGTGATGGAAAAAACGGGGGTGCCGGTTTATCGCGGGGCGACCGGTCCGCTCGAGGGCAAACCGGCTCTAAGCGAAGGGGCTCAGCAGTTGATCAACGAGGCGAAAAAAGACGATCCTCATCCGCTGTTCGTGCTGGTGCTCGGCGCACTGACTGATGTTGCCGCCGCGCTGCAGGCGGATCCCACAATCGCCCAGAAAATGACCGTGATTTGGATCGGCGGCATGCCTTATCCCAAAGGGGGTTGGGAATACAATATGTTTAACGATCCGCAGGCGGCGAATGCGGTGCTCCAGTCCAGCGTTCCGCTCTGGCAGGTGCCGCATAACGTTTATATGTCAGTCAGGGTTTCTCTGGCGGAGCTGGCTGCGCGCGTCAAACCGCAGGGCAAGGTCGGAGAGTATCTGTGGCAGCAGTTGCTCGACTTTAATCGGGAGATCTCGATGACATTGAAGGACGTGCCTTGGCCGAAGAGCGAAGTGTGGGTATTGGGTGATAATCCGTCGGTCGCCCTGTTGCTGGATGACCACGAATACCAGTATACGCTGCGTGATGCCCCGCGAATTAACGATGACCTGAGCTATGGCGCGCAGGAAAACGCCCGCCAGATCCGTGTTTACCATGCGGTGGACGGTCGTTTTACGCTGGAAGATTTCTACGCCAAACTGAGCTTGCTCTACGGACAGAAGGCAGCACAGGCACAGTAATCATCGGGCTAACCACGGTGGTTCTATTGTGTTTTCACGTCAACCCAGCATTAACGTCACCCAAGCCGTCACATAAAACGTGGCGGCTTTTGTTTAGCGCATCCGCCAGGCTTAAGAAGTTTTAGCGGGTCGACATCGTTCCCGTCAGAGGACTTGCCGCAAAACGTGATGTGGAGCGCTGAAGAAGGTGTCGCTCACTCTGGCGACGTTTATCTCTAAAGGTTCGGTCGCAGGGAAGTGACAGCGGCGTAGGTAAGTACGGGTAGGCGGCGACATCAGGGCGAATGATGCAAAAGCAAACAGAACAGGGAAAATAAGCAGAAATATCAGGAAAGCAGCGATAATAACGAGAGGGTAACTTGAAACATCGAGTATGCCGGGTAAACGGCAGCTGCCGGAGGCAGAAAGAATTGGTACGACCGAGTGGACTCGAACCACCGACCCCCACCATGTCAAGGTGGTGCTCTAACCAACTGAGCTACGGTCGTACAGGGTGCTTTGCATAAAATCTAGAGATAACTCATTGATTAAAATGCTTTTTCTTGCGTTCCAGTAACTGGAATGGACGTCATTATGGACTGCTCCAGCATGGATGGCAAGCCCTTTGTTCTTTCTCTTTATCAAGTGTCGAATCTTTGTCCGTCATTGTACAAAGATACGCCTGAGTAGGGTTGATGTGAGGGAGTTTTGTTCATTCGCACATCACTACCCCGGTTTTTGGGCGTATTACCGCATCTCATCAACACCACGTGGTAAAGAAAGCCTGTCGATTAATAGATAGCAACAAAATGGATGGCGGACGGAAAGTCAGAGGGGGGAATGAATAAACGCATAAATAATACGCGAACAGAAAGTTAAATTGATGGGTAATAAGAGAGCAGACCAGTGAAGTCCAGATTTAACCTACCATAATTTTTGTTAAGTGCTATGGTTTATGGGAATTGCTTAAACGATAAAAATTCATACTGTTCGATTTAGCCGCATTAAAACGGCTCTACTTGGTTTCTATTGCTTGCGGTATGGGGGTGGTAAACAATGGACTATGTGTTCCTGGTTGAGAATGAAATCATTTCTTATTCTCTACAGAATATCATTATCAGTAAAATAATGACGGATAGCGATAAGTGTTATGTCGCCGCGGATATCTGTGATTTAGTCAACAATCTGCAGCAGGAAAAAGAGCAGGTTTTTCTCATTGAAGTATTGCACGACTGTTCCATCATCTCCTCGCTGGTCGACGTAATAAAATACGTCAATAGCGGTAACAAGATTGTCCTCTTTAAAGATAGTCAGCCTGACCGGATGTTTCGCTATATCAATTACGATGCGATCATCGATTTAAAAAGTCCGATTGTTGAAATCATCTCCAAGATACAAGACGTCACGCACCACGCATCAGGCCCTTCCTGGGACGTGCAACTGCAAAAGCTCTCTCCCAGAGAGCAACTGGTGCTTCAGTATCTGTTGAAGGGGAAAAGCAACAAGGAAGTCTCTGGCCTTTTATGTTTGAGTGAAAAAACGATTAGCTGCCACAAGCAAAGCATGCTGCGAAAACTCAATATTAAAAGTATTATGGAAGCGTCTCAGCGCAGATAATTATTTATGTCTATAAGCGAGTGATTTATTAGAGCCGACAACTACTCATATTCATATACACGCCAATAAAACGTTTTTCATCGGGTGTCAGTTAACTCTCCTTGTTTAGCTAACGTGACATTTTATTTACAATGTTTTTATAAGCGTGGAAAATAATATAATTAAACATTATCTGTTCTATTTAAATGGATATTTTTTATCTTTTACTTAAATGTATTGATGGTGTTGAAATAATTAACTAACAAAAATGTTATGGTGTCACTTTAGGTTTTAAACATACGCCCGGTTGTAAGAGATGTGGTCAGGTTAATCAGACTTTCACATCTTATTCATACGTAACGAAAAATCCGTTCCTCTCGACCTATCCGAAGCGACAACACGCCGACGACATTCCATCGTCGGCGTGTCGCAGAGGGCTATCGCTGCATTCCCCAACGTTTGATCGTCACGCGTTCGATGGTGGCGAAGATCAGTGTTTCTACCAATAGCCCAATGATAATCACCGATGCCAGACCGGCGAAAACGCGGTCGGTGTACAGTTCGTTGCGGTTCTGGAATATGTACCAGCCCAGTCCGCCTTGCCCGCTGGAGGCGCCAAAAACCAGCTCGGCGGCAATGAGCGTACGCCAGGCGAACGCCCAGCCGATTTTGAGACCGGAAAGGATAGAAGGCAGCGCCGCCGGGATCAGAATATGCCAGACGTAGCGCAATCCTTTCAGTCCATAGTTGCGCCCGGTCATGCGCAGCGTCTCCGAAACGCCCAGAAAGCCGGAATAGGTATTTAATGCCATCGGCCATAAAACCGAATGTATCAGTACGAAAATGAGACTCTGGGTGCCTAGCCCAAACCACAGCAAGGCCAGCGGCAACAGCGCGATGGCGGGGAGAGGGTTCAACATTGAGGTCAGCGTAGACAGCAGATCGCGTCCCAATCGGGTGGAGACGGCCAGAGCGCTGAGCGCCAACGCCAGCGCAGTCCCAATCAGATAACCTTTCACCAGCGTACTCATGGAGATGGCGATCTTGGCGGGCAATTCACCGTTGCGGATATCCTCGACGAAAGCAGACGCCGCCTGAGTAAACGTAGGCAGCAGCAAATCGTTATTTTGCCAGCGAGCGGCGCCTTCCCACACTAATGCCAGCAGGATCAGCAATAGAGACTTGCGAACGGCGCTCAGATTCCACAGGCGGTTAAGCAGTGGCAATGGCTGGGCGACATTAATATCGGTCAGCGGAGCCAGCTCTCTCTGGTACTCCGGGCGAACAGGGGGAAGTTGACTCATCGTAAAACCTTTCATGTTATGAAGAGAAACATCAGCGCGAGTGTTGTCCGGCCAGCGCTCGAACGGGCGAGTGCGTCGACGAGGCCGGCGCCGGGGCTATTGGATGACCCGCCGGAAACAGCAGATCGTGAATGCGCCGCGCCGCCGCCTGAAACTCCTTGCCGCCCTCATCATGGTGGGAGAACTGATGACAATTCAGCTCTGCGCGCACCCGTCCCGGATGTGGTGAGAGCAGGAGAATACGATTACCGACCACCAGCGCTTCTTCAATGGAGTGGGTGACGAACAGCAGGGTAAAACGCACCTCCTCCCAGAGCTCAAGCAGCTCCTGCTGCATTTTGCGGCGAGTCAGCGCATCCAGCGCCGCAAACGGTTCGTCCATCAGCAGCACCTTGGGTTTCATCGCCAACGCGCGCGCAATCGCGACCCGCTGCTTCATGCCACCGGAAAGCGTATGCGGCCAGGCGTTGGCGAAGTCCGCCAGTCCCACTTTTTCCAGATAGTACATCGCCTGATCGCGCGCTTCAGCGGCGGAGAGTTTGCCGGTCACACGCAGCGGAAACTGCGTATTTTCGAGCACGGTTTTCCATGGCGGCAGTTGGTCGAACTCCTGAAAGACCATCATCCGTTCCGGACCCGGCTGCGTAATCGCCTTTCCTTCCAGCAGGATACGGCCGTCAACCGGCGGCAGAAAACCGCCGACGGCCTTCAACAGGCTGGACTTACCGCAGCCGGAGGGGCCGAGCAGAATAAAGCGTTCGGCCGGGAAAATATCGAAGCTGACGTCATGGGTCGCGCGTACCCGGCGCTCGCGGGTGGCGTATTCCAGTCCGACGCTCTCCACTTGTAACAGTGGGACGTCGGGGTGGATCGCGGCGTCACGATCCTGCGATAAATGCAAAGACATCTTGGTTTCCTCTCGTTGTTGTCCATCGCCGCTAAGGGCGTTGACCCCGCTTCGTTGCCCACATACGCCCGCCTGATCGCAAGGGTCGGGAGGGCGTAGACAGACGCCTCGGCAGCTTTTAGCTTCCCGAAGCGACGTGGGGATCGTCGAAGAAGTAATCCTTAACCGACTCAGGATTATTTTTCAGCGCGCCGACGCGGTACATGAACTGGCCCAGAGACAGCGTATTTTGCGGCGTGATGCTGAATTTGGATTCAGGGCTTTTGAGAATGCTGAGTAGCAGTTTGCGGTCAATTTTTGACTTGGTGATGCGGATAAAAGCGTCTGCCGCCGCTTCCGGATTTTTGGCGGTGAAATCCGCCGCTTCGGCCAGCGCATCGACAAAAATCTTGTACGTGCGCGGGTTCTCTTGGCGGAATTTTTCCGTGGTGTAAAGCACGACCGGCGACGTCGGCCCGCCCTGAACGTCATAGGAGTTCAGGACGATATGGGCTTTGGGATTGCCTGCCAGCTCCTGCTCCTGAAAAGGCGCGTTGGCGAAGTGGGCGGAAATCTCGGTGCCGCCACTGATGATCGCGGCGGTGGCATCCGGGTGCGGTACGGCGACTTGCAGTTTATCCAGACGGTTATACGCCTTGTCGCCCCAGAGTTTGGCTGATGCCGCCTGGAGGAAGCGAGACTGCACGGAGACGCCAACGGCGGGGACGGCAATGCGATCTTTATCCGTAAAGTCGGCGATCGTTTTGACGTTGGGGTTGGTGCTCACGAGATAGTAGGGGAAGCTGCCGGTGGCGAGCACCGCTTTGACGTTTTGCCGATTTCTGGTGCGGTCCCACAAGGTAAACAGCGGGGCGATGCCCGCGCCCGCGATATCGACCGATCCTGACAGTAACGCATCATTCACTGCCGCGCCGCCGGAGAGTTGTAGATAATCCACTTTGACATCCAGCCCTTCCGCTTTGGCATGTTTCTCTATCAGCTGTTTATCCTGCGCCACGTTCAGCAGGAGATAAACGATGCCGAATTGCTGTGCGATACGCAGCTGTCCTTCCGCCTGTGCCTGTAAAGGGATGGCTAGCGCTGACGTTAACAGCGCGACTGTGGTGGTCAAACCCTTAAACGTGCGGGAAAAACGCCGGGGGCGGCGAATATGAGTCCTCTGGTTTTTCATTCTCTGTATCCATTAAAAGTGTTTATGCCCTTCGGCCGAATGCACCCGTTTTCAACGGCGCAGACTGGGTAAAATAGCGATGGCCAGACGTCATTATTCATTCCGTCGTCGCGCCGATAACCGTCATTTTATTCAGTCTGTGAATCTGGCCGGTATAATGGTTTTAATTAAATGTTTTTATTACTTTAGTTTAATATACCCCGTTTTTATTAAGGTATAAGGCGCAGCATAAATGACCGTCCCCGCCTCGCTAAATCGCGTTTTGTAATAAGCTAGAGGCAATGGTTATTTCCTGCGGGAAAGTCTGTTTTGAGAGTGAATGAACCTATTTGTTTTGAACAGAGCCGATGTTTTATCAGCAGGGCTTCTCGTGATAACAATTTTATTGCTATGAAATTTAAGGGTTTTATATCTTTTCTCTGATGGCAGAAATTTAAAGGAGCGATATTCTGGTTGTATGACGGTCGCTAGTGTTGCCTTTATCGACATTCATAAAGGTATTTGCTTATTTTGTTTTTAGTTATCTATATTCCGGCATTGAAAATAGCCGCAATACCTAATCGAGCATGGCTAGCTATTTTTACGATCAAACTCGCCGGTCATGACGCCTGAAGCGAAATAATGAAGGTGGGGCAGGCGAAGATTTCTGAGCGTCGGTAATGAAAATGGATTTTAGGTTTAAACGATGCATTTCCGCCTCGCCGGTCTTTATGCTTCCCCAGCCTGACTATAGACGGCTGTTTCAATAGAAGTCCGCTTAATCACGTCGGAAGGGGGAACAAATCAAAATGCAGACAAATATTTTCTCCGACTACGCAATCGCTTTATACGCAAGCATCACTCGCAGACAAAAATAAAAGCCATTTTTTAATCTCTAACTAGGACGAACTGATTCCGATAATTCAATATTCATCACGTCTAAATAAGCTCGTGTTTTTTTCGCCTCCGTAGAAATAAAAATGAAATAATAACCATGTGTAAACATCTTTTATTTGTGTCTAAGCTTTTATTTTTAAACGAAAGTTAAACCAATAGCTTTTTATAAGTTATCAACCTACGGTCATCTGAAAAAAAACGGGAGATTGCACGAAGTTATTTTACTAGAGGGGGATTGTTTCGGAGCGTTATTTAAGTTTGAAAGTGTAACGCAATATAAATAGGAAGTGTAAGGCGGAAATAAATTCTTAGGCTACGAAAATGTACATTTCAGAAATTAAAAACGCATGAAAATGCGATTAATCCCGTTGCTTTCAGGCTTTTGCCCCTGAGTCAGCGCGGTGGATAGAGAGTGGTGATTCGTTTGTTTTTATATAAAGAATTGAATTTATTGAATTAATTCAAGAGTGGCTTAAGTGGAAATATTCGCTGATCTGGATATTAATCAGATGCGGGCAATATTAAAAAAAAGGTGTTTTCGTAATAGAACAATCGCCGGTAATTAATGGTTTTCCAATATGGACTTTTATTAAAAATAATCAAAAATAAAATTTGACGATACTTTAATCAGGCATTCTATTTGCTCTTGCTTAAATAAGTTTTTTATACCTATCATAGAAAAATAAAAATGAAGGAGCATTGTTTCTTACCCCTTGGGTATTATTGTTTATGAGATTTCCTCGTGAAATTATTACACCGGGCTTTTAACTCCAAGTTATTAAGCTACATCAGTGGCGAAAATTGAGACCCATTAAAAACTAATTCCGTGACGAAATTAATGGGTGGAATCTGCGTGGTAATTAGAAAGAGGAATGTTTTATGCCTGAAAAGGAACCCTGTCCACTGAGCGCTGCCCAACAGGAAGTTTGTTTCGCGATCGCAAAAGCCGAGCATAATTTTAATTATCATCTTTGTGACGTGCTCGAATTTAAAGGGCAGCTTAATAGTGCCTTGCTTGTTCAAACCATCAATACGGTGTGCCGGGAAGTCGATACCACGCACACCCAATACGAAATAGACCCTGCTTCCGGGCAATATGTCCAATATATCGTGCCTTGCCTGACACACGAGTACGTCCAGTGTGTCGACCTCACCGCGGAAAGCGACCCTGAGCCAGCCTATCAGGCGCTGTTGGATAATCTTTTGGATCACGATATGGACCTGTCTCATGCGCCCCTGATCCGCTATTGCCTCGTTAAAATCGCTGACGACCAGCATCGTCTTATAGAGATGGGAACGCACCTGATTCTGGATGGCTACAGTCATGGCATATTGTTCCGCCTGTTGGCCGAACATTACGGACAGCTGTTGCGCCACGAGACGCCTGCGCCACTGGTGCTGGAACCGTTGAAACGGGTGTATGAAGTGGAGCAGGTTTACCGCGGAAGTACGTCCTATCTGAAGGATCAGGCATACTGGCGCGCATATTGTCTGGATTTACCCGAAGTCACGCAGCTGGTGCCGGGCAGCGTGCCGCTGTCCAAGCTCAACCGCCTGCGTAATCGCTACACCGGGGAAAATCTGGACCGCCTGAGAACCGTAGCCGCCGTCGAATATCCGGAATTACGTTTATCGAGCATCCTTATTGCAGTCTGCGCAGCCTACCTACATAAAATGACGGGGGAGGACGAACTGGTTGTCGGTATGCCTGTCGCCGCCCGAAAAATGAAAGCGCTGCGCAACGTGCTGTCTATGGTCGCCAACATTCTGCCATTACATATCTCTTTCGACGCCGATTCCACGATCGTCTCTGTCGCCGCGGCTGTCCAACGGCAGCTGCGCCACCATTTGTTACACCAGGGTTACCGTTCGGAATCCATGATCCGCGATCTTTACGCCGAGCGCGGTCATAAGCCGCTGTTTAATACCTTGATCAATGTGATTGCCTATGACCAAAGCGCCCATTTCGACGGCTGTGAAATGTCGGTGGATAATGTGGCCTGCGGGCCGGTAGAACATCTGAGTTTCAATATATTCGACCGTAACAGCGACGGACACCTGGACTTTGGGTTCGACGCCAATGCGGATTTGTATTCGATGGAAGCTCTCGAGCTGTATTACCAACGGCTGGTTTCTTTGCTGGAGCAGTTTGTGGACGCGCCGGAAACGCGGGTCGCGGATTTCGACCTGCTGTTGCCCGGAGAGCGTGAACGCGTCTACCCTCTGCCGCCCCGTCCGGATGCGTTGCCGCTGTTCCCCGAAACGTTTGCCGAGTCTGCCCGCTCTCATGCCAATGAGATTGCGTTGGTGCAGGATAAACGTCAGGTCAGCTACGCCGAGCTGGACGAGGCTTCGCATCGCCTGGCCGCGTATTTGCAGGAGCGCGGCATTCGATCCGGCGACGATGTCGCGGTCATTGTCGCGCGTAGCGTTGAATGGGTAGTGACGATGGCGGCTCTGTTCAAACTGGGCGCCTGCTATATTCCGATTGTGCCGGAGTTGCCGGAAGGGCGTATCAGCTACATTCTGGCCGACGCCAAACCGGCCGCGGTGATTGTGGTGTCGGACAGTCCGCTGAACGCCGACGTCGATCCGTCTATCGTACTGCGTTTAACGACGGAAAAATTAGCTTCGCTGCCGCCGGCGACGCGTCCTCTGGATCGTTTCGATCCCGCAACGCTGGCCTACCTGATCTACACCTCCGGTTCAACCGGTAAACCGAAAGGGGTGGAAGTCACCCATCGTAATCTGGTGTCGATCGCGGGATCGGCGATTGCCGCGGCAAAACTACAGCCCGGCGTTCGGGTGCTGCAGTTCATCGCGGCAGGGTTCGATATGTCCGTACTCGAAATCTTCATGACGCTGCTTTCCGGCGCGACGCTGGTGATTGCGGATAAGGTTTCCGCCACGCCGGGCCGGGCGTTGGCATTGCTGATCAAGAGCAAAAACATCCACGCTTTGGTCATGACGCCGAGCTTACTGGCCTATCATCAGACGGAAGATTTCCCGCAGGGCATGACGTTGCTGCTGGGCGGGGAAGCTTGCACGTTAGCGCTCTTGGCGCGTTTCTCTCACTGCCGGTTGCTGAACGTCTATGGCCCGACGGAAACCTCGTTCGCCACCTCGATCAACGCCCATTACGGCTCCGGCGATCTCTCCATCGGCGAACCGACGGCCAATACACGCCTCTATGTCGTCGACCGGAATCAGCATCTGTTGCCGCCGGGCGCCTGGGGTGAGCTGTATATCGCCGGGCCGGGCGTCGCCAGAGGCTACCGCAACCGTCCGGATCTCACGGCGGAAGGTTTTGTTCCCGATTTGCAGGACGCCGAACGCCGAATGTATCGAGCGGGAGACCGCGTCTTCTTCGACCATCAAGGGCTCATCCACTATCAGGGCCGGAAAGATAATCAGGTTAAACTGCGCGGTCTGCGCATCGAGCTGGATGAAATCAAGAATGCGCTGCTGAGCTGTCAGGGCGTGGAAGATGCGGTGGCGATGCTCAAAGAGCTGGCCTATGGTCCGGCGATTGTCGCCTACGTCGCCAACAGCCAGCTGGAGCTGGACAGCGAAACGCTGAAGCTGGCCGTCGGCCGTCAACTGCCGCAGTACATGGTGCCTAGCGTGATTATGGTGGTCGAGTCGTTCCCGCTGACGCCCAACGGCAAGCTGGCCGTCCGCGAACTGCCCGAACCTATCATGCAGGATAACGTTGAACTGTCGCCGCCGCGCACATCGGAAGAAGCGTCGCTATGCCGCCTGTTCGCCGAGATCCTCGAATGCGACAAGGTTTACGCCAACCAGAACTTCTTCACGCTCGGCGGGCATTCGCTGCTGGGACTTCAGTTGATTAACCTGATCCGCGACGAGTTCGGAGTGCAGTTGGGCATCACCGATTTTCTCTCTTCGCCGACGCCGCGACAGCTGGCGCAACGCCTGCGAATCGCAGGCTGCGCCGCCGACCCGTTCGATCCTATTCTGCCGCTGCGCACGATGGGCGACCGTCCACCGCTGTTCTGCTTCCATCCCGGCGGCGGGATTGGCTGGGCGTTTGCCGGTCTGCTGCCTTATCTGCCGGACGACCAGCCGGTCTACGCGTTGCAGTCGCCGATCCTCCAGGATCCGACGCGAGTCATTCATTCCATAGATGAAATGGCGGTCGAATATCTGCGACGGATCCGGACGATCTGGCCGCACGGCCCGTATCAACTGGCCGGGTGGTCGGTGGGCGGCAACGTCGCGCTCCGTGTGGCTAATCTGCTACAGGCGGCGGGTGAGGAGGTGAGTTTCCTGACGATGTTCGACAGTTATCCGCTGCAAAACGGGAGAGACTCGCTGAAACTGGATGACGAGACCATCATTACGCGGATGACCCGAGCTATCTGCGGCGCGGCGAGGGGCGGGATGAAAGGCTTGAAGAGCGCGATGGAAGAGGCGCTCGGCGATCGCAGCATTCGCGAAACTTTCCTGACGCGTCTGATCGGCGATGCCTCGCTGATGCTGGACCTGCTGGAGAAATGTCGCTATCAACCGTTCCATGGCGACCTGCTCTTTATTCGCGCCTCGACCGATGTGTTGAGATCGCAGGAGCAACAGCCGGATCTCTGGTGCCCGTACGTCACGGGAAAACTGATCCAGTACGATGTGGATGCGACCCATGAGTGCCTGATGCAACGTCAGTACCTGCAACAATTCGGGCGTCAGTTCGCCGACGAGCTGTTAAAACGTCAGAACTGCACTGCCTGAGACTTTAGGACCCGAGATCAATAAGGCTCGCGCCGTTCAGGTCTATACGATCTGAACGGCGCTTTTTTTAACGTTCGCCGGAGAAATGGACCACCGGCTTTTTTTCTCTCAGTTACTTAAGTCGATCATGCTTGCCGACGAACACCACACAGCGTCAGGTTCCAACGAGCCTGACGCTTTGCTTATTAGTGGCTCTTCATTCCTGCCGCGGTCATCATCATGCGAAACAGCAGTGAGACCACGCCTAACGCCAGAATGCTCCCCGACCAGATAAGTACCATCCACAGCAGTCGTTGCCACAGCGGCGCACGAGGAGGAGCGGTGTTAGTTTCAGCCATATTGCCTCCGTGATTCTGTCAGTGATAACCCGCATCCGGTTTAATTTTTCCCCGGAAGACGTAATAACTCCAGAAGGTATAGATCAAAATGATCGGGATGATGACCAGCGCGCCGACCAGCATAAAGCGCTGGCTCTGCGGCGGCGCGGCGGCATCCCACAGGGTAATGGACGGGGGAATGAGATGCGGCCAGATACTGATGCCGAGTCCGCTAAAGCCGAGAAAGATCAGCCCCAGCGTGAGTAAAAACGGCGCGTAGTGCGCGTGTCCTTTCACTGCGCGGACAATCCCCCATGAACAGGCCAGCACCAGCAAGGGAACCGGCAGGAAGTAGAGCAGATTCGGCATGACAAACCAGCGTTCGGCGATCGCGTGATGCTCCAGCGGCGTCCACAGGCTGATAATGGCGATGATGACCAGTAGCGCGGCTACCAGCGGCGTCGCCAGCGCGGACATTTTACGATGCAGCTCATGCTCCGTTTTCATAATCAGCCACGTACAGCCAAGCAACGCATAGGCGACGACCAGACCGACGCCGCAGAACAGCGGAAACGGCGCCAGCCAACCTAACGCCGGACCGCTGTAGGCGCGTTCCGTGACGGCGAATCCGTCGAGGAATGCGCCGACGGCGACCCCTTGACTGAAGGTCGCGAGCAGGGAGCCTGCGATAAACGATTTATCCCAGAAAGGGCGGTGAGCGGGGGTGGCCTTAAAGCGAAACTCAAAGGCGACGCCGCGAAAGATGAGTCCGATCAGCATAGCCGTCAATGGGATGGCAAGCGCATCGATAATCACGGCGTAGGCGAGTGGAAAAGCGCCAAACAGCGCCGCGCCGCCCAGCACTAGCCACGTTTCGTTACCGTCCCACACCGGGGCGACCGTGTTGACCATCATGTCGCGCTCGCCGGCATCCTGATTAAAGGGAAACAGAATACCAATGCCGAGATCGAAGCCGTCCATCACGATGTACATCAGGGTGGCGAACACAATAATGGCGAACCAGATAAATGGAAGATCGATAACCACGCTATTTCTCCTCTTCGGACGTTAACGGTTCACGACTGGCCGACAACGGCCTTGACGGCGTTTGCGGTTTGCCCGGTCCGCCTTCCGGCGTATGAGTGCCTTCACCCGGCTGCGGCCCTTTTTTGATCAGGTGCATCATGTAGACGTAGCCGATGCCGAAGACTGAGCAATAGACCGCGATAAAGGCGAGCAGACTGATGCTCATATGCAGATCGCCGTGCGCGGATACCGCCGCCGAGGTGCGCTGGAGACCGTAGACTACCCACGGCTGACGCCCGATCTCCGTGGTAAACCAACCCGCAAGAATGGCGAGCAGTCCCGAAGGCCCCATCAGCAACGTAAACCAGAGAAAAGGACGCGACTGATAAAGACGGCGTTTAACGCGTAGCCACAGGCTAATCACCCCCAGCAGGATCATCAGCAGGCCCAGCGCCACCATGATCCGGAACGACCAGAAAATTACCGTGGAATTGGGGCGATCCGCTTTGGGAAAGCTTTTTAACGCCGGTACTTGTTTGTCCAGGCTGTGCGTCAAAATCAGGCTGCCCAGATAGGGGATTTCCAGCGTATATTTCGTGCGCTCTTCGTTCATGTCCGGCAGGCCGAACAGGATCAGCGGGGTGGCTTCGCCCGCCTGATTTTCCCAGTGGCCCTCGATGGCGGCGATCTTGGCAGGCTGATATTCCAGGGTGTTGAGACCGTGCATATCGCCCAGCATCGCCTGAATCGGCGCGACGATCAGCGCCATCCACAGCGCCATCGACAACATAGTGCGGATGGCCGGGGTATCGTTGCGGCGCAGCAGATGCCACGCGGCCGAAGCGCCGACGAAAAAGGCGGTGGAGAGGAAGGCCGCCGTGGTCATATGCAGCAGCCGGTAAGGGAAGGACGGATTGAAGATGACCGCAAACCAGTCGACCGGTACGACGACGGTATTAATGATCTGGTATCCCTGCGGCGTATGCATCCAACTGTTCGACGCCAGTATCCAGAACGTGGACATCAGCGTCCCCAGCGCCACCATGCAGGTGGCGAAAAAGTGCAGCCCCGGTCCGACGCGGTTCCAACCGAACAGCATCACGCCAAGGAAACCGGCCTCCAGGAAAAAGGCCGTCAGCACCTCATAGGTCAGCAACGGGCCGGTAATACTGCCCGCATATTCGGAAAAACCGCTCCAGTTGGTGCCGAACTGATAGGCCATCACCAGCCCGGAGACCACCCCCATCCCGAAGTTGACGGCGAAGACTTTCGACCAAAAGTGGTAGAGATCGCGATAGTCCTCGTTGCGGGTTTTGAGCCATAGCGCTTCCAGCACGGCCAGGAAGCTGGCCAAACCGATAGTGATGGCGGGGAAAATAATGTGAAAAGATACCGTGAACGCGAACTGTATCCTTGCAAGATGAAATGCATCTAATCCAAACATGTCTCGCCTCTTACTGAATGAACATCTCCACTTCCCCCCTCTGGCCTGCGGTTTGTCCGTGAATATCCGCACAAACTGAAAGGGATGAGGGAGGGATAGCCTAATCTTAGGTCGGATTTGCCTATCCCGAGAGGGAAGTGTCTAAATACCCGTTTCAACGGTGGTATTCCATGAGCGGTAAACAAAGGCGAGGACGTGTGCGGTCAGGAAAATCGAAGCAAGTCCTGACCGGCGTGAGGCAAAAAGCTAGCGTAGAAAACGGCAGCACTCCAGATCTATATTGGGCACAATGGCGCCAGGCGAGAGAGACAGCAGCAACTGGACACAGTTCACCACATCGTCAGTCTGAATTTTGTCCTCCGCCATGACACCAGGAAAATCGCGTGTCATATCCGTGTCGACAAAGGCGGGGTTGATGTTGGAGACCTTGATGTTATACGGCAGCAGATCCAGCATCAGTGATTCGGAAAAGCCAAGCAGCGCATGTTTAGAGGCGCTGTAAGCGCCAATGCCGGGCAACGCTCTTCGCGCCGAGTTGCTGATGATATTAAAGATGTAGCCTGCCCGTTTTTTTTTCATGGCAGGCAGCACTGCCTGGATAAGCTGAACCGGCGCAAGAAAATTGATGGCGGTCAGTTCTGCCAACTGCGTAGGCGTGATCGCCTCGGTCCCGCCGTGAAATATTCCCGCGTTATTAATAAATACTTCAATATTAGGTTCGTTCTCGAGCCTTCGGCAGAGTGAAGTCACTTCCTCGCTATCCGACAAGTCCGCTTCGTGCAGTGTGATGCGACATGTCGGAGACAGACTTTCCCATTCGCGCTGTAACCGTTGACCGGCTTCGCGGTTTCGTACTATCGCGATGAGGTCATACTTCCCTTGCCGGATAAAGCGGGTCGCCAGCGTTTTCCCAATCCCGCGCGACGCGCCAGTGATGACAATGGATGAAGTCATGAACGACCTCCGTAGCTGTAACGCTGTATCCAGGATTGCAGTTGAGGAAATGCGGCCAGCAAATCGTCCTGCTGTGCGATGACGGAATCGAAGATCTCCCATCCAGGGAACACGACCTCGCTGACTAACCCGTATTCGGCATCGGCTGAGAGTTCTGTCGATTTCCAGACGCCGCCATCGGCTATCAGTTGCAACGTCTGTCCCTGTTCAATATCAGGACCCAGAATATGCTCTTCGGTCGTGCCGTTAGGGTGGATAAAACGATAAGTTAACGGTCCTCCTGAGTGATAAAAATGCATGATCGGCGATAAATTTTTGTGGAAGTAACCGATAGGACTCTCTTTGGTCAGAAGATAGTAGATGCAGGTCGACAGGTGTCTTAGGCCATCATTGTGTTCCCGGAGGGTCTTTATCCGCTCCTGACTGCGGTACGTCTCATTAAAGTAGCCGCCTTCGTCATGTTTTTTCAGCGACAGCTTTTGAATCAGCATTTTCGTGGTCATAGTGGACATGGCTGTTCTCCTGGTTAGCGCGCATGTAGCTGTCGTGTATTGGTCGAAGCCGCATCTAGCGGATAAGGCATGTCTTTAAATACCTGCTCGTGGTAAGGATGCCACCCGATGGTCTCAGCCAGAGCGCTGCGGAACGGGCGATTGCGCGCCAGGCAGTCAAGGGCATACGAGAATGTGTATTTGGGTTTCCAGTTCAGCAGCCGGACAGCTTTTTGGTTGACGTACACCCGGTCGATACGATCAAACAAGCGCCAGCCCAGCGAGTCATAGATATCGCGATAATGAGGGAACAATAAGCCGACGACCGCGTCCGCATCTTGATTGAGGCGCAGACAGTGCTCTTTGTTGAACGGGGTGCTGCTGCTTAGGATAAACGTGTCGAAGTGAGCCTTGGGCTGGTAGGTGAGGGCTGCGGCCAAATGGGCATTCACCGCATCTTCGATATCCACTCGCCGATATAACAATTCATTGACTTTGGCGTTGTCGTTGCAAAAGGTGTTGCGGACGTCGGGATTATCATCATCTTCATAGAAAAATCGAGAGACTCTGAGTACAACGCAGTTGAGCCGATAATTCCGAGAGAAAATGCGGCAGAGTTCTTCAGCGCCGAGCTTAGTCACTCCGTAGATGTTTTTGCTCAGGATCCGTTCGCTTTCATCGATCCAACTGGCGGGCGAATGGGCTTCCGGTGACAGAGTGTCGCCATACACGCTAGTCGTGCTAGAGAAAATAAATGATTTAACGTGATGGTTTTTGGCGCTTTGTAATAAATTATAAGTCCCTAAAGTATTGGTTTCGATAAATTCGCTGTGGGGGTGAGTCGCAATATGTGGCTTATGGAGTGCCGCAGTATGAAAAACGATGTCTACGTCTTTCATGCACCGGTCAATTAACGATTTATCTGTGATGTCACCGATGATATCGGTATTTTCGGATTGGCGCTTATCAAATCCAATAACGTTAAATCCTCGTTCTTTGCATTTAATTGATAAGGCTGCACCAAGATTTCCGCTACTTCCTGTAATTAAAATATTCATGCTTAACCTCAATTTTATTCTCGATAGATATCTATGAGTGATGTCTTGAAATAAGCAGTATTTCAAGATGGTAAAAATGAAGGCGTAATAAAGAGTTGATGCAGACAAGGGCGCGTGGCCAGCCCTTCTAATGTCAATAAATTTATCTTATGGCTGATTCTTATTTTATGGGTATCAGATTTATCTGAATGAATGCAACGGGATCAATTGCTGGCAAGGCTTCAATAGTGCTTCAAAAGGGGCGTTACCAGCTCTTTGTCTCTGGGTGTGAGGTTAAATGCGGAGAGTGTAAGAATAGGATAAACGTGAGTGGAATTTAAAGGTCTTGTTATCAGCTAATAAATAAAGTTTATGTGAAATAGGTATATTAAATTGATAAAAAATAAAATAACGTTTTCAATTTAAGGAGCGGAGCGGTCGAGTGCTGGGTTCTATTTTTTATTAATATATATTTGCGGATTTCATTCGACCAGTGCGATGGCGTAGTGATTAGGCACCGATATCTCCTTATGTCTTTGTTGCCTTCTACATAACCCATTATATTCACAACACAGTACTTTGGGCCTGAGAATGCCATAAGAAATCATCGGCGGGCGAGGGAATAACTTCGGAGACAGCATGCCCACGATTTATCCGTCTCAAGGACGGTAATCTTACATCTGAACGTGTCAGTGCTGTTTAACGGTATACCGCTCGCGTGAGTTCTGTGGTCAGGGGGGCTTACGCATCACAACTCCCGTGGGGATAAGCGCCAGGATCCCGATGACGCCTGCAATCAGCGCCAGCATAGAAACCCCACTTTGCGAAATGATCACCCCGCCCATTCCGCTTCCGACGCCAATGCCGATATAGATAACAGAGCTATTGAGCGCCAGCACCTGCTGGGACGCCGCGCCTGCGAGTCCCAGCAGCCGGTGTTGAATGGGAACCAGATACATATAGCTGACGATGCCCCATCCTGCGCCGATCGCGAGCGCCGCGACGGCGGACTCCCGCAGCAGGACCAGAGCGATAAGCCCGGCGGTTTGCAGGACGATGACGCTGCTGAGAACGCTGGCGGGGCCGCAACGATCGGTCAACAGCCCTGTGGCGATATTGCCGATCACCGAGCCGATGCCGTAGGCCATCAGCACCAGTGGCAACACCGGCATATCGCCAAGCCGCGTATTGGCCAGTATTACGCTGATGTAGGCGTAAACGATGAACTCCGATGTGACGACCAGCAATGTGACGCAGAACAGCCCCCAAATGGCGGGCGGAAAACGGCGCGATTTCTGGGTGACGCATAAGGTGGTGGGGTCAGGCCGGGAAGCGCGGTGTTCCAACAGGATGAATAGCAGGGCTAGCGCGACAAGGCCGAAGAATACGACGCAGTAAAACGCCCAGCGCCAGTTCAGGGCGTGCGAAATCCAGGTGGTCAGCGGCACGCCCAGCGCCTGCGACATTGTCATGCCGCCGAAGATCAGCGCCAATGCGACGCCTTTGCGTCCCGAAGGCATGCGCTGGGCGGCCAATGTGGTCGCGGTCGGCGTAAACATGGCGGCGCCGTAGGCAGACACAACGCGCCCTGCAATCAGGACGTTGAAGGTTGGACTGAGGGCGCTCAAACCATTGCCCGCGATAAAACACACCAGAGAGAGCAGCAGCACCCGCTGAGGCGGCCACGAGCGGAACCACCAGGCATTGAACGGTGCAAAGGCGGCGTAACAGAATGCGGAAATGGACACCAGCCTGCCGGCCGTTGCGGGAGAGACTGCCAGATCCTTCGCCATTTCGTGCAGCGCGCCGATGACGACGAACGTGTCCAGACCGATGGCGAACGCGCTCAGGGTTAATGCCTGCGGCAGCAGCCGAACGCGCATAGCGTCGCCGGAATGCGCGTGAGAGTCAGGAGACATGCGGCGACGCGTTCAGTTCGGGATACGGCATGGCGATTATCGATCCCCGATAGCGCGGCCGCGGACCGTAAAGCAACCACGTCGTGACCACCTCGCCTAAGGTTTCCAACAGTTCGATACAATCGGGATTCTCGGTAGCGACAAAGGTGTAGGCCAGTCCTGCGTCGTACTCGCCGGTCAGCAGTTTCGCCGCCACCACCGGTTTGGACGTTTCGAGAATAATTTCATTCCAGTCTTCGGGATTGATATAGCCGAGTGTCGGTTCCGGTAGGGCCAAATGGCGCGGGTGTTCGACGTCGCGGCGCTTGAGCAACGCCAGGGGTTGAGTGGGGAAAATAAATGTATCCACGACCGGAAGTCGTTCGCGAAAGCGCTCAGTGACTATATGCACCTGATGATGAGCGCTGCACTGTAGCAGGTAGGCATCGCCATCATCGACGGCCTGCTGGCCTGCGGCGACGAGATCGTCGACCAGGATGATCTCCGCCTCGGTCACGTTCTGGTAACGCAGATAGTTACGGAGGGCATTTTCATGGCAGGTGCCGGTGGGTCCCAGCGTGTAAATACGTATCATATTTCAAGCTTCCCTGTGGTGGCGCAAGGCGTTCAGGCTTTGATTATGGTGTCTTCCAGCCTGCACGCTTCATCAATGATGCGTTCGTAGAGTGCGACCGCAAATTCGGGGTCGAGCCCATGACGGGCTGCCCGCTCTGCACAGCGCTGTTTCACGGCGTCTACCCGTCCCGGTTGCATCATCGGGATATCATGTGTGCGCTTGTATGCGGCGACTTGGGTACACACATCAATACGCCGAGCGATGAGATTGATAATAGCGTCGTCCAGCTCGTTGATTTGGACGCGGAAGGGCTCCAACCCTCAAGCGGACTGGGTTGTTTTACCGGGGGGCGCTGGGCGGCGGGCGCACAAACGCCGTCAGCCAGCGCAAAGGCGCAGTCGGACAGGGCGTTCATGTGGTATCCGCCTTCCTGCACAAAGCAGATGGGCAGATGGGCTGCGGCAAAACGTTCGCCAATCGCGTGGAACACCTCGGGTGAAAGTTGCCAGATACCGTGAGGATCGCCCTCAATGATATCGAAACCGACGCTGACAACCAGCGAACGCGCTCCCGACGAGACGGCGTCTATTACGGCGTCATCCAACGCCGCCAGATAGGCGGCCGCATCGGGGGGCGTTGTAAACCCCGTATAGCGATGCGTCGGGTGGGCTGGCGCGATGGCGTGCTGATAAGGGAAAGTCTCTTCGCTCAAGGCATGCAGACTGTAAAAACGAATATCCGGATGATCAGCCAGTACGTCGCTCGTCCCGTTGCCGACGTGATGATCAATGTCGATAACGCAGACGGGTGACAGGCCCTCGTCAGCCAGCGTCCGTGCGGCGATGGCGGCATTGTTGAGAAAACAATAGCCGCCCAGAAAGGTCCTCCCGGCATGATGACCCGGCGGACGACACAGCGCATAGGTATAGTCCGCGTGGCCTTGCGTCAGACCACGCGCGGCAAGCAGGCTGACCAAGGCTGAAGCCTCCGCGCGGGGATAGCAGAAATTATCCAGCAGCGTGTTATGCATGATGCCCGGTGCGGTATAGCGTTGCGCCAGCGCCCTGGCGTGAGTCGGATCCCGCGGCGGCTCGACGTTGCGCAGTCCATCCAGATAGTCCGGATGATGGAGTTTCGGTAGGAGCGCTGCCAGCGTCCTCTTCGCCGCATGGATCTCCTCAAGAGACGGCGACGCGCAGGAGGTTCCCGGCTGGCGGAGCAGTCCGTCGCAGAGGAGGGCGGTTCGTTCAGACACTTCTTTGGAGGGAACGAAACGGCCGTCTGCCGTACCCAGCATCGCGACCGGCATCGGTTCCGTTTCTGGTACCTGATAAATTCGCATCGTTTTCATCGTCATCCCTGGCGTCTCCTGTAGCGCTGACCGGCGCGGGTGTAGCCCGCAGCTTGGTAAAATCGAGTCAGTTTTTCGAGGGCTGGATAGCCGTCCAGCGGCAACGTAGCTTCTATCATCGGCCATCCGCGAGACTGCGCTTCGCGGTCTATAGCCTCCAACAGCCGTTGGCCCAAACGGGCCGAACGGTATTTGGGATCGACCCATAGCTCCTGCAAAATGCCGTATTCGCTGCTGGCGCGCATCGCGTGCACTCTGGATACGGTCGCCAGTCCGATAATCGCGCGGCTGCCGGGGAGTTCGACGACGTAAGCAAAGCCCAAATCGGGAGCGGCGGTAATGCGAATCGCGGCCTGACGGGCGCCATCGTGGGAAAACTGCGGCCCCGGTCCGCCCAGCTCCCGCAGCAGTTGATATACCGCGTCCGTCATCGCCTGAGCATCGCTTGGTTCAGCCAGACGCAGCTTCGGCTCATCTGCCGGGGAGCCTGCCGCGTCGCTAGATTCACCTGCAATGGTGAAAGGCGCATCAGTCTGGCCGGTGACGGATTCGGCGATAGCGGCGAGCGGTGCCCTGGCTTTCAGCAGAATTTCGTCGAATTCAGCGACAGGATCGGAAAGCGCGACGACGGCGCCGCCGCACCCGACTGAGACGCGATTCGGCGTACAGACGATGGTGCGAATAACGATATTGAGATCCACCTCTCCCGACAGGGAAAGATAGCCAATGGCGCCGGAATAGACGCCGCGCGGGGCTTCTTCCAGCGCGTCAATGATTTCCAGCGTGCGAATCTTCGGCGCACCGGTCATGGACGCCGGGAAAACATGAGGCGATACAGCTCAGCGGGGTCTCGTGGGCGCCGAGGCGACCTTGAATGACGCTGACCAGTTGGTGAACGGTTTGATAGCTTTCAATATGCATCAGGCTAGGGACGTTGACGCTGCCGGGTTCGCAGACGCGGCCAAGATCGTTGCGCATCAGGTCAACAATCATTAGGTTTTCGGCGCGACTTTTCTCATCCAGACGTAGCGTTTCCGCAATACGGGCATCGCGAGCGGGATCTTTATCCCGCGGCGCGGTTCCCTTGATGGGTTTAGTCTCAACCATGCCGTCGCGATCGATGCGAAGAAAGCGCTCGGGGGATGAGCAGGCCACCGCCAGTTCACCGAAGCGGAGATACGCCGCGTACGGTGCGGGGTTGCGACGACGCAGCCGGCGGTACAGGTCGAGCGGATCGACATGCACCTGCGCGGAAATGTCATTGGTCAGGCAAACTTCATAGGTTTCCCCCGCCGTGATCTGTTCCAGACAACGCTCGATGTTCGCTATATAGCGTCCCGGCCCTGGCGAAGCGCGAAGTTCACCGGAGCACTGTCAGCGCCTCCTCCCGCCACGGGCGGAGCGGTCGGTAAAGTATCCAACGTCACTTTCATTTCCCTGGCCCAGATACGCGCCGCGTCCTCTTCCTGCGGGTTGTAAAGGGCGACGACATAAAGATGCTTTTTGACATGATCGAACGCCAGAAAGCGCGTACAAAACAGAAAAGCGGCGTCGGGATAAGGGGATAGAGGAGACGGGACATTGCAGGTCAGGCTTTTTAATTCATAGCCGAAATAGCCGACGTGGCCGCCAAGAAATGGGATGTCGGGTCGCGTTTGTCGTCTGTCGAGCGCGCACGCGGATCGGCTGCGTTCCAGATAGTCGAAAATAGACAGCGTCAGCGAGTCTTCACTGCAAACGGCGGGTCGTCTCACCTGAACCGCCTGCCGGTGGGCATCAAAGAGTGTGACGTTGGCGTCGGGGCCGGAGAGGTCGCCCATAAAAGACCAGCGCGACAGACCGGGGGCCAGGAGACTGCTGTCCAGCCAGAACGCATAGTCGCTGTGGCCGTAGACGTGCACAAAAACGTCCTCGGCGTCGACGGTTAGCGGCAGTGAGTCGCACAGCAGCGCGTAAGCTGTCGGTGAAGTGAACGCGGGGTCGCCGTTGTTAACACTAAACATTCAAGCCGTCCTTGTGTTGAATTGTTTTTGGGGCTGAGGAGAGGCTATGGCGTCGCAAAGAAAGTTGCTGAAGATTTCACGGCCATACTCCGAGCATATGGATTCCGGGTGGAACTGGACGCCCCAGTGAGGAAGGATGCGGTGGCGTAGCGCCATGACGATCCCGTCTTCCGTCTCTGCGATGAGTTCCAGCGCGCTTGGCAAGGCGCTGTCGGCCACCAGAGAGTGGTATCGCGTGACGTCGAAAGTTTCGGGGATGCCTCGGAACAATGGGGTGCCGTAATGATGGACGCGCCGAATGCGGCCGTGCATAGGCTCTGGCGCTGCGATGACGCGGCCGCCGTGATGCAACGTGAGGCATTGGTGACCGAGACAGACGCCGAGCACCGGTACCTCGGCATACGACAGTATGTCCATTGAGCTGCCGACATCTCGTCGCTGATACGGCGTGCCGGGGCCGGGGGAAAGGATGATACGATCATGGGGGATTTTATGAATTTCACGCCAGGAGACGGTGTTTGGCAATACAATAGCCTCTTGCCCATTCACCTCGCCGATCATTTGCGCAATATTAAACGTGAAACTGTCGAAGTTATCGATAATTAGAATGTTTTTCTGATGAAGCATCGAATATTCCTCCATGAAGATAGGAAAGGCTTGCTATCAGTTTGGACAGACTAGCTCCGCGCTGTTTGCCTAAGACGGTCCGTATTAGGTTCGTCTTATTCTAAATGATGGGCTTTAAAAGTGATGTGATGCCAAATTTTTATTCTTGAATAAATCATTCGTGATTTTTACCCATCTCCAGATGGCTTAATTACCTTACCACTTTTGTTTTGTCTTTTTGCATTATTTCTCAACTGTGCTGGAAATAATTTTTTTTGACATGGTATGGGAATCAACAAGCTTCCATTAAAAAGTGTTTTTCCTGTTGATTTTCTTTTAAATTTCTTATTTATAGTTATTTTTTATTATGTAAGGAATGAGGATTTTTCTAGAATATAAGTCAGTTTTATTGTTCGGTATAGATATCCTATGTGTAAAAATAATCCGGAAAACAGAATGTTATTAATTGCTGATAAAAAAGAATAATTATTATGTCTGTATCATTTCTTTCGTCATGGATAGAGATATTCGGTGAGCAGGTTATCGGGAAGGAATATTATAAAAAAGATTAGATAAAACAATGCCCGTCGAGAGCGTTGATTATTCATATTTGGTTTTTTATCGATTAATTTATCTTGCTCAGGGGAGAACACATCGTGATATTAGTCCCCTTTTTTTTCTTAAAAAAAGCTGTTTCTTCTTTATAAAACTGAAAGCGGCATAGTCTCGGAATATGGGTGAATAGGCGGGAGTTAAAATATGCAGCCCAAAGGGCTTACTCATTGAAAATGATTCGATAGTCGATGCTGAGTAAGAAATGGAGGTCTGGCATAAACGAAAAGAGAGATCCCTGTTCGCTGGACGAGTCCAAGCCGGGATAACACGTCAATAAGTCGTTGAGTCATGAGCTGGAGAGCGTGGCTGAAGCCGTTTCAGCGGAGGTATGTCAACCCTCGCAGGGTTGACGCTACACAAAGGCTGCTGGCGCGATAGAGATAGCGCCCGATATTTTCGGGCGTTAATGAACGTTGTCTTGCTGTGCCGTCAGCGATTTTCCAGTCCGGCTTCTTGGCGTTTGGCGCGAATTTCGGCTTCATTGTGGTGAATATAGTCACCCAGTTGCTCTAATCCTGCGCGTACCTTCTGCAATTCGGCGGCGTGCCGGGCCTTTGGCGTCACGGGGTTGGGGTGGGATGCGTCCCACGCCAGCGCCTGCTGAATAGAGGCATACCAGTTTTTGGGCGAGCCTCCGGCCCATTCGTTGATGGTCTGGCCCAGCGTAGCGTTGAGAGAAGCCATTAGCGCAGGCTCGCCGTCTGCCGGAAGGTTGGGGTTCGCCAGCAAATAGTAGCGAAAGCGCAGTTGACCGATGTAGAACCAGGTGACGGCTTTATCTCGGTCACCGGCTTCATAGAGCCGCTGGGCATACTGATAAAGTTCACTGGGATGGGCCTTCGCGAGCTGAGCGTCGGTCTCTGACTCAGCGGCGACGAGTATGGGATTGATCTCAGCGGCGAACGACGGGGGGCAGACACTGGCGGACAGCGCCGTCAAGAACAGTAAGGTGCGAATCCGATTCATGGAAACTCCTGTCAGCGCCGAATCGGCGGGGTAATTGTTATGGGCACGCGTCGGGACCTGACGCGGTAGCAATGCTGACTGAACAGTAGCAGAATTCCGTAAAAGGCACACGAGCGAGCTTCATCAATATCGATGCCCCAACCAATTAGTACCTCGAGTTTGACGCCACGTGACGTCCCGCCGATGAACAGTATGGCGATATTGGCTGCGTCTTGTGATGTCAGCTTGCAGGGCCGTGAGCAGGCGATGATCGACCCCGACAATACCTGCTTAACGCGATTGACGGGTTTCCCATTTATTCTCCGCGATCCTTCGACTCCGCTGGAACCACTGATGGCACCCAGAAGGGAAAACATCAGGTGACGTTATGGCACTCCTTGATCAGCTGAATGAAGTAGTGCAGCTCTTCCTCCTTTCGCTTTAAATAATAAATATGCGACATCTCAGCGGGCTGGTTAAGAAAAAGAGGCCGAGTCGCCAGGGGAATGTTCCGGGAGATTTCAAAGTTCATAAAAGAAGAGCAAGAGAAGGAATAACCTTTCCCGGCAGCGAGATATTCGACGACATGCGAGAAGTCGGGGAAAACATGGACTCTGGCGCGGGTATTTTCCATTCTGCGGTGCTGGATGGTTTTTTCCAGAATAGGGTGAGACAACATCGACGAGTGGGCGACGAGATCTTCATTCACGATCAGGGTCATGACATTTTCATATTTATCAATCACTTTTTGAGCACTAATGAGTGTACAGCTGTTGTTCATGAGCGGAATACAGGCAATACGTTCAAGATTATCCACGTATTTCGGGGAGGAGGAGATGAAGAAGTCGATCTCTTCCGATAACAGCTTGTTTTTGAACTCGGCATAGGAATGTTGCATGCAGAAAAGGTCGATACCTTTCTTGATTGAGTTCGAAAAAATGATTTTATAGAAACTGTCGTTGTAGGTATCCGTACCGATTTTCAGCTCACGAAAAAATTTGGTGTTTTTGGTGATCAGCTTGGTGATATTTTCGAGGTTCTCCCTGACGGGCAGCAGCTGTTGATAAAAGAAATCGCCTTCTTTCGTCAAGTTTATCCCTGAATTGGAACGATTAAATAGCCGGTATCCGAGAGAGTTTTCGAGATCGCCGATACTCTTACTGAGTGCGGGAGGTGTTACATGAATGCGTTCCGCTGCAGCTTTAAATGAGCCTAATTCCGATATGACGATAAAATGCTCAACTTTTTTTGAAAAAATCATATCCCACCTCTGTTGATTCCAGTGAATACAACTTATCTTCCTAATTGATATAAACGAAAATCTGTTCGTATAACCAGAACAGAACTTTTCTGTGTCCAGAGTGAATGAAATAGTGATTCAGTATCATCGGGTGACGAAATTTAGTGTACGTATTTTCCTTGCATTATCATAGGATTAATAGACAGCGTGTTATTGAAGGATTTTATGATCGTGAGAATAATCATGGGGGGTATTTCATCATTCTCAACTTAGTGACAAAAAATAATGCAATATGTACTCTTTCGCTCCGTGCTTAATCTCGATAGCAACATTTTGTGGCGGCATTCGGGAATATCCTGATGTTTTGTTTAGTTAAAAATAATTGTCTTTTATATTCTATACACCACTCTGAATTAATGGGCAAGCGCTGTGGCAGAGCAGGAATCTGCGGTCATACGCCCGAGCAGAATGCACATCGCTGACTTCGTGAGAGCCGCAGCGCCCGTGCTTATGGGGCGATATCGCCTGTCGTAATGCGTGCGCGGCGGCGTGAGTGTCGGCCAGCCAATATCACGGTGGTTTTATATCCGGAGACGTCAGGATGTCGCATTGGCGAAGAGATCGCTTGAGCAGGCGACATGTGTTTTGTCGCGAGAATCTTGCGCTAACACCATTTATTTCGAGAGTCTTATTTTTCGTTATGCGAGATAGTGCGATATTTTCTATTTTTTCAGGATGATATAGATGAAACTCCAGGATAGGTATCTTTATGTCAAGGCGGCAATTTATGGTGATTATTGATGACATTATAAATGGCGTAATAATGATGTTGTTGTTTTCCCAAATAATGTTTATTAATCACAAATGGAGTAAAAATAGGATATGAAATTATCGATAATAGACCGTATCTTCAGCGTTATGGAATTTATTACACTCAGGAACACGCCTTTCTATTTTCAGAAACTGGCGTGGTTTTTTTGAGCATCATGATAAAGGTTCGATGTCTACTATATTTAAATAGCAATGAATAGATATCACTCACAAGAGCATAGTGATCCCTTCAGCGTTCCATATTCGACGATGTCGACTTTCATTTCTGTCCACGTTCCAGCAGAGGAAGACGTCATTGGCTGTTTTCTATTATCCATCATAGCAACGGCATGAATGTGCCTTGGTTTTTTCAGACCTGCCGGTGGACAGGGCTAACACTCAGCGAAAGTATCCCCTTCGTACTGTTCGTTTGTCGGGACGATAGTCAGGTGGCGCGATGCAAGATCATCATCCGCTACCTAAACTGTAGGTCGTTGTATGCAGTAAATAGGGAATGCATTCCGCAGCGAACCGTGTCGTCAGAGAGGCATTGCGCATGCTGAAGCCCCCTCCAGAGGGGCTTGAACGCCTTCACTCATGTGGGCAACGTATCGTCATGGACCTTTCAGCATGTCCAGTGTCCAACATCGACGGCGTCGAGGCGAACGATGGTGAAATGCCGTCAGAATGCATTCCCTCTGGTGACTCAAACACGCAAATCACAGGAGATAGCATGAGCGTTAATACTCATCACGATCGGCGTTTGGCGGACAAAGTTGCCATCATTACGGGGGCGGCGAAAGGTATCGGACGCGCGACGGCTGAACTCTTTGCTTCGCAGGGCGCGCAGCTGATGCTCGCAGACGTGGATGCGGAGGGCGTCAAAGCGCTTGCCGCCCACCTGAGCGAGCAAGGCCATAAAGTCATCGCACAGGCCTGCGACGTACGGCATGAAGATGACATTCGCCGTACGATCGGCGCCACGGTCGCTGAGTTTGGACGAGTTGATATTTTGGTGGCTAATGCCGGCATTATTCCTGAAGCCACTCTGGAAGAGGCGACCGCTGAACTGTGGGACGAAACATTTGCCGTTGATGCGCGCGGCATGTTCCTGTCGGCTAAATATGCTGCCAGCGAGATGGTGAAAGCAGGCAAAGGGGCTATCGTTTTCCTTTCCTCTATTTCCGCTGCGGGCGGACAGCCGGGGCAGGCCGTTTATGGCCCCGCCAAATTTGTGGCGTCAGGCTTGACTAAGCATCTGGCGATAGATCTGGCGGGAAAAGGCATTCGCGTTAACGCCGTCGCGCCGGGCACGATCGATACCCCGGCCGTAGCGGGTCTGACCCAAGAAGGCATTGAAAAAGTGGTGGCGATGCATCCACTGGGACGCATGGGGAAACCCGAAGAGATCGCCTGGGGGATTTTGTTCCTGGCATCGGATGAGGCATCGTTTATCACCGGTGCCGTGCTGCCGATCGATGGCGGTTTCCTCGCACAATAAGAGACCGTGACGCGCTTCTGACGGGTTACCGCCGAGAGACGCCAGCCTCGTTCCCTTTGGGAAGCGAGGCTTTTTTATGCGCGGTTATCGAGAGTGGAGGATATAGAGCTTGTGTAAGGAGCCGCGGAAGGCAAGAGCTTTCTTCTGCCTTCTGCGGCAATGCTGGCGATGAGACAGCGCTGCTTTAGTCTGCGCCCACCCTCGAACGTTGCGTTGCAGGGCGGGACGGCGGGCGTTATTTTCCGCCGCTTTTCACTCGCGTCCAGGCGCGGGTACGAGCGCGGTCAAGCTTGGGTGACTTGTCCATGGTGATAAACAGCCGCGCGCGGACGGCATCCGACGGATAAATACCCGGATTGTTGCGCACCTCGTCGCTCAGCAGCGGCAAAGAAGCTTTATTGGCGCTGGCATAAAACACATGATCGCTGATTTTGGCAATGACGTCCGGGCGCATGAGGTAGTTAAGGAACTGATAGGCTTCGTCCACATGTTTCGCGTCCGCTGGGATAGCGAAAGTATCAAACGTGACCTGTGCACCTTCCTTCGGAATGCTGTAGCGAATATTCACGCCGTTCTTCGCTTCTTCTGCGCGCTGCGCTGCCTGCAAAACATCGCCAGACCAGCCGATAGCGACGCAGATATCGCCGTTAGCCAGATCGTTGATGTACTGCGACGAGTGGAAATAGCGGATGAAGGGACGGAGTTTAAGCAGGAGATCGGCCGCGCTTTGGCTATAATCATTTACATTGTCGCTGTTGGGATTTTTGCCCTGATAATTCAGCACGGCGGCGAAAACATCCTCCGGCGCATCCAGGAACGACACTCCACAACTTCTTAATTTTTCCAGGTTTTCCGGTTTAAATACCAGATCCCAGCTGTCTACCGGGGCATCTGCACCTAACACGGCTTTCACTTTATCGACGTTATAACCGATCCCGGTGGTGTTCCACAGATAGGGGACGGCGTATTGATTGCCCGGATCGTGTTGCGCGACCAACTTCATCAGATCGGGATCGAGATTTTTCGCATTCGGTAATCGACTCCAGTCCAACGGGCGAAATACGCCTGCGGTGCGAAGACGCGCCATAAAACTGTCCGAAGGCACGACCAGATCAAAGCCGGTGCTGCCCGCCATCAACTTACTTTCCAGCACTTCGTTGGCGTCGAACACGTCATAGATCACCTTGATACCGCTCTCTTTTTGGAAATTTTCCAGCGTATCCGGGGCGATATAATCAGACCAGTTGTAAATATGCAGGATCTTTTCTTGCGCGGACGCGATAGCGGAAACGGCTATCAGCAAGCTCGCAACCGTTTTAGAAAACCTTTTCATATAAAGGGTGAACATCCGTTGCTTCCTCCTATTGGGAGCGAATGAAACATTGACGAGCAGGATCGGAATTTTTTAACGTTGCACGACGACGGTTTGTAGGGTTTGGGCAATCAGGCCCCTTAAATACCAAGGGCGCGAGTGTCGTTTATTTTACCATAAGTAATTGTTTTAATTAATTATTTATAAGGTATTTCGTCAATAATGGAAAATAGGAAAAACAAATATCAGAGGGTGCGTTACGCCGTTACGCCTGATCCTTGAGATACCAACCCCACGGTTCTTCACTGACATATTCCGTAATCTGTTTCGTTTCCAGATAGTTGTCGAAACCCCAACGGCCGAGCTCACGTCCAATCCCGCTTTGTTGGTAACCGCCCCAGGGCGCCTGCGTGAATGTGGGCTGCGAACAGTTCACCCAAACAATGCCCGCGCGTAACGCCCGACTGACCCGTCGGCAGCGTTCTGCCTCTGTCGACATCACCGCCGCGGCGAGTCCGAAACGGCTGTCATTTGCTTGTTTCACCGCGTCTTCTTCATCGCGAAAGCGCCGAACGGCCAGTACCGGGCCGAAAATTTCTTCCGTCCACAGCGCGCTTTCCAGCGGAGTGTCTACAAAAATGGCGGGTTCAATAAACCAGCCCTGCGTCAGATGAGCGGGCCGTTCACCGCCGCAGACCAGACGCGCGCCTTCCCGTTTACCAAGTTCTATCGCCTGTCGCACTTTCTGGTACTGTTCGCCGCTGACCAGCGGGCCGAGCTGTACGCCTTCCTGCAGACCGTCACCGATACGGATGTTTCGCGTAGCGTCGATTAATCGCTCGATCAAACGTTCGTAGAGGCCTTCCTGCACCAACAGGCGCGAGGTCGCGGAACAGACCTGTCCCTGATTCCAGAAAATACCGAACAAAATCCACTCGACGGCGGCTTCGATATCGGCATCATCGAATACGATAAACGCCGATTTCCCGCCCAATTCCAGACTGACGTTTTTGATGTCCTGCGCGGCCGCCTGCATAATCGCACTGCCCGTCGGCACGCTGCCGGTGAAGGCCAGTTTGTCTACGCCCGGATGATGGGATAGGGGCGCGCCCGCTTCGCCGCCCAGACCGGTGACGACGTTGAGGACGCCGGCCGGCAACCCAGCCGCGTCAGCGATGGCGGCGAGTTCCAGCGCACCCAATGGCGTCAGCTCAGAAGGTTTGAGCACGGCAGTACAGCCCGCGGCCAGCGCCGGAGCGACTTTCCAGGCCGCCATCAGCAGGGGGTAATTCCAGGGGATGATCAGACCGGCGACGCCCAGCGGCTCGCGCACCACACGGCAGGTGAAACGGGGGTCTGGCAGGGGAATGATCTGTTCCTCGTCATCCAGTTCCTCGGCCAGTGAGGCGTAGTACTCGAAGCACCCGACGGCATCCTCGATATCCCACACGGCTTCCGCCAATGGTTTGCCGTTGTCTTTGACTTCCAGCTCGGCCAGTTCATGTTGACGTTGACGCAAGAGGTCCGCCATAGCGCGGAGGTAACCCGCGCGTTCTTTTCCGCTCATCCGCGGCCAGGGACCGTCATCAAAGGCGCGTCTGGCGGCGGTTACCGCCTTTTCGATATCGTCAGGCCCGGCAGCGGCAACCGTGCAGATGTGCGCTTCGGTCGAGGGATTAACGACCGCAAGACGGCCGCTTTGTATTGCCGGTTGCCATTGGCCATCGATGTAAAGCTGGTCATGCATCATGTTTGTCTCCCTGATGATGGTGAAGGTTCCGGTCAGCGGTAAAAGCCTCAGTCAGTCGCCATGGGGCGATGTTGCCCGTTGCGGCGAACGGCAGAAAATGACACGAACGCGTGGTGAGCGGCCGATGATAGGCGTGACGTCAATCCGCGTTTTCTGCGATTCTCTGCTGCAAATAGGATTTGGGTGACAGTCCGGTCTCCTCTCTAAAGCAGCGATAGAAGGTCGAGAGGGAGTGGAATCCGGCCGCTTTAGCGTCATCGTCGATGCGTTTGGAGGTATGTTTACCGTCATCCCATTGGGTTAACACATGACGAAGACGGAGCCGGTTAAGGTATTGGTAAAAACTGCATCCCATTACGTGATTGAGGAAAAACGAGATCTGATTGCGGGTGTAACCCGTGGCGGCGGCGACCTGAACCAGACTCAGTTCCGCATTCAAATGGGGGCGGTGCTGCGCGAAATATTGCTGGATGTCGTCGGCCATAATACTTAGCTGTCGGGCGGACAAGCCCAGCCGTTGCGAGGCCGCGCGGTGGTTCTGGTCGCTCGGCGAGTTTTTCCCTTGCGGTTGTGAAAGCAGCGAGGCGTATTCGTTGACGCGAATAATCACGCCGTCGCAGACCGTGACCACCTCACAACAGCAGATGATGGCTTGGCTATCGCTGCCGCTGAGCGGGGTCTGATATTGCAGGGTTGCCGTATCGCCATCGACACGCAGGCGGTCAGTATAATGAAGCGTATCCTCCGTCGTCGTCGACAGACAGGCGCTTAGGTAGTCGCGGAGCGCCTCGGGGGCGATGCGACATCCTTGAAAAAAGTCGTTGTACTCTACGGTGGGTGAGTAGAGGGCGAGAAGCCCGTCGAGGTCGCGTTGCCACCAGGCTTCGTAATAACGCATCATCACCTGCTGCGTGTGATGATTCGCCGTTTCGGGGGAATAGGGGGTCGTGCTTAATCGTTCAGGGGTGCGTATGCCATCATCCATAATTAATCCCATTGTAGATTCTTTCATTGAGAACCTAACCGATTTTAGAAAAAAACGCCGCCGTTTTTTGACATCTTTCAGGTGCCGTCAGGAGTCGAAGCCAATACCCAGAGCATCGAAGGTTTTCAGCAGCATATTGCGATGCCCATCCCGGTCCTCGCGGGCCAAAGAGTGAATTGCCGCCTGTACGCCGGCGAAACGCAGCGGTTCTGGTGGAAAGTGGATCGGGGCTCGGGAGAGCATGCGCAATTCGGTGCGCGGTGTTTTTTCTCCCGCGAGCTGGTCCAGCATATTCAGTGCGGCGAAACGACAGGCGGAGACGCCGAGTCCGGTATAGCCCAAGGCATAGGCAATCTTGCCGTCGGCTTCACAGCCCGTAAACATCGTCGTGCGTGCGGACGTATCGATGATCCCGCCCCAGGCGTGGCTGAAGCCGATGTCTTGAATGGCAGGGAAAACGTCGCGGAACTGTTCGGCCAGGCGGTTAAACGTTTCGGGACGTTGGGTCAGCGACTCGTCGCGGCGGCTGCCATAGTGGTAGATTGCGTCATATCCGCCCCACAGAATGCGGTTGTCCGCCGTTTTACGGAAATAGTGAAACTTATTGCCGCTGTCGGAGATGCCGTAACGTCCCGTCCAGCCGATATCGGCTAACTGTGCGTCGCTCAATGGATGCGTCACCAGCACGTAGTCGTAGACAGGGATGACCGTCGAAGCCAGATGGCGCAGCAACGGCACGGCAATGTTCGTGGCGAGTACGACCTGTTTGGCCAGCACTTCTCCTGAAGCCGTCCGCAACCGGACGTCTCCGCCGTGTTGCGTCAACGCGTTCACCTCGCTGTTTTCATATAGTTCGATGCCTTGTGACAGACAAACCCGTCGTAATTCACTGACCATTTTGGCGGGGTTGACCATGGCGTAGTTCGTTTCGAACAGGCCCGCTGTGTAGCGGGGGGAGTTCAGCTTCTCGGCCAGACTGTCGCCTTCCAGCCATTCGCACTCCAGGCCGAAGCGCTGATAATCCTGCTGCATCGAGCGTAGCCCTTCGATTTGCCAGGGCTGGCTCGCCAGATTTAATTGACCGGACAGCTCGAACTCGATTTCCATCCCAAACTCATGGAGGTCCGCTTCCAACTCTTCCAGATTGGTTTTACCCAACTCGATAAGTTTGTTTGCTTCTTTGGGCCAGCGATTGAGCGCGATGGACACCCCGTGGGAGATGCTTGGCGAGCAGAAACCGCCGTTGCGGCTGCTGGCTTCTGAGCCACAGCGTCTGGCTTCGATAATGACGATCTTTTTCTCGGGCCATTTGCGACGGGCCAACAACGCCGTCCACAGACCGGTATAGCCGCCGCCGACGATAGCAAGATCGCAGGAAACACTGTCTTGCAGCGAGGGCGCGGGCATCCCGGCGGTAAGGGTGTCCAGCCAGAACGGATAAGATTTTACGTCAGCAAATGCTTCTGGATTTGAATAGGTGGTCATGGGGGGCTCCTGAAACACAACGATTCTTTGTCTCTTTTGAGCTGAGTCTAAACACGCCCAAAAATGAAACAAAGACCACGGCTTTCCGTGCGGGTCCGCGAGAAAAAAACGGTGACACGACGGGAGGGGGAAACTGAGTCAGGAAAGTGAAAAATAGCTATCAATAATAAAGAGTTAGTGTTGCGTTAATGCCAAATAATGGCGCTATGGGGTCAACAGGAGGGGAAGCCGAACATATTGAAGAACAGGCGGTTTTGGGCTTAGTGCGACCATTAGGCAGGCAATTTTAGCACTTAGAATAAGAAATAATAAAAGGCGGATTAGTGAAAAGAAAAAGCAGGAATGGTGCGTTCTAATGGACTCGAACCATCGACCCCCACCATGTCAAGGTGGTGCTCTAACCAACTGAGCTAAGAACGCATTCCTGAAATGCTGCTGTCTGTGCGACAACGGGGACGGATATTAACGACCTGAACGGCGGCTGGCAAGGGGCAAATAAACCAAATTGCCGCCTTGCCGGTTCGATTGATGAGCTTATATCCAGTTCGCCGTTTTTTTCATCATTTCAGTGGCTTAATGCTCTGAACGCGCCAGCGTGACCGACGCAGGCTGGTTCTGTACCCAACGAATACGCAAACCCATCATAATGGCGGAAGCGGTCAGGCCAATGATAAATCCGCACCAGAATCCTGCCGGACCCATCGGCGTGACCAATAGATCCGTTAGCGCCAGCATGTAGCCGAAGGGCAGACCGAGCACCCAGTAGGCGGTGAAGGTGATAAAGAAAATAGAGCGGGTGTCTTTGTAGCCGCGCAAAACGCCGCTGCCAATAACCTGAATGGCATCCGACACCTGATAGATAGCGGCAAGCAGCATCAAATGCGAGGCCATCGCAACAACCTGAGGATTGTCATTGTAAAGCAAGGCGATCGGTTCACGCATTACAACGGTGAATATTGCCGTGCAGAGCGCCAGCGCAACGCCGCAAAAAATGCTGGTGCGGGCGGCAATGCGAGCATTAGGCACAGAGCCTTCCCCAAGCCGGTGCCCGACCCGAATCGTGGCGGCGACGCCAAGCGACATCGGCAGAACAAACATCAGCGAGCTGAAGTTAAGTGCTATCTGATGGCCGGCGACATCGATGACGCCCAGCGGCAACACGAGCAGGGCGACAACCGCGAACAGGCTGACTTCGAACAGGATCGCCAGGGCGATCGGCAGTCCAAGATTGAATAGCCGTTTGATGACGGGCCAGTCGGGGCGCAAGGGCGTGGCATAGCTGCTGATATCCTGTATCCAGCGGGCCCGGCGCATGTAGCCCGCCAGCAAAAACAGCATGGTCCAGTACACCGAGGCAGTGGCGACGCCGCAGCCGATCCCACCCAATTCGGGCATGCCAAGCTTACCGTGAATAAACACGTAGTTGATCGGGATGTTGACCAGCAGGCCGATGAAACCGACGATCATCCCCGGCTTGGTTTTGGATAGCCCTTCGCACTGGCTGCGCAGCACCTGGAAAAACAGGTAGCCCGGCACGCCCCAAAGCAGCGCACGCAGATACCCCACCGCCTTGTCCGCCAGCTCCGGCGACTCGTTGTGCATCAGATGAATGACTTTGTCGCTTGATAGAGCACGAGCATGGTGACGACGGAAACCGCGGCGGCCAGCAGAAAGGCCTGCTGCCGCTGATGCGCGATGCGTTCACGCCGGCCTGAGCCGTTGAGCTGGGCCACCACCGGCGTCAACGCCATCAATAGACCGTGGCCGAACAGGATGACCGGCAGCCAGATCGAAGTGCCGACCGCCACCGCCGCCATGTCGGTAGCGCTGTACGAACCGGCCATAATGGTATCGACGACACCCATGGATGTTTGAGACACCTGCGCGATGATGACGGGAATTGCTAGCGTTAACAGCTGACGCGCTTCGGATAGGTACTTTTGCACGCGAACACCTTTTGTAGATCGACAGTTCGTCATTCGAGATGACGCTATCATCCTATTTATTTGAAAAAAGTGGGGTATTGTAATGTTCTAACAACATTTTACCAATAACTTGTCTATATATAGCGGCTAAACCTAGCAGGTAAAACTGTCTGTCAAACTACCCATATCACACCATATCGTGCAAACTGACGTTAGCGCTTTTGTCGCGGGCCTGAGGTCTGCGACATTCTCTAATCGAATTGGATTTGTAAAGAGGCAGAATTAATGTTTACCGGTATCGTTCAAGGCACCGCGCCGGTGGTGTCTATTGATGAAAAAAGCAACTTCCGCACTCATGTCCTGCAGCTGCCGCATGAGCTGCTGCCCGGGTTACAGATCGGTGCGTCTATCGCTAATAACGGCTGCTGCCTGACGGTGACTAAAATCGACGGCGATCGGGTCAGCTTCGACATCATGAAAGAGACGCTGCGTTTAACCAACCTGGCTGATTTGCAGGTGGGTTCTTGGGTTAACGTCGAACGCGCCGCGAAATTTGGGGATGATGTGGGGGGGCATGTGATGTCCGGCCATATTATGTGTACGGCGGAGATCGTGAAGATTCTCACCTCGGAAAATAATCATCAGATCTGGTTCCGTCCGGCGGACGAAACGCTGATGAAGTATATTCTGCACAAAGGGTTTGTCGGCATCGACGGGATCAGCCTGACGGTCGGTGAAGTGACGAAAAGCCGCTTCTGCGTGCATCTGATCCCCGAAACGTTACAACGCACCACGCTAGGCAAGAAACGACTGGGCGATCACATCAACATTGAAATCGATCCGCAGACTCAGGCGATTGTCGACACCGTTGAACGCGTTCTGGCGAATCAGAACCTTTCTCTTTCCGTGGTTCCTACGCCTTCTCAGGCCTGATCGGGATAGCAGGTTGGCGGAAAATATAGCTCCGCCAACCTGAGTCCTCAACGTGGTGCGCGAATTCCGCCTTCCACGCCATTTGTGCTGAACAACACCTGCCATAACTGGATATTCCGCGCCCGGAAGGCGCCCGCACAGGCGTTCAGGTAATAGCTGAACATGCGCTGGAAACGTCCGGAATAGGCGTTGGCCAGCTCCGGCCAATGCTGATGGAAGCGTTCATGCCACGCCATCAGCGTGCGGTCATAGTCGGCGCCGAAGTTGTGCCAGTCTTCCATTACCATGTAAGGCTCGCTGGCGTGCGCGATATGCTGCACGGACGGCAGACAGCCGTTGGGAAAAATATAGCGGTCAATCCACGGGTCAACCGATAGGTCGGTTTTGTTCGCGCCGATGGTATGCAGCAGGAACAGGCCCTTGGGTTTGAGATTTTTGCGGACGACGCGGAAGTAGGTGTCGTAATTTTTGGGGCCGACGTGTTCGAACATGCCGACGGAGACGATGCGGTCGAACTGACGATCTAAATCGCGGTAATCTTCCAGCAGGATAGTGACGTCCAGATCCCGACATCGCTCTTGCGCCAGTCGCTGCTGTTCACGAGAGATGGTGACGCCAGTCACCGATACGCCATAGTGCCTGGCGGCATATTCGGACAATCCCCCCCAGCCACAGCCGATATCCAATAGCGTCATACCGCGCTGCAATTGCAGTTTTTCGCATATCATGCGCAGCTTGTTTTCCTGCGCCTGCTCCAGCGTCTCGGCTTCCTTCCAATAGCCGCAGGAGTACTGCATGTAAGGGTCAAGCATGAGTGAGAAAAGGTCATTGCCGAGATCGTAATGCTCTTTTCCGACGATCCAGGCTCGTTTTTTGGACTGTAGGTTGGTGAGACGGGCGATAACAACGCGGGCGATATCACTGACATGTTTGGGGAGCTTATTATCAAGCCCGGCCCGGAGTACGCGGTGAAAGAAAATATCCAATCTTTCACATTCCCACCAACCGTCCATGTAACTCTCTCCAAGACCGAGAGAGCCTTCTCGCAACACGCGTTTATAGAGGTCAGGGTTTTTCACCTGAATATCGAACGGGCGAGAGCCGTTAATGGCGATGTCCGCCGATGACAACATTTCTTTTACAATCTGGAACCAGGACGTGTTATGGGTGCCCAGTTCCTCCACATAAGATGAACTCATAACCTCTCCCTATCTTGCTGTTAGCGGTCAGCGCAAGAAACAGCTTAGATAATATTTACCTGTAGAAGGTGTCGGTGGACGTGATCCATCGTCTATCCCCCGAAAAAGGGACTGGGGGAAATTAAGAGAAAAGCCGGTACGAAAGGCATCTATCCGTGCCACAAAAGCCAGAGTAGGCAATATGTTATATCGGCACGATAGTAAACTGCTCAGTATGTCTTGTTCGTAGGTTATTGTCTTAGAAGACAATGACAAGTTTATGACTGCTTCAACCAGGGTACAAGCTTTAAATGGCTGAAGCAGGAGAAAAGGCGAGGGTAATTATTTCACGCGAAATAGATGTAATAACTAACGACGATAATCACGGAATGGGCCGTCAGCCACGGATCGACGCTCAATTAATCGCGGGTGAACTTCGATCACCTGAGACGTTTCCCGCTTGCTGGTAATTCGGTCAAGCAGCATGGCAAACGCGGATTGTCCTAACCGTTCTTTTGGCTGATGAATGGTGGTCAGCGCAGGGGTGAAGTAGCGGGAATGACGAACATTATCGTAGCCGATAATGGAGATATCCTGAGGCACGCGCAGCCCAAGTTCATCCGCGGCGCAGAGCGCGCCCATCGCCATGATATCGCCGCCGCAGAATACGGCCGTCGGTCTATTTTTCTGCGCCAAAATCTTCTGCATGGCTTGGTAGCCTGATTCCGGCTCGAAGTCGCCCTGTACAATCCACTCTTCACGGAGATCAATACCCGCTTCTTCGAGCGCTTTTCTGAACCCAAGATAACGGCCGCTGCCGGTATTGCGCTCCTGCAACCCCGGAATAGCCCCGATGTCCCGGTGGCCGCGTTCAATAAGGTATTGCGCGGCGAGGTATCCGCCTTCGAAAGCGTTATCGATAACAGTATCGGTGAAGTCGCTGTGTGCCTGGCCCCAGTCCATCACCACCATCGGGATGTGACGATAGCCTTCCAGCATCGACAGAAGCTCTGGCGGGTATTCCGCACACATCACCAGCAGCCCATCCACGCGCTTTTGCGCCAGCATGGCGAGATAGGCTCGTTGTTTGTCCAGATCGTTATGGGAATTGCAGAGAATCAGCGTGTAGCCTTTGGCATAGCAGCTGTTTTCGACTGATTCGATAATCTCCGCGAAATAGGGCGCTTCGCTGGATGTCGCCAGCAGGCCGATAGACTTGGTGTTATTGACTTTCAGGCTGCGTGCGACCGCGCTCGGAGAATAATGCAGTTCGTCAATGGCGGCGCGAACGGCGGCTTTAGTCTCTTCGGCGACGAATCTGGTCTTATTAATGACGTGGGATACGGTTGTGGTTGAAACGCCAGCACGTTTTGCCACATCTTTAATCGTTGCCATCTAAATGACTCCTAAACCTACTTCCTGCAGCAGTAAGTAACTTGTTAATCGTTTGCCTGCGCGAATTCTTCTCTTTCTGAAGATAGGTGTCATTCAGAAGGAGGGTGTCGACGGATATACCTGAAGATAGGAAATGATGCTCGACCAACGGAGTTCGTACAGCAGTAAACCGGCAATTCTGTCCGATCTGGCCTGAAAGTGGAAGTGTTTATTCTTATCCTGTAACGATTAACGCACCGTACTGCTGGAATGGAACAGAAAGGTCACTTTCCCATAACATTATATTCATCGTTTGAGTGCTGAACGTCGTCGGTTCCCCTATAATGAACCGGCATTGCGACCTTGTGTGTTGTGCTGAAAAATTGAGGAGAGAGTGATGGATACGAATTTGAAAATGTCGCTGTTGACGACGGTAGCGGCATTGGCGGTGATTGTTGCCTTTAGCTTTACCGCGGTATTTGGCGCATAAACTGTTCTGCCAACAATGGTGCTCACCGGACTTCTTTCGCGTGAGTACGTGGGAAAAAAGGGACTTCGGTCCCTTTTTCTATTTGCTTCAGTTCGAAAGATTGCCGCAGATTATCGGACTGTCTGAGGCATGACGACCCGACGTGCGCCTATGTAATGTTCCTGCCAATAATCTTCGCTGAGCTTGCTGATTTTAATATCTGATCCGGCGCGCGGAGACTGAATGAATTTCCCGTTTCCAACATAAACGCCGACATGATCCGCCGTCCCGCGGTGGTTGATACGGAAGAACACTAAATCACCGCTTTCCAGCTCGTTTTTCTTGATTGGCGCGGCATCACGCAGATGAAACATTTCATTGGCGGTACGAGGAATGGGGATTTTCACAATATCTTTGTAGGCGTAATAAACCAAGCCGCTGCAATCGAAGCCGGTGTATGGCGATGAACCGCCCCAGTGGTAGGGTTTGCCGATTTGGCTCATTAGCTTGTTCATCGCGGTGACTTTAGCGCGCTGCGAGCGTTGTTTATGCGCGGCGCTTAGCGTCAGACCGTCGGTTTCGACCACATCGTCTTTTCTGCTACGGGTGATACGACTGGCGGTTGTCTTTTCTTTTTTCATGCTTGCTGGGTGGGCCCGTTTCGACATTTTCTTAGTCGACGCCAGTGTGGTTAGGGGCCTGGATATTTTTTTGACGTTCTTTTGCGTGGATTGACGGGGAGAAACGTCTTTATTTGAAGTGGTGCGGGTCACTGCCGATGCATGTTTTACGCCGCGTTTGGCATTTTTGTTGTTATTGGCATCAACGGTGGTTTGAGTCTTCGGCGGTTTACTGCGGATTTTTTTCTTGTCTTGTGTGGATGTTCCGGATTTTTTAGCGTTTTTGGTTTCTTTATTTTTCTTCGTATCGGCGGCATCCGAGGGATCGACGGTGGATTTACGGGGCGTTATCGCCGGATCGTGGGGGGCCGATATCGCCTGGCTGAAAACCAAGCTGCTAAAAACCAATACGAAAAAAGTCGCAAGTAAACGCATTATAGTCTGACCGATGGTTGTTCTTGAACGTCCGATTTCCACAGTATTCCTCAAATCAGCATGATTACAAAGCGCGAATAAGCAGTTAATGAGTACAGAATAGTGAAAAATCGTTAATACGTATTTTTTTCTCGGTATTAATGCTTATTTTTGTTGATCATTTAACCGGTTACCGTTTCTAAAAACCATTCGTCGATAACCTTACAAAAGATGGCGTTTTTTGTGGTTATCGCTATCGTTAAAATGTGTCAGAGTAGTTGGGGTGAGCGTATGCCCTTTACTGATGCTATGGCTAGTGGCTTATCATTAGCCATCACGTGCTTTAAGGAAGCAATAGAATGACGACAACGACAATTGAGAAAATCCAGCGTCAAATCGCTGAAAACCCGATTCTGCTGTATATGAAAGGTTCCCCAAAACTGCCGAGCTGTGGTTTTTCTGCTCAGGCGGTTCAAGCGTTGTCGGCATGCGGCGAGCGTTTTGCTTATGTCGATATCCTGCAGAACCCGGATATCCGTGCGGAACTGCCTAAATATGCCAACTGGCCGACGTTCCCACAGCTATGGGTCGATGGTGAGCTGGTCGGTGGCTGTGACATAATAATCGAAATGTATCAGAGCGGTGAGTTGCCGAAGCTGATCAAAGAAACGGCTGAAAAGCATAATGCTCAGCAGCAGGACCAAGAGTAAGTCAGAGGTTGGGACGATGGCGGGATTGACCGCGCGTCCGGCACTGAATAGGGCGGCTTAGGCCGCCCTTATTGTGTCTAAATGAAGTTTAACGCTGAGCCTCGGCGGTATTGTCTTCTTCGGACTCATTAAGCGGCAACGGCCATCCGCCCATTTTTTTCCAACGATTAACCAGTTCACAGAACAGCAGCGTGGTGCGTTGGGTGTCATACAACGCGGAATGCGCCTGCGAAGAGTCAAACGGAATTCCGGCGGTGATGCAGGCTTTAGCCAACACGGTTTGCCCAACAACCAGTCCGCTTAAGGCGGCAGTATCAAAGGTGGCGAAGGGGTGGAAAGGGTTACGCTTGAGGCTGCAACGTTCGGCAGCGGCCATGAGAAAACTGTGATCGAAAGTGGCGTTGTGCGCCACCACGATAGCGCGATTACAGCCTTGATCTTTCATCCCTTTCCGCACCATTTTAAAAATTTCGTGCAGTGCATCGTATTCTTTGACGGCGCCGCGGAGCGGATTACTGGGATCGATGCCGTTGAAGGCCAGCGCTTCGGGCTGCAGGTTGGCGCCTTCGAAAGGTTCTACATGGAAATGTAGTGTCTGGTCCTGCTGCAACCAGCCGTTGTCATCCATTTTCAGCGTGATGGCTGCAATCTCAAGCAGCGCATCCGTTTTAGCATTGAATCCAGCGGTTTCCACGTCGATGACGACAGGATAAAACCCGCGAAAACGGGCGCTCAGTGCGTTCAGATTAATTTTCTCAGCCATCAGTCTCTTTTCTTTAGCAAAAATGCAGTGCGTATTATGGCAAACTTTTGAAGGGGATGCAGTAATGCGGAGGCGACGGACGCGGTGGCGCGCCCGTCAGTGGGATAGGTTAGTTGCCCAAGCCCTGGCCGGCATGTTTGTTTTCAATCAGCTCGATTTTATATCCGTCAGGATCTTCAACGAAGGCGATAATAGTCGTTCCGCCTTTAACCGGGCCTGCTTCACGCGTCACCTTGCCACCGTCCTGGCGAATGCGGTCACAGGTGGCTGCCACGTCATCTACGCCCAGTGCGATGTGCCCATAGGCTGAGCCCAAATCGTAGCTATCGACGCCCCAGTTATACGTCAACTCAATCACAGCGCCTTCGCTCTCTTCCGTGTAGCCTACAAAAGCCAATGAATAGCGGTATTCCGTATTTTCGCTCGTGCGTAACAGTCGCATGCCCAATACCTGGGTATAAAAGTTAATGGAACGTTGTAAGTCGCCAACACGCAGCATGGTATGAAGTAAACGCATAATTTCCTCTCATTCGGCTTTTGTCAGTCACCATCACCGTGGACCACGGAAAATAGTCTGCAAAGTATAGCGTTCATAAAACTTTCAGTCCAAATCATTATTTTTCAATGTGTTAACACTCTGTTTAATGAACGGAAACGTGCATTTGTGATTTTAGGGTTTTCATCGACAGAAGACTATCGGACCTGTTATGGTCTGCTAAGAATTGGGTTGCGGTTAGTCAATTACCTGAACTATTTTACGGATATCGGCAACGAATGCTTGCCTGCTATTGCTAACAACGGTTCAATAAAGGGATCCGATGAGGAGGTCCCGTGGCTGAGCAGCTCGAACTTTTTCCTGTACCTAATCCCTGTCGTGGTATCTGCCAAGCGAATGAACGTGGTTTTTGCCGCGGATGTTTCCGTAGTCGGACAGAACGTTTTACCTGGACTCAGATGAGCGATGCTGAAAAACAGAATGTTTTGAGGCTATGCCGACAAAGAATGAAGCGGTACGAGAGAGTAGAACAACCATTATCATCTACAGAGCCGGAACAACCGCCCTTGTTTTAATGTTTGTTGTGATGTTTAATGCCAAAAATTAAGTGTAAGATCATTTTTAATTAATTATTATTTGGTAAAATCTCTTGCGCTTTTAGAACAAAATTTAACTTCTTATTTTCTTTTCTATTAAATCAGAAATGGTTGCAATCCAGGGATATAACTTAGTCTGCTAATTATAAGGAGAGGTGATGGAATTGCCATTAGGATCTGATTTAGCTCGGTTGGTACGTGTTTGGCGCGCTTTGATTGATCAACGTTTAAAGCCTTTGGACTTGACTCAGACACATTGGGTCACTTTGCATAATATACATGAACTGCCCCCCGGACAGTCTCAAATCCAGCTAGCGAAAGCGATTGGTATTGAGCAGCCTTCATTAGTCCGTACGTTGGACCAGCTGGAAGATAAAGGGCTGATCACGAGACATATTTGTACACACGATCGACGCGCAAAGCGTATTCTTTTGACTGAAATGGCTGATCCAATCATTGTGGCGGTGAATGATGTTATACAACAAACGCGCAGTGAAATACTGGATGGCATTACGCCAGAAGAAGTAGATAAATTAACGGTAATTATATCTCGATTGGAAAAAAATATACTGTCATTACATGAGAGCCAATCCTAATTAAATGCATTTCTAAAATGGATAAGTAATAGAGAGTTATTTGCGCCATCGTTTATTGACGAGAGTTGGCTGAACGGTTTATCAACAATTAATTGAAGTGCCAAATCACCACCCCTATGGGTGGTGATTGTGTTTGTTTAGCGTTAACGAGGGGAAACTGTCAGGGTTCGGCCATTGTTTGCCATGGCTACACGTTGGCCCGAGTAAAAGCGGGTATTTCCTTGTTTTTGGACCACCATGATGGTGCTGCCGTCATCGCGGCGAATTTCGAGCTCAACGCCTTGAGTACGATTCGCTGCGCCTTCAATGCTCGACCCAGCCACGCCGCCTGCGACCGCACCCGCGGCCGTCGCCAGACTACGTCCTGCGCCTCCGCCAATGGTATTCCCCAGGAAACCACCGAGAACCGCGCCGCCTACCGCGCCGATGACGTTGTTGTCCTCACCAGCTTGAATCTGCACCGGACGGGTGGAAACGACCGTACCGTAAGTCACGGTTTGAACCTGCTTGGCTTCGGATGCGCTGTAGACATCGCCTGATAACGTGCTGGTGTTTGCGCAGCCAGCCAGTGTGACGCTTGCGATGGCAATGACAATGAAACGCTTCATCATAAAAAACTCCTAATGACTATGTCGGGCTGGCACAGCCGGGTGCCGGCGAAAAAGAGGTGTGTTTAGATTATGGTCTGTTCCCAGCGCCATTCCACTTTAAACACCAAGTTAAAACACTGCGCTTAAATTGATGATAAACACGCTACAAAGTTCCCGCTTGAACTGCCTGTCGTCATCATCGCGGTCAATTTTAGACGTGTTGCCCGGAATGACGGTATCGGAATACTGTATTTCATGTCATCAAAAAAGGTAACCTGCTTTTTTGATTGACTATTTCTCTAAGACTCTACGTTAGTGATAAGACTCACTTACTGTTAACTATAGGCGCAGGTAAGCAGACATGCAGTCAGGAAGATATATAGGAGTCATGTCAGGCACTAGCCTGGATGGCGTCGATGTGGTGCTGGCCGAGATTGGCGAAGGGCATGTGGTTCAGCTCGCCAGCCATTGCCACCCCATGCCGGAAATGATGAAACAGGCGATTCTCGGTATGTGCCAAGGCCAGGCGGTGACATTGTCAGCGGTGGGGCAGTTGGATACGCAATTGGGGAGCTATTCGCCGAGGCGGTTCAAACGCTGTTGGCGCAGACTTCGCTGCGGGCCGGAGACATTACGGCCATCGGCTGCCACGGACAAACGGTGTGGCATGAGCCTCAAAGCCCGGTTCCCAGTACGATGCAAATCGGCGATAACAACCAGATCGCGGCCCGGACCGGTATCACGACGGTGGGGGATTTTCGTCGACGAGACATGGCATTGGGTGGGCAGGGCGCGCCGTTGGTCCCGGCTTTTCATCACGCGCTGCTTAGCAACGAAAGCGAACGGCGAGTCATTCTCAATATCGGCGGTATCGCGAATCTTTCTCTGCTGTTGCCGGGCCAGCCGGTCACCGGTTTTGATACCGGACCCGGCAATATGCTGCTCGATGCATGGATTCGCCAGCATCAGTCACTCGCCTATGACAAAGACGCCGTGTGGGCGCTGAGCGGCAGAGTACATCACGGGTTATTGCAGCGCATGCTGAGCGATCCCTATTTTTCGCTGCCTGCGCCGAAGAGCACGGGGCGAGAATATTTCAATCTACGTTGGCTTGAACAACAGCTGGAGTCTTTTCCTGAGATCGAACCGGCTGATGTCCAGGCCACGCTCGTGGAACTCTCTGCGGTCAGCATCATCCGGCAGATTACGCAGTCCGGTGGGGCCGAACGATTACTGGTTTGCGGCGGTGGGGCGCGTAACCCGCTCTTGATGCAACGGCTAGCGGCATTGTTGCCTGAGACAGCCGTTAGCCCGACTGATGCCTTTGGCATTAGCGGCGATGACATGGAAGCGTTGGCTTTTGCCTGGTTGGCCTACCGCACGCTCTCGGGCTTGCCCGGGAATCTGCCCTCGGTGACCGGCGCTAGTCAGGAAACGGTATTGGGCGCGATTTATCCTGCAATGTCCGACTAATCGGACTTTCCTGAGCTCATCCCATCCGACCGGTTGGTAGACTGCTTTCCGGTTCAACAATCACGATGGGAGATAGCGATGAACAGAATGTGGCTGGCGGGGATGGCGCTGGTGCTTTTGAGCGGCTGTAGTCAATTCAGGCATGCTCAGGATAACGTGATGCACTATCAATGTGGGACGATGCCGCTGACGGTGACCCAGACGCAGCAGCAGGGTCACGAGCAGGTCGCGTTCTTGCTCGATGGCGAACGGCTTCGCTTATCAGAGATCGCTGATAGCGCGGGAGCACGGTACAGCGATGATAACTATACCTTTGAGCGTACCGGCAATCGGGCTGCAATCCAACGAAACGGCAAACTGATCGTCGATGACTGTGTGCTGAAGTAACGGACAGATTGGGGGCTATCAACATTGAGATTTTCACCCGGCGGGCGCAGAATGATTTCACGTAGATCCCCGTTTGTGTGATGGAAGGACGCAATGACAACGGAAAATGAACCCTCACGTAATACGGTTGCGATAGCGCCCGAAGCCTCAGCTGTTCAAACTGATATCGCGGATTTACGCCGCGAATATACCCAGGGCGGGCTGCACCGTCGCGATCTGACGGAAGATCCGTTAGATATGTTCGAACGCTGGTTGAAGCAGGCCTGCGACGCTCGGTTGAGCGATCCCACCGCGATGTGCGTCGCCACGGTGGATGAAACGGGTCAACCTTATCAACGTATTGTCTTGCTGAAACATTTCGACCGTCAGGGCATGGTGTTTTATACCAACCTCGGTAGCCGCAAAGCCCAGCAGTTGGCCAACAATGCCCGCATCAGCCTGCTTTTCCCGTGGCAGATGCTGGATCGTCAGGTGGCGGTCATCGGCCACGCTGAAAAACTGCCGACGCTGGACGTGTTTAAATACTTCAATAGCCGCCCCAAAGACAGTCAGATCGGCGCGTGGGTGTCGAGACAGTCCAGTCGTATCTCCGCGCGCGGTATTCTCGAAAGCAAATTCCTGGAGTTGAAGCAGAAGTTTCAACACGGCGAAGTGCCGCTCCCCAGCTTTTGGGGCGGTTACCGCGTGCATATCGACAGCATGGAGTTTTGGCAGGGCGGTACGCATCGATTGCACGACCGTTTCCTTTATCAACGTCAGGAAAATGGATGGCAAATAGACCGTCTCGCGCCGTAACGGACGAAAACCTGCACAAGCCTCTGGCGCTCCCGCTAACCGCGCTTTATTCTATGGCGTTTTCTGCCGCTCACCGCGAACGGCGGCTTATTGTATAGCATCAGATTCGACGGTTATCCTTTGTTCCAACGTGGTTGGAATTATGGCACCAGTACGTTTCCCGGCGGCCAAACGCCGGGGATACGACACGATTTTCTATAAAATGGAGTTCCCAATGGCGAGTAGTAACCTGGTAAAACAATTGCAAGAGCGGGGCCTCGTGGCTCAGGTGACGGATGAGGAAGCGTTAGCAGAGCGACTGGCGCAAGGGCCGATTGCACTGTATTGCGGTTTCGATCCGACCGCCGACAGCTTGCATTTGGGGCATCTGGTTCCGCTGCTTTGCCTGAAACGTTTCCAGATGGCGGGCCACAAACCGGTGGCGCTGGTGGGCGGAGCGACCGGCCTGATCGGCGACCCGAGCTTTAAAGCGACCGAACGCAAGCTGAACACCGAAGACACTGTGAACGAGTGGGTGGAAAAAATTCGACGTCAGGTCGCCCCGTTCCTGGACTTCGACTGTGGCGAAAACAGCGCCATTGCCGCCAACAACTACGACTGGTTCGGCTCCATGAACGTACTGACGTTCCTGCGTGATATCGGTAAACACTTCTCTGTGAACCAGATGATCAACAAAGAGGCGGTCAAACAGCGTCTTAACCGCGACGACGTGGGCATCTCCTTCACCGAATTCTCCTACAACCTGCTGCAGGGTTACGATTTTACCTCTCTGAACAGCGCGCATGGTGTTGAGCTGCAGATTGGCGGTTCCGATCAGTGGGGTAACATCACTTCTGGTATCGACCTGACGCGCCGTATGAATCAAAAACAGGTCTTCGGCCTGACGGTTCCGCTGATTACAAAAGCCGACGGCACGAAATTCGGGAAAACCGAAGGCGGCGCGGTATGGCTGGATGCCAGCAAAACCAGCCCGTACAAATTCTATCAATTCTGGATCAACACTGCGGATGCAGACGTCTATCGCTTCCTGAAATTCTTTACCTTCTTGAGCATCGAAGAGATCAACGCGCTGGAAGAAGAAGACCGCAACAGCGGCAAGGCACCGCGCGCGCAGTACGTGCTGGCCGAGCTGGTCACTCAGATGGTGCATGGCGATGAAGGTTTGGCCGCGGCGCGTCGTATCACGGACAGCTTGTTCTCCGGCGCGTTGCAGGATATGACGGAGGAAGACTTCTCCCAGCTGGCGCAGGACGGGATGCCGACCATCGAACTGGAAAAAGGCGCCGACCTCCAGCAGGCGTTGGTCAGCGCTGAGCTGGTGCCATCACGCGGTCAGGCGCGGACGATGATTTCGTCCAACGCCGTTTCCGTGAATGGCGAAAAGCAGAGCAATGCGGAATACACCTTCAGTGATGAAGACCGTTTATACGGTCGTTACACGCTGTTGCGCCGCGGTAAGAAACATTACTGTCTGGTTTGCTGGAAAGCGTGATCGTTTTTGAAGGGAGCGCGATGCTCCCTTTATTTTTTTATAACGGGAAAAATCGCAATACAGGGGCAAGGGTAGCAATCGTTCATGAAAAATATACTGTCGATCCAGTCTCACGTCGTCTTTGGCCATGCCGGCAACAGCGCCGCCGAATTTCCGATGCGCCGTATGGGCGTCAACGTCTGGCCGTTGAACACGGTGCAGTTTTCCAATCATACCCAGTACGGACAGTGGACCGGCTGCGTCATGCCAGCTGAACATCTGACCGAAATTGTACAAGGTATCAGCAACATCGACCGACTGAAGGACTGCGACGCGGTATTGAGCGGTTACATCGGTTCTCCCGAGCAGGGCGCGCACATCCTGGATATCGTTCGTCAGGTCAAAGCGGCCAACCCGAATGCGATCTATTTCTGTGACCCGGTGATGGGGACGCCTGAGAAAGGCTGTATCGTCGCCCCCGGCGTGACGGACTTCCACTGTAACCAGTCGTTATTGGTCAGTGACGCCATTGCGCCCAACCTGCCTGAACTGGAACTGCTGAGCGGACGCACGGTGCACAACGTTGATGAGGCGGTCTCGGCGTGTCGAGAACTGTGTCAGCGCGGTCCGAAACTGGTGTTGGTGAAACATTTGAGCCGCGCGGCCTACCGTCAGGACAGCTTCGAAATGCTGCTGGTGACGGCGACAGAAGCCTGGCATATCAGCCGCCCGCTGGTGGATTTTGGCGAGAAACAGCCCGTGGGCGTCGGTGATTTGACTAGCGGTTTGCTGTTGGTGAACTTGCTCAAAGTCGTTGCGCTGGAGAAAGCGCTGGAGCACACCACGGCCGCCGTATACGACGTCATGCTGATGACCAGTGAAATGAAACAGTACGAACTACAGCTGGTGGCGGCACAGGATGGGATCGCACATCCTCGCCATCATTTCCAGGCCGTCCGACTCGGATAAGGCGTTATCTGCAAAACAAAAACGGGGAACGCAATGCTCCCCGTTTTTGACTCCAGAACGGCTGACTCAGGTAATAAGCTCCAGTCCTTCCGCCGTCATCGCTTTTTCTACCGACGGCCGGTTCCCGACGCGCTCAATGTAATGGTTCAACGCTGGGAATGCGCTCAAGTCGAACTTCAACTTATGCGTCCAGCGGGCGATAGTGAACAAATAGGCATCGGCGACGCCAAACCGATTGCCGATGAGGTAGTCATGCTCGCTCAGCACCATGTTCAGGTAGTTGAACCGCTGCTTCAGGTAGCTTCTCATCAGGTCTTTATACGATTCCGGGGTGCCGGGGCGAAACAGCGGCGAAACCGCCTTGTGCACTTCCATTGCGATGTAGTTCAACCACTCGATGGCATGGTAATGATGGATCGTATCGGGAGGCGCGATGAGGTTACATTGCGGGGCTTTGTCCGCCAGATAGAGCCCGATGGCGACCGCTTCGGTGAGTACGCTGCCGTCGTCCAGCTCCAGTGCCGGGACTAAACCTTTAGGCGCGATATGCAGGTAATCCCGGCCTTGTTCCGTTCTCTTGGTGTGCAGGTCCACCCGTTCCAGCGTGAAGTGCGCGCGCGTTTCGCACAGGATGATGTGAGGAAACAGCGCGGAACTGCCAGGGGTGTAATAGAGTTTCATACGTCGTTCCTTCCGTAAAAACTGCCATTCGGTTCGGTGTGTTGTTCTTGTTGTAGGCTGTTGCATTATGGTGAGAAATCGTTGAGGCGTGATGTGCGTTGCCTCGCATATTATTTACAGTAAAAATTAATTCGCGTCTGCCTTTCTCCGCACTTATCTGCGTGCTCTTCGACCGATTTTTCTCTCACATTTCTCACGCGATACCGCAGGTAGCGCCGTGTTTTTAGCTCATGCCTATCGTTATAATAACGGCCGTTGTTATGGAAACGTTATTTTTTGTTTGTGTTATCTTTAAATAAAACCACAAACAGATGCCGGTTATTGTCTGCTGGCGGCCATCAGTTATGGCACTCCTGCCCGCTGGCGCGGACGTCCTGTTTGCCATCACGGCGCCTCGCAGGGTAGGTCCGCATTAGCCCGGAGGAAGCATGTCAACACAACATCGCACTGCCTGCATGGAAACGCTGACCGCGGGTCAGCACACCTATCATTTCTTTAGTCTGGCGTTGGCCGCCGATCGTTGGGGCAACATTGACGCCTTGCCCAAGTCCCTGAAAGTGTTATTCGAAAATGTTCTGCGATTCTACGACGGCGATAGCGTCGGTGATGACGATCTGCGTGCGCTGGTCGCGTGGCAAGTCAGCACCCACGGCGATCGAGAAATCGCCTACCGACCTGCACGTGTGCTGATGCAGGACTTCACCGGCGTACCCGCCGTGGTTGATTTGGCGGCGATGCGGGATGCCGTGCGTCGGCTCGGTGGCGATGTCGACAAGGTTAATCCGCAAGCCCGGTCGATTTGGTGATCGACCATTCGGTGACGGTAGACCACTTCGGCGAACAAAACGCGCTGGAGGAGAATACGCGACTCGAAATGATGCGTAATCATGAGCGCTATGCGTTTCTGCGATGGGGGCAGAAAGCCTTCCGCCACTTCAGCGTGGTGCCGCCTGGCACCGGCATCTGTCATCAGGTGAATCTGGAGTATTTGGCGAAAACCGTCTGGTTTGAACAGGATGGGGAGCAGCGAATCGCCTATCCGGATACCTTGGTCGGTACTGATTCTCATACGACGATGGTGAATGGTTTGGGCGTATTGGGCTGGGGCGTCGGAGGCATTGAGGCTGAGGCGGCGATGCTGGGTCAGCCCATCTCCATGCTGATCCCGGACGTTGTCGGATTCAAGCTGACGGGACGAATGCGCGAAGGCATCACCGCGACCGATTTGGTGCTGACGGTGACCCAGATGCTGCGCAAACACGGCGTGGTCGGCAAATTCGTGGAGTTTTACGGTGATGGTTTAGCCCATTTGCCGCTGGCCGATCGGGCGACGCTGGGCAACATGGCGCCAGAGTATGGGGCGACCTGCGGCTTTTTCCCCGTCGATGAAGTGACCCTGGATTACCTGCGCCTGACCAACCGCAGCGAAGAGCAGATTGCGCTGGTGGAAAGCTACTCCAAGCGTCAGGGGCTCTGGCGCAATCCGGGGGATGAACCTCGTTTTTCCAGCCAGCTTGAGCTGGATATGGGCATGGTGGAAACCAGTCTGGCCGGTCCTAAACGACCTCAGGACCGGGTTGCATTGGCGGATGTGCCTGCGGCTTTTCAGGCCAGTCGGGAGCTGGATCTGAATACCAACCCGCCGTCGCAGAGCGTCGCGCCGACGTTCAAATTGGCTGGTGAAACGCATGCGCTGCGGGAAGGCGCTGTCGTCATCGCGGCCATCACTTCTTGCACTAATACCTCTAACCCGAATGTGTTGATGACGGCGGGCTTGCTGGCACGCAATGCCGTGGCGCGCGGACTGCGGACTCGTCCGTGGGTGAAAACCTCACTCGCGCCCGGTTCTCGGGTGGTGACGGAATATCTGGCTCGCGCCGGGCTCACCGAGGCGTTGGACCGTCTGGGCTTTAATCTGGTGGGGTACGGCTGCACTACCTGTATCGGTAACTCCGGGCCACTGCCTGCGCCGGTTGAAGCGGCGATTCGGCAAGGTGACTTGACCGTCGGCGCCGTGCTGTCCGGCAACCGCAACTTTGAGGGGCGCATTCACCCCTTGGTAAAAACGAACTGGCTGGCGTCTCCGCCGCTAGTGGTGGCCTACGCGCTGGCGGGCAATATGACGGTAGATCTGAGCCGCGATCCGCTGGGCGAGGATGACCAGGGCCAGCCGGTTTATCTGCGCGATATCTGGCCTTCTGCAAAAGAAGTCGCTGACGCGGTGCAAATGGTCAGTAGCGATATGTTTCGTCGCGAGTACGCCGAAGTCTTTTCGGGAACGGCGGAGTGGCAGGGGATCGCGGTCGGCAACGAACCGACTTATCGCTGGCCGGCGGACTCGACCTACATCCGTCAAACGCCGTTTTTCAATACGATGCAGATCGTGCCGGAGCCGGTCAAAGACATTCACAACGCCAGAATCCTTGCCATTTTGGGCGACTCCGTCACGACCGACCACATTTCTCCTGCGGGAAATATCAAAGCTGACAGCCCGGCGGGCCGCTATTTGCAGGCGAATGGCGTGGAGCCAGACGCGTTCAACTCCTATGGCTCTCGTCGTGGAAATCATGAAGTGATGATGCGCGGGACGTTCGCCAACATTCGTATTCGCAATGAAATGGTCCCAGGCAAGGAAGGGGGTTATACGCGACATATTCCCTCGCAGGACGTCCTGGCGATTTACGATGCCGCGATGCGCTATCAGCAGGATCAGGTGCCGTTGGCCGTGATCGCGGGCAAGGAGTACGGCTCGGGGTCGAGCAGAGACTGGGCCGCGAAAGGACCGTGCCTGCTGGGCGTTCGCGTCGTCATTGCCGAAACGTTCGAGCGTATTCACCGTTCCAACCTGATTGGCATGGGGATTCTCCCTTTGGAATTTCCGGTAGGCGTCACTCGCAAAACGCTGGGACTGAACGGGGGAGAGCGTATCGATATTGCTGGACTGACCGATTTGCAACCCGGCAGTACGGTGGCGGTGACGATCGTATCCGACGAGGGAGAAACGCAAACGGTAAATACCCACTGCCGGATTGATACCGGAAACGAGCTGACCTACTACCGTCACGGCGGAATTTTGCATTATGTCATCCGCAATATGCTAAACGACAAGTGACATTGTCACTTTGTGTCGACCATACGTACGTCCTCTTGTTCGAGGTGAGAAAATCGCGTATCACTGAGGCCGCAGGTTTTTACCATCACATCGTGTAAGAGGGAAACACAATGGCAAAGGAACATATCAGGCTGGCGGTGATGCTGAGCGCATTGAGCATGGTGACATCAGCGGTAGAAGCGGCGATCGTGCCGGCTGGCACCGTCTTAGCGGATAAACAGGAGCTGGTGCGCGGTAATGGATCGGAACCCGCGACGTTGGACCCGAATCGCGCGGAAAGCGACGTTGAGGCCAATATCATTCATGACTTCTTCGATAATCTGATCTGGGCGAACGATGACGGCAGCTTCAGCGGGGGGTTAGCCGAGCGTTGGGAAAACAAGGACTATCAGGTGTGGACGTTTCATTTGCGGCCCGGCCTGATGTGGTCGGACGGCAGTCCGATCACGGCCGACGATGTGGTGTTCAGCTGGCAACGCCTCAGCGATCCGAAAACGCTATCGCCGTACCAATCGTTTATTCAAAGCATGCATCTGCTGAATGCCAAGGCGATTACGCGAGGCGAAAAAGGCCCTGAGACGCTGGGCATCAAGGCGCTGGATCCGCAAACGGTGCAGATCACGCTCGACCAGCCGCTGTCTTACTTTTTGTCGATGGCTTCGCATTATGTGTTATCTCCGTTGCCGAAAGCGGTGGTCGAAAAGTATGGCGACAGCTGGACGCAGCCGGGGCACTTTGTCAGCAGCGGGCCGTATACGCTCAGCGAATGGGTGGTCAATGAACGGCTGGTGGGAAAGCGCAATACTCGCTACTGGGACAATCCGCACACGGTGATAGACAAGGTCACCTATCTGCCGATCCCATCGCCGACCGCGGAAACCAATCGCTATAAGTCTGGCGAGATCGACATCACGAATACGCTGCCGCCCCAGCTGTTTAAGTTTCTACAGCAGTCGCTGCCGGGGCAGGTCAGAGTGTCTCCGTTCCTCTCGACCTATTTCTATAAATTAAATACCCAGAAACCGCCGTTTAATGACGCGCGTGTGCGGCGAGCGCTCGATCTGGCGCTGGATAAAAATGTGATCGCGGAGAAGGTGATGGGGATGGGGGAAAAACCCGCCTATAACTATATCCCCAGCGGAATGGCGGGCTATACCAGCCATCAGCCCGTCTGGGCTAACTGGACTCAGCAGCAGCGTATTGCGGAGGCCAAAAAACTGCTGCAGGAGGCCGGTTTCGGCAAAGACCATCCTTTGCGTTTTGAACTGCTCTACAACACGTCAGAAGCGCATCAGAAACTGGCGATCGCCGCCAGTGCGATGTGGAAACAGTCTTTGGGCGTAGAGGCGACGCTGGCCAATCAGGAGTGGAAAACGATGCTGGATACGATGCGTGACGGCCGTTTTCAGGTGGTCAGATCGTCATGGGTCGCTGACTACAATGAGCCGTCAACTTACTTCAATACCATGCGCACCAATGACAGCAACAATCAGGGTAAATTCAGCGATCCCGCCTTCGACGCACTACAAGATAAGGCGATAACAGCAGGTAGCCTGGAGCAGCGCAACGCTTATTACCATCAGGCGGAAGCGATTTTGCAGCAGCAAATGCCGCTGATTCCGATGTACTACTACGTGCGTAGTCAACTGGTCAAACCTTACGTCGGAGGTTTCAAAACCGATCTGATGGGGAATTTCTACACACGGGATTTTTATATTACTAAACACTGAGAAGAGGGCGTCAGGGACTTGCCCTGACGCCCTTAGGGCGCTATTTGCCTTCCAGCAGGTGGCCCATCTTGGCGGCTTTGGTCGCCATGTAACGTTCGTTTTTCGGATTTTGCCCCACAACCAGCGGCACGCGTTCGACGATGTTGATGCCCGCTTCGGTCAAAGTTTTTACCTTCTGCGGGTTGTTGGTGAGCAACCGAACCTGCGCGACCCCCAACAGCTTGAACATATCCGCACAGGGTGTGAAGTCGCGTTCATCCGCGGCGAAACCTAACTGATGATTCGCTTCAACGGTATCTGCGCCTTTGTCCTGCAAGGCGTAGGCGCGGATTTTGTTCAGCAGACCGATGTTGCGGCCTTCCTGACGATGATAGAGCAGTACCCCGCGGCCAGCTTCGGCAATCTGATTCAGCGCGGCTTCGAGTTGAAAACCACAGTCGCAGCGCAGGCTAAACAGCGCGTCGCCCGTCAGGCATTCAGAATGAACGCGGGCCAGCACAGGCTCGGAGCCGGAGATATCGCCATACACCAACGCAAGGTGGTCATGCCCGGTCGCGGTTTCTTCAAAGCCTACCATCAGGAAATCGCCCCACGGCGTGGGTAATTTGGCTTCGGCGACCCGTTTTAGCTGCATGTTAATCTCCAACATAAAAAAGACAGAGTGCATCCTACTACTTTTGCTCAAAACCTCTATAGCAGGCTAACAAAAGACCGGATGAATGGCGGTTTTTTAGGCTGGTGGGACTTATCAGAGGCAAAACAAAGCCTACACTTACTCACTTAGCCGTTGACGTAACCGAAAGGTATTTTACGTCATACTAAACGCCTATGCCTTCTTTTCTGGTAATATCGGAAAAATTTCATTGGTTTTATATCCCTCTGAATTATAGGGAGAATTGATGTACGGAATCACTAAAAGAGTCACCATTGGCGCGCTGTTGCTGCTAATAATGCCCCTTGTGGTCTGGCTGAGCGGTTGGCAATGGCATCCACACCTCACCGGAGGGTGGCTACGTGTGCTGTTCTGGATCACGGAAACGGTGACCTCGCCGTGGGGCGTGGTGACGAGCGTTGTACTGTCGCTTTGGTTTTTGTGGTGTCTGCGTTTCAGCCTGAAACCAGCGCTGGGCGTGTTCGCGATTCTTATTGTGACCATCTGCATCGGGCAAGGGGTGAAGTCGGCGATCAAAGGTTGGGTTCAGGAACCCAGACCCTTTGTGGAGTGGCTTGAACAAAGTCATCAGGTCGATGAGCGTCATTTCTACTCTTTGCCGCGATCCGAACGGTCTTCTTTGATAAAAAACCAGCTTCAAGACGATCAACAGCTACCGAAATGGTTACGTCACCACTGGCAGGCGGAGACCGGGTTTGCTTTCCCGTCAGGACATACGATGTTTGCAGCCTCCTGGGCGTTGTTGGCGGTCGGCCTGCTGTGGGCGCGTCGTCACTATATCACCGTCGCGATCGTCATGATCTGGCTACGGCCGTCATGGGAAGTCGTTTGGCGTTGGGGATGCACTGGCCTCAGGACCTAATGATGGCGACGGCGATCAGCTGGTTGCTGGTTTTGGTCGCGACCTGGCTGGCCTCACGCTGGTGTGGTCCTCTGACCGCAGCCGAGGTTGATGCTGAGCAATCTCAGCAATCTGTGACGTTGTCACATAAGGGCGACATTTAAGTTTACTATGGCATAATCGGAACCCCTCAGGTCAATCGAAGAGGGGCTTTCCCGTGGCACTCCCACCGCTGTTTTTCTCGTGAGTTTCCCACGTCGGGGCGGAAGTGCTAACTTAAATGGGGTCCGATGCCATTTTTGGCATAATTCATTTATTTCAAGCGATATCACAGGAAAAAGACGTGAAATATTTGCTGATTTTTTTACTCGTGTTGGCGATCTTCATTGTGGCTATCACGCTGGGAGCACATAACGATCAGGTCGTTACCTTTAGTTACCTTATCGCGCAGGGGCAATACCGTCTGTCAACGCTGTTAGCGACGTTGTTTGCCGCTGGGTTTGTGCTGGGATGGGTCATTTGCGGACTGTTTTATCTGCGTTTACGCATTGCGCTAGGCCGTGAACAACGTAAAATCAAACGTCTTGAGCAGCAACTGCCCGACTCGGATGAGAGCAAAACGGTCTCTCCCGAGCCAGTGACCCACTAAGGAATGATTTTTTATGCTTGAACTGCTGTTTCTGTTGTTGCCCGTTGCTGCCGCATACGGTTGGTACATGGGCCGCAGGAGTGTACAGCAGGACAAACAGGATGAGGCGAACCGCCTGTCGCGCGAGTACGTGACGGGCGTGAACTTCCTGCTATCCAACCAGCAGGATAAGGCCGTTGAACTATTCCTTGATATGCTCAAGGACGACAGCAACACCTTCGAAGCACATCTGACGCTCGGTAATCTGTTTCGCTCCCGCGGCGAGGTGGACCGGGCTATCCGTATCCACCAGGCGTTGACCGAAAGCGCCTCTCTCAGTTTCGAACAACGCCTGCTCGCCGTGCAACAGCTGGGCCGTGACTATATGACGGCTGGGCTGTATGACCGTGCTGAAGAGATTTTTAATCAGCTGGTGGACGAGGAAGATTTTCGTCTGACGGCGCTCCAGCAGTTATTACAGATCCATCAGTCGACCAGTGACTGGCAAAATGCGATTGAGACGGCCGAAAAGCTGGTCAAGCTCGGAAAAGAACATTTGCGCAGCGAGATTGCACATTTTTACTGTGAGCTGGCGTTGCAGGCGATGGGCAGCGACGATCTCGAAAAAGCATTGTCTTTGCTGAAGAAAGCGGCGGCGTCAGACAAGCTTTGCGCGCGAACGTCCATCATGATGGGACGTATTTACATGGCGCAGCAGCAGTATGCCAAAGCGGTGACGGCCTTACGACAGGTGCTGGATCAAGATAAAGACATCGTGACGGAAACGCTGCCGATGCTTCAGGAGTGTTATCAGCATCTGGATCAGCCACTGGAATGGGCGATGTTTCTGAAACGCTGCGTTGAGGAAAATACCGGTGCGACTGCCGACCTGATGCTGGCGGATATTCTGGAAAATGAAGAAGGGCCTGAAGTGGCTCAGGTCTATATCAACCGGCAGTTGCAGCGGCATCCAACCATGCGGGTTTTCCACCGGCTGATGGATTTCCACTTGAGCGAAGCGGAAGAAGGGCGAGCTAAGGACAGCCTGATGGTGCTGCGCGACATGGTGGGTGAGCAAATTCAGACTAAACCGCGCTATCGCTGTCACAAGTGCGGATTCGCCTCCCAATCGCTGTACTGGCATTGTCCGTCCTGCCGATCCTGGGCCACCATCAAACCCATTCGCGGGCTGGACGGTCAATAACCTTCTTGTCGCAATATCTTGTTGGGTTAAACCCTTATATAGTTACAACATCCTGATTTCATCCCCTCACGGCGCCGAATATCAGCCTGAATGCATTGTGGTTCAGCAGCCGCTGGGATTTGAGTGTTCGGACATGTAGAATGCGGCGGGAAATTAACGCTCAGTCTCTTGTCGAGGGGAGAGGCTTTCGCCGTGCGTTGATGTGCTGTGCGGCGTTTTCTCCTCGCGATGCTGAATACATATCGACACCTCGGGGGTAACGCCAGTGACAGGCCAAAACGTAACGCAGAAACAGAATTCCCACTCCTCGCCGATTCTGGTTGCCCTTGATTACGCTTCTCAGCGCGATGCCTATGAGTTTGTTGATCGCATCGATCCTCAAAGCTGCCGGTTAAAAGTCGGCAAAGAGATGTTTACGCTATTCGGGCCATCTCTGGTCAAAGCGCTGCAACAGCGCGGCTTCGATATTTTTCTCGATTTAAAATTCCACGACATTCCCAATACGACGGCGCGTGCGGTAGCCGCGGCGGCGGAACTGGGGGTATGGATGGTCAATGTGCATGCCAGCGGCGGCGCGCGCATGATGCAAGCGGCTAAAGAAGCATTACTGCCGTACGGCGCTGACGCACCTTTGCTGGTTGCCGTCACGGTATTGACCAGTATGGACGAGGACGATCTGCGCGGATTGGGGATCACGCTGTCTCCGGCCGAGCAGGCCGAACGGCTGGCGGTGCTGACACAGCAATGCGGGCTGGATGGCGTCGTCTGTTCGGCGCACGAAGCCGAACGCCTCAAACAGCGCTGCGGCGCCGCATTTCAGCTGGTCACGCCGGGGATTCGCCCGGTCGGTAGTGCGGCAGGCGACCAGCGCAGAATTATGACCCCAGAACAGGCGAAGCAGGCCGGAGTAGACTATATGGTGATTGGTCGTCCGATCACCCAGTCGGCCAACCCGGCGCAAACGCTGAAAGATATTCTGGCGACGTTAGGAGAGTGAATATGAGTTTTCGTGACGATAACCCACTGGTTTATTCGACGGAGAGCGGACGCATTGCGGAAAAAACGGTGCCCGCCGAACGTCCAAAAGGCGATGGCGTCATACGTATACAGCGTCAGACCAGTGGTCGTAAAGGTAAGGGCGTGTGCGTAATTACGGGTATTGACCTTGATGATGACGCATTGCAAAAACTGGCGGCAGAATTGAAGAAAAAGTGCGGTTGCGGAGGCTCGCTGAAAGACGGCGTGATCGAAATACAGGGCGATAAGCGTGACGTGCTGAAACAGCTGCTGGAAGCAAAAGGAATGAAAGTGAAGCTGGCGGGGGGATAAGCGCGGGCTAAATAGTGCTGGGCAGGTCCGGTGACGGAAACCTGCCCAGAAGAATTATCTTTTGACTTCGTGGCCGATGACGCCGCCAAGCGCCGCGCCACCCAGCGTACCGAGCGTACTGCCGCCGGTCAGAACGGCACCGCCCACAGCACCCACGCCTGCGCCGATGGCCGTATTGCGATCGCGTTTAGACATATTGGAACAACCGGTCAGGCTTCCTGCCATGACTATCGCAAGTACCGTAACTGCCAATGCCTTATTTACTCTCATGGTCTTCTCCTGTTGATGCCATCTTATGGTGGAATAAGCGGCGTATGACCGCTTTTTCATAAGAAAATAGGGTGCTGGCATCATGCTGTAAAATTAACTACGACTTACTCACTTTTTGTTACCTGAGACGCAGTATAAATATCGGCAGAATTTACGATAGGTAAAAACTCTTAATTCTAGTTATCCCATAGATCACTTTGTGCTATCCGCATCACCACTGCTTTTCGCCGCCATCTTTTCTTTCTTAATTGTATGTTTTGTAAGGCGACAACCTCTCAAATGAACAACGATAACCAGTGGCAACAAGTCACAATGTAACTGATAAACAAGGGCCGCCGTAGCAAGTTATGACGTAGCCAGGTCATCGCTTCCCCCTTGTCAAAGGGACTTACAAGTGAACTTAAGCATCATTAAGCGGTAGAAGGCGGAAAGATTGCCGCATCAGGCTCATGCCTGAATAAACATAAGATTTGTTAATTAATTTTGGGGGTTGTACAACATAAAGCAGGAGGGTGAGAGAAAAGGGTCAACCCGCCATAATAGCGGGTTAAATGCTTAGAAAGAACAATGGCCCCCTTTATGATGAGCGCCGGTTCCGCCATGAGGATGCTGCCCTTTGGGGCAGGCAATAGCTGAGACGGAGAATGTGCCAATGAGGGTAATTAACAACAGTGCTGCGATCTTTTTCATTATTTTTTCCTTTATTAGATTGCTGTGAAAGTGTGCGATTTTAGTATGCGCCGCTCAAGCCAGTCAGGTAAGCCTGATATTTGATCAGTAAGTAATGCTTTACCTTTCTCTGGGACACCGGGATTTTGCCCTACGAGCAGGCAGTGATGTGCGGGAGAGTTAAACGATAAGGCAGGGGCACGGATACGGGGCACGCAGAATGCTGCGATTAATCAGATCACGAACGTGTTCATCGCTTTTGTCTTGGTCAGAAGTATGACGATGACGAGGGAATCAGCAGTAGAAGAACGGGAAAAGGGAGTTGGTGGGGAGTAAACGACTGACGCCATCAGGAAGTCCCGATGGCGTCATGACGACTTAGGCCGCCGGTTTAGCGATGATGCTGCGCGTTTCGAGACGCACTTCCTTCAGCATCACATCCAGCTTATCGCTCTGGCGGTAGACGACCTCACCTTTGATGGTGACGGTGCCCGTGTCCTGACTGCAGAGCAACTCGTCGCGGACGGCATGGATGAACGAGGCCGGGATAAATGCCGTCGCGCCGTTGTCCAGCAGACGCACTCGCAGGCCACCACGCGTAACGTCCATGATCTCTGCCAAGAAGCGTGCGTCGGTGCCAGCATGCGGCTTCAGATAACGAGCGTACAGCCAATCGCTGACGTCGCGTTCGGCCATACGATTGAGGCGACGACGTTCCGCCAGCTGAACGGTGACCTCATCCCGCGGTTTCTCAGCGGACTGGCCGGTGATAATCGCTTTCAACAGGCGATGGTTCACCATATCTCCGTATTTACGGATAGGTGACGTCCAGGTGGCGTAGGCTTCCAATCCCAGACCGAAATGAGGGCCCGGCTCAGTGCTGATTTCCGCAAACGACTGGAAGCGGCGCATGCGGCTATCCAGGAACTGCGTCGGCAGGGCGTCCAACTGGCGACGCAACACGCAGAAGCCTTCCAGCGTCAGTATCTGCTGCGGGTCGGCCTGAATCTCATTGCTTTCCAGAATGGCGACGGCCTGTTCTACCGTGACCGGATCGAACCCGTTGTGGATGTTGTAAATCCCGAAGCCCAGCTTTTCGCGCAGTACGATAGCCGCACAGACGTTGGCCGCGATCATGGCTTCTTCAACAATACGATTCGCGATGCGGCGCGGTTCGACCACGATATCCAGCACTTCGCCTTTTTCTCCCAGCAGGAAGCGATAGTCCGGGCGGTCTTTGAACACCAGCGCGTTCGTGGTGCGCCATGCGCTGCGCAGCTGCGACATCTTGTGCAGCAGGCGGATCTGAGTCGCGATAGCCTCGTTTTCTGGCTGCCACTCTCCCTTTTGCTCCAGCCAGTCGGACACTTCGTCGTAGACCAGTTTGGCGCGGGATTCGATCCAGGCGGCAAAGAACTGAATGTCGCTCATCGCCCCATCAGCGGCCAACGTGACGCGGCAGGCCATGACCGGACGGCGTTCCTGCGGGCGCAGGGAGCAAATATCGTCCGACAAGTGGCGCGGCAGCATAGGAATGTTGAAACCGGGCAGATAGTTAGTGAACGCGCGTTTGCACGCGACCGTATCCAGCTCGCTGTCGGCCGGCACATAGGCCGTTGGATCGGCGATCGCCACGGTCATTTCCAGCGTGCCGTCGCCGTTGTCGCGGACATACAGCGCGTCATCCATATCTTCGGTACTCGCGCTGTCGATGGTGACAAAATCCAGCGCGGTTAAGTCTTCACGCGTGAGTTCGCCATCATTCATCTCGGCGGCGTCGTGCTCCGGCGCGTTACGCTCCAAATTATGACGTGACAATGTCACCCACCACGGCGCCAGCGGATCGTCGCCAGTGGTAATGTATTCTGTGATTTCCGCATGGAAATTACGGTCGCCTTTGAGCGGGTGGCGGCGCATTTCTGCGACCGCCCAGTCGCCGTCCTGAATCTCGTGGTCCAGTTGACGCGCCACTCGGCAGCTGATCGCATCCTTGAGCAAAGGATGGTCCGGGGTGATCGACAGGCGGTCGTCTTTCTTCTGGACGCGGCCGACAAAACGGGTCAGAAACGGTTCGATCAGCGATTCCGGCTCGGCGATTTCACGATCTTTTTCGGTATGCAGCGTTGCAACGATGCGGTCGCCGTGCATCACTTTTTTCATGTGCGGCGGCGGGATGAAGTAGCTCTTCTGTGCTTCGGCTTCAAGAAAACCAAATCCCTTATCGGTGCCTTTTACGACGCCTTCTACACGTGGCGTCTTAGAGTGGAGTTGCTGTTTAAGCTGTGCAAGCAGCGGATTATCTTGAAACATAGCGTCCAGAAATGCGGTTAAAGGTGGTTTTAGCGGCACACAGTTTTACGCGAATCGTGCCCCGGCGGCAAGCGTTGATCGGGGGCTCCGGCAAGATTTGCCGACCGTGACGAGAGGGGAAAAAGACGGCTCCGGCGGCCGCATAAGCACGTATGCTTCTCATGCCGCCGGTGACGCCTTTCGTCAGGCTATCCTCTGCAGCGGTTGGGCATCGCTACGGGTCACGCGCACGGGAATCGATTTGGAGGTTGGGGTAAACGTCTGGTCGCCGTAGCTGGAGAGCGGAACCAGCGGATTGGTTTCCGGGTAGTAGGCGGCCAGATTCCCTCGTGGGATCGCATATTCGACCAGTCGGAAACCGCTGACTTTCCGGGTAATGCCGTCATGCCACAACGTTTCGATATCGACCCGATCGCCATCCTGAAGCCCCAGCGCGGCGATATCGTCCGGGTGCATGAACAGCACCTCTCGCTGGCCGTAAACGCCCCGATAGCGGTCGTCCAGTCCGTAAATCGTGGTGTTGTACTGATCATGGGAGCGCAGAGTCTGCAAAGTAAACGGCGCCCGCACGCCGTCCTGCTCGGGTACCACGCTGGTCGGCAGCGGCGCGCAGCTGAACGTGGCTTTCTTGCTTGGGGTGTTGAAGCGTAATTCGGCGGCGGCGTTGCCCAGATAGAAACCGCCAGGCTCTGCGCAGCGCTGGTTAAAGTCGGCAAAGCCCGGCAGGGTCGCGGCAATGTGGTCGCGGATCAAATCGTAGTTCCCGGCTAATGCCAGCCAATCCACCTTGTCGTTGCCCATGACCGTGTGGGCGATACCGGCGACGATGGCTGTCTCGGAACGCTGTTGAGGCGAGAGCGGTTGCCCGACGCCTTCTGAGGCGTGCACCATGCTGAAAGAGTCTTCAACGGTAATGTACTGAGGACCGGTCGTCTGAACATCCTGATCAGTCCGTCCGAGCGTGGGCAGAATCAGGGATTCTTGCCGACCGGTGGTCAAATGGCTGCGGTTCAGTTTGGTGCTGATATAGACGGTCAGATCGCAGCGGCCGATGGCGTCTGCGGTACGCAGACTGTCCGGCGCGGCGGCGGCCAGATTCCCGCCCAGCGCAATCAGCACTTTGATCTCATCCCGCAGCATGGCTTCGATAGCCTGAACGGTGTTATGCCCGTGTTCGCGCGGCGGGGTAAAGTCGAAATGCGCCGCAAGGCTGTCCAGCATCGCCCCCGACGGATTTTCATCAATCCCCATCGTACGGTTGCCCTGTACGTTGCTGTGTCCGCGGACCGGGCACAGGCCTGCGCCCGGTTTGCCCAACTGGCCAAACAGCAATTGCAGGTTGACGATCTCCCTGACGGTCGCCACGGAGTGTTTGTGCTGGGTGATACCCATCGCCCAGGTACAAATGACACGCGGGGAGTTCAGGTACAGCTCGGCGACATGACGCAGCTGCGCTTCGCTCAGGCCGGACTGTTCGACGATATGGGCCCAGCTCGTCGCATCGACCTGCTCAAGATAGGCCTCGACCCCGTCAGTGTGGCTGTCGACAAAAGTCTGATCGAAGATACCGGGCTCTCCGGCGGCCAGACGCAGACGCTGCGTTTCCAGCAAGGTTTTAACGATGCCGCGGACGGCGGCCATATCGCCGCCTAAGTTCGGCTGCAGGTAGGTATCGCTAATCCTGCCCGACAGCGGTGTCAGCATCTCTACCGGGCTTTGCGGATCGGTAAAGCGTTCCAGTCCGCGTTCGCGCAGGGTATTGAACGTGATCACGTGTGCGCCGCGCGCGGCGGCGGAGCGCAGGCTGTGCAGCATGCGCGGATGGTTGGTGCCGGGATTTTGGCCGAACACCAGAATGGCGTCGGCATGATTGAAGTCGTCCAGCCGTACGGTGCCTTTACCGATCCCGATGCTTTGTTTCAAGCCGGTGCCGCTCGCTTCGTGGCACATATTGGAACAATCCGGGAAATTATTGGTGCCCATCATTCGGCCGAACAGCTGATAGATATAGGAGACCTCATTGCTGGCGCGTCCGGACGTGTACAGCTCCATTTGGTTAGGGTTATCCAGTCCGTGAATATGATGCGCGATCAGCGCAAACGCCTGTTCCCAGGTGATGGGAACGTAGTGATCGGTGTGACGATCGTAGCGCATCGGGTGCGTCAGACGTCCCTGATATTCCAGAAAATAGTCGCTCTGGCGACGCAGCGTACTGACGCTATGGGCGGCGAAAAACTCAGGCCCAGCCGCTTTGCGCGTGGCTTCCCAACTTACGGCCTTAGCACCGTTTTCGCAGAAGCTGAAGGTGCTGTGGTTATCGTCGCCCCAGGCGCAGCCGGGACAGTCGAATCCCCGGGGTTTATTGACCCGCATCAAGTTTCGAATATTTTTGAAGGCTTCTTTGCTGTCCAGAACGTAACGCGTAGTGGCTTCCAGCGAGCCCCAACCTCCCGCGGCGCGGCGGTATGGCTTGATTTCTGGTTTAAATTTCATCATAGGATGTGCTGGCCATATTGTTTTTAATATGTGAATGGATTTTTAAGGAATTGGGGTTAGACGTTAAGTCTAGGATCGCCGGGCAGGAACGTCTAATCAAATACGGCAATCGCGAGATAGAGGAGGGTTATCGCAAATAAAGTGTGACCAAGGACGGAATCTTGATCTTTTTGTCTAGTTGTATATACAAATTTTGTTATTTTCCGGCTATTCCTTAATCAGAACGAAAAACAGGAAGGGCAAATAATGAAAGATCTTGGCAATAAGGTTCACGCCTTTGGTAAAGCACTCATGATGCCGATTTCGGTCATCGCCGCCGCCGGGATTTTCCTGGGACTGGCGGCGGCGATGCAAAACCCCGCCGTCACCGGCGATGCGTTCACCCACATGCAGATCCCGCAGCTCATCATCGGTTTTATTCGCCAGATCGCCGGTGCGCTGTTCGCCAACCTCCCGTTATTTTTCGCCGTCGCCAGCGCGATAGGTCTGGCTAATGCAGAAAAACCGACGGCAGCGTTTGCCGCCGTCATCGGTTTTATTTCTATGCACGTCGGGGTGCAGGCGACGCTCACCGCTCAGCAACTCACGCCGGTCAGCACCACGGTGGAGGCGTTGACGGCGGGCGGTATGGACCGTACCGCGGCGCTGATGTATGCCGCCGAGTTCACTAAAACGCTGGGGATTTTTACCTATAACATGAGCGTGCTGGGTGGGGTGATCGCCGGTGTGGTGACGGTCATGCTGCACAACCGCTTCTACACGATCGAACTGCCGACGGCGATCAGCTTTTTTGGCGGCCGCCGTTTTGTGCCCATTATTACAGTGGTATGCCTGCCGCTGGTGGGCGTCGGTCTGGCGCTGATTTGGCCGACCATCGGCACTGGCATCGCTTGGGTCGGGGCGTTAATTGGCCACAGCGGTCAGTACGGCGCGTTTCTCTACGGTTTCTCCGAGCGCATTCTTATCCCCACCGGGTTGCACCACATCCTGAACGAAACCGTGCGCTTTACTCCCATTGGTGGCGTCGCGACCGTGGACAGTCAGACGGTGGTCGGCGCGTTGAACATATTTAACACCTCGCTAACGCATCCCGGCGCGGTCAGCGACGAGGTGATCCGTAACGCCACCCAGTTTCTGGCCCAAGGCAAAATTCCCGTCATGATGTTTGGGCTTCCCGGCGCGGCGCTGGCGATGTATCAGTGCGCCCGGCCTGAACATAAAGAACGCGTGAAAGCGCTGATGCTGGCCGGGGGACTGGCGTCTTTCACGACGGGGATCACTGAGCCGCTCGAGTTCTGTTTTATTTTTGTTTCGCCCGTTCTGTATCTGCTGCACGCCGTCCTTAGCGGCCTGTCTTTCATGTTGATGTCTCTGGCCCACCTGATGATCGGCAATATTCAGGGCGGCGCTATCGATCTGGTGGTGTTTGGCATGCTGGGCGGGCTGAAAACCCAGTGGTGGTACGCGGTATTGCTGGGGGCGTTCTACTTCCTGATTTACTACTCCGCGTTCAAGTTCGTGATCAAACGAATGAACGTTGAGACGCCGGGGCGTGAGTCCGACGCGGCGGCATCGCCAGCGGCGGTGAGTGCGGATGAACGTACGCAAACCATTATCGACGGCCTGGGCGGACAGAGCAATATCGCCGAAGTGGACTGCTGTTTTACCCGGCTGCGGGTGCAGGTAAAAGACATCAACCTGGTCGTGGACAACACCCTGATGACGACGGGAGCCAACGGCGTCAAACGGGTAAATGAACATAACGTTCAGGTGATTTACGGGCCGAAAGTGGAAAAAATCGCTCAGGACGTCAAAGCGGCGTTGGGCGTCACGGCGTAATCAAACCTCAACCGGAAAATGGGAAACAGCGATGACGAAGACATACAGTATTGTGATTGTGGGGGGCGGTCGACCTGGACGCCGGGGTTACTGAAGGCGTTGTGCAAACGACAAAGCACGTTTCCGCTAAGACGGGTGGTGATGTATGACGTGAACGCCGAACGGCAGGCGGTTATCGGCGACTTTGCCCGCCTGCTGTTTAGCGAAGAGTACCCGGCGCTGGATTTCGCCTACACGACGGATGTCGAAGCGGCGTTTCGGGATGTCGATTTCGTCTTCTGCCAGATGCGCACCGGCGGTTACGACATGCGAGAAAAGGACGAAAAAATCCCGCTTTCATTGGGCGTCATCGGTCAGGAGACCTGCGGTCCGGGAGGCTTCGCCTACGGGATGCGTTCTATTGGCGACATGATTGAACTGGTGGAGCAGGTGCGGGCGCGTTCGCCGCAGGCCTGGATTTTGAACTATACCAATCCGGCGGCCATCGTCGCCGATGCGCTTCGCGTCAAGTTTCCGGACGACAAGCGCATCCTTAATATCTGCGATCAGCCGGTCAATCTGCTGCGTTCCTATGCCCGTATCCTGGGGCGGGACGTCAATGAGTTCGAACCGGTCTACTTCGGTTTGAATCACTTTGGCTGGTTCACGCATTTGTACGATCGCCAGGGAACGGATCTGCTGCCGCAGTTAAAATCAATTATCCTCAATCAGGGATTCAAGCCCGCCGACGCGGAGCAACGCGATGCCTCGTGGCTGGATACGTATGCGGTGGTGGCCGACATGCTGCGGGACTTCCCTGACTATCTGCCGAACACCTATCTGCAATATTACCTGTATCCAGAGTACAAGCTGAGCAAGCTGGACCCGAACTTTACCCGCGCCAATGAAGTGATGGCGGGACGAGAAAAACGCGTGTTTGAGACATGCCGAAACGCGGTCGCCGCCGGAACGACCAAAGATGCCAGCGTGGTACACAACGATGCGCATGGCGACATGATTGTCGAAGTCGCCGAATCCATCGCCTATAACCAGCATCGTATCTTTGTGGTGATCGTGGAGAACAACGGTCTGGTGAACAATCTGGATGACAGCGCGATGGTGGAAGTGGCGGCGACGCTCGGCATCAATGGACCTCGGCCCTACGGCGTGGGCAACATCCCCACCTTCTATAAAGGGATGATCGAGCAGCAGTTCGCCTACGAACGCCTGACGATAGAGGCATGGTTTGAAGGGTCTTACACCAAAGCGCTGCAAGCGCTGACGCTGAACCGGTTGGTGGTGGATGCGAAAAAGGCGCGCAAAGTGTTGGATGCGCTGATAGAGGCCAACCAAGGTTATTGGCCGGCGTTAACCTGATTGCGCAAGCGACTAACAGGGCGACGGCGTGAATAAAGGACGCAGCGGCGCGTCGAGGGTGAAGGCATAACGCCGCTGATTGTAATAAACGTTGGAAAGCTCGAAGGGGTGCTCGTCAGCGAAAAAAGCGACGACGCTGGCACGCAGCACGGGTTCATCCCGTGCCAGCCCGAGAGCTTCCAGCACCTCGACGGAGGGAAGCTCGGCGAATATCTGCTTATGGCTGCCGACGGCGTCATAGCCTTTGGATTTGAGGTAGGCATACTTGGACTGATTCAGATCGCGCTCGCTCAGGTCGGGAAACAGAGATTGAATCATCCAGGACTGTTCATACACAAACGGCGTGCCGTCAATTAACAGCAGGCGCACCATGTAGTGGACCGGCGTCCCTTGCGCGATCCGAAGGGCTTGGGCGACCTCGGCGGTGGCCGGTTGCTGAGAGAAATGGCGCAGTTGGTTGACGATCTTGCGCTGCGTACTGTTGGCGACCTCACTGGAGGTCAGATGCTGGTCCAGCGGCAGTTGTACTTTTACGCGGGTGTCCGGCTGAGCAACGAAGGTGCCGCGTCCCCGAAAGCGTTCAACCAGCCCCTGTCGGACCAGATAGTCGACGGCTTTACGCGCCGTCATCCGTGAAACCTGATATTGCTGACACATTTCCGCTTCGGTGGGGAGCGGGTCGCCGGGCTTCAGTCTGTTGTCATGGATCTGACGGGTCAGGATCTGCTCAATTTGCAGATAAAAAGGAACAAAGGAATGTTTATCAATCATTTTTATTCTTCCCTCCCGTTCGTTTCAGAAGCGTAGATAGTATAGGGGGATAGTTATCTATACAAGTCTCCGCGTTTTTCCTTCAAGACCGCGATATACCGCAGAGAACCCTAAGTTGAATTCGTGCATCATGCTTCTAAAATGAAGCATGTTAAGAGGTCAACTCCGCTCATACTGTGGTCTGCGTTACCGTCTTCGGCGGCCTCATTCATTAGAAATACTCATGCGACGCCGATATTCTGGGGGGAGAGTGATGTCTTCGCTCGTAATGAATACCTTGCCGCGCGCGATTTCTGCCAGGGCCGATTGGCGTACAGAACGCATGGTTTTTTTCGGCTAATCAGCCAATAAAATCGGGCGCCAGGCGCGGCTCAGACAGCAGCAGTTTTCTCCCGCGCTCAACTTTTAGGAATGACGAAAATCGATATCAAACAACTTATCTATCTGTGCAACCTGGAAAAGGCTCGCCACTTCGGCCGCGCGGCTGAAGCAAGCTTCGTTAGCCAGCCTACGCTCTCCATGCGACTTAAAAATCTGGAGCGCGAACTGGGTCTGTCGCTCATCAATCGCGGCAATAATTTCGATGGCTTCACCGCGGAGGGCGAACGGGTGCTCGCCTGGGCGCGTGAAATGGTGTCGGTTTATCAAGGACTAAAGCTGGAAGTCGACGCCCTGAAACGCGGCACCAGCGGGCTGGTGCGCATCGGCGCCGTCCCTCAGTGTGGTATCGCGGTGCCGCAGATGCTGGCCGCGGTGCGATCCCTTTATCCTGAACTGGCTTTTCAGGTGTCGCTGTTCAGCGCGGATCGTTTGTTGGAGGCATTGCAGGCGCATGACGTGGACGTCGGGATCGGCTTTTTCAAACCCGCGATGCTTGAGGAACCGCGTTTTCAGGTCACCAGGCTGGGTGCGCCGCATATGGCTTTGTTGTTTAATCCGCAGCACTTTCCTGCGCTAAAAGGCGACGCGCCGCTCTCGCTGGCTGACATCGCTGAGCTGCCGCTGTGCCTGACGGACACCGGGCGCTATCTACGCGGCTATCTGGATTCGCTCTGGCAGGACGCGGCGGTGACGCCTAATGTCGTGGTGGAAAGCGGCTCGGTTTTGCAGCTGATTCAAAGCGTATTCGTCGGTCTGGGATGCGGTATTGTGCCGCAAGGCAGTCTGTTGCCGGAAATGACGCCGCAGCTGGCGTGGCGCAGTCTGACGTTGCCGCTGATGCCGCGTACGACGGCCGTCGTGATTGCCGAGCAGGGGCGATCAACGGCATTGGCCCAGCATTTTTTCAACGTGGCGGCAGCTTGGTTAGCGCGACAAAACGCAGGATATAACGGGGGAACGAGCAACGTCGTCTAAGGCATGGCAGGGGAAGAGCGAGAAAACAAGCGAGCCGGAAGGCTCGCTTGTCGGAGGGATTAATCCAGTTCCAGTTCGTTCATCGCAGCGATGTTGAAACCGCCGTCGACGTGCAGAACTTCACCAGAGATCCCGGCCGCCAGGTCGGAGCACAGGAAGGCGGCGGAGTTGCCGACATCTTCGATGGTCACAACGCGGCGGATTGGCGTCACGGCTTCGCAGTGAGACAGCATCTTTTTGAAGTTCTTGATGCCGGAAGCCGCCAGAGTACGGATCGGACCTGCGGAGATCGCGTTCACGCGCACGCCCTGAGCGCCCATGGCGTTCGCCATGTAACGTACGTTGGCTTCCAGAGACGCTTTCGCCAGACCCATCACGTTGTAGTTCGGGATGGCGCGCTCTGCGCCCAGGTAGGACAGCGTGACCAGTGCGGAGTTCGGGTTCAGCATCTTGCGGCAGGCTTTCGCCATCGCGACGAAGCTGTAGGAGCTGATGTCGTGAGAGATTGAGAAACCTTCACGCGTCACGGCATCGACATAGTCGCCGTCCAGCTGGTCGCCCGGTGCGAAGGCGATGGAGTGCACGAAACCATCGAAGTTTGGCCATACTTTCGCCAATTCGGTGAACAGCGTTTCGATGCTGGCATCTTCCGCAACGTCACACGGCAGAACGATGTTAGAACCGAGTTCGCTGGCAAAACCTTCTACGCGAGACTTCAGTTTGTCGTTCTGATAAGTGAACGCCAGTTCGGCGCCTTCGCGTTGCATCGCCTGGGCGATACCGAATGCGATGGAGCGGTTACTGGCAACGCCCGTTACCAGAATGCGCTTACCATTAAGAAAACCCATAGCAGTATCCTTGTGATCATTATTGCTGCGATCGCCGTTAAAGAATTATTAGTTAATGGCGACCGGTGTGAATAAACCGGGCGATTCTAGCATGAGTGATGCCAGATGTAATACTTTGGTCATCACCGCAGCGTCATGCCCGGACGGGGTAAATTAAAGAACGCCGCCGTCGCTTCTCCACGCGTCGGCGCTCAGTGCCTCGCCGAAGTGGCTGGCGATCAGGCGCTTGGTCAAATCGTGCAATGGCGCTGCCAAAACGTCTGCGGTGCTGCCGCGCTCGACGACTTCGCCGTTATGCATCACCAGAATCTGATCGCTGATGTGTTTCATCATCCCCAGATGCTGGGTGACATAGATGTAGGAGATACCGTGTTTTTCCTGCAACTCCAGCATCAGATTGATGATTTGCGAACGCATGGACATATCCAGCGACGCTAACGCTTCGTCGGCCACAATCACTTTCGGTTGCAGGATCAGCGCCCGCGCCAGCCCGACGCGCTGTTTCTGACCCGGCGCCAGCGCGTGCGGGTAATACGATGCGTGATCGGCGCGCAGGCCCACCTGACGCAGCGCCAGATAGACGGCCTTTTCCCGCTCTTCGGGGCTGAGCTGGGTATTCAGCCGCAGCGGCAATTCCAGCAGTTGACCGATACGCTGGCGTGGATTTAGCGCGTTGCCGGCATCCTGAAAAATCATACGGATACGCTGGCTGCGATAGCCGTAATCGCCATATTCCAGCGGATGATCGTCAATCACCAACTGACCAGTGGTGGGCGGAAGTACGCCCGCCAGCATTTTCGCCAGGGTCGACTTCCCGGAACCGTTCTCGCCGATAATCGCCAGCGTCTGGCGTTCGCGCAGGGTAAAGCTTACCGACTTGACCGCTTCGACGTGCTGCCGCCGGAACAGACCGGTGCGGTAGCGAAACGTCTTGGTGAGATTGCGGGCTTCGAGCAGGGTCTCGACCATCAGGATTCCTCCATATTGAGCGGGAAGTGGCAGGCATACCAATGGTTTTTCGCCACGATTAGCGGCGGCGTGATCATGCATTCGCGCTGCGAATAAGGGCAGCGCGGACCGAGACGACACCCGACGGGTAGATGCTCCAGCGACGGGATCGCGCCGGGCAAGGTATTCAAGCGGCTCTTATGCGGGAGCGCGCGGCCGAAGTCCGGCATCGCGCGGATCAACGCCTGCGTATACGGATGGTGCGGGGTGCTGATCAGTTCGCTGCTCAGCGCGCTTTCGACGGTCTGACCGCAGTACAGCACGTTGATGCGATTCGCCCATTTACTCATGGTCTGCAGGTCATGGCTGATCAGCAGAATCGTGGTGTTGTTGTTTTGATTCAGCCGCGACAGCAGGCGGAAAATCTGCGCCTGCGTGGTGGCTTCCATCGCGTTGGTCGGCTCATCGGCAATCAGCAGCCGCGGTTGGTTGGCCAGTGCGATGGCGATCATGACTTTCTGACACTCCCCTTCGGTCAGTTCATAGGGGTAACTGCCCATGATGTCTTTATGATCCTTGATCCCCACCCGGTGCAGTAGCGCGATGGCCCGGCGCTTACGCCAGTTGAAGCGCTGCCACCAGCGTCCTTTGTAGGTCCAGCCCGGAATCGACTGCACCAGTTGACGTCCGATTTTGGCGGAAGGGTCAAGACACGACTGCGGCTCCTGAAAGATCATCGACAGATTGTGACCTACCAGTTTGCGTCGCTGCCGGGGCGTGAGCTTCAGCATGTCGATGTTGTCGAAGCGGAAACGGTCGGCGGTCACGCGCCAGTTGTCTTTGGTGATGCCGCAAATCGCTTTGGCGATCAGGCTTTTCCCCGACCCGGATTCTCCCACCAGGCCGCGGATTTCGCCTTCGCTCAGGCTAATGCTGACGCGATCGACAGCTTTGACCGGCCCTTCGGCGGTCATGAATTCGATGGTCAGATTACGAATGTCCAGTAATGGCATACCTTTTTCCCACCACTATTCGGTTTGTGCCAGCAGAGAACGGCGCAGGCCATCCCCCAGCAGGTTGACGATCAGCACGCTCAGGGTAATCGCCCCCCCTGGCAACATGACGGTCCAGGGCGCGGCGTAGACCAGCTCCAGCGAATTTCCCAACAGCGTTCCCCATTCGGTCGTCGGCAACTGCGCGCCCAGATTGAGAAAGCCCAGTGCGGCAATGTCCAGAATGGCGACCGACAGGGCGCGGGTGAATTCGCTGACCAGCAGCGGCAAAATATTAGGCAGCACGGCATACCAGATGATGTAGCGCGTGGACGCGCCATCCAGCCGTGAGGCAATGACGTACTCTTTTTCCAGCTCGTCATGCACGGCCGTGTAGATGGTGCGCACCATCCTCGGCAACAGCGCCAGCCATACGGCGAGCATGGCGTGTTCGAGCTTTGGACCGATAAAGGCGATGACCACAATCGCCAGCAGCAGAGAGGGGATGGACAGCAACGTGTCCAAAATATGGTTCAGGATGGCGGAACGGAGTCCATGAGTCACCCCCGCCAGCAGACCTACCAGCACGCCGAACAGCGCTGCGCACAGCGTCACCAGCAGCGCAGAGCCGATGGTCGGAGCCGCGCCGCTCAGCAGTCTGCTCAACAGATCGCGACCTAAATCGTCCGTCCCCAGGAAGAAGGAGACTTCGCCATAGTGCGACCACGACGGCGGCAACAACTGATAGCCGAGGAACTGCTGGTCTACGGCGTACGGGGCAAGGGTGTTGCCGAACAGGCACAGCGCGATCAGCATCAAAAAGCCGTAAAACCCGATCATCGCCAGATGATCCTGCTTGAACATGGTCCAGGTATCACGCCAGCGGCTGGGCTGATGTTTTTCGCGATAGATGTTATCTGAGAGCATACTTAGCCGCTTTGATTTTGTTTAATCTGATTGGGTTTTCTTCAAAAAAACCTTTCATAACAATGCATTGCCTTTTTTTGATGCTTTGAAGTGCTTTACTTATGTGTGGGTTGATTAGCTTCAATTTATGGTTTTTGTGTACACTCTTGTGTATACGGAAATCGGAGTGTACACATTGCTTACCAACACCAAACTAAGAAAAGCGCTCGGTAAACGCCGCGAGAAAGTAGAGGTCATTTCAGATTCTCACGGGCTAAACGCCAGGCTAACTATCTCGGGAGGCGTCACATTCTTTTATCGCTATCGATGGAACGACAAGCCGGCACAGCTAACCATTGGTGATTATCCGTCGATATCCCTCTTACAGGCAAGGGAACGAAGGCAGCAATTTCGCTTATGGATAACAGAGGGATACGATCCACGTAAGCAGGTGGCGTTAGAAAGGATAAAAAAAGTCGACGCAATGACGGTTCAAGAGGCGTTCGATTACTGGGAAGAGCATTACTGCAAGCCTGAAGGGCTAATCAAGATTCACAAAAACCGTCAGGATTTTCAAAACCACGTTATGCCCGTACTGGGAAGCATGGTCGTCAATCACACGACTAAAACCCACTGGCTAAATCTGTTTGATGGTATGGGAAGACGTGTGATTACTGGTCAAATTCTTAGCTTGATGCAGCGTGCCTTTAGATTCTGCCATAACAGGGGCGTGATTGACGTCAACCCGCTTGCAGATTTAAGACGGTCTGACGTGGCGATCGCTGCCGCCATGAAAGACAGAGTTTTATCCGATGATGAAATCCGAACAATTTGGAATGCCCTGGAGGATATGCCCGTACGACAGCAAATTGTTATGCGATTTCTGATGATGACTGGCTGCCGAAGCACAGAGATCAGGACAGCAAAATGGGAATGGTTTAATTACAGCGAAAAAACCTGGACGGTGCCAGGCAGTGAATACAAAACGGGTAAGACGGTGAGAAGGGCGCTACCTGATGCAGCGATAACCATGCTGAAAAGTCACCAGAAAGTTTCAGTGACTAAGCACGTATTGACCCGGTCACGTTACAACGGACCAGGTGATGATAAGCCCCCGGCTCAGCCAAACGTTTCATTCTTCTCTGCTCAAATAATTATGAAGACAGGTATGAAACAGTGGTCGCTTCATGATCTGAGAAGGACGGTGGCAACGCGCCTTTCAGAACTTGGCGCGCCACCACATGTTATTGAAAAATTGCTTGGTCATCAGATGGCAGGGGTGATGGCACGTTATAACCTTCACGACTACCTGAGCGATCAACACCAGTGGCTTAAGGTTTGGGTCCAGCACCTTGAGACGGTGATTGGTCATCAGTTGGAGTAGCATTAACCTCGTCTTCCCATTTAAGCACATCAGCCTTACGCCACCGTTTAGGGCTCCCTCCAATAGCTGGCTTGGGAAAAGGACGGCTGAAACATGCAGGCATCCGCGCTGGTGTGCTCCAAAAATAAAGGGTGCTACGAGAAATCTTATAGCGCGCCATAATTTCACTGGTCACCATAATTTCAGAATTGCTATGGATACTCTCTCCGCCATTAAAATCCATGATTTACCCCTTCTGTTGTGTTCGAGCCCGGATGCGCGATCATTTTTCCACTTATCGGATATTTATGGCGCACTATGGCCCGTATTGTTCCGCAGCACTGTGTCTCCCCGGCGCCATATACGCCGGAACATTTACTTTCCTCACGCCTTGATATCGTGATCTTTTCCATAATTCCTCACTGTCTTGCTTCTGAATCCACGACGCGCACGAAGTAGCAAAGCCAAAGCCTTGCGCTGAATTTACCAAGTGGAAGTGCTGTGATCGTCGCTGCGTGTTTGTTGACAATTGGTGTTGTGATTTGGTCGTATTCTGATGCTGGGTGCCTTTTCTGGCGGCTATGATTTCATCCCTGCACCGTCTGGCGACGGCGCGGATGGCGTTCTCTATTTCAGGTTTCATGTCATGCGCCTTTCCCTTTCAGTTCGATACTGCAATCGCACTCATTTCCCCACGCGTTCCACCCTTCCACCCGCTGGCGGGCGAACAGTTCCAGGCGAGGAACATCACCCAATAGCTGAACCAGCAGATCACGTATCTGCGACGGTTTGGCGCTATGCTCCATGCGCGGCGCGGTAATGTGCTGGCAGATAGAGGCATCCAAGCGCTCAGGAAGACGCCCCCGGACGGCAAACAGACAGTCCTCACTGTTAGCGCGGGTCATATGGCCCATGCCGATTGCAGCGTTACCCTTACGGCGATTGGTCTTGAACCAGGTGAATCCCTTCATCGTCATCAGCCGGAATCCCCACATGTCCAAAACCTTGAGCGCTTCTGCTGGCTGCGTCGGCACCCACCACATCGCCAACAGGCATGAATCCTGATCGGCCAGCTCCCAAACGGGCAGGCGACAGATATCGTTCACAGTCATGACGGGGTATTTGTGCCCGGCGCCGCGCTTGCCGTCGTTCGCTTTATCGCGGTAGACCCACGGCGGATCGGCATAAATGAGTCGGTACTTTCCCATCACGCACCTCGCCGCTTCATGGCCGTAGTGCGCTTCTCGTAGTCCTCGCGGCAAAACGAGTCGCAGAATAGCCCCGGCGTCGGTTCTTCGCAGTTGTGGCAGAACCCAGTCACCGGCATAGGTTTGGCCCGGTTCGATAGGGCGCTCTGAGTTAACAGATCACTAAGTTCGTTAGCTTGGTCGACGATATCAGCCATGATGTCTCCGTTTTACAGGCAATAAAAAACCCGCCGTGGCGGGTTAGTAATGATGTTTTTTGATAAACGATATGGCGTAGTGTGGCCCTTCCTCAAGGACATACCATCCTCGCTCGTATCGCTCCATGTGCATCCTGATAATGCTGGGGGTTAACTCCGCCCCTCTAAGCCTCCTGGCCTCCCTGATAATGTCCTGAGTAAATACCACCAGGCGGTCGCGATCGTCTCTTCTAGAAACGGTCATAACCGCGCTGCTGATAGTGTTCTTGGTTCTCATGATTGGTCATTAATTTGGTGAGTGGAGCCGGGAGGGTAATGCATTTTACTGTTTAAATGAACAGTGATTGGTGGGTATTCAACCCTTCAATCTCTCAGAGTTTCAGTGAGGGTTGGAAGCTTTCTTATGATGCGTGAAGCAACCTTGTTTGCCCAAGTTCCAGCGTCAAATTCTAGATACCCCGTTCCCTCATCAACCCTGAAATCATCCGGACAGCATCCGGTGTCGTCGCAATACTCGTTCCATTCTTGTTGCATAATATGGGTAATATCACTACCCGTTAGGCGGACAATCTTACATGACTACAATTCTTCGATCCGCGCTAATAGCTTGGCGTTCTTCTCCCGCTCGGTTTGCTCCCGGCGGATATAGGCGTTTAGGTCATTAAGCATTGAATCCATAGCTTCGCGCAGCTTGTCATTCTGCATATCCCGCCACCCGAGTTCTGCGGCAATTTCCGACTTCGAATCCAGACTTTCTCGGGTCATTGCCAGCACGTGTCGATAGTAGTAACCACCTTCTTCATCGAGTGTCATAGCATCGCGTTCTGCATATTGCTTATCCGCTTTCATTTGACCTCCCGAAACTCGATAACCCAAACCCACGGATTAGCCTGCCAGCTGTCTGGGCCGTAGATAGATTCCCACAGCGCTGCAAAGTTATCATACGGCGTCGCGACTTCGCCTCCGCTGTCAGGGTCTGAATAGGAAGGCCGCCACCCGGAGAGGTACATACCCTCGGCGTTAGCGTCTTCTTGGCTGATATCCCGCAACCGCTCCACACGAACGCCGGTAATTTCCAGCGTAATGCGGCTGGCCCAGCGGGGCATGTGGATGGATGGAGTCCAACCTTCTGCAGGTTTGCTGCCATCTGGAAAATCAGCTCGGTAGTCGCAAAGCTCAGATGCAAGAGAAGTTCCGTCCTTTATTTCCTGGATCACATCATCATCAAGCCAGAATCCGTTAAACGTTTCGCGCACCCAAATGCGATCGCCAGGCTGGCCGAATGGGCATTTAGCCGGATACGTTCTGTCATTCCAGCAGCCCATTCCTCCGCGAGAACGAAGTACACACCCGCTCAAAGGGACTCCGGAACGATAATGGCCTAACTCCAGACCGCTGGAATTTAGGTTTAACCCTGGGTCGCGTGGCTTGAACTGAACCGGCCTCCGTGTCTGCGTCTTGCGACCGTCAAGGATGGCGCGAACCATCTCAGCATTGAAAATCATCCCGCGCTCTTTCATTTAACCTCCCGATTAGACCGAAAAATTAACGACCAAGACTGGATTTCATTCAGATACATACACATGCCTTTTGCCGTTCTGCGGACACCTAATTTGTTTGATTTACCTACAGAACGGCGGCATTGCCGTGTAAGTCGTCGGTTATGGGCGTTTACTACCTCAAGCCATCGATCCTTTGGCTTGTTTTTGTATGTGGCTCTAGCTTTATGGTGGCGAGACTCTCGTTCAATCCGCATGGCTTCGTTTAGTTGATGAAGATACGTTTTCTTGCTCATCCGGCCTCCGGAACCGTCAGTGACTTAACTAGAGCTTTAGGCTGTGCCCCTGATGCCATATCTGCACCCATGAAGTCGTATTCGCAGATGTAGTCGAAGTCAGTGTTTTCTGTTTCCGGATCGGGCTGATGCTTTGAATGCATGGTGGCTCTTTGGATAATCACACCCCAGCATATGGTGTCCGTTTCCTCTGGCCATCCTTCGGAGCCTGCCATATCGCGGCAGTAATCAAGTGCTTCTCCAGCGTCCTTAACTGCCATTTCGATAGATTCATGTTCCCGAAAGCAGCAATCAATGCCGTCATATGAAAAGAAACCTATCTCCCGGCCCGACAACGGAAGTCTTGTTTGCTGTAGTGCCTTACCATCTTCTACCAGCGCGTCCCGCTGTGCCGTCAACTCCTGCACCATGGCGCGCAGGGTTTCGTTGTCCGCCAGCAGGTCTGTTAACTTGGTGATCACCTGTAGGCTAAGCGGGCCATCGCCGTTCAAACCCAGCGCATCTGAAACGTTATTGATGCTCAGCGTTGCCGCTGAAAGGTTTGTTGTTAATTCGATAATTGAAGGCTGCATAATTCTTTCTCCACGCTGTTTTCAGGTTGAGTTAATCCCTCACCGTTAGGCGATGTGGTTAGGTTTAAGGGGGAGGGATTACTAAAAGGTGATTACTGCTGTTCGGCTTCGTTGATCTCAGATTGGCGGATCAGGTAAACGTCGGTTGCCTTGTCCAGAAGCTCTGTAGTGCCAGCCAATTTCTTAGCGGCATATGTGTAGAACTTGTCCAGCTCCGCATTTGATTTCGCGTTACCGGCCGCCGAGGTGAAGTCGAGTAGAAGTTCGTCAGGTGTTCTTTCCTGTTTAGTTGCTGGCTCTTCGTCCTGCTTTTCATCTGCTTCAACCGGTTTTGAGTTGATGATGTTGTTTAGGTCTGCGCGGCTGCGAGCTGGCGTGATATCGCGTTCAACACGCGGCTTCTGCTCGAATTCATCCGGCGTGTAAACACCGAGAATGACGTCAGGGCAGTAGAGGCGAGCCCATCGCTTTACACCAAGGTAGGCAAGCTGCTGCTTCGGATCGCTACCCCAAAGAGTTGAGTTTCTCACCTGAGCCTGAGACAGCAAGAGCTCCAAAACGCGTGGTTCATCCTCCCCCTTAAGCGTGGCCCATACCTTAACGCCACATCCTTTCTCGTCCGCCATAGTCCAGTTAGGGGCAATGTATTTATTCCCTTTTTGGGATGTCTTCTCTGTGAACTTTCCTACAACATTTTCCCACGGGCCGAACCACTCATAATGCAACCGATCTTTAGTTGGCGACATTGACGTGATCACCGCATTAACCAGTTGAGCTTCATAGCCGAGAGTGCCATTAATTACGTGAGTCTTTTGTGCCACTGCGAACGGGTTCATCCCCCACTGCGCAGCTTGCAAAGCCACAGCAAGGCAATCAGCCGGTTTGCCCGCTAAATGAGCTGGGACTGTCGTGCGTCCCTGCGCCATAACCTCAGCGAACGCCTGTAACTTTTGCAATCCTGCTGGGCTGAAGATGGCTGCTTTTGTGTCAGCCTCATTCGATGGCGCTTGGATGATTTCGTTGCTCATACGTTTTCCTTTCTCTTTGCCCAATAGGGTCGAGTTAATTCTTCAATGCCGCCCCAGTTACCGGTCTGCATGCATTCGTGATAGGTGGATAAATCCCGACGGAACAGGTCGTGACCAACAGCCACGTCCTCGTCATTTAGTTGGTAAACGCGAACTGGGTACCTGCCGCATTCAATCGATTCGCTTACAGCGAGAAAAACAAACATGGGGTATTCGCCAAAATGGTTAAGGAATCCATTGCGGTAGTAGGCGTCTTGCACGTGATATCGGAACTCCTCAACATGCCGGGCGAACCGGCTCATATCGGCAACCTTTTTGACGTCAACGATCACAGGTTGATTTGCAAGGAACTTGTCAGGGCGGATGCGGCAAAGCTCTCCGGTATCGCTGTCGTTCCAGTAGATGGATGCTTCTTGGTGTCCTTCTGCCTCAAGGAGCCATCTTGCTGGTGGGTAAGCCATCGCGCTGTCACGCATCAGGTTAAGTTTTCTGTCCTGTTCGGCATCCATCACCGTTTTTCCAGAGCCCTCACAGTCTTTAAGAAAGGCTTTTTCGCTTGCCTTTCCTTCGGTTGTTCTGCGATTGAATTCAGGGGCCACAATGAACCTTTTTTCGAACTCTTCAGGCTCAAGCAACAAGCAGTGCAGGGCGGTCCCCATATCCAATGCTTTGGTTTTTTCATCATCAACCGGCGCCACCTTGCGCCACTGGAAAACTGCTGGGTTTATGGCGATATCGTCGAGCTGGGATTTACTGATACCGGGCCCGCTGTGGTAGTCCTCATTACTGATTTCGTAATAAATACCTGGCTCCATCACGCAGCCCCCCGTTCAAGCAGGCGAAGTTCCAGCTTGTATTCATCGTTCATTCTCTTATCACGCTCTAACCGGCATAAAGCAAAGTGATAGCAGACGTCCTGCGTGTAATCGTTGGTGATGTCGTGATAGCCCTCTACCTCTATAGCTTCGCTAATGAAGTCCGTGGACTCATTGAGAATTTCACGCCACATGTGCTCGACTGCCAGCCGGTTAAGTTGGCTCATGTACTCCTCTGCGTACGCATCAACCACTTCACGCGATTCGGTAGATAGCTTTGATAAACGCTTGTCGAGAATGTCCATTACGGCTGCCCCTTCTGGCTGAGGAAATCAACGATGATCTGCAACAGAGACTTGCGTGGCGGCGGGGTGAAGCTGGCGCCCGAAAGCACATTGCTATGGTGGAATTGGATATATTTACGTGCGTCGAAACCGGAGCCACCCACACGGGCAGCCCCAACAAATGAATGTTGCATGGGTAACTCCTGAAAATGATTAGTAGTTGATGGTGACGTGAGGGATTGAGTTGCTCATAAGAGCCTTCAGCGTTGCTATAGCCTGTTCACGCGTTAAACCCGCGTGTTCTAACAGGCCTTTCACAACATCGGTGCCGACGGCCTTGCGATGGGCTTCATTGGCTGCACGTTTTTCTGCTTCATCAGCAATGCGCTTCTCTTCAGCCAAGCGGGTAGCTTCTGCCTGCTCTGCACGTTGGCGCTCTTCAGTAATGGCTTCCTGCTTTTCACGTTCTGCGCGCTGCTCAGCTTCGATGCGCTGTTGTTCTGCGCGGGCGGCAGCTTCTTTAGCTTCTCGCTCGGCCTGTTCAGCCTGAGCTTTAAGCGCTGCTTCTCGCGCTGCCGCCGCATCACGCTCACGTTGCGCCTCCTGCGCTGCTTCTAGCTGGGCTTTTTCTACTGCCAGCCGTTTTAACTCTTCTTCCTGCTCTTTTCGCTTCCGTTCTTCCTCAGCTTTTGCCTCAGCGGCATCCCGGTCGAATTTGTCGTTTAGGAGAAGGGCGATTTCGTGATCTAACTCGAACCTTTCCAGAGCCGCTTTCTCGTGCGCTTCATTCATTTCCAGCGCTTCTTCGTGCCAAGCAAGCATCTGTTCTTCTGCTTTGATTCTCTCCTGCTCGGCTTCCCACTCAGATAGCGGGCGGCGAATTTCATCGCGGAGTTCATCGCATTTAGTTACCCAGCGGCGTAGTTCTGCTTCAGCAGGCTTTACTGCCTCTTTCAGGTGGCGAAGATAATCGCGGCCCGGCTTTTCTACGGCCGTTTTACTGCGGGAAACCTTTGCTGCTAAAGACGCAATTCTTTGGCGGCCTTTCGCTGTCGTCAAATCCGGGACTTCGTTAACCTGACTACGAATTTGCTCAAGAAAAGGATCAAGGCCATTCGGGACATACAGCGCAGGAGCTTGCTCTTTGCTGATTTCAATCAAAGATAATTCTTCCGACTCACTCATATTCATATCCTTTGGGCATAAAAAAGCCTCCGTAGAGGGCTATAGGGTGGGTAACATCGTAAGCCGCTATCGTGATAACGGCTTGGGCTGTCACTCATCTCGTCTTAAACATCCACCATCAGATGCTCCAAACTCGAGGTCTGTAATGTCGATGCAGTCATCGTCGTTTGAATAAATATTTCCGTGATACAAGTTGCTTACACCTCGACCTTGCAAATATGCTTTATGCTGTCCGTTTCCAGCTTCCTGTTTTTTTGCCTTGCAAGATTTAGAGCAGAATCTTGCCCATCCACGCTTTCTATCCGCAATTCTTGCTGAGAAGTCTTGTTTGCAGTACTTACATTTAACTGTGACCATCACCCCTCCAAATAAAATTGCCTAACCAGCGATCTAATCTGGTCATAGTTAAAAACGTCACCGCTATGGGCGACACCGGTTCGCTCAGGCTTCAGGCGAAATAAATACCCGCATGCAAGCCTGACGACCCGATAGCGTTCTCCATTCACTTGAATCATGATTAATCCGCTACTTGAACAAATTCACCATTTTCATTCACGGTGTAGGCCACATTGGGTTTGATGTTGTTTTCGCCCACGTAGGCAACTGCAAACCGTGTCCGGTCACCGTCGTGGTAGGCGATAGAGGCGCAACCACCTTCTCCCAGAACAATTTTAGATACCGAGTTGGCTGCGGCGACTACTGAGTTATCCCCGGAGGCGGTGATTTCGACGGCTGACCCACTCGCCGCAACCTTCGAGAACGCCCCCGTGGACAGGTGCTTAGTCCCGATTCCGCTAGACGCCTGCCGAGTCCCGTCA
>NZ_LUTN01000007.1 GCF_002111595.1 Lonsdalea britannica
AGGAAGGCGGCGGCGAGCCGACCACGCTCAGTAACACCTTCGGCGTGGTCAAGGCCAGCACCACGTGGCGACCCGCGATGCCGCACCGCCCGATGGTAGACGGTCCGCAAATCGCGACGGTGGTTGGCCCATCAGGCGAGGAGATTTATTGCGATGAATACGGTCGGGTGAAGCTGCAGTTCCCATGGGACCGTTACGGCGCGAGCGACGACCAGAGCTCCTGCTGGGTACGGGTGAGTCAGGGCTGGGCGGGCGGTCAGTACGGCATGGTGGCCATTCCGCGCATCGGCCATGAAGTGGTGGTGAGTTTTCTGGAAGGTGACCCGGACCAGCCGCTGGTGACGGGAAGAACCTTTCACGCGACTAACCCGACGCCTTACGTTTTGCCGGAGCATAAAACGCGTACCACGCTGCGCACCGATACGCATAAAGGCACCGGTTTTAATGAGTTGCGCTTCGAAGATGAAGTGTCGCGTGAACAAATTTACGTTCATGCGCAAAAGGATGCGGATACGGTGATCAACCACATTCATCGCCAAAGCGTAGGGCTGGATCAGCACCTGAGCGTAGCGCAGGATCAATACCAGCGGGTTGAGCGTCACCGTCACCGAACCATCGGTCAGGATGACTTTGAACAGATCGGGCAAGATCATCATCAGGCGATCGGGCGTAATTTCATACAGCAGATCGGCCAGTCCCTCAAACGGCTGATCGGCGGCGGCGAGATCACCAAGATCGCGGGTAGCCGACAGTCAACGATCGGCGGTTCGGAAGAAACGCTGATCGGCGCGCACCAGCGCACGGTGGTGAACACTGATAGCTACCTCAAGGCGGCGGATATCGTGCTGGAAGCGGGTCAGGCCTTGACGATCAAATCGTCCGGCGGCTTTATCAAAATCGACAGCGCTGGCGTGACCATCTCGGGAACGATCGTCAAGATCAACGACGGCGGCTCACCAGGAACCGGGGTAGCGCCATCTTCTGTCGAACCGGATGCGCCGAATAAACCCACGCTGCCGGATGCGCCGGATCGTCGATAAGGAGATAACATGCCAAGTGCCGCACGTTTAGGCGACAGCTGCTCCGGGCATGGCTGTTTCCCCGCCACGCCGATTATTCAGGGAAGCAGCGATGTGATCATCAACGGCAAACCTGCCGCCCGTAAGGGCGATATGGTGCTGTTGCACGCTTGCCCTTGTCCCACCATGCCGCATGCCTTACATCCCCGGTCGATCTCTGCAGGATCCAGTAATGTCATCATCAACGGCAAAGCAGCGGCGCGGGTGGGGGATGCCATCGGCTGCGGTGGTTCCGTCGCCGCGGGTAGCGGGGATGTGATCATCGGCGACACGCCGCATCAGTCCCCGGTTAAATCCTGCGCGGAGCAGTCGGCCAGCAAGCGATCGCCGCTGCTGGCGTTGTCGCCTATGCTGCTGCCGTGGAAGGGCCTGATGTCGTGGATGCCGACGCCTGAGCTACCGCTGCCAACGGAAGCGTTGACGCTGGAACAGCGCAAAGCGCGTTACGCGGCACGTAAACAGCTGGCGCAACAGGCGTCGTCGGTGCCGGGCCTGCAAGACTCTGCCAAGCGTCTTGCAGGCAACAACGACAGTATTTTGCGCGCAGAGGCGGCGAAGTATGTCTATGATGTGGATGAATTTCGCCGCGGGAAGTATACGGAGCTTCCTGCCCCGCCGGTGGGGTTGTCTATCGTGGATCCTGAGCAGATGTTGTCAAATCAAGATAACCCTTATTTCAATAAAAAGTCCGGATTTGGGGCCGCGTTATTTAAGTCGGAGATCAATGGCGAAACGATGCTCACCTATCGGGGTACTGATAACTCGGTGACCGGTGCTAAGGATTGGAAAACTAATGGTTTACAAGGTTTAGGCTTGGAATCTGCCACATATAACCAAGCGATGGATTTAGCGAAACGCACCTCATTTGAATATGCAAATGAAAACATAAAGCTCGTGGGCCACTCTCTGGGGGGGGATTAGCCTCTGCTGGCGTTAGTGCAACCAAACTTCCCGGCTATACCTTTAATGCTGCGGGCCTACATGCCAATACGGTCGCCCGCGCTGGGGGAGCCTCTTTGGAGGAGACGGCCGCGCTGATCAAGACTCAGGCCGTCGATGGCGAAGTACTGACCATGGCGCAGACTTATGGCAAGGCGGCGGTTCCGGGTCTATTAGCGTTAGGAGGCTCGTTGATCGGTGGTTTGCTTGGGGGGGGAGCAATGGGAGCGATGGTCGGAGCGGCATGTGGCATGATGGAGCTTTACAAAGGCGCTTTACCGAAAGCCGTCGGTGAGATGTCGTCGCTACCGTCACTGGGCGGATCGCCCATTGCCCGTCACGGTATGGATCAGGTGATTGCCGGGATTGAAACGCAGAAGAAAGAGGATATCGGCGCAATCAATAGTGTGCTTAAGGAGACGTGATGCATTGGTTGAAACGTATCAAATGGGGATGTCTTTTTATCGCCAGTCTGTTAACGGCCTGCAATATAGGAGGACGGAGTATGGAAGCCAAAGAGCTGTTTGACCCGGCTACCGCTGCGCTATTGGAAAATATTCGCTCGGGTGATGAGAGCAAAGCTAGAGAAATGCTTTCTCAGGGCGTTAGGCTTAATATTCATGGCAAAGAAGGCATAACTCCTTTGCAATGGCTTATTATTGAAACGCGAGACAAAAAAGCGGTGGGGATGAGTTTAACCCTCGGTGCCGATCCCAACTTCAAAGATGGGGATGGTGATACGGCGGTCAATACGGTAACCGGATTTAAAGATCCCGATTGGTTACGGATGATGCTGGATGCTGGGGGCGACCCGAATACGTTGGGCAGTAACGGACAACCTCCTTTATTCAGCGCGATCGGTGAAGAGCGTTGGGCGGATATAGAACTTCTACTGGCGCGCGGAGCAGATATTAATGCGCAAGATATGCAGAAAAGAAACAGCGCACTGTATGCGGCTTATTTGAACAAATATGAAATCGTCTACTGGTTAATGGAACAGGGAGCCGCGGTTGAGGGTTACGATGATATCGGCGCTGATCTCGCTTGGAATGTTCATTTTAGCGAGTCGGTGATGTCCAAAGATGCGCCGCAACGTCCGTGGCTGATAAAGGTCAAGCAGGCGCTGGAGCAAAAAGGGGTTAAGTTCCCACCTCCCTCTCCTAAAGAAGTTAGAGCGCAGTGGGAAAAGGACAAGGCTAAATAGCTCACCATTATCAGGGAACGAGCAGATTCGTTCCCTGACATTTTCCTCTCCTGACATAGTTGCGTATTCTCATTTATTCCCTAACGAAAAATATAAATGCCACCGCGTGGAATAACGCCGTTATTTCGCAGCATTAATTCTTTATTGTTATCCCTTAATTCCGATTCAGGTTTATCAGATGAATGAAAAAAACAGCCTGAGACTCTTTGAGATTATTCGAAATAAAACCTCGCCGTTGTATGCCATTATCGATGTGATGTGTTATCCAGAGCTGCCGGTTTATTGGCGAGCCTTTCATCAGTCGGCGAAAGATCAATGGCGGCAGCTCGATTCCCCGATATTTCCAGATTCATTACGCTTAGTTGCGCCGTTTATTATCGAACTTGATGAAGGCAACTGCGGAGAAACGCTGCTGCATTGGACCCAGGGCCAGGACTACGGCCATCAGGGAACGTTGCTGATGACTGGCGACATGTCGCTTGATGAGATGGTGCAGCATTGGCAACGACGCGTGGTTTGCCGTGGACCCACCGGGCAGGAGACGCTGTTTCGCAGCTATGGCCCGGATGCCTTGGCGCTATGGTGGGCGACAATCAGCCCGCAGGAGCAAACGGATTTCCTTGCGCCTGCCCGGCAGCTGTTTCTACCGGCCGAGAATCGCGAGTTTTTGGATTATATTCCCTTGCTCGATGAAGAAATATCCATGTCGGCAACGAACAATTATCAAATATCGCTGAATCAAAGCCAGTTTGATCTCTTAACACACGATAATCGGCTGCGTTGTCTGGCGAATCAGCTTTTTATGTATGTCAGCGAAAGAACGTTTTTTTTATTAGATATCGAACTGTTGAGAAAACGTTTTATTAGCGGTATTGCGCTGGCTAAAAAATTATATCCGCGCGCCACCGACGCCGAATGCGAAGCCTGGTCTGCGCATCGCTGGATTATCGGCAGCGAGTTTTATCACCATCCTCATTTTATTCATCTGACCACGCGCCACGCTTTGGGAAAATGTATTCAGCTATTCAAATCCCAACCGCGCCATCTGGAAGAGGTTCGAGCACGCTACCACCGGCCTGACTGGATGAGGGGACTATCGCCTGACACATTGGAGGTCACCGAGTGACATCAACGACACCTTTAACCACGCCTTTTCTGACTAAAACGCAAGAAGACGCTGACGGATGGCTGGCACGTATCGATGAAGGCGGGTGTTTCATCGTGGCGGAAGCCGCCCTGAACGACGCGGCGCCGTGGCTGGCTGAGCGCTGGGGCGGCAGTCTGGAACACACCCGGCTGTATTGGGGCGAGGCCGGACGCCAGCATGCGTCCATCTCCCCCTATTGCATTCCGGTCACGGCACAAAACTGGCCTCAATTGGAAGAGTATCTTTGCACCCGAGATGGGTGGGGCATTGGCATTCAGCTTGAGTGGTTCATGCAGGCCTATACGCCGGGACAACAACTGGTCGAGCTGGTCAATCATCTGCGGCACTGGAGTTTGGTGGCGATGCCAGACGGAGAGAATGCCATTTTGCGCATCAGCGACTGGCTGATAGTGAAGCAGCTTCTGTCGGCCAGCACGGCGCAGGAGGCGACGGCCTTGTTCGGCCTATTGCCCGATTCTACGACATGGCGTCGGGGAGTGGCGCGTCGAAGGTGCTGACCCTCACGCACCGTGAGTCTCACGACATCCCCAATACTTCGCCCCGCCAACTCAGCGACGCCCAATGGCAGGCGCTCCTTGGCCCGTCCACGCAGAACGCTTTGGAAACCTACATGACTCACCTGCGCACCTACCATCCACGTTGGCAGTCCGAAGGCGATGACGTGCTGTTGGCATTTACTCAAGAACAGGTGAAGCAGGCCGAGCTACAAGGGTTTAACAACGACCGCGATATCGTGCGCTATCTGGCGCTGGCGACGGAGCTCAGTCCCGACTTTATCGGCGAGCTTGGGCGCAAACGGTCATGGCGGAACCGGAAATTATCGGAACCCAGAACAAAATGGATCGCCTCTACGCCGCCGCGGTGAGCCAACAGAGCGAAGCATAAAAGGACGTAGTGCTATGGAACAGACGAAATCAGCGACGCTGCTCTCCAGCGAAGAGGCCGCGAGTCAGAATTTTTCTACGGACAATAAAATCTCTGGGGGCTGCGTCAAATGCGGCTGCGAAGTCCTCATTTATTACCACTATGACACGGGTAAACCGGTACCGAATGCGCCCTTTGTATTGACGGACAGCAATCAGCACGTCATTGAGGGGAAAACGGACCAGAATGGCCTGTGCCTGATCTATGACATGGGCTGCGGGACATTTGATCTTTTGCTGGATGAAGGCTCGGACACGTTCGAACCGAAAGAAACCGTCAAAAATAACCCAGTCATGCAGTCCAACCCGGCGTATGCAGCGATAGCGGGCGAATACTTCGCGTTATTTCTTCTCTTGCACAAGCAGGGGCTGGTTGAATATGACGCCAGCAGCAGTAGCGACAGATACGTGGATGTGGACGGTGCGGGTTTATTTACCTCTATACCTCCCGAGTACCGCAAAGCCTACGATCGCTTTTGGGAGCTGGATGAGAAAATCAATGCGGGCAGTCTGGAACTCCGCCGGGCGGTAAATAAAATCCAGCATAGTCTGGCAGCAGAGGTCGCGGATAAGGGTGAAGGCGGTAATGCTGCCATCATGCTGTTTTGCCAGATTATTTTAGGCTGCATCCCCGTTGTCGGGCAGGCGATGGATGCCTACTCTATCGGAGAGTGGTGCTGGGATACGTACGAAGAGCCCGTGTTGCTGGAAGACAAATTGCACGTGGCTGAAGGCGTGCTCAATGTGATCGGCCTGGTGCCGGGACTGGGCGACGCCATGAAGGTCAGTGGCAAGGCCATTCTGAAAGCGTTGAAAAAAGTGGCTCCCGAAGAAATTCAGTTCGCCATGAAGATCATTCGAAAATTGTCGGATGGCAACCTGGTGAAAGGCATCAGTAAAATGCGTGCTGAGTTGAGCGTGTATGGTCAAAAGGCATTAAAACTGTTGGAGGATATGAAGGCGGCGTTGCAGAAGGCGTTGAAGTCGTCTGCGGACGATGGCTGGATTGTCGCCCTGATGAAAGACCGTTTTCATAAGATGGTCGATTTCCTCGATAAGTTATACAAAACGTTCAGCGATACGGTTGCTTACATTGAACGTAAATTTGACGAGTTCATTCCCCATGTCGTCACCCGCAAAGCGGGAAGCGCACGTTCTAAGGGCTCCGTTGCTGAAGCTGCGGAGGCTCCTAAAACGGCGCCGCATGCTGAAAGCCGGGCCGGAGAGCCCGCTCGGGCAGAAAGCGCGCCGAATAAACCCGCGAGCGAAAATGCCGCAGGTGATTCGACAGTCCCATCATCGAAAAAGCCGACATCCAAGAAATCTGAAGGCGCTGGCGAAGATGCTTCTTCGGGAGCCAAGTCTGAGCCTGCTCCCGCAGAGAAAAAGGCGAATGCCACTCCTGAAGGTAGTGAGTCCATCAATGCGGGCAGTAGTAAAGAACCTAAGCCCGATAAAACATCTCAAAAGAAAAAAGCGGACGAGGCAGAAGGGAAATGTGACGCCAATAGTAATAAGTGCCACAAAGAGGGGGAACCGGTCGATATGGCGACCGGTTTCGTGGTGGATTGGCGCACGGATTTTGAGGTTTCCGGCCTACTGCCTCTGACCATGAAACGCTACTACCGTTCTGGCGGCGAGCGTAAGCCGGGTTTACTCGGAGCGTTGTGGCGCAGCAACTGGGATATGTGTCTGGAGCTGGAGCAAGGCGTGGTTACGCTCACGGACGGTGAGTTCAACCAGTCCACTTTTGTCTTACCGGATGAGGGTGAATTCCTTCGTTCTCAGGCCAATCCAGAATGGCGGCTTTCGCGCCAGCAAGGGCAATTGGTTCTGATTCATTGTGATGGTCTGCGCTATCGCTTTGAACATGCTATGGGCAAGCGGCTGCTGCTGACATCGATCACCGACCGTGTCGGCCATGAGATCTCTCTGTTATGGGAGCGTGGAGTATTACGCTGGATCGAGTTGCCCGATCGTCGTTTGGTGCACGTCGAGACAGAGAAACGGCGTATCACCCAACTGACGTTGTGTGACGCACAACGTCAGCCACTACAGACGCTGGCGCGTTATACCTGGGATCAACACGGGTTCTTGCTCAGCGTGCGGGCGGGTGACGGGCGTAATTTCGACTACCGTTACTCACCCGAAGGCTGGCTACTGCGTTGGAACGATCTGGCACACACGTGGGTGGAACATACCTACGATGAGAAAGGTCGCTCAATCCAGGATCGGTCGTCGGAAGGATTCTGGCCCGGACGTTTCGAATATGACGATGAGAATCTGACCAGCCATTATCACAGCGGCTTTGGCGGCGTGGTTAGCTACACGCGAAATGAACGCAATTACATTCTCTGCAAACGGACGGCGGACGGGGGTGAAACTCACTACGAGTGGCAACAGAGTCTATTGGTTGCCGAAACAGACCCGCTGGGGAATCGCACGGAATATGAACACAACGATTGGGGGCAGATAACGGCCGTGACGCTCCCGGACGGGGCGGTTCATCGCTACGATTACGATGACGACGGCCAACTGCTGGCGTACACCAATCCGCTGGGCCATGTCTGGCAGTATCAACGCAACGCTCAGGGACAGGTCGTGGAGGTTAACGATCCAGAAGGCCGCGAGTGGCTGCAAAGCTATACAGAGCAAGGGCTACTCGCCACGGTGATTGGGCCGGACGGCGTTTTGCAGCGCTATCATTACAATCCACAGGGCTTCGTTAGCGCTATAGAAACCGACAACCTGCCCGCGGTGCGTTTTTTCTATGACGCGCAGGACCGGTTGACCGAGCGGCATATTGCCCGTGAGTCAGGGACTCAGATTCGCCGCTGGGAATATGAAGGCGCACGGCAAGCACCCGTTCGCGTCGTCTATGAGGACGGTAGCGCTACCCACTTTGGTTATGATGTGGAAGGCAATCTGACGTCTGTGTTGGACGCATTGGGGCAGCAGCACCAGTTCCGGTACGGCGCGTTCGACAATCTGTTGGAGTCGACCGACCCACTCGGCGCAACGGTCCGTTATCACTACAACACGGAAGCCGAATTCGCCGGTGTGACCAACAGTCACGGCGACGCCTGGACTTACTCTTTTGACGAGTGCGGACGGCTTTCCGAAGAGCGGCATTATGACGGACGCGTGTATCGCTATGCCTACGACGTGGCGGGGCGATTAACGTGTCGAACCGCCCCCGACGGCAGCCAGCAAGGCTACACGCACGACGCGTTGGGACGGGTAACGGAAGTCCAGTGCCTCACCGCTGAAGGGGCGACGGAAAGCGTCACCACGCTGGACTACGACATCGCGGGACGCCTGTTGCGCGCCAGCAACGCCGATGCCTGCGTGGAGTACGCTTATAACCGCTCCGGTCAGGTCATCTCCGAGCGGGTCAACGGGCAGGAAATACTCAGCGATTATGATGCGAGCGGTTACCGCGCGCAGGTCAATGGGTTGTTGGCGCCGCTGCAACAGCAGTGGCAATCAGGGCGGTTATCGGCGCTGGGCGTAGGTTCGCATCAGGCGTTGTCGTTCAGCCATACGGACGCGGGTCAGGAAAGCCTGCGCAGCAACGGCGCGGGCTTCGCACTGTCGCAGAGCTGGAGCGAGACCGGGCTGCTGGAGCGTCAGACGCTGGTCAACGGCGGCGGCAGCGAGCCGCACCATCTGGAGCGCCGCTATCGTTACGACGTGCTGGACCGTCTGGTGGGAATAAAAGACGCTCACTGGGGCGAGCAGGATTTCCGCCTGAACGGCAACGGGCAGGTGACGGCGGAGCGTCGCAATGGGCGCTGGCGTCAGGCGAAACTGTTCGGTTACGACAGCGAACAGAACCTGTGTGAAGTCTCGGAGATTATCGCCGCCTCGGGCGTGCCGCTGTCGGTATCTCAGGCGGTGTCGGAGGGCCAGCGTCGCTACGACGGCGCAGGGCGTATCGTCGAGCGCGGCGACGTGCGCTATGAGTACGATGCCTGCGGCCGGTTAAGTCGCAAGCGAGAGGTACGCGCGGGATTCAGACCGAAAGAAACGCGCTACGAGTGGGATACGCAGGACCGGTTGCGGCGGGTGAGCCTGCCGGACGGGGCGCGGTGGCGCTATGGCTACGATGCGTTCGGACGCCGGGTCAGCAAGGTGCGCGAAGGTCAGGTGGCCTCGTTGCAGTCGGTGTCGAAGGTCCAGTACCAGTGGGACGGCGACCAGTTGGTGGGACAGGTGCAATACTACGCCGATGGCACCCCGGCGCGGGAAGTGCAATGGGTGTATGAGCCGGGCAGCTTCCGGCCGCTGGCGCAGGTGGAGCGCAAGGGAGAAGAGACCCGACTGCACTATGTGGTGACGGACGTGGCGGGCACGGCGCGGGAGCTGTGCAGCGAGACGGGGGAAGTCCACTGGCGCGGTGAGCAGGGGCTGTGGAACGGACACCGTGAAGACCGGCTACCGGTGGGGCTGAAGCGCTATCTGGGCGACGCGGCAAACGAAGAAGTGTACTGCGAGCTGCGTTACCAGGGGCAAATCTACGACGCGGAAACGGGACTTTACTACAACCGGCATCGTTACTATGATGCGGACAGCGGGCAGTACATCTCGCCGGACCCGATAGGGCTGGCGGGTGGATTGAGGCCGCAGGGGTATGTGCATAACCCGTTGGAGTGGGTTGATCCGTTTGGGTTGGATAAAAAAGCTGGAAAAGAAGTTCCAGAGCGTGGTTATCATAATGAAACCTATGCACCGAAACCGGTTAAACCCGAAGATGCTGTTGATAAATGGGATGAGTTTTTAGGCCCCGGGCCACATACAAATACACATCCTCGTACTGGTGAAATAGATTCGGATAGAATAGTTTCGGCGGATGGGAAACGGAGTATAAGATATGGAAATCATGAGATGGGAAGTAAACCCACGAAGCATCATTATCATGAAGAGACATGGACTCATGATACTGAGAATAATGTTATGAATGTTGATAATCTTGTAGTTCGGGTGCCGTTTAAGAAATAAACTCTATGAAAATTAAATTGATAAAAGAACTCATTGATAAGGTTTTTTTTTCCTCTTCATTGGGTAGCGGCGTTGCTAAATGGAATGGGGATAAGTTTTGTATATCAGAGTGTTATGATGTTGAAATAGATTTCGATGCTGAGTATGTATGGGGTAAAGATATTTACCCCTCTGATTTTTCGTGCCATAAGATTATCTTTGAAAATGGGATGAATAAGATTTTCTCTAGAGTTATTGCCATTGAAGAAGATGTAATTACTATACAGCTAGATAATAATGTCGTATTTATTGAAGTGTTGGGTGTCGAAGGAATTAGTGTTGGGTGCTTCGTAATGTTTTATTCGTCCCCGGATAAAACAGTGTTGACACCATTTAATCTGTAATGTTTTTTGAAAAAAATCGGTAGTGGTTATGTGATCTTTCCGGTTTTTTGTTTTATGGTCTGGTCAACTGCTATAAATTGATCTGCATCTCAATAATAATTCTCCCTCTTTCCACTGTGATTGTAACTGATATCCATTTGATAAATCAGTACTTTTATAGCCGGCGGACTTTAAGGTTGATGGCGGAGGGCTGATTGGGCTTGCCGTTATGCGGGGCGTATCCCTCGGTGTAGTGACGCCCTGTTTTCAGTCTCTTCTCTTTTTACTGAGCGTGTTAACGGGCAGGAAATATTCAGCGACTACGATGCGAGCGGGTACCGCGCACAGGAGGTCGGGCTGTGGGCGGACGCTGGCGTCAGGCGAAACTGTTCGGTTATGACAGCGAACAGAACCTGTGTGAAGTCTCGGAAATTATCGCCGCCTCGGGCGTACCGCTGTCGGTATCTGAGGCGTATCGGCAGGTCAGGGTCGCTAAGATGGTGCCGATCGTATCGTCGAGCGCGGCGATGTGCGCTATGAGTATGACGTCTGCGGCAGGTTAAGTCAGAAGATGAAAGACGGCGTTCCGCAGGGAAAGAAATTCTGTGTTAAGGGGTTACTCAATTTGTGAATGGGGGGCAAATGGTTATGATAATCGGCGAAAAAGGTATAACAGCGTTGCCCGACTTCTTAAATTAGATGAGGATTGACCTAATGTTAAAGCGTGTTGTCGTATTATTATTCATTCTATTGTTGCCAGGGTATACGTTTGGGGAACAGGGTTTTGTTCAGGGACCATTCCAAATATCCCAAGATTATAATATTTATATCAAAAAAGAATATAGTGTAGATTACCCACTCGGTCTATATCTTGATAATAATGGGGTAAGCAACAAAATTGATCGATATGAAACCGAAGGTGATACACCTAATATTGAAACTGTCTTTTTTGTAACATTAAAAGGAATAAAAAATGTTATTGTGTTAGTTTCGTGGCATCAAATTCATCGCGCGGAGAGTATTAATGGAACGCAATATAAGGTATATGGGTATACATTTAACAATGGAAGGTTAGTTCCCAATGAAGAGATTAGCAAAGATTCAATGTTGATGGGAGATGATGGCGAGTTTAATGGTGATACGTTTAATTTCAAATATAAAAACGCCGCATCAATAAAAAGGTATTTGCTACACAAATATCAGTGAATGACCTATTACATCACGTTGTGCATTTAACCTCTATCTTCCCGTGGCCGGAGAAGACGACTCCGCATCGTTCCGCAAACTGCATCTGTCTTCTACCGGCCTCACAATTTTTATTTTCATCACCACCTCTTGGTACAACGCATTTTCCCTTTTAGATAGGGCTAACTATCTCATCTAAACGATTCATTCTTCCTATCTGCTCTCCTGCCTTTTCTTCTCATTCCTTTTTCGTACCTTATCCCTCTGCGGTCACCGCTGATACTTATCGATGAAGCGAAAACCTTCTCCACATTCGAGACACTATTTGCTCAATCACTGCGCTGAATTGCCCCCTTGTTGTCTATCTATTGTACAATTTGGCTGGTCTGTCCTGCTATTTCTTCAACCTGGACTATGTTTGTCGCGAGAAAGGAAGAAAACCGCGGCGTAGATGACGAGAGATCCACGGTGGATGAACCAAGGCGGCAAGCGCGTTGCCGACAGGCGCGCAGTGCTGAGTTTTTTGTTTGCTTATCAATACAGGAAAGATGGACGCGGTGAAGTGTTAGCGATGATATTGGATGAAATCGCTAAAGGAGCATGTCGGCGCACAGAGTTTTCATTGATCTCAAGCTTTTTTTCTATGGAAAGGCACTAGTCTAAAAGGAGTTAACCTTGTTTCTGCGACAACTTCATTATCTGGTGGCATTGGCTGAACATCGGCACTTTGCACAGGCCGCGGAGAGCTGCTGGGTCTCGCAACCCTCTCTGTCCGTTGCCCTTCAGCAAATGGAACGCGAGTTGGGCATTACCATTATTCGGCGCGAACGGCGTTTTCAGGGTTTTACGCCGGAAGGGGAGCGCGTGCTGGACTGGGCGAGAAAAACGCTGTCCTCCCTGGACGGTTTGAAGCAGGAGGCCGCTCTGGCGCAAGCCGTGGCCGGGGGGAATTTGGTTATCGGCGCCGTACCCTCCGCGATGAGGGCGGTTTCTACGCTGATTAAGGAGTATCGCCGCGTCATTCCCCGGCTGAATTTGAAAGTCTTTTCCCTGAGTACGCGCGATATTCTGAATCGGTTGAAAAATCAGGATCTGCATTTGGGTATCGCGTATTCCGATGTCAGCGCCGGAGAGATTTACGAGTCTTTGTCTCTTTACGCAGAGCGGTTTTTTCTACTGTCCAACAACGAAGTCGTTCCACCGGCTGGAGAGGCTTTCAGTTGGCGCGATGTGGGTGAGTTGCCGCTATGTTTGTTTAATCACGAGATGCAAAACCGGCGGGTCATCGAAGAGGCTTTTCGCGAGGCAGGGGTGACGCCTCAAGTGATTATCGAAACCAACGCGCTGAGCGTGTTATATGAAATGGTGAGTAGTGGACAAGCCTGCAGCATTGCTCCCATCAGCGCGATCCCTGAATATCTGATCGCCAACGGTATTGTCGCGCATCCCATCGAATCACCTCCGTTACCGGAAATGAGCCTGCTACGACTACGTAAGGACAACCCGCCTGCGCTGCTAGATGCGGTGTGGGGGATGACCACGCAGTTCGATCTACAGAGCAAAATCGACCAATCCATCTATCGAGCCAGTAAATAGAGCTGAGCTATTTAGAGATATTTTCAAACAATTGGACGCGTGATTATTAAGCGCCCAGACTGGGCCGAGTCACAAAAATTATAGCCTAAAATCAAGGCTATATAATTAACTTGCTTAGGTTTATGGAGATAACTATGTCCAAGATTTTGTGCGTATTGTATCCCGATCCTGTAACCGGTTTTCCCCCCGTCTATGCCCGCGACGATATCCCAGAAATTCTGACCTACCCGAATGGCCAGACTGCGCCCACGCCGTCAGGTGAACTAGGTTTTACCCCCGGAGAGCTGGTAGGCAGCGTCTCGGGTGAACTCGGGTTGCGTCGCTATCTGGAAAGTCAGGGGCATGAGCTGATTGTGACCAGCGATAAGGAAGGCGCTGACTCCGTGTTTGATCGTCATTTACCGGATGCCGATGTCGTCATTTCCCAACCGTTCTGGCCCGCTTACCTGACGGCTGAACGTATTGCCAAAGCGAAAAAACTGAAACTGGCGTTGACGGCGGGTATCGGCTCCGACCATGTCGATCTCAAAGCCGCCGCCGAACGCGGCATCACCGTGGCAGAAGTGACCTTCTCCAACTCCATCAGCGTGGCGGAGCACGTGGTGATGACGGTGCTGGCCCTGGTTCGCAACTACCTGCCTTCGCACCAAATCGCCAACAACGGCGGTTGGAATATCGCGGACTGCGTGGCGCGCAGCTATGATGTCGAGGGAATGCAGTTCGGGACGCTGGGCGCCGGGCGTATCGGTCTGGCGGCGCTGCGCCGTCTGAAACCTTTCGATATGAAGCTGCACTACTACGATCCTCATCGTCTGTCGCAAGAGGTCGAACATGAGCTTGGCTTAACCTACCACGAAACCCCGGAATCGCTGGTTAAAGTCTGTGATGTGGTTAACCTGCAAACCCCGCTGTATCCCTCGACGCAGGGATTCGTCAACGAAGCCTTCCTGTCTCAGTTCAAACGCGGGGCCTATTTGATCAACACCGCTCGTGGTGCGCTCTGCGATCGCGATGCGATTGCGCGCGCGTTGGAGTCGGGCCAGCTGGCAGGCTACGGCGGCGACGTCTGGTTCCCGCAACCTGCGCCGGTCGACCACCCATGGCGCCGCATGCCGCATCAAGGAATGACGCCGCATATTTCCGGAACCTCGCTGTCCGCGCAGGCGCGCTATGCGGCAGGGACGCTGGAAATTCTGCAAAACTTCCTCGAAGGGAAGCCGATCCGTCAGGAGTATCTGATTGTCGACGGCGGCAATCTGGCCGGCACTGGCGCCAACTCTTACAAGTTGGCCTGACGAAAAAGGTCGGTCACGGCGGCGGTCAGCGGCCGTCGCACGCCAAGGTGAGGGCCGGTATGCTCCTCTGTCGTCAGGACTGAGCATCCAATCCATATCGGCCCGCCCGGCAAATTGTGTCGTGCGTTCGTAATACAAAGAGTCCGATTCGTCGTGAGATCGTCAAAGAGAAAGGCCGCTTGATGCGGCCTTTTTGTCACAATCTTATCGGTTAACTATTTTGGCGGGCAGGGCAATCACCAGCAGAGAACTTGCCAGCAGGCAAGCGGCGAAAAACCACAGCGCACCCGCGCTGCTTCCGGTCAGATCCAGAGCAAATCCCATCAGCGAGTTACTCACCAAACCGGCAATGTTCGCCAGAGAGCAGGCGAGGGCGAACCCCGTAGCCGCGGCGGTGCCAGTGAGGAAGGTGGCGGGCAGGCTGAAAAAGACCGGCACCGCACCGATAATGGTGGCCTGTGCGATGGCAAAAAGTAGGACCGTGGCAATGACGTTGTCGGCGAAGAACGTACTGGACGCCATGGCGATGGCGCCGATGACAAAAGGGACGATGATGTGCCAGCGGCGTTCACGTCGGCGATCTGAACTCGCGCCAATCACCAGCATTCCCAACAGCGCAGCCAGACTGGGGAGCGCGGTCAACAGTCCGATATGGAAGGGATCGGCGACGCCCGCTTGCCTGATGAGCGTCGGCATCCAGAATCCCAGGGCGTAGGCGCTTAGCAAAATCGAAAAATCGATGCCGCCCAGCATCCATACCTTCAGATTGAAAAAGCCTTCCCGGAAACGGTGATGAGAATGGCCACTCTCGGCCTCGTCTTGTTTAAGCGCGAGCGCAATCTGCGTTTTCTCTTGCTCATTGAGCCAGTTGGCCTGCCGATAGCTGCTGGGTAGCACCCGCAGCGTCAGGATGCCCAGCAGAATAGTGGGCAGCCCTTCCAGCAAGAACAGCCATTGCCACCCACGCAGACCGTGGAGCTGATCGAAATGGATCATGATCCAGCCGGACAGCGGTCCGCCGACGATGCTCGACAGGGGCAGCCCGATCATAAACAAGGCAATGACCCGGCCGCGGCGCTGGGAAGGAAACCACTGGGTCAGATAATAAAGCACGCCCGGCAGGAAGCCGGCCTCGGCGGCACCGAGGAGAAAACGCAGGATGTAGAACTGCTCCGGCGTAGTCACCAGCAGTGTGCAGGTCGATAACAGGCCCCACGAGATCATGATGCGGGCGATCCAGATCCTGGCGCCGATCTTCTCCAGCATCAGGTTGCTGGGAACCTCAAACAGGATATAGCCGACGAAAAACAGTCCGGCACCGAGCCCGAAGGCAGTTTCGCTGAAGTGTAAATCTTCCACCATTTGCAGCTTGGCGAAGCCGACGTTAATACGGTCCAGATAGGCGGTCAAATAGCAGAAACAAAGAAAAGGGATGAGTTTCCAAATGATTTTTCGATAAAGCGCAGGTTCATCTTCTTTTACCGGGGTCGTCCCGGCAGCAGACGCGTGAGTCATGTCAGATATTCCTCATCCATCCCATTGATGACTGTCGGCTATAGGCTTTGTTCCGCAGCGTGTCGCGTGACGGTAAGAAAAGCGGTAGGCGGAAGCGTAAACTAAAACGTAAACAAAGCCTCAGTGTGATGCGCCACGGTCGCTTGGCATTCGATAGCGCGGTGGAAAGTCAGTCTACTGAGATGCCCAAAGTCTGGCTAGCGCAATTGAGTAAAAAAGCGGCGATAGGCAGAGAGCAATCGATTCTCTGATTCTAATGTCCTTCATTATGCAAAACCCGGCTCGGTGGGGGCTCCCGATCATGAGATGCTGAGTGGGCGTTGAGGTATGGGAAGGAAAGCCCAAAGGCAAGAGGATGCCGTCACGATCGTCTTTCGTCACGCGTGGGGTGATCCCTCGTCTCCGCTGGGAATAGCCGCCAAAAGGGGCAACTTGATGCTCTAATGAGCAGATAAACCGATTCTCGTCTGTTCTGTTAAAAAAGGGCTTGCCATCATCCGCAAAGAGCGACATAATGCGCCCACTTCTTCGGAAGACATAGATAAAACGCTGATTAATCAACGGATTGAGAGTTTTATTTATCGAATGACTTCACATTTTACCCCCAGTGAAAGTCAGTTGCGACGCGGGAATAGCTCAGTTGGTAGAGCACGACCTTGCCAAGGTCGGGGTCGCGAGTTCGAGTCTCGTTTCCCGCTCCAATTTCTTTAATCTATAGGCAGCTATCCAGCTCTGTAGATGTCTCATACAACAAGCAGCACTGCTCTGTTGATATTCAAAAAACCACACCAAATATTCTCAACAATTCCACCGTCGTGTTTCAACATGCGTAAGACTCCAGTGTTATAAACGATCCGAATGATTGGCTAAGCCTCCTCGATTGATAACGCCCATCCTGTTTTTTCCGCAAACACCTCCAGATATACGCTTACACCGCTGCCCGTAACGTACAAACGCCGCACCAGCGCGGGATGCGCCAGTGCGGAGAGGCTAGCCTAGTTGGGACAGAACCCTATCGAATGAGTGCGTTAGGCTTCAAAAGTCGAGAGGTCTTCACAGACCTGACCCAGCGCGTTGATGAACCGTTCGGCCTGATCCAGCGACAAAATCAGCGGAGGCTGAATGCGCATGACCCGGTTGTTGTTGGCCGTCACGAAGGTCAGGATATGATGTTCCTGTGAGAGTTTGGTCATGATGCGCAGCACGAACATATCCGCCATCGTGGATTCCATCTCCTCCATCGCCGCTTCCAGATGTTCGCGGGCTTTCATGGGCATCATCCGGTAGGTGGCTGCGGCTTTGGCCGGGAGTCGGCTGGTCATTTCCCGAACGAACGCCTCAATCCCGCCTGAAACATCATTCTGGAATTCAACGGCCAGCATCATGCCTCGTCCGCGGACTTCTTTGATGAAGTAGTGCTTGCGAGCCAGATCATCCAGCCCCTGCCGCAAATAAGCGCCGACCTGACGGGCATTGCCGGGGAGGTCCTCTTGTTCAATGACATCCAGCGAAGCCAGTGCCGCCGCCGCCGCGAAATTGCCGCCGCCGAATGTCGAAGTGTGCAGCGCAAAGCGATCGATATTGCCGTAGGCTCGCTGCCAGACCGCTTTCGATGATAACGTCGCGCCGATAGGCACGATCCTCCGGAAAGCGATTTGGACAGCACCATGATATCCGGCGATACCTCCTCCCACTGACAGGCGAACATCTTGCCGGTTCGGCCAAGGCCGGTCTGAATTTCATCGAGAATCCACAAGCATTCATGCTCTGAACACAGCGCCCTTACGGCGGAAAGATAGCCTTCCGGCGGCATAATGACGCCGCCTTCGCCCTGAATCGGCTCCATGATGAAGCCCATCACATCGCCTTTTTGCAATCGGGCTTGCAGCGCGTCGATATCGCCGAACGGAATTTCCTCGCAGCGGGACAACAGCGGTTTGAATACCGTACGATGTTTCTCACGGCCGGTAACCGACAGCGCCCCCAGCGTCTTGCCGTGATAACCGTTGGCGCAATACAGCAGCGTGGGCTTATCGCTGGCGGCCATCGCCAGCTTTAACGCCGCCTCGACGGCTTCGGTTCCCGAGTTGCTGAGGAACACGCGCTCCAGTTCTCCCGGCGTGATTTGAGACAGCCTTTTAGCCAGGAGGCTGGCATGCAACGGCGCGGACAAATATTGCACGAAGGTGGGGTGTTGCTGCGTAAGGTACTCCTGGAGTTTGGCGGTCACGCCTGGATGGTTGTGTCCGGTATTCAGGCAACCGTATCCCGCCAGAAAGTCCAGATAGCGGCGGCCGTCCAAGTCGGTGAGCCAGCATCCTTCGCCGTGATTGAACACCCGTTCGACGTGATTAAACTCATAGAACTCTCGCAACACCGGATTGATGTGTTCACCGAAGCAACGCAGGACTTCTGCGCGAAGGTGTTGAGCGTCCTCTTCTCCGCTGCCGACGGCGGCAAGCGGCTGACCTCCGTGGAATCGCCGTAATGTATGGAAGGTCGCTTCACTGACCGTTTCGCCCAGGCTGGTCAGCGGACGGGGAAAGAAGCCATGCCGCTCCGCAATACGGCCGATCTCCAGAACCCGTTCGACGGGCAATTCACGGCCGAGCGAAAAGGGCTCCGCGCGTTTTTCCAGAGAAAGAAGGATGGTTTCGGCGAGGCAGCCGTTGAGGTTGCGTTTCGGGTCGAGCCCTAACGCCATCGCGCCAAAACTGACGGCGTCGCTCGCGGAGACCAGACCGCCGTCAATCACCAAAATATCGTCCCGTTTCTCCCAGCCGGGCTGCGTATCTTTAGGCAGCGCAGCATCGATAATCACGCTGCCCGGCATCAGTCGCTGCGGATCAATCACATTTCCGCTGGAGGTCGCGGCTACGAACAGTTTGATTTTGTCGTAACAGGCTTCCACGCTGGGGTACAGCGTGACTTGCCGGTGAAACGACGCCGGTAAGTAATCTAGCAGAACGGCCGGCTGCTGCCTTTCGTCCCGATGTACCAGATGTAATCGGCATCCCTTTGGCGCCAGCAGTCGGGCGACGGCCAAACCGATCGAACCGGGATAGCCCAAAATGGCGACTTCCGCCTGCTCAGGAGAAATATTGAGGGCGGACAGCACCTCTAGCAGATTCATATAGGTCGCGTAGGCCGTGAGTGAGTTACCGGTTGTCACCGGAACCTGCGTGCGTTCCAACGTCTGTTGGCCGCGGTTGCCGACGATGGAGGTAAAGCCCCCTAGACCGACCAGTTCAGCCCCTTCGTTTTTAAGCGCGTTGACGCCTTCCACCACCCGCTCGGCGATGCGCCTCGCTGACTCAGCATCTGTTCGGCTGTTAACGGCATGAACTGCAAGATACCTTCGCACTGCGCACCGCAGGCGCTGACGATGCGGGTGAATTCGACGAAAGGAACCAGATTGCGCTGACGCCAAAGCGCCGGGTCGTAGCCGTTAGCCTGCTCTTCCAGCATACGGCCCGTCATATCGAGCATTTTGACCTGATGCAGCAGTTCTTTAGACGTAGGGTGAGCGATAAAACCGAATTTCATTGTATTTCTCCATTGGCGATAGGTCGACGGCTCCAAAAGTCTTCTGAGGTCAGGCTCAGGCCATCCCCTTCGGAGTTGTGTCCAAGCCAGACATCAAAGACGTTGATGCGACCCGGCGCGGTTAACGCTTCACGCAACGTGGTGGGGCAAAATTGGCGCAGTGTTCGGCGGTGAACGTTGACGCCATGAATCGTGCTGTCATCGGGGATGTCTTTTGTCTCGGCCATAGGAATATCGACCTGCTGATACCGGCTCGGCATATAGCGCTTGTCCAGATAGCTTTGGATCATGGAAAGCCCGCCATTGGTCAGATAGAAAATGGTGACGTTGCCGCCGCGCTTGAGCAGCCCTTTCGCCGACGACATGATCAACCGCTGTTCGATGTCCGGGACCAGCGCGCGCGCGCCATCGCCGATAAAGGCCAACAGGTTGTGTTCGTTGTTCAGCGCGATATAGGGCAGGGACATCAGGCCATCCCCCATCAGGGCGCGACCATACCAACCGGAGAAACCGTGGTCGGTGCGCACTACATTGCGGATCGCCGACAGGCTGCAACGGCCCACATCGTATACGCCGGTATAGCGATACCCTTGCTGTTGGATCAGGTCGGTCAGCAGCAGACTCAGCTGAGTAAAGAAGTAATTTGGCGTCATCGGCATCGTTTCGATGCTCTCGCTGGGCAGGGCGGCCGGTAGGCTCCGCAAACGCTCCAGCAAGGCGAGACGAGTGGTCAGCACCTCGGGATCGACCTCCAGACGGGGTTCTAAATAGTCCAGAAAATCCGTCAACCCCATATCGAGGGCCAGATGGGTGAACGGAGACAGATGCGACGCATCACGGGTCACCTGCACAACGTTGAAATTGCGTTTGAGCTTGATGGCGGAATAGGGCGTGGCCGATTGCTCAATCCTGCTGTTAAGGAAAAAGAGCCAGGGCTTGCCTTCTCCCTGCTGAGGCGGCGTTTCCAGAAACTCGTAGGTTGCACGGTTAAAGCCGTACATGGATAGCGTTCCCAGGTAGTTCTGTACGGGTTCGCCTTTCCGGTAAGCCGGTACGCTACCGGGATGAATAATGCTGTCGACCAACCCGATGCCGGCTTTCGCTGTTAAACGCAGTACGCGTGTTCGTTCTTCTTCGGTGATCAGGTCGCAGTGCCACAGTATCCGGGCGCGATCGTGATTGATCGCCGCGATCGCCTGATTCAGGCGCTCGCGCTGATCGGCGGAAAGCGTTGTCCCGATACGCGCAGGTGGCGGCGGGATCTCGGGTTCATCCAACTGCGACTCCAGCAGGGTTTGCGTCGCCAGGACAAAGGTGGGCGCCGGTTGACGATCAAGAGACTGGAAGGCGCCCTGAATGCCGGTGACTAAATTCTCAGGGGTGCTGATGAAACAGTGCCATAGGCCCCGGGCGGCGATCACCGCATGGCCGTCATTAGCGGCGTCCAGCGTTCCCTGAAACGGATACCAGACGGTGGGCAGGGATTCCGCGCAAACAATCATGCCCGGCGCGCCCGCGTGTTTGAGGTTTGCCAGAGTGCCGCGCATTTCGTCTATCATGCCGGAGGTCATCGCTATCACATAAGCGCGGCCATACAGCTGCCAGCCTGCCAGCGCGCTAACGGCAAGAGAATGTTCATTGTTGCCGGTGAGACAACGTGGGTCTGAACCGTCCATCAACGCCTTCATTGAGTTGATGAACCGGCCGACCATCGATCCCGTGAAATAGTGGAAATCCCACCGATCGCCCCAACGCGCGGTCATGTGGCGATGTATCGTTTTCGCCAGCGTCCCGGGCTCGTTCCCATTTTGGTAGGTGCGCATAAGAATCCGGCTGAAATAGGCGTGTTCCAGATGGTCCAGAATCAATCGCAAAATATCGGCGCGACGATGCCAGGGATGGGAATGCAGGACGCGCACCTGCTTGCGGCTTCCCGATCGGTTCATCCACTTCCCCAGCGCATCTTCGCGGCATAACAGCATCGTTGAATAGGGAGAAAAAAGCGCGTCGGGCTGGCTGTTGATGAACGGCAGAAAGGGATCTTCCTCTTCAGGCTCTTTGTCTCTGGCGTCTAACAAAACACATTCGATCGGGCTCTGCGGTTGCGGGTTCGCGGCCTGCGATTCAAGGGCCGTGGCGACGGTGTTGAAACAGGTGAGTGTCAGACTGATATTCTTAGCCTGATGCTGTGAAAAATAGTGACGAGCCTGTTCGAGCATCTGGTGATAAAACATATCATCGCCAGCAGGGGGCGATTGACAAGGTGACGTGCCGTTATGCTCATTCAATAATGAGTTGATATTATCTAGGACCAGGTTTACATCCAGAATAAGTTTTTCATCCTGGCTGATGAGGCAAACAAGAATGTTTCGAGTGTTTGGCTGTGTCAGCATTGGTTCCCCTCATGGATAATTTATAAAACATAAATCTGACTTGGATAAACAGCCTGCTTTACGGCACAGCCCTCTCGCGAAGGGCATATCCATATACGGCCATAAGTGCAAAGAACCGCCTTCCTGTAATTCGAATGAATCAGGAAAGATAAAAACGTCTGTGAAGGTCGTTAATTAACGGCTTGTCCGTATGATCAATAATGATTTTTAGGCGTAATTCTGCGGTTGATTCAATCTTATAAACGGCGCTCCTGTGGCTATCAATATTATTGATGATGATATTGCTGGGTGTGCTATTTAAGCACCCGGTTCCGTCCGGTGGGCGCCAATGTTAACCGATATATTTTAAATATAAACATCTGATTATGAATATTTCATGACTCACGTACTGGTATTCATTTGGTCTGTATTTTTTATAAATTAATTAACGGAGTCGGCTGGCGACTGGTGGAGGGGATTAATGACATAATGAGATGAATATAAAATAGGCGTAAAGCTTATCGATTGAGCTATATTTTTATTTTATACGTAGAAGGTTATTTAAAAGTTCTTAAAAAGTTCCCTACACGGTAAATAATGATGCATTTTAGTCATTGCAATATCGATTATCATCGACCAGCATTTGCTGGATTGCTAGTGTTGATAAAAACAAATCCAATAAATCTCTGTTTTATGACGGAGTCAAACAGCAAGGTTATGTATTAAATATTAACGTCATCATCTCTTCTCAATAAACCTGGTTTTTTATTCCTATATTGAAAGCATTGAGTTTTTTTGCCTGAGAGGCAGGCTTAGGTATTTCTAGTACCTTTCTTTAGTCCAAGATGAATCAAGATATTGAGCGTCAGTCAGCATGCGGGTGAATACGGTAAGCATACCGCGTGCGAGAGGCTTACCCGATCCCGTTCATCTTTCCTAAAGTGTTGATTAATCCGTCAATCCGGTTTACCCGCCACATGATGATACTTAAGATATATTTGACTATGTCACGACGGAAACCCTAAAAACATCGGGATTACGGGCGTAATCATAGGTATGACTGGTCGTTAACACTCAAAGTGATAAGCCTTTTTATGTCAATGATGATGGGGTTATCGCCGAGAGGTCGCGGCCAGGACACATTCATATAAGGTAAGGATGCTTTAACTATGCAACCCAAATTATGGGCAACCGCGCTGATGTGCGGCGCGCTTTTGGCGGGTTTCACCGCGGACTCTCAAGCCAAATGTATTTCCGACCACACCACGGAAAGTGACTCAACGTTTCCCTCCACGCTGAAAGGCAAGCTCGCCTACCACACCTACGTCAGCTACGAAGATGGCACCAGCCAGATCTTTATTTATGATTTTGCGGCTAAAAAAGTGACGCAGGTGTCTTCATCATCGTGGGGGATTCAGGACCCTATGAACGCGGTATTCAGTCCCGACGGTCAATGGCTGGCCTTTATGGGTATCAAGGACGATGCCTGGAATATCTTTATGTGGCGAGTGGACTCGGCCGACCTGCCGGTTAACCTGACCAACAGCACGGGAGATACCCGCAACGAGGATCCCAAGTTTAGCGCCGATGGCAGCGCGCTGTTTTTCAAGCAGGACGGCGATGTGATGAAGGCGACGTTGAGTTTCGACAACGGGGCGCCAGTGTTCGGCTCGCAGACCAATCTGACCAACTCCTCATCAACCATCGAAAGCTCGATGCCGTATCCGTCTGCGGATGGCAAGCAGGTGTATTACGCGGCAGGAGAGGAGTCGGGCGTCACAGGCGTATACAGACTGACGCTCGCTACCGGCAAAAAGGTGGTCTTCGACAAGCCGAATGGTCTGGAAGCCTACTACCCGACGGTTCGTCAGGATGGACGAGTTTTTTACTCTCGCTGGAAGGATTCGAGCGGAACCGACCAGCTGTACACCAAGGTGAATCCCAGCGACAAGGCTGAACAACTGTCGATTAACGATTGCGACAGTAATAACTCTGATGCCTTCCCTGTGAATGGCACAGACTATGTCTTCTTTTCGTCTACCTCTGAAGGTCAATACCAGCTGTATCTCGGCGAGGTCAGCACGGGTAAACGCTGGAGCCTCTCCTCGTTCCACGTCAATGACGACACAGATAAAGAGACGCTTGGGGCTAACTACTTCAGCAGATAAACGTCATTTTGCATGACGACGGACGTCAATCAGGCGTCCGTTCTGGAGAAGAAAGGAGGGCGGCTTCTGACGTGTTTTTTCCCTTTCCTAATAAAAAAAGTAAGCACTTGCAAACGTTGAGGGCCTTTTGCCATAGGCACAGTGACGCTTGCCATCATCGAGATGCATGCCTTACTGATGGTATTCTTCGCTAGCGGCGCCCTTCCATTACCATCCGTATGGCCAGCCCGGCCAAAACGGTTCCCATCAGCCAACGTTGGATCACGCTCCACAAAGGACGTCTCGTCAGGAAGACGGCGATAGAGCCGGCCATGACGGCAATCAGTGCGTTAATGCTGACGCTAATGGCGATTTGCACCATGCCGAGCATCAAAGACTGCGTCAGTACATGGCCCTGCTCCGGGGTGATGAATTGAGGGAGTAGCGAGAGATACATCACCGCGATTTTGGGGTTGAGCAAGTTGGTGACGAAGCCCATGAAAAACAGTCTGGACGGCGTGTCCGGACGCAGTTCCCGTACTTCAAACGGCGAACGCCCACCGGGTCTGACGGCCTGCCAGGCGAGATACAGCAGATAAAGCGCCCCGCCAAAGCGTAAAACGTCGTAGGCATAAGGGATCGCCATGACCAGCGCGGTAATCCCCGCCGCCGCACATAGCATGTAAAACACAAATCCCAGCGCAACGCCGCCCAGCGAAATCAGCCCTGCTTTGGGTCCCTGACACAACGAGCGGGAAACCAGATAAATCATGTTTGGGCCGGGCGTTAGTACCAGCCCCAGCGAGATCAAAGCAAAAGTGATGAGATTCGAGAATTCAGGCATAGGCCCCTCTATATGAAGGCGATGGCACGAACGGCCGCAGGAGAGAGCCTCTGCGGGTCGGCTGCTTTTGGGTATCCCATTCTGCCCGTCAAACCGAAAAAAATTTCCATCTTTTTTATTTATTGTCTGATTATTGAACTAACCTAATTGAGTCGTTTTTGACGGGCATGGACAGAGTCGCCTGCCGACAGGGAACGGCGATAGACGGAATATCGCGGTCTTACTGCGCGTCGAGGAGTGAAGAGTCAAAACGCTTGCCAATTCGGATTCACTGAGCCATAATGCCGTCCCCTAAGCATGCTGTATTTTAAAATCCTTATAAATCAGTGTGTTACAAAACCCGGGGCATAAATTGATTCCCTATTGCTAATAGCGCTATCGGTTTTATCTCTCCAAGAGCATTCCTGCTTTCCGCAAAAGTAAATCTCATAAGTTTTTAAACAGACTTATCCACAGATTTCTTGACGACGGTGTTTGATGACACACCGAGGGTCCAGGGAACGGTGTTTTTTATCTCCATGAATTCAAAAGATAAATTTTAGATAAAAAACGCCACTTTGATCACTTGTACTTTTTGTCACGCTTGATTGGCAAAGAGTTTTTAAATTTATCCACAGGCGAGACCGGTGCAAAATCGGTGTATTTTCACCCTCATCGTCATCCCCTCCTGATTGACCCTTCACCGCGCGTTTCTCTCGCTTATCTGGCCCTGTCATTCGCCAACGCCGTGTGGCGGAGTAAACTGATAGCGGTTTGCGCTGCCTTTTCGGAAGAATGAGGCATTTTCAGTCAGCGTGGGTGACGCCTGAAGTGAAGAGTGATTGCTGAGGGGCCGCGTTATCGCGTTCACGCCCGGTGCCGGTGTGAGGGCGCATCTACAGAAATGAGAAGGGGCATGTCATGATCGATTGCAGCATCAATTCTGTATCCGAAGCATTACCTGATACGGTCTTTCGGGCCGACTGGCTGAGGCGGGAGGAGGCGGGGGCGGCGCAGTCGGTTGGCGTGTCGCTCTATACGCTGATGCAAAGAGCAGGCTCCGCCGCATTTGCGTTGGCGCGCTTGCAGTACCCGTCGGCCCAGCACTGGCTGGTTCTTGCCGGACACGGCAACAACGGCGGCGATGGGTATGTAGTTGCAACCCTGGCGAAAGCCGCTGGCCTAAGCATTTCGGTGATAGCCTGTCCCGGAGAGCGTCCGCTGCCGTCCGAAGCCGAACAGGCCAGAGCGCAGTGGATCGCCGATGGCGGCACTGCGCTGACGCCGGAATCCGTCTGGCCTGATGATGTCGATCTCATTATCGACGGTCTGCTGGGCACCGGTCTTTCCGCCGCGCCGAGAGCCCCTTACGACCGATTGATCGAATCGGCCAATGCGCACGCGGCACCCACGGTAGCGTTGGATATTCCCTCAGGACTCAATGCCGAAACCGGCCATGCCGCAGGCGCGGTGATCGACGCCGCACATACGATCACGTTCATTACCCTGAAGCCCGGTCTGCTAACCGGTCAGGCCCGCGACCATGTTGGGCGGCTGCGCATCGACGATCTGGCGCTGTCAGCGTGGGTGAAGTCTCAGGACGCGCTATCCAGCGTCTCACGCCGCGCCATCTTTCTCAGTGGCTTAAGCCGCGTCGGCCGGGAGCGCACAAAGGAGATAACGGCCGTCTGCTGATTGTCGGCGGCGACGCGGGCACAGGCGGTGCGATTTTCATGGCTGGTGAGTCGGCTCTGCGCGCGGGTGCTGGTTTAGTGCGAGTACTCACTCACCGTGAATACCTCGCTGCGCTGTTGGTGTCTCGTCCTGAACTGATGGTTCAGGAGCTCAATACGGCGACGTTGCGACAAGGACTGGAGTGGGCTGATGTGGTGGTGATCGGCCCTGGTCTGGGCCAGGGAGAATGGGGGAGAAATGCCCTTCGGATCGCAGAAAATTGTAACAAATCCATGTTATGGGATGCGGATGCGCTCAACCTGCTGGCAATCAGCCCGCATAAACGTCAGAATCGCATCCTGACGCCCCATCCCGGCGAGGCGGCACGGCTGCTGAACTGTCGCGTTGCCGATATTGAAAGTGACCGCTTACTTTCAGCGGAAAAGCTCGTGAAACGCTACGGCGGCGTCGTGGTACTGAAAGGTGCGGGAACGGTGATCGCCAATGAGCAAGGCGCGCTGCTATCGCCGACGTCGGTAACCCGGGCATGGCCACGGGGGGGATGGGCGATGTGCTTTCCGGCATTATCGGTGCGCTGGCGGCGCAGAAACTTTCGTTGTATGACGCGGCCAGAGCCGGATGTGTGGTTCATGGCGCCGCCGCCGACTGGCTGGCGAAACAGCGTGGCCCCCGCGGCATGCTGGCGACGGATTTGATGCCTGTACTGGCGCAGTATGTAAACCCTGAGTGGATATCCTTAGAAAAGACAGAATGAAGACATTTTCTCTACCTCTGCCTGACGAAGCGGCAACTATTGCACTTGGTGCGACACTGGCTCAAGCCTGCGACCGCACCGTGATTATCTATCTTTATGGCGATTTGGGCGCGGGCAAGACCACGCTGAGCCGAGGGTTCTTACAGGCGCTCGGACACACAGGCAATGTCAAAAGTCCCACTTACACGCTGGTGGAGCCTTACATGCTATCGCCGCGTCCGGTTTACCATTTCGATCTGTACCGACTGGCGGACCCCGAAGAGCTCGAGTTCATGGGCATTCGCGACTATTTGTCAGAGGATGCCATCTGCCTGATCGAATGGCCTCAGCAGGGCGCGGGAATATTGCCTCCTGCTGATTTGGAATTGCGCCTGAGCTATCAGGATGCGGGCCGTCAGGCGGAGATTCAGGTGTTGTCGGACACAGGCGAACACATTGCGGCGCGTTGGATAGGTCAGTCGGAGTAGACGTGATGATCGTGCGGTTGATGAAGGCTTTATTTGGCGTTGTTCTCTTCCTGTCATGGCCGCTTTGGGCTGCGAATCTTTCAGATATTCAGGTCGATAACGCTTCCGGGCTGGCAAAGGTCACCCTCAGTTTCAGCGGGCAGCCGATCTATGCGTTTTTCCCGCTCAGCAATCCCGACCGGGTTGTGATCGACATCCGGCAAACCGGCGTGATCAAAGGGTTGCCGCTCGCCTTTAGCGGTAGCAACCTGATCGATCGCATTCGTACCAGCGAAGCGAAGGACGCGCAAAGCCTGCGTTTGGTCTTCGAACTGACGAAGCCTGCCAAAACGCGTGCGACGACGACGAAGCACGGCGATAACTACACCGTTGTTTTCACGGTGAGCGCCGAGCAGTCGCCGCGCGCAGCCGACCGAACCTCGCCAACGGAAGCCCGAGCGGCCTCGAAACCCGTTAAGCCTGCCGAGCCGCCGCAAAGTCCGTTCAATAATAAGCCGACGGTGGTGACCAGTAGCGCTTCAGCGACCCCGACGCGTGCGTCTGCGCGCCGTCCGACGTCGACTGGCGATGAAATTGTGGTCGCGATTGACGCTGGGCATGGCGGTCAGGATCCCGGAGCTATCGGCCCCGGCGGCCTGCAGGAAAAAAACGTGACTATCGGCATTGCGCGCAAGCTGCGCGAGCTGCTGAACAAAGACCCGGTATTCAAACCGGTGCTGACGCGGGACGGCGACTACTTTATTTCCGTGATGGGCCGTTCCGACGTGGCGCGTAAGCAGGGGGCCAACCTGCTGGTATCACTCCACGCGGACGCCGCCCCTAACCGCGGCGCGACGGGCGCATCGGTGTGGGTGCTGTCTAACCGCCGGGCCAACAGCGAAATGGCGACCTGGCTTGAACAGCATGAGAAGCAGTCTGAGCTGCTGGGCGGCGCGGGCGACCTGCTGGCGAATAACAACGCCGATCCTTATCTGAGTCAGGCGGTGCTGGATCTCCAGTTCGGGCACTCACAGCGTGTCGGCTATGATGTGGCGGTGAAGGTGTTACGTGAATTGCAGCGCGTCGGCAGCTTGCACAAAGTCCGCCCCGAACATGCCAGCCTCGGCGTGCTGCGCTCGCCGGATATTCCGTCGTTACTGGTCGAAACCGGGTTTATCTCCAATCCTGGCGAAGAACGTCTTTTAGGCAGCAGCGATTATCAGGAACGCGTCGCAAAAGCGATCTATCTGGGGTTGCGCGGCTATTTCGAAACGCATCCTTTGCAGAATGCGCCCAAACATGACAAACGGCCTGCCATTTTGCCAGTCTCCAAACCGGTGGTTTCCAACAGTACGACGCCTGCTGGCCCTGCTGCGCGGCATACCGTCGGAAAAGGCGAAACGTTGTCGGGGATTGCGTCGCGCTACGGCGTCAGTCCGTCGACGATACGCGACGCGAATCACCTGAAAAAAGACGTGGTGTGGGTCGGGCAACGGTTGAGGATACCGGGCGGCGCGGAATCGACTATCGCACAGACGAGAGCTGCCCCGGCGACACAGAGAGCCACGACGGCGAAGAAGGTGACGCATAAGGTAGTGCGCGGTGATAGTCTGAGTTCGATTGCGGACCATTACGATGTCAGCATGAAAGCAATCCAGCAGGCCAACAAGCTGCCATCGCAGACGGTACAACTCGGACAAACGCTGGTTATCCCCGCCACCTGAGGCCGACATTGCAGTCAACCAAGGAGATAAGATGCCGATTCTGGTTCTACCCCCCCAACTGGCTAACCAAATCGCCGCTGGCGAGGTAGTGGAACGGCCCGCGTCCGTGGTTAAGGAGCTGGTGGAAAACAGCCTGGACGCCGGAGCGACGCGCATTGATATCGACATTGAACGCGGCGGTAGCCGGCTCATCCGTATCCGCGATAACGGCAGCGGGATCGGCAAAACGGATTTGACGTTGGCGCTGGCGCGTCATGCCACCAGTAAAATCGCGACGCTTGACGATCTGGAAGCCATCATGAGTCTGGGCTTTCGCGGCGAAGCGCTGGCCAGTATCAGCTCTGTTTCGCGCCTGACGCTGACGTCCCGCACGAGCGACCAAAACGAAGCCTGGCAGGCGTACGCCGAAGGACGGGATATGGCGGTCACGGTGAAACCGGCCGCGCATCCGGTCGGCACCACGCTGGAAGTCCTGGACTTGTTCTACAACACGCCCGCGCGCCGCAAATTCCTGCGTACTGAAAAAACCGAATTTATGCACATCGACGAGGTGGTTCGCCGTATCGCGCTGGCTCGCTTCGATGTGGCATTCAATCTTCACCACAATGGCAAGCTGGTGCGGCAATACCGGGCGGTGACCGATCCAACGCAGCATGAGCGGCGTCTGGGTAGCATCTGCGGCACGGCGTTTATTCAGCATGCGCTGGCCGTCTCCTGGGAACATGGCGATCTGAAGATCCGCGGCTGGGTGGCCGATCCCACTGGCTCTCAACAGTTGCCGGAACTACAGTATTGCTACGTAAACCAGCGGATGATGCGCGACCGGTTGATTAACCACGCCATCCGTCAGGCCTACCAGGATCAGTTGCGAAGCGATCAACAGCCTGCGTATGTCCTCTATCTGGAAGTCGATCCGCACCATGTGGATGTCAATGTGCATCCGGCCAAGCACGAGGTGAGATTTCATCAGGCGCGCCTGGTGCATGACTTCATCTATCAGGCGGTGATGACGGTGCTTCAACAGGCGGCGGCGCCCGCATTGGCGGTGACCCCTCCGGGCGAGACGCCAGCGCCGGTTTGGCAGCAGGAAAACCGTACCGCTGCGGGGGAGAACCACTTCGCGCGGCCTGCGCAACCCGAGCCGCCGAGAATTCAGACCTCCGGTGGCAAAGTTCAGGAGCGCCCGCCCGCCTCGTATCCTCATGGCGCGGGGTATCAGCGTAAGCAGGGGGATCTGTATCAAAAACTGTTACAGCCTGCCTCTGAGCGGTCGATACCTTCAGGCGATGAGGCGACGGCTTCGGCTGCCGCTTCCCACACCCACGTAGCGCGGACCACTCAGGCGAACCGCCGTTAGCCAGTCGGTCGGAAGGCTTAGGACGTGTATTAAGCGTTTATCCGCCTTGCTATGCGCTAGTGGAATATCAGCAGGGATTAGCCCTGCTGTCTCTGCCGGTCGCTGAACGTTATGTCCGTCAGGCGCAGATGACGCCCGGCGAGGAGGGGTTACGGCCTCAGCCATTGCTGATCCCTCAGCGTCTCACGTTGGGAAGTCGAGAGCGCGCGGCGGTGACGGAGAATCAAAAACGGTTGGCGCATTTTGGTATCGATATCGTGGTTGAGCAGCAGCGCGTCACGCTGCGCGCGGTACCTTTACCATTAAGACAACAAAATTTACAAAACTTGATTTCTGACCTGTTAGGCTATCTCGCTGATTGCCCTCAGTCAGATTCTGATGAGGTGGCGGCGTGGATAGCGCGGCGGTTGTACAGCGAGCACGAGAACTGGACTCAGGCTCAAGCGGTACAACTGTTAGCGGATATTGAACGTCTCTGTCCCGAGCGGGTCAAAGTTCCGCCATCAGAGTTTCTTTATGTGATGGATATTGAGTCCGCCATCAAGGCTTTAAAGCATGACTGAACGTGAAACAACGCAGTACCCGCCGGCCATTTTCATTATGGGACCGACGGCTTCCGGAAAGACGGCGTTAGCCATGGCATTACGGAAATCCCTCCCGGTTGAGCTGATCAGCGTGGATTCCGCGCTGATCTATCGAGGAATGGATATCGGTACCGCCAAGCCTACCGCCGAAGAATTGTCGCAGGCACCGCACAGATTGATCGATATCCTCGACCCGGCTGACGCATACTCGGCTGCCGACTTCCGCCGCGATGCGCTGCAACAAATGGCGGAGATCACCGCCGCCGGTCGGATCCCTCTGTTAGTAGGGGGGACGATGTTGTACTTCAAGGCGCTGCTCGAGGGGCTTTCGCCCTTGCCGCCAGCGGATCCGGAAATACGGCGGGAAATTGAAGCGCGGGCGCAGCGGGAAGGCTGGGAAGCTTTGCATAATGAGCTGCGAGAGATAGATCCTATTGCTGCCACTCGGATTCATCCAAATGATCCGCAGAGACTGTCGCGGGCACTGGAAGTTTTCTCTGTTTCAGGTAACACTTTAACCGAACTGACAAAAACATCGGGTGAAGCGCTGCCTTACCGGGTGCACCAGTTCGCCATCGCTCCCGCGTCGCGCGAATTATTGCACGAGCGTATTGCACTACGGTTTCAACAGATGTTGCAGGCAGGTTTTGAGACGGAAGCACGCGCGCTGTTCGCTCGTGCCGATCTGCATCCAGGTTTGCCTTCCATCCGCTGCGTCGGTTACCGCCAGATGTGGTCCTACTTGTCCGGTGAAATAGATTACGACGAGATGGTTTATCGTGGGATCTGCGCTACCCGACAGTTAGCCAAACGGCAAATAACCTGGTTACGCGGGTGGGACAATGTGTGCTGGCTTGATAGCGATGAGCCGCAGGATGCGTTGGGTAAGGTCATGCAGGTTGTTAGTGCATAGGTTGGACGATTGTGTACAATTGGCTGATTCTCGGCACAAATTTTTATACCGCTATTTTAGAGCCACAGGGTTCTTTGTTACAAACAACAAGCAAATAAGGAAAATATAGAATGGCTAAGGGGCAATCTTTGCAAGATCCGTTCTTGAATGCTTTGCGTCGTGAACGTGTTCCAGTTTCTATTTATCTGGTAAATGGCATCAAGTTGCAGGGCCAGATTGAGTCTTTTGATCAGTTTGTGATTTTGCTGAAAAACACGGTTAGCCAGATGGTGTATAAGCACGCGATTTCTACGGTGGTTCCGTCTCGCCCGGTGTCTCATCACAGCAATAATCCTGGCGCGAATAACTATCATGGTAATAACACGACGAGTCAGCAGTCGCAGCCTCAGGAAAGCGATGACGCTGAATAAGGGCTATTACCGATTTACCTCAGCGGGGAAAGGGCATCACGTCGTTTCCCCGTTTGTGGCTGCATTTGTTTGTTTGAGAGGTTGTTCGGTTGTTTGACCGTTATGAAGCCGGTGAACGGGCCATACTAGTTCATATTCACTTTTCCCAAGAGAAAGATACTGAAGATCTGCTGGAGTTCGAATCTCTGGTGTCTTCTGCCGGAATCGAATCGCTACAGGTGATCACCGGTAGTCGCAAAGCGCCTCATCCCAAGTATTTTGTCGGCGAGGGTAAAGCAGAAGAGATCGCCAAGGCGGTTAAAGAAACCGACGCTTTCGTCGTGTTGTTCAATCACGCTTTATCACCCGCACAGGAGCGCAATCTCGAGCGTCTGTGCGAATGCCGGGTCATTGACCGGACCGGATTGATTCTTGATATTTTCGCCCAGCGCGCCCGCACCCATGAAGGGAAACTGCAGGTCGAGCTGGCGCAGCTGCGCCATCTGGCTACGCGTCTGGTGCGCGGCTGGACTCACCTTGAACGCCAAAAGGGCGGGATAGGGCTGCGAGGTCCCGGTGAAACACAGCTTGAAACCGACCGTCGTCTGCTGCGTAACCGCATTAGTCTGATTTTGTCGCGCCTTGTTCGCGTGGAAAAACAGCGTGAGCAGGGAAGACGCGCCCGTACGCGCGCGGATGTGCCTACGGTATCGCTGGTGGGGTATACCAACGCGGGTAAATCCACTTTGTTTAATCAAATGACAGCCGCGGATGTGTACGCTGCCGATCAGCTTTTCGCCACGCTGGATCCCACGCTTCGTCGGATCGACGTGGCTGATGTGGGCGATACTGTTCTGGCGGACACCGTCGGGTTTATTCGCGAACTGCCTCACGATCTGGTCGCGGCGTTTAAAGCCACGTTGCAGGAAACCCGTCAGGCGTCGCTATTGCTTCACATCGTTGATGCGGCCGATCCCCGCATGGACGAAAATATTGATGCGGTTAACGAGGTGCTGACGGAAATCGAAGCCGATGAAATTCCGACGCTGCTCGTCATGAATAAAATCGATGCGCTGGACAATTTTGCCCCGCGCATCGATCGCAATGCAGAGCACCAACCGGTCAGAGTCTGGCTGTCGGCGCAAACCGGCGAAGGAATACCTCTGCTGTTCCAGGCATTGACCGAACGGTTGTCGGGGGAGATCGCGCAGTTCTCCCTGCAGTTGCCTCCGCAGGAGGGGCGCTTACGCAGCCGTTTTTACCAGCTTCAGGCAATAGAAAAAGAATGGATAGAAGAAGATGGCAGCGTTGGTCTGGTAATCAGAATGCCTATCGTCGACTGGCGTCGTCTCTGTAAGCAGGAGCAGCAATTAGAAGATTATATCGTTGAAGTATAGTCTGATGAACTCTGGGACATTGACCCCGAAGAACACCTATCATAATGAATGGAGCTAAAACATGGCGTGGAATCAGCCCGGTAATAACGGACAGGACCGCGACCCGTGGGGGAGCAGCAATAAAAATAGCGGCAACTCTGGCGGAAATAACAAAGGTGGCCGAGATCAGGGACCACCGGATCTTGACGACATCTTCCGCAAACTGAGCAAAAAGCTCGGTGAGCTGGGCGGTGGAAAAAACTCAGGTTCCGGCGGCAGCGGTTTCGGCTCCGGCGGACGTATTTTGGGCGTAGTAGTGGTGGTCGCGGCTGTGATCTGGGCGGCGAGCGGTTTTTATACCATCAAAGAGGCCGAGCGCGGCGTTGTGACCCGTTTCGGCAAGTTCAGCCATCTGGTCAGCCCTGGCCTGAACTGGAAACCCACGTTTATTGATGACGTCAGAGCGGTCAACGTCGAATCCGTGCGCGAACTGGCGACGTCTGGTGTGATGCTGACATCAGATGAGAACGTGATCCGCGTTGAAATGAACGTTCAGTATCGCGTGACACAACCGGAACAGTATCTGTTTAGCGTGACCAATGCGGACGACAGTCTGCGTCAGGCGACTGACAGTGCGCTGCGCGGCGTCATCGGCAAATACACGATGGACAAGATTCTGACCGAAGGTCGTACCATCGTACGTACCGACACCCAACGCGTACTGGAAGAAACCGTTCGTCCGTACAACATGGGTATCACGTTGCTGGACGTCAACTTCCAGGCAGCCCGTCCGCCGGAAGAAGTGAAAGCCGCCTTCGACGATGCCATTGCCGCGCGTGAGAACGAACAGCAGTACATCCGAGAAGCCGAAGCCTATGCCAATGAAGTTCAGCCGCGTGCGAACGGTCAGGCTCAGCGTATTCTGGAAGAGGCTCGCGCGTACAAAACGCGTACCGTCCTGGAAGCGCAAGGTGAAGTGGCTCGTTTTGCTCGCGTGTTGCCGGAGTATAAGGCAGCGCCGGAAATCACTCGTGAACGTCTCTACATTGAAACCATGGAACGCGTGTTGAGCAGCACCCGCAAAGTGCTGGTGAACGACAAGGGCGGCAACCTGATGGTGCTGCCGTTGGAACAGATGCTGCGTGGTCAGAACACCACGGGCGGCAACGCGACCAACACGGTTGCGCCGCTGCGTAACTCCTCGACCTCGTCTAATAACGGTTCGAGCAGCACCTACAATTCTTCGCGCAGCAGCATCAACGGTAACATCATGGATCAGCGCCGGGCCAACGCCCAGCGGGATGAGATCACACGAGTAGGGAGAGAATAATCAATGCGTAAGTCAGTACTATTTATTCTGATCCTGGTGCTTCTGGTGATCTACGCGTCACTGTTCGTTGTACAGGAAGGTCAGCGCGGGATCGTCATGCGCTTCGGCAAAGTCCTGCGCGATAATGAGAACAAACCGCTCATCTATGCGCCGGGTCTGCACGTTAAGATCCCGGTCCTTGAGTCGGTGAAGACGCTGGATGCCCGTATTCAGACGATGGAAAACCAGGCCGATCGCTTCATCACCAAAGAGCAGAAAGACCTGATTGTCGACTCTTACATCAAATGGCGTATCAGCGATTTCAGCCGTTACTATCTGGCGACCGGCGGTGGCGACATCTCCCAAGCCGAAGTGCTGCTGAAACGTAAATTCAACGACCGTCTGCGTTCTGAAATCGGGCGTCAGGATGTAAAAGGCATCGTGACGGACTCGCGTGGTCAACTGATGATGGACGTGCGTGATGCGTTGAATACCGGCACCGGCGAGACCACCGAAGCCGATAACGCCATCGCCTCCGCCGCCGCGCGTGTTGAACAGGAAACCACCGGCAAATTGCCAGAGGTGAATCCGAACAGCATGGCTGCGTTAGGGATCCAAGTGATCGACGTGCGTATAAAACAGATCAACCTGCCGACGGAAGTGTCGGATGCGATCTACCAACGTATGCGCGCCGAACGTGAAGCCGTTGCCCGTCGTCATCGTTCACAGGGACAGGAACAGGCTGAGAAGCTGAAAGCCACTGCGGATTACGAAGTGACCCGTACATTGGCGGAAGCCGAGCGCGAAGGCCGTATGACGCGCGGTGAAGGCGATGCCGAGTCTGCGAAACTGTTTGCTAACGCGTTCAGTCAGGACCCGGATTTCTATGCCTTTATCCGTAGTCTGCGCGCCTACGAAAACAGCTTCAGCAGCGGTAATCAGGACGTTCTGGTGTTAAGCCCGGACAGCGACTTCTTCCGCTACATGAAGTCACCTGAGAAGACGGTGCCGGCGCGCTAATTTTCGTTCCGCTCGTTGGCGAATACGACGCCCGCGTTATGTGTTGTCTGCGGCAGGTTACCTGCCGCACGTTCAGCGCCCGACGCGGGCTTTTTTATGTCTGGAGTTCTTTATGAGTGTCTCTGTCTGGCTGGCCTTGGGGTTGGTGCTGATTTTTGAAGGGCTGGGGCCGCTGTTGTTTCCCCGCATTTGGCGTCGGATGATCCTCGGTCTTGCACAATTACCCGATACGGTTTTACGTCGTTTTGGCGGCGGAATAGTGGTCGCGGGGCTGGTGATCTACTACATGTTGCGTAGCCGCATGGATGGCTAAAATTGACGACAAATTTCTGCGCAAACGTGTGCTAAAAAGTACTGAAAGCATACAAATGAGATGTTAGAATCCTTTTTTAAGCAACACTGGTGATTGTGAGATGGGTAAGAACGTTGTCGTACTGGGCACCCAATGGGGTGACGAAGGTAAAGGCAAGGTCGTCGACCTGCTGACTGAACGCGCTAAATATGTGGTGCGCTATCAAGGTGGTCACAATGCTGGCCATACTCTGGTTATTAACGGTGAAAAAACCGTCCTCCATTTGATTCCTTCAGGCATTCTCCGCGAAAACGTGGTTAGCATCATCGGTAACGGTGTGGTGCTGGCGCCTGATGCCTTCATGAAAGAAATGACGGAACTTGAAGCGCGCGGCGTGCCAGTACGTGAGCGTTTGCTGCTGTCTGAAGCATGCCCGTTGATTCTGCCGTATCACGTTGCTCTGGATAACGCTCGCGAAAAAGCGCGCGGCGCCAAAGCTATCGGTACGACCGGCCGCGGCATCGGTCCTGCCTACGAAGACAAAGTAGCCCGTCGTGGTCTGCGCGTCGGCGACCTGTTTGATAAAGAAAGCTTCGCCGTCAAACTGAAAGAAATTATCGATTACCACAATTTCCAGCTGGTGCATTACTACAAAGTCGATCCCGTTGACTACCAGAAGACGCTGGACGACGTGCTGGCGATGGCCGACATCCTGACTTCTCTGGTCGTAGACGTTTCCGATCTGCTGGATAAAGCCCGCCGACGTGGCGATTTGGTGATGTTTGAAGGGGCGCAGGGGACTCTGCTGGATATCGATCACGGCACCTACCCGTATGTTACCTCTTCCAATACCACCGCAGGTGGCGTGGCGACCGGCTCAGGCTTGGGTCCGCGCTACGTTGACTACGTCCTCGGCATCGTTAAGGCATACTCTACCCGTGTGGGCGCAGGCCCGTTCCCGACCGAACTGTTTGATGACATTGGTGATTTCCTGTGTGAGAAAGGCAACGAATTCGGTGCGACCACCGGTCGTCGTCGTCGCACCGGCTGGCTGGATGCGGTCGCCGTGCGTCGCGCGGTGCAGATCAACTCCCTGTCCGGTTTCTGCATGACCAAACTGGACGTGCTGGACGGTCTGAAAGAAGTGAAGATCTGCGTAGCTACCGCCTGCCGGATGGTCGTGAAGTTGACGTGACGCCGTTGGCGGCCGAAGACTGGGAAGGCATTGAGCCGATTTACGAATCGCTGCCGGGCTGGACCGAGTCTACCTTCGGCGTGAAAGATCGTGCGGGCCTGCCTAAGGCGGCGCTGGACTATATCCAACGTGTAGAAGAAGTGACCGGCGTGCCGGTAGACATCATCTCCACGGGTCCGGATCGCGAAGAGACGATCGTGTTGCGTGACCCGTTCGACGCCTGATGTAACTGGTGTTCAGAACGACGAAAGGACGGGATATTCCCGTCCTTTTTCTTTTGTGCTGACCGGAAGACCATTCACTCAAAGCGAGAAAAGGGTCGACCGGTCAGGCCATCAGCTTTTTGCCTGTTCCTGTTTCTGGAACGTTTCCAGCAGTTTTTCATGAATATTGCCGAAGCCGCCGTTGCTCATGACCAGCACGTGATCGCCGGGCTGCGCGATTTTAGCGACCATATCAACCAGCGTATCAATATCCGCACTCCAGTGCGTTGGCTGCACACAAGCCTCCGCCACTTCTGCGACCTGCCAAGAGATATGCTGTGGCTGGAACAGGAAAACTTCATCTGCGCGTCCCAGCGAGGGAGCTAACTCGGTTTTGCAATGTCCCAGCTTCATGGTATTGGAGCGGGGCTCCAGGACGGCCAGGATTCTGGCCGTGCCGCCGACTTTGCTGCGCAGAGCCGCCAGCGTAGCCAGGATCGCCGTCGGATGATGCGCGAAGTCATCATAAACGGTGATACCGTTCGCCGTACCGCGCTGTTCAAGGCGGCGACGCGCATTGATGAAGCCGCCCAGCGCGCGGCAGGCTTCCGCAGGCGGAACGCCGACATGGCGAGCGGCGGCGATCGCCATCAGGCCGTTATGCATGTTGTGTTCACCAACCAGGCCCCACTCGACTTCACCGACCAATTCATCGTTCAGATAAACCTGAAAAATGCTGGAGTCCGGTACGCTCTTTTTCGCTTTCCAGATGCCGTCGTCACCGACCAGCTCCTGTTCGCTCCAGCATCCCATCGCCATCACTTGCTTGAGCGGTTGATCGTTGCTGAGAACGAGGATCCGCCCAGTGCCCGGCACCAGTCGCACCAGGTGGTGGAACTGTTTTTGGATCGCTTTCAGATCGTCAAAGATATCGGCATGATCGAATTCGAGGTTATTCAGAATCAGGGTCCGGGGGCAGTAATGAACGAACTTGGAGCGTTTGTCGAAGAAGGCGCAGTCATATTCGTCGGCTTCCACGACGAAGAACGGGCTATCGCCCAATCTCGCCGAGACGTCGAAGTTGCCGGGAACGCCGCCGATGACAAAGCCGGGATTGTAGCCGCAGGCTTCCAATATCCAGGTCACCATTCCCGCGGTCGTGGTCTTGCCGTGCGTTCCCGCGACGGCGATGACCCAGCGTTCACGCAGCACGTAGTCGTGCAGCCATTGCGGCCCGGAGGCATAAGGCATATTACGCTCAAGGACGGCTTCGACGCAGGGGTTGCCGCGGGACATCGCGTTACCGATAATCACCAGGTCTGGCTGAGGCTCCAGCTGCGAAGGGTCGTATCCTTCAATCAGGGTGATCCCTTGTTCTTCCAGTAGTGTGCTCATGGGGGGATAGACGTTGGCATCAGAGCCAGTCACCTGATGTCCCAGCGAGCGGGCCAGCAGCGCGAGCCCTCCCATGAAGGTGCCGCAGATACCTAATATATGAATGCGCATACGTTTCCCAACAGTCTACAAAAGTCTGGCGTTATTCTAACGCTATGGATAGTTCTCAAGAAATGGATTTGACTATGTGCTCGCTTTCTCTTTGGGCTACACTGCAAACGCAAACGTTGGCGGTACATAATTAGACCGCTTTTCATCTGCTGACTATGGAATAGTGTTATGAAAACGTTAGGCGAATTTATCGTCGAAAAACAGCACGATTTCTCACATGCCACGGGTGAACTCACCGCGTTGCTGTCTGCAATCAAGCTGGGAGCGAAAATCATTCACCGCGACATCAACAAAGCGGGTCTGGTGGATATTTTAGGTACCAGCGGAGTTTCCAATGTGCAGGGCGAAGTACAGATGAAGTTGGATCTGTACGCCAATGAAAAGTTGAAGGCGGCGCTCAAAGCGCGTGGTGAAGTCGCCGGTATTGCTTCCGAAGAAGAAGACGAAATTGTTATCTTCGAGGGGGAGCGGTCCGAAAATGCAAAGTATGTGGTGTTGATGGATCCGCTGGACGGCTCCTCCAACATTGATGTAAACGTTTCAGTCGGCACCATTTTTTCTATCTACCGACGCATTACTCCGCTGGGATCTCCGGTAACCGAAGCCGATTTCCTGCAGCCCGGCAGCAAGCAGGTCGCCGCTGGCTACATTGTTTACGGCTCTTCGACCATGTTGGTCTATTCCACCGGTCACGGGGTTCATGCCTTTACCTACGATCCTTCCCTGGGCGTTTTTTGCCTGTCGCATGAAAGAGTTCGCTTCCCCGAAACGGGAAATACCTACTCCATCAACGAAGGTAACTACATCAAGTTCCCGCAGGGCGTGAAAAAGTACATCAAGTACTGTCAGGAGCAGGACGAGGCCACGATGCGGCCATATACGTCGCGCTACATCGGTTCTTTGGTGGCGGACTTCCATCGCAACTTGCTGAAAGGGGGGATTTATCTCTACCCGAGTACGGCCAGTTATCCGCAGGGCAAGCTGCGTCTGCTGTACGAATGCAACCCGATGGCGCTGCTGGCGGAGCAGGCGGGCGGCAAAGCCAGCGACGGACACCGTCGTATTCTGGATATTCAGCCGCAGAGACTGCATGAACGCGCGCCGTTCTTTGTCGGCACGGAGTCGATGGTGAATGACGTTGAGCGCTTCCTGCGCGAATACCCCGACGATTAACCAGTGACGTCTTCAGATACATAAAAATGTGGCGCGCTCTTTCGACCGCGCCACATTTATTTTGAGCGATATCTCCCGACCTGGCGTTATCTCGTCGCCAGCGCCGACGGCAGGATAACGCTAGTGTTGCTCGAACCAGCTTTCAAGAATGACGACTGCCGAGGCGGAGTCGACGCTGCCTTTATCCAAAGCCCGAAAACCGCCCTGAGCGAACAGGCCGGAGCGTGCCTCTACCGTGCTGAGACGTTCGTCATGCAGCTCAACCGCCACGCCAAAGCGGCCGTGGAGACGCTGGGAGAACTTCCTCGCCCGCGCCGTCAGCGGTTGTTCTGTGCCGTCCATATTCAGCGGCAGGCCGACGATCACCAGCTCGGGCTGCCATTCCCGTAATAACTTTTCGACCTTCTGCCAGTCCGGCGTGCCGTCCTGCGCTTTAAATGCCTGAAGCGGGCGGGCGGTGCGAGTCAGATCCTGACCGATAGCGACGCCGATGCTACGGGTGCCGAAGTCGAATGCCATGATGGTGCGGTGACTCATCAGGCGTGTCCCGCATCGCTGGCGATCATGTGGATATCCACGCCGAGTTTTTTCGCGGCGACGCGCCAACGGTCCGCAATCGGCGTATGGAACAGGATGTCCTGATCGGCTTTAACGGTCAGCCAGGCGTTGTCCAAAAGCTCGCTCTCAAGCTGCCCGCCTTCCCAGGCCGTATAGCCGAGCGCGACCAGCGTGTTGTTGGGCTGGTCGACCGTGCCCATTGTCTCCAGCACGTCCTTGGACGTCGTAATCATGGTATCGGGCGAGACGGAAATGCTGGAGGCGAAGCCCGCCTGCGGGGTGTGCAGAATGAAGCCACGGTCATCCGCTAGCGGACCGCCGGAAAAGACCGGTTTATCCAGCCGGATATCGGATTTTGACTCTGGCGGCGTGATTTTCAGTTTCTTCAGAATATCGTCGACGGTGAACTGTTCCATCGGTTTATTGATGATCAGCCCCATCGCACCGTCTTCGCCGTGTTCGCAGATATATACCACGGACCGTTTAAATACCGGATCCTGCAGCGCAGGCATCGCGATAAGAAAGTGATGCTGTAAATTCATGGTCTGTTCTTATCGTTTTTCTGTCGTTATTTCGGTTCGCCGCCAGCCGACGAACCCGGCAGATGTGCATGGTCGACCGGGGATCGCTTCCAGGCCGTCGAAGAGTGATTAGCGCGCGGACAGCCGCCGTTCGATGGCGTCCATCAACATGCCGGTGATGGAGACATCAGGGAACGCAGCTTCAATTTCACGTACGCAGGTCGGGCTGGTGACGTTAATCTCGGTCAGACGGTCGCCGATGATATCCAGACCGACGAAAATCAGTCCTTTCTCTTTCAAAATCGGGGCGATAGTCCGGGCGATCCGCCAGTCGCTCTCGCTCAGCGGACGCGCTTCTCCTCGGCCGCCGGCGGCTAGATTACCGCGTGTTTCTCCGCCTTGCGGGATGCGGGCCAGGCAGTAAGGAACCGGTTCTCCATCCACCACGAGCACGCGTTTGTCGCCGTCTTTGATGGCGGGCAGATAATTCTGCGCCATGCAGTAGCGGCTGCCGTGTTCGGTGAGCGTTTCGATGATGACCGACACGTTGGCGTCATCCTGTTTCAGACGGAAGATGGAAGCGCCGCCCATGCCGTCCAGCGGCTTGAGGATCACGTCTTTATGCTGCTGGTGGAACTCGCGCAGCTTGTCGGCGCGGCGAGTGACCAGCGTCGCCGGCGTCAGTTCGGAGAACCAGGCGGTGAACAGCTTTTCATTGCAGTCGCGCAGACTTTGCGGTTTGTTGACGATCAACGTGCCTTTTTCTTCCGCGCGCTCAAGGATATAGGTGGCGTAGATGAACTCGGTATCGAACGGCGGATCTTTTCGCATCAGCACCACGTCCAGCTCATGCAGGGCGATATCCTGCGCATCGCCGAACTGATACCAGCCGTCGTAGTTGTGCTCGACGCTCAGTTGACGCGTGGTGGCGCGCGCTTCGCCCGCGTTCAGATAGAGATCGTCCATCTCCATATAATGCAGCTCCCAGCCCCGACGCTGCGCTTCCAACAGCATGGCGAAACTGGTGTCTTTTTTGATGTTGATGGCTGCAATCGGGTCCATCACGATGCCGAGTTTGATCATTCTCTTACTCCTTTACCCCAGATCGCCGAATCGAACCTGCAATGCGGTGATTGCGGTGAGCGCTGTGGTTTCTGTACGCAGAACGCGAGGCCCCAGCAGAATATCGGTAAAGCCGTGTTCTGCCGTCATCGCAATTTCATCGGACGAAAGGCCGCCTTCCGGGCCAATCAGTAGACGGACGCGCTGCACCGGCGTGGGCAGCGTATTGATGCTGTGTGTCGCCCGCGGATGCAGGTTTAGTTTTAACCCATTGTCCGGCTCTGCGCACCAGCTTTCCAGCGACAGGGGAGGACGAATGAGCGGAATACGGTTTCTACCGCACTGTTCGCAGGCGCCAATGGCGATTTTTTGCCATTGAGACAGCTTCTTCTCCAGACGGTCTCCGTCCAGCTTGACGCCGCAACGTTCTGAAAACAGTGGGGTAATTTCATTCACGCCCAGCTCAATGGATTTCTGGATAGTGAATTCCATTTTCTCTCCGCGGGAAATCACCTGCCCAAGATGCAGGTGCAGCGGAGACTCGCGGTCTTCCTGCTGTGCGGCGGCGTAGCGTACCTGTACTCGTTTTTTGTCGGCCAGAAGAATTTCCGCATCGAAAATGCAGTTGCTGCCGTCAAATAACTGTAGCGCCTGACCGCGGTTCATGCGCAGTACGCGGCCGATATGGTTAGCGGCATCTGCGCTCAGGTCGGTTTCGCCGCCGTTGGGAGATAGCGTTTCGGGATGGAAAATGCGCGGTATTCGCATTGATGTTCTGGCCTTTACGTCATGTCTGTCGGAATGGGCGGGTCGCCCGGGTGGAGCCCACCACCGTCCACGGACGGTGGTGTTTAGGACTTAAGCTATAGTAGGTAGCCGGATCACTGCTGGCAAGCTTGTTGCACGTAGGGGTTGTGATTGCCTTGTACCTGGGCGATGCGATTGTCGCGGGTGCATTCCCACTGCGTCACGGGATATTGCCGGTTCCAGGTTTCAAACAGCTGGGTCTGCTGGCGGGAGAGCGTCAGATGATAGCGGTCGCGCATGTAAAAATAGGTCCGGGCAATCGGGCCGCGTGCGCGTTCGGGGGGCTCAGCCATCTTGTTTTTGAAGTCGATTTTCATCTCGCACTGACCGTACTGCTTCTCGCCGCCGTTCCATTGGTTATACATCAGATTGCCGCGGTCGCCGTTGACCTCGCCGATAGCCGGTTCCAGGTTATGCAGATCGGTTTCCATTTCGCGGTAGACCTCATCCCGCTCGCAGTTCTTGCGTCCGCCGTTCTGCCAGCACTGGCGCTGGTGACCGAACTGCCATGCCGGAACGACGTGTTCCCATTCGATACGGCTGGCGCGATTGGCGTTCTTGCGGACTTCATAACCACAGGACTGCAGGTCGGGGATACCTTTTTTACCCTGCCAGGTAATGCGGCAGCCGCAATAGAAGCTGCCCGGCGCGTCTTGGTTGATTTTCACCGCAGCGGCTTTTGCCTGAGTGAAACTATGGATTTCCTGGCTGAGCGCAGAAAAAGTCATCAGGCCGCAGCCCACGGTAGCAATAACAAGAATTTTGCGAAGCATGTTCCAAAGCGCCTTAGGCAGAAAAGCGAGCAGAGTACCGGAAGCGCTCCGGTGAGGCAACGCCGCGCCCGGTCGGAAAAAACTGGAATCTGCGATCAACTCGCTTCTTTTTCATCGCGTCTGAGGGGGGTTCCGCAGCGGCGGCAGCGGTACTCGGTTTCACCGCGAAGAATGCGGTTATGGCGCCTCACCGTCAGTTCGTGTTGCTGACAGGCGCACTGATAAAGGAAGGTTTTTCCTCGCACTGATGCCACGGCAAAGGTGTGCGTACGCCGAGCCGGCACCGCCAGAATGTGCTCCATCATCCATCGCCAGGCTTTACCGTGCGGGGTTGCTTTACCAAAGCGCGCGTAAACCAACAGATGCGCCAACTCATGGGGCACGACTTCATCAATAAAGGCCTGCTGATTTTCCTGCAATAGCACGGGGTTGATGCGAATTTCCCACTCCTGCAGCCAGGCGCTGCCGGCGGTGGCGCCGCGCTGAGTGTAGGTGACGGCGGGTTCGGGATAGTCGCTGTCGAGAGCGGTATTGGCCAGCGCCAGCTTTTCCCGCAGGCAGCGCATCACCGCCTGTTGGAGTGCGATAGGGACGCGTTCAGTCTTCATGGCGTCAAGCATACGGTGACCGGGGCACGGTTGTAAACGTGCCCCGGCGTAGGGGGGTTATTCGCCGATATTACGCAGGCGCTTACCGGACATCAGGTTATGTTCGATGTGCTCTAGCGAAACATTTTTGGTTTCCGGAATCAGCAGCAGCGTCAGCACGATGAACAGGACGTTGAGGCCGCCGTAGACCCAGAAGGTGTTTGCGTTGCCCAAGGTGTTCAACAAGGTCAGGAAGGTGGCTCCAACGATCATGTTGGCGATCCAGTTCGTGGTTGTTGAGACCGTGATGCCGAAATCACGGCCGCGTAGCGGCTGGATCTCGGAGCACAGAACCCAGATTAACGGACCGGCGCTCATGGCGAATCCGACAATAAACATCAGCAGCATGATGATGGCGGCATACTGCATGGCGCTGGAGGCAATGCCGATGTGCAGCATCGTTCCGAGTACGCCCATACCGCAGGCCATGACCACGAAGCCCAGAATCAGCGTCGGCTTGCGTCCCCAGCGGTCGACCAGACCGATGGCGATGAAGGTGGCCAACACGTTGACGGCCCCGACGATCACCGTTCCCCACATCTGCTGTCCGGTACTGGTGAAGCCAGCGATGTCGAAGATCTTCGGCGCGTAGTACATGATCACGTTCATGCCGGTGAACTGTTGCATCACCTGCAGCAGAATGCCGAGGTAAACCGCGCGGCGGAAATTGGGATTACTGGTGAACAGCGCCCAGCCGCTCTGCTTGATTTGCAGGCTTTCTCGGATCTCATCCAGCTCCTTTTTCGCCTGTTCGGTCGAGTCGCGCAGCCTGTCCAGGACACGTCTGGCGTCGTTAAAGCGTCCTTTGGCCGCCAGCCAGCGCGGGCTGCCCGGTAGGAAGAACACCCCGATAAACAGCAGCACCGCGGGGAGGTGATCACCCCCAACATCCAGCGCCAGGAGCCGGTATAGCTGAACGCCGTGTCGGACAGATAAGCGCCGAGAATACCAATGGTAATCATCAGCTGATACATGGAGATCATGCTGCCGCGAATTTTCTCGGGCGCGATCTCGGACAGATACAGCGGTGCTGTATAAGACGCCACGCCGACGGCGAGACCGAGGATGACGCGGGAGATGATCAATACATCAACGTTAGGCGCTAATGCCGAGCTTAGCGATCCGATGACGAACAGAACGGACGCTATCATCAGGCTGGTTTTTCTGCCCAGATGAGACGAAAGCCAGCCGCTGCCGATAGCGCCGATAGCCGCGCCGAACATCATTGAGCTGACAACCCACTCCTGCTGATGACTTGTCATTTGAAACGTTTGCGTGATAAACGGCAGCGCGCCGGCGATCACCCCGATATCCAGACCGAACAGCAGCCCTGCCAGCGCGGCAAGAAAGCAGACCAAAAACGTCATGGTTTTATTGGATGCTCTGTTGTTATTTTTAGCCCCAACCATAGAACCTCACTTGTTAATCCTGACCCCTGGTATGTCGTAGCATAGGCCGCCACGGCATCGTGTTGTGTGATCCGTCCCCGATAGGTGTAAACGGTTACAATTTTGTTGCCAAACCTTTATATTGGCTGGCTATCTATATATGACAAAACGGTATTCAGGCAATCCGAAAAGCGTAAGGGGATAAGTTGTAATCGATTACAAAAAAGACGAGAAGAACGAGGTAAATTGCATCAGCGAGGTTTATCAAGGTGTTACGTGAAGGCCAATGTAGCCAGAATGAGGCGAGAGGTCAGTGCGGAAGTGTCTGAAAAGCGCGGAGTATGAAGAACACCAAAGCAGACGAGCTGGCTTTGGTGGAAATGCGGAGATTACAGGCCAGCGGCGTCGCGCAGTTTAGGCGCGACGTCGGTTTTCTCCCACGGGAAATGCTCGCGACCAAAGTGGCCGTACGCAGCGGTTTCCTGATAGATCGGGTGCAGCAGATCCAGCATCTGGATCAGGCCGTACGGACGCAGATCGAAGTATTCGCGCACCAGTTCAGCCAGTCGATCGGAGGAGATCTTCTCGGTGCCGAAGGTTTCAACGGCGATAGACGTCGGCTCAGCCACGCCAATGGCGTAGGACACCTGAATTTCACAACGATCGGCCAGGCCTGCGGCCACGATGTTCTTCGCCACATAACGCGCGGCATAAGCGGCAGAACGGTCAACTTTAGACGGATCTTTACCGGAGAACGCGCCGCCGCCGTGACGCGCTGCGCCGCCGTAGGTATCGACGATGATCTTACGACCAGTCAGACCGCAGTCGCCCATTGGGCCGCCGATAACGAAACGGCCGGTCGGGTTGATGAAGTATTTGGTTCCTGCGGTCAGCCACTCGGCCGGCAGCACAGGTTTGATGATCTCTTCCATCACCGCTTCCTGAAGATCCTTCAGTTTGATGTCTTCAGAGTGCTGAGTGGACAGAACTACGGCATCGATACCAGCGATTTTGCCGTTATCGTAAGCGAAGGTGACCTGGCTTTTCGCGTCCGGACGCAGCCACGGCAGCGCGCCGTTTTTACGGACTTCGGACTGGCGTTGTACCAGACGGTGGGCGAAGGTGATCGGCGCGGGCATCAGCACGTCGGTTTCGTTGGTCGCGTAACCAAACATTAGGCCCTGGTCGCCCGCGCCTTGCTCCAGCGGATCGGTGCGGTCAACGCCCTGGTTGATGTCCGGAGACTGTTTGCCGATGGCGCTCAGCACTGCGCAGGAGTTGGCGTCGAATCCCATATCGGAATTCACGTAGCCAATGTCGCGAACCGTGCGACGCGTAATCTCTTCAATATCTACCCAGGCGCTGGTCGTAATTTCTCCACCGACTAACACCATTCCGGTTTTGACGTAAGTTTCGCAAGCGACGCGTGCTTTGGGATCCTGTTCCAGAATCGCATCAAGAACCGCGTCAGAGATCTGGTCGGCAATTTTGTCAGGATGTCCTTCGGAAACAGACTCGGATGTAAATAGGTGTCTAGCCATGAGTTTCTTTACCTTGTAAAAGCAAAGCCGTTAAGCAGTGAATCGGTTAATCGGTATAGACGGATTAACATCTGGATGGCTATTTTAGGTCGGTTTTTAGTCCCATTGCCAGCAGTTTTTGCCCGCCGATCCGGATCCCGTGGGGTGGTCTCTCGCGTGGTTTGTCGCAACTCCGTGGATTGTTACGAATTTCATTTTGATTTTCGACGGTGGGATCGGTATAACCGGCGCTCGGTTTTGATACCCGTGATATGCTTACTTTTTGCCGTTTCCGTTAATGGCCAGACTGCATAGCCTGCGGCCTGCTGGGAGGTGATAGGATTAATGACCCGTTGTTTGTTCAGTGAGCCGCGCTCGCCGCGCCGCGCCGTCGCCGCTATGGCGTCTTCGTATCACCTCTTTCCGCTTTCAGCCCAGCTTAGCCTGTCCCGCAGTGCAACGCAGGATTCCCGCGCTGGCTGACCCGTCTTTCATTCCTGTGCAGATGGACGCCGCGCGTTCTTCTGATGATGGTTTCCCTGGATTTTTACCGAAACATATCTCGGAGCCTGACATCGTGCTTTACACTGAAAAGAGTCACAAAACGACGCCAGACTATTGTCTGTCGGGTTCTGCATCGTTACTGGTGCGGACAGAACGCATGTTTCAGGTTGTCTACGCTGGAGCATCCATGATTGCCGATATTGCTATAACAGAAGGGGACTGCCATGTCTGACGACATGATCCATTCACGCTCGTCAGCGGCGGGTAAGCACGACAATGTACGCTCCATGCAGGAGGTGGCCATGAATGATCGCGATGCCAGCGAAATGCTGCGCACCTACAACATTGCCTGGTGGGGCAATAACTATTATGACGTCAACGAGCTGGGGCATATCACCGTCTGTCCCGACCCGGATGTGCCTGAAGCTCGCGTCGATCTGGCGCAGTTGGTGAAAGAGCGGCAGGGCAAAGCCGATCGTCGTCTGCCCGCGCTGTTCTGCTTCCCGCAGATCCTGAAGCACCGTCTGCGCTCCATCAACGGCGCGTTCCAGCGTGCGCGCGAGTCCTTCGGCTACGAGGGCGGCTACTTTTTGGTTTACCCGATTAAGGTGAACCAGCACCGCAGGGTGATCGAATCGCTGGTGAATTCCGGCGAGCCGCTGGGACTGGAAGCCGGTTCCAAAGCGGAACTGATGGCCGTGCTCGGCCATGCCGGCATGACCCGCACCGTCATCGTCTGCAATGGCTACAAAGACCGCGAATATATTCGTCTGGCGCTGATTGGCGAAAAACTGGGGCACAAAGTGTACCTGGTGATTGAGAAAATGTCGGAAATCCGACTGGTGCTGGAAGAAGCGGAGCGCCTGAACGTGGTGCCGCGTTTGGGCGTGCGCGCGCGACTGGCCTCTCAGGGATCGGGCAAATGGGAGTCCAGCGGCGGCGAAAAATCCAAATTCGGACTGGCGGCGGTGCAGGTGCTACAGCTGGTCGAAATGCTGCGCGAGGCCAACCGTTTGGAAAGCCTGCAATTGCTGCATTTCCACCTCGGCTCTCAGCTGGCGAATATCCGGGATATCGCGACCGGCGTACGCGAATCGGCCCGTTTCTATGTCGAACTGCACAAGCTGGGCGTGAATATTCAGTGCTTCGACGTGGGCGGTGGCTTGGGCGTGGACTATGAAGGGACGCGCTCACAGTCGGACTGCTCCGTTAACTATGGCCTGAACGAATACGCCAACAACGTAATTTGGGGTATCGGCGACGCTTGTAACGAACATGGCCTGCCGCATCCGATGGTCATCACCGAGTCCGGTCGCGCACTGACCGCGCACCACACCGTGTTGGTGTCCAACATCATCGGCGTGGAGCGCAACGAATTCAGCGAGCCGGAAGCGCCGGGTGAAGACGCGCCGCGTGCGCTCGAAAGTATGTGGTCGACCTGGAAGGAGATTACCCAAACGGGTAATCGTCGCTCCTTGCGCGAATGGCTGCACGACAGTCAGATGGACCTGCACGACGTCCACACGCAGTATGCGCATGGCATGCTGGATCTGACGCAGCGGGCGAGGGCGGAACAGCTGTATCTCAGCATCTGCCAACGTATCCAGCAGCAGCTTGATCCCAGCAATCGCGCGCACCGACCGATCATCGACGAACTGCAGGAGCGGATGGCGGACAAGCTGTACGTCAACTTCTCGCTGTTCCAGTCCATGCCGGATGCGTGGGGGATCGACCAACTGTTCCCGGTCTTGCCGTTGGAAGGGCTGGATAAGCTGCCGGAGCGTCGCGCGGTCTTGCTGGATATCACCTGCGACTCCGATGGCGCGATCGATCATTATATCGATGGGGACGGTATCGCTACGACAATGCCGATGCCGCCGTACAATCCGGAAGATCCGCCGCTGCTGGGCTTCTTCATGGTGGGCGCTTACCAGGAAATCCTGGGCAACATGCATAACCTGTTCGGCGATACCGCCACCGTGGATGTTTTTGTCGGTGAAGACGGCAAGGTCGATGTGGTGGAGTCAGACGAAGGCGATACCGTCGCGGATATGCTGGAGTACGTGCAGCTGAATCCGGATGTGCTGATGTCTCGCTTCCGCGATCAGGTGAAAGCGGCTCAGTTGCAGCCAGAGCTGCGTGCCCAGTTCCTGCATGAGTTCGAAACCGGGCTTTACGGTTACACCTACCTCGAAGACGAGTAACGCGTCCGGAGGCGTCACAATACGAGAAGGCTGAGTGTGAACTCAGCCTTTATTGTTTCTGGCATTGCCACACCGCGCGTTGACGTTAACGCGTTGTCCCATAAGACAGGGTGCCACGCGGGCAACCGAACGACGTTCAGGCTGGATCAATCGCAATGCGATCAAGATGTCAGGCTGGCCAAGTGAGCGGAGAGGGCGGAAGTCGAAATGAAAAGGGCGCCGGGGCGCCCTTTGTCGTTATCTGAAAGCGTCAGCGATTATTTGTTTTCGGTGATGCGCTTGCGGATATGTTCAGCACGTTCTTTAGACGCCGGGTGGGAGTCAAACATGCTGCTGTCGCGGCCGGCATCCATCTTCGCCAGTTTCTCGAAGCTGGTCGCCAGACCTTCGCGGTTTACGCCACGTTTTTTCAGCAGATCGAAGGAGTAGTCATCAGCCTGAGATTCCTGAGCCTGAGAGAACTGTGCATTGACCAGCGCTTCGCCCAGATCGGCCAACTGAGACTTGGACAGCGTAGCAGCAACGCCGCCCGCAGATGCAGCCGCGGAACGTGCAGCTTCTGCCGCGTAAGCGACCTGCATAGCTTTACGGCTATGACCCAGCGCGACGTGACCCATTTCATGACCCAGAACGCCTTCGACTTCGTTATCGTTCATCATGTCCATCAGGCCGCTGTATACGCGGATGCAACCGTTAGCCATCGCCCAGGCGTTGACGTCTTTAGTCAGGTAAACTTTGTAGTTAGCCGGGGTGCCGTTGATGTCGTGACCGAGTGCGTTGGCGATTTTGTTCAGACGCTTGGTGTATTTGCTGTTGGCGGGTGCGATGCTCGCCTCTTTATCCATTTCCTGGCAAGACTGCGCGCTGAGCGTTTTCACATCTGAATCACTCAGAGAGGCCGCTTTGAAAGCCTGGGTGCCGGACTGCAGCATCTGCGCTGCGTCCATGCTCTTACAGCCGCTCAATGACGTTGCCATGACGATAGCTAATAGTGAAACTCGTAATTTCATCCCTGTTCTCCCTAGGATTGTAAATAAAAACAACGCGTCTTCGACTAAAGACGTAATAAAAGCAGGGATAATGTAAGGGAATGTACATGGTATTAATAGGAATAAATGCAGAACATTCTATTCGTCGGGAAATAGTACGCCGCATCCCTGAATGGGCGGGCAATCGCGACGTTTGACGGTGCTGCGATGGCGTGAATCCCCCGTCCTAAGGCGCTCGGCCCATACGGTTCCCAGTGCATTCAGCCGGGTTTTCATGTACATTTAGAACTATCTCTTCTTGGTCTTTTCGGGCTAACGTTTTGATTTATATATCGTGTGTTCGGCAAGACACTTGTTCAATCCGATCTGGAGTAAAGCATGTCCTCTCGTAAAGAACTTGCCAATGCTATCCGTGCGTTGAGCATGGATGGTGTGCAGAAGGCCAAATCTGGCCATCCGGGCGCACCGATGGGTATGGCCGATATCGCCGAAGTCCTGTGGCGTGACTACCTTAATCATAACCCTGCTAACCCGCACTGGGCCAACCGCGACCGCTTCGTGCTGTCCAACGGTCATGCCTCCATGCTGATGTACAGCCTGCTGCACCTGACCGGCTATGACCTGCCGCTGGAAGAACTGAAAAACTTCCGTCAACTGCACTCCAAAACGCCGGGTCACCCGGAAGTCGGCTATACGCCGGGCGTGGAAACCACCACGGGGCCGCTGGGTCAGGGGATCGCGAACGCGGTCGGTATGGCGATCGCCGAGCGTACGCTGGCGGCGCAGTTCAACCGTCCGGGACATAACATCGTCGACCACCACACCTACACGTTCCTGGGCGATGGCTGCATGATGGAAGGGATCTCTCACGAGGTCTGTTCACTGGCGGGGACGCTGAAACTCGGCAAACTGACGGCGTTCTACGATGACAACGGTATTTCCATCGACGGTCACATCACCGGATGGTTTACCGATGACACGGCCGCGCGCTTCGAAGCCTACGGCTGGCATGTGATCCGCGGTATCGACGGTCACGATGCGGATGCGATCAAACGCGCTATCGGCGAAGCACAGTTGGTGACCGACAAACCGTCTCTGCTGATGTGCAAAACGGTCATCGGCTTCGGTTCTCCGAACAAGCAGGGCACGCATGAAGTGCACGGCGCGGCGCTGGGCGATGCCGAAGTGGCCGCGACTCGTAAAAACATCGGCTGGAACTACGGTCCGTTCGAAATCCCAGCGGAAATTTACGCTGAGTGGGATGCTCGCGATGCGGGACAGCGCAAAGAGTCGCTGTGGAACAAGGCATTCGACGCTTACGCGAGTGCCTATCCGGATCTGGCCGCTGAATTCCGTCGCCGCGTCGACGGCGAACTGCCGGCAAACTGGCAGGCGGAGTCCGCTAAATACGTTGAAGAGCTGCAGGCTAACCCAGCCAGCATCGCCAGCCGTAAGGTTCGCAGAATGCGTTGGAGAGCTACGGCAAACTGCTTCCTGAATTCCTGGGCGGCTCAGCCGATTTGGCGCCAAGCAACCTGACTATGTGGTCTGGATCGAAGCCGTTGAATGAAGATCCGGTGGGCAACTACATCCACTACGGCGTGCGCGAGTTCGGTATGACCGCTATCGCTAACGGGATTGGCCTGCACAGCGGATTCATTCCTTACACCGCCACCTTCCTGATGTTCGTGGAATACGCGCGTAACGCGGTACGTATGGCGGCGCTGATGAAACTGCGCAGTATCTACGTTTATACCCATGATTCCATCGGTCTGGGTGAAGATGGCCCGACTCACCAGCCTGTTGAACAGCTGGCCAGCCTGCGCGTAACGCCGAACCTGAGCACATGGCGACCGGCCGACCAGGTCGAGACCGCCGTGGCATGGAAATATGCGATTGAACGTCAAGACGGTCCTACCGCGCTGATTCTGTCTCGTCAGAATCTGGCGCAGCAGGAACGCACCGCTGAGCAACTGGCGAATATCGCCAAGGGCGCTTATGTACTGAAAGACAGCGACGGTCAGCCTGACCTGATCCTGATCGCGACCGGTTCTGAAGTAGAACTGGCCGTAGCGGCCTGGCAGCAGCTGACGAACGACGGCGTGAAGGCGCGTGTGGTTTCCATGCCTTCGACTGACGCGTTCGATAAGCAGGATGCCGCGTACCGTGAATCCGTACTGCCTGCCGCCGTGAGCGCGCGCGTGGCGGTGGAAGCTGGTATCGCCGACTACTGGTACAAGTATGTGGGCCTGAACGGAGCGATTGTTGGCATGACCACTTTCGGTGAGTCTGCGCCAGCCGAGCTGCTGTTCAAAGAGTTTGGCTTCACGACCGAAAACGTCGTGGCTAAGGCAAAAGCCCTGCTGAAATAAGCGCTGCGTTTCACTAAAAAGGCCGGGGAAACTCCCGGCCTTTTTTGATCTGCGATCCCTGCTTTTACGAGGCGACAAGTAGTTGTATTCATTTTTTTGACGTACATCACTCTTCTGGCACATGCCTGTGGGGACGATTCCTTTTGACAATGAATTCGTTTATGCTAGCTGAAGCGTTTCAGTCATCGGAGCAGTCACCTTATTCCGCTAAATCAGCCGGGTTTTACGGGCCGATGACGAAGAAAACGCAAGGTATAACCAACGGTTTATTCCTGAAGATGTACTGATTATTCTATAGGACCAGCGGTTTTATCATTACACAGGGAATTTCATGACGATCCGTATTGCGATAAACGGTTTTGGTCGGATAGGACGCAGCGTATTGCGGGCTCTCTATGAGTCCGGGCGGCGCGCCGAGATCTCCGTTGTCGCGATCAATGAGCTGGCGAACGCCGAAGGGATCGCCCACCTGCTCAAGTACGACAGCAGCCATGGCCGTTTTTCGTGGGATGTCGGTCAGGAATGCGACCAGCTGTACGTGGGGGATGACATCATTCGCCTGCTGCACGAGCCTCAGTTGCAAAACCTGCCTTGGAAAGAACTGGGCGTGGACATCGTGCTGGACTGCAGCGGCGTCTACGGCAGCCGGGCTGACGGTGAAGCGCATTTGGCCGCTGGCGCTCGCAAGGTGCTGTTTTCGCATCCCGGTACGCCAGATCTGGACGCCACCGTGGTGTACGGCGTTAACCAGGATGATTTGCGGTCTGACCACCGTCTGGTGTCGAACGCTTCCTGCACCACCAACTGTATTATTCCCGTGATAAAACTGCTCGATGACGCTTTTGGCATTGAAAGCGGTACGGTAACCACCATTCATGCCTCAATGAACGATCAGCCGGTGATTGACGCGTATCATCATGATTTGCGCCGCACGCGGGCGCCAGCCAGTCAATCATTCCGGTGGACACCAAGCTGGCGGCGGGAATTACGCGTTTTTTCCCGAAGTTTCAGGATCGTTTCGAAGCGATTTCCGTGCGGGTTCCCACCACGAACGTCACGGCGATCGATCTAAGTGTTAGCGTGAGAAGTAAAGTAAACGTCTGCGAAATCAATAGCCTGCTGCAAAGCTCAGCGCGAGGGGCATTTCGTGGTATAGTTGACTACACAGAATTACCGTTAGTTTCGGCCGATTTTAATCACGATCCGCACAGCGCGATCGTAGACGGAACACAAACCCGGGTCAGTGGACATCATCTGATAAAAACACTGGTCTGGTGCGATAATGAATGGGGCTTCGCCAACCGTATGTTGGATACAACTCGGGCAATGGCGGCCTGCGGATTCTAGTACGCGGCGGCGGTTCTGCCGACGCCTCGCTCAAGCAACTTTAAGAGAATCAACCAAGAGGATTCACCATGGCTGTAATTAAGATGACCGATCTGGATCTGGCTGGCAAACGTGTGCTGATCCGTGCGGATCTGAATGTACCGGTTAAAGCTGGCAAAGTGACGTCCGATGCGCGTATCCGCGCATCTCTGCCGACAATCGAAAAAGCGCTGAAGCAGGGTGCCCGCGTGATGGTGACTTCTCACCTGGGTCGTCCTACCGAAGGCGAATACAACGAAGAATTTTCTCTGCTGCCGGTTGTTAACTACCTGAAAGACAAACTGTCTTCACCAGTACGTCTGGCGAAAGACTACCTGGAAGGCGTTGATGTAGCGGAAGGCGAACTGGTTGTTCTGGAAAACGTCCGCTTCAACAAAGGCGAGAAGAAAGACGACGAAGTGCTGGCTAAAAAATACGCCGCGCTGTGCGACGTGTTCGTCATGGACGCCTTCGGTACGGCTCACCGCGCTCAGGCTTCAACTCACGGTGTTGGTAAATTCGCACCGATCGCCTGTGCAGGTCCGCTGCTGTCTGCTGAACTGGAAGCGCTGGGTAAAGCCCTGGGCAAACCGGCTCGTCCGATGGTCGCTATTGTCGGTGGTTCTAAAGTTTCCACCAAACTGACCGTGCTGGACTCTCTGTCTAAAATCGCTGACCAGCTGATCGTCGGTGGCGGTATCGCCAACACCTTCATCGCGGCTCAGGGCCACAACGTGGGTAAATCCCTGTATGAAGCGGACCTGATTCCGGAAGCGAAAAAACTGCTGGAAACTTGCGACATTCCGGTACCGACCGATGTGCGCGTAGCGACTGAGTTCTCTGAAACCGCCAGCTGCACGATGAAATCCGTCTCTGAAATCAAAGATGACGAACAGGTTCTGGATCTGGGCGACGTTTCTGCAGAACGCCTGGCTGAAATCCTGAAAAATGCCAAGACTATCCTGTGGAACGGTCCGGTAGGTGTGTTCGAATTCCCGAACTTCCGTAAAGGCACCGAAGTGATCGCACAGGCGATTGCCGATAGCGACGCTTTCTCCATCGCGGGCGGCGGCGATACTCTGGCAGCTATCGACCTGTTCGGTATTGAAGACAAAATCTCTTACATCTCTACTGGCGGCGGCGCCTTCCTTGAGTTCGTTGAAGGTAAAAAACTGCCGGCCGTAGTGATGCTGGAAGAACGCGCTAAGCAGTAATGACGAACGACGGGAGAGGTATCTCCCGTTTGCGGTTGTCTCTATGCTGAGGTGGAGGCAACCGTTGCTATCTCTAACCCCCCACGGCCAACGAAACAGGACACGTAACATGTCTAAAATCTTCGATTTCGTAAAACCTGGTGTCATCACTGGTGATGACGTACAGAAAGTTTTTGCAGTCGCAAAAGAAAACAAATTTGCTCTGCCCGCCGTTAACTGTGTCGGTACCGACTCAATTAACGCCGTGCTGGAAACTGCTGCAAAAGTTCGCGCACCTGTCATTGTACAGTTCTCCAACGGCGGTGCTGGCTTTATCGCAGGTAAAGGCCTGAAATCCGATGTTCCGCAGCAGGCGGCTATCCAGGGTGCTATCTCTGGCGCGCATCACGTTCATCAGATGGCTGAATACTATGGTGTTCCGGTTATTCTGCACACTGACCACTGCGCTAAGAAACTGCTGCCGTGGCTGGACGGACTGCTGGACGCTGGCGAAAAATTCTTCGCTGCTCACGGCAAACCGCTGTTCTCTTCTCACATGATCGACCTGTCTGAAGAGTCTCTGGAAGAAAACATCGAAATCTGCAGCAAATACCTGACTCGCATGGCGAAACTGGGTATGACTCTGGAAATCGAACTGGGTTGCACCGGCGGTGAAGAAGATGGCGTAGATAACAGCCATCTGGACAACTCCGCGCTGTACACTCAGCCGGAAGACGTGGCTTACGCGTACGAAAAACTGAACGCTATCAGCCCGCGTTTCACCATCGCGGCTTCCTTCGGTAACGTACACGGCGTTTACAAGCCGGGTAACGTACAGCTGACGCCGAAAATCCTGCGCAACTCTCAGGACTTCGTTTCTGAAAAATACAACCTGCCGCACAACAGCCTGAACTTCGTGTTCCACGGCGGTTCTGGTTCTACTGCTGCAGAAATCGAAGAAGCGGTTGGCTACGGTGTTATCAAAATGAACATCGATACCGACACCCAGTGGGCTACCTGGGAAGGTATTCTGGAATACTACAAGAAAAACGAAGGCTACCTGCAGGCACAGCTGGGTAACCCGGAAGGCGCTGACAAGCCGAACAAGAAATACTACGACCCGCGTGCATGGCTGCGTGCTGCGCAGAGCACCATGATCGCTCGTCTGGAACAAGCCTTTAAAGAACTGAACGCGATCGACGTTCTGTAATAAATACGATTTAAATGGCTTCAATAAGGCTCCTTCGGGAGCCTTATTTTTACTGCCGTTTTAAACCAATAACGGTAGATTTTGGTGTGGGTAAGTGAGTTTAGCGAGTCTCAAACAGGAGTAAGTTAATGGAAGATTTAGGTGTAACAGAAAGCGTAAGTCGCGCGCAGACCTGGTTGACCAACAATCAACATGTGCTGCTGGAGTATGCGGTTAATATTGTTTCCTCACTGGTCATTCTGATCGCGGGATTGATTGTCGCGCGGGTGGTTTCAGGCACCCTGAACCGTCTGATGCGGGCGCGTAATATCGATGCCACGGTCGCGGATTTCCTGTCTGCGATTGCGCGCTACGGCGTGATTGCCTTTACATTGATTGCCGCGTTAAGCCGCATCGGCGTACAGACGGCATCGATTATCGCCGTGTTGGGTGCCGCCGGTTTGGCCGTAGGTTTGGCGCTGCAAGGTTCGTTGTCCAACTTCGCTGCTGGCGTGCTGATTGTGATGTTCCGTCCTTTCCGTACCGGTGAAACGGTCGATCTGGGTGGCGTGAGCGGCACCGTGACTCAGGTACAGATTTTCTCCAGTACGCTGCTGACCACTGATGGCCGCATCATTGTCGTACCGAACGGCAAGATCATCTCCGGCAATATCATCAACAGCTCCCGCGAGCCGAATCGCCGTACCGAGATCATTGTGGGCGTCGCTTACGATGCAGATATCGATGTGGTGAAGAAAGTGCTGGGCGACATCATCAAAGCAGACGACCGTATTCTGAAAGATAAAGATGTTGTGATCCGTCTGAACGAAATGGCGGCGTCTTCCCTGAACTTTGTCGTGCGCGTATGGACGACCAACGCAGACTCCACCGAGGTGAACTGGGACCTGCTGGAAAACTTCAAGCGTGCGCTTGATAAACATCAGATCGGCATTCCTTACCCGCAGATGGATGTGCATTTGCACCAGACTGCGACGGCGGAACCCGCCGACAAGGCGTAAGTCAGTCCTCTCTTTTACGCGCTGTCCGCCCCCTTTTACGGGCAGCGCGATATCCTTTTTTCCGCCCGAATACGCCTTCCCAGACGACGCCAACGCGCTATAAATCCCACCGTTTAATAAGCTAATTTCGCTGTCAGAGATTGCGTTCATAAAGCATAGGACGCGCAGGTTTGAGATGCAGACGCGCCAACGTGAGCCAACAGCGAAAACGGGGAGAGCGGCAGCGTCACCTCACTAAACCCCACTGATGAAAACTCACGGTGAAGACTGCCCAGCGCGAAGCCCCTGGGCGGTCATCTATCGCCTCTCAGTCGGCCGTCGCCATCTCCGTAGCGAATCGGGCTGCGGCACTCAACACGGCTAAAACTGACGCGGTTGCGATGTTCGCATGTCGTCCTACGCCGAAGCGCGAACCGGGTACGCCGGGTATCGCGGCCTCCACAATGGCCAGCGCCATTGCATCGGACCCTGCCCCCATACTGCGTTCTTCATAACTATCGATGCGCAGCGGCATGCCCAGCGCCGCGACAGCCGCGTCAATGGGGCCGCTGCCTGTCCCCTTGCAGGTTTTGACGTCACCGGCTTCACTCACCAGCGCCAGCTCAATACCTTGCCCGTCTGCATGCTCGAACAAGCGATGGCGATGATGAATAAAGCCGGGCTGTTCCCGAAGCGGGGCAAAGTAGGTGCGCTTAAACAGGTCCCAAATTTGCTGGCTGGTCAGCTCCGTCTCGCTGGCGTCGGCCTGTGCTTGAACGATGGCGCTGAACTCCACCTGCATACGGCGCGGCATGACGATACCGTGGTCCCGCTGCAGCAAAAAGGCGATCCCGCCTTTGCCTGACTGGCTATTGACGCGCACGATACTGTCGTAAGTGCGGCCCAGATCTTTGGGGTCAATGGGCAGGTAAGGCACGCGCCACGGCTCATCGGCTTTTTGTGCGGCAAAGCCCTTGGCGATGGCATCCTGATGCGAGCCGGAAAACGCCGTGAAGACGAGATCGCCGACATAAGGATGGCGCGGGTGTACAGGCAGCGCGGTACATTCCTCGGCCACGCGGGCGACCGCCGCAATGTCGGAGAAGTCCAGTCCCGGCGCAATGCCTTGGGTGTACAGGTTCAGCGCCAGCGTCACCACATCGACGTTGCCGCTGCGTTCACCATTGCCGAACAGGCAACCTTCCACCCGTTGCGCACCGGCCAGCATGGCTTGTTCGGCACAGGCCACGCCCGTCCCCCGATCATTATGGGGATGCACGGACAGCACGATATGCTCGCGCCGCGCTAACCGGCGATCCATCCATTCGATCTGGTCGGCGAAAACATTGGGCGTAGCGATCTCTACCGTGGTCGGCAGGTTGATGATCATCGGTCGCTGCGGACCGGCATCCCACGCGCGGATGGCGGCGTTGCAGACGGCCAGTGAAACCTCCAGCTCGGCCATGCAAAAAGTCTCGGGTGAGTATTGCAAGACCCATTCGGTTTCCGGGTGGGCCGCCGTCAGTTGTTTGAACAGCGTAATCCGCTGCTCCACCATATCGATAATCTGCGGCACGCTCATGCCGAAGACGATCTCGCGCCACGCGGGGGCGATAGCGTTGTAGAAATGCACGATCACACGTCGTGCGCCAGCCACACAGCGCACCGTTTCGGCGATCAGGTCATCGCGCAATGGCGTCATCACCATCGGAGTGACGTCTTCAGGAATCTGGTCCGTGTCGATCAAGTGACGCACGATGTCGAAATCAGTGCGCGAAGCGGCAGGAAAGCCCACTTCGATCTCCTTAAAACCAATGCGTACCAGCTCATGGAACAAGCGGATTTTAAGCTCGCGGTTCATCGGCTCAAACAGGGCCTGATTGCCGTCGCGTAAGTCGGTGGACAGCCAGATTGGGGCTTGTGTCAGGGTACGTGATGGCCATTGGCGGTCGGTCAGATCGACCGGAGCTGTAGGACGGTATTTCTGGGAAGGATCGGTCAGCATGAAAAGGACTCCAGGGACATTGTGGGCACCTGATCCCCCTGGCTTGGAGAAAGCTGACGAGGGTCGGGGTCAGGGGGAATCAGGATGGGTCGTGGCACGAACGGACGTGCGCAGACCCCGACCAGAGATCAGGGATAGTCGCCGTGGTGAAAGAGAGTGTATGAACATCGGTGAATAGACCCAGTAGATGACTTTGTTTTCGATGTTAGGCTTGCAGGTGGCGTCCATCTACATAAAAATGGACAAATACTTTATTTATTTGGACAAACTTTACCGTCATGGGCTTTTCCTCTTCCGAATACGGCTCACATGCGCTTGACCTGAGCGCAGGAGAAGCCTGCGGCCTGCCGGTATTCGGTGTCGCCGTACGCTATCCCGCGGGCCATATCGTGACTTCGCACTCGCACCCTTATGGTCATTTGATCTATGCGGATCGTGGCCTGTTGCGTGTGGAGGCCGACAGCGGCCAGTGGCTGGTGCCGCCCACCGCTGCGGTCTGGTTACGATCGGGTGTGGCGCACCGGCTGGTAGTCCCGGTGGCGCTGCAAGCACATGGTCTGTTTGTGCGTGAGGATGTATGCGCTCGCTTGCCGTCGACCGATTGCGTCGTTCATGTCTCCGGTCTGCTGCGGGAACTGATCATGCGTTAGGCCAATCCGAGGATGCCGCTGTCTCTTCCACTCGTCTGCGTCTACTCGGTGAGCTGTTGGTTGAAGAACTGCACACCCAGCCGGTGCTTCCGCTCCACCTTCCCTGGCCTACAGGCAGCGCTGATAGCGCGATGCAGCAAGTGTGTCAGGCGCTGGTGGACAGCCCGGACGATACCGCCACCGCCGCCGAGTGGGCCAACAGACTGGCGATGGGTGATAAGACTTTCCATCGGCATTTTCTCCAGTCGACCGGTATGACCTTCGGCAAATGGCGCCAGCAGCTGCGGCTGATGTCGTCGCTGACGTTATTGATGCAGGGAATGCCGATTACGCAGGTCGCGCTGGCAAGTGGTTACGATAGCCATAGCGCCTACACCACAGCCTTTGGCAAACAATTCGGACAGCCCCCGTCGGCCTTCGCAGCGAATCGATAGGCCCGCGATGATGAGTGACGAATCGCGGTGAGATGTCAGCAATAGACAGAGAAACATCGGTGTTCTGTGGTGAGTGTTGACGGCCTGCGGGGTGAGCGACTGAGGCGCTATTTCAAGCCGCCGTCATGCGCCTCGACGGTGTATCGCTTTCACAAGGTCGACAGTGTATCCAAGGCGTGGATGAAACTAACTCTCTGCACGATAAGAGATTTTCGATGACTGTTCGAGAGTGAAAAAAACCGCGCGTCGGACCTTTTCATTGCCCTTTCGTTTAGCTAACGCTCTGCGAATATTCAGAAACTCTCCTATATTGAGTGGTAGCCACCTCGCGTATGGTGTGCACTGCCGTCACAATTTGAAAGGAGAGAGTGTGAAACTCAAGACACTGACACTGGCTGCGATTATCGGTATGGGGGCGCTATCCGCCGCCGCTACGGCCAACGAGTTGCCTAATGGCCCGCACATCGTCACCTCAGGCGCGGCAAGCGTGGACGCTACGCCGGATATCGCGCGTCTGGCCATTGAAGTCAGCGTGTCCTCCAAGGATGCCGCTGATGCCAAAAAACAGGCGGATGCCCGCGTGGCGCAATATTTCGATTTCCTCGCCAAGCAGGGGATCGACAAGAAAGATATCAATGCGGCCAATATCCGCACCCAGCCTGAATATGACTACCTGAAAACCGGCGGCTCCGTGCTGAAAGGCTATCTTGCCGTTCGACAGGTGGAAGTCACGGTACGTCAGCTGGATAAGCTGAATGAGCTGCTGGATGGCGCGCTGAAGTCTGGCCTGAACGAAATTCGCACGGTCGATCTTAGCGTCTCCAATCCGGATACCTATCGCGATCAGGCGCGTCAGAAGGCGATCGAACAAGCGAGCAGTCAGGCGCAGGCGCTGGCCAGCGGTTTCAAAGCGACGCTGGGGCCGATTTACAGCATTCGTTATCACGTCGCCAATTATCAGCCGGTGCCAGTGGCGCGGATGTTGAAGGCGTCGGATGCGGCCGTACAGACGATGGCGTCCCAGACCTACGAGCAGCAAACCATTCATTTCGACGATCAGGTCGACGTCGTGTATGAGCTGCAACGTCAGCCTTAATCTCCTCACTCCGCGGGCGCGGAATTTTTGCTGCGATCAGGGCTGACGCAGCACCCGACGCCCGTGATCCAACAGCGCATCCGTCACTTTACGCATCATCCGGCTTTCCGGAGCGAAGCGATGCCAATACAGCATCCGTCGCTGCAACAGGCCCGGCGTGAGATCGATCAACTCGCCTTTAGCCAGCTCTCGTTCGATCTGCAAGTGGGGGATCATGCAGCAGGTGGTGCCCTGACGGGCCAGCTGCACAAATGCTTCCGACGAGTTCACGATATGGCAGGGGACGCTGCCGGGCGAAAGGTCGAAATTCTGCTGTAAAAACGCCTGATGCATATCATCCAGATGGTCGAAAGCAACGGCGGGCGCGCGCAGCAAGGCGGAGCGGGTGACGCCGTTCGGGAAATAGCGTTTCGCGAATTCCGGCGAGGCGACGAACAGGTAGTCCAACGCGCCTAGCGCATCGACCAGACAGCTTGGCAGCGGCTGTGGCTGAATACTCACGGCACCGACGACCTCGCCGCGACGCAAACGCTCTTGCGTGCGTGTCTCATCTTCCACCTGCAGGTTCAGACGAATCGGCGAGTCCGCCAGCACCGACTGCAATGCTGGCAGCAGCCAGGTCGCCAGACTATCGGCGTTGACCGCGAGTGATAGCAGGAGAGGAGCCTCGCTGCTGTTTTCATCGCCGAGCCACTCTTCTTCCAGCAGTTCCACCTGATGCAGCAGCGCCAGCAGCTTTTGCCCCTGTTCGGTCGGCCGGGGCGGGATCGTTCTGACTAACAGCGGCTGACCAAAGAGATTCTCAAGCTGCTTGATGCGCTGCGATACGGCGGATTGAGTAATACAAAGTTTCTGTGCAGCGCGTTCGAAGCCACGCTCGCGGATTACGGCGTCCAGGGCCTGAAGAGTGCGATAGTCCGGGCGTTTCATGAAGGGGAAAAGTTCCTGTGAAAAATATTACTCTTTTCACTATGCCATAATTTTTCGGGTCACCTCTCTAATAAATGACGCTTTTACCTGCGAACTCCTGAAATTTGTGTCGACGCAAACGCTAAATCACGCCTTTTCGACAACGTCTGCTTTATAATACGCGCACTTTTTAAAGCAACAGGCAATCAGACCATGACACAGGATGAACTGAAAAAAGCCGTCGGCTGGGCCGCGCTGGACTATGTCCGCCCCGGTACTATCGTCGGCGTTGGCACAGGCTCGACGGCGGCGCATTTTATTGATGCGTTGGGCTCCATGAAAGATCAGATCGAGGGCGCCGTCTCCAGTTCGGACGCCTCCACCGCCAAGCTGAAAAGCCTCGGTATTCCGGTGTTTGATTGCAATGAAGTGGATGTGCTGGACGTGTATGTGGACGGTGCGGACGAAATCAATGGCCATATGCAAATGATTAAAGGGGGCGGGGCTGCGTTAACGCGTGAGAAAATCGTCGCCGCCATCGCCCGGCAGTTCGTCTGTATCGTCGATGCCACCAAGCAGGTGGATATTCTGGGGCGTTTCCCGCTGCCGGTTGAGGTGATCCCAATGGCGCGATCTTATGTTGCGCGGGAACTGGTCAAACTGGGTGGGCAACCGGAGTATCGTCAGGGCGTCGTGACCGACAACGGGAATGTCATTCTGGATGTGCATAACCTGGATATCTCCGATGCGATTGCGATGGAAAATAGAATCAACGGCATCGCCGGGGTGGTGACGGTCGGTCTGTTTGCCAACCGTGGCGCGGATGTTGCGCTGGTGGGAACGCCGGAAGGCGTGAAAACGGTCAAACGAAGCTCGTGAGTCAGTCCCTTCGATAACCTCTCGTCGTCTCTCTCCGGCCTGTTTCGTCAGGCCGGATTTGTGGTAATCAGGCGCATTATTTTTTACCCCGCATTTTTGGTGCTTAATATCACTTTTTCTTATTTGGCATAGCCACTATATGGTCGGCCTCTTATTTAGCAGCATTTTTTGCCACAAATGTCGCCTTACGCTGCGGCTTCTGTGCGCCGACAAGCAATCGTTTGTATTGCCGCCCGCGTAATTTTTGTTATGTTTGCAGGCAATGGTTTTGCAAACCGTCACATCTGAAGTCTGAAAAATAAGGTCGGGAAATGGCAAAGGTATCACTCGAAAAAGATAAAATTAAATTTCTGTTATTAGAAGGCGTACACCAGAATGCGGTTGATAACCTGCGTTCCGCCGGATACACCAACATCGAATACCATAAAGGCGCGCTGGACCCGGAAACGCTGAAAGAGTCGATTCGCGACGCACATTTCGTCGGCATTCGTTCCCGCACGCACCTGACTGAAGAAATCTTCGCGGCTGCGGAGAAACTGGTTGCCGTAGGCTGTTTCTGCATTGGCACCAACCAGGTTGAATTGCCGTCCGCCACCAAGCGCGGTATCCCGGTCTTCAACGCACCTTTCTCCAATACCCGCTCCGTTGCTGAACTGGTCATCGGCGAATTGCTGCTGATGCTGCGCGGCGTCCCAGGGGCCAACGCGAAGGCACACCGCGGCGAATGGCACAAACAGGCCGTTGGCAGCTATGAAGCCGCGGGAAAAATCTGGGCATTATCGGCTACGGTCATATCGGGACTCAGCTGGGTATTCTGGCGGAAAGCCTGGGTATGCACGTGTATTACTACGACATCGAAAGCAAACTGTCTCTGGGCAATGCGCAGCAGGTTAACCAGCTGTCTGATCTGCTGAAAATGAGCGATATTGTCAGCCTGCACGTTCCGGAAACCGACAGTACGCAAAACATGATCGCGGCCAACGAACTGGCTCAGATGAAGCCGGGCGCCATGCTGATTAACGCATCACGCGGTACCGTGGTGGATATTCCCGCGCTGTGTGAAGCCCTGAGTAGCAAACATCTGTCCGGCGCGGCAATCGACGTATTCCCGCAAGAACCCGCATCCAACAAAGAGCCGTTCCTGTCGCCGCTGTGCGAATTCGATAATGTGCTGCTGACGCCGCATATTGGGGGGTCTACTCAGGAAGCGCAGGAAAACATCGGTGGGGAAGTGGCCAGCAAACTGGTGAAATACTCCGACAACGGTTCTACGCTGTCTGCGGTGAACTTCCCTGAGGTGTCTTTGCCGACGCACAGCGCACGCGCCAGCCGTCTGCTGCACATTCATGAAAACCGTCCGGGTATCATGACTCAGCTGAACACCATTTTCGCCAACGAAGGCATCAACATCGCCGCACAGTATCTGCAGACCAGCGCTGATATTGGCTATGTCGTGATTGATGTGGTCACCGACAGCGCTGATACCGCGCTGCAGTTGATGAAATCGATTCCGGGCACCATTCGCGCTCGTCTGCTGTACTGATGGCTGTTGTTGTCATTAATGGTAGAAAACCGGCCCTGTGAGGGCCGGTTTTGTTTTTACTGGCAGTCGATCACGATCTTGCCTGAGTATGTCCTTCCAGCACCGTGTTGTGCGCGGCGGAGAGCGTTTCCGTCGTTAATCCCTTCAGCACTTTGCTGGCGGTTCCTTTCAGTTTGCCTTCGTCGACCTCACGGGCTACCTGCTGCAAAATGTCTCCCTGACGAGCAATGTCCGGCGTGGTGTACATGCTGCGGGTAAACATGAATTCCCAGTGCAGGGCGGCGCTTTTGAGTTTGAGCTGGGTTTGGTCCAGCGGATGCGCGTTTTCTACGATGGTGCAAATCTGGCCCAAAGGCGCAATCAACTGCCCAATGGCGTCCCAGTGACCGTCGGTATCGTTAAGGCAGAAGATATAGTCCACCTGTTCGAAGCCTTGCTCTTTGACCGTGTCTACCAGATTACGGTAGTTTACCACGTGGTGCGCGCCACGCTGCTTGCACCATTCGACGGACTCCGGACGGGAGGCTGTGGTGATGATGGTGACCTTGCTATGTAATGCGGCGAGGGAGATAGCCATAGAGCCTACACCGCCGGCACCGCCGATAATCAGTAATGTTTTTCCCGCTTCCGCATCCTGAATACGCAGGTGTTCGAATAGCCCTTCCCAGGCAGTCAGTGAGGTCAGAGGCAGCGCCGCAGCGGAAGCCCAGTCCAGAGTCTTGGGTTTATGCGCCGCAATACGCGAGTCGATCAATTGATGGGTGGTGTTACTACCGGGACGGGTAATATCACCGGCATACCAGACTTCATCGCCTTCCTGAAAACCCGATACAGCCTTACCCACCTTCAGCACGACGCCGCTGGCGTCCCACCCCAGAATCCGCGGGGCTTTCAAGCCGTCGGCGCGCAGCATGGCATGCACTTTAGTATCGACCGGGTTAATAGAAACCGCTTTGACGGCAACCAAGAGATCGTGGTCGCCGGGAGCCGGAATGTCCTGAGTGATTTCGATAAAGTTTTCCGGTTGTTTAGGATCAACCGCAATTGCTGTTGCTGTCATAGTGAGCTCTCCCGTTCTGCAAAGTGTTGGAGTCGATTTATGCGTACAACACAGTGTAGAACGACAAAGAGATGCTGATAAGGTGTACAATAAATAACGCAGTGTTCGGATAAGAAGAACAATTATGTTTAACCAGCTTAAAGACATGGCGCTGTTTGCCTTGGTCGCTGAAAGCGGTAGCTTCACTCAGGCCGCGCAGCGGGCGGGTATGGCGAAGTCGAGCCTGAGTCAGCGCGTCAGTCTGTTAGAACAACGGCTCGGACTGCGATTAATGAACCGCACTACCCGAAAAGTTAATCTTACCTTCGCGGGCGAGCGCTACCTGATTCACTGTCAGGAGATGCTGCAGGCACAGGAGCGCGCGGATCTCACGATCCAGCATTTGCGGGATAATCCGAGTGGTCGATTACGCATCACTAGCCCGGCTGGCGTGGGGGCGACCCTTCTGGCGGAATTGACGGCGGAGTTTCAACAGCGTTTTCCTGCGGTCATGCTTGAAGTCTCGGTATCGGACACCGTGATCGATCTGGTGGCCGATGGGTTTGACATTGGCTTGCGTACCGGTAAACCACAGGATTCATCTCTGATAGGCCGAGCTCTGGGATTAACGCCGCGTTATCTGGTGGCGTCCGGCGGCTATCTCAAACATGCGGCTCCGCTGATGCACCCGCGCCAGTTGCAGGAGCACTGTTGCATTGCGCATCGTGCCTGGACCGAGTGGGTTTTGCATCGGGAAAAGGAGTATTACCAGTGTCTGCTGCCGCGTTCCCATGTCACGGATAATTTGCTCTACGCTCGCGCGTGTGCGATTGCCCATGGCGGCATTACTTTGCTTCCCGAGTTTCTGAGTCGGGAAGCTATCGCAGCGGGAACGTTGATGAGGGTGTTACCGCAATGGCAGGCCGAGCCTAACGATATGTACCTCGTCTATCCCAGTCGTAAACTGAATTCACCCGCGTTGGCTTGTTTCATTGATTTTGTATTGCAACATGAGGCTTTCTTTCCGAAGCTCTTAAAAAGTTAACGCCAAGGACGGGGCCCCATATCTGAGTCATGGAACGATATGGCGGGGAAGTCCCGTGGGACAGGGAGAATGGGGTTATTAGCGGCGTAGGGCAAGCCTATTAATCGGCGTCAATGCTATTTAGAAAACGTTATTTAGGAAAACAAAGGTGTAGATGAAAGAGGCCCGAACTGGGGCGAGCCTCTTAGCTTGCGCTTCGTCGAAACGTTACGCCATTTTCTTGTATTTAATACGGTGAGGTTCCAGCGCTTCCGCACCCAGGGTACGTTTCTTGTACTCTTCGTATTCGGTGAAGTTACCTTCGAAGAATTCAACTTTACCCTCATCCTGATAATCTATGATGTGGGTCGCGATACGGTCCAGGAACCAGCGGTCATGCGAGATAACCATCGCGCAGCCCGGGAATTCCAGCAGGGCGTTTTCCAACGCTCGCAGAGTTTCGATATCCAGGTCGTTGGTCGGTTCATCGAGCAGCAGCATGTTGCCGCCGACCTGTAGCAGTTTCGCGAGATGGAGACGCCCACGCTCACCGCCTGACAGTTCGCCGATGCGTTTGCCCTGATCCACGCCTTTGAAGTTGAAACGGCCGACATAGGCGCGGCTGGGCAGCTCGAAGTTGCCAATGCGCATAATGTCCTGTCCGCCGGAGACTTCTTCCCAGACGGTTTTGCTGTTGTCCATGTTGTCACGGAACTGATCGACGGAGGCCAATTTAACGGTTTCGCCCAAGCTGATCTCGCCGCCATCAGGCTGTTCCTGACCGGATAACATACGGAACAGCGTGGATTTACCCGCGCCGTTCGGACCGATGATCCCCACAATCGCGCCTTTCGGCAGAGTGAAAGAGAGATCGTCGATCAGGACGCGATCGCCATAGGATTTAGACAGGTTAGTGACTTCCAGCACTTTGTCGCCGAGGCGCTGACCGGCTGGAATAAACAGTTCGCTGGTTTCATTACGTTTCTGATACTCAACGCTGTTGAGCTCTTCAAAGCGGGCCAGACGCGCCTTGCCTTTTGACTGGCGGCCTTTAGCGCCTTGGCGAACCCACTCCAGTTCTTTCTCGATCGACTTGCGACGCGCCGCTTCGGAAGATGCTTCCTGAGCCAGACGCTGGTCTTTCTGTTCCAGCCAGGAGGAGTAGTTGCCTTCCCACGGAATCCCTTCTCCACGGTCAAGCTCCAGAATCCAACCCGCTACGTTGTCGAGGAAGTAACGGTCATGGGTGATCGCCACTACGGTGCCTTCGTAATCGTGGAGGAAACGTTCCAGCCAGGCGACGGACTCGGCATCCAGGTGGTTGGTCGGTTCATCCAGCAGCAGCATGTCCGGTTTTTCCAGCAAAAGCCGGCAGATGGCGACGCGGCGACGTTCCCCGCCCGAAAGTTTGCCAATTGTGGCATCCCACGGCGGCAGACGCAGGGCATCTGCGGCGCGCTCCAGCTGATTGTCCAGGTTGTGACCGTCGTGCGCCTGAATAATCGCTTCAAGCTCGCCCTGTTCTTTGGCGAGTTTATCGAAGTCCGCATCCGGTTCGGCATAGGCCGCGTAGACTTCGTCCAGACGAGTCAGCGCCTGTTTGACTTCACCGACCGCTTCTTCAATCGCTTCGCGTACGGTTTGCTCCAGATTCAACTGGGGTTCCTGCGGCAGATAACCGATCTTGATGCCGGGCTGCGGGCGTGCCTCGCCTTCGATGTCTTTATCGATGCCGGCCATAATGCGTAGCAGCGTTGATTTACCGGCCCCGTTCAGACCGAGTACGCCAATTTTGGCGCCCGGGAAAAAGCTGAGGGAGATATCTTTCAGAATATGGCGTTTCGGCGGAACAATTTTGCCGACGCGGTGCATGCTGTAAACGAATTGAGCCACGTTGCTCTGAGCCTCTCTCTGTCAATGTGGGTGCGGCGGCAGTTGATTTCACCGCACCGTAGGGGAATCGGTCGGATGCGGGCATAGCACGCAAATCCGGCCGATGAGTTCACTGTGACGAAGTTTAGCTGTTTTCAGCCAGTGATCCCAGCCGTCAGGCGTATTGGTGGTTTACTTTGCGTGACGCATTCCGGGAGTCATGCAACGGCAGAGTAAAGTTTCATTGAGAACTGGGAACCTGCTCGGAAATGGCATAAATACCGTTAATTTTCCGAGTGATGAATATTCCATGCTGGCGTATCGTTGTCTGACTGGATGTGCCACACTAAGTTGAAGTGGGAAGCATGACAGCTTTTTGGGCAGGATCACCGTTGCTTGGAGCATTGGCACCTGCGGGCAGATAAAACGATAACGAATGAGGTCAGCGTAGTGATGTTCAAAGCGGTTTATTGGCGCTATGCCTTGGTGGCAGTTTCTCTGGCCGGAGTCTCGATTGCCGCGCAGGCCGACTCTATTACCGAACAACGTGAACATTATCAGCAGGTTAAAGCCGCCTGGGATGCGAACCAGATGGACACCGTGGCGCAGTTGATGCCAACCTTGCGGGATTATCCGCTTTACCCCTATTTGGAATATCGTTCTTTGACGCAGGATCTTTCGCAACTGACCAGCATTCAGGCGAAACAGTTCATTACGTCGCATCCCACACTTCCTGTTTCTCATAATTTGCAGACCAGCTTCATTAACGAGCTGGCACGGCGTCAGGACTGGAGAGGATTGCTGGCGTTCAGCCCGACCATACCCAAGCCGATGGCTGCCCGTTGCAACTACCTCTATGCCAAGTGGATCACCGGGCAGCGTCAGGGAATATGGGAACAGAATCGCGATATCTGGCTGAATGGTCGCTCGCTGCCGGCAAGCTGCGACAACCTGCTGACGTCCTGGCAGCAGTCAGGAATTTTGACGTCTTCATTGATACTTGAACGCATTCTTCTGGCAATGGATTCGGGCAGCAGCGGTTTAGTGACGCATCTGGTACGACAACTGCCGCAGGATTATCAGACCATCGCAGATGCGTTAAGCACGCTGCAGCGCGATCCGATGACGCTGGAGCACTTCGCCCGTACCGTCGGGCCGACCGACTTCAGCCGTAAAGTCACGCTGGCGGCGTTTACCCGTGTGGCTCGCCAGGACCCCGATGAGGCGCGCTCCATGCTGCCTGTGATTGCGCGTTTGCAGGGGATGGGCAGTCTCGAACGCAGCAAGATGGAAGAGGACGTCGTCTGGCGTCTAATGGGGAAAGAGATTTCCAGTGAGCAGGCGGAATGGCGCGATGCGGTAATACAGCGTAGTCAGTCCACCGCGCTGTTGGAGCGTCGCGTCCGTATGGCGTTGGGAGAGGGCGACCGACGTGGACTGGCGACATGGTTGGCGCGTTTGCCCGCCGAGGTATTGCAAAAAGACGAGTGGCGATACTGGCGAGCCATGCTGACAATTGAAAGCGGGCAGCGTGAGGAAGGCGAAGGGCAACTGCGTGAATTGATGAAAGCCCGCGGCTTTTATCCCATGATCGCGGCGCAGCAGCTCAAGGCTCAATATCCGCTGACGATTAAGGTGGCTGCCAAGCCCGACCGCACGGTGGCGCAACTCGCTGAAGTCGCGCGTATTCGTGAGCTGATGTACTGGCATATGGATAATCTGGCGCGAGCCGAGTGGTCAGGCTTGGTGGCGAGTCGCGAAAGGTTGCAGCAGGAGGCGCTGGCTCGATATTCCTTCGAGCAAGGCTGGTATGATCTTAGCGTGCAGGCCACGATCATCGGCAAAATGTGGGATAACCTGGAAGAGCGTTTCCCACTCGCCTGGAACGATGAATTCCGTCGTGCCACTCAGGGCAAAGAGATCTCTCAAAGCTATGCGATGGCGATAGCGCGTCAGGAAAGCGCGTGGAATTCTCAGGCGAAGTCCGCTGTAGGCGCATCAGGCCTGATGCAGCTAATGCCAGCGACGGCGCAGCATACCGCGGCAAAATTTAATGTCTCGAGTTATTCCAATAGTGCGCAGCTCATGGATCCGCAGACCAACATTGAATTGGGCACGCTCTATTTAGAGTATGTCTATCAGTCGTTTGGGCAAAACCGCATTCTGGCGTCTGCCGCATATAACGCTGGGCCATCACGGGTGAATACCTGGCTGAGGAACAGCAATGGTCGTATCGACGCTGTCGCTTTTGTCGAAAGCATACCGTTTTCGGAAACGCGGAATTACGTCAAAAATGTGCTGGCCTATGACGCGTATTATCGCTATTTCTTGAAACATAACTCGCCCGTGTTGATGGACAGTGAATGGCATCACCGTTATTAATCTGGGAGCCAGGTCGCCCGTATTACGGGCGGCTATGGCCTGACAGTGAACGGATATGCGCCTTAAGTGGTAAATTCGTTTCTTAAAACATGCTATGCTTGCGTACTAGTTTATTAGTATGGCAAAGAGCTATGACGACTCCATCTCCTCACGATCCCGCACTTTCGGAAGAAGACAATGAAAACTGGTCGTACTTTCTGGCGCTCATGCGTCAGTCGGTGAAGGACGATCTGGCGTTACCATTACTGCAACTGCTTTTGACGGCGGACGAACGTACAGCGCTTGGAACTCGGGTACGTATCATTCAGGAGTTGATGCGCGGTAACCTAAGTCAGCGAGAGCTAAAAAACGAATTAGGTGCCGGAATTGCGACGATCACGCGTGGGTCGAATAGTCTGAAGGCTGCGCCGCCCGATTTGAAAGTTTGGCTCGAGGCGCAGCTTCTGGAAAAAAAGTAGGGCAGTCTTAAAGGTTACGTTCTACGCCTTGGAAACGGCCTGTTGGAACAAGGTGTTTTGAAACGGCACCAGTGCCAGCAACAGGGCCTGATGATAAACGCTGGTTCGGGTCAGTTTACCGTTGGTGAATACGCCAATCGCGCCACCTTTTTGTTTCACGTTCTGAATACCGCTCAGGCGCGCCATTTCATCGCCTAGCTCGCGGCCTTCACGGATCCCCTGCAGGACCGCTTCAGGGAGCATTAGACTGGCGGAACGGGACTCTCCGCGAATTGTCGCGTTTTCGACAACCATCCAGGCAAAGGTCATGTTGTCTTCAATACCGGCCTCAACGCCGACCCAAAAATCGGCCTCGGGACGTACCTGTCGAGCCATCATTACGCGGTTTCTTGCCCCCGTACGTGTTTCTGTGGAACCTAAGGCTGTTGTGGAACGCCGCTGTCTACGTCGACTCCCTCAATGCGGCAATTTTCCGCACCAAAAACATCAGCAAATGCTAAAGTTACGGCGTTAATTTTTGCCGGGTTAGTCGTAGACGCTACAACGTAATACATAATGTTCTCTACTCTAGTCGTTAATTTGACGCAGTATAACGGAAAACAATCATGTTACAGGTATATCTTGTTCGCCACGGAGAGACCGAATGGAACGTGGCGCGGCGCATCCAGGGTCAATCAGATAGCAAGCTGACGTCGGCGGGGGAGCAACAGGCTCGTCGGGTGGCGGAACGGGTAAAACATCTGGGAATTACCCACATTATTGCCAGTGACCTGGGTCGGACGCGTCAAACGGCCGACATCATTTCAGAGGGCTGCGGCGGTTGTCCCATTCTGCTCGATCCCAACCTGCGTGAGCTCAACATGGGCGTTCTGGAAGAGCGTCTGATCGACTCGCTGAATAGCGAGGAAGAGGGATGGCGCAAGCAAATCGTGGATGGCACGCGGGAAGGTCGTATCCCTGAGGGGGAATCACTTTCAGAGCTGGCCGAACGGATGCACAAGGTGCTTGAGTTCTGCCTGACTCTGCCCCCGGGGAGCCGTCCGTTGCTGGTGAGTCACGGTATTGCGTTGGGCTGTTTGCTCGGAACGCTGCTGGGGTTACCTGCGTGGGCTGAGCGTCGCCTTCGTCTGCGTAATTGCTCACTGTCCCGTATCGACCATCAGCAGAGTCCGTGGCTGGCGTCTGGTTGGGTCGTCGAGACGGCCGGAGATGTATCCCATTTGGATTCTCCGGCACTGGACGAACTGCAGCGTTAGCGCAGCACCGGGATGAAGTATTCGCAGCGGATGACTGCTGGTGGCTCATCCTGCTTGACTCCCCCAGACAGATTAAACCGCTCGATGTCGCAACCTTTGCGTCGGGTCAGCTTGAAGGTCGGCAGGCATGTGTCATACAGACTGACAATAAAGTCCTGCAGCTCATCCTTCGGGCCTTCATAGTTGAACTTTGCATACTCACCGCCCGGCAGGGTGATGGGGTCGCCCGGTGCAGTGCCTTCCGGCACGTTATCGGGCTCCATCGCCGTGGTATAGAGCACTTCATGCTCGTCATCTTTTTCTTTGCTCGGCCGAGAGTGCGCCAATCCATACAACAGGTTGGGAATTTGCTTGGCGTCGCCAAGATACTGGCGCCAGAAATGCACCCGAAGTTCCATACGGAAATGACACAACTGTTCCAACGTACCGCTGTAAGTTTGCGTCACGCCAACCAGTTTTAATTCTGGCAGTGTGATGAACTCTGGCTGAGGCATAGTAAAAGCGCCCAGTCGGATGGGAGCCTGAATGCCGTGAGTGTTCCAGTCATCCGAGCGACGGTATGACGCGGGCGTTTGGGAAAACTGTTTCTTGAACGCGCGAGTGAAGGTTTGCTGAGAATCAAAGCGATACTGTAGAGCAATATCCAGAATGGGCCGACTTGTGAGGCATAGCGCCACGGCGGCTTTGGTCAGGCGTCTGGCCCGGATATAAGAACCGATGGCATGGCCTGTGACGTCCTTGAACATTCTCTGTAGATGCCATTTCGAATAACCCGCTTTTGCTGCGACTTTATCCAGCGACAGAGGCTGGTCCAGATGACCTTCCAGCCAGTTAAGCAGGTCATGTATGATACTGGCTTGATCCATAGCTCGTCCTCATAGAACACTCAGAGCGTTAAAGGTTATAAGACCTTGCATGATAGCAACTTTTTTCACCTACGACTGCCTGGAATTTCAGGTAAAACCTCAATGGCGCTCGTCGGTAGAGTGAGACCTCGCTACCGATGGGGGAAAAGTTTTCTTTGTCAGCTTTTACACGTCATGAGTGATGGCCACATATCAGGAAAATTGCAGAATGTTTAAAAAATCATTGTTGAGTCTTGGGCTCTTTCTAAGCGTTGCGGTTTCAGCGAGTGCTGAAGAGGTGGGCTCCGTCGATACGGTATTTAAGCTGTTTGGCCCCGACCATAAAATTGTGGTGGAGGCTTTTGACGACCCGGATGTCGCCAACGTCACGTGCTATTTGAGCCGGGCGAAAACGGGCGGCATCAAAGGGGGATTGGGGCTGGCTGAAGATACGGCGGATGCGGCTATCTCCTGTCAACAGGTGGGGCCGATCACGCTCAGTGAGAAAATCGCGAAGAGTAAAGGAAAGGGGAACGTTGTTTTTCAACAGCGCACATCGTTGATTTTCAAAAAGTTACAGGTGGTGAGGTTTTACGATGAGAAACGTAATGCGTTGATCTATCTGACTTACTCTGACCGCGTTATCGACGGTTCGCCCAAAAATGCGCTCAGCGCGGTGCCTATCATGGCATGGGGAACAACGCAGTAATGCAGTAGAGCGGGGCAAACCGGAGATTGACGCTCCGGTCTGCCCTATCGATCACTCTTCCAGATCGCCACAGAAGCGGTAACCCTCGCCATGGATGGTGGCGATGATTTCCGGCGTATCGGCGGTGGATTCAAAGTGTTTACGGATGCGGCGGATAGTCACGTCGACTGTACGGTCATGTGGCTTCAGCTCGCGGCCGGTCATTTTCTTCAACAGTTCTGCACGGGACTGAATTTTCCCCGGGTTTTCGCAGAAATGCAGCATGGCGCGGAATTCGCTGCGCGGCAGCTTGTACTGCTCGCCGTTAGGGCTGATCAGCGAGCGGCTGTTGATGTCCAGTTCCCAGCCGTTGAAACGATAGCTTTCAACCAGACGGCGTTCTTCGGTGCCTCCGCCCAAATTCATGGTGCGTGACAGCAGGTTGCGTGCCCGGATAGTCAGTTCGCGCGGGTTGAATGGCTTGGTGATGTAGTCATCAGCGCCAATTTCCAGGCCCAGAATCTTGTCGACTTCGTTGTCACGGCCTGTGAGGAACATCAGCGCTACGCTGGCTTGTTCACGCAGCTCGCGTGCCAACAGCAGGCCGTTTTTACCTGGCAGATTAATATCCATAATCACGAGGTTGATATCGTTCTCGGACAGGATCTGATGCATTTCAGCACCATCGGTGGCTTCGTGAACGATATATCCCTCAGCCTCGAAAATGCTTTTGAGGGTATTGCGAGTGACTAACTCGTCTTCGACAATGAGAATGTGCGGGGTCTGCATGTTTGCTACCTAAAATTGCCAACTGATAATTTGAGAAGTACAAAAGTCTGGGTTCTTCAGGCGCTCTAGAAATAATGTTCACCGTCTCACGCGCCAACTGACTCAAGTACGTAAATGCGTTTCGATGCACTTTTCCTCACCCGCAAAGTGTTTTAATGGCTGGTGAGAGGAGGCGCTAAACTCGGCCTCAAGTTTTAAAAGTGGCGCACAGTTTAACCTTATTAACAGCAACATAACAGTAAGCACTGATTTCGCCAGCCAGCAAATTTACGGTTCTGTTGACATATATCAAATTTGATTGTAGCACGTTAAAAATTTTGTGAAAAACAGATATAAAATTGTCAATTGAAATCACATTTTCGCGGCTTGTTGAATCGATTTAACCTATAAATTGTGTGGTTTTTTGGCATAAACAACACCAAGAATGACTGTAATAGGGTGATACAAATGGTTTTTTATTTTGGGCACTTTCTTTAAGTCGATTAACTGCGTCATCTGGGCAGCAAAAATAAATAAGCCAACTATTGTTGCTTTTATGTTTCGATAATGTTTGATTTCTAATTTTACCCCACTTTATTTCTCCGCTTCTGACACCGTTTTTGTTGAGAGCACAATTTTTCCTTCTTTTTACCGTATTTAGCTGGCGCCTTTCAGCGGGGTATTCGCCATGCCTTTGTCATCGCCATTAGGCTATCCGTGGTAAATTGTCTCCCCCATCGCGTTACACGATTTAGCGTGAAAGGGAGGACGTTTTTTTTGCGATGCAGGATCTCAAGAGGCAGTCATGCAGTTTTATATTATTTTGGTGGCTCCGGCGCGGGCTGAGAACGTGGGCGCGGCGGCGAGAGCGATGAAAACCATGGGGTTCACCCGGCTGCGCATCGTCGATAGCCATGCGCATCTGGAGCCCGCCGCACGGTGGGTCGCTCATGGCTCTGGGGATATCCTGGACGGCGTTAAAACCTTTAGCTCGCTCGCCGACGCAGTGGCTGACATTGATTTTACCGTTGCCACCACGGCGCGCAGCCGCGCCCGTTTTCACTATTACTGCACGCCGACCGAATTGCAGGGGGTGATGGAAGAGAAGCGCAGTTGGGTTTCTTCCGCCGCGCTGGTGTTTGGTCGTGAAGACTCCGGGCTGACCAATGAGGAGCTGGCGCTGGCCGATGTCCTGACCGGCGTGCCGATGCAGGCGGACTATCCTTCCTTAAACCTGGGACAGGCGGTCATGGTGTACTGCCATCAGCTGTCGTCGCTGATGAATGTGCAGCGGGAGAATGCGCCGGTAGCGCAAGCGGGGCAGTTGAACGCGCTGCGCCAGCGTATGGATCGCTTGCTGGTGGATATCGGGGCGGAACAGGATGCCAAACTCAAGGATTGGCTGCATCAGCGTTTAGGCATGCTCGAACAGCGGGACACCGCAATGCTGCATATGCTGCTGCATGACATCGAAAAAGCCCTCTCGAAAGAAAATCAGGGGAAATGAGTTTTTTGAAGTCAAATATAAGACTTGGTTATTTTTCATAAATCAATCTGTGGCGGTTTGTAAATTTACTGGTTTATCTGTCTGTCTGGCGATGTGGGGAACAGGGGCGAAAAATCAGAAATCCATTGACTTAGCGGTGTGATTGCCCTAACTAATAGGGCCAGAAAAAGTTTATTACGAACGAGACACGACTATTCCATGCGTCCATTTAGCCTGATCACCACGATTATTATTACCATCACCGATACGATGTATTGCGGTGCGGGCTGACGCGTAAAGAAGAATCCAAAAAGGCCCGCACTTCACAGTGCGGGTTTTTTTTTATGGCAGGCGAAATCCTGCCTGCCACAAGCGGCAATCAAGAATGCAGTAAGCGTTTTTGTTGACGGAAATTCAGGAGAACAGATAAAAATGCGAGTGTTGAAATTTGGCGGGACTTCGGTGGCAAATGCGGAACGGTTTGTTCGCGTTGCCGACATTATTGAAAGTAATGCACGGCAGGGACAGGTTGCCACCGTCTTGTCCGCCCCGGCAAAAATTACCAACCATCTGGTTGCGATGATCGAAAAAACCGTTGCCGGACACGACACTGAGACGCATTTTAACGAAGCACTGACGATTTTCTCTTCGCTGTTGTCCGGATTGGAAAAAGTGCAGCCGGGTTTCCCTTACGCCCGTTTGAACACGCTGCTCGATCAGGAATTCGCACTCATCAAGCAGGTACTTCATGGTATCTCCCTTCTGGGCCAGTGCCCGGACAGCGTGAACGCCGCCATGATTTGCCGCGGTGAAAAATTGTCCATCGCGATCATGGAAGGTTTGTTCCAGGCGCGCGGCTATCAGGTTTCGGTCATTAATCCGGTCGAAAAACTGTTGGCGCAGGGACACTATCTTGAGTCCACCGTCGATATCGCCGAGTCCACCCGCCGCATCAACGAACAGGCTATTCCCAAAGAGGACGTAATCCTGATGGCGGGCTTTACCGCCGGTAACGAGAAGGGTGAACTGGTGGTGCTGGGCCGCAACGGCTCGGATTACTCCGCCGCCGTGCTGGCCGCTTGCCTGCGCGCGGAATGTTGCGAAATCTGGACTGATGTCGACGGCGTTTACACCTGCGACCCGCGTCAGGTTCCGGACGCGAGGTTACTGAAGTCCATGTCGTATCAGGAGGCCATGGAGCTCTCCTACTTCGGCGCCAAAGTTCTCCACCCTCGCACCATCGCCCCCATCGCTCAGTTCCAGATCCCCTGCCTTATCAAAAACACGGAAAACCCCAAAGCGCCCGGCACCTTGATCGGACTCGACAGCTCCGACAAACAGTATCCCGTGAAGGGCATCACCAACCTCAGCAATATGGCGATGATTAACGTCTCAGGCCCGGGGATGAAAGGCATGATCGGGATGGCGGCCCGCGTATTCGCAGCCATGTCCCGCTCCGGGATATCCGTCGTGCTGATTACTCAGTCCTCTTCCGAATACAGCATTAGCTTCTGCGTTTCTCAGAATGAACTGCGTCACGCGTGCAAAACGCTGGAAAGCGAATTCTATCTGGAGCTGAAAGAGGGTGTGCTTGACCCGCTGGATGTGATTCAGCGACTGGCGATCATCTCTGTGGTCGGCGACGGTATGCGCACGCTGCGCGGCCTGTCGGCGCGTCTGTTCACCGCGCTGGCCAGCGCGAACATCAACATCGTCGCCATTGCGCAGGGGTCGTCCGAACGCTCCATCTCCGTTGTGGTGAACAACGATGTCGCCACCACCGGCGTGCGCGTGGCTCATCAGATGCTGTTCAACACCGAACAGGTGATCGATGTCTTCGTGATTGGCGTCGGCGGCGTCGGCGGCGCTCTGCTGGAACAGATTCATCGTCAGCAGCCTTGGCTCAAGCAGAAACATATCGACCTGCGCGTGTGCGGCATCGCCAACTCCAAAGCGCTGTTGACGAACATCAACGGTATCTCGATGGACAACTGGCGCGAAGATCTGGCGAAAGCCCGCGAGCCGTTCAATCTGGAAACGCTGAGCCGTCTGGTGAAAGAGTACCACTTGCTGAACCCGGTTATCGTGGACTGCACCTCCAATCAGGCTGTGGCCGATCAGTATGTGGATTTCCTGAAAGACGGTTTCCACGTCGTCACGCCGAACAAGAAAGCGAACACCGGCAGCCTGAACTATTACCATCAGCTGCGTGATGCGGCGGCCGCCTCTCGCCGCAAGTTCCTGTACGACACTAACGTGGGCGCGGGTCTGCCCGTGATTGAAAACATGCAGAACCTGCTTAATGCGGGCGATGAACTGGTTCAATTCAACGGGATTCTGTCCGGTTCGCTGTCCTTTATCTTCGGCAAGCTGGATGAGGGCATGACGCTGTCGCAGGCAACCCTGCTGGCGAAAGAAAAAGGGTATACCGAGCCGGATCCTCGTGACGATCTGTCCGGTATGGACGTTGCGCGTAAATTGCTGATTCTGGCGCGCGAAGCGGGCTATGAGCTGGAGCTGGACAACATTCTGGTCGAATCCGTATTGCCGGACAGCTTCGATGCGTCTGGCGATGTGGCGACCTTCATGTCCCGCCTGCCGGAACTGGACGGCGAATTTGAACGTCGGGTAGAGCAAGCGCGTGACGAGGGGAAAGTACTGCGTTATATCGGTATGATTGAAGACGGTCAGTGCAAAGTCGCCATCAGTGCGGTGGGCGGCAATGATCCGTTGTTCAAGGTTAAAGACGGTGAGAACGCCCTGGCCTTTTACAGCCGCTATTATCAGCCTCTGCCGCTGGTGCTGCGCGGTTATGGCGCGGGAAATGACGTGACGGCGGCGGGCGTGTTTGCCGATCTGTTACGTACCTTGTCATGGAAGGTGGGAGTGTAATCATGGTCAGAATTTATGCACCGGCCTCCATCGGGAATGTGAGCGTTGGCTTTGACGTGCTGGGCGCGGCGGTTTCGCCGATAGATGGCTCTTTGCTGGGAGACTGCGTCTCCGTCAGCGTGGCTGATGAATTCAGCCTGAAGAATGAAGGGCGCTTCGTCGGCAAACTGCCGACTGAGGCCCGCGAGAACATCGTTTATCAGTGCTGGGAACGTTTCTGTCAGGAAATCGGTAAAACCGTACCTGTGGCGATGACGCTGGAAAAAAATATGCCTATCGGCTCCGGTCTGGGCTCAAGTGCCTGCTCCGTGGTCGCCGGGCTGATGGCGATGAATGAATTTTGCGGTAAACCGCTGGATGACAATCGTCTGCTGACGCTGATGGGCGAGCTGGAAGGCCGCATTTCGGGCAGCGTTCACTACGATAACGTCGCGCCGTGTTTTCTGGGCGGCATTCAGCTGATGGTGGAAGAATGCGGGATCGTCAGTCAACCCGTGCCGGGGTTTGACGATTGGCTGTGGGTCATGGCTTATCCGGGCATCAAAGTGTCGACCGCCGAAGCGCGGGCGATTCTGCCTGATAGTTACAGCCGCCAGGACTGTATCCGTCACGGCCGCTACCTGTCCGGTTTTATTCACGCATGTCATACCGGCCAGGCTGAACTGGCGGCGACGCTGATGCACGATGTGATTGCGGAACCTTACCGCACCCAACTGCTGCCCGGTTTTGCCGAGGCACGGCAGGCGGCGCAGGAAATCGGCGCGCTTGCGACCGGGATTTCCGGTTCCGGTCCGACGCTCTTCTCAGTCTGCAACGATAAAGCGGTCGCGGAGCGTCTGGCGGACTGGCTGCGGGTAAACTATCTGCAAAATGACGAAGGTTTTGTTCATATTTGCCGTCTGGATACGTCCGGCGCGCGACAATTGGGATAACGCATGAAACTGTACAATCTGAAAGATCATAACGAACAGGTCGATTTCGCTCAGGCGATACGACAGGGATTGGGAAGCCAGCAAGGTCTGTTTTTCCCGCTGGATCTGCCGGAGTTTGATCTGACGGCGATCGATGAGCTGCTGGAGCAGGACTTCGTGACCCGCAGCAGCCGTATTCTGTCAGCCTTTATCGGTGACGAGCTGCCGCCTGAAACGGTCTACCAGCGGGTCAAAGCGGCGTTCGCTTTCCCTGCACCGGTCGTCCCGGTGAGCGACGATATCGCGGCGCTGGAGTTGTTCCACGGTCCGACGCTGGCCTTTAAAGACTTCGGCGGCCGCTTCATGGCGCAGATGCTGGCGGAAGTCGCCGGCGATCAGCAGATCACCATTCTGACCGCAACCTCCGGCGATACCGGTGCCGCAGTGGCGCATGCGTTCTACGGTCTGGAAAACGTACGCGTGGTTATCCTTTATCCACGCGGCAAAATTAGCCCGCTGCAGGAAAAACTGTTCTGTACGCTGGGCGGCAACATCCATACCATCGCCGTCGACAGCGATTTCGATGCCTGTCAGGCACTGGTGAAACAGGCGTTCGATGATCAGGAGCTGAAAGATACGATCGGTCTGAACTCAGCCAACTCCATCAACATCAGCCGCCTGCTGGCGCAGATCTGCTACTACTTCGAAGCTGTGGCGCAGCTGCCTCAGGAAGCGCGCAATCAGCTGGTGGTATCTGTACCAAGCGGCAACTTCGGCGATCTGACCGCGGGTTTGCTCGCCAAATCACTGGGCCTGCCGGTCAAACGTTTCATCGCCGCGACCAATGCGAACGACACCGTGCCGCGCTTCTTGCAGAACGGCGCATGGCAGCCTAAACAGACGGTCGCTACGCTGTCGAACGCAATGGATGTCAGCCAGCCGAACAACTGGCCGCGCGTTGAAGAGCTGTATCGCCGTAAAAACTGGCAGTTGAACACGCTGGGCTTTGGTGCGGTCAGCGACGAGACCACCAAAGAGACGATGCACGAGCTGGAAGCGCTGGGTTATACCTCTGAGCCTCATGCGGCCATCGCCTACCGTCTGCTGCGCGATCAGCTGCAGCCGGGCGAGTTCGGCCTGTTCCTGGGAACGGCGCATCCGGCGAAGTTCAAAGAGAGCGTGGAAGAGATTCTGGGTAAACCGCTGGAACTGCCGGCCGCCCTGGCTGAGCGCGCCGATCTGGAGCTGCTGTCTCACCACTTCGGTCCTGATTTCGCCCAGTTGCGCAAGTTCCTGATGGAACTGCCGCGTTAAACCACATCGCGATCCGTGAGGGGCTCCTTCTCCTCACGGCTCTGGCGATCGTCCGGCGGCGTTGCAGGCCTTAGACCAGCAAACTCGCGCCGTTGGACGGCTGGCTGATATACAGCGTAGGTTGCAGACCGGTGAGACGCGGGTACTCCCGCTCAATCATCGCGCCGATGTCCTGCGTCATATCGACGGGAACCAACGCCACCACACAGCCTCCGAATCCGCCTCCCGTCATTCTCGCGCCTCCCCGATCGCCGACCTCATCCTGAATCAGCTTTGCCAACGCATCGACGGGCGGGACTGTGATTTCAAAGTCATCGCGCATAGAAAGGTGTGACTGCCTCATCAGCGTCGATAGTCTTGGCACATCGCCTGCGGTCAGCGCTTCGGCGGCGGACAGCGTACGGGCATTTTCCGTAATGACGTGACGCGCGCGGCGCGCGGCAATATCGTCCAGCCCGGCTTTTTCCTGCTCGAACTGTTCCAAAGAAACATCCCGCAGCGCGGCGACCCCAAAATGACGGGCCGCGGTTTCGCACTGCTGCCTGCGCAGGTTGTATTCGCTGTCCACCAGACCTCGATGGACGTTGGAATGGACGATCATGACGGCGATGTCGGCGGGCATTTTCACCAGAGAGTGATCCAGCGAGCGGCAGTCGATCAGCAGAGCATGACCTGCGCGGCCCAGCGCTGAGATGTACTGGTCCATAATGCCGCAGCTACAGCCGACGAAGTCGTTCTCTGCCTGCTGTCCGTTCAGCGCCAGCTCAAGCTGGCTGAGCGACAGCCCATTCAACGCTTTAAAGGTTTGACCGATGGCGACTTCCAGCGACGCGGAGGAGCTTAATCCCGCGCCGGTGGGAACGTTGCCGACGATGACCATATCCATCCCCGTCAGATTCACGCCGCGCAGCCGCAGGCATTTCACCGTACCGCGCACGTAATTGGCCCAGCCGAAGGTGGGATGCGGCACAATATCCTGCGTCAGATCGAACTCATCCCGCTGACGATCGTAATTAATGGCGACGACCCGGATGCGGCCATCATGACGCGGGCGGGCGGCGATCATGGTTTGATAGTCGATCGCGCAGGGCAGGACAAACCCCTCGTTATAGTCGGTGTGTTCGCCGATCAGATTGACGCGCCCAGGCGCCTGAATGAAGGCGGCCGGCGCGTAGCCGAAAGACTCTTGGAATACCGCGCCTGCGGTCATTTTCAAATGGGTGATACGAGTGGTCATCAGTCAGCCTCAGGCGTGTTCGCGAAAGTGAATGTCGCTGACCGCGCGCAGGCGTTCCGCCGCCTGCTCCGCTGTCAGATCGCGCTGGCTTTCCGCCAGCATTTCATAGCCCACCATGAATTTTCGGATACTGGCGGAGCGCAGCAGCGGCGGGTAGAAGTGAGCGTGCAACTGCCAGTGGTCGTGGCTTTCCGCCGTGAAGGGCGCGCCGTGCCAGCCCATTGAATAGGGAAATGAGCACTGGAACAGGTTGTCGTAGCGGCTGGTCAGTTTTTTCAGGGCGAGCGCCAGATCGTCGCGCTGTCGGTCGTTCAACTGCGGTAATCGCCGGACGGCGAATTTCGGCAGCAGCAGTGTTTCAAACGGCCACGACGCCCAGTATGGGACGACCGCCAGCCAGTATTCGGTTTCCACTACCGTTCGTTCTCCCGCCTGTTGTTCGCGCTGCATATAGTCGAGCAGCAGCGGGGTTCCGTACCGCGTCAGATAGTCGCGCTGCTGCTGGTCTTCAATCTTTGCCTCATTGGGCAGAAAATCATTGGCCCAGATCTGCCCGTGCGGATGCGGGTTGGAACATCCCATCATCGCGCCCTTATTTTCAAACACCTGCACCCAGGGATAGTGGGCACCCAGTTCTGCGGTCTGATCGCTCCAGGTATCAATCACGTCGCGCAGCGCGGGGAGGGAGAGCCGCGGGATCGTTTTGCTGTGATCAGGAGAGAAGCAGATCACCCGGCTCAGCCCACGGGCGTTGCTCATCTGAAAGAGCGGATCCTCGCTCGGCGAGACGTCCGGGGTGTCCGGTAGCAGCGCTGAAAAATCATTGGCGAAGACAAACGTGCCGTTGTAGTTGGGATTAATCTCTCCGGAAATACGACGATTGCCCGCACACAAATAACAGCTTGGATCGTGGGCGGGCGGCATCGTGAGATCGGGGCGATCCTGCTGCCCTTGCCAGGGCCGTTTGGCCCGATGCGGCGAGACCAGCACCCAGTCGCCCCTGAGCGGGTTGAAGCGTCTGTGTGGGTGTTCTGTGGGTTCAAACAACATCATGGACGACTCCTGTGTCATCACTGGGACCGATGCCCCGTGTTGCAAAGCGTTGATCCGCTTTTGGCTCGGGGAAAATTGATGAATTGTGTAATCAGTTACATTGCATTTTATATAGGAATGTGGCCTAAAGTTGGCATGTCATTGAATGATGAGCTGTTGTTTTCTTGATTTTTGTGTAACCGATTACCCTATTTAAACAGCGGCGGATCATTTTGTGAAGTGCCGATAGAGGCCAGGACCGTCACCACGATCGCGTAAACGCATCGCGTCTGCGTTAGGTGTTGTAGAAGGTCGCAGGCTCAGGGTGAAAGCGGTATATTGAGCGGCATGGCGAGCGCTGTGTGCCGCCCCGTAATAGGCAATGACGTCAATGTGCGTGCCGCTGCACGCCGTGACGTATACAGGAATGTGATATGGCTACCATAAAGGATGTTGCCCGTTTGGCGGGTGTCTCAGTTGCGACAGTGTCCCGTGTGATTAATGAATCGCCCAAGGCCAGCGTGGCCTCACGCGAGGCTGTGACTCAGGCGATGGCGGCGCTGCAGTATCATCCTAACGCCAATGCTCGCGCGCTGGCGCAGCAAAGCGCCGAGACGATGGGACTAGTGGTGGCGGATGTCTCCGACCCCTTTTTCGGCACTATGGTTAAAGCGGTGGAGCAGGTGGCTCAAAGCGCGAAAAAGTTCTTGCTGATCGGCAATGGTTATCATGATGCCGAACAGGAAAGACAGGCGATCGAACAGCTCATTCGCCATCGCTGTAGCGGTTTGGTGGTGCATGCGAAAATGATCGCCGACGATGAGCTCGGCATGCTGATGGACCATATTCCGCACATGGTGCTAATCAATCGGGTACTGAAAGGTTATGAACGACGTTGCATCGCGCTGGACGATCGTCAGGGCGCATTTTTATCCACACAGCATTTGATTCAGTCGGGCCATCGGCGCATTGGTTTTCTGTGTTCAAACCATCCTATTTCCGACTCAGCCGACCGTCTGCAAGGGTATAAAGAGGCGCTGGCTAAACATCAAATCGCCTACGATGAGCGGTTGGTGGCGAGTTCTACCCCGGACGAAGCGGGCGGCGAGATGGCGATGACGATCCTGTTGAGTCGCGGAGGCGATATGACCGCCGTGGCTTGTTACAACGATTCGATGGCGGCGGGCGCGCTGTCGGTGCTGGATGATAACGGCATCACGGTGCCGCAGGCGATGTCGCTGGTGGGATTCGACGATGTCCTGATCGCCCGTTATTTACGTCCTCGCCTCACCACGATCCACTATCCGGTTTCGGCGATGGCGGTACAGGCAGCGGAGCTGGCATTGGCGCTGTTCGAAGGTAGAGAACCCGCGGAGTCGACGCATCTGTTTCACCCCACGCTGGTGAGACGTCAATCGGTCGCAGGGCCGTCCGAGGCCCGCTGATGTCATCGGCTGTCCATGCGCGATAAAGGGAGGCGTCCTCTATCCCCGAGCGCTATACCGCGGCAGCCTCTTCATACCGATATGCGCTTCTGTGCGCTAAACGCCTTATTAGAGGTGTTGGTCCAGAAAGGCCCGGATGACCGGAATCATTTCCTGTCCATGCGTCTCCAGCGCAAAGTGGCCGGTATCGTAAAAACGGATGTCGGCAGTCGGAATATCGCGCTTCCAGGCCTCAGCGCCAGCAGGCAGAAAATAAGGGTCATTTTTGCCCCAGACGGCAAGCAGTGGGGGCTGCTTCTCGCGGAAGTAGGCTTGAAAACGCGGGTAACTCCGTACGTTAGACGCATAATCCAGCACCAGGTCAGAGCTGAATATCGGCATTACCCGGGCGTGATATGTGCAGCCCCTCTAACGTATAGCCATCCGGCGATACGAGGTCAGTATTCGGCACGCCTTCCAGATACTGCCATTTGACGGCGGCAGGCGTCGGAAAATCGCTCAACGCTGCGCGGTTTTCCGGCGTCGGCGAGTCCCAATACCTTCTGATGGCGTCCCAGCCTGAGCCAGACCTTCTTCGTACGCATTGCCATTCTGAGAAATAATCGCCGTAATCCGCTCCGGATGCGCCGCCGCCAGGCGCCAGCCGACCGGTGCGCCATAGTCATGCACCATGATCGCATAGCGCTCCAGCTTCAATTGCTCCGTGAATTGGCCGATCGTTTCCGCAATATTATCAAACTTATAGGCATACTCACCCCTCGCCGGTGCTTCGGTGAAGCCAAAGGACGGCAGGTCCGGCGCAATCACATGATATTTCTCCGCCAGCGCGGGGATGAGATCCCGGAACATATACGACGACGCGGCGAAGCCGTGCAGCAGGAGAACGCAGGGTGATGAGGGATTCCCCGCTTCTCGATAGAACATGTTGACCTGTCCCACCTGCTCATAGCGATAGTGGACCTGCGATGGTGCTTTCACGGTGCTGGTAGTATTCATCGCTTTTCCTTTGTAACCCTTAAAGTGGTAATTTGAAGGTTACTGATATCTCGTGTAACCTGTCAATTATTTTTTAAAGGTTACATTGATGACGACATCCTCTTCTTCGCAGCCCCACTTTCTCGCGAACCATCTGGTTCTGGACTTCATTAACAGCGCTTATGGCGTCGGTGAGGCGTTTCAGGACTGTCTGACCGATGATGCCAGCGTCGTCTCCTGGCTTAAGGCCGCCGGGCAACTTCCCGACGATTTTTCGGATATTCCGTCCGGCCTCGCTGAAAGGGCCAGAGCGTTAAGAGAGGCGGCAGGGCGGATGATTGCATCGGGCCGAGCCGGGGTGGCCTGTTGCCCGGATACGGTCAATCAGGTCTTGGATCAAGGACGGCCGACGAGACGTTTGGAGTGGGACGAACAGGCGTCAGCTTTCAAACTGATTGAGCGCCGCAGAGATGACCAGATTGATAGCTTGCTTGAACCGATAGCCTCAGCGCTGGCGGTGCTGCTGTCTGGAGAGTCGTTGAAGTATGTGCGCCGGTGCGAGGCTCACGACTGCACGCTGATGTTTCTGGACACCACAAAGTCGCATCGACGCCGCTGGTGCAGCATGGCGCTCTGCGGTAACCGAATGAAAGTGGCGGCGTTTCGCTCACGGAAACAAGATGTCAGATGAGCGGGTTTCGAGCCGTCACCTGAATCGCAGCCAGGTGACGGCATCAATAGAACATCAGCGCGGTGAAGGGGGATGTCGCCGAGCAGGCTAAACGAGTGAGGCCTCTGTATCGCCTTCCATACCTAGAGGCCGAACGGCAACGAAGCGTGAATCGTCGCCGTCGCTTCACTACGGCTCATACGCGTTCAGCGCGTTTGAATACCAGCTCGTCCGCTGACGATTCGGCGGCGGCGAAGCTATATCCCTCAAGGTCAAACCCTTTCAGCTGTTCCGGTTGCGTGAGCTGATTCTGGATAATGAAACGGCTCATCAGTCCACGGGCTTTTTTGGCATAGAAACTGATGACTTTGTATTTGCCGTTTTTCTCATCCAGAAAGACCGGCTTGATGATGCGCGCGTTTAGCGCCTTAGACTTCACCGACTTGAAGTATTCATCAGAAGCAAGGTTAATCAAGATGTCGTCACCCTGCGCTGCCAGCGCCTGATTCAGCGTGTGAGTGATGGTATCCCCCCAGAACTGGTACAGGTTATCTCCCGCCTGATTCTTGAGTTTGATCCCCATTTCCAGACGATAGGGCTGCATCAAGTCCAGCGGGCGCAGCACGCCGTACAGGCCTGAAAGAATACGCATGTGCTTCTGGGCGAATGAAAAATCACGATCGCTGAAATCCTCGGCCGCGAGGCCGGTATATACGTCGCCCTTAAATGCGAGCAGCGCCTGACGAGCGTTATCCGGCGTGAAGTGGGGCTGCCAGTCGTTGAAGCGCGCCGCGTTCAGCCCGGCGAGTTTGTCGCTGATGCCCATCAGCGAAGAGATCTCCGCAGGCGTCAGTTGTTTACAGCGTTCGATGAGCTGGGACGAGCGCTCCAGCAGTGCTGGCTGAGAGTGACGGTGAGTCGGGAGCGGGCTGGTGTAGTCCAGCGTTTTAGCCGGAGAGATCGTAATAAGCATGAGCGAGTTCCCTTTGATTTCGATGCGCAATTTTTATAGCACTAATGTAGCAAAAAACGGGCTAATACCGGGGAAGGAAAGGGCGATGGTTGCGACAGGGAAGGGTAATCGACGCGGTGGCCAGGAGATCTTTTTTCTCCTTCATATCCACATGAACAAAAATGTTATTGGCGGTGATTTTCGATTTTCTTATTGATTTTAAAAGTGAAAAACATAAAGAAAGCATGATGGCAGTGATTTGTCAGGCCATCTTGCGTGGGGTTTCGCGCATGCTATTATCAATTTCTGGCGACGGCACCCTGCCACCAGTTCATGTACTAACAATGAGAAAGGCCAACATGACGGATAAACTGACTTCCCTACGCCAATACACTACGGTAGTGGCTGATACCGGTGATATCGCGGCAATGAAACTGTACAAGCCGCAGGATGCCACGACTAACCCTTCTTTGATTCTGAATGCGGCCCAGATCCCGGAATATCGCAAACTGATTGATGACGCCGTGAACTGGGCGCGTCAGCAGAGCAACGATCCTGCTCAGCAGGTGACCGACGCCTCCGACAAACTGGCCGTGAATATCGGGCTGGAAATTTTGAAGCTGGTTCCCGGCCGTGTTTCCACCGAAGTGGATGCTCGCCTGTCCTATGACACCGACGCCAGCGTGGCGAAAGCGAAGCGCCTGATCAAACTCTACAACGATGCCGGGATCGACAATGATCGTATCCTGATCAAATTAGCCTCCACCTGGCAGGGCATCCGAGCAGCGGCGCAGCTGGAAAAGGAAGGCATCAACTGTAACCTGACTTTGCTGTTCTCCTTCGCTCAGGCCCGCGCCTGTGCGGAAGCGGGCGTGTATCTGATCTCCCCGTTCGTGGGCCGTATCCTTGACTGGCACAAAGCCAACGGCGAACAGCAGACGTTTGAACCACAGGAAGATCCGGGCGTTATCTCGGTGAGTGAAATTTACGATTACTACAAGTCTCACGGTTACGAGACGGTGGTCATGGGCGCAAGCTTCCGTAACAGCGGTGAAATTCTGGCGCTGGCGGGCTGCGACCGTCTGACTATCGCGCCGGCTCTGCTGAAAGAGCTGGCGGAAGCGAAAGGCAGCGTTGAACGCAAACTGTCTTACAGCGGCGATATCCAGGCGCGTCCTGCTCCGCTCATGGAGTCCGAGTTCTATTGGGAACACAACCAGGATCCGATGGCCGTCGATAAACTGGCGGAAGGGATCCGTAAGTTTGCCGTCGATCAGGGCAAACTGGAAAAAATGATTGCCGATCTGCTGTAAGGGCGGCAAAGACAGGAAGCATCGCCATACGGCCAGCCATCGCTGGCCGTTTATTTTTCAACGCGGTTACGGCTTTTCTTCGCAGCGTAGAGCTTGATATCGGCCCGATTGATCACTTGTTCCAGCGTCTCTTCGCCAGCCGCGTATTCCACTAAACCAATACTGACGGAAAGATGGCGTTTGGAGAGTTTGTCGTAGGTCATTTCGTGGATCGCAAGGCGGATGCGTTCCGAGACTCTGTAGGCGTTATCCAACGTCGTATTTGGTAATATCACGGCGAACTCGTCGCCTCCCAAACGTCCCAAGATGTCGCCTCTGCGGAAGTAGTGTCGGGTCACATCAGCAACATCCTTCAGCGTTTCATCCCCCGCGGCATGCCCCAGCGTATCATTAATTTTCTTGAAGTGATCGAGGTCGATCAGCAGGACGCACAGCGGTTGATGTTGCTGGGTGGCGTTGCGCATGACTTTGTTGGCGGCATGGTAAAAAGCATCTCTGCGCAGGCAACCGGTCAGATCGTCGAAGCGGGCGATGGCCGGTAGCTCAATCAGGTATTTTTTTATCAGCAGCGCCAGGAGGGTGCCAAGAAATGCGCCGAACAGGCTGATGCTCAGCAGCGCCACCAACGAACTGAGAGAGGAAAATACGGAACTGAAAATCGGCGGTCCACTCAACGTGGCGAACCGGATACGAATACCCACCAGGTCATCCGACGAAGACAGGAGAGGAAGCACGGACGTTAACTGATCTTTCTTATTCAGCTCCCCAACGGTAGGCAGCTTGCTCTGGCAGACGCGAGCGATCGACTTTTCGCTCATCGTGATATCGAATGACGACAGTCGGTGAATACACTCTTTAACGACATCGTTGCTGCGGAACGAGAGAATAATCACTCTTGAAAAGAGCGAATCGCCATTTTTATAGCTATGGTCGCTTTCTACGAGTGCATTACCATTATTGAATGATTCATAGATCTGAATGATATTATCGAAATAGCGTTTTTCTTCCTGCCAATTATTTCGCTGTGTGTTCAGCAGAATACAGGCAGTAATGACAAATGAGACTATACCAAACAGGACAAACGCGACCGGCGTATGCGACAAAATTTTTAATATATTGCGTTGAATTATATTCATTCAGACATCTTATTCGAATTAAATCATTCACCTAAAATATTTATGCAGGATAACCATAAGTAATACTGATGAAAAACAGGGTGACCAGAACCACGCACCAGCGCGGTATAGCAAAGGCACTATTTTGGCGATTTTATTCTCGGGTGTCAGCAGTTGACGATAATATATTATCGAATTCCTAAATTCGTTTTTATCCTGAGCGTTCACCCGCCTGCGCTTTCATTGTCGACAAAAATGAAAAGCAAAGAAGGCACAGCGGGATATTCTCTCGATTCGCCTCCAAATTTATTTCCGGAGGTGCTATTTACGTCGGCCTGATAAAATGGGCTTTCCGAGATAATTAGATAGGCACGAGGTCATTATGAACAGTCTGCGTATTGGATTAGTGTCGATTTCCGACAGAGCGTCCAGCGGCATTTATCAGGATAAGGGGATCCCTGCGTTGGAGACCTGGCTCTCACAAGCGCTGACGACGCCGTTCGAGATACAGTCGCGTCTGGTGCCCGATGAACAAGCGATGATCGAACAAACGCTGTGCGAGCTGGTGGATGAATTTGGCTGTCATCTGGTGCTGACTACCGGCGGTACCGGTCCGGCCCGACGTGACGTTACCCCTGATGCGACGCTGGCGGTCGCCGATCGTGAGATGCCGGGATTCGGCGAACAGATGCGTCAAATCAGCCTGCGATTTGTGCCGACGGCGATTTTGTCCCGTCAGGTGGGCGTGATTCGTAAACAGGCGTTGATTCTGAACTTGCCGGGCCAGCCCAAATCGATTCAAGAGACGCTAACCGGTCTGAAAGATGAGGCGGGGCAGGTGATCGTTCCCGGCATTTTCGCCAGCGTCCCCTACTGCATTCAGCTCCTGGAAGGGCCGTACGTTGAGACCGATCCCAACGTGGTTGCCGCTTTTCGTCCTAAAAGCGCGTTGCGCGAACTTCAAAACTGAAGTCGGCGTTCACGCGTCATAATATTTAGATTTGTCTGTCTGGCTGAAATTTGTCGGTATAGTCATGTTTTCGCAAGGATACTACAGCGCCCCGACTCAATGGCGCATAGCGCGGTCATTATGGATAACAAATCCCATCAGCAGTTGAATCGACAAGACTACAAAACCCTCTCTCTGGCGGCGCTGGGCGGCGCTCTGGAATTTTACGATTTCATCGTGTTCGTCTTCTTCGCGCCGGTGATCGGCCAACTTTTTTTCCCATCCGACAGCCTGAGTGGCTGCGTCAGCTGCAAACGTTCGGCATTTTCGCCGCAGGCTATCTGGCCCGACCGTTGGGCGGAATCGTCATGGCTCACTTCGGCGATCTGGTAGGGCGTAAAAAAATGTTCAGCCTGAGCATTTTGATGATGGCGCTGCCGACGCTGGGCATGGGACTGCTCCCTACCTACGCGACCATCGGAATAGCCGCCCCGTTGTTGCTATTGCTACTGCGTTTACTGCAGGGGGCGGCCATTGGCGGGGAAGTGCCCGGCGCTTGGGTCTTCGTTGCCGAACATGTGCCGGCGAAGCGTCTCGGCATTGCCTGCGGCATTCTCACGTCGGGTCTGACGCTGGGCATTTTGGTGGGGTCGATGCTGGCTACGCTGTTGAACATGCTGCTGTCCCAGGATCAAATTCTCTCCGGCGGTTGGCGTATCCCTTTTTTCATCGGCGGTCTGTTCGGCTTTATCGCGATGTATCTGCGGCGTTGGCTGAAAGAAACCCCCGTGTTCGTCGATATGCAGGCGCGTAAAGCGCTGGCGAAAGAACTTCCGCTCAAATCGGTCATTCAGGCGCACAAAAAGTCGGTCGTGCTATCGATGATGTTGACCTGGCTGCTGTCGGCGGGGGTGGTGGTGGTCGTGCTGATGTCGCCCACCTATCTGCAGAAGGTTTACGGCATCGCCCCTGCGCTGACCTTGCAGGCAAACAGTCTGGCGACCGTCATGCTGATGTTGGGCTGTATCGTTGCAGGCGGTATTGCGGACCGGCTGGGGGTGGGCAAAACGTTTATCGGCGGCAGTTTGCTGCTGGCCGCCAGCAGCGGATTCTTTTATACCCACGCGGCGGACAGCACGACAACCCTGTTTGTGAGCTATGCGCTGGCCGGTTTTAGCGTCGGTGTGACGGGATTAGTGCCGTGCGTGATGGTGCGGGCTTTCCCGCCCGTCGTGCGATTTTCCGGTATTTCATTATCCTACAATATCGCCTACGCAATCTTTGGCGGACTCACGCCGGTTTTGGTGACATTTTTGATGACATTGACGCCGTTGGCGCCCGCGTATTACGTCTTGTTCTTGTCGTTAGGCGGCGTCCTGATGGGCGGCTATCTCATACGTTATCTGCTCGAAAAAGAGCAGGGTGATGTGTCCTCTGAAAGTGAAGCGTCCCCTTCCTCCTTCTCCGGGCGCGGGTAAAACGCCCCCTCTTGGCTTAACCCGCATCGTCGACGCCCATTGGTCCTATCTCTGACGGGGAATCCCTCCCCGTCGGCGACAACATCGCGGGCAAAAAGGGTTCATGCGGGGTATAAGAAGCCGGCTGAGCGCCTTTCTTCTGTACACAGAAAAAGCAAAATAGCAAAAGAATGGTTTTTTTTACCCAGTAGCCCTTGATGCTGGCATTGTCGTCCCCATCTATGAGTCATCAGAACAGTTTGACCGAACACGGCATAGTATGGCGAGGAGTTGAAAACTCATTTGCCGCCCACATAGTAGGTTGAACGATACAACCGAATATGACTTTTTAGTGGAGATGTTTAGATGGGTAAGATCATTGGTATCGACTTGGGTACAACCAACTCTTGTGTTGCGATTATGGATGGTACGAAGGTTAAGGTACTGGAAAACAGCGAGGGCGATCGCACCACGCCTTCCATCATTGCTTATACGCAAGACGGTGAAACTCTGGTTGGCCAACCGGCTAAACGTCAGGCGGTGACCAACCCGAAAAACACGCTGTTTGCTATCAAGCGTCTGATTGGTCGTCGTTTCCAGGACGAAGAAGTTCAGCGTGACGCCAACATCATGCCGTACAAAATCATCGGTGCTGACAACGGCGATGCTTGGCTGGAAGTGAAAGACCAGAAACTGGCTCCGCCGCAGATTTCCGCCGAAGTTCTGAAGAAGATGAAGAAAACGGCTGAAGATTACCTGGGCGAAGCCGTCACTGAAGCGGTTATCACCGTACCGGCATACTTCAATGATGCTCAGCGTCAGGCCACCAAAGACGCCGGCCGTATCGCGGGTCTGGAAGTCAAACGTATCATCAACGAACCGACCGCGGCTGCCCTGGCCTACGGCCTGGATAAAGAAGTCGGCAACCGTACTATCGCGGTTTACGACCTGGGTGGTGGTACGTTCGATATCTCCATCATCGAAATCGATGAAGTGGAAGGCGAAAAAACCTTCGAAGTATTGGCAACCAATGGTGATACCCACCTGGGTGGTGAAGACTTCGACAGCCGTCTGATCAACTACCTGGTTGACGAGTTCAAGAAAGAGCAGAACTTCGATCTGCGTAACGATCCGCTGGCAATGCAGCGTCTGAAAGAAGCGGCAGAAAAAGCGAAAATCGAACTGTCTTCCGCGCAGCAGACCGACGTTAACCTGCCGTACATCACGGCTGACGCTTCTGGCCCGAAACACCTGAACATCAAAGTGACTCGCGCCAAACTGGAATCTCTGGTTGAAGAACTGGTCACCCGCTCTCTGGAGCCGCTGAAAGTCGCGCTGCAGGATGCGAAACTGTCCGTATCCGACATCAACGATGTCATCCTGGTCGGTGGTCAGACGCGTATGCCAATGGTTCAGAAGAAAGTCGCTGACTTCTTCGGCAAAGAGCCGCGTAAAGACGTTAACCCGGACGAAGCCGTGGCTATCGGTGCTGCCGTACAGGGCGGCGTACTGTCTGGCGATGTCAAAGACGTACTGCTGCTGGACGTTACCCCGCTGTCTCTGGGTATCGAAACCATGGGCGGCGTGATGACGGCGCTGATTGCCAAGAACACCACGATCCCGACCAAACACAGCCAGGTATTCTCCACCGCGGAAGACAATCAGTCCGCAGTGACGATCCACGTGCTGCAGGGCGAGCGTAAACGCGCTCAGGACAACAAATCTTTGGGGCAGTTTAACCTGGACGGCATTCAGCCGGCTCAGCGTGGCATGCCGCAGATCGAAGTCACCTTCGACATTGATGCCGACGGTATCCTGCACGTGTCTGCGAAAGATAAGAACAGCGGTCGCGAACAGAACATCACCATCAAGGCGTCTTCCGGTCTGAACGAAGACGAAATCCAGAAGATGGTGCGTGAAGCCGAAGCGAATGCTGAATCTGACCGTAAGTTCGAAGAGCTGGTTCAGACTCGTAACCAGGGCGACCACCTGCTGCACAGCACGCGTAAGCAGCTGGAAGAACTGGGCGACAAACTGGCCGCTGACGACAAAACGGCGATCGAAGACGCGCTGAAAGCGCTGGAAGCGTCTCTGAAGTCTGAAGATAAAGCGGACATCGAAGCGAAAATCCAGGCGCTGGCTGAAGCATCGACCAAACTGCTGGAAGCTTCTCAGCAGCAGCAGGCTCAGCCGGAAGCGGGCGCCGCTGGCGGCGAAAGCGCTGACCGTAAAGACGACGATGTCGTTGATGCGGAATTCGAAGAAGTCAAAGACAAAAAATAATCGCCCTTGAGCGGGCGCGGCAGCGGTAAGTTATCGTTGTCGGCAAGGCAATCAGCACGGGCGTCGGGGAAACTCTGCGCCCGTGCACGCATGTTGAGGGCAGATAACAAGCATGGCTAAGCAAGACTACTACGAAACGTTAGGCGTTGCGAAAAGCGCGGATGAACGTGAAATCAAGAAGGCGTACAAGCGCCTGGCGATGAAGTTTCACCCGGACCGTAACCCCGGTGACAGCAGTGCTGAAGCCAAATTTAAAGAAGTCAAAGAAGCCTACGAAGTGCTGAGCGATTCGCAGAAACGTGCTGCATATGACCAGTACGGTCATGCTGCGTTCGAACAAGGCGGCATGGGTGGTGGCGGCGGCGGCGGTTTCGGCGGCGGCGCAGACTTCAGCGATATCTTTGGCGACGTTTTCGGCGACATTTTTGGCGGTGGACGCCGTCAACGCGCGAGCCGTGGCTCAGACCTGCGTTACAACATGGATCTGACTCTGGAAGAGGCCGTGCGTGGCGTCACCAAAGAGATCCGTATTCCGACGCTGGAAGAGTGTGATGTTTGTCATGGCAACGGCTCCCGTCCGGGCAGCTCGCCGGCGACCTGTCCAACCTGCCATGGTAACGGTCAGGTGCAGATGCGTCAGGGCTTCTTCACCGTGCAGCAGGCGTGTCCGCACTGTCATGGCCGCGGCAAAATCATCAAAGATCCGTGCGTGAAATGTCACGGTCACGGTCGTATGGAAAAAAGCAAAACGCTGTCGGTTAAAATTCCGGCTGGCGTGGATACGGGCGACCGCATTCGTCTTTCCGGTGAAGGTGAAGCCGGTGAGATGGGCGCGCCGGCAGGCGATCTGTACGTACAGGTTCAGGTGAAACAGCACCCGATCTTCCAGCGTGAAGAAAACAACCTGTACTGCGAAGTGCCGATCAACTTCGCGATGGCGGCGTTGGGTGGCGAAATCGAAGTGCCGACCCTGGATGGCCGCGTGAAGCTTAAAGTCCCGGCGGAAACGCAGACCGGCAAGCTGTTCAGAATGCGCGGCAGGGGCGTGAAGTCCGTTCGCGGCGGCGCACAGGGCGACCTGTTGTGTCGCGTGGTGGTAGAAACGCCGGTCAGCCTGAACGAGCGTCAGAAAGAGCTGCTGCAAGAACTGGAACAGAGCTTTGGCGGACCTTCCGGTGAGCGCAACAGCCCGCGTTCGAAAAGCTTCTTCGATGGCGTGAAGAAATTCTTTGACGACTTGACCCGTTAAGATCAGATCATTCGACGTGTCGATCCCCATCAACGGCCCGCTTTGCGGGCCGTTTTTTATGGTGCGTGGATGCCTCATTTTCCCTGTCTTGCTGACAATCTTGCGTAAGCCGGTTTTCCCGGCCAATACGGCGCGCTGTTACAAAAACGTCATATCGCGACGATATGCTTAGGCCCCTCATTGATTGTTCAAACAGGGGCTTGGCATGCAACGATTTTTCCACGATTTCTGTGTGTTTCTGTGTTTGGCGGCGGCGTCCGGCACGGCGTATTCCGCGAGTGCGCCCCAGGTGATTGCACATCGGGGTGGGACCGGCGATGCGCCGGAAAATACGGTGATAGCGGTTGATACCGCGCTGAAGAATGGCGCGGATGCGGTTTGGATCACGTTGCAGGAGGCGAAAGATGGCGTGATTGTGCTGTATAGACCGACGGATCTTAAGGCGTTGACCGATAAACAAGGGCCGATTTCTGCGTACACCAGTGCTGAATTGGCGAACGTAGATGCGGGATGGGCTTTCGGTGATGCCACGCATCATCCCTTCCGTGGCAAAGGCATCGGCATTCCCCGACTGGATGCGGTCTTGCGGATGTTTCCTCAGGTGACGTTCTATCTGGATATCAAATCGCCCGATACCGATCCGGTCCGCTTCGGTCAGGCGCTGCTGAAAACGCTGCAGGACACTGGAAGCCTGGCGCGTACGCGTGTTTACTCCACGGATGCGCGCTATCTCGACGCGTTGCCGCCGCCGATTTCTCGCTTCGAAAGCCGTGACCGTACCAGAACCTTATTGGCGAATGTCTCCATGGCGCATCAATGTGATCCGCTTCCGGCTTCGCAGACGATGCATTGGTATGGATTGGAGTTACGTCGCGAGGTTGAGGTCGTTGAGCGCTTCACATTGGGGGAAGGGCGTTCCAAATCCTTACTGACCTGGGATAAAGAAGCGATGGACTGCTTTCGGTCTGCCGGAACGGCGCAGGTTATTCTGTTTGGCGTTAATACGCCAGCCGATTACGCGCGTGCGCGGGAGTTGGGGGCGGATGGCGTGCTGGTGGATTCTCCGCGCGACGCGCGGGCTTTTCGTCAGGGTAACGCGAAATAGCGTTGTCGAACGTCATGAGGCGCCGTGGTTGGTGCGTAGGTGACACGCGTTTGCCGTCCCTATAACGCTCATCATTTTGCTGTGATTCGTTTTTACCGAAGGTTATCTGGTTTTTGTTGAATGCTGCGGCATTTTCAACGAGAGTGATGGCTTCTGATCCCGCCTTCCTGACTACACAAGAAGGCGGTGTGCTGATGCCGTTTTGAGAGAGAGTCCTGATGATAAGGCTATTGCGCCGGTTTGCCCGGCTGGATGCAGCGGCGGGAATAACGCTGATTGTTGCTACGCTGCTGGCGTTGCTGATGGCGAATATTCCGCTGACGGCGATGGGATATGACAAGGTACTGACAACGCCGTTCCACGTGGCGTGGGGAGAAATACGCATTCATGCCTCGCTGCTGCATGTGATTAACGATGGCCTGATGACGCTGTTTTTCCTGATGGTGGGGCTTGAGGTCAAACGCGAGCTGATGGTCGGCGCATTGGCCAGCCGGCGTCAGGCGCTGTTACCCGTTGCGGCAGCGCTGGGAGGAATGGTGGTCCCTGCGCTGATCTATCTGGCGATCAACGCCGCAGATGCGCACACTCGGGTGGGGTGGCAATCCCGACCGCGACGGACATCGCCTTCGCCGTGGGTATTCTGGTGCTGCTGGGTAAGCGGGTGCCGCTGGGACTGAAAGTTTTCCTGTTGGCGCTAGCGATCATTGACGATCTCGGGGCGATTCTGGTGATCGCGCTGTTTTATACGCAGCAACTGCATGGATGGGCTCTGCTGGGGGCGGCGCTGTCGGCGTTGATCCTGGCGTATTTGAATTGGCGACAGGTGATGAACACGCCCGCTTATTTATTGGTAGGCGTCGTTGTATGGTTCTGCGTGCTGCTGTCGGGCGTGCATGCCACGCTGGCGGGGGTGGTGGTGGGATTCCTCATCCCGCTGCGCGCGCCAGCTGGACAACCATCGCCTGCGAAAGCGCTGGAACACCGGTTAAGCGGCTGGGTCGCCTTTCTGATTATTCCGCTCTTTGCCTTCGCCAATGCGGGTATCGCGCTACAGGGGGTAGACGCAACGCAGATGCTCTCGCCGCTCACGGTGGGCATCGCCGCCGGTCTGCTGATAGGAAAACCGCTGGGTATTATGTTGTTCAGCGGGGCAGTGACCGCGCTGGGGCTTGCGGCATTACCGGCAGGCGTGAACTTTCGTCAGCTTAGTGCGGTATCGGTGCTGTGCGGTATAGGCTTCACGATGTCTATTTTCATCACGTTGCTCTCTTTCGGCGGTGAAGCGGATGCGGCGACGGTGCTGTATGCCAAGCTCGCGATCCTGGTGACCTCGTTGGCGGCTGGGGTGTTGGGTTTTATCGCTTTGCGTATGGCCTTGCCTGCAGTGTCTTGTCACACGACATTACCCAGAGAAGAGTAACCTGCGCAGTCATCAGACGATGGGGCGACGATCGTGTGGGCATGTGACAGCCTCTACGCGATCAAGACCACACTCAGTCAGGTAAGATCATCGTTTGCTGTTTCAGGATCTGCAGACATAAAAAAACCGGCCTAGGCCGGTTTTTTCTAGCAATGCTCGCAAAAAGCGATTATTGCAAAGCGTTGATCTGAGCGATCAGGTTTGACTTATGACGTGCAGCCTTGTTCTTGTGAATCAGGCCTTTGCTAGCCTGACGATCCACGATCGGTTGCATTTCATTAAACGCTTTCAGTGCTGCTTCTTTATCGCCAGTGGCGATCGCCGCGTATACTTTCTTGATGAAAGTGCGCATCATGGAGCGACGGCTTGCGTTATGCTTGCGACGCTTTTCAGACTGTACGGCGCGTTTCTTAGCTGATTTGATATTAGCCAAGGTCCAACTCCCAAATATATTCTATCGAGGACAATTCAAAGGCCGAGGAATATGCCCGGTTAGCCTTCTTTTGTCAATGGATTTGTGCAAATAAGCGCCGTTTGTACGTCAGCGCTTGTTACGTTGTGATGGCGCAGGATTTTAACAGCTTCACGTCGGGGAATACAGCCTTTCACACCATAAATCGGTATTAAAACGCGCAACCCGTGTTAACCGACTGATCTTGGCAATCCCATGCCTTACTGAGCGCGAGATACTACCTCATGGGAGGCAATTCTGCTCATTTTAAGCTGCCTTCCTGTGCTGAAATCAGCAGGGCTGGCGACAAAAGGCACGCATCCCGGGTTAACCTTACTCGCTGTACAAGGTATAATCCGCCGATTTCCACTGTTTTGAGCCAGTTATGCAGCTAATACGCGGTATACACAATCTTCAGGCACACCATCATGGCTGTGTGCTTACTATTGGTAACTTTGACGGTGTCCACCGCGGGCATCATGTGCTGCTCGAACGCCTGAAACAGGAAGGGCAGAAGCGCGGACTGCCGGTGATGGTGATGATTTTTGAACCCCAACCGCAGGAACTGTTCGGCGGCGACAACGCGCCTGCCCGACTGACCCGGTTGCGCGACAAGGTCAAATACCTGTCGCAGGCGGGGGTGGATTACCTCTTGTGCGTGAAGTTCGACGCGGCTTTCGCCGCCCACAACGCCCATACCTTTATTTCCGATCTGCTGGTCAACAAGCTGGGGGTGAAATTCCTGGTGGTGGGGGATGACTTCCGCTTCGGCGCTGGTCGCAAAGGGGATTTCCTGTTATTACAGAAAGCGGGCGTTGAGCTGGACTTTGAGGTCATTAGCACCGATTCGTTCTGCAACGGTGGAAAACGAGTGAGCAGTACCGCGGTGCGGGAAGCGCTCAGCCAGGACGATTTGGCGCAGGCCGAAGCGTTACTGGGGCATCCGTTCAGTATCTCGGGACGCGTGGTACACGGTAATGCGCTGGGCCGCACGATCGGTTTCCCTACGGCGAACGTGCCGTTAAAACGCAAGGTCTCGCCGGTCAGCGGCGTGTACGCCGTCAGCGTTTACGGATTGGGCGATGAGCTATTCCCGGCGTGGCTAACATCGGAACGCGCCCGACGGTCACCGGCGACAAACGTCAGCAGTTGGAAGTGCATTTGCTTGACGTCACGCTGGATCTGTATGGCCGCCATATAGAAGTGGTCATGCGCAAAAAACTACGTAATGAACAGCGATTTGCTTCGCTTGATGCGCTGAAGCAGCAGATTGCTAATGATGAGGTGGCGGCCCGTGAATTCTTTGGGCTAAAGGCACCGGTTTAATTTTTCTAGCCGAAAACGAAATCGAGAATCTAATGAGTGACTATAAAACTACCCTGAATTTGCCGGAAACAGGGTTCCCGATGCGTGGCGATCTCGCCAAGCGCGAACCCGATATGCTGAAACGTTGGTACGATCAGGATCTGTACGGGATTATTCGTAGCGCCAAGCAGGGTAAAAAAACCTTTATCCTGCACGATGGCCCCCCGTACGCCAACGGCAACATTCACATTGGTCACTCGGTTAACAAGATTCTTAAAGACATTATTATCAAGTCCAAGGGGCTTTCCGGCTATGACTCGCCCTATGTTCCGGGCTGGGACTGTCATGGTCTGCCTATCGAGCTGAAAGTTGAACAGTTGGTCGGCAAGCCGGGCGAAAAAGTCAGCGCGGCAGAATTCCGTCAGGAGTGCCGTAAGTACGCGGCAGAGCAGGTTGCCGGACAGAAAAAAGACTTCATTCGACTGGGCGTACTGGGCGAGTGGGATCATCCTTACCTGACGATGGACTTCGACACCGAAGCCAACATCATCCGCGCGTTGGGCAAAATCATCGCTAACGGTCATCTGCACAAAGGCGCGAAGCCGGTGCACTGGTGCGCCGACTGTGGTTCCGCACTGGCGGAAGCGGAAGTCGAATACTATGACAAAACGTCGCCTTCCATTGATGTCGCTTTCAGCGCGGTAGACCCTTCCGCCGTGGCGGCGAAGTTTGGCGTTTCAGCCGATGCGGTAGTCGGTTCCATCTCTCTGGTGATTTGGACGACGACCCCGTGGACCCTGCCGGCTAACCGCGCTATCTCCCTGAATGCGGAATTCATTTACCAGCTGGTGCAGGTTGATGGTCAGGCGCTGATTCTGGCGGCGGATCTGGTTGAAAGCGTGATGCAGCGTCTGGGCGTTTCCGAATGGAAGGTGCTGGGCGAGTGCGAGGGTAACGCGCTGGAACTGATGCGCTTCAATCACCCGTTCATGGGCTTCGATGTCCCGGCGATTCTGGGCGACCACGTTACGCTGGATGCCGGTACGGGCGCGGTCCATACCGCGGGCGGACATGGTCCGGACGATTACGTCATCAGTCAGAAATATCAGCTGGAAATCGCCAACCCGGTAGGTCCAAACGGTTGCTATCTGCCGGGTACATTCCCGGGACTGGACGGTCTGTTCGTCTTCAAGGCTAACGATACTGTTGTTGAAATGCTGCGCGAACGCGGCGTGCTGCTGCACGTTGAAAAACTGCTGCACAGCTATCCTTGCTGCTGGCGTCACAAAACGCCGATTATCTTCCGCGCGACGCCGCAGTGGTTTATCAGCATGGATCAGAAAGGGCTGCGTAAGCAGTCGCTGTCGGAAATCAAAGATGTGCAGTGGATCCCGGACTGGGGCCAGGCGCGTATCGAAACCATGGTCACGAACCGCCCAGACTGGTGTATTTCCCGTCAGCGTACCTGGGGCGTGCCGATGTCGCTGTTCGTGCACAAAGACACCGAAGAACTGCATCCGCGCAGCGTGGAGCTGATGGAAGCCGTCGCTAAACGCGTTGAGCAGGATGGCATTCAGGCATGGTGGGATCTGGACCCGGCGGAGCTGCTGGGCGAAGACGCCGCCAACTACGTCAAAGTGCCTGATACGCTGGACGTGTGGTTTGATTCCGGTTCTACCCATGCTTCAGTGGTCGACGTGCGTCCGGAGTTCGGCGGCCACGAGGCGGATATGTATCTGGAAGGCTCCGACCAGCATCGCGGCTGGTTCATGTCTTCTCTGATGATCTCTACCGCTATCAAAGGTAAAGCGCCGTACCGTCAGGTACTGACTCACGGTTTCACCGTGGATGGACAGGGCCGCAAAATGTCCAAGTCCATCGGTAACACAGTCAGCCCGCAGGACGTCATGGATAAACTGGGCGCCGACATTCTGCGCCTGTGGATCGGTTCCACCGACTACTCCGGCGAGATCGCGGTGTCCGATGAAATCCTGAAACGTTCCGCCGATGCTTACCGCCGTATCCGTAACACCGCCCGCTTCCTGCTGGCGAACCTGAACGGTTTCGATCCGGCTCAGCATAGCGTGGCACCTCAGGATATGGTCGTGCTGGATCGCTGGGCGGTCGGTTGCGCGAAAGCGGCGCAGGAAGAGATTCTGGATGCGTACGAAAACTACGACTTCCACCGCGTAGTACAGCGCCTGATGCAGTTCTGCTCGATCGAAATGGGATCGTTCTACCTCGATATCATCAAAGATCGCCAGTACACCGCGAAGAGCGACAGCGTCGCGCGTCGCAGCTGTCAGACGGCCCTGTTCCACATCGCCGAAGCGCTGGTGCGCTGGATGGCGCCGATCCTCTCCTTTACTGCGGATGAAATCTGGGCTTACCTGCCGGGCGAGCGCGCGCAGTACGTCTTTACCGAAGAGTGGTATGACGGCCTGTTCGGTCTTGACGGCGATGAAAGCATGAATGAGGCTTTCTGGGCCGATATGCTGCAAATCCGCAGCGAAGTGAACAAGGTCATCGAGCAGGCGCGTAACGACAAGCACATCCGTGGTTCTCTGGAAGCGGCTGTTACGCTGTATGCGGATAGCGCGTTGACTGAGAAGCTGAATCAGCTGCAGCCTGAGCTGCATTTCGCGCTGCTGACCTCGAAAGCGACCATCGCCTCTTACGACGATGCGCCTGCGGACGCTCAGCAGACGGAATTATCAGGGCTGAAAATTGTCCTTGATAAGGCTGACGGCGAGAAATGTCCGCGCTGCTGGCATTTTGAAACGGATATCGGGACTGACTCCGAGCATCCTGAAGTGTGCGGTCGCTGTGCCACCAATGTCGGTGGTGCGGGCGAAGTGCGTAAATTCGTCTAATGAGACACGCTATGAAATCAACGGGACTGCGCTGGCTTTGGCTGGCGCTGGTAGTGCTGGTAGTCGATCTGGGCAGCAAGCAGTGGGTCATGACTCACTTTCAGTTGGGTGAGTCGCTGCCGCTGATCCCATTCTTTAATCTGACGTATGCCCATAATCCGGGCGCAGCGTTCAGTTTCCTGGCTGATAAAGATGGTTGGCAGCGTTGGTTCTTTGCGGTGATCGCGCTGGCGATCACCGCGGCTCTGCTGGTACTAATGTATCGCTCCAGCGCCAGTCAGAAGCTGAATAACATGGCTTACGCCATGATTATCGGCGGCGCGGTGGGTAACCTGACCGATCGCATAGTTCATGGCTATGTGATTGACTTTGTTGATTTCTATATCAATGACTGGCACTACCCCATCTTCAATATCGCCGATGCGGGCATCTGTATCGGAGCATTGTTGATTGTGCTCGAAGGCTTTTTCGTGTCCTCTGAGAAGAAAAAAGCCGAAGGTAAATAACGCATGTCTGAACGTGTTGAGAACCACAGTACCGTACTGGTGCATTTCACGTTGACCCTGGAAGACGGATCGGTGGCGGAAAATACTCAGCGCAGCGGAAAACCGGCTCGGTTTCGGCTGGGGGACGGCAGTTTGTCCCCCGAGCTGGAGCAGCAGCTGTTAGGGCTTCAGGTAGGCGATAAGCGTCGCTTCAGCCTGCCGCCCGAATCCGCCTTTGGCGATGCCAATCCCGATTTGATTCAGTTCTTCCTGCGACGCGACTTCGCTGAAACCGGCGTGCCCGACGTGGGAACGATTATGCTGTTCAGCGGCGTTGGCGGTCAGGATATGCCGGGCATTATTCAGGAAGTGGCGGAAGAGTCTGTCACCGTCGATTTCAATCATCCGCTGGCCGGACACACCATCACGTTCGACATCGACGTGCAGGCTATCGATCCCCCGTTACAGGAGGAGAAGCATGAAAATCTTGCTGGCTAACCCCCGCGGGTTCTGTGCGGGCGTTGACCGCGCCATCAGCATCGTGGAACGCGCGTTGGAGATTTACGGCGCGCGATTTACGTGCGTCATGAGGTGGTGCATAACCGCTTTGTCGTTAACGGTCTGCGGGAACGCGGCGCTATTTTTATCGAGCAAATTGATGAAGTGCCGGACGGCGCTATCCTGATTTTCTCGGCGCACGGCGTTTCACAGGCGGTGCGCGCAGAGGCCAAAAGCCGTGATTTGAGCGTGTTTGACGCGACCTGTCCGCTGGTCACCAAGGTGCATATGGAAGTCGCGCGCGCCAGTCGGAAAGGGATGGAAGCGATTCTGATTGGCCACGCGGGGCATCCCGAAGTCGAAGGCACCATGGGGCAGTACAACAACCCTGAGGGCGGGATGTATCTGGTCGAAAGCCCGAAGGACGTGTATGCGTTGCAGGTGAAGCACGAAGACCATTTGTGTTTCATGACGCAAACGACTCTATCCGTTGATGACACCTATGCGGTGATTGATGCCCTGAGGGCGCGTTTCCCCAAAATCATCGGGCCGCGTAAGGACGATATCTGCTATGCGACGACGAATCGGCAGGAAGCTGTGCGTAATTTATCCAGTGAAGCTGATGTCGTGCTGGTGGTCGGATCGAAAAACTCCTCCAACTCAAACCGTCTGGCGGAGCTGGCTCAGCGCGTCGGCAAGCGCTCTTATCTCATTGACTCGGCGGACGACATTCAGGAAGCCTGGTTCAACAATGCGGCCTGTGTCGGCGTCACGGCCGGAGCCTCCGCGCCTGACGTTCTGGTGCAGGAGGTCGTACAGCGTCTCCAGTCGTTGGGCGGCGAAGTGGCGCACGAGATGGTCGGACGCGAGGAAAACATCGTGTTCGAAGTGCCGAAAGAACTGCGTGTTGAAATTAAACAGGTCGACTGACGATCTGACTGAGCGACAGCCCGTTCGGTGCTGTCGTTTCCCCCTTCCCGAAAATATTTCCCTGCGTTGAAACTGCATGTTTATGCGTTATAGTGGTGAATCTGCATGATGCCTCGAATACCGCAAAAAAGGGCATATAACGACTCTCAATGAGTGGTGGCGCGGGTTGCAGAGGCGGGATACGTGCTCATTTTCGCCGGTCGGCACATCGCTTCATTTTCTGCCGTTCGGTTTGGTTACCCTGAATGCATTTTTTATGCACGACATGAATAAGAGAGAGAAGACATGAAGGATTCATCAATCCGTATTGCGATCGCCGGTGCTGGCGGGCGCATGGGGCGTCAGCTCATACAGGCCGTTGATCATGTTGATGGCGCGGTGCTGGGCGCGGCGTTGGAGCGAGCGGGCTCCACGCTGGTCGGCAGTGATGCCGGCGAACTGGCCGGGCTGGGGAAACGGAATGTGGTTGTTTCTGACTCCCTTGATGCCGTAAAGAACGACTTCGATGTTTTAATCGATTTCACGCGTCCTGAAGGCACATTGGCGCATCTGGCATTTTGTCGTCAGCACGCTAAATCTATGATTATCGGAACCACGGGCTTTGATGATGCGGGCAAAGCCGCGATTTCTCAGGCAGCGGCCGACATCGGCATCGTGTTCGCTGCCAACTTCAGCGTGGGTGTGAACGTGATGCTGAAGCTGCTGGAGAAAGCCGCGAAGGTTATGGGCGATTATACCGACATTGAAATCATCGAAGCGCATCACCGCCACAAAGTGGATGCCCCTTCGGGGACGGCGCTGGCCATGGGCGAATCCATCGCCGGCGCGCTGGGGCGCGATCTCAAAAGCTGCGCCGTCTATGCGCGTGAAGGCTATACCGGCGAGCGTGACCCGAAAAGCATTGGTTTCGCGACCGTTCGTGCGGGCGATATCGTCGGTGAACACACGGCCATGTTTGCGGATATCGGCGAACGCGTAGAGATAACCCACAAGGCTTCAAGTCGTATGACTTTTGCCAATGGCGCAGTCAGGGCTGCCATTTGGTTAAGGGCGCATAAATCAGGTCTTTATGACATGAAAGATGTGCTTGGTCTCGATGATTTGTGATTTTATGGTCTGGTGATTTAAATGTAACTATATGATTTAAATGGCACCTTTTGGGTGTCATTTTTGTTTTGTGCATAAAATATGTGTTTGATTGTTATATTTTAATTAACTCTTCTTATTTCGTTGTTTTCTTTTGTTTTATGGCTTGTTTTTGACTTCTGCGCTCTCTGTTTGGCGCAGTTGATGCGATATCAACCACATTTTTCGTCATCTTGGTGAGCAACCGTTTTCTTAAGCCATTTTATGTGTGTTTTTATGGCTATCGACTGGGATTATTGACTGAATACGTATAAACACAAGAAAAAATCCTGTTTTGGATGGACAATTGACCGGCCCGTCATTAAAATGCGCCCAATTTGCCGAAAATTTACCTTACAGGTGGTTTTTGCATTGATTTAGATCGGCGAATCTGAATTAATATGCAAATAACGTGATTGTTTATTCCTTGGAGGGTGTTTTGATTAAGTCAGCGCTATTGGTTCTGGAAGACGGAACCCAATTCCATGGCCGGGCCATTGGGGCAGAGGGATCGGCTGTGGGGGAAGTGGTCTTCAATACGTCGATGACCGGTTATCAAGAAATCCTCACTGATCCTTCCTATTCCCGCCAGATTGTTACTCTTACGTATCCTCACATTGGTAATGTCGGCGTCAACGCCAGCGACGAAGAATCCTCATCCATTCAGGCACAAGGCCTGATTATTCGCGACCTTCCCCTCATTGCCAGCAACTACCGCAGCCAGGAAAGCCTCTCCCACTACCTTCAGCGCAATAACATTGTGGCGATTGCGGATATCGATACCCGTAAGCTCACGCGTCTGCTGAGAGAAAAAGGCGCGCAAAATGGCTGCATCATTGTGGGCGATGCGGCGGATGCCGCGCTGGCGCTGGAAAAAGCGCGCTCATTCCCGGGCCTGAAAGGCATGGATTTGGCGAAAGAGGTGACGACTGCCGCCAGCTACGAGTGGCGTCAGGGGAGTTGGACGCTGCAAGGCGATCTGCCGACGCCGAAAGACGACAGCGAGCTGCCTTATCATGTGGTGGCCTACGACTACGGCGCCAAACGCAATATTCTGCGCATGCTGGTGGATCGCGGCTGCCGTCTGACGGTCGTTCCGGCCCAGACTTCCGCTGAAGATGTCTTGAAACTCAATCCAGATGGCGTGTTCCTGTCCAACGGTCCCGGCGACCCGGCGCCCTGCGATTACGCTATCGACGCCATCAAAACGCTATTGGACACCGAGATCCCGATCTTCGGCATTTGCCTGGGTCACCAACTGCTGGCGTTGGCCAGCGGCGCCGACACTATCAAAATGAAATTCGGCCACCACGGCGGCAACCACCCGGTGAAAGATCTGGATGCGGACTGCGTGATGATCACCGCTCAAAACCATGGCTTTGCGGTGGACGGAGCCTCACTCCCGGCGAATTTGCGCGTCACTCATACATCGCTGTTCGATGGCTCGCTGCAGGGCATTCACCGCACTGATAAACCGGCTTTCAGCTTCCAGGGACACCCTGAAGCCAGCCCGGGTCCGCACGATGCCGCGCCGCTGTTCGACCACTTTATCGAGCTGATTGAGTCTTACCGTAACACCCAATAACCAGAAGACGCTGAGTCGCGCCGCGCCGGGGAATCACCCTCGCACGGCGGCGAGTTAGCGGGTTCTCAGGAGCGAGAAATGCCAAAACGTACCGACATAAAAAGTATCCTCATTCTGGGCGCCGGCCCGATCGTCATCGGTCAGGCGTGCGAGTTCGACTACTCTGGGGCGCAGGCATGTAAGGCGCTGCGTGAAGAGGGCTACCGCGTCATTCTGGTGAACTCCAACCCGGCGACGATCATGACTGACCCGGAGATGGCCGACGCCACCTACATCGAGCCGATTCACTGGGAAGTGGTGCGCAAAATCATCGATAAAGAGCGTCCGGATGCGGTGCTGCCGACGATGGGCGGGCAGACGGCGTTGAACTGCGCGCTGGAGCTGGAGCGTCGCGGCGTACTGGAAGAGTTCGGCGTCACGATGATCGGCGCGACCGCCGATGCCATCGACAAAGCGGAAGATCGTCGTCGTTTCGATATCGCCATGAAGAAAATCGGGCTGGATACCGCCCGCTCCGGCATTGCGCATACGATGGAAGAAGCGCTGGCCGTGGCGGCTGACGTGGGCTTCCCCTGCATTATCCGTCCGTCCTTTACGATGGGCGGCACTGGCGGCGGCATCGCCTACAACCGCGAAGAGTTCGAAGAGATCTGTACTCGCGGTCTGGACCTTTCTCCGACCAATGAGCTGCTGATTGATGAGTCGCTGATTGGCTGGAAAGAGTATGAGATGGAAGTGGTGCGGGACAAGAATGATAACTGCATCATCGTCTGCTCTATCGAGAACCTCGACGCGATGGGGATCCACACCGGTGACTCCATCACCGTGGCTCCGGCACAAACGCTGACGGACAAGGAATACCAGATCATGCGTAACGCTTCGATGGCGGTGCTGCGTGAAATCGGCGTTGAAACCGGCGGCTCCAACGTGCAGTTCTCGGTTAACCCGAAAAATGGCCGTCTCATCGTCATTGAGATGAACCCGCGCGTCTCCCGTTCATCGGCGCTGGCCTCTAAAGCCACCGGTTTCCCGATCGCGAAAATCGCCGCAAAGCTGGCGGTGGGCTACACGCTGGACGAACTGATGAACGATATCACCGGCGGGCGGACGCCGGCGTCGTTCGAACCGTCTATCGACTATGTCGTCACCAAGATCCCGCGCTTCAACTTCGAAAAATTCGCGGGCTCGAACGATCGCCTGACGACGCAGATGAAGTCGGTGGGCGAAGTGATGGCGATTGGCCGCACGCAGCAGGAGTCGCTGCAAAAAGCGTTGCGCGGACTGGAAGTGGGCGCGACCGGGTTTGACCCGAAAGTGGATCTGGACGATCCCGAGGCGCTGACCACCATTCGCCGCGAGCTGAAAGACGCGGGCGGCGATCGCATCTGGTATCTGGCCGATGCTTTCCGCGCCGGGATGTCGGTAGACGGCGTTTTCAACCTGACCAATATCGATCGCTGGTTCCTGGTACAGATTGAAGAGCTGGTGCGTTTGGAAGAGCAGGTGGCGGAAGAAGGGGCGAACAGCCTGACGCCGGAGTTCCTGCGGATGCTGAAGCGTAAAGGCTTTGCCGATGCGCGTCTGGCGACGCTGGCGGGCGTCTCTGAAGGCGAAATTCGTAAGCTGCGCGACAAGTACAACCTGCACCCGGTCTACAAACGCGTGGATACCTGCGCCGCCGAATTCTCGACGGATACGGCTTATCTGTACTCGACTTATGAAGACGAGTGCGAAGCCAACCCGAACACCGACCGCGATAAAATCATGGTGCTGGGCGGCGGGCCGAACCGTATCGGTCAGGGTATCGAGTTCGACTACTGCTGCGTACATGCCTCGCTGGCGCTGCGGGAAGACGGCTACGAAACCATCATGGTCAACTGCAACCCGGAAACCGTCTCTACAGACTATGACACTTCCGATCGTCTCTACTTCGAGCCGGTCACGCTGGAAGACGTACTGGAAATCGTCCGCATCGAAAAACCGAAGGGCGTGATCGTCCAGTACGGCGGCCAGACGCCGCTGAAGCTGGCGCGTGAGCTGGAAGCGGCCGGCGTACCGGTGATTGGCACCAGTCCGGATGCTATTGACCGTGCGGAAGACCGCGAACGTTTCCAGCAGGCGGTTGACCGTCTGGGCCTGAAACAGCCTGCGAACGCCACGGTTGTCGCCATCGACCAGGCGGTAGAAAAAGCGGCGGGCCTCGGTTATCCGTTGGTAGTGCGTCCTTCGTATGTTCTGGGTGGTCGTGCGATGGAAATCGTCTACGACGAAACGGACCTGCGCCGTTACTTCCAGACGGCGGTCAGCGTCTCCAACGATGCGCCGGTACTGCTGGACCGCTTCCTGGACGACGCAGTGGAAGTGGATGTGGACGCCATCTGCGACGGCGAACAGGTGTTGATCGGCGGCATCATGGAACACATCGAGCAGGCTGGGGTTCACTCCGGCGACTCCGCGTGTTCGCTGCCGGCGTACACCCTGAGCAAAGAGATTCAGGATGTGATGCGTCAGCAGGTCGAAAAACTGGCGTTCGAACTGGCGGTACGCGGGTTGATGAACGTGCAGTTCGCGGTCAAGAACAACGAAGTGTATCTGATTGAGGTGAACCCGCGTGCGGCGCGTACCGTGCCATTCGTCTCCAAGGCGACCGGCGTGCCGTTGGCGAAAGTGGCGGCGCGCGTCATGGCGGGCAAAACGCTGGCCGAGCAGGGCGTCACCCAAGAAGTGATTCCGCCTTATTACTCGGTCAAAGAAGTGGTGTTGCCGTTTAATAAATTCCCGGGCGTCGACCCTATTTTGGGGCCGGAAATGCGTTCGACCGGCGAAGTCATGGGCGTAGGCCGCACGTTTGCGGAAGCGTTCGCCAAAGCCATGCTGGGCAGTAGCTCCGCCATGAAGAAAAATGGCCGGGCGCTGCTGTCGGTACGTGAAGGCGACAAAGGACGCGTTGTAGATCTGGCGGCCAAGCTGCTGAAGCATGGGTTTGAGCTGGATGCGACTCACGGCACCGCGGTGGTGCTGGGTGAGGCGGGTATCAATCCGCGTCTGGTCAACAAGGTGCACGAAGGCCGTCCGCACATTCAGGATCGCATCAAGAACGGCGAGTACGCTTATATCGTGAATACGACGGCGGGTCGTCAGGCGATTGAGGACTCCAAGCTGATCCGTCGCAGCGCGCTGCAGTACAAAGTGCACTACGACACCACTATGAACGGAGGATTTGCTACCGCGATGTCGCTGAATGCCGATCCGACGGAACAGGTGACTTCCGTGCAGGAAATGCACGCGAAAATCAGCCAATAACGCTCGCTATACGGGGCGTAGATGACGGGCCGATCGGCCCGTTTTTTTATTGATATTTCATTGTGTTGAATCTCTATTTGGCAGCATAAATGACTCCTTTTCCTGAAAAAGACGCATTTAGCGTCTACGCTTAAAGGGTGACCCAAACGTGTGCGGATGAGCATTTTTTATCCGTCTGAACATCCTTTATCAGGAGATAAGTATGGCTTCGCATGAGAAAGAAGGTCAGTCCTCACATTCCGCTTTGACCGGCAAAAATCCGGTCGACGCTTATCCCCAGCCTCCGTTTCCCAGTCAGCCGCAAACCCCGCCGGGGCTGGCAAGTAAAATGCAGCCGCTGCCGGATCATGGCGAGAAAAGCTATCGCGGAACAGGTCGCCTGCAGGGCCGCAAAGCGTTGGTGACCGGCGGCGATTCCGGTATTGGCCGCGCGGTGGCGATCGCCTATGCGCGAGAAGGGGCCGATGTCGCGATCAACTATCTGCCGGAAGAAGAGTCTGACGCGAAAGAAGTCATTGAGCTGATTCGCGCCGAAGGGCGCACGGCGGTGGCGATACCGGGCGATATTCGCGACGAAGCGTTCTGCCATAAGCTGGTGGACGAAGCGGTACATAAGCTGGGCGGACTGGATATTCTGGTCAACAACGCCGGACGCCAGCAGTACGTAGAATCCATCGCACAGCTGACGACCGAAGCGTTCGACGCCACGTTCAAAACCAATGTCTATGCGCCGTTCTGGATCAGCAAAGCCGCGTTGCAACACATGAAACCCGGCTCGGCGATCATCAACACGACCTCGGTGCAGGCCTTCAACCCCAGCGCCATTCTGCTGGATTACGCGCAGACCAAAGCCTGTAATGTGGCGTTCACCAAGGCGCTGGCGAAGCAGGTCACCGGCAAAGGGATTCGCGTGAATGCGGTCGCGCCGGGACCTTACTGGACGGCGCTACAGTCCAGCGGCGGTCAGCCGATGGAGATGGTGCAGCAGTTTGCCGCGAGTTCGCCGATGGGGCGTCCCGGTCAGCCGGTGGAAATCGCGCCGCTGTATGTCACGCTGGCGTCGGCGGAAGCCAGTTATACGTCCGGTCAGGTATGGTGTGCGGACGGCGGCACCGGCACGCTGTAGTCTTCAAGCTGTTTTGGTGCGTGGCGCGGCGATGCGCCGTTCCACGCTGTTTCATTGAAGTCAGGTCATCACGCACCGCCGCCCTGATTGTCACGCCAGATTTACGCCGATCCTGCTTTACGCTTCCTCCGTTTCATCTCCCTGATTAGCTGCCATAATCCCTATCGTCATCAAAGCCATTGCGTCAAATCCGTGCATAATGTTGTCAAATCACGCTGTGGCTTTAGCCCATAGGCCGAAAGCCGTGAGTGACTGTCGCTGCCTGGGTGACGTGCGTCAGCGTGAATTCTCGGGACTTTTGAGGTCGGGTCGGAGCATCAACATGATCAGTTCAGATATCGCCCAACGGGACATCACCCGGTTGTGTATTCAATGTGCGCTGATGCTGCTACAGCACGGCGCGGAAAGTACGGTCGTCGAGCAGCTACCGTCGCGTCTGGGAAAAGCGCTGGGCGTCGATAGCGTGGAGAGTTCCATTTCCGCTAACGCCGTGGTGCTGAGCACCATCGTCAATGGACACTGTTTGACGACCACGCGCAGAAACGAAGATCGCGGCATCAATATGCACGTCGTCACGGAGGTGCAGCATGTCGTGATTATGGCTGAACATCATCTGCTGGGCGTTGAGGAGGTGGCGAAACGGCTCAATAACATCAAGCCGCTGCGCTATCCGCGCTGGATTGTCGTGAGCATCGTCGCGCTCTCTTGCGGCTGTTTCAGCCGATTGAACGGCGGCGGCTGGGATGCATTCCTCATCGCGCTGCTCGCCAGCGGGCTTGCGATGTATGTGCGCCAACTGCTGACAGCCCGCAGTTTTAATCCGCTGATCAACTTCTGCATCACCGCCTTTGTTGCCACCTCTGCCTCCGGTTTGCTGATGCGCGTACCGGGCCTGGAGAACTCCGCCACGGTGGCGATGGCGGCCAGCGTGCTGCTGTTGGTGCCTGGCTTCCCTTTGATTAACGCGGTGGCTGATATGTTTAAAGGACACGTCAATACCGGGCTGGCGCGCTGGGCGATCGCCAGTTTGTTGACGCTCTCCACCTGCATCGGCGTGGTGTCGGCAATGGCGATATGGGGGCTACGCGGATGGGCCTAGATCTTCTCTGGTTACTGTTGCAGGATATGGCGCTGGCCGCCGTGCCGGCGCTCGGTTTCGCCATCGTGTTCAACGTACCGGTCAGGGCGCTGCACTATTGCGCCGCGCTCGGGGCGCTGGGACATGGCTCCCGCTTTCTGATGATCCATTTCGGCCTGCATATCGAATGGGCTTCCATGCTGGCCGCGATTCTGATTGGTGCGCTGGGGATTCACTGGTCGCGCTGGCTGCTGGCGCACCCCAAAGTGTTTACCGTTGCGGCGGTGATCCCGATGTTCCCCGGCATCTCCGCCTATACCGCGATGATCTCGGTGGTGGAGCTGTCGCATCAGGGCTACAGCGAAGCGTTGATGCAGCAGTTGATTACCCAATTTCTCAAGGCCAGCTTCATTGTCGGCGCGCTCTCCATTGGACTGTCGCTGCCCGGATTGTGGGTTTATCACCGGCGTCCGGGGGTATGACAAATCAGAGACCTCTGAGAACAAATTTGGATACCGTTCATTTATCGACGCCCGAACCGGCTTTCCGTATAGTGGCAACAATTTTTTTGCCTACAGGGTTCTACCATGGTTATTAGTTTGATTGCGGCGATGGCGGTGGATCGGGTTATTGGGATGGAAAATGCCATGCCCTGGCATCTCCCTGCCGATCTGGCGTGGTTCAAGCGTAATACGCTCGATAAGCCGATTGTGATGGGACGCAACACGTTCCGCTCCATCGGTCAGCCGCTGCCGGGACGGCGTAATATCGTGATCAGCAGTCAGCCGGGCGACGATGACCGCGTAATTTGGGTGACGTCACCGGAGGCCGCACTGGCGGAGGCGGGCGATGTCGAAGAGATCATGGTCATCGGCGGGGGCAGTATCTACCGACAGATGTTGCCTCTGGCGCAACGGCTTTATCTGACGCACATTGATGCCGAGGTCGAAGGAGACACTCACTTCCCGGACTATGAGCCGGATGAGTGGCGCTCCACGTTCAGCGAGTTTCACGAAGCGGATGAACGTAACTCTCATCACTACTGCTTCGAAATACTGGAACGTCGCTAACCCCCCATCTTCTCAAACCCGCCTGTCGGCGGGTTTTTTTATCTCCCGAATCATGCCTCTCATGCCGCCCGTGGTCAGATTTCTTACACTCAGATGAATGTCACTTTTCGGTAATATTATTCACCTATCTTTATCCGCTACCGTAAGTCCGTTTTCATGCCGTACGTTCGCCGTGCGGCTCGCCTATCCGAAATGAGGAAATAGAACGATGACGAGCAATGTGGATAACGTGAAGGCCGAAAATCAGGTTGATGCAGGTCGCCGCCGACTGGTGTTTGGCGGAGCAGGGGCGTTGGGAATGGCCAGTTTTCTGGGTGGCGGCGTTTTGTCGTTCGGCGTCCGTGCGCAGAGTACGCCATCGGGCAGTGCGTTACTCGGTTTTAAAGGGATAGCGGCTTCCGCCGCGGATGAGGTGATCGTCCCGCCGGGCTATCGTGCCGAGGTGCTGATTTCGTGGGGCGATCCGCTGGTGGATGGCGCGGCGGCGTTCGATCCTCATGGGCGTAACACCGCGGCGGAGCAAGCCCTGCAATTCGGGGATAACAATGACGGCATGAGTTTCTTTCCGATAGACGAACGCCACGGCGTCATGGCGATCAACAACGAATACGTCAATGAACCCTACCTTTTTGCCCACGGCGGCAAGAAGGCCGCCAGTCTCGAAGATGTGCGCAAATCTCAGGCCGCGCACGGGGTTTCTATCGTCGCCGTGCAGCGCGTCGGCGACTCCGTAAGCTGGCAGGTCATGCGCCCGTCGCGCTACAACCGCCGCATCACCGCGACCACGCCCATGACGTTCAGCGGGCCGGCCGCCGGTCACGCCTTACTGCAAACCGCGGCGGATCCGACCGGTACCCGCGTGCTGGGTACGTTCGGCAACTGCGCTAACGGCAAAACGCCGTGGGGCACCTACCTCACCTGTGAAGAAAACTTCGATACCTATTTTGGTACGCGTGACGCCAACTATCGCACGACGCCGGATCAGGAGCGCTATACGCTGGAGGTGAACGAGCCGGAGCGTAACTGGGTCGACTTCGACGAACGCTTCGACGTGAGCCGTCATCCAAATGAGTTCAACCGACACGGCTGGATTGTGGAGATTGATCCGTTGGATCCGACGTCGACGCCCATCAAGCGTACGGCGCTGGGGCGCTTTAAACATGAAAATGCGGCGGTCACCGTGGCGCAGGATGGGCGGCTGGTGGTGTATATGGGGGACGATGAGCGCGGCGAATTCATCTACAAATATGTGTCCCATGCGAAGGTGGATCACGTCAATCCGGCGAACAACCATCGCCTGCTGGATGAAGGCACGCTGTATGTGGCCCAGTTTGACGGCGATGCGGCAGGCACGCCGCTGAAAGGGACAGGGCGTTGGATTGCGTTGACGTTCGGAGAGAACGGACTGACGCCGGACAATGGTTTTCACAGTCAGGCGGAAGTCGTGACCTTCGCTCGTAAAGCGGCATCGCAGGTGGGCGCGACCCGCATGGATCGTCCCGAGTGGATCGCGGTTAATCCGCACGATGGTCGTGCTTACTGCACGCTGACTAACAACAGTAAGCGTGGTGAGACTGGCATGCCGGTAAATCCCGCCAACCCGCGTCCGAAGAACATCTATGGACAGATTATTCGCTGGGACGAACACGGCGACGCCACGGCCAGAGCATTCGAGTGGGATATGTATGCGCTGTGCGGCAACCCGATCGCGCACCCGGAAGGCGTCAATCGCGGGACGCCTAACATCACGGCGGAGAATACCTTTAATAGTCCAGATGGGCTGGGATTCGACAGGGAAGGGCGGCTGTGGATTTTGACGGACGGCAATTACAGCAACACGGGTGAGTTCGTTGGGCAGGGCAATAATCAGATGTTGGCGGGCGATCCTCTCAGCGGTGAAATCAAACGTTTCATGGTGGGACCGAAATCCTGCGAATTAACCGGTATCACCTTCACGCAGGATTATCGAACGATGTTCGTCAATGTGCAGCATCCGGGCGAAGAGGGCGATTCGCACTTCCCGCACAACAGCGTGCGGCCCCGCTCTTCGGTAGTGATGGTGACGCGGCGGGACGGCGGCGTGATTGGCGCGTAGGACCATGATTCGAACGTTGAGGTCAACGATAGTCTGCTTAATGATGACCTGGGAGCATTGAAACGCGCTCTCACGTGAGCAAAAAAAGAGATGCCGAATGGCATCTCTTTTTACTTTTCAGCAGTCATCGTTAACGATGAGCGCCGCTTAGACTTTGGCTCGTTACTCGGCGTTTGGCGCGTTGTCATCCCGCCGAACGAACTGAGACGGCTGGCGGTAATAGCGCTGCGTTTCCCAGTGAAGCAGCGTTAGCGAGCCGCCCCAGCAGCAGCCGGTATCCAGCGCGAAAATGCCTTCCGGCGTGCCTTTGCCTTCCAGCGATGCCCAGTGCCCGAAGGCGATGGCGTATTCGCTCGGCACCGGTCCAGGTAAATTGAACCACGGTTTAAGCAGGGAAGGTGCCTGCGCCGGCGGCGTTTTGCACATCATATCCAGCTGTCCGCCGTTAAAGCAGTAGCGCATGCGGGTGAAGACATTGGTGCTGAAGCGCAGGCGCGGCAGTCCGCTAAGCTCCGGCAGCCAGTTATTCGGCATGTCGCCGTACATCGCATCCAGAAACAACGGATAGCTGTCGCTGCTCAGGATGGACTCGACTTCGTGCGCGCACATCTGCGCCGTGTCCAGATCCCACTGCGGCGTGATCCCGGCGTGGGCCATCACCAGCTTGAGATCTTCATCGACCTGCAGCACCGGCTGACGACGCAGCCAGTTGATGAGATCGTCGATATCCGGCGCGGCGAGCAACGCTTCCAGCCGGTCTTTGGTTTTGGGACGGCTGATGCCGGCGTAAACCGCCAGCAGATGCAGGTCGTGATTGCCTAAAACCATGCGCACCGAGGAGCCTAGCGAACGTACGAAACGCAGCACCCGCAATGAATCGGGGCCGCGGGCGACGAGGTCGCCGGTCAGCCACAGCGTATCCCGCGCGGGATCGAAAGAAACTTGCGCCAATAGCGCTTCCAGTTCAACGAAACAGCCGTGAACGTCGCCAACAAGATAGGTAGCCATAATTAGTGTATCAGTGAAGGGATTGCCAGACGGAATACCGGGATAGATTCCTGGAAAGTCTCACCCTGATGGTCGAGCATCTGGTAGTGGCCTTCCATCGTTCCCAACGGCGTTTCGAGAATGGCGCCGCTGGTGTATTGGAATTCACTGCCGGGATGAATGACGGGCTGAACGCCGATGACGCCTTCGCCCTGAACTTCAGTCTGACGCCCGTTGCTGTTGGTGATGAGCCAGTAACGGCTCATCAGTTTGACGTCGTGGCGTCCCAGATTGCGGATCGTGATGGTGTAAGCAAAGACGTAGCGATCTTCTTCCGGCGCAGACTGTGCTTCTACGTAGAAACTCTGAACCTGTATGCAAACTCGGGGCGCGTTGATCATGACGACAACTCCAGTTTATTCCTGCGCCGTAGGATGATTGCTAAGCCAGTTAGCGAGCTTGCAATACTGCTCTACGGTCACGTTTTCCGCGCGATCGTTGGCATTGATGCCCTGTTCCGCCAACTGCTCTTGCGTGAACAGGTTGCCCAAACTGTTGCGCAGCGTTTTACGGCGCTGATTGAAGGCTTCAGTGGTGATCCTGCTCAGCACGCGGGTGTCGACCTGAGGATAAGGCGACGTCGTGTGAGGCACCAGCCGCACGACCGCCGACTCGACTTTCGGCGCAGGTCTGAACGCGGTGGGAGGAACTTCGAGTACCGGGATAACCTGACAGTAGTATTGCGCCATCACGCTCAAACGGCCATAGGCTTTACTGTTCGGCCCTGCCACCAACCGGTTGACTACCTCTTTCTGCAACATAAAGTGCATGTCGCGGATAGCCTGAGTATAGCTGAACAGATGAAACATCAATGGTGTGGAAATATTATACGGCAGGTTGCCAAAGACCCGCAGAGGCTGGCCGATTTGCTGCGCCAACTCGGCGAAGTCCACTTTCATGGCATCCTGCTGAATGATAGTGAGCTTATCTTTCAACGTGGGGTGGACTTCCAGCCGTGCGGCCAGATCGCGGTCCAGCTCGACGACGGTAAAGTGATTCAGTCGTTCTCCCACCGGCGCGGTCAGAGCACCCAGGCCAGGGCCGATTTCCACCAGCGCCTGATCCGGCAGCGGGTGAATGGCAGAGACAATGCTGTCGATCACAAAGTGATCGTGTAAAAAGTTTTGCCCGAAACGCTTACGGGCGAAGTGGCCTTGGTGTACTCGATTATTCATTACGATTAGCAATCATTTTAATAGCAAGAGTTAGGGCGGTGCTGAAGCTGCCGGGATCGGCCTGGCCAGTGGCGGCCAGCTCCAGCGCCGTGCCGTGGTCGACCGAGGTACGGATAAACGGTAGACCCAGCGTGATGTTGACTGCCCGGCCGAAGCCCAGATACTTCAGAACCGGCAATCCCTGGTCGTGATACATCGCCAGCACGGCATCCGCCGGCTGTAAATATTTGGGTTGGAACAAGGTATCTGCCGGCAGCGGGCCGACCAGCTGAATGCCTTTCGCCCGCAGCTCATCAAGCGCCGGAATGATAACGTCCAGCTCTTCCCGACCCATGTGGCCGCCTTCGCCCGCGTGGGGGTTCAGGCCGCACACGTAGATCGACGGGTTCGCAATACCGAACTTGGTCCGCAAATCGTGATCGAGAATGGTGATGACTTCGTGCAGACATTGGCGGTCAACGGCGTCGGCCACGTCTCTCAGCGGCAGATGCGTTGTCGCCAGCGCGACGCGCAGCTCCTCGGTCGCCAGCATCATGACGACCCGTTCGCAATGGCTGCGTTCGGCAAAGAATTCGGTATGCCCGGTGAACGGCACGCCCGCTTCGTTGATGATGCCTTTGTGGACCGGACCGGTGACTAGCGCGGCAAATTCGCCCCGCAGGCAGCCGTCGCAGGCCTGCGTCAGCGTCTCGACGACGTAGCGACTGTTCTCAACGTTTAACTGGCCGGGAACGACGGTCGCCGCAAGTTTGACCGGGAGGACGGTCAGCGTACCGGCCTGTTGAGGTTGCGCGGGCTGAGCAGGAAGATACTCCCGCACCGTCAGCGGGATATTCAGCGTCCGCGCCCGGCTCTCGAGCAGCGCGGGATCGGCGCAGACCACCAGCTCGACCGGCCATGCCTGTTGGGCCAGCGAGACGATCAGATCGGGACCAATCCCGGCGGGGTCGCCGGGCGTGATCACGATGCGTGGAATGCTGAGTTCACTCGACATTAGTTACTTTGTCCATCCATGACTTTAACGTAGGCGGCAGCGCGTTTTTCCTGCATCCAGGTCTGCGCTTCTTCCGCGAATTTACGGTTAAACAGCATACGGTAAGCGCGCTCTTTTTGCGCCGCGTCGGTTTTATCGACCTGACGGGTGTCCATCAGCTGGATCAGATGCCAGCCAAAGGAGGAGTGAACCGGCGGGCTCATTTCGCCTTTATGCAGTTTCAGCAGCGCGTCGCGGAATACCGGATCGTAGACGTCCGGAGAGGACCAACCCAGATCGCCGCCCTGATTGGCGGAACCCGGATCCTGCGACAGCTGACGCGCCTGCGCGGCGAAGCTGGTGCTGCCGCTCTTGATCTGCTGAGCGACGTCCAGCAGTTTGGCGCGGGCCTGATCGTCCGTCATCATGACCGACGGTCTGAGCAGGATGTGGCGGGCGTGCATTTCCGTGACGGATACCGTTTTGTCTTCGCCGCGGATGTCATTGACGCGCAGAATGTGGAAGCCGACGCCGGAACGGATCGGGCCGACGATCTGGCCTTTCTGTGCCTGCACCAGGCTTTCTGCGAACAGCGTTGGCAGTTCTTGCAGTTTGCCCCAGCCCATCTGACCGCCTTTCAACGCCTGTTGATCGGCGGAGTAGGTGATGGCGAGCTTGCCGAAGTCCGCGCCTTGATTCGCCTCTTTCACCAGACGTTTCGCCAGATCTTCAGCCTGATCGACTTCCTGCTGCGTCGGGTTTTCCGACAGCGGCAGCAAGATGTGGCTCAGATTGACTTCGGTATCGCCGGTATTCTGATTGGAAACCTGCTTGGCCAGCGCATCGACTTCCTGCGGGAGGATGGTGATGCGACGACGCACTTCGTTATTGCGCACTTCGGCGATGGTCATGTCTTTGCGGATCTGACTGCGGTAGGTGTCGTAGCTGATGCCTTCCTGCGCCAGTCGGCCGCGCATCTGAGCGACCGTCATGCGGTTCTGCGCCGCGATGCCGCTGATGGCGCGATCCAGCTGCTCATCGGTGATCTGAACGCCCATCTTTTGGGCCATTTGCAGCACGATGCTGTCGACGATCAGGCGATCGAGGATCTGATGGCGCAGGGTGGCGTCATCGGGCAATTGCTGACCGGCGCCCTGTGCGTTCAGCTTGACCGATTGCAGTAATCCATTGACATCACTTTCCAGCACGACGCCGTTATCCACCACCGCGGCGACTTTATCAACGACCTGCGGCGCGGCAAACGCTGTCGAGACGCTCAGCGTCAGTCCCAGAATCAGTGCTTTCCAGTTGTTCATACCTTTCCCATTAAATGTCATCCGCCCGAAGGCGGGTTAAATGTTGATTTGCTACCGGTATTAGACGCTTATTGCGGCCAGAGTTCCCGGCGGTACACCATTAGAAAGAGCGTTGGTACGGCAAAATACCGTTAGCGAGCATTTTGTCCGTGCCCAAACTGTAGTTACTGCTCAGACCGCGCAGTTCAAACGACACGCCCACTTTGTTGTCGTAGACGCTGCTGTTGGAGGCAGTGTTCCAGGTGGTGATCTTTCTTTCGTAGCCGACATTCACCGCCCAGCAACAGGTGGAATACTGCAGACCAATCAGCTGATCGGCCGGCTGGTTCATCTTGGTGTCGTAGTAGTACGCGCCGACGACGGCCCAGCGCTCGGACAGCGGCCAGCTGCCGGTCATCCCCACCTGAGAGATCCCCTGCTGGTAGGCCGGAAGGGCGCTGCTGCTGTTTAGCATGGACTGGATGTACTCCGCGCTGGCGTAGCGGTAGTTCAACTGCAGCATCCGTTCGCCGCCGCCGCGGTATTCCAGCACGGCGTCGCCGACCGTGAAGTTATCCACGCGCGCGTCGTACTGCGCGCCGCCGCGGATGGCCCAGCTATCGGCGATCTTCCAGTAGGTATCGCCGGCCCAGGTCAGGCTGCCGTTGTGGTAGTTGTTGTCGAGCGACGAGTCGGTGTTGCCGGTACGCGGACGCTCGAAGTAGTAAATCTGACCGAGGGAGGCGTTGAAGCGTTCCACCAGCGCGTCGTCGTACAGGCGGGTAGTGACCCCGCTCGCCACCTGGTTAGCGGAGGCGATACGGTCCAGGCCGCCATAGGTGCGGTCGCGGAACAAACCGGCATAGTCGCTCTGCAGCAGAGTCGAGTCATAGCTCTTTATGCGGCTTTGGTCGCGGTACGGCACGTAGAGGTACATCGCCCGCGGTTCCAGCGTCTGGGTGTAGCCCTTCGCCCAATCCATATCCCGTTCAAAGACCAGCTTTCCGTCCATTTTGTACTGCGGCAATACTCGGTTGACCGAGTCATCCAGTTGGTTGTTCGGGTTAGCGCTGTTGTAGTTGGACAGGTTGGTCTGCTGATAGTGGGTCGCCATCAGTTTGGCTTCGGTATTCAGGCTCGCCCAGCCGTTGGACAGCGGCAGATTAAAGGTCGGCTCGGCGTGCAGGCGGGTCGCCGTCGGCATATCCGGGTTGACGTTGGTAAATTTCACCGCCTGCCCGTACAGGTGCATGTCGATTGGACCGATATCGTTGCGGTAGTAATTCATGTCGAGCTGCGGCTGCGCGCGGTAGACATCCGGGGTTCTGCTGAATATCTGATAGCTGCGCGTCGACAGCGTGGCGTCGAAGTTGCGGTCGGCGTAGGCAGCGCTGAACTTCTGGGTCGCGTAGCCATCGGTGGTAGAGCCGTATTTGGACTCTAAATCCGTGAAATAGTACGGGTCGCTGACCTTGGTGTAGTCGACGTTGAAACGCCAAACCTGATTGAATACACCACTGTGTTGCCAGTACGTCAGCCAGCGGGTGGTGTTGCTGTCTGCCTCATAGGTGCCCGCTTTGATCTGTTTGTCGTACTGTTTATCGTTCGGCAGCCAGTCCAGCTCGAACACACCGGCGCCTGCGCGGGTCAGGTAACGAAATTCGTTTTCCCATTGCAGTCCACGCTTGGTTTGCAGGTGTGGCGTAATGGTGGCGTCGAAGTTTGGAGCGATGTTCCAGTAGTACGGCGTAATCAGCTCAAAGCCGTTGTTTTTGCCATACTTGGCGTTCGGGATCAGAAAACCGGAGCGGCGGCGGTCGCCTACGGGGAGCTGAAGATACGGGCTGTAAAAAATCGGGACGCCGGCGATGCGGAATCGCGCGTTCCAAATTTCGGCCACTTCTTCTTGCCGGTCATGGATGACTTCTGAACCCACGACGCTCCAGCTGTCATCACCCGGCAGGCAGGACGTGAAGGTGCCGTTTTCCAGAATGGTGTAACGGTTGTCGTCGCGCAGCTTCATCTTGTTGGCATCGCCGCGGCCTTGACGTCCGACCATCTGGTAGTCGCCTTCGTAGACGTCGGTGTCTTTGGTGTTCAGGTTAGACCAGGCTTTAGGCCCTTTCAGGATCACCTGGTTGTCATCGTAATGAACATCGCCAGTGGCGGTTACCGTGCGGGTCGGGTCAGTTTTACCCGCCTGCTGTAACTGATTCAGCTCGACTTCCTTCGCGGTCATGACCCGATTGCCTTGCTCAATATTCACATTGCCTGTGAATACGGCGTTATCGGGGTAGTTCGCCTGGGAGTGATCTGCCTGAATGTGAACGGGCAACTGGCCGGTATCGCCGGTCACCAGCGGACGATTATACGTCGGTACGCCGAGCATACACTGAGAGGCGAGGTCCGCCATGGCTTGCTGGCTGTAGAGCGCTGACCACACTAACGAGGCCAGCAGAGTTGGGAAACTTTTTTTCATACGCGGTATCAGGTGTTCCGTCATCAAGGGCATCATGCCGGCAAACCGTCAGAGACTATATCACGCGCTGGCGCAGTGCCAGTGCTAAATCCCCGCCGTTTTCTACGCGCTGCCGTTAGGAGCAAAGATAAATGACGGGTATGATAAAGCAATTTTTAGCCGACGGCATGAGGATTTGAGGAGTATATGCGCTATTGGGGAAAGTTGCTGGGGCTAGCGATGGGCGCAGCGTCCAGCGGTGGCGTCAGTGCAGTGATTATCGGGCTGTTGGTGGGTCATTTATTTGACAAAGCCCGTTCGTCGCGTCGACGCACGGCTTTTTCCGCACACTCCTCTCGGCAGGCCTTGTTTTACATCACCACGTTTCAGGCGATGGGCCATCTCACCAAATCGAAAGGCCGGGTGACGGAGGCGGATATTGTCGCCGCGACCCACGTTATGGACCGGCTGGAGTTGCGTGGCGAAGCGCGCAACGCGGCTCAACAGGCATTCCGCGAAGGCAAGTCTCGTCAGTTCCCAGTGCGCGGCAAGCTGCGGAAACTGCGCGATGTCTGCATTGGCCGTTTTGATATGGTTCGCCTGTTTTTGGAAATTCAACTGCAGGTCGCCTTCATCGACGGCGCGCTGCATCCCAACGAGCGTCGGCTGCTGTATGTTTTCGCCGATGAGCTGGGCGTGACGCGGGCGCAATTCGAGCTTTTCCTGCGCACGATGGAACGCACGACGCAACAATCACATGCGCAGTCTCGGCACGGCACGGGGGGTTGGTCCCAGCAGGGCGGTAATGCGCATCAGCGTCGGGGGCAGTCATACGATGGACGCTCTCAGTATCAGCGGCCGCCGACATATCCGCGTGGGCCGACCGTGGAGAGCGCCTGCCGGACACTGGGGGTACGTTCCCATGATGATGCGGCGACGGTGAAGCGGGCTTATCGCAAGCTGATGAGCGAACATCATCCGGACAAGGTGGTGGGGAAGGGGCTGTCGCCTCGGATGATCGAACTGTCGAAGCGCAAAGCGCAGGACATTCAGGCGGCCTACGAATTCCTCAAGGTTCACAAGTTTACGCGTTAACGTTTCCTCGCCCCTCGTCTTCGTCGACGCCCTCTCTCCTGTTGCTACTCACACTTCGAACACTTCGTCAAAAATCCGGTTCGCAGCGAAAATGCATCGGCTCATGCGATGCCGGATGAGTGATAAACAGCTCCTGCGCGTGCAATTGCAAACGCGATGCCATCGCCCGTGCGGCGGGCGGTGCGTAGAAACCATCCCCCAGAATCGGGTGTTCGATAGCCAGCATGTGCACCCTCAGCTGATGGGAGCGGCCGGTGATCGGCATCAGTTTCACCCGGGTCGTGCCGTCGTCGTCGCGAGACAGCACCTCCCACAGGGTCTGCGCAGACTTGCCCTCGGTGAAGCAGACTTTTTGCTTGGGGCGGTTGGGCCAGTCGCAAATCAGCGGTAAATCGACCATCCCCTCGTCCTGCGCCATATGCCCCCAAACTCGGGCGATGTAGCTCTTTTTCGGCTCTCGTTCGCGGAACTGGCGTTTGAGCTCACGCTCGGCCGCTTTGGTCAGGGCAACGGCAATGACCCCGCTGGTCGCCATATCCAGGCGATGAACGGATTCAGCCGACGGATGTTCCGCCTGAATCCGACTCATGATGCTATCGCGATTTTCCGGCGCGCGGCCGGGAACGGACAGCAGGCCGCTGGGTTTGTTGACCACCATCAGATGGTCATCCTGATACAGCACCTGTAACCAGGGTTCTTGCGGCGGGTTATAGGGTTCCATGACTGGCTCCGAGCGGGCGGCAAGGGGGAACCCCTGCCGCGTGAGTGATAAGCGCCATCATGCCGCTGTTATTGGTGTGAAACCACGACCAGACGGATGGCGTCCAGACGCCAGTTTGCCTGTTCGAGATTCAGCAGCACCTGTTCCCGCTGGGTTTCCAGCGCCTGTAGCTCATCTTCGCGGATGTTGGGGTTGACCGCTTTGAGCGCCGTGAGGCGTTCCAGCTCGTGCCGCAGCGCTTTATCGGCGAACTGGGTGGCCGTCGCAATCACCTTCCGGGCCTGTTCGGCGACCAGCGGCTCCGCTTTTTGCAGCATGTCATGCACGTCAGGTTGGACGGCGTTCACCAGTTTGCTGGCGGTGTGGCGGTTGACCGCGGCCAGCTGGCGGTTGAAGCTTTCGAACTCCACCTGCGCGGCCAGATCGGTGCCTTTGCGATCCAGCAGGATGCGTACCGGCGTCGGCGGCAGGAAACGGGTGAGCTGCAGTTTTTTCGGCGCCTGCGCCTCTACCACATACACCAGTTCCGCCAGCAGCGTGCCGACCGGCAGCGCTTTGTTTTTCAGCAGCGATACGGCGCAGCTGCCGGTATCGCCGGACAGGATCAGATCCAGTCCGTTACGGATGAGCGGGTGCTCCCAACTGATGAACTGCGCATCCTCGCGGGACAACGCCTGCTCGCGATCAAAGGTGATCGTACAGCCGTCCTGAGACAAACCGGGGAAGTCCGGCACCAGCATATGTTCCGACGGACGCAATACGATCAGGTTGTCGCTGCGATCTTCCTGATGGATGCCGATGATGTCGAACAGGTTGAGCGCAAAGTTGACCAGCGTGACGTCGTCGTCCTGCGCGGCGATATCGGTGGACAGCTTTTTCGCCTGTTCGCCGCCGTTGGAATGCATTTCCAGCAGGCGGTCGCGACCCTGTTCCAACTGGGCTTTCAGCGCATCGTGCTGTTCACGGCATTCGCGAATAAAGTCGTCGACGCCGTCCTGCTCTTCCGGATGAGCGAGCAGACCGATCAGACGATCGTAATGGCTGTCGTAAATCGAGCGGCCGGTCGGGCAGGTATGTTCGAATGCGTCCAGACCTTCGTGATACCAACGGACCAGCAGCGCCTGCGCGGTCTGTTCCAAATAAGGCACCAGAATCTGGATGTCATTCTCCTGACCGATACGATCCAGACGCCCGATGCGCTGCTCCAGCAGGTCAGGGTTGAACGGCAGGTCAAACATCACCAGATGGCTGGCGAACTGGAAGTTGCGGCCTTCGGAGCCGATTTCGGAGCAGATCAGCACCTGAGCGCCTTCCTCTTCCGAGGCAAAGTAGGCGGCGGCGCGGTCGCGTTCCAGAATCGACAAACCTTCATGGAATACCGCGGCGCGGATGGCTTCCCGCGTGCGCAGCGCCTGTTCCAACTGCAGCGCCGAGGCGGCTTTGGCGCAGATCACCAGCACCTTCTCATCGCGATGGCTGGTCAGGTAGTCGAGCAGCCACTCTACGCGCGGATCGAAGCTCCACCAAGTGGCGTTTTCATCTTCGAACTGCTGATAAATTTGCTCGGGATACAGCATGTCCTGAGCGCGCTTCTCGGAGGTTTTGGCGCCGGACATGATGCCGGAAACCTTGATCGCCGTCTGATACTGAGAAGGCAGCGGCAGCGGGATGGTCTGTAGCTGACGTTCCGGGAAGCCCTGCACGCCCTGACGGGTGTTACGGAACAGCACGCGGCTGGTGCCGTGGCGGTCCATCAGCAGGGTGATGAGTTCTTCGCGTGCTGAACGCGCTGCATCCTCGTCCGAGGCGTTGATGGCTTGCAGCAGCTCGCTGATGTCCTGTCCGCCCAGCAGCGACGTCAGCGCCTGAAGATCCTCCGGGCTGGCCTCGTCGCCGGTCAGCAGCTGGGTCACCGCATCGGCCACCGGCTGATAGCGCTGCTGCTCGGCCACAAATTCGGCGTAGTCGTGGAAGCGGTTCGGATCCAACAGACGCAGGCGGGCGAAGTGACTTTCCTGACCCAGCTGTTCCGGGGTCGCGGTCAACAGCAGCACCGCCGGGGTGACACTCGCCAGTCGCTCGATAGCCTGATACTGCGGGCTCGGCTCGGCTTCGCTCCAGGTGAGGTGATGCGCTTCGTCGACCACCAGCAGATCCCAGTTGGCGTTGGCCAGCTGTTCAAAACGTTTCGGGTTGCGCTGGACAAAACTCAGCGAACAGATAATCAGCTGTTCGGTTTCGAACGGGTTGCTGCTATCCAGCAGTGCTTCGGCGTAGCGTTCGTCGTCGAACAGTGAGAACAGCAGGTTGAAGCGGCGCAGCATTTCCACCAGCACTGGTGCTGCAAGGTTTCCGGCACCACGATCAGCACGCGCTCGGCACGGCCTGACAGCAGCTGTTGATGGATGATCATCCGGCTTCGATGGTTTTTCCCAGACCCACTTCATCCGCCAGCAGAACGCGCGGCGCGTGGCGCTGGCCGACTTCGTGCGCGACATACAGCTGGTGGGGGATCAGGCTGGCGCGCATCCCGCGCAAACCGTTCCACGGCTGCAGGGCCTGAGCGTGCAGGTGCTGACGGGCGCGATAGCGCAGAGCAAAGCGATCCATCCGGTCAAGCTGGCCGGCGAACAGGCGATCCTGCGGCTTATTGAAAGTCAGTTTGCTGTCCAGAAACACTTCGCGCAGCAGGGCGGGCGTTTCATCGTCGAGCCGCAGGCCGATATACGTGCGCAGACCGTTTTCGTCGATGACTTCGTCGACCTGCATCTGCCAACCCTCATGGCTGGTGACGGTATCGCCCGGATTGAACATGACCCGGGTGATGGGGGCATCATTGCGGGAATAGAGGCGATTCTCGCCGCTGGCTGGGAACAGCAGGGTAACCATTCTGGCATCAACCGCCACTACCGTTCCCAATCCTAATTCGCTTTCTGTGTCGCTGATCCAGCGCTGACCAAGTGTAAAAGGCATATGTGCTTAGCTCGATACTCGTCGTTGTCGAAAATTGTCTGAATGACAGTCATTGTCGGCCGCCCTGCCGGGAAAAAGGCGTAAATGCCGCATTGCCCGTCGTGGTATGGCAGGCGCCCGGTCGGCATGACCCATGTTGTTATGTGTGAGTTAGCGATGTCCTGCCGTCATTTGCGAGCGCGCTGACGGCCTGTCGGCGCGATAGGCGAAAGTCGCCCCGCTACGTGTGCGCCGCTCGCGCATTCGATGACGTTGGCCTGAAAGGCCTGCGCCAGGCGCCGTCCTGCGCGGATACGGCCCGAATCTGAATGCATGGGCTGACGACAGCGCAAGGTCTTATCGAAAATACCGCCGGATTCGGAAAGGGCGTTATGGTACTGGATGGACGCGCGTTCGTCACCTGCCAAACCGCCGTCGGTGCATCAAAACAGCCCCATTTGTCCGGTGACCAGCATCGTGAAATCGTCGTGCAGGAAGGGCAGAATCCCATCCGCCACCGGTTGCAGCTGTTTCTCGACGTAGTGTGGGTAATCCAGCGGCGAATGGCGGGTTTCCAGCGGTTCAGGCCCGTTGACGGTCATGACATAGCTGATCCAGCCGCCGTTTTGATACTGGAGCGGACGCCCGTGCTCACGGTTGTACTCGTCGGCCATTCGGGCGGCCCGCACCTGCGGCGGAACATTGCGCTGGTATTCGCTGAGTTTGTGGCGTAGCCGCTTGCGGTAGACCAACTGGTCATCCCACTCGCCGTTCTGCGTTTTGCGCACATACTCGCGCACCCACTCCTGATAGTCCTCACGACGGAAAATCCGCGCGTAGAGCTGCTGCTGGAACTGCTGCGCGAGAGGCGTCCAGTCGCTGCGCACGGTCTCCAGCCCTTTGAACACCAGTTGCGGCTCGCCGCTGGCGTTCAACGTAAGTCCGGCATAGCGTTTTTTACTGCCCTGTTCCGCGCCGCGAATCGTGGGCATCAGGAAACGCTGATAATGGGTTTCGTACTCCAACTCCAGTGCGCATTCCAGGCCCTGAGTCTGCGCCAGATGTTCGCGCCACCATGCGTTTACATACTGCACCAGTTCCCGGCCGATGGCGTCCGCTTCCCGATCGTTGTGAGCGTGATTGAGCCAGACGAAGGTCGAGTCGGTATCGCCGTAGATCACCTGATAGCCGCGCGCTTCAATCAGCGCCTGCGTTTGCTGCATGATGTCATGCCCGCGCAGGGTGATGGAGGAGGCCAGTCGGGGATCGAAGAAGCGGCAGCCGCTTGAGCCCAGTACGCCGTAGAAGGCATTCATGATGATTTTCAGCGCCTGCGACAACGGCTTGTTGCCGCTGCGTTTCGCCGCCTCGCGCTCCTGCCAGATGCTGTCGACAATCGCGGGCAGACAGTGCTGCTCGCGGGAAAACCATGCACCACGGTAGCCCTCAACCGCATGCTGTTCGTCCGGGTGCCGCATCCCGACGGTCAGTCCGACGGGGTCGATCAGAAAGGTGCGAATGATGGAGGGGTACAGGCTTTTATAATCCAGTACCAGCACGGAGTCGTACAAGCCCGGACGGGAGTTCATGACGAAGCCGCCGGGACTGGCTTCCGGCGGGATCTCGCCAAGGTTGGGGGCAACGAAGCCTGCCCGGTGCATCCGGGGCAGATAGAGATGGGTGAACGCCGCCACGGAGCCGCCGCTGCGGTCTGCCGCCAGACCGGTGAGGCTGGCGCGTTCCAGCAGGAACGGCAGCAGTTCGGTCTTGTCGAAGATGCGCGTGACCAGCTCGCAGTCTTTCAGGTTGTAGTGGGCGAGGGCGGGTTTGTCTTCGGCGAAGCGGCGGTCAATCTCATCCATCCGCTGGTAGGGGTTATCCATCGCCTTGCCCTCGCCCAGCAGCGTCTGCGAGACAAACTCCAGGCTGAAGGAGGCGAAGTTCCAGGTGGCGGACTTGAGCGCTTCAATACCGTCGACAATCAGTCGTCCGGGCGCGCTGGCGAAAAAGTGCCCCTGTTTGTAGCCATGTTCCCGCCACTCTAGCTCCGCCTGCTGACGGCCCAGCCGCAGCGGAATGCCGTAGCGTTCGGCGTGTTTTTGCAACACCCGCAGGTCGAACTGCACCAGATTCCAGCCGACGATCAGATCGGGATCGTACTGCTGGATCCAGTGGTTGAGCTGCTCTAGCAGCTGGGGGCGGCTGGTCGCATACGTCAGCGTGAGGTCGCCCGCGTCAGCCGGGTTGCCGTTGGGCGGACCCAGCATAAACACCTGCCGCTGGCCGCAGCCTTCAAGACCGATGCAGTACAGCTCGCCGTGGCGGTTAGTTTCGATATCCAGCGACACCATGCGCAGCGGCGGACGATAGTGCGGTTCGGGTTTCATTCTGGCATTGATGAGACGTCCTTCCGGCCCGGCGTCGCCATCGAACCAGACCGGCGCCGTAATGAAGCGCTCCATCAGAAAGCGCTCTGGCGGGCGAATGTCCGCTTCATAAACCGGTATGCCGACGTCTTGCAGCCGTTTCTCGATACGCTGTAACTGGCGGTATTGCGGGCAGTAGAGGCCGAGTAGATCTTCGTGGTGAAAACTTTTCATTCCCAGCGGGCGCAGTTCGGCCTTTCTCTCGCCGTTCAGCGCGGCGCGGACGTCCGCTTCATGACGGGCCGGAACAAAAGCCACGGCCTGTTGCAGAGGAAGACGCACCCGCTGCGGGCCGTCGTCGGTGGCGAGCCAGAACTCGACCTGAATGCCGGCCGGCGTATCTTGCCAATGACGGGTGAGCACAAAGCCCTGACGCGGGGAGGAAGCAGTCATAACCTCAGGCCGTATGAAGAAGAAAGTCGTCATTAAGTGTGGTTATTCATACAGTGGTTGTCCAGCCTTTTTCGCCTGCCACCTGGTGAGGCAATGCTGACAATCGCGGTGCGCCCGGCGTCCGAATGATTGATTTGTCTTATGAAAGCCGGGGCAATATTCGCACCATGCGAAAGCAGCGCGGGGTCCTTGTGGTGCAACTGATGCCTGTCGCCGCCGTTTAAGGCAATCACTTCCGGTTATGTCTGATTTATTAATTGATTAATAACGTGTTTATCCGGCCCGGCTTATTGGCATGGTAATTGCTGATTTTTCCATTGTGGTGCGGGTTGTGCCCGTGCGCATTTTTGCTGGCTATAGTCCTATACACAGCTTCATTTCACGATGGGAACGTAAACCACTATTCATTGACGAGGCGGAACATGAAGAGAAGAGTTTTCAAAACAACGATAGCGGCAGTCTGTGTGTCCTCTGCGCTGGCGGCCGCGAATGTCATGGCGGACGAAGTCAAAATCGGTGTTGTGCTGCCCTTGAGCGGCGCGTTGAGCGGTTATGGCCAGCCTTCTCAGAAAGGGGTGGATCTGATTAATGCCATGGAGCCGAAGCTGGCGAACGGCGACACCGTCAAGCTGATTATCATCGATGACAAGAGCGACAAGGTGGAAGCCGCCAACGCCATGCAGCGTTTAGTCTCCAGCGACAAAGTGGATGCGGTGATTGGCGAGGTGACGTCGACCAATACGCTGGCGATGACCAAGATGGCGGAAGACACCAAAACGCCGCTGATCTCTCCGACAGCGACCAACGACCGCGTCACCCGTAATCGCGAGTACGTCAGCCGGGTGTGCTTCTCCGATAGCTTCCAAGGGGTGGTCGGCGCCAACCTGGCCAGCCGCGATCTGAAGGCCAAGAAAGCGGCCATCATGTTCGACAGCAGCAACGACTACTCGGTCGGTCTGGCGCGCGCTTTCCGCAATCAGTTTGTGAAAAACGGCGGCACTATCGCTGTCGAAGTGCAGGCGCCGGGCGGCAGCAAAGATTTCAAAGCGCAGCTCTCGACGGTGAAATCGCACAACGTCGATATGATCTACATGCCGATTTACTACACCGAAGGCGCGCTGATTGCGGTACAGGCCAAGCAGCTGGGGCTGAAAGTGCCGGTGGTGGGCGGCGATGGTCTGGCGGCCGATCCGATCTTCTTCAAACTCGGTCAGGATGCGGTGGAAGGTTACATGACCACCGACTACTACTCGCCGAATGCGAAAGAGCAGACGCCGGACGGCGAGAAGTTCATTCAGGCGTGGACCGCCAAATATAAAGAACCGACCCATACCTGGGGCGCGATGACGGCAGACGCCTACAAGATGATTATTGCGGCGATGAATAAGTGTAGCGACCCGCACGACCGCGTCTGTGTGAACAAAAACCTGCGTGCGACCACCAACTTTACCGGCATTACAGGGACGCTGACCCTGAAAGGCGGCGATGCGATCCGTCCTGCGGTCATCAACGAAGTCAAGAACGGGCAGCTGGCGTTTAAAACGGTGGTCAATCCTTAATCGGCGGGATGTAGTAAGGAGCGCACAATGGATTTTGCCGTTTTTTTACAGCAGGTGGTCAATGGCATGAGCTTGGCAGTATGTATGCGCTGATCGCGATTGGTTACACCATGGTGTATGGCGTACTACGGCTGATTAACTTCGCCCATGCGGATATCATGATGGTCGGCGCCTTTCTGGCGCTGATCGCCTTTACCTCCTTCGGGCTGCCTTTCGGGGCAGCGATTCTATTTTCGGTGCTGGTCTCGGCCCTGCTTGGGGTCGCCATCGATCGCATCGCCTATCGCCCGCTGCGGCAGGCGTCCAAAATTTCCATGCTGATCACCGCCATCGGCGTCAGCTTCTTTCTGGAGAACCTCTTCAACGTCGTGTTCGGCGGTAGCCCGCGTTTCTTTGAATCGCCGCCGTTTTTCAACAAAACCGTGACGATCGGCCACATCGTGATCACGCAGGTAGCGTGGATGGTGCCGCTGATCACCCTGGTGCTGCTGGCGATCATTCTGTTCATTCTGTACCGCACCCGACAAGGGATGGCGATCCGCGCGGTGGCGTTCGACGTCAATACCGTGCGCCTGATGGGGATTGATGCCAACCACATCATTTCGCTGGTGTTTGCGCTGGGGAGCGCGCTGGCGTCGCTGGGTGGGGTGTTCTATGCCATCAGCTACCCGACTATCGATCCGCTAATGGGGGTCTTGATCGGCCTGAAAGCTTTCGCCGCGGCGGTATTGGGCGGAATTGGCAGCGTGACCGGGGCGGTCATCGGCGGCTTTATTCTGGCTTTACCGAAGTGGTGGCGGTCGCCGTTTTCCCGGAATTGGGCGGGTACAAAGATGCTTTCGCCTTCATGTTTCTTATTTTGGTGCTGCTGTTCAGACCGGTGGGCATCATGGGTGATGAACGACTGGAAAGGAGCCGCTTCTGATGAGAATGCCGCAGACCTCCTCTTCGCTGCTGTTGTGCTATATCGTCCTGTTCGCGCTGGCTTTTTTAGGGCTTTTTACCCTGCAAAACGCGTTCAATGATTATGTGCTTCGCATTATCTGCAACATCTTTATCTTCATGATCCTGGCGGTCAGCTACAACCTGATCAACGGGGTCACCGGCCAGCTGTCGTTGGAGCCGAACGGTTTTGTTGCCATCGGCGCTTACGTCACGGCGCTATTGTTGCTGACCGCAGACAACAAAACGGACATGTTCGAAATGGCGTCGCCCAGTCCGTTCATTCTGGCCCTGCACACGACGTTTCTGCCTGCGCTGGTCATCAGCGGCATCTGCGCCGCGGTGGTGGCCGTCTGTCTGTCGTTCCCGGTCTTTCGCGTACGGGGCGATTATCTGGCGATCGTCACACTGGGCTTTGGTTTCATTATCAAGATCCTGGCGATCAACAACCCGCAAATCACCAATGGCGCTATCGGACTGAATGAGATCCCGCAGGCGGATCATATTCTGTACTGGTGCGGGTTCATTGCGATCGTCGCCGTGCTGTTCGTCCTGCAGCTGGTCTACTCCAAGTATGGAAGGGCGATGAAGGCGGTGCGCGATGACGAAGATGCCGCGATTGCGATGGGCATCAATACCTTCCGCATCAAAACCTGCGCCTTTGCGACCAGCGCCTTTTTCGAAGGTATCGGCGGCGGCCTGTTGGCCTCGCTGCTCACCATCATCTCCCCGGATCTGTTCGACTTTATGCTGACCTTCCAGCTGTTGATCATCATCGTGCTGGGCGGATTGGGCAGCACCACCGGCGCGATCCTGGGGACGATCGTCGTGGTGGGGAGCGGCGAGTGGCTGCGCTTCCTAGATCAGCCGCTGACGCTGTTCGGTCAGGATCTGGGATCGCATCCCGGCCTGCGTATGGTGGTGTTCTCGCTGGTGCTGTTGATCATCATGCTGTTCGCACGCGAAGGGCTGCTGGGCAAACGGGAAATTTGGGAAATACGCGGGAGGCGTCAGAATGGCAAATGAGGCACTACTTCGCGTTGCGGACGTCACCATGCAATTTGGCGGACTGCGCGCCATTGACGGCGTTAGCTTTCACATTGCGCCTGCGGAGATCTTCGGTTTGATCGGACCGAACGGCGCGGGCAAAACCACGCTGTTCAACGTGATTACGGCCAACTACAAGCCAACCGGCGGCACGGTGGAACTGGAGTCTCAGGCGCTGACCGGGCTGAAACCGAATCAGGTGGTGAACCGGGGGATCGCCAGAACGTTCCAGAACATCCGGTTGTTCCCGTCCATGACGGTGCTCGACAACGTGTTGATCGGACTCGATCGCTTTATTCATTACTCTTTCCTCGAAGCCGCCCTGCGCTGTGGGCGTTTCTTCACGGCGGAGAAGCGTGCGCGGGAAAAGGCGATGCAGCTGCTGGACTATATCGGCATCGCCGAACACGCCCATTCGCTGGCGACCAACCTGAGTTACGGCAATCAGCGTAAGGTGGAAATTGCGCGGGCGCTGGCGACGTCGCCCAAGCTGCTGTTGCTTGACGAGCCTGCCGCAGGGATGAACCCCCGCGAGACGGCGGAACTGGCGCAGCTGATTTTCAAAATGCGAAAGGATTTTGGACTGACGGTGTTGTTGATTGAACATGATATGTCGTTTGTGAACTCCCTGTGCGAGCGGGTGATGGTGCTGGACTACGGCAAGGCGTTGTTTAGCGGCACGCCGAACGAAGCCATCAACCATCCTGACGTCATCGCCGCGTATCTGGGGGACATCGATTATGCTTAAAGCGACCGATCTACGGGTTTTTTACGGTCTGATTCAGGGACTGAAAGGGATCGATATCGAGGTCAACAACAGCGAGATTGTGACGTTGATTGGCAGTAACGGCGCCGGGAAAACGTCGACGCTGAATGGCATCATCAATCTGGTGAAATCCACCGGCGCGGTCAATTTTCTCAACGAAGATATTTCCCACCGTCAGACGCATCAGATCGTGCGTCAGGGGCTGGCGTTGGTGCCGGAAGGGCGCAAGGTGTTCACCAACCTGACCATCGAAGAAAATCTGCGGATGGGGGCGTACAACAACCCGGTGAGGTTCAGCTATCTGCGCGACAAGATGTATGCGATGTTTCCCCGTCTGAAAGAACGGCGTGCGCAGCTGGCGGGCACGATGAGCGGCGGGGAACAGCAGATGCTGGCGATTGCCCGGGCGCTGATGAGTGAACCGGCGTTGCTGATGCTGGACGAGCCGAGTCTGGGCCTTGCGCCGAAGGTGGTGGGCGAGCTGTTCAACATCATTCGTCAACTGCGCGAGGAGAAGATTACGATCCTGCTGGTTGAGCAGAATGCGACCGCAGCGCTGAAAATCGCCGACCGGGCCTACGTGCTGGAAAACGGTAAGATCGTCCTGCATGGACCCGCACAGGAAGTGCTGGCGAATCCCGAGGTGAAGACCCTGTATCTCGGCGGTTGACGTAGTGCGGCGGCGTTGCCGTCGCCTGCTGCATCCGCAGGAATTGGTCTTTGCAATGTTTATATGGGGGGCGATCGCCAGGCCGTCGTGCCGTCGGCGAGGGAAGCGCTGTCGTCCGGCGGTTTTCTGCTATTATCCCGAAGTCCTGATTTTTAGCGCAGATAAGTAGGGATTTATGCAAGCCTGGCTTGAGCACTTGGTTACTCAATCGTTGGCCTATTCACTGCTGGCCGTTTTGCTGGTGGCTTTTCTTGAGTCGCTGGCGTTGGTGGGGCTGCTGCTACCGGGCACCTTAATGATGGCGTCGCTGGGCACTTTGATCGGCAGCGGACACCTGGGACTTTATCCGGCCTGGGGGGTTGGCATTATCGGCTGCCTGCTGGGGGACTGGATTTCCTATTACATCGGCTGGCGCTTCAAAGACCGGCTGCACGGTTGGTCATTTGTCCAGAAACACAGCGCCTATCTCTATCGCATCGAAAAAATGCTGCATCAGCACCATCTCGCGACCATTCTGGTCGGGCGCTTTATCGGTCCGACCCGGCCGCTCATCCCGATGGTCGCCGGTATGCTGGAACTGCCGCCGAAGCGATTTGCGTTACCCAATATCATCGGCTGCCTGACCTGGCCGCCGGTATATCTGATGCCGGGTATTTTGGCGGGGGTGGCGATCGATATCCCCGCGGCGGCGGACAGCGGCAGCTTCCGCTGGCTGTTGCTGACCGCTGCGGTGCTGACCTGGTCCGCCGGATGGTTGCTGTGGCGTGCATGGCGGACACGCCGAGCACCGTCGGAGGGATGGCTGACGCCAGCGCGGTTACGCTGGCTGGCGCCGACAGCGACGATCGTGGCGGCGATCAGTCTGGTGCTGCTGTGGCGGCACCCGCTGATGTCGGTTTACCTGCACCTGCTGTTGCAGATCTTCTACGGCTGATCAGCGGTAGAACTCCGCCACCTGCTCGAAAATGCGGGTGTCGTCGCCGTGGCGGCGCACCTGCAACACATCTTCCAGCTTTTCCACCTGACTGATCATCTGTGCCAGACGGTCGTCGTCGTTCACCAGCAGCCAGATGCGGCTTTGTTCACCGCCAGGCAGCGGCATACACATGATGCCTTCCACGTTGAACGCCCGGCGCGCGAACAGGCCGCAGACATGCGACATGACGCCGGGATGGTTGCGGACGGACAGCTCAAGCGTGACCTGGGTTGAAGAGGATGCGGTCTGCATAGAATTAATCTCCAATCATCTCAATGTTGGCGGCACCCGGCGGCACCATCGGATACACTTTTTCGTTCACGTCGATCAGCGCATGAATCAGCGCCGGACCCGGCTGCTTCATGATGTCGCGCAGCGCGGCCTGCGGATCTTTCGCCGCATTCAAATCACAGGTCGCCAGTCCGAAACCGGCGGCAATCGCCAGGAAATTGGCCTGATAGCTGTAGTCGGACGCCACGTAACGCTGTTCGTAAAACAGATCCTGCTGCTGGTGCACCATGCCCAGCGCCTGATTATTCATCAGCACGATTTTGACGTTAAGGCGCTGTTCGGCCAGCGTCGCCAATTCCTGAATATTCATCATCAGACTGCCGTCGCCGGAGAAGCATACGACCGTGCGATCGGGTTCCGCCAGCGCGGCGCCGATAGCGGCCGGTACGCCGAATCCCATCGTCCCTAAACCGCCCGATGTCAGCCATTGGCGCGTGCGGCGCAGCGGGTACGACTGAGCGACCCACATCTGATGCTGGCCGACGTCGGTGGAGATAATGGCGCTGTCGTCCAGCGATTCGGCGACGGCATGAACCAGTCCGTAGTGGCTCAGCGGATCGTCCTGCTGCAGATTGGCGGGATATTCCTGCTGCAATGCACTGACCTGCTGGCGCCATTCGGCGCGCGTCTGCGGCTCGATCAGCGGCAGCAGCTGCGTCAATCCTTTAGCGACATCGGCATGCAGCGCGACGTGCGGCTGACGGATTTTGCCCAGCTCGGCGGCATCGATGTCCATGTGAATAATGCTGGCGTTCGGGCAGAACTGCTCGGCTTTGCCGATAGCGCGATCGTCGAAACGCGCGCCCAGAACGATCAACAGATCGGACTGTTGCAGGATCATGTTGGTGGATCGTGCGCCGTGCATGCCCAACATACCCAGCGACAGCGGATGATCGGCGGGCATGGCGCCGAGCGCCATCAGGGTCATGGTGGTGGGGATCCCTGCGGACTCCGCTAACTGGATCGCCTGCTGATGCGCGCCGGCGCTGACGATCCCGCCGCCGAGATACAGCACGGGACGGCTGGCGGCGTTGATCATCGCGGCCGCCTGCTCGAGGGCCTGCGGTTCGGCGGCCACCGGTGCGTCGTTCGGCGCAGGCGCCGGCAGGGCGTCCAGCTCAATGGTGGCGGTCTGCACATCTTTCGGCACGTCGATCCACACCGGGCCGGGGCGACCTGACTGCGCGATGCGGAACGCCTCGTTCATCACGTGGGCCAGCTCGTTGATGTCGCGCACCAGATAGTTGTGTTTGGTGACGGGGATGGAGATGCCGTAGGTGTCCACTTCCTGAAAGGCGTCGCTGCCGATCATGTTGGAGGAGACCTGAGCGGTGATGCAGACCAGCGGAATGGAATCGAGTTTCGCATCCGCAATCGCGGTCAGCAGGTTGGTCGCGCCGGGGCCGCTGGAGGCCATGCAGACCGCCGCTTTGCCGCTGGCGCGCGCCATGCCCTGAGCGATGAAGCCCGCGCCTTGTTCGTGTCGCGCCAATACGTGGCGAATGGTTCGGCTTTGTCCCAGCGCATCGTACAGCGGCAGGGCGGCCCCGCCGGGAATACCCGTGACGGTCGTGATGCCTTGCTGCTCCAGCATGTGGACGATCAGCTCAGCTCCGGTATAACGCATAGTCATATCCTTTATCAGAGCCGGTGCAGTTTGGGAGCGGGGGGCAGAAAGAACAAACCCCGCTCGGCTGGCGCCGGCGGGGTTTGAGAATCTCTTCTGGATTCGAACCCGTTACGGCGCGTTGCCGACCACGACGACGACCACTAGGCGCACGACGACGACCGCATCGACAAGCGCGGTGTTGGATAGTGCTAGCGTGGAGGACGTGTGTTTCACGGAGAATCCTGTCATTGGTTTTTTTTAAACCATGTGTATGGACAAACCATTTTCACATGGGCTGTGGCAGACAATAACCCACAACCGTGAAAAGGTCAAAACCTGTTCGCCATCAGTTTTTATTCTGTTCAATGGGGGCGATCCCAAGGATACCGGCGGCGGCGACACGGCCCTGTTGGAGGGCATGTGTGGAGCCGTCGTAAGCCACGCGGCCGTCGACCACCAGCGCCGTGCGATCGGCGATACGGGCGGCATCGTCGAGATGGTGCGACACCATGAGCAGCGTCAGCTGGCGGTCGCGGCACACGCTGTCGACCAGCGTCAGCATCTCCGCGCGCAACGCCGGGTCGAGCGCGGAAAACGGTTCGTCCAGCAGCAGAATCGGCTGCTGACGCAACAGGCAACGGGCCAGCGCCGCCCGCTGGCGTTGGCCGCCGGACACCTGAGACGGCAGACGATCCAGCAGCGCAGTCAACCCGACGCGTTCAGCGATGCGAGCTAACTCCTCGCGCTGCGGCGGCGTCAGCTTGAGCCCGGGATGCAGTCCCAGCGCGATATTCTGCGACAGCGTCAGATGGGGAAAGAGATTATTTTCCTGAAACAGGATAGATACCGGTCTTTTGGCCGGTGGCGTCTGGCGATGGTCGACGCCGTTTAGCATAAGCTGGCCGCTCTCCGCCGGGAGAAAACCGGCGATCAGGCTGAGGAGCGAACTTTTTCCCGCGCCGCTGGGGCCAAGCACGGCCACGCGTTCACCGGCTTCTACATGCAAATCGAACTGCATCGGCTGGTGCTGGTAGAGATAGGTCAGTTTATCGAGAACGATCATGAGCGCCCGCCCGTTTTTCAATCAGAGTGAACAGAACAAAACACAGCAACAGCAAAAGTAGGGCGGTCACCGCGCCGTCGGCGCTGCGGTAAGCGCCGATTTGCTGGTACAGATAAAAGGGCAGCGTTCGGAACTGCTCATTGCCGAATAGCGCGATGATGCCGAAATCGCCCAGCGAGAGAATAGAGGCGAACGCCAGCGCCTGGGCGATCGGTGTCCGCAGCGCCCGTAACTCGATGGTTTGCAGTCGCCGCCAGCCGCGGATATCCAATGACTGACACAGCAGGTTGTAGCGTTCGGCGATGTCATACATGGGATTTTCCAGCACTTTGAGCGCATAGGGGATCGCCATCAGCGCATTCGTCGTCGCCACCAGCCACAGGGGAGATGTCGGTAGTCCGACGGTGCTGTTTAGCAGCAGGAAAAATCCGCTTGCCAGTACGATGCCGGGCATCGCCAGAATCAGCATGCCGCTGAGATCCAATAGCTGGCCGGAAAGATGGCGGCGGCGCAGCTTCAGTTCCCGGCTGCTCCACAGCAGCATCAGCGTCAGCAGTACGCACAACAGACCGGAGAGTATCGCGACCCTTAGCGAGGTCCACAGCGCATCCCACAGCGCGGGTTGACGGAGCACGGCAGGCAGGGAGGCGTTCAGTCCGTCCACCACCACGGCCAGTAATGGCGGCAGCAGGAGTAAGAGCGCGGCAACGATTAACATCGCGTCCGTTATGCGGTTGAACCGCGAGTCCTGAGGATTACGCCAGCGCGCTTGCTGGCTGTAGCCGACCGGCAGCAGTTTGGCCAGTCGCTGGCTGAGCAGAACCAGACCGAGGCAGCATACCATCTGAATCAGCGCCAACAGCGAAGCGCGCGCCGGATCGTAGTCGAAGCTTAGCGCCTGATAGATCGCCAGCTCGATAGTCGTGGCCTTGGGGCCACCGCCCAGCGACAGCACAACGGCGAAGCTGGCGAAACAGAGCATAAAGATCAGCGCGGCCGCAGGCAGGAGCTGTCGGCGCAGCCAGGGCCACTCCACGATGCGGAAGTGCTGCCACTCCCCCATGCCAAGCTGGGCGGCCATCTGCCGCTGTTCGGTGGCGATACCTTCCAGCGCCTGTAGCATCAGGCGCGTGGCCAGCGGCAGGTTGAAGAAAACGTGCGCCAGCAGTATCCCGCCGAGCCCGTAGGGAGAAAACGCGTAAGGCAGGCCGAAGGCCGCCGCCAGCTGCGAGAGCCAGCCTTGTCGCCCGTACACGCTCAACAGACCGAATACGGTCACCAACACCGGCAGCACCAGCGTCATGGCGTATAGCCTCAACAGCCAGCGATGCCCCGGAAAACGGCGGCGATACAGCGCACGCGCCAGAAAAATCGCCGGGAGGGTCGACAGCAGCGTCGAGAGCAACGCCTGCCAAAAGGTGAAGCGAACGACGTGCCACAGGTAGTCGTCCTGCCACAGCGCGCGCCACGGATTCTGCGGCGCCTGAAGCCACAAGGCGCCGAAGGCCAGCGCCGCGACCGCGATCAGCAGCAGGGCGGCGAGAGCGCCGGGCCAGAGCCAGCCGGGAATTAGCGGCTGACGGCGCGTTGCCATGCCTGAATCCAGTCATTACGTTGCGTGGCGACCTGCTCCGGCGTAAACGACAGCGTGGTCGCCGGTTTGTCCAGATGCTGGAACCCGGCGGGCAGCGGGGTGTCGATGACCGGGTACATCCAGTTGGTGGTCGGGATCAACTGCTGGAACGCCGGGCTGACCATGAACTTCAGGAAACGCTCAGCCAACTGGGGTTGTTGGCTACTCGCCAGACGACCGGCGACTTCCACCTGTAGGTAGTGGCCCTCGCTGAAGGGCGCCGCGACATAGTTGTCTTTCTTCTCTTCGATCATGTGATAAGCGGGCGAGGTGGTGTAACTCAGCACGAGATCGGCTTCGCCTTTCAGGAACAAGCCATAGGCTTCGCTCCAGCCCTTAGTCACGGTGACTGTCTTCGCTGCCAGCTTCTGCCAGGCTTGCGGGGCGTCGTCGCCATAGACTTTTTGCATCCAAAGCAGCAGCCCGAGGCCCGGCGTGCTGGTGCGCGGATCCTGATAAATGACTTTCCATGGCTCCGGGCTGTCGACCAGCTCGTGCAGGCTGCGCGGCGGGGTTTTGAGTTTGTCGCGATTGTAGATAAAGGCGAAGTAGCCGTAGTCATAGGGCACAAAGGTGTCGTTGTGCCAGCCGCCCGGCAGCGAGAGGGAGTCGGTATCGACCGTTCGTTTACTGAACAGACCGGTGCGTTCAGCCGCCTCTAGCAGGTTGTTGTCCAGACCCAGCACGATATCGGCCTGCGAACGCTTTCCTTCCATCCGCAGGCGATTGAGCAGCGCCACGCCGTCGGCCAGCGCCACGAATTTCAGTTCGCAGTCGCACTCTTTTTCGAACGCGGTTTTCACGCTGGGACCGGGTCCCCATTCCGAGGTGAAGGAGTCGTAGGTGTAGACGGTCAGCGTAGGCTTCGCCAACGCCGGAGCAGAGAGAATCAACAGGCAGGACAGTAATTTTTTTAACACTTTGCACTCCTGAGAAAAAGGGTGGCAAAGGTCTTTGAGCAAGCCGAAAAGCACTCCCAAATCCCTTCGCCGGTATTAACCGGATCAGGTTCGACGGGTATTTTCTCAGCGTAAAGCGGACGGTATGAAGGCTCCGGACTTTATCGCACCCCGTTGAGAACTCACGCATTGTAGAGACTTCATGCCCGGAGTCAAAGCGCGCGTCAGTTTTCCGGCGGCACGAACCAGGCGGATTTGAAATCGAACCATCCCAGCGTATTCATCCGAATGCCGCGCATGCTGCGCTGGCCTTGCAGTTGCAGCCAGTGGTGGAACAGCGGGTGGATCTGCTGCTGAGTCACGAGCGACTGGCTCCAATCCGCCAGCGACCCACTGCCTTGACGCCACAGGCTGGCGTCTTCGGCCAGATCCCGATCCAAACAGTGCTGCATCAGCGGCAGTTCATAGAGCAGGGCGAACAGAGAGAACTCCAGCGGCAGATAGAAGTTGGCGCTGCCGAGCCAGATGTCGCTCGGCTCGGCGCCTGATACCACTCAGCATAGTCGATACGGCGGACCGACAGCGTGACGCCGTGGGCCGATAGCAGTCGACGAATGATGTCGCTGATGTCCTGATACTCGGCATGCTCATGATAAAAGGTGAGCGTCAGATGCGTGAGGTCGGCGGGTTTGTCCTGCGCCAGACGTGGCTGGGCGTGGTGCCAGCGCGGGAGCAGGCCGTAGGCCGGGGACCAGTTGCATTGATAGGTTTCGTCCGCGAGTCCGAGCAGGGCGACCGGGCTCAGAGCCTGACACAGCCAGTCCCTGATCTCCGGGCGTGAGGCCAGCGGCGAGCGCCGGTCAAACAGCAGAAAATAACAGCCTTCCTCTAACCGGTTCTCCAGCTCGTTGTTGGGCGAGTTGTCGTTTTGCAGTTGAAGCGAGCAGGAGGGCGCATCCAGTGCGTCCGGCAACACCCAAACGCTGACTTCGTCAATCAGCGCGCGATAGCCAAAATAGTCGTCGAACGCATTGATTTTCAACTGGGTATTGCTGTTGCGCAGCACGGCGTAAGGGCCGGTTCCCACCGGGTGGCGGGTAAAATCGGGCAGCGTTTTCCACTCCTGCGGCAAAATCATCGCGGACACGCTGCCTAGCAGCCAGGGCAACCAGATATCGGGTGTCGTCAGCCGCACATCCAGCACGGAAGGCATGGGCGATTCAATGGCGCAGAGATGAGAAAACAGCGGCATGGCGGTGATGCGTTGCAGAGAGGCGATCACATCTTCCATCGTCAGTTCCCGACCATGATGGAAACGTACGGCGGGGCGGAGATAAAAACGCCAGTGTAGGGGCGACACCTGCTGCCAATGGTGCGCTAAATCCGGCAGGAGTTCCCCATTTTCCTCATTTATGGTGGTTAACCCGCTAAAGATCTGGCGGGCCAGATGCGTTTCCGAGCGTCGCAACGCGGAGCCGGGCAGAAGATTGCGCATTGGCCGGTAGTAGGCGATGCGCAGCAAATGTTTGCCCTGTCGGAAACTGCGCCCGATGTGGGAAAGCAGCATCTGCCGCACCTGCGATTTGTCCCCCACCAACTGCACCAGTTGGTCAATCCGATCCTGCTCCAGCAGGTCTTCCGCCCGCTGTTGTTGGAGCGCCAGGCCGGTATAGAGGAAGCTGAGACGTGAGCGTTTTCCTCGTCCCGCTTCGGCTTCCCAGGTCAACCATCCCTCTTCCTGCATGGCTCGCAGCAGCGATCGAATATGTCGTCGCGAGCAGTTGAGTACGCCTGTCAGCTCCTGCAGCGTAGTGTCAGTAGGCTGACCTTGCAGGTGCTGCCAGAGCCGGATGAACTGTTGTTGCAGTCGAGATGAGGACATAAAGGGGAACTCCGCGGCCTAAAGTCATCAATATATTTTCCCCTATCTTACGTTGATACTTTGTCATAACGAAAGCGCAAATAATGAACGGTTGGAGGGTATGACGATGGCACTATCACGATTGTATCGGAGTTATCGCAACATCCTGTCATTGGGACACTCGGCGTGGGGGCGCTGGTTGTCGTCGTCTCAGCGTCTGGCGCTGCTGATGCAGGTGACGCAGTGGCAGACGGAGAAGATGTCTGATGAGGAGTACCGTCACTGGATCTGACTGTGACGAGGTTTCTGTTTTCTGAGTGATGGTGAAGCTTTCACCGGCCGGTGGTTATTCCGCCGGCTTTTTTTTGCCCGAAATAAGTGACGGTATCTTATGCTAATATGGACTATGGAAGTGAGTAAAGGAACGTCAAAGTCGATATAAACATTCAACCTATGGTAACATGCTAGTAAATGAAACTGGGTTAATCGGTTATAGCGAAATAAAAAACTATCTTGATGTGACCATCCTTCAGTGAGACGTTTCAATTCAGTCTATTACATTAAAACAGGTAAAATAATTCACTATGAAGTTACGCAGAAGAAAGGCACGGCCCATCGTTTTGGGCGATGTCACCATTATCGACGACACGCGTTTACGTAAAGCCATTACCGCAGCTGCGCTCGGCAATGCCATGGAATGGTTCGATTTCGGTGTGTATGGCTTTGTGGCTTACGCACTGGGTCAGGTCTTTTTCCCCGGCGCTAACCCCAGCGTCCAGATGATCGCCGCGCTGGCGACATTCTCCGTTCCCTTCCTGATTCGTCCTCTGGGCGGGCTGTTCTTTGGCTCGTTGGGCGACAAATATGGCCGTCAGAAAATATTGGCCATCACCATTATTATCATGTCGGTCAGTACCTTCTGTATCGGGTTGATACCGTCCTATAACTCCATTGGGATCTGGGCACCGATACTGTTGCTGCTGGCCAAAATGGCCCAGGGCTTCTCTGTGGGCGGCGAATATACCGGCGCGTCGATTTTCGTCGCTGAATATTCTCCGGACCGGAAACGTGGCTTCATGGGAAGCTGGCTGGACTTCGGCTCCATCGCCGGGTTTGTGCTGGGCGCGGGCGTCGTGGTGCTGATCTCCGCCATCATCGGCGAAGCGGCGTTCCTGGAATGGGGCTGGCGTATTCCGTTCTTCCTGGCGTTGCCGCTAGGCATCATCGGTCTCTACCTGCGTCATGCGCTGGAGGAAACGCCGGCGTTCCAGCAGCACGTTGAGAAGATGGAAAAAGACGATCGCGACGGCTTGAGCAGCGGACCGAGAGTCTCGTTCAAAGAGATCGCCACTAAGCATTGGAAAAGTCTGCTGTCCTGTACGGGTCTGGTCATTGCCACCAACGTCACCTACTACATGCTGTTGACGTATATGCCAAGCTACCTGTCGCATAACCTGCACTATTCCGAGAACCACGGTGTGCTGATTATCATCGCCATTATGATCGGGATGCTGTTCGTTCAGCCGGTGATGGGACTGTTGAGCGACCGATTCGGACGTAAACCGTTTGTCGTTATCGGCAGCGTGGCGATGTTCCTGCTGGCGATCCCTTGCTTCATGATGATCAACAGCGGCGCCATCGGCCTGATTTTCCTGGGTCTGCTGATACTGGCCATCATTCTGAACGCCTTTACCGGTGTCATGGCGTCTTCGCTGCCCGCGATGTTCCCAACGCACATCCGTTACAGTGCGCTGGCCAGTGCCTTTAACATCTCTATCCTGATTGCGGGTCTGACGCCGACGGCGACTGCGTGGCTGGTTGAAGCCAGCAACAACCTGTTTATGCCGGCCTACTACCTGATGGTGATTGCCGTGATTGGTCTGGTCACAGGTATCTTCATGAAGGAAACAGCTAACAAGCCGCTGAAAGGCGCGACGCCGGCCGCTTCCGACCTGAGCGAAGCCAAAGAGCTGCTGCGTGAGCATCACGATAATATCGAGCATAAAATCGAAGGTATTAACGAACAGATCACCGAGCTGGAGAAGAAACGCCAGTCGCTGATCGACCAGCATCCTCGCATCAACGAGTAATCGTTAGACGCTTTCAGGAAAGTGTTCTGCTTTCCTGATACTCAATCAGGCAGACGCCCACTGGGCCTCTGCCTGATTTTTTCTCCCCCGAAATCTTTTTTCTACTCAATCGCTGTCGAACACGGTGCTGTATCCCCGCACTGGCCGTTAAAACGCTCACCTTATAATAATCAATTAAGTGAAGTATTTAGGTGATCATATTATCACCACAAAATAGTTGAAGCTTAAATGGTGCCCGTTGTATTGTCCGCTGCGATTTATTTTGTCATATTTTGAAAGGAAAACTCACACATGGCCGAATATGGAAAAGCAGTACCAAGAGAAGTAAAAGGATGGAACTGGGGCGCATTTATGTTCAACGTCATCTGGGGCGTGGGCAACAAAACTTACCTGCCGCTGCTGTGCTTTGTTCCTCTGTTGAATATCGTTTGGGTGTTTGTGTGTGGCTTCAAGGGTAACGAGTGGGCCTGGCAGAACGCCGATTATGATGATGTCGAGACGTTTAAACGCGTACAGAATAGCTGGAACAGAGCTGGTCTGTTTGCCTTCGTTCTGGCTCTGATCTCGGTATTTTTCTCTATATTTGTTATGTCCGCATTGATGGCGTCGTTAGCGGGCGCAATGCTGCGCTAATTCCATCAAAACAATGGCATTGATCGCAACGTGATGAATGCCATTTCTTTAGTCATCTCCCCCATCAGACCCGTTTTGAACGCCCACATTTCTCACCTTCACCTCACGCTGCGAAGCCGTGACCACCTTCTGTAAATCCCTGTATCAATAATTGTTCTCATTATCAGTTGAATGCTAACATTCCTCGTTCGGACACGGTGAAAAACCAGAGGAATGAGCATGGCGGGATCGAAAGAGTACAAGATTTTCGAGGTGGCATTAGCGCGTAAACAGACGCTGAGCCCGTCGATGATGCGCTGTGTTTTCAGCGGTGAGTCGGTTCGCGAGATGACCACCGGCGCGCCCGATCAGCGCATCAAACTCCTGTTCCCCGCCATTGATGGTACGCCGTCTCAATTGCCGGATGTCGCTAACTGGTATGCCGAGCTACTGGCGTTGCCAAAACGCCAGCGTCCCATTGCGCGAACCTATACCCTCCGTCGTCTTAATGCGGCAGCGGGGGAGCTGGAGGTGGAGTTCGTCATCCACGGTACGGAAGGCCCGGCGTCATCGTGGGCGATGAGCGCCGAGCCGGGCGCTCGCCTTCAGGTAGTGGCGCCCTGCGCCGCCTCGGAGAACAGCCAAGGCGGTTATGAATGGTGTCCTACCGAACAGACCCGTCGGGTGCTGCTGATCGCCGATGAAACCGCATTTCCCGCCGTAAAGGGGATTCTGGAGCAGTTGGCCGGGCTGGCGTCGCCGCCACAGGTGCAGGCCTTTATCGAACTGCCTCTGCGCGCCGACTGTCTGGATTTCAGCCATTTCACCTTCGCCGACATCCATTGGTTGCCGCGCGAAGAAAGCGGAGCAAACCACGGCGAGCGTCTGTTGGATGCGGTGCGCGATGAGCTTCTCTTGTCGCAGACCCAAAACGAGCCTCCCGTCGTTGAGTTATCGGACGTCCCGGAAGACGAGCTGTTGTGGGAAAGGGCGGAGAGTCAGCACGGACAGTTTTTCGGCTGGGTGGCCGCTGAATCATCGGTGGTGAAAGCCTTACGGCGATATCTGGTGGGCGAGCGGGGCGTTGCGCGCGAGTCGATGGCGTTTATGGCTTACTGGTGTCAGGGGCCGCGTCGGGAGCGGTAAAAAAAAGGCCCGCCGAAGCGAGCCCTGAGCATCATGACACGGTGAGGCTTAGCGCAGGAATGTCGGCTGCGTTTCCTCGTAGCGGGCAATCGCCGCTTCGTGTTGCAGCGTCAGGCCGATGTTATCCAGACCGTTGATCATGCAGTGGCGGCGAAAACTATCGATTTCAAACGAATAGCTTTTATCGCCTGCTTTCACGATTTGAGCTTCCAGATCGACGGTGAAAGTCATGCCTTCATTGTTTTCCACCAGGGCAAACAGTTCGTCGACGTCGGCGTCGCTCAGCCGCACCGGCAGCAGCTGGTTATTCAAGCGTTGCCGTAGAAAATATCGGCGAAGCTCGGCGCGATCACCACGCTGAAGCCGTAGTCGGTCAGCGCCCAAGGCGCATGTTCGCGGGATGAACCGCAGCCGAAGTTTTCACGGGTCAGCAGGATGCTGGCGCCTTTGTAACGAGGCTGGTTCAGCACAAATTCAGGATTAGGCTGCTGGCCTGCGTCATCCAGAAAACGCCAGTCATTGAACAGGTGCTGACCGAAACCGGTGCGGGTGACCTTCTGCAGAAACTGCTTGGGAATGATGGCATCGGTATCGACGTTGGCGTTGTCCAGCGGGACGACCAGACCAGTATGTTGAGTAAATTTAGTCATGGGTTATCCCTCTCAGTTCAGTTCACGAATGTCGGCGAAACGCCCGGTCACCGCAGCCGCGGCGGCCATTGCGGGGCTGACCAGATGAGTCCGTCCGGCACGACCCTGACGACCTTCGAAGTTGCGGTTGCTGGTGGAAGCACAACGCTCGCCCGGATTCAGACGGTCGTTGTTCATCGCCAGACACATTGAGCAGCCAGGCAGGCGCCATTCGAAGCCCGCTTCGATAAAGATCTTGTCCAGACCTTCCTCTTCTGCCTGCGCTTTTACCGGACCAGAGCCGGGAACGACCATTGCCTGCACGCCCGCAGCCACTTTGCGGCCTTTGGCAATAGCGGCCGCAGCGCGCAGATCTTCAATCCGCGAGTTGGTGCAGGAGCCGATGAAGACTTTGTCGATGGCGACGTCGGTCAGTTTGATACCCGCTTTCAGACCCATGTAATTCAGCGCTTTCTCGGCAGAGGCGCGCTCAACCGGATCGTTGAAGGATTCCGGTGCCGGGATGGCCTGATTCACGCCGATCACTTGACCGGGGTTGGTGCCCCAGGTGACCTGCGGGGCGATGTCGGCGGCGTTCAGCGTGACGACGCTGTCGAACTGCGCATCCGCGTCTGACTTCATGGTCTTCCAGTATTCGACGGCGTTTTCCCATTCTTCGCCTTTCGGCGAGAACTGACGACCTTTCAGGTAGGCAAACGTCGTTTCATCCGGGGCGACCAGACCGGCTTTCGCACCCATCTCAATCGCCATGTTGCACAGGGTCATACGGCCTTCCATGCTCAGCGCTTGGATAGCCTTGCCGCAAAACTCGACCACATGCCCGGTGCCGCCAGCGCTGCCGGTTTTGCCGATGATCGCCAATACGATGTCTTTGGCTGTGATGCCCGGAGCCGCATCGCCGGTCACTTCGATTTTCATGGTTTTCGCGCGGCCTTGTTTCAGGGTCTGCGTCGCCATGACGTGTTCAACTTCGGACGTCCCGATGCCGAATGCCAGCGAACCGAACGCGCCGTGGGTAGCCGTGTGGGAGTCGCCGCAGACGATGGTCATGCCCGGCAGCGTCATACCCTGCTCAGGACCGATCACGTGAACAATACCCTGATAAGGATGGTTCAGGTCGTACAGCTGAACGCCGAACGCCTGGCAGTTTTTGATCAGCTCCTGCATCTGAATACGGGCCATCTCGCCGCTCGCGTTGATGTCGCGAGTCTGGGTGGAGACGTTGTGATCCATCGTGGCGAAGGTTTTGCCGGGCTGACGCAGCTGACGTCCTTTCGCACGCAGACCGTCGAACGCCTGAGGCGAGGTCACTTCATGCACCAGATGACGGTCGATATACAGCAGCGGCGTTTCGTTTTCCGCTTCGTACACGACGTGCGCATCGAATAATTTCTGATATAACGTTTTACCCATGATTACACCCCTTCCGCGACATAACGGGCAATCACGTCACCCATTTCACTGGTGCCGATGGCTTTGCCGTCGCGAGCCAAATCGCCCGTACGGTAGCCAGCTTCCAGCGCATGATTGACCGCCTGCTCAATGGCGGAGGCGGCGGCATCTTCACCCAGGCTGTAACGCAGCAGCAGAGCGGCGGACAGGATTTGTGCAATCGGGTTGGCGATGTCTTTACCTGCGATATCCGGTGCGGAACCGCCAGCGGGTTCGTACAGCCCGAAACCAGATTCGTTCAGGCTGGCGGATGGCAGCATGCCCATGGAGCCGGTGATCATGGCGCATTCGTCGGACAGAATGTCACCGAAGATGTTGGAGCACAGCACCACGTCGAACTGCGCAGGATCTTTGATCATCTGCATCGTGGCGTTATCGATGTACATATGGTTCAGCTTCACATCCGGGTAATCTTTGGCGATTTCTGTGACGACTTCACGCCACAAAATGCTGCTCTGCAACACGTTGGCTTTGTCGATGGACGTCACGATATGGCGGCGTTTACGTGCGGATTCGAAGGCGATACGGGCGATGCGTTCGATTTCGAAACGGTGATAGATCTCGGTATCGAAAGCGCGTTCATCCTTGCCGCTGCCTTCGCGGCCTTTCGGCTGGCCGAAATAGATCCCGCCGGTCAGCTCGCGTACGCACAGAATGTCGAAGCCTTTCGCCGCGATATCTTCGCGCAGCGGACAGAACGCTTCCAGTCCCTGGTACAAACGCGCCGGGCGCAGGTTGCTGAACAGGCTGAAGTGTTTACGCAGCGGCAGCAATGCGCCGCGCTCAGGCTGTTCTGCCGGTGGCAAATGTTCCCATTTCGGACCGCCGACGGAGCCAAACAGAATCGCGCTCGCCTGCTCGCAGCCGGTAATGGTGTCTTTCGGCAGCGGCGTGCCCTGACGGTCAATAGCGGCGCCGCCGATGTCATATTCGCTGGTCGTTATGTTCAAACCAAAACGTTGGCGTACGGCTTCCAGCACTTTGTATGCCTGAGCCATGACTTCCGGGCCGATGCCGTCACCAGGCAGTACGGCGATATGGTAGCTTTTGTTCATCACACTGTTTCCTGACTATTTTGTTTGTTGTTCTGCTGCTGCAAACGCAGTAATTCCTTTTCAACCATCTGCGCACGCTGAATATTGTTCAACACGTTCACCATGGCGTTCGCGGAGGATTCGACGATATCCGTCGCCAGACCCACGCCGTGGAAGCGGCGGTTCTGATATTCGACGACGATGTCCACCTGGCCCAGCGCTTCTTTACCGTGACCTTTGGCGGACAGCTGGTACTGAACCAGACTGATATCGAAACCGGTGATACGGTTGATGGCTTTGTAGACGGCGTCGACCGGGCCGTTGCCGGTGGCGGCTTCAGATTTAATTTCTTCGCCGCAGGCCAGTTTGACCGAGGCGGTGGCCATGACGCTGGAGCCTGATTGTACGCTGAAATAATCCAGACGGTAGAGGGCGGCGTCTTCTTGCTTATTGTTAATAAACGCCAGCGCTTCCAGATCGTAATCAAACACCTGGCCTTTTTTGTCCGCCAGTTTCAGGAACGCGGTGTACAGATCGTCCAGGTTGTAGTCGCATTCCTTATAGCCCATCTCTTCCATGCGGTGCTTCACAGCGGCACGGCCTGAGCGCGACGTCAGGTTCAGTTGCACTTCCTTCAGGCCGATGGATTCCGGGGTCATGATTTCGTAGTTTTCACGATTCTTCAGAACGCCGTCCTGATGAATGCCAGAAGAGTGGGCGAAGGCGTTAGCGCCCACGACGGCTTTGTTAGCCGGGATCGGCATGTTGCAGATCTTACTGACCATCTGGCTGGTGCGGTAAATTTCCTGATGGTTGATGTTGGTGTGCAGATTCATCAGCTTCTGACGTACTTTGATCGCCATGATGACTTCTTCCAGCGCACAGTTACCGGCGCGTTCGCCGATGCCGTTCAGTGTCCCTTCGACCTGACGGGCGCCCGCGTTGACTGCCGCCATGGCATTGCCGACCGCCAGACCGAGATCGTCATGGGTATGCACGGAGATGATGGCTTTGTCGATGTTGGGAACGCGTTGATACAGAGAAGCGATGATGTTGCCGAATTCATGGGGCAGGGTGTAGCCGACGGTATCTGGAATGTTGATAGTGCGGGCGCCAGCGTTGATCGCGGCTTCCACCACACGGCTCAGATCGTCAATCGGCGTTCGTCCGGCATCTTCACAGGAGAACTCGACGTCGTCGGTGTAGTTACGAGCGCGTTTGATCATATAGGTCGCGCGCTCAACCACGTCGTCCAGCGTACTGCGCAGCTTGGTGGCGATATGCATCGGCGAGGTGGCGATGAAGGTATGAATTCGGAAGGCTTCAGCCACTTTCAGGGCTTCCGCCGCGACGTCGATATCCTTCTCTACACATCGGGCCAGCGCGCAGACGCGGCTGTTTTTGATCTGCCGGGCGATGGACTGAACGGAATCAAAGTCACCAGGCGAAGAGACCGGGAAGCCGACTTCCATCACATCGACACCCATGCGTTCCAGCGCCATGGCGATTTGAATCTTTTCCTTAACGCTCAGACTGGCCTGCAGCGCCTGCTCACCATCACGCAATGTGGTATCGAAAATAATCACTTCTTGGCTCATCGCTCTGGTTCCTTTGTCTTGTTAATTCTGACGCCCGGCGAGTAAAAAAAAACCCGCGCAACGGCGCGGGTTTCTTGAAGGTGTGGCGTGAAAATCAGCTGTGAATTTCGCCCACCGGCATACCGCGCATATTGGATGCGATGAGTAGTAGGCCTAGTAGTTTAGCGAAGTGAGACATGCTGATTATCTTCCAATGTTTGTTAGTCAATTGCTTCTCTATTATTGGTACTTGAATACTGTGGGTATGTCAACGTTTGATTTTTGCGGCAAAGCGGGATTTCTCGGCCTGATTTCGGCGATAAAATCGGTCTAAGTCGTCTTAAAAATAGACGACCCCATTGCTTGATATGCTGAATGCTTGAGCAGGTGGTATCGCCGCATCAAAGATAAAAACAGGGCATTTTCGAGCAGAAAAAGGGATAAGCGCCGATAATATTTTTTGCTGACCTGTTTCAAGGTCGTGGAATATTTTCAGACCAAGGCCAATTCTTTTGGAGTTTTAACGTAGTAAAAGTGCTTTTGGCAGAGAATTCCCCGAATGCGTGCAAGCGTGTGAAATGTGCGTGGTTTGCCTGCTGCATTAACTGACATTATGTTAATGCGTCCGCGTTTGTGAGGGGCAAAAATGCCCGGACGTTATCCCTCGAAAATCCGCGTTTAAAACGTCTTTTGACGCGAATAAAAAAATCGACCGAGCGGGGAATTTTGTCAGAAAAATGCGTTCGACGGTTTTTTCAGGCTGGCGACGTCGTTTTCACCTATGCATGAGGATGGATTGTTTCCGAGAATATCGTGGACAAGACATGAGTAGGGATTGATGCGCTCAATGCGTTGATCCGAAGGGAGGGCGTTGGGCTACCGTTATAACCCGGCGCAGCCCGGCGGGACCAGGGCAATACTAAATAGTCTATGCGTGTCATCATACTGTGATAAAAGCGGTTGCTGACCGGAAAGTTATGCGGTTAGATCGAACAGATATCCCTGGTTAGTTTATGGCTATCATTCCATTAATTCTTCATTATCTGACTTATTAAGGGGTTACCAGTGAAACTGGATGAAATTGCGCGTCTTGCGGGGGTTTCGCGTACGACGGCCAGTTATGTCATCAACGGAAAGGCGAAACAGTATCGCGTGAGCGATAAGACCGTTGAAAAGGTCATGGCTGTGGTACGGGAACACAATTATCATCCAAACGCCGTGGCTGCCGGGTTGCGTGCCGGGCGAACGCGTTCTATCGGTCTGGTTATCCCCGATTTGGAAAATACCAGCTATACCCGTATCGCCAACTATCTGGAACGTCAGGCGCGCCAGCGCGGCTATCAATTACTGATTGCTTGTTCGGAAGATCAGCCCGATAACGAAATGCGCTGTATCGAACATCTTCTGCAGCGTCAGGTCGATGCCATTATCGTGTCCACGTCGCTCCCTCCGGAACATCCGTTCTATCAGCGTTGGGTGAAAGATCCTTTGCCGATTATCGCGTTGGATCGTGCCCTGGATCGCGAGCACTTCACCAGCGTGGTGGGAGCGGATATGGAAGATGCGGAAATGCTGGCGCAAGAGCTGCGCAACATTCCGGCTGAACGGGTGCTGTATCTGGGGGCGTTGCCAGAGCTCTCCGTCAGCTTCCTGCGTGAACAAGGTTTTCGTCAGGCCTGGGAGAGCGACCCCCGTCAGGTGCAATATCTCTATGCGAACAGCTACGAACGTAGCGCGGCGGCGGCGATATTCACGGACTATTTGCAGCACAATCCGATGCCGGAGGCGCTGTTCACCACCTCGTTCCCGCTGTTGCAGGGCGTGATGGACGTGACTCTGAAGCAAAGCGGGCGTTTGCCTAACAATCTGGCTATCGCCACCTTCGGCGATAATGAGCTGCTGGATTTCCTGGAGTGCCAGGTGTTGTCCGTCGCCCAGCGTCATCGGGAAGTGGCCGAACGGGTACTGGAGCTGGTGCTGGCGAGTCTGGATGAACCGCGCAGGCCGAAGGCGGGGCTGTATCGTATTCGTCGCAGCCTTTATCGCCGAGGTTCGTTAAGCCGTCGTTAAGCCGACAGGGAATTGCCGGGTCGATATCTTTCCGGCAGTTCCTGTTATTCCCGCCATGATCATCGCCATTTATGACACGTCATTTGGATATCTCTTTCCGAATTTTTACTCAGAACGCGTTATTTCCAAGTTTTCTCCTAAGAAAAGTCCCCTTTTATAAAAAACTTTTACCGTTTTACGCCATTTCCTGCCGGTCATTTAATGCGTCGCAAGTCGTTCCGGACTTTTGCGGGATACGCGGAACAGCTGACGGCAATATTCCAGGAAATAACCGTAGGCCACGCCCATGACCATCGATATCACGGCATTACTCCCTACGGCCGTCGCAATTTGCGAGGCGTTGGCGCCAATGCTGAGCAAAATAGCCATATAAACCGGCGACTGAAAACTCACATAGGCAATAAGATCAGCGACGTTTTTGCTTCGGCAGGATTGGGGCGCCAAACTGTGGGCGAAAGCTACGATGCGATCGCGGTAGATGCCATAAGGCCACGCAATCACCATATTGACCGGAATGGAAAGCAGGCGTGAAGAGAGTGACTGCTGGAACGACATGTCTGAAATCAATATCTCAATCGCCATGCCCGTAACGAAACAGTAAATCACCATGGCAACGATGTCAGCCAGCGCGTTGCGTAGGCGTAAGAAGGAGGTGAACATGCCGATAGGCTCCAGTGCGTCGGGGATAGAAACAGAAACACCTAAGTTTATCGGTGTTTTATTTCGCGTCATTGCCTTTTTAATAGTCTACATCACTGGATATAATTTATAGAGTAGCGATAAATTTTTATTTTATTGTTTTTTTTGGTATTTAAAGCTGGTTTATTCGTATAAATAGTTATTGGCATTTTATTATTATGCCAATGATGTAAATGGTGATTTAAAACAAAGCATTGCGTCTGTAAATGAGGAGGGCGATGTGAGAAATGTTGTCTGACTTTCTATTATATACAAACGGCTCAGCTTCAGACCCAGCTGATTATTATTAGACAGGCATGAGACATTGATACTGTAAATATAAACAGTCTTTCTGCATCTGATAAACTGCGCGGGAGCGTGGACGTCTTCGTTGATAAAACATTCTCAATAGAAAACATTGTGTTTTTCTCATTAAAAAATTTATTTTTACAATTCAAAACCGCATCGAAGATTTAAGACCCTTCTTTTTTGGCAAAAGGGATTGTCGAAAAATACTGACAAATCAGGGTTTGACGAGAAACTTGGGTTTTTCCGAAAATAAAAAATACGTAACGATATGTGGCTGTGAAAATAATATTTCATTAGCGGGTAAAGCGTATATCTTTCACGCGTTCGTTGAGGCCCGGATAATTTCTCTTAAATAATCACAGCCTTAATACTCATTATTTTTTACTGGTGTTTTTTTAACTGTTTTTCCCCCGCGTAAAGTCACCGAAAATAATGCCTGCCCACTTCCGTACTTGCTTGACAAGGTTTTCCTCCCCTCCGTAAACTCTGAATCGTGGGAATTTGTGGGGCAAAGTGGTAGAAAATGGCATGAAGGGCTAAATACAACCATGTTTCGTGGGGCAAGTCTGGTCAATCTCGACAGTAAAGGACGGCTCGCCGTTCCGACCCGATACCGGGACGTACTGAACGAGGAAGCGCAGGGGCAAATGGTTTGTACCATTGACCTCCACCAGCCATGTCTACTGCTTTATCTCTTGCCTGAGTGGGAAATCATCGAACAGAAGCTCTCTCGCCTGTCGAGCATGAATCCCGCCGAACGTCGCGTTCAGCGTTTGCTGCTGGGACACGCCAGTGAGTGCCAAATGGATGGTGCCGGGCGTTTATTAATCGCGTCCACGCTGCGGCAACATGCAAAACTTACAAAAGAAGTGATGCTGGTCGGGCAGTTCAACAAGTTTGAACTGTGGGATGAACAGACCTGGTATCGACAAGTCAAGGAAGACATCGAATCTGAACAATCGACTCAGGAACCGCTATCTGATCGATTGCAGGACTTATCTCTATAGTCATGACAGAAACTTTTAAACACACGACCGTGCTGTTGGATGAGGCCGTCAACGGCTGAACATTCGCGGCGACGGTATTTACATTGACGGTACGTTTGGCCGCGGCGGTCACTCCCGTCTGATTCTGTCCCATTTGGGGCCGGAGGGTCGCCTGCTGGCAATCGATCGCGATCCTCAAGCTATCGCCGCCGCCAGCGACATTGACGATGCGCGCTTCTCTATCATCCACGGTCCTTTCTCTTCCATTGCTGAATACGTTGAAGAGCGCGGGCTGACGGGGAAAATCAACGGCGTACTGCTGGATCTCGGCGTCTCGTCGCCTCAGCTCGACGATCCGGAGCGCGGTTTCTCCTTTATGCGTGACGGCCCGCTCGACATGCGTATGGATCCTACCCGCGGCGTTTCTGCCGCCGAATGGCTGATGAAAGCGGAAGCGGAAGATATCGCCTGGGTTCTCAAGACCTTTGGCGAAGAACGTTTCGCTCGCCGTATTGCTCGCGCCATCGTTGAGCGTAATCAGACTGAACCGATGACGCGCACGAAAGAGCTGGCCGAGCTGATTGCCGCCGCCAGTCCGATTCGTGAAAAGCACAAACACCCGGCAACGCGCTCTTTCCAGGCCATCCGTATCTATATCAACAGTGAACTCGAAGAGATTGAACGTGCGCTCAACGGCGCGTTGGATGTCCTCGCGCCCGAAGGTCGACTGTCGGTGATCAGCTTCCACTCGTTGGAAGACCGCATCGTGAAGCGTTTTATCCGTCATAACAGCCGTGGGCCGCAGGTACCTGCCGGTCTGCCGTTGACGGAAGAGCAGCTCCGCGAACAGGGGGGAAGAACCCTGAAGATCGCAGGAAAAATGAAGCCGTCCGACGCTGAAGTCGCGGAGAACCCGCGCGCGCGTAGTTCCGTACTGCGTTTCGCTGAGAGATTGTCCTCATGATCGGGCACGAACGTCACTCGTTGGCTGGCGTCATTGCAGAAGATCTGCTGCGGCACGGCAAACTGCCGCTGCTGTTGCTGGTCGCTGTTTTGATTTCGGCCGTACTCGTAGTGACGACGGCGCATCGTACTCGTCTGCTGACAGCAGAACGCGAGCGCCTGCTGCTGGAACGGGATGCGCTGGATATCGAATGGCGCAACCTGATTCTGGAAGAGAATGCGCTGGGCGACCATAGCCGTGTCGAGCAGAACGCGATAGAAAAACTCTACATGGGACACGTCGATCCTTCGCAGGAAAATATTGTGGTTAAACAATGAACTGACAGGTTATTACTCAATAAATGAAACCCGCACGCACCGGAAGGTTGAAACGTCAGGAAGAACATGCCAGCTTCGTCAGCTGGCGTTTTGCGTTGCTTTGCGGGGGGATTCTGATCTGTCTGGTCGGCCTGATGCTGCGTACCGCCTATCTGCAGGTCATTGCGCCGGATAAACTGGTGCGCGAAGGCGACATGCGCTCTCTGCGCGTGCAGGAAGTGCCCACCGCGCGCGGAATGATTAGCGATCGCGCGGGTCGTCCGCTGGCGGTGAGCGTCCCGGTCAATGCTATCTGGGCCGATCCCAAGGAAGTGAACGACCACGGCGGCATCACGCTCGATACGCGCTGGAAAGCGCTGGCCGACGCGCTGGAGATGCCGCTCGATCAAATCTCCACCAAGGTCAACGCCAACCCCAACGGCCGTTTCGTTTATCTGGCGCGTCAGATCAACCCCGCTATCGGCGAATACATTCACAAACTGAAGCTGCCGGGCATCAATCTGCGTCAGGAGTCCCGTCGCTACTACCCTTCAGGTCCGGTGACATCTCATTTGATCGGTTTTACCAACATCGACGGGCAGGGCATCGAAGGCGTCGAGAAGAGTTTCGACCGTTGGCTGACCGGCCAACCGGGCGAACGTACCGTACGAAAAGACCGATTCGGGCGCGTGATTGAAGATATCTCCTCCGTCGACAGCCAGGCCGCGCACAACCTGATGTTGAGCATCGACGAACGCCTGCAGGCGCTCGTTTATCGTGAGTTGAATAACGCCGTCGCTTTCAACAAGGCGGAGTCCGGCACTGCCGTGCTGGTTGACGTCAACACTGGCGAAGTGCTGGCGATGGCCAATAGCCCGTCTTACAACCCGAACAACCTGTCCGGCACCACCAACGACGTTATCCGTAACCGCGCCATCACCGATATCTTCGAACCGGGTTCCACCGTGAAGCCGATGGTGGTGATGTCCGCGCTACAGCGCAACGTGGTGAAAGAGAACAGCGTGCTAAATACGCTGCCGTATTACATCAACGGACATGAAATCAAAGACGTAGCGCGCTACAACGAACTGACGTTGACGGGCGTACTGCAGAAATCGAGTAACGTCGGCGTATCACGACTGTCGCTGGCGATGCCTTCTTCGGTGTTAGTGGATACTTACTCTCGCTTTGGTCTGGGCAAGCCCACCAACCTCGGGCTGGTCGGCGAAAGTTCAGGCTGTTTCCTCACCGCCAGCGCTGGGCGGATATCGAACGCGCGACCTTCTCGTTCGGCTACGGTCTGATGGTCACGCCGCTGCAGCTGGCCAGGATGTACGCCACAATCGGCAGCTTCGGCGTCTATCGCCCTCTTTCCATTACCAAAGTCGACCCGCCGGTGCCGGGAGAACGTATTTTCCCTGAAAACATCGTACGCACCGTGGTGCACATGATGGAGAGCGTCGCGCTGCCGGGCGGCGGCGGCTCGAAAGCCGCCATCAAAGGCTATCGCATTGCCATCAAGACCGGTACGGCCAAGAAAGTCGGGCCGGACGGCAAGTACATCAACAAATACATCGCTTACACCGCCGGTGTTGCCCCGGCCAGTAATCCTCGCTTCGCGCTGGTCGTGGTCATCAATGACCCGCAGGCCGGGAAATACTATGGCGGTGCGGTCTCCGCGCCGGTCTTCGGCGCCATCATGGGCGGCGTGCTTCGCACCATGAACATCGAGCCGGATGCCCTGGCGACGGGGGAGAAAAATGAATTCGTTATTAACCGAAAAGAGGGCTCAGGTGACAGATCGTAATTTGCACGATTTGCTGGCGCCGTGGGTTGCCAACGTTCCCGAGCGCGCGCTGCGGGACATGACGCTGGACAGCCGCATTGCCGCGGCGGGCGACGTTTTTGTCGCCATCGTCGGACATCAAACCGACGGGCGACGCTATATTGCGCAGGCCATCGCTCAAGGTGTGGCTGCGGTGATCGCCCAAGCGGATGAGGAAAATCCGGAAGGCACCGTGTGTGAAAAGCACGGCGTGCCGGTGATTTATCTGGATGAGCTTAATCAGCGGCTTTCGGCGCTGGCGGGACGTTTCTACCGCCAGCCCGCAGAGAGACTCCGTCTGGTCGGCGTGACCGGCACCAACGGCAAAACGACCACCAGCCAGCTGCTGGCGCAGTGGAGCCAGGCGCTGGGCGAAACCAGCGCGGTCATGGGTACCATCGGCAATGGTTTGCTGGGTCGGGAAACCCCGGCGGAAAACACCACGGGATCGGCCATCGGCGTACAGCAGACGCTTAGCCAATTGGTAGATGCGGGCGCGACGTTTGCCGCCATGGAAGTCTCTTCCCACGGACTGGTGCAGCATCGCGTTGCCGCGCTGCCTTTCGCCGCCGCGGTATTTACCAACCTGAGCCGCGACCATCTCGACTATCACGGCGACATGGCGCATTACGAAGAGGCCAAATGGGCGCTCTTCGCGGAACATCAGGTCGGTGAAGCGATTATCAATGCGGACGACGAAGTGGGTCGACGCTGGTTGAGTCGGCTTCCTGATGCGGTGGCCGTGACGCTGGGCTCAGCGCGGCCAGAGGGTCGGAGCCGTTGGCTGCAGGCGACCCGCGTTGAATATCATGACAGCGGTTTCACCGCGCAGGTGGACTCCAGTTGGGGTCCGGCTATGATCCATAGCCGCCTGATGGGCGAGTTCAACGTCAGTAACATTATGCTGGCGCTGGCGACGCTGCTGGCGCTGGGCTATCCGCTGGAGTCGTTGGCTGAAACGGCGACGGCGATCCAGCCGGTGTGCGGTCGGATGGAAGTCTTCCATGCCGAAGGGAAACCCACCGTAGTCGTTGATTACGCCCACACGCCCGACGCGCTGGAAAAAGCGCTGGAGGCGGCAAGACTGCACTGTCAGGGGCAGCTCTGGTGCGTGTTCGGCTGCGGGGGCGATCGCGATAGAGGTAAGCGCCCACTTATGGGAGCGGTAGCGGAACAGCTGGCCGACCGGGTCATCGTGACGGACGACAATCCGCGCAGCGAAGCGCCGCAGGCTATCGTCAAAGATATCCTGAGCGGCCTGATGGACGCCGGACGAGCGCAGACGATTGAAGGTCGAGCAGCGGCGGTCAGCAGCGCGGTAATGCATGCCGGACCGGATGATGTGGTGCTGGTGGCCGGTAAAGGTCACGAAGATTATCAGATCGTGGGCAATCAGCGGCTGGATTACTCCGACCGCATGACGGTCGCACGCCTGTTGGGAGTGGTGGCATGATTCGCGTAACGCTGAGCCAATTGGCGAACGTATTAGACGCCCGTCTGGAAGGGGACGATCTGGCGATCGACGCCGTCTCGACGGACACCCGTCATCTGACGGAAGGCTGCCTGTTTGTGGCGTTGCAGGGCGAGAAATTCGATGCCCATGACTATGCCGAGAATGCGATAAGTCAGGGCGCGGCAGCACTGGTGGTGAGTAAGCGCTTACCCGTTTCGGCGCCGCAGCTCATTGTTAAGGATACGCGGCTGGCGCTCGGCGCGCTGGCTGCCTGGGTACGGCAGCAATCGTCGGCCCGCGTCGTCGCCCTGACCGGTTCGTCCGGCAAGACGTCGGTCAAAGAGATGACCGCGGCGATTCTGCGGCAGTGCGGCAATGTCCTGTATACCGCCGGTAATCTGAATAACGACATCGGCGTACCGTTGACGCTGCTTCGACTGACGCCGGAACATGATTTCGCCGTCATTGAGCTGGGCGCGAACCACATCGGCGAGATTGCCTACACCGCCGATCTCACGCGGCCGGAAACGGCGCTGGTCAACAATATTGCGGCGGCGCATCTGGAAGGGTTCGGGTCGCTGGCCGGTGTTGCGCAGGCTAAGGGCGAAATCTTCAACGGTCTGCCCGCTGATGGCGTTGCCATTCTTAACGCCGACAGCAATGACTGGCCGCATTGGCAAACGACGCTGACGCAGAAAACCGTCTGGCGTTTTTCGCCGGAAGCCGCAGAGGATGTGGACTTCTTCGCCAGCGATGTCGCGGTGCAAGCGCAGGGGACGACGTTCACCCTGCACAGCCCGATCGGCGAGGTTGAGGTCACGTTACCGTTGCCGGGTAAACACAACATCGCCAACGCGCTGGCGGCTGCGGCGCTGGCGATGTCCGTCGGTGCATCGCTGGAGGACGTGAAATCTGGGCTGGCGCAGCTTCAGGCGGTGCCGGGGCGTTTGTTCCCGCTCTCTCTGGGCGGTGAACAACGGGTGCTCGACGACAGCTACAACGCCAACGTGGGTTCTCTGACGGCGGCGGTGCAGGTGCTGGCGGACATGCCGGGTTATCGGGTACTGGTCGTCGGTGACATGGCGGAGTTGGGGCAGGAAGCAGAAGCCTGTCACCGTCAGGTCGGCGAGGCGGCACGAATCGCTGGTATCGACCTGGTGCTGAGCGTCGGCACGTTGAGCGAATGGATTAGCCAGGCCAGCGGGCAGGGTGAACATTTTCAGGATAAAGCCGCCGTGGTCGACCGTCTTCGGGCGCTGTTGGCGGAACACACAGTGATTACCATTTTAATAAAAGGCTCACGCAGCGCTGCGATGGAGCAGGTAGTACGCGCATTACAGGAGAAGGCAACATGTTAGTGTGGCTGGCCGAACAATTGGTCAAATTTTATTCCGGCTTCAACGTCTTTTCCTACCTGACGTTTCGAGCCATCGTCAGCCTGCTGACTGCGTTGGTGATCTCGCTCTGGATGGGGCCGCATTTGATTGCTTGGTTACAGCGTTTACAGATTGGTCAGGTCGTTCGCAGCGAAGGGCCGGAGTCGCACTTCAGCAAACGCGGTACGCCGACGATGGGCGGCGTGATGATACTGGCTTCGATCACGATTTCCGTTCTGCTGTGGGTCAACCTGTCTAACCCTTACGTCTGGTGCGTGTTGCTGGTACTGCTGGGCTACGGCATCGTCGGATTCGTGGACGACTACCGCAAGGTTGTACGTAAAGACACTAAAGGGCTGATCGCGCGCTGGAAGTATTTCTGGCAGTCGCTGTTGGCGCTGATCGTCGCCTTTTCCATGTATGCCATCGGCAAAGATACGCCAGCGACGCAGCTGGTCGTACCGTTCTTTAAAGACATCATGCCGCAGTTAGGGTTGATGTATGTGGTGCTGGCGTATTTCGTCATTGTCGGCACCAGCAACGCCGTCAATCTGACTGACGGTCTGGACGGTCTGGCGATTATGCCGACGGTGTTTGTCGCCGCGGGCTTTGGGCTGGTGGCGTGGGCGACGGGGAACATGAACTTCGCCAACTATCTGCATATTCCGTATATCCGCCATGCCAGCGAACTGGTGGTGGTGTGTACGGCGATAGTCGGCGCGGGACTCGGGTTTCTGTGGTTCAACACCTATCCGGCGCAGGTCTTTATGGGCGACGTCGGTTCGCTGGCGCTGGGCGGCGCGCTCGGGACGATCGCCGTGCTGCTGCGTCAGGAATTTTTACTGGTGATCATGGGAGGCGTGTTCGTGGTCGAAACGCTGTCGGTGATCCTGCAGGTTGGCTCCTTTAAGCTGCGCGGCCAGCGGATTTTCCGCATGGCGCCGATTCATCACCACTATGAGCTTAAAGGTTGGCCGGAACCGCGCGTGATTGTGCGGTTCTGGATTATTTCTCTGATGCTGGTGCTCATTGGACTCGTCACACTGAAGGTACGGTAACGACATGGACTATCAGGGTAAAAAAGTCGTCATTATCGGGTTGGGCCTGACCGGGCTCTCCTGTGTTGATTTCTTCCTTGCGCGCGGGGTGACGCCTCGCGTGGTGGATACCCGTGTCAGTCCGCCTGGTCTGGATAAACTGCCTGAGCAGGTCGAACGTTATGTGGGCGGTTTACAGGAAGACTGGCTGATGGACGCCGACCTGATCGTGGCCAGCCCCGGTATCGCGCTGGCCACGCCTGCATTATGCGACGCTGCGGAGGCAGGCATTGAGATCGTCGGCGATATCGAGCTGTTTTGCCGCGAGGCGCAGGCGCCGATCGTCGCGATTACAGGATCGAACGGTAAAAGCACCGTCACCACGCTGGTGGGAGATATGGCGCGTGCGGCCGGTTGGTCGGTAGGCGTTGGCGGCAACATCGGCGTCCCCGCGTTGGAATTGCTCAAGCAGGAGTGCCAGCTGTACGTGCTGGAACTGTCCAGCTTCCAGCTGGAAACAACCTGTAGCCTGCATGCCGCGGCGGCCACCATCCTGAATGTGACGGAAGATCATTCCAACCGTTATCCGTTAGGTCTGCAACAGTACCGCGCCGCGAAGCTGCGCATTTACGAAAACGCCGCGGTCTGCGTGGTGAACGCCGATGATGCGCTGACCATGCCGGTGCGCGGGGCTGACGACCGCTGTCTAAGCTTCGGCGTGGACGTGGGCAACTATCACCTGAATCGGCAGCAGGGCGAAACCTGGCTGCGGGTTAATGGGGAGCGCGTGATCAATACGCGTGAAATCAAATTGGTCGGACAGCATAACTATACCAATGCGCTCGCCGCGTTGGCGCTGGCCGATACGGTGGGCATTCCGCGCGCTTCCGCGCTGGCCGCGCTCACTGGCTTTACCGGTCTGGCGCATCGTTTCCAACTGGTGCTGGATCGCAACGAGGTGCGCTGGATCAACGACTCGAAAGCGACCAACGTCGGCAGTACCGAGGCGGCGCTGAGCGGTTTGCGCATCGACGGCACGCTGCATCTGCTGCTGGGCGGAGACGGCAAATCTGCCGACTTCTCGCCGCTGAAGCCCTATCTTCAGGGCGATAAGGTGCGGCTGTACTGTTTCGGTCGCGATGGCGATCTGCTGGCGGCGCTGCGTCCTGACGTCGCTCAGCGTACCGAGACCCTGGCGCAGGCGATGACGCTCATTGCTCAGCAGGTCAGCCCGGGCGACGTGGTCTTGCTGTCCCCAGCCTGCGCGAGTCTGGATCAGTTCCGCAGCTTTGAGCAGCGCGGCGATGAATTTGCACGTTTGGCGGAGGAACTGGGCTGATGCAAATGGCAGGAGCAGTAGTGGAACGATTGAGACGCTGGGTCATGGGGACGCGCGAAAGCGATAACCTCAGCGCCGTGCTGTACGATCGTACGCTGCTGTGGCTGACGCTCGGACTGGCGGTCATCGGCTTCGTGATGGTGACTTCCGCTTCCATGCCGGTAGGACAACGCCTCGCTGGCGACCCGTTCCTGTTCGCCAAGCGCGACGGACTCTATCTGGCGCTGGCGTTCGGTTTGTCGCTGATCACCATGCGAGTGCCGATGGAAGTCTGGCAGCGTTACAGCCCGGTACTGCTGCTGGTGGCCATTGTGCTGCTGTTGGTGGTCTTGGTCGTCGGGAGTTCGGTCAACGGTGCCTCCCGCTGGATTTCGCTGGGGCCGTTGCGCATACAGCCTGCCGAGTTGTCGAAGCTGGCGCTGTTCTGCTACCTCTCCAGCTACATGGTGCGCAAAGTCGAAGAGGTGCGAAACAACTTCTGGGGCTTCTGTAAACCGATGGGCGTGATGGTGGTGCTGGCGGTGCTGCTGCTGGCGCAGCCTGACCTCGGCACCGTCGTGGTGTTGTTTATTACGACGCTAGCCATGCTGTTCCTGGCGGGCGCCAAACTCTGGCAGTTCCTGGCGATTATCGGCAGCGGCATTTTCGCGGTCTGTCTGCTGATTATTGCGGAACCGTACCGTATCCGCCGTGTGACATCGTTCTGGAACCCTTGGGATGATCCGTTCGGCAGCGGCTATCAGCTGACGCAGTCGCTGATGGCGTTCGGACGCGGCGAAGTGTGGGGGCAGGGACTGGGTAATTCGATTCAGAAACTGGAATATCTGCCGGAAGCGCACACTGACTTTATTTTCTCCATTTTAGGCGAAGAACTGGGCTATATCGGTGTGGTTTTAGCGTTGTTAATGATATTCTTCGTCGCCTTTCGGGCGATGTCGATTGGACGCCGCGCGCTGCAGATCGATCAGCGCTTTTCAGGGTTCCTGGCGTGTTCCATCGGCATTTGGTTCAGTTTCCAAACATTGGTCAATGTGGGAGCCGCGGCGGGCATGTTGCCGACCAAAGGGTTAACCCTGCCGCTGGTCAGTTACGGGGGGTCCAGTCTGTTGATTATGTCGACCGCCATCGTACTGCTGTTACGCATAGATTATGAGACGCGTCTGACGAAAGCGCAGGCGTTTACGAGGAGTGCCCGATGAGTGGCGAAGGCAAGCGTTTGATGGTGATGGCGGGCGGAACCGGGGGCCATGTGTTCCCCGGATTGGCCGTGGCGCATCATCTGATGGCGCAGGGATGGCAGGTGCGCTGGTTGGGCACCGCTGACCGTATGGAAGCCGATTTGGTGCCGAAGCACGGGATTGAGATTGATTTTATCCGCATTTCCGGTCTGCGCGGCAAAGGGCTTAAGGCGTTGATCAGCGCGCCGGTACGTATATTCCGCGCGGTGCGTCAGGCACAGGCGATCATGCGCCAATACCAGCCGGACGTCGTGCTGGGCATGGGCGGCTATGTGTCCGGTCCCGGCGGTTTGGCGGCGTGGCTGTGCGGCATTCCGGTTGTGTTGCATGAACAGAACGGCATCGCCGGGCTGACCAACCGCTGGCTGTCGCGTATTGCGAAAACGGTTCTGCAGGCGTTTCCGGGCGCATTTCCTAAAGCGCCCGTGGTCGGAAACCCTGTGCGCACTGACGTGTTGGCGCTGCCGTTACCGGCGGAACGCCTGGCTGACCGTAGCGGACCTATCCGGGTATTGGTTATCGGCGGCAGCCAGGGCGCTCGGGTATTGAATCAGACGTTGCCGGGCGTGGCCGCCACGCTGGGCGACAGAATCACCCTTTGGCATCAAACTGGTAAAGGCGCGCAAGCCGACGTGCAGGCAGCGTATGCGGCAGCCGGACAGCCGCAGCATAACGTGGTCGAGTTTATTGATGATATGGCCGAGGCTTATGCCTGGGCCGATGTCGTTGTCTGCCGTTCCGGGGCGCTGACGGTCAGTGAGATCGCCGCCGCTGGTTTGCCGGCGCTTTTCGTGCCGTTCCAACATAAGGATCGGCAGCAGTACTGGAACGCGTTGCCGCTGGAACAGGCGGGCGCGGCCAAAATTATCGAGCAGGCCCAGATCAGCGTTGACGCCGTCAGCGATGTCTTGGCCGGCTGGGACCGCGCTACGCTGCGCGACATGGCCGAGAAGGCCCAATCGGTCGCCATTCCTGATGCGACCGAGCGCGTTGCGGCGGAAGTCGTCGCGGCGGCGCGTACACAAGACGTGGCAGCGGTTCAACATTAATCATGACATCGCCGGACACAGGACGGCGATCAATTAGGTAGCGATAGGTAAAAGTGAATACACAACAACTGGCGAAACTGCGTTCAATCGTGCCCGAGATGCATCGCGTCCGGCACATCCACTTTGTTGGCATCGGTGGTGCCGGCATGGGCGGTATCGCCGAAGTTCTGGTTAATGAAGGCTATGAGATTAGCGGCTCCGATTTGGCACCGAATGCCGTTACTCAGCAGCTGAGTGATTTAGGCGCGCAGATCTATTTCCACCACCGTCCGGAAAATGTGAACGGCGCGAGCGTAGTGGTCGTTTCCAGCGCCATTTCCGGCGACAACCCGGAAATCATTGCCGCGAAGGAAGCGCGTATTCCGGTGATCCGCCGGGCCGAAATGCTGGCGGAACTGATGCGGTTTCGTCATGGCATTGCTGTGGCGGGAACTCACGGTAAAACGACGACGACGGCGATGGTGACCAGTATTTACGCGGAAGCCGGTCTGGACCCCACCTTCGTTAACGGCGGACTGGTGAAAGCGGCAGGCACGCACGCGCGACTGGGATCCAGCCGCTACCTGATTGCAGAAGCGGACGAAAGCGATGCGTCTTTCCTGCATTTGCAGCCGATGGCGGCGATCGTGACCAATATCGAAGCCGACCATATGGACACGTATCAGGGTGATTTTGAGAATCTGAAGCAGACGTTCATCAACTTTCTGCACAACCTGCCGTTTTATGGACACGCGGTGATGTGTCTGGACGATCAGGTGGTCCGTGAACTGCTGCCGCGTGTAGGACGCCACGTGACGACATACGGATTCTGTGACGATGCCGATGTGCGTATTGCCAGCTACCGTCAGACAGGAGCTCAAGGCCACTTTACGCTGGAGCGTCAGGGGAAACCTTTGCTGCACGTGACCCTGAATGCGCCTGGCCGCCACAATGCGTTGAATGCGGCGGCGGCGGTTGCGGTCGCCTCAGAAGAAGGGATTGAAGACGACGCGATCCTGCGGGCGCTCGAACGTTTCGAAGGCACCGGTCGTCGTTTTGACTTCCTGGGCGAATATCCGCTGGAGTCGGTAAACGGTAAAAGCGGCGCGGTCATGCTGGTCGATGACTACGGCCATCATCCCACGGAAGTGGACGCCACGATTAAAGCGGCGCGAGCGGGCTGGCCGGAAAAACGGTTGGTCATGGTTTTCCAGCCTCACCGCTATACGCGTACGCGCGATCTGTATGACGACTTCGCGCATGTGCTGTCTCAGGTGGATGTTTTGCTGATGTTGGATGTTTACTCAGCAGGGGAAACGCCTATTCCTGGGGCTGATAGCCGCTCTTTATGCCGTACTATTCGCGGAAGAGGTAGGATTGATCCGATTTTGGTACCGGATGTAGAGACTTTACCTGAATTGTTGGCACCGGCACTGCAAGATGGTGACCTCGTTATGGTTCAGGGCGCAGGTAATATCGGCAAACTGGCCCGCAGGCTGGCGGATTCTCGCTTACAGCCGCAGGTCAAAGGGTAAAAGTAAATGACTGAGAAAGTGGCTGTATTGCTGGGTGGTTCATCCGCAGAACGCGAAATCTCTCTGCTCTCGGGGCAGGCCGTATTGGCCGGGCTGTGTGAAGCAGGAGTGGATGCGCGCGCGGTAGACCCCAGCGACTTCCCGGTCAGTTACCTCAAAGAACAAGGCTTTACCCGGGTATTCATCACGCTGCACGGGCGTGGAGGCGAAGACGGCTCCATGCAGGGCGCGCTGGAGCAACTGGGCCTGCCGTATACCGGCAGCGGCGTGATGGCGTCGGCGCTGACGATGGATAAGTGTCGCACCAAGCAGATTTGGCAGGCGTCAAATTTGCCGGTAGCACCTTATATCGTGCTGAATCGGCATCAGTTTCAGCGCAGTAATCCATCTGGTTTGCTAAAGTTAGTAGAACCTCTCGGTATGCCATTGATTGTCAAGCCGAGTCGGGAAGGTTCCAGCGTCGGAATGAGCAAAGTCGAACAGGCTGAAGCCTTACCTGCGGCGTTGGAAGCGGCCTTCCATCATGACGAAAACGTGATGGTGGAGAAATGGTTGAGCGGTCCGGAGTTTACGGTGGCTATTCTCGGTAACGAAACCTTGCCGTCGATCCGCATTCAGGCGACGGGCACGTTCTACGACTATCAGGCGAAGTACGAGTCGGAAGACACCCGTTACTTTTGCCCCAGCGGTCTGACCGCGGAGCAGGAAAGCGAACTGGCTTCTCTCTCGCTGGCGGCCTACCGCGCGCTGGACTGCAGCGGCTGGGGACGGGTTGATGTGATGATGGACGACGACGGCAAATTTTACCTGTTAGAGGTGAATACCTCTCCGGGGATGACCGAGCACAGCCTGGTACCGATGGCCGCCAAACAACATGGCCTGACGTTTCCACAATTGGTGACACGTATTTTGGAGCTGGCGAGCTGATATGTCGCAAGCGGCGCTAAACACACGCGGACGCGAACCCGAATCGAACGGCGCGCGTCGCAGCAATGGCGGCCAACTGGCAGGCATGATTTTCCTGCTGATGGTGGTGGGTACCATCGCCTGGGGCAGTTGGATGGTGGTGGGATGGATGCAAGATGCCAGCCGGCTGCCGCTGTCTCGGCTGGTGGTGACGGGGGAAAGAACCTACACCACCAACGACGACATTCGTCAGGCGATACTGTCGCTCGGAGCGCCGGGCACGTTTATGACGCAGGACGTCAACGTCATCCAGCAGCAGATTGAACGGCTGCCGTGGATAAAACAGGCTAGCGTGCGCAAGCAGTGGCCGGACGAATTAAAGATTCATCTGGTTGAATACGTGCCCTTCGCACGTTGGAATGACCAGCTGATGGTGGACAGCGACGGAAACGCCTTCAGCGTTCCGGCGGAACGTATCGGTAATAAGAAGATGCCGATGTTGTACGGGCCGGAAGGCAGCGAAGCCGACGTGCTGGAAGGGTATCGGAACATGAACCAGATACTGAGCGCCGGCAAGTTCCAGCTGAAAATGGTTGCGATGACCGCGCGCCATTCCTGGCAGGTCGGTCTGGAAGACGATATCCGCCTGCAGTTGGGACGCGACGATCAGGCTCGCCGTCTGGCGCGATTTATTGAGTTGTATCCGCTTCTTCAACAGCAGGCGAAGGACGGGAACAAACGGATTAACTACGTGGATCTGCGTTACGACTCAGGCGCGGCGGTAGGTTGGGGTCCGGCGTTTATCGATCAGCAACAAGACATTGATCGTCACCAAAACGGTAATCAGCAACAGAATCAGGCACAGGCTAAACAGCAATGATCAAGTCGACGGACAGAAAACTGGTAGTTGGGCTGGAAATCGGTACAGCAAAAGTGGCTGCGCTGGTAGGGGAAGTTCTGCCCGATGGCATGGTCAATATTATCGGTGTGGGTAGTTGCCCGTCACGGGGTATGGATAAAGGCGGCGTGAACGACCTGGAGTCGGTGGTGAAATGCGTACAGCGCGCCATCGACCAGGCCGAACTGATGGCGGACTGCCAGATTTCATCAGTCTATCTGGCGTTGTCTGGCAAACATATCAGCTGCCAGAACGAGATTGGTATGGTGCCGATCTCTGAAGAGGAAGTGACGCTGGACGACGTGGAAAGTGTTGTCCACACAGCGAAATCCGTGCGCGTTCGCGATGAGCATCGCATCCTGCACGTCATCCCGCAGGAGTACGCGATCGACTACCAGGAAGGCATCAAGAATCCGGTAGGGCTGTCCGGCGTACGTATGCAGGCGAAGGTGCATCTGATCACCTGCCATAACGATATGGCGAAGAACATCGTCAAAGCGGTTGAACGCTGCGGTCTGAAAGTCGACCAGCTGATTTTCGCCGGACTGGCATCCAGCTATGCGGTGCTGACTGAAGACGAACGCGAGCTGGGCGTTTGTGTGGTGGATATCGGCGGCGGCACCATGGATATGGCGGTTTACACCGGCGGCGCGCTGCGCCACACCAAGGTGATCCCGTACGCAGGTAACGTGGTCACCAGCGATATTGCTTACGCTTTCGGCACTCCGCCTACGGACGCCGAGGCGATCAAAGTTCGCTACGGCTGCGCGCTGGGCTCTATCGTGAGCAAAGACGAAGCGGTTGAAGTGCCCAGCGTGGGCGGGCGTCCGCCGCGCAGTCTGCAGCGTCAGACGTTGGCCGAGGTTATCGAGCCGCGTTACACCGAACTGTTGAATCTGGTGAACGACGAGCTGTTGCAGTTACAGGAGCAGTTGCGTCAGCAGGGCGTCAAGCATCACCTGGCGGCCGGTATCGTGCTGACGGGAGGAGCCGCACAGATTGACGGCCTGGCCGCATGCGCCCAGCGAGTATTCCATACGCAGGTTCGTATTGGGCAACCGCTGAACATCACAGGCCTGACGGATTATGCGCAGGAGCCTTACTACTCTACGGCGGTAGGGTTGCTGCACTACGGTAAAGAATCTCACCTGAACGGTGAGCATGAAGTGGAAAAACGCGCCTCAGTGAGCCATTGGTTTAAGCGCCTGAACAGCTGGCTGAGAAAAGAATTTTAACGGTTATCAAAAGAGATCCTGGCACAGCTTTTTTGATCTCGAAGTAACACAGGCACAAGACGGAGAGAAACTATGTTTGAACCTATGGAATTGACCAACGACGCGGTGATTAAAGTCATCGGCGTCGGTGGCGGCGGCGGTAACGCGGTCGAGCATATGGTGCGTGAACGCATTGAAGGCGTTGAGTTCTTTGCGGTCAACACTGACGCTCAGGCACTGCGCAAAACGGCGGTTGGGCAGACGATCCAGATCGGTAGCGGTATCACCAAAGGTCTGGGCGCTGGGGCTAACCCGGAAGTCGGCCGTAACTCTGCTGAAGAAGACCGCGAGGCATTACGCGCGTCTCTCGAAGGCGCCGATATGGTGTTTATCGCTGCGGGTATGGGCGGTGGTACGGGTACGGGCGCTGCGCCGGTTGTAGCCGAAGTGGCTAAAGACCTGGGCATTCTGACCGTTGCCGTCGTGACCAAGCCGTTTAACTTCGAAGGCAAAAAACGCATGGCGTTTGCGGAACAAGGTATCGCGGAGCTGTCTAAGCACGTGGATTCCCTGATCACCATCCCGAACGACAAATTGCTGAAAGTTCTGGGACGCGGTATCTCCCTGCTAGATGCGTTCGGTGCTGCCAACGACGTGCTGAAAGGCGCGGTTCAGGGTATCGCTGAACTGATTACCCGTCCGGGGTTGATGAACGTCGACTTCGCGGACGTTCGCACCGTAATGTCCGAAATGGGCTATGCCATGATGGGTTCCGGCGTGGCGCGTGGCGAAGACCGTGCGGAAGAAGCGGCCGAAATGGCGATCTCCAGCCCGTTGCTGGAAGATATCGACCTGTCCGGTGCTCGCGGTGTTCTGGTTAACATCACGGCGGGCTTCGACCTGCGTCTGGATGAGTTCGAAACGGTCGGTAACACGATCCGTGCTTTCGCATCCGACAACGCTACCGTGGTTATCGGTACGTCTCTGGACCCGGAAATGAACGACGAACTGCGCGTCACCGTGGTGGCGACCGGTATCGGCATGGACAAACGTCCGGAAATTACGCTGGTCACCAACAAGCAGAGCAGCCAGCCGGTAATGGACCACCGTTACCAGCAGCATGGCATGTCGCCTCTGCCGCAGGAAAAACCGGCTGCCGCCAAGGTCGTCAATGACCAGAACACGCAGCCTAATAAAGAGCCGGATTACCTGGATATCCCGGCGTTCCTGCGTAAGCAGGCCGATTAACCGGCCGCTTGGTTGGAATCTCCGCTCTTTGTGCTAAACTGTGCCGCCGGCCTTGGTATAGACTGAGGCCGTTGGTTCGGATTAAATGCGAGATAATACGATGATCAAACAACGTACATTAAAACGTATCGTACAGGCGACAGGGGTCGGTTTGCATACCGGCAAAAAAGTCACCCTGACCATGCGTCCTGCACCGGCAAATACCGGGGTCATCTATCGTCGCACTGACTTGAATCCACCGGTTGATTTTCCGGCTGATGCCAAATCCGTGCGTGATACCATGCTCTGTACTTGCCTGGTCAATGAGCATGACGTGCGAATTTCGACCGTGGAGCATCTGAACGCCGCGCTGGCAGGATTGGGCATCGACAACGTGATGATCGAAGTCGATTCTCCTGAAATCCCTATTATGGACGGCAGCGCCAGTCCGTTCGTTTACCTGTTGCTGGACGCCGGCATTGAAGAACTGAACTGTGCTAAGAAGTTCGTTCGGATCAAAGATACCGTGCGCGTAGAAGATGGCGACAAGTGGGCGGAACTGAAACCTTATAACGGTTTCAACCTGGACTTCACCATCGACTTCAATCACCCGGCGATCGACTCTGGCGCACAGCGCTACAAGTTAGAGTTCTCTGCGGACTCTTTCGTCCGTCAGATCAGCCGTGCGCGGACCTTCGGCTTCATGCGGGATATTGAATATCTCCAGTCCCGTGGTCTGTGTCTGGGCGGCAGCTTTGACTGCGCGATTGTCGTCGACGACTACCGCGTGCTGAACGATGACGGTCTGCGTTTTGAAGATGAATTCGTTCGTCACAAAATGCTGGATGCGATCGGCGACCTGTTTATGTGTGGCCATAACATCATTGGTGCCTTCACGGCATTCAAGTCGGGTCATGCGCTGAATAACAAACTGTTGCAGGCTGTGCTGGCGAAACAGGAAGCGTGGGAATACGTGACCTTTGAAGATGAGGCGGAAATGCCGCTGGCGTTCAAAGCGCCTTCGACGGTACTCGCCTAACAAGTCAGAACAACAACTTGTCGTTTTTATGACTGGTTATCACTGGTTTTCTCTCCGGCCAGTGAAGCCAGTCTTTTTAATATCCGCTGTAACCTTTCCGGGCTGTTTTCCGCTAATCCATTCAATATTTCTGCACTCTGCGGACTCAGCGAGCGTTGCTTCGGCACGTCCTTAGCATCAACGCCGGTGGTGGTGTCTGATAGCTTATTATTTTGATGTGCTTTAGCTGCCAGCGAAGGATTAATCCGGATGTCGATTGCTGCTAATGATGGTAGTATTTGAGCACGCAATGCGGAGAGTAATGCGGGCTGTTCATAACGTAGCCGCATCATCCAACTGGCGTTCGCCGTTTCCAGTACTAGCAAACTGCGGCGATAATTTGCGACGCGGCACCAAGGGTGCATTTGCGCTGGCAATAGCGCGCAGACGGCGCGATTAAGTTTTACCAGCGCGGCAGCGCGCTGCTGAATATCTCGCAGCGGACCGCTTCCGGTTTCCGATGCGCTATCAAAAAAAGACTCTAGTGATTGTGGACGACTATCACGCATAACGCAGGCTCCGACGGACAGTAAACTTGTGATTGGTATTCTAAATCGTTGGCGACAATTTGGCAGACGTTATTTTTGGCCGCATCTCCTGTTGGGGATGGTCGCGGCTGGTTTTGGTCTGCCCGTCAGTCTGTGCGAATCCCAGAATGCCCCATCGCTGTCGACCTCGGCGATTAGCCGCCATAACGTTTCCGCCTTTAGCCTGACCGATCTGGTGGCATTGAAAGAGGCTCATCGACGTTCATCCGTCGGCATTGATTATTGGCATCAGCATGCCATTCGCACCGTTATCCGGCATCTGTCGTTTGCTCTGACGGCGCCGCAACCTTCGACGGTGGCTGAAGCGGTTGTGTCCTCGCCCGCACAGCATCAAATCCTAATTGAAACACTCCACGCGCTGTTGACCCAGGAAAACAGGGTGCCGGCGCTCGATGTCTCGACGTACTTCTCCGCAGTATCTACGCTATTCCATCATTCTGGCATCTGGCTTGCCAAGACGATGGGGATACGCGCCGGACCGCTTAACTAACCCCCCACTTTTTTCTGTTAACACGCGCAATAGCCGGGTGAGATAGCCTGGTTTTCTGATGTTATGCCACGGTAACTACGGTGGCATTGTAGAGATTAAAATTATTATGTTAGTGAAACTATTAACCAAAGTTTTCGGTAGCCGTAACGACCGTACTTTACGCCGTATGCGTAAAACTGTAGATGTGATCGCCCAGCTCGAACCCGCAATGGAAAAGCTGTCTGACGACGAGCTGAAGGCCAAAACGCCGGAGTTCCGTGAGCGCATTAAGAAAGGCGAAACGCTGGAAGCGCTGTTACCTGAGGCCTTTGCCGTCGTGCGTGAAGCAAGTAAACGTGTTTTCGGTATGCGCCACTTCGACGTTCAGATGCTGGGCGGGATGGTCCTTAATGAACGCTGCATCGCCGAAATGCGTACCGGTGAAGGTAAAACGCTGACGGCGACGCTGCCCGCGTATCTGAATGGTCTGACCGGCCGCGGCGTGCATGTTGTTACCGTGAACGACTATCTGGCGCAGCGTGATGCCGAGAACAACCGTCCGTTGTTTGAGTATCTTGGTCTGACGGTAGGGATCAACCTGCCAGGCATGCCAGCGCCAGCGAAACGCGAAGCGTATGCGGCTGACATCACTTACGGTACCAACAACGAATATGGTTTCGACTACCTGCGTGACAACATGGCGTTCAGCCCGGAAGAGCGCGTTCAGCGCCCGCTGTTTTACGCCCTGGTGGATGAAGTTGACTCCATTCTGATCGATGAAGCGCGTACCCCGCTGATCATCTCTGGCCCGGCAGAAGACAGCTCCGAGATGTATATCCGCGTCAATAAAATCATCCCGTCGCTGATCCGTCAGGAAAAAGAAGATTCCGACACCTTCCAGGGCGAAGGTCATTTCTCCGTGGATGAAAAATCCCGTCAGGTTAACCTGACAGAACGCGGCTTGGTCAAAATCGAAGAGCTGTTGGTGAACGAAGGCATCATGGATGAAGGCGAATCCCTGTACTCGCCTTCCAACATTATGCTGATGCACCACGTTACCGCTGGTCTGCGAGCGCATGTTCTGTTCACGCGCGACGTTGATTACATCGTTAAAGACGGTGAGGTCATCATTGTCGATGAACATACCGGCCGCACCATGCAGGGGCGTCGCTGGTCTGACGGTCTGCATCAGGCTGTTGAGGCGAAAGAGCACGTCACCATCAATAATGAAAACCAGACGCTGGCCTCCATCACCTTCCAGAACTACTTCCGCCTGTATGAAAAACTGGCGGGGATGACGGGGACGGCGGATACCGAAGCCTTCGAATTCAGCTCTATCTATAAACTGGATACCATTGTCGTACCGACGAACCGTCCGATGATTCGTAAAGATTTGCCCGACCTGGTGTACATGACCGAACGGGAAAAAATCGACGCGATTATCGAAGATATCAGAGAGCGTACGGCGAATGGTCAGCCGGTGCTGGTGGGGACGATCTCGATTGAGAAATCCGAAGTGGTCTCTGACGCGCTGACTCGCGCCGGAGTCAAACACAACGTGCTTAACGCCAAGTTCCATGCCATGGAAGCGGATATCGTCGCACAGGCCGGTCGTCCGGGCGCGGTGACCATCGCCACTAACATGGCCGGTCGTGGTACCGATATCGTGTTGGGCGGCAGCTGGCAAACTGAAATCGCCCAGTTGGAAGCCCCGACAGATGAGCAGATCGCCGCTATTAAAGCAGACTGGCAGGTGCGCCATGATGCGGTGCTGGCTTCGGGCGGTTTGCATATTATCGGCACCGAGCGTCATGAATCGCGTCGTATCGACAACCAGCTGCGTGGCCGTTCCGGTCGTCAGGGGGATGCCGGTTCTTCTCGCTTCTACCTTTCCATGGAAGATGCTCTGATGCGTATCTTCGCCTCTGACCGCGTGTCCAACATGATGCGTAAGCTGGGGATGAAGGAAGGCGAAGCAATCGAACATCCTTGGGTGACCAAGCGATTGCCAATGCACAGCGTAAAGTGGAAAACCGCAACTTCGATATTCGTAAGCAGCTGTTGGAATACGATGATGTGGCTAACGACCAGCGCCGCGCTATCTATACTCAGCGTAATGAGCTACTGAACTCCGTCGATATCAGCGAGACGGTCGACAGCATTCGTAACGATGTGTTCAAAGCGACCATCGATAACCATATTCCGCCGCAGTCTCTGGAAGAGATGTGGGATATCGAAGGACTGGAACAGCGTCTGAAAAACGATTTCGATCTGGACATGCCGATTGCAGAATGGCTGGAAAAAGAGCCTCAGCTGCATGAAGAAACGCTGCGTGAACGTATCCACGAGCAGGCGATGGAAGTTTACGCCCGCAAAGAAGAAGTCGTGGGCGTCGATGTGATGCGCAATTTCGAAAAAGGCGTCATGCTGCAAACGCTGGACTCCTTGTGGAAAGAGCATCTGGCGGCGATGGACTATCTGCGTCAGGGCATCCATCTGCGCGGCTATGCGCAGAAAGATCCGAAGCAGGAGTACAAACGTGAGTCGTTCTCCATGTTCGCCGCGATGCTGGAAGCGCTGAAATATGAAGTCATCAGCACACTGAGCAAAGTTCAGGTCCGTATGCCGGAAGAGATTGAAGCGTTGGAACAGCAGCGTCGCGAGGAAGCCGAACGTCTGGCAAGCCAGCAGCAACTGAGCCATCAAAGTGAAGCGGCTGCCGCGCCGACTGCAGGTAGTTCATCTGAGCGCAAAATCGGTCGTAACGATCCTTGTCCTTGCGGTTCAGGCAAAAAATACAAACAGTGCCATGGACGTATCCAGAACTAGTCTTCATTAGGGCTGAATCACATCATCGATAAAAATAAAGGCGGTCATTGACCGCCTTTTACTTGGGGAAAAGCTTATGACGCAAAAACCTTTGTCAGTCGCGGTAGGGATTATTCGTAACGCCCAGCGACAGTTTTTTATCGCCTGTCGCCAGGCTGGCTCGCACATGGCCGGTAAATGGGAGTTCCCGGGGGGGAAAGTTGAAACGGGAGAGACGCCCGAACAGGCGCTAATTCGTGAATTGCGTGAGGAAACGGGGATTGAAGCGCGCGATCCTCAAGCGCTCACGGATAAAACGTTCTCCGCAGGCGATCGGCTCATCACGCTGCATTTTTTCCTGGTGGAGCATTGGCAGGGGGAGCCATACGGACGGGAAGGTCAGCCGTCGCGTTGGCTGACCGTCGATGAACTCAAAGAAGAGGAGTTTCCGCCAGCGAATGCGGAGATGATCCGCTGGCTAAAACAGTCGGCGTAACACCAACGTTTAATACTTTGTTTCGCTCCAGTTTTCGCTGTCAGTAATCGCTTCATTACTGGGAATACGTTTTTCTTCTTCGGCCCATTCCCCAAGATCGATTAGCTGGCAGCGTTTGCTGCAGAAAGGGCGGTAAGGACTTTGTTCTCCCCACACCACAGGTTTGGCGCAGGTCGGACATTTTACGGTGGTGATATCGTTGCTCATTGTGTTAACTCCTAACAGCAGGCCAGTTCGAACGTCAGGCGGTCGGGCACTTGTCCATGCTCGCTGTCCAGCGGCATGAAGCGAATCGCATAACGGCTCTTGTGACCAGAAATTTGTGGGTAAAGCTGATGCTCCTGTGCGATCTGTATGCGCAGCAGGTCGGCATCGGCTGCATTGTCCTGATAGAAGCCTTTCAGGCTGATTTGCGGACGGAAGATCGCTGAGTTGCGGATGAGGTCCAGAATCATCCCCAACGTCTGTTCAAATGGCGCGACGCTGTCGAGCCAGGCGCTGACCTGCCGATTTCGGTACTCGACAGGCTGATGCAACCAGGTATGCAGCGTCGGCAAGTCGAAATTACAGCATCCTCCTGGAATGCTGAGCCGTTGGCGCACCATGCCAATAAGACGATCTTCACGCAGGCTTTGGCCCATACGCGGGGCGGCCATCAGTTGGCTCGCCTGCTGGCGTAGCTGCTGGCGAAAGGCATCGATTCGCGCCTGGTCGACGCCGGGAACGTCCTGCCACTGCGTCAACTTCTGCTGCTGGCGTTCCAGTTCCTTCATCAAGTCGGGACGCACATCGCCGCGTTCCAGTACATCCAACAGGTCGGTGGCGGCGCGGAAAAAGCTCAGCGCATCACCGATGTGCTCCAGCGTCTGGTTGTCATGCATCTGTTGGAGCAAAAACTCAAGACGTAGCCACGTCCGCGTTTTCTCATTCAGCGGATATTCAAATAATAGGGTTGAGTAAGCGTCACTCATTATTTTGTCATCCTGTCATTTGCGGATGCCGCCAGCTCAAGATAGCGCTGGTGCAGCATGGCAATTTGTGGGGCAAGTTCGCTCTGGCTGCGGCTATTGTCGATGATGTCGTCGGCATAAGCCAGACGCTGTTCTCGCGTAGCTTGCGCAGACAGGATCTTTTCGGCCTGATGAAGCGACACCCCGTCTCGCGCCAGCGTGCGCTGTAGCTGAATTTCCGGGGTAACGTCCACGACCAGAACCCGTTGCGCCTGCGATTGCAGGCTGTTTTCAATCAGCAGGGGAATGACCCACATCACGTATGGCCCGGGGGCGGCAAGCAACTGGCGCTGAGTTTCCGCGTGGATCAACGGATGCATCAGTTGGTTGAGCCACTCTTTTTCACGTTCGCTGGAAAAAATCTTTGCCCGTAGGGCGGAGCGGTTAAGCGTATCGTCGGCGTTCAGTATCTCGGGGCCGAAGCGTTTTGAGATAGCGGACAACGCAGCCGTTCCAGGCTCTACGACCTGACGGGCGATGATGTCTGCATCGATGATGGTGATGCCTTGCTGGGCGAAACCTTCAGCGACGGTGCTTTTGCCGCTGCCGATACCGCCTGTGAGCGCTACGATGTATGCCATGGTATCGATCTGCAAAATTACCGGTAAATTTACGGGATTCTAGCCTAAATAAAGGTAAATTCGCAGTCTTGCCGCAGGATTATTCGCGCGTATGATGAGCTCACTGGATATGGTTTTAAAGCATACCGACTGTCTCTCTGACGGTCTTCGCCACTGACCAGGACATCTCCTATGCGTATTGAAGAAGATTTAAAGTTAGGCTTTAAAGACGTTCTCATTCGTCCCAAACGCTCCACCCTGAAGAGTCGATCGGAAGTTGAATTAGCACGCGATTTTACCTTTATGCACGCCGGCTGCCGTTGGTCAGGCGTGCCGGTGATTGCGGCTAACATGGATACGGTGGGTACTTTTCGCATGGCTCAGGCATTATCCACGTTCGGCGTGCTGACTGCCGTTCACAAGCACTACTCCGTTGAACAGTGGCAGCAGTTTGTCGCGCAGTCGTCAGAAGAGGTATTGCGCCATGTTATGGTTTCCACGGGGACGTCAAACGACGATTTTAATAAGTTGAAGCAGATTTTGGCTTCGTCGCCTGCGCTGAAATTTATTTGCATTGATGTCGCCAACGGCTACTCCGAACACTTTGTCTCCTTTGTACAAAAAGCGCGTGAAGCGTGTCCTGACAAAGTCATTTGTGCAGGCAATGTGGTTACTGGCGAGATGGTAGAGGAGCTGATTCTTTCGGGGGCGGATATCGTTAAGGTCGGGATTGGTCCAGGTTCCGTTTGTACCACCCGGTTGAAAACGGGCGTGGGCTATCCGCAGCTGTCGGCGGTCATTGAATGTGCCGATGCCGCGCATGGTCTGGGCGGACAGATTGTCAGCGATGGCGGCTGCTCTGTGCCGGGCGATGTCGCCAAAGCCTTCGGCGGCGGCGCTGATTTTGTGATGCTGGGGGGGATGCTGGCGGCACACGATGAGTGTGAAGGAACCATCGCCGAAGAAAACGGACAGAAAATGATGCTGTTTTACGGGATGAGCTCGGCATCTGCCATGGAGCGCCATGTTGGCGGCGTAGCCGGTTATCGTGCCGCGGAAGGTAAAACCGTCAAGCTTCCGCTACGTGGTCCGGTGGAATACACCATTCGCGATATTCTTGGCGGTTTGCGCTCAGCCTGCACTTACGTCGGCGCTTCACGCCTGAAAGAGCTGACCAAACGAACAACGTTTATTCGTGTCGCTGAGCAGGAAAACCGGATTTTCAACGGGTAACCCTCTGGCTTTCTTAACTGACGGGATTAGGCCCCCGTCAGTACATGACCCAATTGGAATATGGGCAGATACATCGCTATCACCAGCGTACCGACAATCACTCCCACCGCGCCCATTAATAATGGTTCCAACGTATGAGGCAGCTTGTCCGCAAACTGCTGCGTACTTTTTTCATGCCAATCGGCTAACTGTGTAAACAGGTGCTCGAGCGCGCCGGTTTCTTCTCCGACTCTAATTAACTGTGGGCAGGGCGCAGGGAACAGCGGTGAGCGTTCTAGCGCCTGACTAAGTGGTATGCCGCGCTCGATGAGGCTTTTTATCTCTTTTAACTCTTTCTGATAAAGCGGATGTCCAATCGTCGCGGCTGCTTCCAATCCGGCAGGCAGCGGTAGCGCTGCACCATGAGTCATTGCCAGTGTATGGAAAATCTGGCTGAGGCAACGTCCACGAATCAGTGTGGCGATACCCGGCGCTCTGAGCCACAGGCGTTGTTCCCTGTAGCGCCAGCGTGGATAGGTTTTGCGTAGCCAGCCGTAAGCTGCTGCGAGAGCAATAATTGTTGTGACGAACGTAGCGCCATAGCGTACGCACCGCTCCGAGAGGGTCAGCAAGGTCTGTGTGAGTAGCGGGAGCGGGGCGTTGAATGACGCGTAAAGTCGACCAAACTCGGGTAACACCAAGGTAACCATCAGCGCGCTCACGATCAGGACGGCGGCGGAAACGAAGAGGGGATAGCGTAATGCTTTGGCGACCTTATGCGCCAATTGCTGACGCGCTTCCTGATAGGCGGCGAGCCGTTGGCAGCAGTCGCCCAGCTTGCCGGTCAGTTCGCCTGCGGCAATCAGCGAGCAATACATGGGCGGGAAAATATGGGGGTAGTGCCGAAACGCCTCTGCCAGCGTGACCCCCTGTGCTATCTGTCGACTAACGGAGAATAAGACGCATCGCCACGCCGGTTGGTCATGCTGCCGCGCCATGAGATTCAAGGATTCCAGCAGCGGAAGCCCCGCCTGTAATAGCGAACCGAGTTGGTGAATGACGGCTGCGAGCTGCGCACCGCGCCAGGCATAGCGGGTCAGATATTGGCGGACTTTGAGATTAAGAGGTTGATAACCCTGTTCGAGTAGATGGTCGTACACCTCTTGGCGTTGGCTCGCGATGAGCTCGCCACAACACAGCTCGCCGTTTACACTCAAGGCCTGCCAGTCGTATAACTTTTGCATCACCATCTCAGTCTTCCTCCTCCATTCCGTCTCCGACTACTCGATAGACCTCATCCAACGAGGTAATGCCTTCGTTGACTAAAGCCAGACCGGCATGAAATAGCGAGTTGGATCGGGAGTACCAGGCATGTGCGTTGTCACATAACACTTTTCCGTTATCTGCCAGCGTTTGCTGTAGCGCAGGAGATAGGGTTAACAGATCGTAAATCGCTACACGGCCGTAATAGCCGGAAAAGCAGTGGTTGCAGCCCTGAGGACGCCATTGTTTCAAAGGGCCTGACCAGGATGCGTGGGAAGACACTGTTTCCGCAGGCACGGGCTGGCGACAGTGGGGGCACAGTCTGCGAACCAGGCGCTGTGCGATGATGAGCTTCAGCGCTGAGGCGAGCAGATAACCGGGGACGCCAAGGTGTCTTATCCGCGTGATGGTCTCGCTGGCTGAGTTCGTATGCAACGTGGATAGAACCAAGTGGCCGGTTTGCGCGGCTTTGACGGCAATATCTGCCGTTTCGGCGTCGCGAATTTCTCCTATCATGATGACGTCGGGATCCTGACGCAGTAGCGCTCGCAGTACCCGACCGAAGTCCAATCGACTTTTCGTGCTGACGGCGGTTTGATTGATCCCTTCCAACGGGATTTCGACAGGATCTTCCACGCTGCATATATTACAGCTGGTCGTGTTAAGCCAGCGTATGGCGCTGTATAGCGTAAAAGTTTTACCGCTCCCCGTTGGTCCGGTCACTAAAATCAATCCCTGAGGCAGACGTAGAACTCGTTTAAACGCCTTCAATGCGCCGGTGGCAAGCCCTAGCGTATCCAGTGTTAGCGCCTGTTGCTGCGTTTGTAATACTCGCAGCACGACCTTCTCGCCTGTCTGTATTGGCAGTGTGGCGATGCGTAGTGAATAACATTCCCGATCAAGTTGCAGGGTGAACTGGCCGTCCTGCGGCAGACGGCGTTCAGCAATATCCAGTTTTCCCATGATTTTAAGCCTAGCGATAAGTCGGGGTGTTAGTTCGTCAGGTGCTGACGGCACTTCCTGCAAAACCCCGTCAATGCGCAGTCGTATTCGGCAGTGCATCGTCATCGGTTCAAAATGGATATCCGAGGCCCTTCGCTGAATGGCTGAACTCAGCGTCTCGTTGATGAATTTAACCACCGGAATGTCTTCCTGCTCTTCGACCTCGGGGGTGGGCTGGTAGATTGAGGCTTTCTCCCTGGCGCTTGGCGGAGGGGAAAGCTGTTTTTCCAGTCTTGCGGCAGGCCATTTCTCGATCAGTACCCGGCGATTGCTGGCGAATTTCAGTGCTGTCAGCATTTCTACGGCGGGGGCGTTGCCGACAGCAACGGTAATAGACTGCTCATCTAGGGTCAGAAGCAAAGCGCGGTAACGCTGGCACAATATCTTGAGTTCATCGCTGAGTCTTGATGTCGTCATGGGATCACCCTGTCGCATCAGAGGCATCATCCAGACGGAAAACATCCAGACAGGCCTGCTTGAGCATATCGGCCCCGGCTTCCGCCAGGCAGTTTTTAGTCCAGCTCAACGATCCTGTCTGAGGCTCCAACGTCGGTGCAATCACCACGCTGAGCCCTTGCAGCGAGGATTGTCCTGTCAACGTGATGATGCCTTGGGAAACGCTAACCTGACTGATGTAACGTGTAGTTGTTCCCACAGGAATGCCCTGATCGCCCGCATCGCAGAGGGCCAGATCGGCATTGCTTAGTCCACAGAGGTCGACGGCCATTTTGTAGGACGCTGCCGTTTGCAGCATGTCGGTCATCGCTGCTTTTTGCAGGTATCCCTGATAGGCGGGAATTCCCAAGGCGCTTAGCATGGCAATGATGACAATCACGACCATCAGTTCAATCAGCGTAAACCCTTGCTGTAACATGATTTCAATCCTTGAGGTGGCGGATGGCGGCAGCATAAGGGACGACATAGACTTCGGCGATAGCCGATAAACTCATTCGGAATGCGCTTCGCAAACTGTTTGAACAATTGCAGTCAGCCTCCATTTTTTTGCCTGACGCCTTCCTATTTCTGTATTTGGCGCAGCATGAGAGTCGCCCTAAGCGGTATGCTAGCGATAACGGTGGGGCCTAAAGGGAGGCTTCACTGGTGTGTTAAGCCGCATAGCAGGTGAATGACGAGCAGGGGAAACATGCTACGCTTTGGTCTGTGTGAGAAGCTCGTGGCGCAGAGGATCTTGCATAAAACAACAGGTAATAGGAGCTGGTGGATGGAATTGATAGATGGATGGCTAACGGATGTGGCGCGGATCCCATCCCCTCATTGCGATGACCGGCCCGAGGGCGATACTCCTTCTCTGCTGGTGATACACAATATCAGCCTCCCGCCGGGAAAATTTGGCGGTCCTTATATCGATCAATTGTTTACCGGAAGGCTGCAAGCCTCGGAACATCCTTTTTTTGCCGAGATCAGTCATCTGAGAGTCTCAGCGCATTGCCTGATTCGTCGCGATGGCAGCATCGTGCAATATGTGCCCTTTGACCGTCGGGCCTGGCATGCGGGCGTCTCCAAATTTGAAGATCGCGAGCGCTGCAATGATTTCTCTATCGGCATTGAACTCGAAGGGACCGACACGCTCCCTTTCTCGGATGAGCAATACGGCCAGTTGGCGTTGGTGACGCGGCTTTTATGTCTGGCTTATCCGATTACGCCGAATCGAATTTGCGGTCACAGCGATATTGCTCCAGGTCGTAAAACCGATCCCGGTCCTGCTTTCGACTGGGATCGATACCGACATTTAGCGCAGGAATAGCGAGTGACAAAGGGAGTCCAAATTAATGACGCTGTTTACATTGTTGCTGGTTTTGGGATGGGAACGTGTGTTCAAACAGGGTGAGCATTGGCAGTTGGATCACCATTTCGCGGTGAGACTGCGGCATTTGTCTGCACCATCCTTGATACAAACTCTGTTTTTGACCGCGGCGGGTATGGCCATGACCGCGCTGCTGATGTGGCTGGTCAGCGGCTGGTTATTTGGTCTGCCGATGCTGATGCTTTGGGTCACTGTTGGTTTGCTCTGCGTGGGGGCGGGCGAAGTGAGGCTACACTATCACCGTTATTTGCAAGCGGCTCAACGGGGTGAAGCGGATGCGGAACGTCAGATGTCTGCTGAGTTAGCGCTGATTCATGGTTTACCAGTGGATGCTAATGAATCGGAAAGGCTCAAGGAATTACAGAACGCACTATTGTGGATTAATTTCCGTTATTACCTGGCTCCGTTGTTTTGGTTTGTGGTCGCCGGACCATACGGCCCCATTGCGTTAGTCGGTTATGCCTGCCTGAGGGCGCGTCAAACAATGCTTGCCCGCGACCATACGCCACTGGAACGCGCTAATTCTGGCGTGGATACGTTGCTACATTGGCTGGACTGGGTCCCCGTGCGGTTGGCAGGGGCGGCTTATGCGCTGCTGGGACACGGTGAAAAAGCGTTGCCTGCCTGGTTTGCCGCCTTATTGGATTTTCATAGTACCCAGTATTGGGTGCTCACTCAGCTGGCGCAATTTTCTCTGGCGCGTGAACCTCGCATCGATCCTTTAGCAACGCCGGTCGCGGCAGTGACGTTAGCCAAAAAGGTGACGCGGGTGATTGTGGTGGTGGTGGCGCTATTGACCATCTACGGCGCTCTGGTATGACTCTCTG
>NZ_LUTN01000008.1 GCF_002111595.1 Lonsdalea britannica
ATGGTCATGATTCGGGTTCTGCAAGTGTCTCCGTGGCTCATAAGACCGTTGTGATGACCTATTCCTGCTTTCCTGCTCAACGGCTTGCTCCCTTTCCCCATCCTGATCCCATGCTCCCTTGATTCTGCACCTGGACCTATTTATCCCGCCGGTATCAGTCCTGAGTGAGGTTAAACTCTCTTTTGCCCCTGCTTTGTGATGACTCGGTACTGACCACGCCGATGAGGCGTCGCGCGAAGAGTCTGGCGTGAAACGCGAAAGGGCTGCCATGCGGTGGATAAGCCTGCTGATGTCCGCCACCATTCAGACCCAACCCAACCCAACCTCAGACCCAGACGCGGCTACGCCGCGCCCGGTCAGGTCTGCGCTACGTTTTATAATGCTGGCCTGTAAGGTATCTACCGTTGATGCTTGCCGGGGTGATGAGATCGCGGGAGCAAGCCACCGATCGCTAATCACGCTGCCTTCATTCCTGTACATTATGTCTCCCGTGGCCTCTGCGATCCCTGACTTCATCGTTCACACACAAGCTCAAGTTCTTCCCGCCGATCTCTGGTGCCTCCACAGATCGGTAGTGGCCGGTCACTCGATAACTGAGGGACAGCGCATCAGGTGTTTTGGTTCATGGTCACGGATACGGTGATGTGCCATCACTCCCCTTCATCTACCGGTGTGGTATTAACAGGATTATGCGTCTGCTTTATCCACAGAGAATTCAAGGCTATCCACTAGATGAAACCAGACTTCGCTCGCTGGGCGTATGACAAAAAGCGGTTCACATCGCGAGTAGAGACAAGGAATCAACGTGGTGATTGAGCGGAGATTGCATGATCGATAAAACGAGGCTCATGCGCTGAATGAGCCTCCGTAAGAGACTTAATGCAGAATCTGCGCCAGGAAAGCCTGCGTACGTTCTGAGCGGGGATTGGAGAAGAAGATATCCGGTGGCGCCTGTTCGACGATCTCCCCCTGATCCATAAAGATCACTCGGTTGGCCACTGTACGAGCAAATCCCATCTCATGAGTAACGCACAGCATGGTCATACCGTCTTCGGCTAAACCCAGCATGGTATCCAGCACCTCTTTAACCATTTCGGGATCTAACGCCGAAGTCGGCTCATCAAACAGCATGATCTTAGGTCTCATACACAGCGAACGCGCGATGGCGACACGCTGCTGCTGACCTCCGGACAATTGCCCCGGATATTTATGCGCATGGGCCGCAATGCGAACGCGTTCCAGATAATGCATCGCCAGTGCATCGGCCTCTTTCTTCGGCATGCGATGCACCCAGCTAGGCGCCAGCGTACAGTTCTGCAAAACCGTGAGATGCGGAAAAAGATTGAAATGTTGAAACACCATGCCGACTTCCGTTCTGATTTTCTCAATGTTGCGGCTGTCGCTGTTCAGCTCGATGCCATCGACAACAATACGTCCTTTCTGATGTTCTTCCAGATGGTTGATACAGCGGATCGTCGTTGATTTTCCTGAGCCCGATGGGCCACAGAGGACAATACGCTCACCTTGTTTTACCTGAAGGTTAATGTCTTTCAGTACGTGAAACTGACCGTACCACTTATTCACGTTTTCCAGCGTGATCATGTTGTCAGCGGATTGTGTTAACGCATTCTGATTCATGGATGACCTCAATGAGACTGATGTCCGGTATCAAACCGTCTTTCTAAATGTTGGCTATAACGCGACATGCTGAAACAGAAGATCCAGTAGATCAGCGCGGCGAAGACGTAGCCTTCGGTAGACATTCCCAGCCAGGCGGGATCGACCGTGGCTTGCTGGATGCTGCTGAACAGATCGAACAGCCCAATGATGATCACCAGACTGGTATCTTTAAATAGCGAGATAATGGTGTTGACCAGTCCGGGGATAACCATTTTTAGCGCCTGAGGCAGGATGACCAGACACTGCATCCGCCAATAGCCCAACGCCAGCGACTGCGAGGCTTCATACTGCCCTTTCGGCAATGCTTGAAGGCCGCCGCGCACCACTTCCGCGACGTAGGCTGACTGGAACAGAATGACCCCTACCAAGGCGCGCAACAGTTTGTCTATGTTGGTTCCTTCCGTCAGGAACAGCGGCAGCATCACGGATGACATGAATAGAACGGTGATCAGCGGTACGCCGCGCCAGAATTCGATAAATCCAATGCATAGCATACGGACGACGGGCATTTCCGATCGCCGACCAAGTGCCAGTAAGATCCCGAGCGGCAAAGCGCCCGCAATTCCCACGGCGGCGATAATCAGGGTGAGCGTGAGCCCGCCCCATTGGCGCGTTTCTACGTGGGGCATACCGCCAAATCCCCCGGACAGCAGGCCCCAGGCGATGAACGGATACACCACGCACCATCCCGTGATATAACGACCGCGATGCGGCATCGCTTTCCAGAACATGGGGAAAATGCTCAACAGCGCCAGCACCAGCGCGAAATTGATGCGCCAAATCTCTTCGGTGGGGTAGAGGCCATACATAAAGTGGCCGAAGCGAGCGTGGATAAACACCCAGCAGGCGCCTTCACGCGTACAGTCATTACGGGTCGCGCCTAACCAGTTGGCGTCGAAGATCGCCCAGTTCAACAGCGGGGGAAGCCCTTTCCACAGCAGCCACAGACAGAGCAGGGTCAGCAGGCTGTTGGGAAGGCTGGAAAACAAATTACGTCGAGTCCAAGCGATAGCGCTGCTCATCGGCGTTGGGCGATTTGGCGTATGTGAAATCATGGGCACCCAGCTCCTCTAGCGCTCAATTAAGGCGATTTTACGGTTATAGATATTCATCAGCAGCGAAATCAGCAGGCTGATAATCAGGTAGACCGACATCGTCATGGCGATGGTCTCAATCGCCTGACCCGTCTGATTTAAAACCGTACCGGCAAATAGCGACACCATATCCGGATAGCCAATCGCGGCGGCGAGGGACGAGTTCTTCACAATGTTCAGGTACTGGCTGGTCAGGGGAGGGATGATGACGCGCATTGCCTGCGGCAGAATGACTTTGCGCAGGGTGATCGCTTTTGGCAGCCCTAGCGAAAGCGCCGCTTCATGCTGGCCGTGCGCAACCGATTGAATACCGGAACGGATGATTTCGGCGATGAAGGATGAGGTATAGACCGAAAGCGCCAGCGCCAGTGCGGCGAGTTCGGGGATCATGACCAGACCGCCGTTGAAGTTGAACCCACTTAATACCGGAAGTTCCCAGCTCAATGCACGACCGAAGGTGATGTGCGCCAAACCCAGTAGTAACGTAAGGACCAACACTGGCCACGGCCAGTTTCGGCGATAGATGCCGGTTTCACGGTGATGGCGCAAGTTTCTGCGGACGATGATGACGGTCACGATTACCGTAACAACCACAGCGAGAAAGGCCGGGAGGGCGCCGGGGCCGAAATCCGCCGCCGGAATATATAATCCACGGTTACTCAAAAACACCGCATCCAGGGCGCTCACCGCCTGGCGTGGTCCCGGCAGATTGCGCAGTACCGCAAAGTACCAAAAGAAGATCTGCAGCAGCGGCGGAATATTGCGGAACGTTTCAATATAGAAGGTTGATAGCTTGCGCAGCAGCCAGTTGTCAGACAGTCGGGCCAGGCCGACCATAAATCCTAACAGGGAGGCGCAGATAATACAGATGGCTGACACCAACAACGTATTCAGCAAGCCGACGATGAAAACGCGCGCGTAAGTGTCGCCCTGCTGATAGTCGATGAGATGCTGGACAATACCGAACCCAGCGGCGTTATCCAGAAAAGCAAAGCCGGAAGTAATTCCGCGCTGCGCCAGATTGGTGATGGTGTTGTGTAATAGATAGGCGGCGAAAGCCAGTACAGCGACGACCGCGATGATTTGGTAAAGCCAGGCGCGCACCGCAGGATTCGTCAGTGATAAATCACCTTTTACGGTTGGGCGTTGCAGCATGATGAAGCCTCGATAGCGTCAAACGAGAGCACGGCGGTAAAGCCGTGCCCGGTTTACTGGGAAGATTAACGAACGACCGGCGCGTATTGGATACCGCCTTTGGTCCACAATTCATTCAGCCCGCGTTTGATTTTCAACTCGCTGCCCATACCCACGTTGCGTTCAAAGACTTCGCCGTAGTTACCGACCTGCTTAATGATTTTATAAGCCCAATCGGCGGGTAATTTGAGATCTTTGCCGTAATTTCCCTCTTTACCGAGCAGGTGCGCCATATCCGGCGTTGTCGGTTTAGCCTGCATCTGATCGACGTTCTGAGAGGTGATGCCCATCTCTTCCGCATTCAGCATAGCGAACAGGCTCCAGCGTACGATGGAGAACCACTCTTCGTCGCCACGGCGAACGACCGGTCCCAGCGGCTCCTTGGAGATGACTTCAGGCAGCACGATGTATTCGTTGGGATTGGCTAATTTGATGCGCAGCGCGTACAGCTGTGACTGGTCGGAAGAGAGCGTATCGCAGCGGCCGGACTCCAGCGCTTTGGCGCTTTCATCAGAGCGATCGAAGGTCACCGGCGTGTACTTCATGCCGTGAGTTTTGAAGTAGTCTGCGACGTTGAGTTCGGTATCGGTGCCTGCCTGAATACAGACGGTAGCGCCATCCAGCTCTGTCGCGCTTTTCAGCCCGGCTTTGTTGTGAGTCAGGAACCCGATGCCGTCGTAGTAGGCGACGCCAGTGAACAGCATGCCCATACCCGCGTCACGCGAAGAGGTCCATGTCGTATTACGAGACAGCACATCCACTTCGCCTGACTGCAGCGCTGTGAAACGTTCTTTGGCGGTCAGCGGGGTAAATTTCACCTTATTGGCATCGCCGAAGACGGCCGCCGCGACGCCTCTGCAAACATCCACATCAATACCGGCATATTTTCCGCTGCCATCGGCATAGGAAAAACCCGGCAAACCATCGCTGATACCGCATTGGACGAAGCCTTTTTTCTGGATGGCATCCAGCGTAGCGCCAGCATGGGCCTGTTGAATCGCCGCCAAGAGAGAAGCGCCCGCGACCAGCGTAGACATGATCAATTTTTTTATCATCTTATGTGCCTAATGAGTTATGTGCTGTGGTAATGGACGCAGCGTTGCATCCGCCCTGTCTGCCGGCGCCGTCATAGGACATTGTGCCGTGGCGTGATTAAGCAAAACTAATGCCAATCCGTGACAGTCTCTTTCGGGCATAGCGGCGGGATGTTTTGTGAGGCAGCACACAAAATTTAAACTGCATTGCACCAATATAATCACGGTAATAAAAAGTTTGCCTGCTTTTGGTGCGAGACGCCGTGATCGGCGGATTCTGCTGAGTCTCGCGATCTTAATCAGTGCATGGATAGCGGGTTTGTTGTCTTTTTTAGTGCAACTTGTTATTGAATTGCTAGAGGATTTGGCGGAGTGAGGGGAGAAAGACGGTCACGTATAAGGTGGAAAGAAGACTTAAAGATTAAGGGAATGAATGCGTTATTTGGCCCACCGCATCGCGGAAGGCCGGGCGTTAAACGAGCAACTATCGAACGTTATGCCGTTGATAGAAGCTTTCCAGCCGTGTCTGAACTTTGCTCAAAATGGTACAGAACAGCAGGTAAATCATCGCGGCTTCAACGTACATGATGAGCGGTTCATAGGTGACTGAGACGATGCGCTGAGCGGCGAGAAACATCTCCGGCACGGTGATGACGGCCGCCAACGACGTATCTTTGATCAGCGAGATAAAGGTATTCGAGAGCGGGGGCAAGGACACAAATACAGATTGTGGAAAAATGACCCACCGAATGGCCTGAGTGCCTTTCATTCCCAGCGAATAGGCCGCGTTCCACTGCCCCTGAGGTACGGACAGTATGGCTCCGCGGACGATCTCCGAGCTATAGGCCCCGACATTGAGGGTAAAACCGATCAGCGCGGCAGGAAACGCATCCAGGGTGATACCGGCGCTGGGCAGCCCGTAAAAAATCAGAAACAGTTGCACCAGCAGTGGCGTGCCGCGAATTACCCAGACATAAAAATCGGCAATCCATTTCAGCGGACGCGGGCCATACAGCCGGATCAAGGCAACGATAATCCCGACGGCAAGTCCAAGAATGAAAGAGATAATAGCCAGAGGAACGGTGAACTTCAGTCCAGCAGAAAGCAGACTCCAGAAGGAGTCTGCCATGAGTTGTAGCCAGGGTGGCATCTAAAAAACTCCGATATCTTTGCAGTTACTGGGAAACATCTTCCCCGAAGTATCGCACAGAAATCGTTTTATACGTGCCATCCGCTTTGATCTGGTCCAGCGCGTGGTTGATGGCCTCGACCAGCGGGGCTTGTCCCTTACGCACCAGAATGGCGGAAGGATCGCCGCTTTCCGCGGTGGCGGCGACTTTCACTTTGGCATCCGGCTTCTGTTTTTTGAAGTCGAGGAACGACAGATTATCGTTCAGCGTCGCATCGGCGCGGCCGCTCAGCACGAGATCCAGCGACTGGTTAAACCCGTCGGTAGGCACGATGTCGGCGCCATAACGCGTCGCCAGCTTCGAGTAATTGCTGGTCAGGCTCTGTGCGGATTTGTGGCCTTTAAGATCGGCAAACGTCTTGATGGTGGTGTTGTCGTTGCGGACAACCAGCACAGACTTAGCATCGATATAGGGTTTGGAGAAATCGAATTTCACCTGGCGTTCGGGAGTGATGCCGACCTGGTTAACGACGGCATCATAGCGGCCTGCGCTTAGCCCGGCGATCAATCCATCCCAACGTCCTTCAACAAACTCGGCCTTAACGCCGATTTTTTCGGCTACCGCTCGGCCAATTTCCACATCAAAACCGACCAATTTTCCCGATTTATCGTGATAGGTGTAAGGCGCATAGGTCCCTTCCGTGCCGAATTTGATGACGCCCGCAGCCTTGATGGTGCTGAGATCGTCCTGCGCCTGTACCAGAGCACTGGTGACAAGTAACGCGCCAGTCAGTAATGCAACGCTGATTTTTTTCATCGTGGTTCCTACAAAAACGGGGGAGACAACAACCTACATGTTGATGAGGCCGAGCGGCGAGAATCTACGTGATATCACCACGCATTGCTAATCACATAAGGTGATGGTTTATAGCAACAAAGCATAAATATAGTGTGCTGTGGCGGTTTTTTCCACAATGGGGGGCGGTGTCGGTGCGTAGAGCGGGGAAACAAAGAAAAAGGGACGGACAACTCCGTCCCTGTGATCTGGGTGTGATGGCGATGACTGCCCGTTAACCCCAGACGGCGTCAGCGATCTCTTTGACCAACGCGATTTTCGCCCACTGCTGTGCTTCGGTGATCTCGTTGCCTTCTTCTGTTGAGGCGAAACCGCACTGAGTGCTGAGACACAGGCGCTCCAGCGGTAAGAATTGGGCGGCTTCCTTGATGCGATCAATCACCGCCTGCTTGTCTTCCAGTTCGCCGAACTTGGAGGAGATCAGTCCCAGAACAACCTGCTTATCGCCTGATACCTGAGCCAGCGGAGAGAAGTCACCGGCGCGTTCGGTATCAAACTCCAGATAGTAAGCAGCGACATTTTCACGGCCGAACAGCACGCTTGCGACTGGCTGGTAACCACCGCTGGCGGCCCACGAAGAGGCATAGTTGCCACGGCATACGTGCGTCGTCAGCACCAGGTCTTCCGGCGCGCCTTCCACGCTTGCGTTATTGACCTTCAAATACAGCTCGGCCAGCGTGTGGACTTTGCTGCCTTCAACCGGTTCTGCGTGATGACCACAGCCGCAGCCCGTAGAGTTTGGCGTATCGGCACCGCCGCCGCCCGCAAATTTCGGGTCGACCAGCATGCCCCAGGTGCAGTCATCCAACTGTAGATTGCGACAACCTGCGGCATACAGCTCTTTGATAAAGGTCTGGTAGGCGTTAGCGATATCCTGCACCAGCGCCTCTTCAGTCGGGTAAAACTCCAGCGTCTTGGCTTTGTTGTCGGGACGCTGCAGCTCGGCCAGGAACTGTGCGGCGGACGGAACGGTCAGTCGCGGGGTGATACCGGGTTCTGCGAATTGAAGCAGGAATTTGAAATGTTCGATGAACGGATGGTTCTCACCGGAGATCTTCCCGGAAAGGCGCGCCGTTTCCGGACGGGTTTCTTTGTCCGCAAACGCGTAGCCCTTGGCGATGATGGTTTTTTCCACGCCGTTCAGGCCCCACATGAAGTCGAGGTGCCACCAGCTGCGACGAAACTCACCGTCGGTAATCACCTGCAAACCGGCCGCTTTCTGTTTTTCGACCAGTTCTGTGATGGCTTTGTCTTCAACGGCCTGCAGCTCTTCGGCGGAAAGGTTACCCTGGGTAAATTGTGCTCTGGCATCATGCAGATACTGAGGACGAAGATAGCTCCCTACTACGTCGGCACGGAATGGGGCGCGTTGCGTCTGAATGGTTGTCATGAATATAAAATCCCTTCTTAATTATTCTAGTCGACAGAGATTATCATGGAACTAATCCTCCTATTAGATGAAATTCCCTCAACATAATTGAGGGAATTTCATGTTAGCCAACGGGCGGATCTCGCACGAAATCTTCATCGACTACACTGTCTGTATGAACTTTGAGCGGTAAGAAAGGGCGAAAATGACGCGTGGATGTACTGATGTGTTAAGAATTCGCTAAACAGGGTAAAACTAGTTAAGAAAGCACGAATTAAGACATTTCGTTATTCAAGACTGCCGTAGTGTGGACGATAGTGCTGTGTAATCTGCTTACTATAAGGCAGGACCATTCGAGGAAGTCAGTTATGAAAAAAATTACGTTGGCAATGGTAATGACGGTATTTACCGCAAGTAGCCTGCTCTCATCCGTCTCTTTTGCAGCAGGTCCGGATCATCAGGACGGGAAGCAATGGCAGCAGGGGCCGGGAAGCCAACAGCATGGCGGACGCGATGATCATGCTGGCGGTCAGCCTAACCGTGGCGGCCACGGCGAACCGGGTCGGCAGCAGGCTCACGTACAACGTGGCGGCGACCGTGACCACTTCGTTTCCAATGGTCACGATTTCAGAAGGGGCAAACCGGCTCCGAGTCGTTACCGCGGCAACGACTATCGTGTCAACGACTGGCGTGCTCGCGGTTTGAGACAGCCGCCGTCAGGCCAGCATTGGGCCTATATCGATGGCAACTACGTGCTGATTGCAGCCGCTACAGGCGTAATTACCTCGATTATTCTCAACAGCGCCTGCAGCATTAATGCTGACGCGTGCCGGAGAGCATCTCCGGCACGCCTTACCCCGCCTGGTTTCTTCCCGCGTATCGTGAATCTAACTCACTCGGTGCTGATGCTCAGTCGAACCAATCGGCGAGTTTATCGCGTGCCTGCTGTTTGACCTCATCGTTGATATACAGGCTGACGGTGCCTAGCGCGCCGGCTAAAACACCCAGATCGTCGGTAAATCCCACCACCGGCAGCGCATCCGGAATGGCGTCTACAGGCAGCACGAAATACGCCAAAGCAGCGTAGATGGTGGTTTTGGCCCAAACGGGCGTATCAGGCCGTTGCGCTGCGAAGTAGAGCCATAGCGCTTTCTCAATGACCTCGCTCCCGGCTTTTTTGGCGTAGCCGACGATCTTGGTCCAAAAGCGCGTTTCGTTAAAGTCGCCTGCCTGAGTGAACTTGTTTTCCATCGGTATGTCGCTCCCGGTCAGTTGGTTGCCTTGTTCATAGCATGTTGTGGCATCTCATCTTCAACCTGTCGGTCAACGTTTAGCGCCACGCAGATGACGTCATTATGGCAAAGCGCAGGGCAGTCCGGCGGAAAACAGACACAAAAAAGGCGTTGATGATCGCTCATCAACGCCTTGTGAAACACGGATGCTGAACGTAATCAGTTCATGCCGTATTTTTTCAGTTTCTTACGCAAAGTGCCGCGGTTGATACCCATCATCAGTGCTGCACGGGTCTGGTTACCGCGAGTGTATTGCATCACCATGTCCAACAGTGGTTGCTCAACTTCAGCTAGTACCAGCTCATACAAGTCATTCACATCCTGACCGTTCAGTTGAGCAAAATAGTTCTTCAGTGCCTGTTTAACCGAGTCGCGCAGGGGTTTTTGGGTTACCTGAGCCTGAGAGTTTACGGTGGAAACGGTCAGTACGTCAGAATTCACGCGTTGTTCGAACATAGTTCTGTCAGCTCTTTTTCTGTTTACGCAAGATTTTCAAAATATGCCTCCAACGCCTCCAGCTGTTCGCTGGCATCCTCAATGGCGTTGAATGTGCGCCTAAACTGGTCGTCCGGGGCATGTTCCTGGAGATACCAGGAAACGTGCTTACGAGCGATACGGAATCCCTTGCCTTGACCATAAAAGTCATGCAATTCCCGTATGTGCCCGATCAGCAAGCGCTTAACCTCTGCCAGTGGCAAGGGTGGCAGCAGCTCCCCTGTGTCCAGATAATGCTGGATTTCCCGAAAGATCCAGGGTCTTCCCTGAGCGGCCCGTCCTATCATCAGGCATCGGCCCCGGTGTAATCAAGAACCGCTCTGGCTTTATGCGGGTCAGTAATGTCGCCATTCGCAATGATGGGAATGCCGACGGCCTGCTTAACTGTCCGAATGCTGTCGTACTCGGCTTCGCCATTGAACAAGCACGTACGTGTTCGTCCATGGATGGTGAGAGCTGGATACCACAATCTTCAGCCAATCTGGCAATTTGTACACAGTTGCGGTGCTCTGGAGACCAGCCCGTACGAATTTTCAGTGTCACCGGTACGTCTACCGCTTCCACTACCGCCGTCAGGATCTGTTTCACCAGATCAGGATGCTGCAGTAATGCAGACCCCGCCATCTTGCGGTTCACTTTCTTGGCTGGACATCCCATATTGATGTCGATGATCTGCGCGCCGAACTCAGCATTGATGCTGGCGGCCGCGGCCATCTCCCCCGGATCGCTGCCGGCAATCTGCACGGCTCTGATACCAGGTTCATCGCTATGCACCATGCGCAAGCGGGACTTATCCGAACGCCACACTTCCGGATTGGAAGAGAGCATTTCGGACACCGTCATTCCAGCGCCCATCATGTGACAGAGTGCTCTGAATGGGCGATCGCTAATACCAGCCATCGGGGCGGCTATCAAACGATTGGGAAGCTGAAATTGTCCAATGTGCATAGACAAAGAGTGACCATACTGTGTCTGCAAGGGCGCGTATATTACGCATTTTTCACGCGATAGGAAAGGCCAAACTTTGAGCAATTACGCGTAACAGATCAATAAAATGATATTTCGTCAAAAGAATATTTCATTTTACCTATACATATCATGTTGTTATGTCATTTCGTTACCGGTGGACCACACTGTCGACAAAGGTCGATTAGAAGTGAAAAGAACGCGATAGGGCGATGTCAGGGAGCGATTCGTGGGGTAATGAAGGCAATTGGTAGTGAAAAATGCACCATATTCAGCCTAAAGAGGAGCAATCTATCGGTCTGACGACGGCAATAGCGTGCTCCTGATTTCTGTCATCGCAGTAGCGGCTGGTTCCTATTCTTGGTCGGTTTCGTCTATCGCCGCGTCAATTTCCCGGCTGATATGTTCGATGTCAGCGGGGGAAAATTCGATGTGCGGCCGCACCCCGGTATCGTGCAGAATTTTTTGGGCAATGAGACGCGTGACCGGCAGGATGATAGAAAAGTGGTCGCCGCGCGGCACGCTATAGGCATGAAAGGGAACGCCCGCGTTTTGCGCATCCTTCTCCATCTGGGGCAATGAATATTCCCAGTAATTATCGCTGCCTTCGAAATAGTAAGTTGGCGATTTGAGGTGCGTGATAAAAGTGCGAGGCGAGCGCAGGTAAAACTCTCGCGGGTTTTGGGTGTTGAAGGAAGGGCCGACGGCGGTGGGGCCGCGACTCAATCTCAATGCTAAATCAGGCACGCCCCCAAGTGAAAACGCTGCGCGGAAACCATGTTGATACTCGTTTCCCAAAAGCGTCATCGTCCCGCCAGTGCTGTGGCCGACGAGATAGATGCGGTTGGGATCAACGTAAGGAAGTTTAGCCAGATAGTCTCTCGCGGCATGTAAATCGTCAATCTCGCCGTAAAACATCTCGAACTTGCCGGGATTGTCATTTTCCCCGCGCCAGCTTGGCATCATCGTAACGATGCCGGCCTCTGGGAATGCGCGCCCACTTTGATCGTTGTCGGCGTCCTGAGGTTCCCAAAGGAAGCTTCCTATACCGCCATAACCCCCGTGGGCCCACACCACGGCCGGATGCCGCTTGCCATCTTTGGGGTCGGGCGTCAGATAGGCGACCAGTTCGCCCACGGGCGACGGATAATGTATGGTCTTAAACAGCTCCACTGGCGGCGTCTCAGCCTCGCCGTCGCGTTCCAGCGTATCTTTGACGAGCTCGGTCTGAAAACCGGCTCGTGCCTGAGAGAGATCGATATCGCTCAATGGATAGTGCGCGCTAACGGCGAATGTCCCGGCGGCGAAAAGCCCCGCCGCCAGCAGAATGGGTTTCAAGTTGCGATGAATCACTGCAATATTCCTTTTGTCATCAAATAGCCTGACTAACGCTGCGTCATGCGGCGTGTGGTTAAACGGTGGGGAGAGAGGGGTGATAAAGAGGCGGAACGCACGGAATGGCGCCCCGCCAAGGATTCAGGCGCGTTTAGTGCGCCTTTCTGATACCAGTGATCCGGCACCACTCCTCTTTTTCCGCCACAGGATCAAGCTCGAACTTCTCCTGATAGGCTTCAGATACATTGGCGGCCTGTGTCGCCAGCACGCCGGAGAGTCCAAGATGACCACCCGCTTTGGGTAAGTCGCCGATCAGGGGCGCTAATTCTCGCAGAGGACCTGCCAGAATGTTGGCGACGACCACGTCGGCGGATAGCGCTTCCGGCTGGTCTTTCGGCAGATACAGTTCCAGACGCTCAGACACGCCGTTGCGCTGGGCATTATCGCGGCTGGCCTGAATGGCCTGCGGGTCGATATCAATGCCGATAGCGCGGGCGGCGCCCAGCTTCAGCGCGGCGATAGCCAGAATGCCGGAGCCACAGCCGAAGTCGATGACGGTTTTACCTTGCAGGTCGAGACCGTCCAGCCACTGCAAGCACAGCGCGGTAGTGGGGTGGGTGCCGGTGCCGAAGGCCAGACCGGGGTCCAACATCACGTTGACCGCATCCGGATCGGGGATATCGCGCCAGCTGGGGCAAATCCACAACCGTTCGCCGAACTGCATGGGATGGAAGTTATCCATCCATTCACGCTCCCAGTCTTTATCTTCCAACTGCTCGATTTTGTGTTTGAAACCCGTGCCCAGCAGCGGTTCCTGTTCCAGGATCGCGACGACGACCTTCATGTCGGTCTCGGCATCGTACAGGCCGATCACGTCCGTATCGCCCCACAGGCGGGTTTCGCCCGGCAGCGGCTCAAACACTGGCGTATCGTGGGTGTCCTGAAACGTGACAGATACCGCGCCGCTTTCGACCAGCGCGTCTCCCAGGGGTTCGGCATGTGCGCCGGAAGTATTAATTTTGAGTTGAATCCACGGCATAACGGCCTCTTACTTAACGTCGGATGAAGTAACGGCGGCGGGCGCAGCGTGCCCGAACCGGTTACCAATAATAAATGCCAGCAGGCTTAACGCCAGAGCGGGGACGATCGGATGGAATCCGCCCGATTGAATTTTGAAACTGGCCAGCAGGGTATAACAGATCGCGCCCCCTAGCATGGCGCTGAGCGCGCCCGTCGCGTTGGCGCGCTCCCAATACAGTCCGAGCACCAGTGGCCACAGGAATACGGCCTCCAGCCCGCCGAACGCCAGCAGATTAAGCCAGATGATCATTTCAGGCGGACGCCAGGAGGCCAGTACGACCAACAGTCCCAGCACCAGCGTGGTCAGGCTGGACAGGTGTTTAATGTACCTTTCGTCGGCGGCCCGCTGGGGGCGAACGCTGAGATATAAATCTTTTACGATGGTTGCAGACGCCTGTAGCAGATGCGCATTGATGTTGGACATAATCGCCGCCATCGGCGCCGCCAGAAAAATACCGGCGGCCAGCGGAGGCAGCACGGCGATCATCAGCTCAGGCAAAACCTGGTCGGGGATAGTGAGGTTGGGCAGAATCGCTCTCCCCAGCGCTCCGGCCAGATGCATGCCGAGCATCAGCAGGGTAATGACGATGGTGCCGATGATGATGCCGCGGTGCAGCGCTTTGCTATCCCGATAGGAGATACAGCGCACCGCCGTGTTCGGCAGACCGATGACGCCGAAGCACACCAGTAGCCAGAACGAGGTCATGAACGGCCCGGAAAGCACATCGCCGGGACCGTGCGGGGAGACCAGCGCCGGATCGATGTGGCGCAGTTTTTCCACGGCAACGGGCAGGCCGCCCGCGGTATAAATCACGCCGACCACTAACAGTAACGTGCCTACCAGCATCACGATGCCCTGCATGGCGTCGTTGAGTACGCTGGCCCGAAAGCCGCCAAAGGCGGTATACAGCGCGATGGTCACGCCGAAAATCAGCAGTCCGGTGTCGTAGGGAATACCGACCGCCGTTTCGAGCAGACGGCTCCGCCGATAAACTGCACGGCCATGGCGCCGATGAACGCGACCAGCAGACTGAGGCTGGCGAACCAAACTAGCAGCCGGCTGCCGTAACGGGCGTACAACATGTCGTTGAGCGTGATCGCGTTATAACGTCGCGCCAAAATCGCGAACTTTTTCCCCAGAATACTGAGTGAAAGCAGCATGGTCGGCACTTGAATCATCGCCAGCAGCACCCAGCCCAGACCATATTTATACGCGGCGCCGGGACCGCCGATGAAAGAGCTGGCGCTCACATAGGTGCCAATCAAGGTCATGGCCAGAACGAAGCCGCCCATAGACCGGTTGCCGAGAAAATATTCGCGCAGGAAATTGCCCTGCTGGCGGCGGGTATAGGCGTAAACGGACAGCCCGAACACCAGCAGCAGGTAGGCGATGAGGGGAATGACGATCTGGCTATGCATCCTCATCCTCCAGCGAAATATCGCGGAACAGATGGCGGACCATCAGCCAGCAGAGAATGATAAAGACCAGCGGCAGCAGCAGGCACGACATCTCGAACCAGTGCGGCAGTCCCGTGATGCCGGCGTCGTTACCCGGCAGATACGCGGCGGCAATCCACAGCAGTAGGTAACCCAGCGTCAGGCTCAGCGCCCAGCGCGCTTCCCGGTGTGCCTGAAGAAAACGTTTATCCATCTTGTTATACAACCCAATCGGTATTCATCAGTATGGCGTGTGCAAAACAGGGGATTTTACGGGATGTGAGCGCATTGCCTAGCAGGAATTCGCGTCTACGTATGCATGGTGGGGGATAAACAGGCGCGTTTCTGAGTAGAGGAATAGGGAATACGGAGCAGTAATTAGCTGAATAATCGTTATTTTTCTGTTGGCTCGGTGAACTAAAGAACGAGGCCGATCGACTGCCTGAAAGCGGTCGATCGGCCTTTTCTCTCGTCTGCGGGGAATTACTGCAGGCCGAGTTTTTTCTCCAGATAGTGGATGTTAGTGCCACCATGCTGGAAGTTTTCGTCGTTCAGGATCTTCAACTGCAGTTCGATGTTCGTCTTGATGCCGTCGATGATCAGTTCCGCCAGCGCATTACGCATACGGGAGATCGCCACGTCGCGGCTTTCGCCATAGGTAATCAGCTTGCCGATCATGGAATCGTAATACGGCGGCACGGTATAGCCCGCGTAGATGTGCGATTCCCAACGAACGCCAAAGCCGCCCGGCGCGTGGAAACGCGTGATTTTACCCGGGCTAGGCAGGAAGGTGTTTGGATCTTCCGCATTAATACGACACTCGATCGCATGGCCGCGGACATGAACTTCTTCCTGTTTGATCGACAGCGGCAGACCGGCGGCGACGCGCAGCTGCTCTTTGATCAGGTCTACGCCAGTGACCATTTCGGTGACCGGATGTTCTACCTGAATACGGGTGTTCATTTCGATGAAATAGAACTCGCCGTTTTCATACAGGAATTCGAACGTACCGGCACCGCGGTAGTTGATGTCCACGCAGGCCTTCGCGCAGCGTTCGCCGATGTAACGACGCAGTTCGCTGGTGATGCCCGGCGCTGGCGCTTCTTCCAGCACTTTCTGGTGACGGCGCTGCATAGAGCAGTCACGTTCAGCCAGATAGATCGCCTGGCCCTGACCGTCCGCCAGTACCTGGATTTCCACGTGGCGTGGGTTTTCCAGGTATTTTTCCATGTAGACCATATCGTTGTTAAACGCGGCCTTGGCTTCCGCCTTGGTCATGGAAATGGACTGTTCCAGCTCTTTATCGCTGCGTACGACGCGCATACCGCGTCCGCCGCCGCCGCCGGAGGCTTTGATAATCACCGGGTAACCGATGCGTTTAGCAAAGGCGCGGTTCTTTTCCATATCATCGCCCAGAGGACCGTCGGAACCTGGGACGCAAGGAACCCCCGCTTTTTTCATCGCGCTGATCGCGGACACTTTGTCGCCCATCAGGCGAATGGTGTCGGCGCGCGGGCCGATGAAAATAAAGCCGGAACGCTCAACCTGTTCGGCGAAGTCGGCGTTTTCGGACAAGAAGCCGTAACCGGGGTGGATAGCCACCGCGCCGGTGATTTCAGCGGCTGAGATCAGCGCGGGAATGTTCAGATAACTTTTGGTGGACGGCGCAGGGCCGATACACACGGTTTCGTCAGCCAACAATACGTGTTTCAGGTCACGATCCGCCGTGGAGTGCACGGCTACGGTTTTGATGCCCAGCTCTTTGCAGGCACGCAAAATACGCAGCGCGATCTCACCACGGTTAGCGATAACAATTTTATCTAGCATGGTACGCCCCGTTATTCGATGACAACCAGCGGCTCGTCAAATTCAACCGGTTGACCGCTTTCCAACAGAATGGCTTTCACCACGCCTGCTTTATCTGCTTCGATTTGGTTCATCATTTTCATGGCTTCGACGATGCACAGCGTATCGCCGACGTTAACCTGCTGGCCGACTTCCACAAAAGCTTTCGCTTCCGGGCTTGGCGTACGGTAGAAGGTTCCTACCATTGGCGAACGTACGATATGACCGCTGACAGCGGCAGGTGCTGCGGCGACTTCGGCTACCGGCGCTTCGGCCACGGTAGCGGTCAGTGCAGGCTGAGGCTGCATCGGCGCATAGGCCTGTTGCATCATCGGGTAAGCCGGTGCGGCAGGGGAACGGCTGATACGTACTGACTCTTCACCTTCGGAAATTTCCAGTTCGGCGATGCCGGATTCTTCAACCAGTTCAATCAGTTTCTTGATTTTACGAATATCCATGAATGGGGTTCCGTACTCTTGTTAATTGGAGATTGACAGGCGTTTCACCGCCGTCTGTAAAGCGTAGCTATAACCATCTGCCCCCAGGCCACAAATGACCCCGACTGCCACATCGGACAGATAGGAGTGGTGGCGGAAGGGTTCACGTGCGTGCACGTTGGACAGATGAATTTCGATAAAGGGGATGGCGACCGCCAGCAGCGCATCCCGCAGCGCAACGCTGGTATGGGTGTACGCCGCTGGGTTGATCAGAATGAAGTCGGTGTTGCCTCTGGCCTGATGAATGCGGTCGATCAGCGTGTGCTCCGCGTTGGACTGCAGATGCGACAGCTGAACGTTCAGCGCCAGCGCTTCTTGTTCCAATCCGTTAACGATTTCCGTCAACGTGGTATGGCCATACTTCTCAGGCTCGCGGGTGCCCAGAAGATTCAGGTTCGGACCGTTCAAAAGCAAAATGTTGAATTTATCGACCATTATGCTGCTATCTCCCGCGATTCGCTTCGTGCTGCACAAAATAGCGCGAAGCTATTCGTTTGTCACCTTTCTCGGTGCAAATTGTCCGATGCCTAAAAACAAAGTCGGGCATTATAACCATTTCGTTGCAATTAGCAGCCAAATAGTGGCCTTATCTGCGGAGATGATCATCGCGGCTCCGGCGGCGCCTGTACCGGCGCTTTTATCACGCCGTGGTGCCACGTGGCTTCAGCGCCACCACTGGCGAAATTTTTTATAACGCATCAGTAACAAAATGAGGGCCAGAAGAGTATAGAAAATAGGTTGCGGAGACAACGTTTTAACCGACCAAATGTAGTGGATGGGGGCTAGAATAGCGACCAGATAAAGCGCGTTGTGTAATTTTTGCCAGCGGGATCCCAACTTACGCATCATCGCTTGCGTAGACGTCAGCGCCAGTGCCAGCAGGATGATCCAGCTGACGATGCCGAGTGTGAGGTAGGGCCGGGAGAACAGCTCGCTGACCAGCAGCGAAAGATGACTCAGTCCTAATTCCAGCAGCGCATAGCTTGTCAGATGCAGCGTTGCCCAGGCGAAGCACCACAGGCCGACGGGGCGTCGGCAGCGCATCAGCAGCGGCTGTTTGCCGTAGCGGGCCAGCGGCGCTATCGCCAGTGTGGCCAAGAGCCATTTCAGCGCGGTTCTGCCGGTAAAATGCTGGATATCCTTCGCCGGATCGGCGCTCAGCCATCCCTGACTTACGGTCAGAAACAGCCACAGTAACGGCAAAATTCCCGCCAGATGAATCAGCACTTTGATCCAAAACAGATGTTGGGGTTTCAAACGCATTCGACGCTGACTCCACGTGTTGGGCACGATCGTGCTCGTATCATTCAGAAGTTCGCCCGCAAATCCAGACCTCGGTACAGCGAGGCCACCTGGTCGGCATATCCATTGAATAGCAGGGTCGGTTGCCGCTGTACATCGAGAATACCGCCCGCGCCGATCACACGTTCCGTCGCCTGTGACCAGCGCGGGTGGTCGACGTGCGGATTCACGTTAGCGTAAAAACCGTACTCGTTCGGCGCCGATAAGTTCCAGGTGGAGGGGGGACGATCGTGAGTAAAACGGATTTTCACAATGGATTTGATGTTTTTGAAGCCGTACTTCCACGGCGCCATCAGCCTCAGCGGCGCGCCGTTCTGCGGCGGCAGCGTTTTGCCGTAAACGCCGACGGCGATCAACGTCAGCGGATTCATCGCCTCATCCATCCGCAGCCCTTCGACGTAGGGGTAGTTCAACCCCCCGCCGATAAAGCTGTCCTTCTGCCCTGGCATCTGTTCGGGATCGTAGAGCGTCTGAAAAGCGACATAGCGTGCGTTGCCGGTCGGATTGGCGAAGGCGATCAGTTGGGAGAGAGGGAAACCAATCCACGGGACGACCATCGACCAGGCTTCGACGCAGCGGAAGCGATAAATGCGCTCTTCCAGCGTGAAGCGCCTGAGAATATCATCCATATCCAGCGTGATGGGTTTGGCGACTTCGCCGTCGATCTCGATTTTCCAACCTTCTGTTTTCAGGCCGCCCGCGTTGGCCGCCGGGTCCGCTTTATCCAGTCCGAACTCGTAAAAGTTGTTGTATCCGGTGACTTTGTCTTCCGGCGTCAACGGCAGATTCAAGCGCCAGTCCGGCGGCTGATTGAAGGTGAGCGGCTTGCCGGGAGACGCCTTGGGCCGTTGGTCACCTTTGATCCAGGACAGCAGGTCTGCCTGCGCGGACATCGGCAACGAGAGGCTTGCGGTCGTGATGCCCAGAAATTTCAGTAGCCGGCGGCGCTGGTGGAATAGGGTTTCCGGTGTGACATCAGCTTCGGTCGGCGTGCGATTTTTTTTCATGGTCTTCCGCCTTTATGCCAGTGTAGTGACTTGACGCGCGGCGCACAGAACGTGTGCCGCATGATGACTGAGATCCATCTCCGCGGGTGTTGGAACGTCGTGTGTGAGTAAAACGAGGCGAGCGCCGTGAGTAAACGGGTCCTCCCCAATGTTTCTAAGCCGTTTCCCACGGCTCCGCGTCACAAGGATAGGTCGCACGCTCCCAATAACGCGGTTCTTAATGTATAGATGATTCTGCCGCGCAGAGATTCGGCGTTAACAAGAAAATTTTTTCGGGGTCTGCGCGCTATAAGCAAAGACCACCCGGGATAGGGTGGTCTGCAGAGAAGGGGCTTCGGGCGAATTTAACGCAGTTTCACCAGTGTCCGACCGGTTACGCGGTTAGCGATGAGATCGGCCGCGGCGGCGGGAACCTCTGCCAATGAGATCTCTTTGGCGATCTGTTCATAGAATGACGCGGGCAGCAGTTCGGCCAACCGTTTCCAGGCTTCTTGACGGCGCGGCGGCGGCGCCATGACAGAGTCCACCCCCTGTAACCGTACGTTGCGCAGAATGAACGGCATGACGGTGGTTGGCAGCGCGATACCGCCAGCCAGACCGCAGGCGGCGACCGTCGCGCCGTAATTCATCTGCGCGAGCAGCGTCGCCAGCACGTTATCGCCCACGGTATCGATAGCGCCGGCCCAACGCTGCTTCTCCAGCGGACGCGGCGCGGCGGTGAATTCCTGTCGGTCAAGCACCTGCTCTGCGCCCAACTGCCGCAGATAATCGGCGTTTTCCGCTCGACCGCTCAGTGCGGACACCTGATACCCCAGCGCGTGGAGCAGGGCTATCGCGGTGCTGCCCACGCCGCCGCTGGCGCCGGTGACGATAATCTCGCCGTCCGCAGGCGTGACGCCGCCATCTTCCAATGCCATGACGCACAGCATGGCGGTAAATCCTGCGGTGCCTATGATCATGGCCTGACGTGCCGAAAGTCCTTCGGGCAGCGCAACCAGCCAGTCGCTATTCACTCGAGCCGACTGCGCCAGTCCGCCCCAATGATTTTCGCCAACGCCCCAGCCGGTCAGAATGACAGGCTGACCGACGGCGAAGGCGGCATCGTCGCTGTTGAGCACGGTGCCCGCGAAGTCAATGCCGGGCACCATCGGAAACTGGCGGATGATTTTGCCTTGGCCTGTGATAGCCAGTGCATCTTTATAGTTGATGCTCGACCAGGATACATCGACAGTCACGTTCCCTTCCGGCAGTTGCGTCGGGTCGATGGTACGGACTTCAGACACCGTTTTACCCTGGTGCTGTTCGAGAATCAGAGCCTGCATAGCATTACCTCCTTTTGGGGAGCGAACAAATAGGTAGAGGGAAATCAGGTAATGACTATATTGGTAATAGACATGACATGCACTGATAAACCGCAAGGGACAGGCGCCTGTCCCGGTGCCGCATTAATCCGGTTATAGCCGTAGGAGTGAAAGACCCAAGGATGAGATTGACCACCAAACTTTCGATGCTGATGACGACGCTGACCCTATTGGCCATCGTACTGATGTTCGTCAGCAGCATCTCCAGCTTCGTTTACTACGGTCAGAAACGCATGGAGCATCAACTTAAAGCGGTGGCGACCAGCGTCGATCAGGCGCTGCTGTTGAACTCGCCCAGCGAGATCATCGCATGGCTGCCGCCGGTGATGAGGAGCCTGGGGATTGTCGAGCTGGAAATCCAGCAGGGGTTGGACAGCAGCGATGTCGTCAGCCTGCCGGAAGACAAGCCCGATGACCGGACGATTATGTATCGCCGGGCGCAAATGTCGCTCATGCAGCATCCCAATATCTCGCTGAAAATAATCTACGTCGATCCGCTGATGGGCTCCCCGCGTTATCTGTTCTCGTTTCTGTCCGTTATGGTGGTGATGCTGGTGATGTCGGTCGCCATCTTTTATGCCGTGCGCTGGCTGCGGCGGCAGATGGCAGGGCAGGAGCGGCTTGAAGAGCGCGCGCAGCGTATTCTCTACGGCGACAGCGAAGTGGTGCCGCACGGCTCCGGCCGCGAATGGCCGGTCAGCGCCAGCGGCGCGCTCGACAAGTTGTTGGGCGATTTAATGGAGGCCCGGGAAGCCAAGGGACGGGTGGATACGCTAATCCGCGCCTTTGCCGCACAGGACGCGGAGACCGGTTTGAATAACCGGTTTTTCTTCGATAATCAACTGGCGACGCAGCTGGAGGATCCGGAGTCCGTCGGCACGCACGGCGTGGTGATGATGGTCCGACTGCCGGATTTCGAGACCCTGCAAGGCACTCACGGTTATGACAGTTCGCTGGCGGAGTACTGCGCGGCGCTGATTAATCAGCTCGCGTTGTTCGTTCGGCGCTATCCGGCCGCACTGTTGGCCCGCTATCACCAGAGCGACCTCGCCGTGCTGCTGCCGCATCGTACGTTAAAAGAAGCGGACGGCATCGCCGCACAGATGGTGCGGGACGCTGAACGCCTGCCCGCGCCGTCTTGCATCGATAAAGACGATATTTTACATATCGGCATCTGTGCCTACCGTAGCGGTCAGCGAGTGGATCAGGTTATCGAAAACGTGGAGGACGCCACTCGCCATGCGGTATTGCAAGGCGGCAGCGGCTGGTGCGTCTTCGATCGTCGAGTGCCGGAAAAAGGGCGAGGGAGCGTAAAGTGGCGGACGCTACTGGAAGAGACGCTGTCCCGCGGCGGCCCGCGTCTCTACCAAAAACCGGCGATAACCTGCGAAGGTTGGGTGCATCACTACGAGCTCAGCAGCCGTATCGATGACGGCACGCAGGAACTGCTGGAGGCGGAATATATGCCGCTGGTGCGTCAGCTCGGCCTCACCGCCAGCTATGAACGGCTGTTGGTCACCCGTACGCTGGCGCTGCTAGCGGATGATGCCGACGTCACGCTGGCGATCCCCATCACCGTGGATTCCTTGTTGCAACCTTCATTCTTGCGCTGGCTGTGCGAAACGCTGCAACAGAATACTCCGGAGCAGCGTCGCCGTTTGCTGCTGGAACTGGCTGAGGCCGACGTCTGTCAGTACCTCGGACGTCTTCGCCCGGTGATTGCCGAGCTGACCGGATTGGGTTGTCGACTGGTGGTGGCGCAGGCCGGTCTGACGCTGGTGAGCAGCGCCTATATCAAGTCGCTCCCAGTCGAAGTGATTAAGCTGCATCCGGGACTGGTGCGCGGCGTCGATCAGCATCCAGAGAATCAACTTTTTATCCACAGTCTGACCGAAGCCTGTGTGGGGACAAAGACGCGCGTTTGCGCCGTCAGTGTTCGTACTCGGGAAGAGTGGCTGACGTTATTGGATAAGGGCGTTCGTGGCGGTCAGGGCGCATTGTTTGCCAACTCGGCACCCGCTGGGAATACGCTGAAAAAATATTCACAGCAGTTCCACGTTTAATGTGAATGTCCGGCCCGATTTAGCGTAGAATGAGCGCGCCGTGGAGAGCATGTCGTTACTGCTGATATCACCGCGAAAATGTTAGATTTTATGTCCGTTGTCGGCGCAAATTTTCGGGATTGTGCGCGGCCAGTCTAGATGCCGCCTGAGGGTACCCCCCTCCATGAGTGACATGCCTAACCCAAATTTGTGCGACATACGTCTTTTTCACCGTAGCAGAGCCTGTTCGCGCCTTGTCGCTGCTGCGTGTGGTTGGTAAAGTAGGCGGATTTTATTTATTTCCGCCCCCAGCTTGCAGGATTATCCTTTAGTTATGTTTAAGAAATTTCGTGGCATGTTTTCCAACGACTTGTCCATCGACCTGGGTACCGCCAATACCCTGATTTATGTAAAAGGACAGGGCATTGTACTGAACGAACCTTCCGTGGTGGCGATTCGCCAGGACCGCGCCGGTTCTCCGAAAAGTGTTGCCGCAGTAGGCCATGACGCCAAACAGATGTTGGGTCGTACGCCGGGCAATATCGCGGCTATCCGTCCGATGAAGGATGGGGTGATTGCCGATTTCTTCGTGACTGAGAAAATGCTGCAGCACTTCATCAAACAGGTGCATAGCAACAGCTTCATGCGCCCCAGCCCGCGCGTGTTGGTCTGCGTTCCCGTCGGAGCGACCCAGGTTGAGCGTCGCGCCATCCGTGAATCCGCACAGGGTGCGGGCGCGCGCGAAGTGTTCCTGATCGAAGAGCCTATGGCGGCGGCTATCGGCGCGGGACTGCCGGTGTCTGAAGCCACCGGCTCCATGGTGGTGGATATCGGCGGCGGTACAACGGAAGTGGCGGTGATCTCCCTGAATGGCGTGGTCTACTCCTCTTCAGTCCGCATCGGCGGCGACCGCTTCGACGAAGCAATTATTAATTACGTTCGCCGCAACTACGGCTCGCTGATCGGCGAAGCGACGGCGGAACGCATCAAGCACGAAATCGGCTCCGCCTACCCGGGCGATGAAGTCCGTGAAATCGAAGTGCGTGGTCGTAATCTGGCTGAAGGCGTGCCGCGTGGTTTCACGCTGAACTCTAACGAAATCCTTGAAGCTCTGCAGGAGCCGCTGACCGGTATCGTCAGTGCGGTCATGGTCGCGCTGGAACAGTGTCCGCCAGAGTTGGCGTCCGACATTTCTGAACGCGGCATGGTGCTGACCGGCGGTGGCGCACTGCTGCGCAACCTGGATCGTCTGCTGATGGAAGAAACCGGCATTCCTGTGGTTGTCGCTGAAGATCCGCTGACCTGCGTTGCGCGTGGCGGTGGTAAAGCGTTGGAAATGATCGACATGCATGGCGGCGATTTGTTCAGCGAAGAATAATCCGGCCTGCCAGAAATAAAGAAGGGGGAAACCGTATGGATGAAGGTTTTTTGAGTTCATCCCGTCTGGTGGCCCCCTTTTTCTTTGTCGAGGAATACGCCATTTTATGAAGCCGATTTTTAGCAGGGGACCCTCCCTGCAACTGCGACTTTTTCTTACCGTCATCACCGCGATTGTCATCATTGTTGCTGACAGCCGGCTCGGTACGTTTGTCAAAATCCGCACCTATATGGATACCGCCGTCAGCCCGTTCTATTTTCTGGCGAACGGCCCGCGCGCGGCGTTGGACAACGTGTCGGCCAAGCTGACCTCCCGGGAGCAGCTGGAGCGCGAGAATACGGCGCTGCGTCAGGAACTGCTGTTGAAGAACAGCGACCTGTTGCTGCAAGGACAGCTCAAGCAGGAGAACGCGCGGCTGCGCGAACTGCTGGGCTCCCCGCTGCGTCAGGACGAACACAAGATGGTGACGCAGGTTCTTTCCGCCGGGATTGACCCCTATAGCGATCAGGTGGTGATCGACAAAGGCGCCGTCAACGGCGTGTATGAAGGCCAGCCGGTCATCAGCGATAAAGGCGTCGTCGGACAGGTGATCGCCGTTGGGCAACTGACCAGCCGCGTACTGCTGATTTGCGATGCCTCGCATGCGCTGCCGATTCAGGTGCTGCGTAACGACATCCGCGTGATTGCCGCAGGTAACGGTTGCACGGAAGATTTGCAGCTGGAGCACTTGCCGAACAATACCGATATTCGCGTCGGAGATGTGCTGGTCACGTCTGGTCTGGGGGGACGCTTCCCCGAAGGCTATCCCGTGGGCGTCATTTCTTCGGTAAAAGTCGACACTCAGCGTGCCTATACTGTCATTCAGGCGCATCCCACGGCGGGACTGCAGCGTTTGCGCTATCTTCTCCTATTGTGGGGAGGGGATAACGACGCCCACGCGGCAATCTCACCTCAGGAAGTGCAACGGGTGGCGAACGAGCGCCTGATGCAGATGATGCCGCATGTGCTGCCGTCGCCTGACTCGATGGGACCGCCAGCGCCCCCGGCAAATGCCGCTCCTTCGACGGACAGCGCCCCCGCGGGCGGTCGTGCGCCGGGAGGCGAGCAATGAACCGTTATCGTCGCAACGGCAACTGGATTATCTGGCTGTCGTTCCTGATAGCGCTGGTGCTGCAAATTATGCCGTGGCCGGATGAGATCTATATGTTCCGTCCCTCCTGGCTGACGTTGCTGCTGATTTACTGGGTGATGGCGCTGCCGCACCGGGTGAATGTAGGAACCGGCTTCATTCTGGGGATCATCACCGATTTGATTCTCGGCGCGACGCTGGGCGTGCGCGCACTGGGGCTAAGCATCGTGGCCTATCTGGTGGCGTTTCGCTTCCAGCTCTTCCGCAATATGGCGCTGTGGCAGCAGGCGCTAATCGTGATGCTGCTGTCGCTGTTGCTGGATCTGTTGATCTTCTGGGCCGAGTTTCTGGTTCACGATGTGGCGTTCCGCCCGGAAGTGCTGTGGAACTGCGTGGTTGATGGCGCGCTGTGGCCGTGGCTGTTTCTACTGATGCGGAAAATCCGTCGTCAGTTCACCGTACAATAGAGGTCGTGCATGACAGCACTGTATTTGGCGTCAACGTCTCCCCGGCGTAAGACCCTTCTGGGGATGCTGGAGATCCCGTTCGTGACGCTGACGGCTGAAGTGGAAGAGCAGAGACGGCCTGACGAAACGCCGGAGCATTACGTGAGCCGTCTGGCGCAGGATAAAGCGGCGGCCGGTGTGGCCGTGGCGCCGGAAGATCTTCCTGTGCTCGGTGCGGACACCATCGTGGTGCTGGAAGGCGACGTGCTGGAAAAACCGCGCGATGAGGCGCATGCCGCCGAGATGCTGCGGGCGTTGTCCGGCCGTCGGCATCAGGTGATGACGGCCATCGCACTGGCCGATAAAGAGAAAACATTAAGTCAACGTGTGGTCACCGAAGTGGTTTTTCGGCGGCTCTCAGAACAGGATATCGTTAGCTATATTGCCAGCGGTGAACCCATGGATAAAGCCGGCGCCTATGGTATCCAGGGCAAAGGCGGGTGCTTCGTGAAATCCATCGCCGGGAGTTACCACGCCGTTGTGGGACTGCCGCTGGTGGAAACCCTTGACTTGTTCAGCCGATTTGCCGAACTGCGTACAGCAAGAGGAACCCATGACAGCTGAGTTACTGGTAAACATTACACCGTCAGAAACGCGCGTCGCTTACATTGATAACGGCACGATGCAGGAAATTCACATCGAGCGTGAAGCCAAGCGCGGCATCGTCGGCAACATCTATAAAGGGCGGGTCAGCCGCGTGCTGCCCGGCATGCAGGCGGCGTTTGTCGATATTGGTCTGGATAAGGCCGCTTTTCTGCACGCTTCCGATATCATGCCGCACACCGAATGCGTGGCGGGCGATGAACAGAAAAATTTCCACGTTCGCGACATCGCTGAGCTGGTGCGTCAGGGGCAGGATCTCATGGTGCAGGTGGTCAAAGACCCCTTGGGCACCAAAGGCGCGCGCCTGACGACGGATATCACGCTGCCTTCGCGCTATCTGGTATTTATGCCGGGCGCCTCGCATGTCGGTGTCTCCCAGCGTATCGAAAGCGAAACCGAGCGCGAGCGACTCAAGCATATCGTGTCCGCCTACTGCGATGAACAGGGCGGCTTCATTATTCGTACCGCCGCTGAAGGCGTGGGCGAACAGGAGCTGACGGAAGATGCGGCGTTCCTGAAGCGCCTGTGGGGCAAGGTGATGGAGCGTAAGAAACGCAATAAAACCCGCTGCCAGCTGTATGGCGAACTGGCGTTGGCCCAGCGTATCCTGAGGGATTTCGCCGGCGCGGAGCTGGATCGCATTCGCGTCGACTCCAAGCTGACCTTTGATTCGCTGGTAGAATTCACCTCGGAATACATTCCCGAGATGGCCAGCAAACTGGAGCTTCATGCGGGTAAACAGCCGATTTTCGATCTGTACGACGTGGAAAACGAAATACAGCGCGCGCTGGATCGCAAGGTGGAACTGAAGTCGGGCGGCTATCTGATCATCGATCAGACCGAGGCGATGACCACGATTGATATCAACACCGGCGCTTTCGTCGGGCATCGCAATCTGGACGAAACCATCTTCAATACCAATATCGAAGCGACGCAGGCGATTGCCCGCCAGCTGCGACTGCGTAATCTGGGCGGCATCATCATCATCGACTTCATCGATATGAGCAACGAAGACCACCGTCGGCGCGTGCTGCATTCGCTGGAGCAGGCGCTCAGTAAAGATCGGGTAAAAACCAGTATTAGCGGCTTCTCTCAACTAGGATTAGTGGAGATGACCCGTAAACGTACCCGTGAGAGTATTGAGCACGTATTGTGCAGCGGCTGTCCTACCTGCCATGGTCGCGGTACGGTGAAAACGGTTGAGACCGTCTGCTACGAAATCCTGCGCGAAATTGTGCGCGTTCATCACGCCTACGATTCAGACCGCTTCCTGGTTTATGCCTCGCCGCGCGTCGGCGAAGCGCTGAAAGGCGAAGAGTCCCATGCGCTGGCCGAGGTGGAAGTGTTTGTCGCAAAACAGGTCAAAGTCCAGATCGAACCCCTGTACAGTCAGGAGCAGTTCGACGTGGTGATGATGTAATACAGACGGCGTGTGGATGCCGGCGGCAAGCGATAGTAGAAAACGGATAGTCGATGTGATGTGGATATGGCGCTTCCGCCCGCTCTGCAGCCGGTGACAAAAAACAAGGAGACATGCGTGAGGCGACTGCCCGGAATAGTACTTGCGACGGGAGCCACCCTTATTGTACTGGTTGCGCTGGCGGTCAGTGGGCTGAGGCTCGTCATGCCGCATCTGGACGAATTCAGGCCACGCTTGGTGGCCTGGGCGCAGTCTGTTTCCGGGATTCCGATAGAGGTTGCCGGCCTTAACGGCACTTGGGAGCCGTTCGGCCCTACGCTGGAAATTAACCACATCCGCATTCAGCATCCGGATGCCGACTGGCAGTCGGAACGCGTCACGCTGGCGCTGGATGTATGGCAATCGTTGCTTCACCTGCGCTGGCAGTTCCGCGATCTCACCTTCTATCAGATGCGGCTGGACATCAAACATCCCCTGCAATTTTCGCAAAAAAACAACGACAGCGGTTGGCAGGCGAACCAGGTGACCGACCTGTTTCTGCGTCAGCTCGACCACTTTGATCTGCGCGACAGCCACATTACCTTTCTGACGCCCTCCGGCCCGCGCGCCGAACTGTTTATTCCCCAACTGACCTGGCTGAACGGCCACAACCGCCATCGCGCCGAAGGCCAAATCAGCTTGTCGAGTTTTAACGGACAGCACGGCGTCGTGCAAATGCGCATGGACTTGCAGGATGATCAGGGATGGCTGAATGACGGCACCCTCTATCTGCAAGCCGATGATATCGATATGAAGCCCTGGCTGAGCCGCTGGTTGCGCAACAACACCGGTCTGGAGAACGCGGACTTCAGTCTGGCGACCTGGCTGCATGTGCGTAACGGCGAGATCGCCGGGGGCGATATTCTGCTCAATGAAGGCACGGCGGGCTGGCGCGATGGCAAAGAGACCCACCGCATCAGCGTCGACAACATGATGTTGCAGGCCAACCGGCAGGATAACGGCTGGCAGCTGACTATCCCGGCGTTGAAGGTCGCGACGGACGGGCAGGCCTGGCCACAGGCGGCGATCTCTGCGCTGTGGTTGCCGGCCGATAAGCCGGTTGAGGGCGAAGCGTTACAGGGCGAACTGCGCGTGCGCAGCGGCAATCTGGCGCTGGAGCGCTTTACGCCGCTGCTGCCCTTGCTCTCTTCCGCCATGCCTGAGCTGAAAACACGCTGGCAGGCGTTGCAGCCGAAGGGCCAGTTGACGACGCTGGCGCTGGATATTCCGCTGGCGACGCCGCAGGACAGCCGCTTTCAGGTCGGTTGGCAGGATGTCAGCTGGCAGCCCTGGCAGATGCTGCCGGGCGTTGACCACTTTTCCGGCACGGTCAGCGGGAGCGTGGGAAGCGGTGAGGTGCATCTTCAGTTGCATCAGAGCACGTTGCCCTATCCGGGCATGTTCCGCGCGCCGCTGGAAATGGAGAAAGTGGAAGGGAACCTGCACTGGCGAAGCGACGATCAAGGCTGGTCGCTGTGGTCGAAAGGCTTGGACGTGCAGGCCAAATCGCTGTGGGTCAACGGCGATTTTGACTACCACCATCCCGCCAAGGGCGAGCCGCAGTTAAATATTCTCGCCGGGCTGCGTTTAAGCGATGGCGCGGAGGCATGGCGCTACTATCCCGAACACTTTATGGGAAAAAGTCTGGTCAATTACCTCAGCCAGGCGGTGCAGGGGGGCTCGGTAGACAACGGCACCCTGATTTTTGCGGGGAACCCCTCGAACTTCCCCTTTACGCATCATGACGGACAATTTCAGGTATGGGTGCCGCTGAAAAACGCCAAATTCGGTTTCCAACCCGGCTGGCCTGCGCTAAACAGTGACAATATCACTCTGAACTTCCTGAATAACGGTCTGTGGATGAATGCGCCGCTGGCGCGGCTCGGCAACGTCGAAGGCCGCAACATAAACGCCGCGATCCCCAACTATCAGCAGGAGCTGTTGCTCATCGACGGCGACCTGAGCGGCAGCGGCAAAGATGTGAGTGATTACTTCATGCAGACGCCGCTGAAATCCACATTGGGGACCGCGCTCCAGCAGTTACAGGTCGGCGGCAACGTGGCCAGCACACTGCATCTGTCCATCCCGCTGAACGGTAAGCTGGTACGGGCGAGCGGCGAGGTGACGATGAACAACAACAGCCTGCTCATCAAACCGCTGGGCGCCACGCTGCGCCAGCTCACCGGCCGCTTTAGCTACGACAATGGCAATTTGAAGAGTGAACCGTTGCAGGCCACCGTGTTCGGGCAACCGCTGACCGCCAGTTTCACCACGGAAGAGCAGGCAAACGCATTCAAGATTAACGTGGACCTGCATGGGAACGTACAGCCGGCTCGGCTACCCGGTTTGCCTGCTGACGTCGTGAGCGCGCTGGGCGGCAACGCGTCCTGGAAAACCCAGGTGGGCGTCACGTTGCCGCACAAGGGCGGCGCAACCTATGACGTGAGCGCACAGGCCGACCTAAAAGAAGTAAGCAGTCACTTACCTTCACCGCTTAACAAGGCGGCGGGCAAGGCGCTGCCGGTACAGCTGAACGCCAAAGGCGACCTGCGCGGCTTTACCGTTCAGGCGTGCTCGCCAAAAGTCAGCGATTCAACAGTCGCTGGTTGCTGAAAAGACACTCGGTGGTCCTGGCTCAGGCGGTCTGGCAGGACGGCGGTAAGAATGCCCCTGCGTTGACCGGCGAAGACGGCGTCACGCTACATCTGCCAGCGCTTGACGGCGAACGCTGGCTGGGCCTGCTGTCCGGTGCGAAGTCCGCGATGGGATCGGGGGGGAGTGGATTCTCGTTGCCAGAGCGTATCACCGTGACGACGCCGCAGTTGACGCTGGCGGGCCAGCAGTGGCGCGATCTGGCGTTGAGCGCGTATCCCACGGCGGGCGGCACAGCGGTGACGGCGCGCGGCCGCGAGATCGACGGACGCCTGGAGATCCCGCGTACCGGCGTATGGCGAAGCGACATTCGCTATCTTTACTACAATCCTCAATGGTCCGGGAGCGCGTCTCCTTCGACGTCGGGCAAAGCCGCAGCGCCCTTTACCCTCACCAATGAAACCTTTGCCGGATGGCCGACGTTACAGGTGAACTGCAACGAATGTTGGGCGATGGGACAGAATCTGGGCCGGATTCAGGCGTTAGTCGTACCGGAGAGAAACAAGATTTCGATTCGTGGCGGGCTGGTGGATGACGGCAAGGCGCGTTTGACCCTCAACGGCACCTGGCAACAGGCTGAGGGCGGAAGCCGCACCTCGCTGAAAGGCGTGCTGTCGGGCGATAGCCTGACGGAAAGCGCCGAGTGGCTGGGTATTTCCACGCCGCTGCGGGGTGAGTCCTTCAACATCGATTATGACCTCTACTGGCGTGGCGAACCGTGGTCTCCGGACCTGCCCACGCTGAGCGGCATTTTGCAGACCCGCCTGGGCAAAGGGGAAATCACCAGCGCGAGCAGCGGGTCGGCCGGGCAGCTGCTGCGCTTGATCAGCTTCGATGCGCTGCTGCGCAAATTGCAGTTCGATTTCAGCGATACCTTTAACAAAGGCTTCTACTTCGACAGTATCCGCAGCTCGGCCTGGATTAAGTCCGGCGTGCTGCATACGGACAATCTGCTGGTCGATGGACTGGAGGCGGACATCGCCATGAGCGGCGATGTCGATCTGGTGAAACGGCAGATCAACATGGAAGCCACGATCGCGCCGGAGCTTTCCGGTACGGTCGGGGTGGCGGCGGCTTTTGTGGTGAATCCGGTCGTTGGCGCGGCGGTGTTCGCCGCCAGCAAAGTGTTGGCGCCGTTGTGGAATAAATTTTCCCTGATTCGTTACCACATTTCCGGTAGTGTGGATCAACCGAAGATTCAGGAAGTTCTGCGCGAAAAGCAGAAAGCCCGCGCGGCGACATCCGGCCAGTAAGGGCGGCATGTTTATCTGATTACCTTGACATGAAGAGTGACATTCTATGAGTCTGACGTTAGTCAGTGAGCAATTACTCACAGCCAACAAGCTGAGCCTGAACGATTTAAATACGATTCTGGAGACGCTGAATGAGCGTCGTCTGGACTATGCCGATCTCTATTTCCAATCCAGCTACCATGAGTCCTGGGTATTGGAAGATCGTATCATCAAAGACGGTTCCTACCACATCGATCAGGGCGTCGGGATCCGGGCCGTTAGCGGCGAGAAAACCGGTTTCGCCTATGCCGACCAAATCACGTTGAATGCGTTGCAACAGAGCGCGCAGGCGGCCCGCAGCATCGTAAGAGAGCAGGGTAACGGCGCTGTGCATGCATTGGGCGAGTCGGCGCATCGCGCGCTGTATCCAAGCCAAAATCCTTTGGATAGCCTGACTCGGGAAGAGAAAATCGCTCTGTTGCAGCGTGTGGATGCGACGGCCCGCGCGGAAGATGTCCGCGTGCAGGAAGTCAGCGCCAGCCTGACCGGCGTGTATGAGCTGGTGCTGGTGGCGGCCACGGATGGCACGCTGGCCGCGGATATTCGCCCGCTGGTGCGTTTGTCCGTCAGCGTGCTGGTGGAACAGGACGGCAAGCGTGAACGTGGCTCAAGCGGCGGCGGCGCGCGTACCGGTTACGACTACTTCTGGCAGTTGGTGGAAGGCGAAGCGCGAGCGGAAGCTTGGGCGAAAGAAGCCGTTCGTATGGCGCTGATTAATATCTCCGCGGTGGCGGCGCCCGCGGGTTCAATGCCTGTCGTGCTGGGTGCCGGCTGGCCGGGCGTGCTGCTGCACGAAGCGGTCGGTCACGGTCTGGAAGGCGACTTCAACCGTCGAGGAACCTCCGTGTTCAGCGGTCAGGTCGGCAATCTGGTGGCCTCAGAGCTGTGTACTGTGGTGGACGATGGGACGATGGAAGGTCGTCGCGGCTCACTGGCGATGGACGATGAAGGCGTACCGGGTCAGTACAACGTGCTGATCGAGAACGGCGTGTTAAAGGGTTACATGCAGGACAAGCTCAACGCGCGCCTGATGGGCGTCGCGCCGACCGGCAACGGTCGCCGTGAGTCCTATGCGCATCTGCCGATGCCGCGTATGACCAATACCTACATGCTGGACGGGAAGTCGACGCCGGAAGAGATCATCGCCAGCGTCGACTACGGCCTGTATGCGCCGAACTTCGGCGGCGGTCAGGTGGATATCACCTCCGGCAAATTTGTGTTCTCCACGTCGGAAGCCTATCTGATCGAAAAAGGCCGCATCACCAAGCCGGTCAAAGGCGCGACGCTGATTGGCTCAGGTATTGAAGCCATGCAGCAAATCTCGATGGTGGGCAACGATCTGTCGCTGGATATGGGCGTCGGGGTCTGCGGTAAAGAAGGCCAGAGTCTGCCGGTCGGCGTCGGTCAGCCCACGTTGAAACTGGACAGCCTGACGGTGGGCGGTACGGCTTAATTCCCACCGATCTTCTCCGTCGTCGTGACGTGCTATCAGGCGCCGACGGCGGAGGATTCTCCTGGCGATACCCTTGATAGGTCAGCGCCACCTTTTTGAAGTACTCCATCAGATAATTAATGCACACCTGCACCTTTAGCGGCAGATGGTCTTTGCGCGTATATAAGGCATAGACCGGACGCGGATCGGAATGGTAGTGGGCAAACAGAATTTCAACTTCACCGCGCTTAATCTCCTCAAAGACCCACATTAGCGGCACATATGAAATCCCCGCGCCGTGCTTGAGCCAGCGGATCAGCGTCTGGGAATCATTGGTGGCGAACCGCCCCTGCGGCTTCAGCCGCGTCGTTAATCCCTCCGGCGAGATCAGGTCAAATTCGCTATCAGGCCGCACGCTGTATTCCAACCAGGAAAAGTTATCGATGTCGGACAGTTTCTCCGGCGCGCCGTTCTGCGACAGGTAGCTTTTGGCGGCGCAAACCACCATCGGCATCGACCCCAGACGGGTGGAAAACAGGCTCGAGTCCTGCAGCGCTCCCACGCGAATCACGATATCCAGACCGTCGGCGATCAGGTCCGGCGCGGGGATGCCGCTGACCAGATTGACGGACAGCCCCGGATACTCTTTCAACATTTCCGCCGTCATCGTCGCCAGTACGTTCTGAGCCATGGTGGAGGTGCTGCCGATACGCAGCGTGCCGATCGGCGTGTTGGTAAACGCATACAGCTGATCGTGGACTTCATGCGCTTCGACCAACATGCGACGGCAGCCGTGGTAATAGATTTTTCCGGCCTCGGTCAGCCCGATGCTGCGCGTACTGCGGTTTAGCAGCTTCACCTGCAACGCATTTTCCAGCTTGGTCACCGTTTGACTGACGGCGGAGACGCTCATTTTCAGCTGCCGCGCGGCGGAGGTAAATGAACCGAACTCCACCACTTTGGCGAAGATGGTCATGCTTTTTAGTCGTTCCATTATTAAGCCTGGCTTAAAAGTGATTTAGATCACACTGGGTAGATAAGGTCATAATAAACATCCATAATGAAGTGTGTCTAAACAGGAAGCGCGGTGTTCCCCTCGCAGTGCTTCTGTCTTTGTTACCTCTATGAATGAAAAAGTAAGCGCTTCATCATACCGATCATTCGTTACGTATGTTCTTCATTATTGTTATCAGTCTTGCTGTGTCTTCCCCCGCTTGCAGTCAATGACTGCGGGCGGAGGTTTTTTTGGGTTATTTGCTATGCTGCTTACAGGGTGTATTGCGCATTAGAGTGAGAGAGATAAGAAAAAGATGAATTCGCTTCCGGTCATGGTCCTGTTCGGCCTCTCGTTCCCGCCGGTATTTTTTGTCCTGCTGGTATCGCTGGCGCTGTTTTATATCTGTATCCGTCTGCTACAGCCGACCGGGATCTATGATGTTGTTTGGCATCCCGCGCTGTTCAACACCGCGCTGTTCTGCTGTCTGTTTTATCTGCTGTTCCGTTTCGGTCTTTGAGGTCGTTGTGAATACATCCGCGCTGACAATTTATCTGAAAAAATTTGCTCGTATCGCGATCACGCTCGCCCTGGTCTTATTGGCACTGGTGGCGATCGTGCGCGTATGGGCTTTCTACACCGAATCGCCCTGGACCCGAGACGCGCGATTCACCGCCGATATCGTCGCTATCGCGCCCGATGTCAGCGGACTGCTGACCGCCGTCAACGTCCACGATAACCAACAGGTGAATAAGGGCGACATCCTGTTTGAAGTCGACAGGCCTCGCTATCAGCAGGCGCTGGCTGAAGCGCAGGCGAATGTCGACTACTACCAATCGCTGGTGGTTGAGAAAAAACGGGAAGCGGGCCGCCGTCAGAAGCTCGGGACGCAGGCGCTGTCGCGGGAAGAGATCGAACAGTACGGCAATACCCTGGAGACAACGCAGCATCAGCTGGCGCAGGCGCAGGCCGCGCTCGAACTGGCCCGGCTCGATCTGGATCGCACTGTGGTCCGCGCGCCGTCGGATGGCTGGGTGACCAACCTGAATTTGCAGGTCGGTGAATTCATCACGCGCGGCGCGACCGTGGTCGCGCTCGTGAAAAAAGATTCCTATTACCTGTGGGCGTACATGGAAGAGACTAAGCTCGGCGGCGTTCGTCCTGGCTTGCGGGTGGAAATCACGCCGCTCGGCAGCAACCGAATTTTGTACGGCACGGTGGATAGCGTGGCGTCGGCGGTCACCAACAGCAATATCACCACTGACAGCAGCGGTTTGGCGACGGTCGACTCCAATCTGGAGTGGGTCCGGTTGGCGCAGCGGGTGCCGGTAAAAATTCGGCTGGACCAGCAAATGGGTAATCTTTACCCGGCAGGCACCACCGCGACGGTCGTGGTCACAGGGGAAAAAACGGAGCATACGAAATCAATGTCGCCGATGTTGAAACTGATGCACCGGCTGCGCGAGTTCGGGTAAGGCACCGTCATGTTCAATTTTCCCGGATTCATCCGGCTACGATTTGCCTTCAAGCTGAGTTTTGCGATCCTGCTCTCGCTCATGCTCGGTTTCTATATGCAACTGGAAACCCCGCGCTGGGCGGTGCTGACCGCCGCGATCGTGGCCGCCGGGCCCGCTTTCGCCGCTGGCGGGGAGCCGTTTTCGGGCGCCATTCGCTATCGTGGGCTGCTGCGTATTCTGGGAACGTTTATCGGTTGTATTGGGGCGCTGGTCATTATTGTCAGTACGGCGCGGGCGCCGGTCGTGATGCTGATGCTGAGCTGCCTGTGGGCGGGCGCCTGCGTGTGGATTTCCTCGCTGGTGCGGGTGGAAAACTCCTACGCTTTTGGGCTGGCGGGCTACACCGCGCTGATTATCGTCGTGACGACGCAGAGCACGCCGCTTCAGGCGCCGCAGTTCGCCGTCGAACGGTGCAGCGAGATCGTGCTCGGCATCATGTGCGCCATCCTGGCGGATCTGCTGTTCTCTCCGCGATCTATTAAACAAGATATCGATCGAGCGATGAAAGCGCTGCTGTTGGATCAGTTCCAGCTGTTGCAACGTTGCGTGTCCGGCGCATCGAAAGAGGATCTGGATGCTCACTGGCACGCGCTGGTGCGTAACACCCAATCGCTGAATGGCATGCGCAGCCAGCTGCGCGTCGAGTCGTCCCGCTGGCAGCCCAGCAATCTGCGTCTCAAAAGCATGGTGACCCAGTCCTGGCTGATGATCACCCAAGCCTGCGAAACCTATCTGATTCTGCAAGACAGCGAAGCGCCGATCAACGGCGCGCTGTCTGTGCTGCTGGAGCAGCCTGTCACGACGCCGGAAGAAGGTCGTCAGCGGTTACGGCAGCTGCGTTATCTGGTAGCCGTCAACGGCGCCAGTCTGCCGCCGTCGCTTGTCGGCTGGGTCGTGACGGCGACGCGTTACCATCTCCTGATGCGGGGCGTACAGAACAACGGCCGCATCAACCGTATTGAGGCGGATGCGCTGACGGCGGATGTGGCGGTGAAAGCCACGTCCGCAGAGACTCATCACGCGATGATCAACGGGGTGCGTACTTGGGCGGCCACGACGCTGGGGTGCCTGTTCTGGCTGGCGACGGGATGGAACTCCGGCAGCGTCTGTATGGTGATGCTCGCCGTCGTGACCGCGCTGGCGATGCGTCTGCCCAATCCGAAAATGATGGCAAAGGATTTTCTGGTCGGGACGCTGTTCGCGCTGCCGCTGGGATCGTTCATGTTTATGCTGGTGCTGCCCGCCACTCAGCAGAGTCAGCTGCTGCTGTGTCTGAGCCTCGGCCTCATGGCCTTTTTTATTGGTATCGAAGTGCAGAAACGACGGCTGGGATCGCTGGCGTCGTTAGCCACCACCATCAATATTCTGGTGCTGGATAATCCGATGACCTTCGATCTCGCGCAGTTTCTGGATAGCGCCATCGGACAAATCATCGGCTGCTTCCTGGCTTATCTCGTTATTCTGCTGATTCGGGACAACTCCCTGGCCTGGACAGGACGGACGCTGATGAACCGCTTCGTTTTCGGTGCGGTATCGGCGTTGAACACGTGTCAGGAGCGGCGGCAAGACAACTATCTGCCCGCGCTTTATCAATACCTGTTTCTGCTGCTGAACCGCTTTCCAGGCGATATCGCCAAGTATCGTCTGGCGTTGTCGCTGATCATCGCGCATCAGGGGCTACGGCAACTGGATATCCCCGTCAGCGAAACGCTGGTGGCTCATCACCGGCAGTTGCGGGCGACGGCGGGACGGGTAATCAAGGCGAAGCAGGATACGGTGCGCAGCCGCTACTTCACGCAGTTGCTGGAGGAAATGGACGCGTATCAGCAGGCTTTGCTGGACCATCGGGTCGCGGAAAAAACGATCGCCTCGGTCAGCCGCTTGATCGCCTTACTGCGGCGAAATCAGAATGCGTTTATCGGCTAACGACGCTGCCGAAGCGGCTTCTCGCCGTCCCGCTATCTCTGTTTGGGCGGACGGTGTAGTATTTCTCCACCCCTTTTTTTGACTTCATTCACCGTAACGTGCGTGGCGACACGCGCAGCTGACGTACAGGTAACGACGTATTATGACTTTGCACCTTTGGTTAGTTTACACCGGCGTGATCGTGGCGCTGATCGCCATTCCCGGCCCGTCTGCGCTCATCAGCATGACGCATGGTCTGCGTTATGGACAACGACGTGCTATTGCCACTATCGCAGGCGGGGCGTGTGCCGCGTTGCTGCTGATGACCGGCTCTGCGCTCGGACTGGGGGCGATCCTCGCGGCGTCGACGACGGCGTTTATGCTGCTGAAGGTGGTGGGCGCGGCTTATCTTATCTGGCTGGGGATTTCGGCGTGGCGAGCAAAAACCGGCCCGGTGACGGAAACCGAAAGCGTCGCGCTGCCGGTCGATGAACCCGGCGCATTCACGCTGTTCAGACGCGGTTTCACGGTGGGCATCAGCAATCCCAAAGATCTGCTGTTCTTCGCGGCGTTGTTTCCTAACTTCATCGACACCAGCGTACCGCAGGCAAGTCAGTTTGCACTGCTGGCGCTGACCTGGACGGTGTTGGATTGCAGCATCATGTTCTGTTACGCCTGCATGGGAAAACGCGTGTCTTCCCTGTTTGCGCACCCGAAACGTCTGCGGTTGTTCAACCGCGCGTCCGGTTCACTGTTTATTTTTGCGGGCACTGCGCTGGCGGCATCAGCCAAGTAGCGATAGGGCGGACCGGCGGCGAGGAGTACGCCAGCTGCCGGTCAGGACTTTCACGCTTGGGCTTCGGCCAGCTCGCGCAGATATTGATACAGCTGGCGAGATGATTTCGGGGGTTTGTTGGCTGCTTTCTCTTTCTGAGCGTTACGCAGCAATGAGCGCAGCTGTTGGCGATCGGCCTGAGGATAAAGCGTCAGTACGTCGCTCATGGCGTCGTCGCCTTCCTCCAGCAGACGGTCACGCAGTTGCTCCAGCTTATGGAACAGCGCGACCTGTTGGTTATGACGGTTCTTCAACTTATCCAGCGCCAGCTGAATCGGTTCCGGATCGCGTGCGCGCAGCATTTTGCCGATCAGCTGCAGCTGACGTCGGCGACCTTCTTTCTTGATGCGCTGAGCCAGCTCGACGGCGGCCAGCAGCTCTTCATCCAGTGGGATGCGTTCGAGGGCATTTTTCCCCAGGGCGACCAGTTCCGCTCCAAGATCTTTCAGGGCTTCAGCATCGCGTTTGATTTCGCTCTTGCTGACCCAGATAATTTCGTCGTCGTCTTCTTCCTGGCTGGTAGGCGGGACGTCGTCCTGCCAGTCTTCGGGGTGTTTATTCATGCGTGGTTTCCTCAAAAAGAGGCCGATCCTATCAGGTTATGGCTTGCTGCGAAATTGTCGGCAGATCCTGTTAGACTCAAGGATATCACGCTACCTCTTTATTACGCAGAGGTATGGCACGAATCGCGTGCAGACGCGCCTCGTGACCGCCTACATTATCAGGATGTTTTCTTACTCATGATGGCGAATCAATGACAATTATCACTCAGGTTGCAGAGCAGCGAAAAACGCTGGAACAGGCAGTGGCGCAGGCGCTGGAGTTGGCCCGCGCCGGTTCGGATGCCGCGGAAGTCGCGGTGACCAAGACCACGGGGATCGGCGTCAGCACCCGCTATGGCGAGGTGGAAAACGTTGAATTCAATAGCGACGGCGCGTTAGGCATTACCGTCTACCATCAGCAGCGCAAAGGCAGTGCGTCCTCGACGGACCTCAGTCCGGAGGCGATTGCCCGTACCGTGCAGGCCGCGCTGGATATCGCGCGATACACCTCGGTTGATCCCTTCGCCGGTCCGGCGGATGAAGCCCTGCTGGCGTTTGATGCGCCGGATCTGGATCTGTTTCATCCTGCCGAGTTGGATGCGGAGCGCGGCATCGAGCTGGCGGCCCGCGCGGAGCAGAGCGCGTTGCAGGCGGATGACCGCATCACCAATACGGAAGGCGGCAGCTTCAACAGCTACTACGGCGTGAAGGTCTTCGGCAATAGCACGGCATGTTGCAAAGCTACTGCTCCAGCCGCCACTCCATGTCCAGCTGTGTGATCGCCGGCGAAGGCGGCAACATGCAGCGCGATTACGCCTATACCATCGGACGCGCGCTGGACGATCTGAAAACGCCGGAGTGGGTCGGTCAGGAGTGCGCACGCCGGACGCTGTCCCGACTGGCGCCGCGTAAGCTGTCCACCATGCAGGCGCCGGTGATGTTCGGCGCGGAGGTCGCGACCGGCCTGTTCGGTCATCTGGTGGGTGCCATCAGCGGCAGCAGCGTTTATCGCAAATCCACCTTCCTGCTGGATCAGCTGGGCCAGCAGATCCTGCCCGAGTGGCTGACGATTAGCGAGTTGCCGCATTTGCGCAAAGGGCTGGCGTCCACGCCGTTCGACAGCGAAGGGGTTCGCACGCAGGAGCGCGATATTGTGAAAGACGGCGTGCTCCAAACCTGGCTGATGACCTCTTATGCAGCGCGCAAACTGGGGATGCAGAGCACCGGTCATGCGGGCGGCATTCACAACTGGCGTATTGCCGGACGCGGTCTGGACTTCGACGGCATGCTGCGTGAAATGGGAACCGGGCTGCTGGTGACCGAACTGATGGGACAGGGCGTTAGCGGCGTGACGGGCGACTATTCGCGCGGCGCGGCCGGTTTCTGGGTGGAGAACGGTCAGATCCAGTACCCCGTCAGCGAAATCACCATCGCGGGCAATCTGAAAGACATGCTGCGTAATATCGTCACCGTAGGCGACGATATTGAAACCCGCAGTAACATCCAATGTGGTTCGGTCCTGCTGCCGGCCATGAAGATCGCCGGGGCGTAATCCCCGAAGCACGCGGCGCTGTTTGCGTCGCGTGTTCCCCCCTACCTCTACAGTTTCAGCCTCAGCCCGTCGTACGCCGCATGCACATGCTTTGGCAGCGGGTGCTTCCGCAGCCAGCGATCCAGTGAATGACCGATATGCGTCAGGTACATTTTTCCCGGTTTTAACCGTTCGAAGATGCTCAACGCGAGGGTCAAATCGTTATGATTTCTGGGAGGCGTGGGCTGCGGTGGCTCGCTGCAGTCGAGTACCAGATAATCCACCGGCCGTCCGGCCAGAAAACGCTCGGTGTCCTCCGGCAGCCCCACGGTATCCGTGAGGTAGGCCAGCGAGGCGTATTGCGTCTGAAACAGGTAGCCATAGGTGATTCTGGAGTGGCGCAGCGGCAGCGGCGTGGTCGCCACACGGCCGAACAGTCTCGTGTCGAAGGGCGTCAGCGGAGGCTGGAATTGCAGCATGCCGGGGTGCTGGTACAGATCGTCGCAGCCATCGGGATCGGGCGGCCCGAACACCGGTATCGCTTCGCCGCAGCCCCAGCGCAGCGGGAATAGTCCCTGAACGTGGTCCATGTGGTAATGGGTGAGCAGAAAGCGCTGAATCTCCCCGGCGCTAAAGCGGTTGTCCAGATCGGGCAAGCCCGCGTCGATCAGCGTCATTTCCCCGTGGTCGATCAGCGCGGCGCAGCAGGCGCGCCGTCGCCGTTGCGGAGACGAGCGTGCGCTCTGGCACACCACGCAATCACAGCCGAAGGCCGGAACCTGCTGCGCGCCGCCGGTGCCCAGAAAATGAAATATCGACGTGTGACGCGTCTCATCCGACATTCTCTTTTCTCTCCGTTTGTGACAGCAACTGCCAGAATCGCGCCAGCGTCTGGGGCAACGGACCGTCGTTATGCAGTAAGGCGCAGTCTGACGGCAAATTGCGCTGCTGTTCCTGCGCCCGCAATAGTCGCGCTTCGATCTGACTCGTATTTTCCCGTCCGCGCGTCAGCAGCCGTTGACGCAGGATCGGGGGCGATACCGCCAGACAAAGTGGAAACAGCCGCGCGCCGTAACGCTGTTGCGCCTGTTTCAGGTAAGCCCGTGAGCCGTTGACGACCACATCCAGATCGCGTTCCAGCCACAGATCGATCTCGATGCCGATGGCGTAGTGGTTATGATGCGCCTGCCAGTGCAGCGCGAACAGGCCGTGACGACACCGTTGGCCAAACTCGTTGTCCGTGAGCGAAACGTGGTTTTCTCCGGGCAGACCGGCAGGCCGGGTGATGTAGCGGTGTGCGACCAGCAGGCGTTGCGGCGAGCTGGCGCGTATCGCATCCAGCAGACTGTCCTTTCCCGCGCCCGAAGGCCCTATCAAATAGATCAGTCTGCTCATATCAGAATACCTGCTCGCCTTGCCGCCATACCCGTTGCAGCGTGATCTGCGGGCCATGACGATGGACCAGAACCAGATCGGCGCGCTTCCCTTCGGCGATCACCCCCCGATCGTTCAGCCGCAGCGCCTGCGCCGGATTGCGGCTAACCAATGCGATAGCCTGAGGCAAGTCGTACTCGTTGCGCTCGTCTTCTGCTATCAGAAACGCGGCTTCCAGCAGGCTGGCCGGATAGTAGTCCGAAGAGAGGATATCCAGCAAACCGGCTTCCGCCAGCTGATGCGCGGCCACGTTGCCGGAGTGTGAGCCGCCGCAGATGATGTTCGGCGCCCCCATCAGCACATGCATACCGACCTGATGGGCTGCTTGGGCGGCGATCTCCGTCGTGGGAAATTCGGCGATCGCCACGCCGTGACGATAGGCGTCCATCACGTGTTCTTCCGCCGCATCATCGTGGCTGGCCATCGTGATCCCTTTGGCCCGGCATAGACTGACGATGTCTTCACGGTTGGACAGGGACCAGCGCTGCGAGCCTTCAATCTGTTCCGCTTCAAACTGCGCCATTTGCTCATCGTTGAGGTGGTATTTGCCTTTGTAATACTCGTGGTACTTCTCCCGCGAGGCGAACTGCCGCTGCCCCGGCGAGTGATCCATCAATGACGCCAGCGCGACCGGCGGCAGATCGCACAGTTGTTCAAACAGCGGCAGCGTCTCCTTATGCGGCAGTTCGCAGCGCAGATGCAGCAAATGCTCCGCCCGGTTGAGGCCCGCTTTCTGCGTCTCGACCACCGTATCGGTCATCTTGCGCAGGTTGTCGAGCCGGTGGCCGCCGTCCCGGACATCGCCGACGGCGAGCGCGTCTAATACTGTGGTGATCCCGCTGGAGATTATCGCGGCGTCGTGCGCGCGCATGGCGGACGTCGGCGGCCAGCTGACGCCGGGACGCGGGGTGAAAAATTTGTCGAGGTTGTCGGTATGTAGCTCAATCAGTCCGGGGATCAGCCACGCGCCGCCGCCGTCCACAGCTCCGGGTAAACGGCTCGGCGCATTGCTGATGTGCTGAATCACACCCTGATGAACCGATAACGATCCGTTGATGACCTCGTCCGATAACACCATTCGTACATTATTGATGATCATAGGATCCCTCCTCATGAGGCGCGGTGACGGGCATGGCATAGATGCGGTCAGACACGCGCGCGCGAACCTCTTCGTCATGGAAAATACCGACAATGGCCGCGCCTCTCGCTTTGGCCTGAATGATGGACTCCGTGACGGCATCGCGATTGACCGCATCCAGCGAGGCGGTCGGCTCATCCAGCAGCAGAATGGGATAGTCGCCGATAAGCCCGCGGGCGATATTCACGCGCTGCTGTTCGCCGCCGGAGAACGTCGCTGGCGCCAGCGACCACAGTCGCTCGGGCACATTCAACCGAGTCAGTAACTCACCGGCGCGGATTTCGCTTTCCTGACGCGAAATACCCCGTTCCAGCAGCGGTTGGATGACGGCGCTTAGGGTGCTGATGCGCGGAATGACCCGCAAGAACTGGCTGACCCAGCCGATCGTGTGTCGACGCACATCGAGGATGTAGCGCGCGTCGGCCGACACCATATCCACCCAGCCATCCTGGTGGCGCGCGTAGATGTGGCCGCTATCCGGCTGATAGTTGCCGTAGAGTGAACGCAGCAGCGTAGATTTTCCGCTGCCGGAATGGCCGTGGAGGGCGATGCACTCACCGCTTCTCACCTCCAGATTGATGTCTCTGAAAACCGGCAGACGAGCGCCCTGCTGGTTATGCAGTACGAAAGTTTTACTCACATGTTCGATGCGTAGGCGAATATCCATTAAAGGCGCCTCCTGGGGGGTTGGTCTGCTAGAGGATGGATGACACCAGCAGTTGGGTATAAGGATGATGAGGATCGTCCAGCACGCGGTCGGTCAATCCCTGTTCGACGACCTGTCCTTGTTTCATGACCAACAGCCGATGGGATAGTAGGCGCGCTACGCCCAGATCGTGGGTAACGATGACGACGGCCAGCTGCATGTCCGTCACCAGCGTACGCAGCAGGTCCAGCAGGCGAGCCTGCACCGAAACATCCAGTCCGCCGGTCGGCTCATCCATAAAAATGAGACGCGGCGAGGTCACCAGATTGCGGGCGATTTGCAGACGCTGCTGCATCCCGCCGGAGAAGGTGGTCGGCAGATCGTCCATGCGTTCTGCAGGCAACTCGACGTTGTTCATCCAGCGCGCGGCCGTCTCGCGAATGTGGCCGTAATGGCGCTCGCCGATGGCCATCAGGCGTTCGCCGATATTGCCGCCGGCGGAGACCGCTGGCCGCAGCCCCAGCAGCGGATGCTGCCAGACCACGCCCCATTCTGTACGTATCAGCGCCCGACGCCGACGCTCGCTGATGTCATAAATCGACAACGCCTGTTGCTGGCGATCCCGGTAGGTGACGCAGCCTTGTTGCGGCGCCAGACGGGCGGAAATCGCGTTCAGCAGGGTGGTTTTTCCTGAACCAGACTCTCCGACGATCCCCAGAACCTCACCCGGCCAGAGCTGGAATGAGACGTTCTGGAATCCTTTGCCCGGCGCATACAGATGGGTGAGGGTATCGACTGACAACAGCGGACCGTCGTCCTTACGGTAGTTATTGCGTGTTTTCATGCGCTTTCTCCTGATGGTCCCGTTGCTGCTGGCAATAGTCGGTGTCCGAGCAGACAAACATGCGGCTGCCCGCATCATCGATGACGACTTCGTCCAAAAAGCTGTCATGAGAGCCGCAGATAGCGCAGGGCTCGTCCCACTGCTGCACGGTGAAGGGATGATCGTCGAAGTCGAGGCTTTCGACTGGGGTATAAGGGGGAACCGCATAAATGCGTTTTTCGCGTCCGGCGCCGAACAGTTGCAGGGCCGGCATCATGTGCATTTTGGGATTATCGAATTTGGGGATAGGAGAAGGGTCCATCACGTAGCGCTGATTGACCTTGACCGGATAGGCGTACGTGGTGGCGATGTGTCCGTAGCGCGCGATGTCCTCATACAACTTGACCTGCATGACACCGTACTCTTCCAGCGCATGCATTTTTTGGGTCTCCGTCTCCCTCGGCTCGATAAATCGGAGCGGCTCTGGAATCGGTACCTGGTAGACGATGATCTGGTCTTCCTTCAGCGGCGTCTCCGGTATTCGATGGCGGGTCTGAACGATGGTCGCCTCCGCCGTCTTTTCCGTTGTTTCAACGCTGGCAACATTGCGGAAGAAGTGGCGGATAGAGACGGCGTTGGTCGTATCGTCGGCCCCCTGGTCGATGACTTTGAGAACGTCGTCCGGCCCGATGATGCTGGCGGTAATCTGAATACCGCCGGTCCCCCATCCGTAAGGCATTGGCATCTCCCGGCTGCCGAAGGGCACCTGATGGCCGGGAATGGCGATAGCTTTAAGGATGGCGCGACGGATCATGCCTTTGGTGCCTTCATCCAGATAGGCGAAATTATAGGCGGTTTGTTCTGCATCTTCAGAAGCGTTAGTCGTCATGATGTTGGTCTTCCTGCGTGGATGAATACTCCTGTCGCAGACGCTTGAGGAGTTCCAGTTCTGATTGAAAATCGACGTAATGGGGAAGTTTCAGGTGAGAGACAAAACCGGCCGCTTCGACATTGTCGACATGAGACAGAACAAACTCTTCATCCTGCGCCGGGCCCTGAATTTCTTCGTGACAGTCGGCGGCCTGTAGCGCACGGTCCGCAAGGGCGACGGTAATCGCTTTGCGTTCGGCTCGCCCAAAGGTCAGCCCATAGCCGCGGGTGAAGTGCGGGGCCTGTTCCGTGGGTTTAATGAAACCATTGACGGTCTCGCACTCCGTCACCAGGATGTCGCCGATTTCCACCGCCATATCCACTTCCTGAATGAACATCACGACCGTGACCAGGCCTGTGCGGATTTCGCCAACAAAAGGGTGATTGCGGCCATAGCCGCGCTGGGTGGAGTACCCCAGCGACAGCAAAAAACCCTCATCGCCGCGGATCAGTTGCTGTAGTCGCGCCGAACGCGAACACGGATAGTTTGGCGGATTAAGGGTGATATCCTCCGGCTCTTCGTCGCGTTCGTCCACCGGCGGCACCAGCCCCTGCTGTGTCAGGAAGTGAAACGCATGAGGAACGGTGTCTTCGGCAGGCTCCTCATCCTGTGTTTCCGGCGCTGTCGGGGCGGTTGGCGGTTGGCCCTCCGCCAACAGCGTGAAGTCCAGCAGCCGATGGGTATAGTCGTAAGTCGGCCCCAAGAGTTGCCCGCCTGGAAGATCTTTAAAGATCGCGGAAATGCGCCTTTCCAGACGCATGGATGCCGTAGCCAGCGGTTCGCTCACCCCCCAGCGAGGCAGGGTGGAACGGTAGGCGCGCAGCAGAAAAATCGCTTCGACGAGATCGCCGCTAGCCTGCTTGATCGACAGCGCAGCCAGCTCGCGATCGTAGATATTGCCTTCGGTCATGACGCGGTCGACCGCCAGGCCGAGCTGCTGTTCTATCTGTTCACAGCTCAGCTCCGGGATCGTCGGCTGACCGCGTCGACGACAGGCTTGAAGTTGGTGTGCGGCTTCAATGGCTTTTTCACCGCCCTTCACTGCAACATACATCAGCACTCCTCCACTCGAGTGGTTCTGGGTATAGCGAGCAGCTTCTTGCCGGAGGTGAACAGAAAATCGAGACCCATCGGGAAAGGATGTGGCCGCTCGCAGAGATAGCGCCGTATCGCGCTGGGAAGATGCGGGGAGATGATTTTGACGTTATTTACGCCCGGGCCGCTTAGCTTGAGCAATCTCCCGTTGTTCAGTCCATCCACTTCCAGAATGATGGTGGCTGATTTCTCCGGCTCGACTTCGTTTCCGCACGGGAAACACATCAAATCGTGTTGGATAGGTCGACTATCGAACGTGTTGGTTTTCCCGTTCAACAGAACGAAATACGCTTCTGCGGCATTGGAAGTGATCGGCACATTGGTGTGTAAACACAGCGTTCTCAGCAGGAGTGGATTACTGATATTCCGGTCGATGAACAGCGGCGTTTTGTGGCTGCTCAGCGTCAACAGCACGGCGATGGTCGATGAAGAAATATTGTTCAGTCCCTCAATCCCGGGAACGGTCACAGTCACCCCGGGTTCGCTCATCGCTTTGACGATTTTTCTGAAGCAGGCCTGAGTCCCGAATACCGGATTGGCGAATCCATTCAACATGTCCATGATTACTCTCCTCTGACCAACGTAAAGAAGTTGACTCGACTGGCGGCGACTTCCCGTCGCTGCCGGTCATGTTCAGCTTGCTGTTGCTTGGCGAGAGGAGAGACCACGTTCTTCCACAACTGGTTAAAGGCGGACTGGGTTTGTAATAAAGCATCAATCAAGGCACAGCGCTCGGCATGAGTCTTGTCTCTGCCGAGGATATAGCTGTAGCCGCAAATGCCGTCCTTAATTTGCAGAGCCGCGCGGGTGACGGTCATATCGCCCACCATAAAACGCTGCCCTGTGGATTCCATGCGCCCTTGCAGCTGGATCAGACCGATTTCCGTCGGTCTCAGTATTTGATAGTCCGCGACAATATTGAGAGGTTGCCAAAAGGACAGCAGTGCTTCGGCACGGCTGCGTGACAGCACGGACATCCAGTAAGCGCGTTGCTCTTTTTTCACCACCATTTTTCTGCCTCCGGCTCTTGCTGTTGTGACTGCTGCGACAAATAGGCAAAACATGCGGTCTGATCCTGGGGCGGCCTGAGGGCTTCGGCGGTATTCAGATAGATGCGCTGAACACGGTCAAAAAAGGCGCTATGGATCGCTCGTTCCTGAAACAGGGCGTGTGCCAGATCCAGGTCCTTGATGCGGATAGCTAACGGGACGGAAACCTGATCAGTGGGGTGAAGATAGCGATTCAGCATCACCTCCATATAGGTGGAGCGACCTCGCCCTAGCGGTAGCGCTTTCTGCAAGGCGGCCTGGCTGATGCCGGACTTCTCCGCCAGCAGAATGGACTCTGCGGCAACCAGCAGGTGGACGGCTTCGCAGTAGTTGTTGATCACTTTCATGGCCTGTGCGGCCTGGTTGCTGTCCATGACGGCATAGCCGTTGCTCAGGAAGGAGAGCAACGGGGGCAAGACGTCGGCAAAGGCCCGCGGGATGGGGCCTACCCAGCAAGCCAGTTTGCCGGTGCGCGCGCCTTCGGGGCCCCCGGAAACGGGGCTTCGACGTAGTGAGCGCCGTGTCGTTGGAAAAACGCCTCCATGTGCTGGCTATCTTGGGGGCCGATAGTGCTGATGTTGACAATAAGAGGCTGACATTCCTCGAGTTTATTTTTTATTTCAGGGGTACAAAAAAGCGTTTTCGTGGCCTGCGCATCGGTCAGGCAAATCAGGATGATCGGTGCTTTACGCGTCAATAATTGGCTGAGTGAACTCACCGCGTGTACGCCGCTCCCGGTGAGTGCTTCAGCTTTACTTGCCGTACGATTGTAAAGGCTGAGGGTGTATTGGCACTGGCGTAGCCTGAGCGCAATTGCCTTTCCTAAGACGCCGACGCCAACCAGGGAAATGTGTTTTGTCATATTGAGCATCCTTTCAACGCCACCGATACGGGGAAGGGTGGTAGGGGGTTATCAGCGGGAGTGAGCTGGCTGCGACAGGAAGTGCATAAAACAGGTTCGATTCTGAGAAGGCGATGTTGTGGGCCGTCCCAGATTGTCGCGATGCCCAATGCGGCATTTCACCTCGATAAATTGACTTCCCTGACTCGTCAGAGCCTGACGAAGCACGGCTTGCAGGGCTTCTCGGCTTCCTACTGTCGAAACCTGTCGATAGCCGCAGGCGGTAGCGATGGGGGCTAAGGGCAGTCGCGACGCCGCCGTTCGCTGACCGCCGACGGAGTCATGGGCGCCGTTATTGATAACGATATGGATAAGCGTGGGGGAAAGGGCGCTATTGGTCAGCCCGCCCATGTGCATCAACGTCGCGCCGTCACCGTCCAGACAGACAACTTTTTTACCCGGTCGACCTTCGCTGATACCCAGCGCTATCTGGCTGGCGAGGCCCATGCCGCCTACGGTCAGAAAGTCACGGTCGTGCTCTTCGCCGCGCTGTTCACGTAGCTCGAACAGCTCGCGCGATAGCATACCGGTGGTGCTGACAATGGGGATGTCGGCCGGTAGTACGGACAGAACTTCCGCAACGATCTCTTCGCGCAGCAGCGTGGCTGACGTTCGCGACGGCTGCCTGGCTTGCTGGCAGGGAGAGAATGTATTTTTACGTACGATTAAAGCGACAGGACGTTTATCGCGTTTTGCCTGTTCCAGGAGCTGTTCTATCTGCGGGAAGTCGATATCAGGCTCGCCTTCCAATATATGGTAGGGAATAGTGAGTATCTCTAACTGCGGTAGCGTGACCCGACCTTGCATAACATGCTGCGGTTCGTCATTCAGTTGCGTTCCGTCTGGTTTTGTTTCGCCACGCCAGCCGATAATAAATAGCATCGGGATACTGTAAACGTCTGTCGTCGCCAATGAACAAATTGGATTAACGATATTTCCCAGCCCGGAGTTTTGTAAATAAACCACAGGTACTAAGCCTGTTGCCAACTGATAGCCAATAGCCATTCCTGCTGCAGCGCCTTCATTGCAAGCTAACTGATGACGCATATCTTCTTTTGATCCGTCGATAGCCAGACAGAATTCTTTTAATAAAGAATCAGGGACGCCACTATAGAATCGAATACCTTTCTGGTGTAAAAAAACCAAAAAATCATCAGGGCTAATCATGATAATTTCCTTCTTTTTAATGATTGGTTGTATTGCTAAATTGTGAGTCACCCAGTGATTATTTCGTGCCCGGAATTAAATTGAGGATCTCCTTTATAGAAATACATTTGTCTTCTATTTCTTGCGTACGGCCATTTTTGAGAATGTGGGGAAGAATTTCACGCATGGCCGGATAAGATGCGCGCAACATATGGTTGGCATAGATAATGATGTTAAAACCACTATCGACCAGGTGTTCAAAGGTAATGTCGTTAAAACTGGTCGGCACGCATACCAAAGGGATCTGCGGATAATGACTGCGAAAGATTTTTGCAAATTCGAGAATTTCATCCGGAGTTTTAAGCCGGCTGTGGATCATAATACCATCAGCGCCCGCCTCGACGTAACGCAGCGCGCGGTCAATGGCATCGTCCATACCGGCCTCCAATATCAGGCTTTCAATGCGCGCAATCAACATGAATTCCGGCGTCAACTGAGCCTGTTTGGCCGCTTTGATTTTGGCGCAGAAGTCGTCCACGCTAGCCTGGGTTTGTTTTACATCGTTACCAAATAGTGAGTTTTTCTTCAGGCCGGTTTTATCCTCGATAATAATGGCGGAAATCCCCAGATTTTCGGCCTCGCGGATATGGTACACAAGATGTTCTATCTGGCCGCCGGTATCACCGTCAAAAATTAATGGGCTGTTCGTGACATTGAAAATATCCGCGATGGAATTAAACCGGCGGCTGTAATTGACTAATTCTGTATCGGGTTGACCGCGTAAAGTAGAATCGGTCAGAGAGCTTGACCAAAAAGCGTCAAATTTATGACTCACTCCTTCTCTTATATATTCTGCTTCTTCAATGAGCATGGCGGATAATGGACTGTGAGCTTCCATTACGCGAATCGCTTTTTTACTATTCAGTAGTTCCCTCAGTGCGCCACGACGAGAATCTGGTGTTTGGCCTTTATTGGCTATACTTTTAGACATCGTGATATCCTCATCAACGTATTTCTATTCCTACTACTTATCTTGTAGTCACTTAACCCTGCCAAAATGACAAGATATTACTTTGGCTCACTAATTAGCCATTTTGGTAGATTGTGTTTTCGTATTTTTATTAATAATTTTTTTAATTTCAAATCAGATAATATTTTTTGTTTTTTTACAGGTTTTTATATCTGCATGAAGTTAAAAGGGAAAATGGCATTCTTGGTAAAAACGAATAGAATAAACTTCTTATTAATCTCGCGAATAAATATGATCGCATATTGTTTAAGGCACTTTCCAGATTTTGGGCCTAATGGAAATTTAAGGTTTCTTTATAAAAATGAAGATAAGAAAATAATTTCATGTTATTTATCCGGTTAAGTTGTGAACTTTGGTTTTTTTGAAATTAACAAAACAATTGAGAACCTTTATAGGAACACAGGTTTTTATTTACACACTTCGAACGTTATGAGCTCAAAAATAGTTCAGGTGTAGGGAAGATTGGGAGATGACAAGGAGAGGGGGAGATGGACGGTTTGAAGTGGAAAAGCGAGCGGAAACCTCGTTATTCTTCGTCAAAGCCGGCGTCGAATAGTTTAACGACGGCCGCAAGGGCTTCGTTTTCGTCTGGACCCGTCGCCTCGATTTCGATGCGCCGGCCCTTGGCGGAGTCCAGCATTAACATGGCGATCACGCTGCTGGCTTCCGCCTGCGTGCCGCTCTCATTGCGCAGAATGACTTCGGCATCGAAATTTTGTACCAGTTCGAATAGCTTCATCGCCGGTCGGGCGTGCATACCCAGACGGTTTTTGACTTCAACGGTATGTCTTACGGTCATGATTTACGTTTTTCCAGCGTACGGTGGCGCAGTTGCACGTTTTTGCCTCTGGAGTGGAAGTAATCGGCCAACTGCTCGGCGATATATACCGAACGGTGTTTACCACCAGTGCAACCAATAGCGACGGTCAGGTAGCTGCGATTGTTGGTTTCCAGCATCGGCAGCCACAGCTCAAGATAGCTGCGCGTTTGATAGATGAAGTTATGCACTTCGGTATGGCGATCCAAAAACGCCGCGACAGGTTTGTCCAGCCCGGTCATGGGTCGCAGCTTCGGATCCCAGTGCGGGTTCGGCAGGAAGCGAACGTCAAACACATAGTCGGCGTCAATCGGGATACCGTGCTTGTAGCCGAACGATTCAAACACCATCGTCAGCTCGCGTTCGCGCTTGCCCAACAGGCGGGCGCGCAGCATCTCGGCCAGTTCATGTACTGACATCTCGGAAGTGTCGATGATCAAGTCGGCGCGGGAGCGCAGCGGCTCCAGCAGATTATTCTCTTCGTCGATGGCGTTTTCGAGCGACAGGTTCTGGCTGGATAGCGGATGCAGGCGACGGGTATCGCTGTAGCGACGGATCAGCGTATTGCGGTCGGCGTCCAGGAACAGCAGCTGCGGCGAGAAACTGCTCGGCAGTCGGGTCAGCGCCTGTTCCAGCACTTCCGGCGTTTCCGGCATGTTGCGCACGTCAATGCTGACCGCCGCCGAGATATTCCGCGCCGCCAGGGCATTGGCCAGATCCGGCAGCAGAATTACAGGCAGGTTATCCACGCAGTAGAAACCCATGTCTTCCAGTGCGCGCAGGGCAACGGATTTGCCCGAGCTGAACGACCACTGACAATCATCAGCACCATCTGACGACTCCCCCAGGCAGCGGAATGGTGAGGGTCTCGCTGCCACCGTTAGCTTATGTTAGTCATCCGGCTTTCGCCGGAATTTTTACCGGACGCAGACGCTGTCTGCATGGCGTCCGGTACTGTCATATTCTTTGTCTGGATACGCTTCGCCCTGAGGTTCAGGGTTGTTCGGCGCTATCCGCTTCGGTCATGATCTGATACAGCTCTTCGTCGCTCTGCGCACTCCGTAAACGGCGGCACAGCGCTTTGTCCGACAGCTGTCTGGCGACCAGCGCCAGCGTATTCAAATGGGTTTTACATTGTTCGGCGGGAACCAGCAAGGCAAACAGCAGGTCCACGGGCTGGTTATCAATGGCATCGAAGGCGACGGGTTGATCCAGATGGATAAACACGCCTACGGCGCTCAACGAGTCATCGTTCTCGAGCTTGCCGTGAGGAATGGCGATACCGTTGCCGATACCGGTGCTGCCCATACGTTCCCGCCCCAAAATGGCTTCAAAGATAATCTGTGAGGGCAGATTGAGCTGTGCCGCAGCGAGTTCGCTGATAATTTCCAGAGCGCGCTTTTTACTCTGGCAGCTTACGGCGTTGCGGGTGCACTCCTGACGAAGTACGGCGCTGAGTTGCATAATGGAATCGTTATTCATTTTATATTCACCTGACAACACTAGGGCCTCCAGCTACCGAAACGGCGGCTCTTACCGAGCGGGCCGTTCCGGTCCCTGCGCCTGGAGGCGGGGCAATAATCAGTGCTGCTTCAGTTTATCCTTATGTTTGTTTAACTGTCGCGCCAGCTTGTCGATGAGAAGATCGATGGCGGCATACATCTCGCCCGCTTCTGATGTGGCATGCAGCTCACCGCCGTTAACGTGGATCGTGGCTTCAGCAATTTGCTGAATTTTTTCCACTTTCAGCACCACGTACACCTGATTAATGCGATCAAAATACTGTTCCAGCTTCGCGAATTTGGTGTTTAAAAATTCGCGCAGGGCATCGGTAATGTCGACATGGTGTCCGGTAATGTTCAGCTGCATAGCGTCTTCCTTCTCAGTTCAAGGTCAAACCAGTTGTTTACGCTGGTTGGACGGTGGGATAGATAAAGACTCGCGATATTTGGCAACGGTGCGTCGAGCGACGATGATCCCCTGCTCGGAAAGCAGGGTGGTCAGCTTGCTGTCGCTGAGCGGTTTGGCGGGATTTTCCGCAGCGATTAATTTCTTGACCAACGCTCGGATAGCGGTGGACGACGCTTCTCCGCCGCTGTCGGTATTGACGTGGCTGGAGAAGAAATATTTCAGTTCGAAGATGCCGCGCGGGCTGTGCAAAAACTTCTGCGTCGTGACGCGGGAAATGGTGGACTCATGCATTTCCACCGCCTGGGCGATATCCGCCAGCACCATGGGCTTCATGTACTCTTCGCCGTGGTCGAAGAAAGCCTGCTGCTGCTCGACGATACAGCGGGTGACCTTCAGCAGCGTGTCGTTGCGGCTCTCCAGACTTTTGATAAGCCAGCGGGCTTCCTGAAGATGACTGCGGATAAACTGGCCGTCGCTGTCGCTGCGCGTGCTGTTGCCGAGCGCAGCATACTGCTGGTTGATTTGCAGTCGCGGCACGCTGTCGGTATTGAGTTCGACGGACCAGCGATCCTGCACTTTACGCACCAGGACGTCGGGGATCACGTATTCCGATTCGCCGGTGTTGATGGACTGTCCCGGACGTGGGTCGAGCGACTGAATCAGCGCCAGAGCTTCTTTTAGCACGTCTTCTTTGAGACGGCTGGCGCGAATGAGCGTACGGAAATCGTGATTCGCCAGCAGAGCGAGATACTCGCTGACGATCAGCGTGGCTTCTTCCCAGCGCGGCATTTTATTGTCGAACTGAGACAGCTGAACCAGCAGACATTCGCGCAGATCGCGCGAAGCCACGCCCACCGGATCGAAGCGTTGCACCCGTTTCAGGACCGCTTCCACTTCTTCCATCGTCAGCTCTTCGTTACCGACGCTGTCGCGAATTTCTTCCAGTGAGACGGTGAGATAACCGGTGGGGTCGACGGCGTCGACGATGGAGGTCGCGATGGCGGCATCGGTGTCGGAGAACGGCGTCAGCTCCACCTGCCACATCAGATAGTCTTGGAGCGATTGTGTCGTTTCGCCCTGATAGACCGGCAGCTCATCATCGCGGTAGTCGGTGCTGGTCCCGGAGGGCGTGCCCGCCGTGTAGATTTCATCCCAGGCGGCATCCAGCGGCAGCTCGTCGGGCATATCTTTCTGCTCCAGCGCTTCGCGGGTATCCAGCGCCTCGCTACTGCTGCTTTCTTGCGTCTCGACCTCTTCGTGGGGATCGGTTTGTTCCAGCAAGGGGTTGCTTTCCAGCGCCTGTTGAATTTCTTGCTGGAGTTCAAGCGTGGACAGCTGCAACAGGCGGATTGCCTGCTGTAACTGTGGCGTCATTGCCAGTTGCTGGCTAAGCCTGAGTTGCAAACCTTGCTTCATAAATAGCGCTAACTTCCCTTGGATAATACGAACGAAAATATGACGTCAGAGTCGGAAGCCTTCGCCCAGATAGACACGTTTGACCTGTTCATTGGCCAATATATCCGCCGGTGATCCGTGGGCGATGAGATGGCCCTGGCTGACGATATAGGCACGTTCACAGACGTCCAGCGTTTCGCGGACGTTATGGTCGGTGATGAGGACACCCAGACCGCTGTCGCGGAGGTGTTCAATAATTTTCTTAATATCTATCACCGAAATTGGGTCCACCCCGGCGAAAGGTTCATCCAGAAGAATGAACTTGGGATTGGCTGCGAGCGCTCGGGCGATTTCCACTCGACGACGCTCACCACCGGAGAGAGATTGTCCCAGACTATCGCGTAAATGAGCAATATGAAACTCTTCCATCAGCTCATTGGCGCGGTCCGCCTGCTGTTCCTGCGTCAGATCCTTACGAATTTGCAGCACGGCCATCAGGTTATCGTAAACGCTCAACCGCCGAAAAATTGACGCTTCCTGCGGCAGGTAGCCAATGCCGCGACGTGCGCGGTCGTGCAACGGCAGCAGACTGATGTCGTCGTTGTCGATAATGATGCGGCCTTCATCGCGCTGCACGATGCCGACGACCATATAGAACGTGGTGGTCTTGCCCGCGCCGTTCGGGCCCAACAGGCCGACGATTTCGCCGGAGTTAACCTTGAGGCTGACGTTTTCCACGACCTTACGGCCTTTGTACGCCTTAGCCAGATTTTCTGCGATTAATGTAGCCATGAGTTATTGCGTCGCTCGCTGTTGCGGTTTGGGGGACTTGGCCGGTGCGGTGCGCTGGCCGTTTTTGTCCTGCAACTGGGACGGAACCAGAACCGTTGTCACACGCTTGCCTTTATCGCTGAATGCTTGCATCTGCTGCTGCTTGACCAGATAGGTGATGCGATCGCCTTTGACGTTACTGTCCAGCTGTTCCAGATAGCGTCGCCGGTCAGGATGACGTTGTCTTTATCCAGCTCATAGCGCATTTTCTGTGAGTGGCCTTTGACCGGTTTGCCGTTGTCCTGCATCTGGTAGAACGTCGCCGGATTCCCGAATCCTTCGATGACTTCGCGACCTTGCTGGCCCTGAGGACGGGTGACGACGACTTTGTCCGCCTGGACCTTGATCGATCCCTGCGTGACGATGACATTGCCGGTAAACGTAACGACGTTGCCCTGCATGTCTAAAGACTGCTGGTCGGAGTCGATGTGAATCGGCTGATCGGTATCGCCTGTCAGCGCCAATACCGGCATGCTGGCGGAAAACAGCGAGCTGGCGATCAGCGCGTGGCGCAGTGCTTTATTGATTTTTTGGAATTTCATAGGAGGTTTTTACCTTTTCGATCAACTCTGCTGTCTTGTTGCGCAGATTTCCACGCATTTTTAAACCCTTGGAGGTAAAGCTGGCACCGTATAACGTCACTTCATCATCGGATGAGACGTCCTGAGTGATCAGGTTTACCTGGGCATTATCTGTTTTGACCCGTTCCAGCTGGGAATCCGTCGTCAAGCTGTTCATCTCGACATGGCCGTACAGATACAGCATGCGGTCCTTAGTCAGTTTGGCTCGATCGGAGCGGACTGACCAGGTCGCGACGCCTAATTCGTTGTACATGGTGGCGACCGGCTGGGTGAACCAGGTCAGCTGGTCATTTTCGTAATATTCGGCTTTTTCAGTCACCAGCTTGTAGGCCAGTTTCCCCGTAGGGTCATACACCACCGTAAGGTTTTGCTGAGTGGTGTAGGTCGGCGCGTTGTTCTCCGATACCGCGGGCGTCGCGTCATCGCGGGTAGACGTCAGATTCAAGCCGATGAGCACCAGCGCGATCAGTGCCAGCAGGGCGGTCAGCCAGCGCTTTGTTTTATTCATATCGACAACCCTTTAGCCAACTCCAGCTTGTCCTGCGCCTGTAAAATCAGGTCGCAAATCTCGCGTACGGCGCCGCGCCCGCCAGCGGTGCGCGTCACATAATCCGAACGGGGCAACAGCAGCGGATGGGCATCCGCCACGGCGACGCTCAGTCCGACTTCCGCCATGACCGGCCAGTCAATCAAATCGTCGCCGATATAGGCGACCTGATGGGCCTCAAGCGCCAGTTTATCCAACAGCTCGCGGAAGGCCAAAAGCTTATCAGACTGTCCCTGATAAAGGTGAGAAATCCCCAGGGTCTTGCAACGGTCTTCCAGAAGCTTGGCTGAACGGCCGGTAATGATGGCGACGTCGATATCGGACGTCAGCAGGCAGCGGATGCCGTAGCCGTCCCGGACGTTAAATGTTTTCAGCTCTTCGCCCTGATTGCCCATGTAGATCAGACCATCGGACAGCACGCCGTCCACATCGCAGATGAGCAGACGGATATCTCGGGCCTTGCCCATCACTGCGTCGGCGACGGGGCCGTAGCAGGTCTCGGTGTTCGGCGGGGTTTTACTCATTTCACGCTTGTCCTTGGTTTACAGCCGGGTTGAAGTCGTTGGGTCAACGCCAGGTGACGCGGTGGCTGGATTAAACCACACCTGCCCGCAGCATGTCGTGCATATGCACGACGCCGACCAGACGATCGTCTTTGGCGACCATCAGCGCCGTCACATGACGCGACTGCATCAGGTTCAGCGCATCCACGGCCAGCATTTGCGATGTCACGCGGATACCGCCGCCCGTCATGACGTCGACGATGCGCGCGCTGTTCAGATCGATATTCAGATCGAAAATACGGCGCAGGTCGCCATCGGTGAAAATCCCTTCGATGGTGCCGTCGGGCGCGCAGATGGCGGTCATTCCCAGGTTCTTACGGGTGATCTCCAACAGCGCATCGCGCAGTGAGGCATCCCGGGGCACACTGGGGATTTCATCGCCAGCGTGCATGATATCGTTCACCCGCAATAACAGTTTGCGGCCAAGTGCTCCGCCCGGATGAGACAGGGCGAAATCTTCCGCGGTAAATCCGCGAGCCTGAAGCAGCGCCACGGCAATCGCGTCGCCCATTACCAGCGTAGCAGTTGTGCTGGAGGTGGGCGCCAGACCCAGCGGGCAGGCTTCCTGCGAAACATGAATGCAAAGATGGTGATCGGCGGCTTTTCCCATGGTGCTTTCCGGGTTGCCGGTCATGCAGATCAACGGGACGTGCAGACGTTTGAGCACGGGGATCAGGGCCAGAATCTCATGGGATTCGCCGGAGTTGGAGATAGCGATCACGATATCCTGCGCGGTAATCATCCCGAGATCGCCGTGACTGGCCTCGCCGGGATGCACGAAGAAGGACGGCGTGCCGGTACTGGCGAAGGTCGCGGCGATCTTGCAGCCGATATGACCGGATTTCCCCATGCCCATCACCACGACTTTGCCCGCACAGCGGAAAATCATCTCGCAGACGCGGGTGAAGTTGTCGTCGATATACTGATCCAATTGAGCCAGCGTTTCGCGCTCAATGGATAAAACCTGTTTCCCTGCGCTCTGGAAATCGAAATTGGAGGGTAGCTCAAAGTGTGACATTCAAAACGTCCTGCGTTGCCGATAAGGTCCGGCTATGAAAAAAAGAACAGCACGGCGAGGTAAGCGATAAACGCGCACAGCAATAGCGCGCCCGCGCCCTGACCGATGCACCGTTTCTGGCGTAGGCACAGTGCCGCCAGCAGTACGCTGGCTCCCAGCATCACCCAGTAGTCGCGGCTGAACGCCAGTGGGTTCACTGACCCCGGGGAAAGCAGCGCCGGTACGCCCAGCACAATGCCGATGTTGAAAATATTGGAACCGATCAGGTTGCCCAGCGCGATGTCGTCTTCTTTCTTCAGCGTGCCGACGATAGCGGTGGCGAGTTCGGGCAGGCTGGTGCCGATGGCTAGCACCGTCAGACCGATAGTTAATTCGCTAATATTAAAGCTGCGGGCGATCACCGTGGCGTTGTCCACGACGATGCGGGTCGCCATGGGCAGAATGATGACGCCTAACACCAGCCACAGTAAGGCGACGGTCGAGTTATTGTCGCGCGGCAGCTCATCCATCTGCTCGCGCGTCAGGCTATCCACGCCCGCCTGTTGGGCGGTGCGAGCCATGCGCAGTATCATCGTGATCGAGACCGCGGCTGACAGCAGCAGTATCACGCCGTCCAGTCGGCTGAGGTCATGGTCGAGCAGCAAGACGCCGCACAACGCCGTGACGATCAACATCAGCGGCAGTTCCCGACGCACCAAGACCGAATGGAAGGTCAGCGGGCGAATTAATGTGGCGCTGCCGAGGATCAGCAGAATGTTGGCGATGTTGGAGCCGAGCACATTGCCCACCGCCATATCTATCTGATGATTCAGCGCTGCGGTGACCGAAACCATCAGCTCCGGCAACGAGGTACCGAGCCCGACAATCGTAATGCCGATCATCATCGGTGGAATGCCGAAGGAGCGGGCCAACACGGCGGCACCGTAAACCAGTCGGTCGGCACCATAAACCAGCAGAATCAAACCAACAATCAAGAGTACTGTCGCAAAAAGCATGCAGCGTCCTTTATTCAGGTATAATCACCGGTTTATTGGCGCACAAACCAGTATTTTTTGGACGAAGAGTGAACAAGAAAGTCATTTTTCATCTTTGGCGCTAATTTTGACTGTGTAGTGTGAAAAAGTAAAACCAATGGCAACTTTGGTCACGAATTAGTGATGGCCGTTTGTCACAGTGAATGCCTGATGCGTCATCCGGCGTGGAAGGACGGTTCAACATACGGTCTTAATGCTGATGACTGCGCCGCTCGCGCAGTCGGAAAGGAAACATATGATGAATCCCGAAGTCTCTAACCTGGTTGAAGTTCGCGGGCTCAGTTTTCGCCGGGGAAATCGGCAGATTTTCACCGATATTTCCCTGAACGTTCCCAAACGCAAAGTGACGGCCATCATGGGGCCGTCCGGCATCGGCAAAACCACGCTGTTGCGCCTCATCGGCGGACAGCTGCCGCCGGATCAGGGGCAAATCTGGTTCGACGGCGAAAACATTCCTGCGCTTTCCCGTTCCGGCCTGTACGAAGCCCGTAAAAAGATGAGCATGCTGTTCCAGTCCGGCGCGCTGTTTACCGACCTCAACGTATTCGATAACGTCGCCTGGCCGCTGCGCGAGCACAGCCAACTGCCGCCGGAACTGTTGCACACCATTGTGATGATGAAACTCGAAGCGGTGGGGTTGCGTGGAGCGGCCTCTCTAATGCCGTCCGAATTGTCCGGCGGGATGGCGCGACGTGCGGCGCTGGCGCGAGCCATCGCGCTCGACCCGCAGCTGATCATGTTTGACGAACCGTTTGTGGGGCAGGACCCCATTACCATGGGCGTGCTGGTCAAACTGATCGATGAACTGAATCATGCGCTCGGTGTCACTTGTATTGTGGTTTCGCACGATGTGCCCGAAGTGTTGAGCATCGCGGACTATGCCTACATCATTGCCGATCAGCACGTCATTGCCGAAGGCACGCCGAACGATTTGCAGCAGAACGCCGACCCCCGTGTCCGCCAGTTCCTGGACGGTATTGCCGACGGGCCGGTGCCTTTCCGCTATCCTGCGGGAGATTACACACGCGAGCTGTTGGAAGCAGGGAGTTAATTTATTCATGCTATTTCAGGCATTAGCGTCTTTTGGACGCGTCGGCATTAACGTTTGCACGTCGTTCGGACGCGCGGGACTCATGCTGTTCAATGCGCTGGTGGGAAAACCGGAGCTCGCCAGACAATGGCCGCTGTTGCGCCGCCAGCTGTACAGCGTGGGCGTACAATCGCTGTTGATCATCGTGGTGTCCGGTCTCTTTATCGGTATGGTGCTGGGCCTGCAGGGGTATCTGGTGCTCACGACCTATAGCGCGGAAGCCAGCCTCGGCATGATTGTCGCGCTATCGCTGCTGCGTGAGCTGGGACCGGTGGTGACCGCGTTGTTGTTCGCAGGTCGCGCTGGATCGGCGCTGACCGCGGAAATCGGCCTGATGAAGGCTACCGAGCAGTTGTCCAGCATGGAAATGATGGCGGTCGACCCGTTACGTCGCGTTGTCGCGCCGCGTTTCTGGGCCGGGGTGATCAGCATGCCGCTGCTGACGGTGATTTTTGTCGCTGTGGGCGTGTGGGGCGGCTCGTTGGTGGGCGTGGACTGGAAAGGCATCGATAGCGGCTTTTTCTGGTCGGCTTTGCAAGGCGCCGTCGAGTGGCGGCTGGATATCGTAAACTGCCTGCTCAAAAGCGTGGCCTTTGCGATTACCGTAACCTGGATCGCTTTGTTTAATGGTTATGACGCGATCCCGACGTCAGAGGGGATTAGCCGTGCAACGACGCGTACCGTCGTGCATTCATCGCTGGCGGTTCTGGGATTGGATTTTTTGCTGACGGCACTGATGTTTGGGAACTAAGTGATGCAAACGAAGAAACATGAAATCTGGGTCGGCGTATTCATGCTGATTGCGCTGGGCGCCATTATCTTTATCTGTCTGAAAGTGGCCGATTTGAACACGTTGGGGCACCAGCAGACGTACCGTTTGACGGCGACGTTCGATAATATCGGCGGTCTGAAAGCGCGTTCGCCGGTGAAAATCGGCGGTGTCGTGATTGGCCGCGTGGACAGCATCGATCTGGATCAGAAAACGTATTTGCCGCGGGTCACGATGGAGATCGATAAGCGTTACGACCGCATTCCGGACACCAGTTCGCTGGCCATCCGCACATCGGGCCTGCTGGGTGAACAGTATCTGGCGCTGAATATGGGCTTCGAAGATCCCGAGATGGGGACGTCTATCCTGAAGGACGGCGGCACGATCCAGGACACTAAATCGGCGATGGTGCTGGAAGACCTGATTGGACAGTTCCTGTACAAGAGCGGCGGCAGCAATGACCATGCTGAGCAGAACGGCAGCGCGCCAGCGGCCGCTCCGGAATCCCAGAATTCCCCCGTGACTCCACATTCTTAAGAGGATACCTGCATGTTGAAACGTTTACTCATGGCGGCAGCGCTTATCGTGATGGCTCCCGCAGCGCTGGCGGCCGACCAGACTAATCCTTACAGCCTGATGGCTGACGCCGCGCAGAAGACCTTCGACCGCCTGAAGAATGAACAGCCGAGTATCCGCCAGAACCCCAATTATCTGCGCAGCATCGTGCGTGAAGAGCTGTTGCCCTATGTGCAGGTGAAATACGCGGGCGCGCTGGTGCTGGGACAATATTACAAGGGCGCGACGCCGGCCCAGCGCGACGCCTACTTCAAGGCGTTCTCCGCTTATCTGGAACAGGCCTACGGTCAGGCGTTGGCGTTGTATCACGGCCAGACTTACCAGATCGCGCCACAGCAGCCGCTGGGCGATGCCAACATTGTGCCTATCCGCGTGACCATCATCGATAACGGCGGCCGTCCGCCGGTGCGGCTCGACTTCCAGTGGCGCAAGAACAGCCAGACCGGCAACTGGCAGGCGTACGACATGATCGCCGAAGGGGTGAGCATGATCACCACCAAGCAGAATGAATGGGCGTCGATACTGCGTCAGCAGGGCGTCGACGGGCTGACCCGCCAGCTGCAAATCTCGGCGCAGCAGCCGATTACGCTGGATCAGAAAAATGGCTGAGCCGCTAAGCTGGCAATCTCAGGAAGGCACGCTAACGTTGAAAGGCGATCTGGATCGTGAAACGCTGCTGCCGCTGTGGCAACAGCATGAGACGCTCCTCGCGGAGTCCGTTGAATTGGACGTGAGCCAGCTGCAACGTGTGGATTCCGCCGGTCTGGCTCTGCTGGTGCACTTTTACCATGAGCAGACGCAAAAGGGCCGCGACCTGCGGATTATCGGCGTGAGCGATCGGCTAAGAACATTGATCGATCTGTATAACCTGAACAACGTCATTCCAGTGCAATTGACCCGCTAATGCACGGCGTTTCTGGCCCTTCGTCCCCCGTTGTCTTTTGCGCCACGGGGGATTTCTTTTGTTTAAGATAGCGGCGGATTCCTCTAAGATACCCCCTGTTTATCATCCCCCCAGACGTAGAATCGAGAGCGATGGAAAATAAAGAAATCGAATCCGTGCTGATGAGCGCATTGGCACTTCAGGAAGTTCATGCATCCGGCGATGGAAGCCATTTTCAGGTGATTGTTGTCGGCGATCTCTTTGCCGGCATGAGCCGCGTTAAGCAGCAGCAGACGGTCTATGCGCCGCTGATGGAATATATCGCGGACAACCGTATTCACGCCCTGTCAATCAAGGCTTATACCCCCGAAGAGTGGCAACGCGATCGTAAGCTCAGCGGCTTTTAAATAGCGCGCCATTGAACTGAATTATTGAGAAATCGTCACTATGGATAAATTTCGTGTGCAGGGGCCGACCCGGCTCTCTGGTGAAGTCACTATCTCCGGGGCTAAAAATGCGGCCTTGCCTATCCTGTTTGCCGCGCTGCTGGCTGAAGAACCGGTAGAAATACAGAATGTCCCGAAACTGCGGGACATCGACACCACGATGAAGCTGCTAAGCCAACTTGGCGCTCGCGTGGAACGCAACGGTTCCGTCCATGTCGACGCTAGCGGAGTCAACGTCTTTTGCGCGCCTTACGAGCTGGTGAAAACGATGCGCGCGTCCATCTGGGCGTTAGGACCGTTGGTGGCCCGTTTCGGTCAGGGACAGGTTTCTCTGCCGGGCGGATGCGCCATCGGCGCGCGTCCGGTCGACCTGCATATCAACGGCCTGGAGCAGTTGGGCGCGAAGATTACCCTGGAAGAAGGGTACGTCAAGGCCCACGTTGACGGGCGTTTGCAGGGTGCGCATATCGTCATGGATAAGGTCAGCGTGGGTGCGACGGTGACGATCATGAGCGCGGCTACGCTGGCGGAAGGTCAGACGATTATTGAAAATGCGGCCCGCGAGCCGGAAATCGTCGATACGGCCCACTTTTTGAATACGCTGGGCGCCAAAATCAGCGGCGCGGGTAGTGACCGTATCGTGATCGACGGCGTTGCTCGCTTGGGCGGCGGCGTTTATCGCGTGCTGCCTGACCGCATCGAAACCGGCACCTTCCTGGTCGCTGGCGCGATTTCCCGCGGTAAGGTCGTATGCCACAGCACGCGTCCGGATACGCTGGATGCGGTACTGGCCAAGCTGCGCGAAGCCGGTGCTGATATCGAAATCGGCGAAGACTGGATCAGTCTGGATATGCATGGCGAGCGTCCTAAAGCCGTAACGTTCCGCACCGCACCGCATCCGGGATTCCCCACCGATATGCAGGCGCAGTTCAGCCTGCTGAATCTAGTGGCGGAAGGCACGGGTGTGATCACGGAAACCATCTTCGAAAACCGCTTCATGCATATTCCTGAGCTGATCCGCATGGGCGCGCAGGCGGAGATTGAGAGCAATACCGTCATCTGCCACGGCGTGGAAAATCTGTCAGGCGCACAGGTCATGGCGACCGATCTGCGGGCATCGGCTAGCCTGGTGCTGGCGGGCTGCATCGCGGAAGGCGCGACGCTGGTCGATCGTATTTATCATATCGATCGCGGCTATGAGCGCATCGAAGATAAGCTGCGTGGTCTTGGCGCAAACATAGAGCGTATTGCTGGCGAGGAGTAAGTTCCTCTTGCCATAAAAAACGGGACGATAGCCGTGAGGCTGTCGTCCCGTTTCTCGTTTTGTGGCCGGCACAGATTGATGAAGCGCGCTAGTTCGCCGGGAATTCCTGAATGGTCACGTCGAGCGTCAGTTCTTTGTTGTCGCGGAAAATGACGACCGGAATTACCGTGCCGGGCCGCAGCTCCGCCACCTGGTCCATCGTTTCTATGACCGACCGCGCTGGCTTGTTGTTCACCTTCAACAGCAGATCGTCTTCCTTGATACCCGCTTTATCCGCCGGACCATCCTGTTCGACCTTGCTGACGATGATGCCCTGCAAGCGTTCCAGCCCGGCATTCTTGTTGCCGACCCGTTCAATCTGAGCGCCGTTGATACCGATATAACCACGAATGACCCGCCCGTCGCGAATGAGCTTCCCCATCACTTTGGTTGCCAGCGCGACGGGAATCGCAAAGCCGATCCCTTCCGGGGTTCCGCCATCGTTGCTCTTATCGAAAGACAGGGTATTGATGCCGACCAGTTCCCCCAGCGTATTGACCAGTGCGCCGCCGGAGTTGCCCCGGTTAATGGAGGCGTCGGTCTGGAGGAAATTCTGACGGCCTGATGAGCTGAGTCCGACTCGCCCTGTGGCGCTGATGATGCCCTGCGTAATGGTCTGCCCCAGGTTATAGGGGTTGCCAATCGCCATCACGACGTCGCCGACGTGCGGGGTGCGGTGATCGTTAATGGCGATCGCCGGCAGGCTGGTGGCTTCGATTTTAAGCACGGCCAGGTCGGTCAGCGTATCCGAGCCGACCAGCAGCGCCTCATACAGACGGCCGTCCTGCAGGGTGACGACGATTTGTTCGGCGTCGGTGATCACATGTTTGTTGGTAAGAATATAGCCCTTGTTGTTCATGATAACGCCCGAACCCAGCGTGCGGACGTTGAGTTCATCCTTGTTGCCAGCCCGATTATAGACGTTGACGACCGCAGGCGCGGCGCGGCGAACACCTTGGTAATAGCTGACGGGGGCTTGATCTTGCGTCGACACCTCCTCTTTCAGCAGCATGCTGCTGGAGCGCAGTGCGGGAAGGGCCAATAACAGGATCGCGGCCACGACGACACCAATCAATGCTGAGCGTATCAGTTTGGTTAACATGAGCGTTTGGGACTTGAAGAAGAATAAATCGCAGAATAACAAAGATGGTAGGACGCCGCACGGCGCGGCGTCCAGTTTTTAGCGGGATTAACGTAATAGCAGATAAATCGATTCGTCTCCGCGGATGATATTCAGCGCCAGCACGGTCGGCTTGGCTTCCAGTATCTTGCGGAGCTGGGCGATATTTTCCACGCGCTCACGGTTAACGCCGATGATGATGTCGCCTTTCTGCAGACCAATTTTACCGGCGGCGCTGTCTTTGGCGATGTTGTCGATAGTCACGCCTTTGGTGCCATTCTTCAACTGACCGTCGGACAGCGTGGCGCCCTGCAGGCCAGGAGACAGCGTTTCCGCGTTAGTGGATGCGTTAGCGCTGTTATCCAGAACAACTGCAACTTCTTGCTGTTTCCCGTCGCGAATCAGGCCGATTTTCACGGTTTTCCCCGGTGCGGTGGTGCCCACTTTGGCACGCAGCTCGGCAAAGCTGTTGATCGTTTTGCCGTCCAGAGAGACCAGGACATCGCCTGCCTTAATACCGGCCTTGGCCGCCGCCGATTTCGGCAAGACTTCGCTGACGAAGGCGCCGCGCTGCGCGTCGACCTTGAAGGCTTTCGCCATTTCAGAGGTCATTTCGCTGCCTTTAATGCCTAACAGGCCGCGTTTGACTTCGCCGAATTCCAGCAGCTGCTGCGTCAGGTTCTGCGCCATGTTACTGGGAATGGCGAAGCCGATGCCGATATTGCCGCCGCCGGGGGCCAGAATAGCGGTGTTGATGCCGATCAGCTCGCCGTTCAGGTTGACCAGCGCGCCGCCGGAGTTGCCGCGGTTAATGGAGGCATCGGTCTGAATGAAGTTTTCCAGCCCTTCCAGATTCAGCCCGCTGCGACCCAGCGCGGAGATGATGCCGGACGTCGCGGTTTGGCCCAGACCGAAGGGGTTGCCGACGGCGACGGCAAAGTCGCCGACGCGAAGCTGATCGGAATCCGCCATTTTCACGGCGGTCAGGTTTTTCGCGTCGTTCAACTGCAGCAGGGCGATGTCCGTCTGCACGTCGCGACCTATCAGTTTGGCGTCGTATTCACGACCGTCGTTAAGCTGTACGCGAATTTTGTCCGCGTTGTTGATGACGTGGTTATTGGTCAGTACATAACCCTTGGCGGCATCAATGATGACGCCGGAGCCGAGACCCTCAAACGGACGGCTTTGTTTTTCGCCCGGCGCGTTGGGACCAAAAAAGAACTTAAACTCTTCCGGGATGCGCTGATTCTGAACCTGAGTGCCTTCCACATGGACGCTGACCACGGCGGGCAGGACTTTTTCCAGCATGGGGGCCAGGCTTGGCAGCGATTGACCGGCGACTGCCGCAGGCAGAGCAGCTTGGGCGACAGGCAGCGAAGATAGGGACAGTCCGATACTAATGGCTAGTGCGCTGAATAACATCGATGTCTTTTTCATTGATTGTTAACTCTCTCTCGACCTGCGTGGTAGTAAAATGATGATATATAAACTCAATCTTGTGGTGAAGAGTCAGACCGACTATTCCCGTGTAAAGTTCACTGCTGTTTTATGCGCGAAATGTAAGGAGCAGCCAGCGCTGCGGAAGAGAAGAGCGGGGCAAGGCGTGCCCCGCGCGTAGGGAATGAGTAGAATTATTTACGTAGCGGCGTTTCGCCGCGCAGCAGCCCGGAGGCGCTTTCCGAGTAATCACGCGGCGGCATCTTCACCGGCACCTGATCGTTGTCTGATTCGGCTTCCGTCAGACGATAGTTGAACGGATTTTCGCGTGACTGTCCTTCCGGCAGCAGGTCGTTCGAGCTTTTAGCCATGTGCTGATACAGCTTGCGGTAGTCGTCCGCCATATTGTCCAGCAGCTCAGCGCTACGGGCGAAATGACTCACAAGCTCCTGACGATATTGCTCCAGATCGGCTTTGCTTTTCTCCAGCTCATGTTGCAGTACCTGCTGCTGGCGCAGTTTACGATTGCCGTAGCGCATCGCTACCGCACCGATGATGACACCGATAACAAATCCAATCAGCGCGTACTCCCAGGTCATAATGACTCCTATTTGACTTCGTTGTTCCGTCGTATTTTTCACTCAATAATAGTCACTATAACCGCTAAGCTTGCCAGAGTGGAGTCCTGAAACAGGATGTAATAAAGCAGTTGGCGAAGGTGGGCGGTCCTGGAAGCGTTAACTGCTATGATTTAGACGCTAAACTAAGGTTCTTCAACGATAAAAGACCGTTTATCTCCTTTCTATAGGGATCTGGCCGCCATGCAGAATATGACGCCGATAACGCTTTACCAGCAAGCTTTAGCGACGCAGGATTACCAGCCGGATGAGGTGCAACGCCAAACGGTGCTGCGGCTTGAGGATATTCACCGTGCGTTGACGGCGCGTCAGCAGACGACGACGGCCCACGAGCCGCGAAGCTGGCTCCAGCGTCTCGGCAGGAAAAAGCCGCCAGCGCAGGCGCCGGTCGAAGGACTCTATCTTTGGGGCGGCGTGGGGCGGGGTAAAACCTGGCTGATGGATATGTTTTTCCAGAGCCTGCCGGGCGAACGCAAACTGCGTCTGCATTTCCATCGTTTTATGCTGCGAGTGCATGACGCTCTCAATCGGCTACAGGGACAGGAAAACCCTCTGGAACAGGTGGCGGATGAATTTCAAGCACAGACTGATGTGCTGTGCTTTGATGAATTTTTCGTCTCCGACATCACCGACGCCATGCTGCTGGCCGAACTGCTCGGCGCGTTGTTTGCGCGAGGAATCACGCTGGTGGCGACGTCCAACATTCCGCCGGACGAGCTGTATCGCAATGGCCTGCAGCGATCGCGTTTTTTACCGGCTATTGAACTGATTAAACAGCACTGCGCCGTGATGAATGTCGACGCGGGCATTGATTACCGACAGCGAACGCTGCGGCAGGCTCACCTGTACTTTTCCCCGCTGGGTGCGCATGCCGATGATGCGATGCGGCAAATGTTCATCGATCTGTCTGGACACACGCCCGACGGCGAAACGTTGGAGATAAATCATCGTGCGATGCCAGTGCTCGGCAGCTGCAACGGCGTACTGGCGGTCAGTTTCGCTACGCTGTGCGCCGATGCGCGCAGCCAGAACGATTACATTGCCTTGTCCCAGCGCTATCACTGCGTGCTGCTACATCACGTCACGGTCATGGGCGAGGCGGAGGAGGATGTCGCGCGGCGCTTTCTCGCGCTGGTCGATGAATTTTACGAACGCCGGGTGAAGCTGATTATATCGGCGCAGGTGCCGATGCCCGAGCTCTATCAGGCGCTCGTCTGGTGTTCGAGTACCGCCGCTGCCTGTCCCGGTTGCAGGAGATGCAAAGCGAAGACTATCTGCAATTGCCCCATCTGTCGTAGGAGGCGCTGCTGCCTTTTCTATCAATGTGGTAGAAAAAAGGTCGATTTTTGATGGCGGCTTCTCTATAATCCTGCGACCCCACGTTACAACAAAGTTTTTTTCCCGAAACTTTAATCGCGCTGGCAATAGCTATTCGAAGGGGTAGGTTTGCTGGACTAGATAGCCGTGTGAACCTCAACACTATTTATTGAAGCGTTTGTGTGTTCACCAACGTGTAACTTAAATTGGGTAAGCTTTTAATGAAAACTTTTACAGCTAAACCAGAAACCGTAAAACGCGACTGGTACGTTGTTGATGCGAGCGGTAAGACTTTGGGCCGTCTCGCTACTGAACTGGCTCGTCGTCTGCGCGGCAAGCATAAAGCGGAATACACTCCGCACGTTGATACTGGTGATTACATCATCGTCCTGAACGCTGAAAAAGTTGCTGTAACCGGCAACAAACGTTCTGACAAAGTGTACTACCACCACACCGGTCACATCGGTGGTATCAAACAGGCGACCTTTGAAGAGATGATTGCCCGCCGTCCTGAGCGTGTGATTGAAATCGCGGTTAAAGGCATGCTGCCGAAGGGCCCGCTGGGTCGTGCTATGTACCGTAAACTGAAAGTTTACGCGGGTAACGAGCACAATCACGCGGCACAGCAACCGCAAGTTCTGGACATTTAATCGGGATTATAGGCAATGGCTGAAAATCAATACTACGGCACTGGTCGCCGCAAAAGCTCCGCCGCTCGCGTGTTCATCAAACCGGGCAGTGGCAACATCGTTATCAACCAGCGCAGCCTGGATCAGTACTTCGGTCGCGAAACTGCCCGTATGGTAGTTCGTCAGCCGCTGGAACTGGTCGACATGGTTGGCAAACTGGATCTGTACATCACCGTTAAAGGTGGTGGTATCTCCGGTCAGGCTGGTGCTATCCGTCACGGTATCACCCGTGCACTGATGGAATATGATGAGTCTCTGCGTTCTGAGCTGCGTAAAGCTGGCTTCGTGACGCGTGATGCTCGTCAGGTTGAACGTAAGAAAGTCGGTCTGCGTAAAGCACGTCGTCGTCCTCAGTTCTCCAAACGTTAATTTCTGGCTGCTTTGCAGCGAAATCAACGTCAGAAACCCGGTGCTCGTCACCGGGTTTTTTTTGCCTGGTTTTTCAGTGCGTCTAAAAAATTCTCTTTAATTCCATGCGGTTAACGATGAATAGGCGCTTATATCCCCCCAAAACGCACAAAATCTGATACACTAATCGCCGGTTTTGTACCTGTTTGCCAGCTAGTAAGTTTTGATAAAACGACAGCTGTCGTCAGCGGTTTCTTACTCCAGTAAGAAGTTCAAACGCGGCAAGGCCTGCAGGATAATATTCGATCGGTTCTATGCCGTATTTTCTCGATAAACTTGGAGGTTTTCATGGCTGTCGCTGCCAACAAACGTTCGGTAATGACGCTGTTTTCCGGCCCGTCCGATATTTTTAGCCATCAGGTACGTATAGTGCTGGCGGAAAAAGGAGTGAGTGTCGAGATTGAACAGGTAGATGCGGATAATCTGCCGCAGGATCTCATTGACCTCAACCCGTACGGTTCTGTCCCGACGTTGGTGGATCGTGAACTGACGCTGTATGAATCCCGCATCATCATGGAATACCTGGATGAGCGTTTCCCGCATCCGCCATTGATGCCTGTCTACCCAGTCGCGCGCGGCAATAGCCGTCTGATGATGCACCGCATCGAGCAGGACTGGTATTCGTTGTTGAAAACTATTTCCACCGGTACGGCGTCACAGGCCGATGCAGCACGTAAACAGCTGCGCGAAGAGCTGCTGGCGATTGCCCCGGTATTTAATGAAACGCCTTATTTCATGAGCGAAGAGTTCAGCCTGGTCGATTGCTACCTGGCGCCGCTGTTGTGGCGTTTGCCGCTGCTGGGCATCGAGCTGAGTGGTTCAGGTTCCAAGGAGCTGAAAGGCTACATGACGCGTGTCTTCGAACGCGATGCTTTCCTGGCTTCCCTGACCGAAGCCGAGCGTGAAATCCGGTTACAGACCCGAGGTTAAGCTACATGGCTCTGTCTCAACTATCACCGCGCCGTCCGTACTTGTTACGGGCCTTTTATGACTGGTTGCTTGATAACCAGCTGACGCCGCATCTGGTGGTGGACGTCACGCTTCCCGGCGTGCAGGTGCCGATGGAGTTCGCCCGCGACGGCCAGATAGTACTCAATATTGCGCCGCTTGCCGTGGGCAATCTCGAATTGGCTGACGACCTGGTACGATTTAACGCCCGCTTCGGCGGCGTTCCTCGTCAGGTTATGGTGCCAATGGCGGCCGTCATGGCGATCTACGCCCGCGAGAACGGCGCAGGCACCATGTTCGAGCCTGAGCCTGCCTATGAGGCGGGCGGTGACGCGGATGACGCGCTGGTGCAGGACGATGAGCCGCACAAGCCGTCGTTGCGCACGGTCGAAGATGTTGAAACTGTTCCTTCCGGCAATGAAACGCCGGATGACGAGCCCCCTTCACCGCCTCGCGGCGGACGTCCTGCTCTGCGGGTCGTGAAGTAACTCAAAATAAAAGGGCATCATTACGGTGCCCTTTTTTACGTCCCCGGTTCCTCCCGATGCTGCTTCCCTCGTTCCGCTTCTAACGTTCCCAACATTGTTTGTTCAAGCCAAATGAAGACATACTGACGTTCTGAAACCTCTGTTTTTCTGCATCGAAAGGAGAAAAGAAATGGAAGGGCGTTGTTTATGTGGAGCGGTCACGCTGTCTACTGAGCGCGATATCCATGAGGTCTCCGTCTGCCATTGCGGTATGTGCCAGACCTGGAGCGGAGGGCCGTTAATGTCGATAGAGTGTAAAGATGATCTTGTTATCGATGGTAAAGAGAGTGTCGCTTACTACCGGTCTTCGGCGTGGGCGGAGCGCGCATTTTGCCGTCTGTGCGGCTCGCACTTGTTTTACAAGCAGTTGAACCCGTTAACCTATTTCGTGCCGGTAGGATTGTTCGGCAGCGATGAAAACACGCGTATGGTGTCTCAAATCTTCATTGATAAAAAGCCGAAATTTTACGCTTTTTCCCAGCAGACGCAGGAAATGACGGAGCAGGAAATGTTAGAAATGTATCCGTCGCAGAGTTAGCCGTCGACGCTTGTCAAAAGGGCAACCCGAAGGCTGCCCTTGATCTATAGAGGATTGAAAATCAGACTTCGAGATAGTTGAGGATCCCGTCTGCGGCCTTACGGCCCTCAGCGATGGCGGTGACGACCAAATCCGATCCGCGTACCGCATCGCCGCCCGCGAAGATCTTCGGGTTGCTGGTCTGGAAAGCGCTGTCGCGCGCTTCCGGAGCCAGGATCCGTCCCTGATCGTCCAGGGCGACGTCGTGCTCGGCCAACCAGTCCATTCGATGCGGACGAAAGCCGAATGCCATGATGACCGCATCGGCTTCCAGAATGTGCTCGGAGCCGGGTACGATCTCCGGTCGACGACGTCCATTGGCATCGGGTGCGCCCAGCTCGGTGCGCGCCATACGAACGCCGCAGACGTTGCCTGAGGCGTTGATTTCGATGCTCAGCGGCTGCAAATTGAAACGGAACTCAACCCCTTCCTCGCGCGCATTTTTCACCTCACGGCGCGAACCCGGCATGTTCTCTTCGTCACGACGATAGGCGCAGGTCACATGCGTTGCGCCCTGACGGATAGAGGTACGCACACAGTCCATCGCCGTATCGCCTCCGCCCAGAACGACGACGCGTTTGCCTTCCATCGAGACATAAGCTTCCGGCGCGGCCGTTTCGAAACCCATCAGCTGTTTGGTGTTGGCAATCAGGAATGGCAACGCGTCATAAACCCCAGTTGCCTCTTCGTTCTCCAACCCGCCGCGCATAGACTGATAGGTGCCTACGCCCAGGAACACGGCGTCGTGGTTGGCCAGCAGGTCAGTCAGCTGAACGTCTTTGCCGACTTCGGTATTCAAATGGAACTCGATGCCCATGCCGGAGAAAATTTCGCGGCGTTTGGTCATCACGCTTTTTTCCAACTTGAAGGCCGGAATACCGAAGGTCAGCAGGCCGCCGATTTCAGGATGTCGGTCATACACATGCGCTTTCACGCCGTTGCGCGCCAGAACGTCTGCGCAGGCCAGACCGGCGGGACCTGCGCCGATGATCGCCACGTTCTTACCGGTGGCCTGAACGCCGGACATGTCCGGCTTCCAGCCCATTTCGATGGCTTTATCGTTGATGTAGCGCTCGATGTTGCCGATCGTGACCGCGCCGAATTCATCGTTCAGCGTGCAGGAGCCTTCACACAGGCGGTCCTGCGGACAAACGCGGCCACAGACCTCAGGCAGACTGTTCGTGCGGTGGGAGAGCTCAGCGGCTTCGATAATACGTCCCTCATTGGCGAGCTTGAGCCAGTTGGGAATGTAGTTATGTACCGGACACTTCCATTCGCAGTAAGGGTTGCCGCAGGACAGACAACGGTCTGCCTGTGCTTTGGACTGACTTTCTGAAAATGGCTCGTATATCTCAATAAATTCAATTTTCCGTACTTTCAGCGGTTTTTTCGGCGGATCTACGCGCTGTAGGTCGATAAATTGATAAACATTTTGACTCATGATGACCTCTTACTGCGCCAGAACCCGCAGCTCAGCTGCGGAACGACTACGATGACCCAACAGCGCTTGCACATCGCTGGACTTCGGTTTCACCAGTGCGAATTTCGCCGCCCATACCGGCCAGTTGGCGAGGATTTCTTCGCCGCGTGATGAGCCGGTGTGCTGAACATGTTCGGTAATCATGCCGCGCAAGTGTTCTTCGTGGATCGCCAGGCTATCGACATTCAGGACTTCAACCAGCTCTGGGTTGACGCGTTTACGGAACTCGCCGTCTTCATCCAGCACGTAGGCGAAGCCGCCGGTCATCCCTGCACCGAAGTTCACGCCGGTGCGTCCCAGAATACAAACGATGCCGCCGGTCATGTATTCACAGCCGTTGTCGCCAATGCCTTCCACCACGGTGATGGCGCCGGAGTTACGTACGGCAAAACGTTCGCCCGCGCGCCCGGCGGCGAACAGTTTGCCGCCGGTGGCGCCGTAAAGGCAGGTGTTGCCGATGATGCTGGCTTCATGGCTGCGGAATGCGGAGCCGACAGGCGGACGGACGGCAATCATGCCTCCCGCCATGCCTTTACCGACATAGTCGTTGGCATCCCCGGTCAGCGTCAGCTCCACGCCGCCAGCGTTCCAGACGCCGAAGCTCTGTCCTGCGGTGCCGGTGAAGTAGGCTTTGATCGGATCGCTCGCCAGTCCCTGATCGCCATATTTTTCAGCGATAACCCCCGAGAGCGTGGCCCCGACGGAACGGTCGGTGTTGCGAATGTCGAAGTACAGCGTCTTGCTCTGTTTGGCCTCGACGTAAGGCTCGGCCTGTTCATGCAGCGCTGTGTTCAACACCCCTTTGTCGAACGGCGGATTGTTCTCGGTGCAGTACAGCGCCTTGCCCGGATGCGGTGTTGCCGTCTTCAACAGCGGCGCCAGATCCAGTTTGTTCTGCTTGGCGGTGAACCCATCCAACTCAGTGAGCAGGTCGGTACGGCCAATCAGGTCCACCAACTGGCTGACGCCCAGTTCAGCCATCAGCTCACGGGTTTCCCTCGCGATGAAATTGAAGTAGTTGATCACGCGTTCCGGCAGGCCGTGGTAGTGGTCGCGGCGCAGTTTGTCATCCTGCGTGGCAACGCCGGTGGCGCAGTTGTTCAGGTGACAGATACGCAGGTATTTGCAGCCGAGCGCAACCATCGGTCCGGTGCCGAAGCCGAAGCTTTCCGCCCCCAGAATCGCGGCTTTGATGATATCCAGCCCGGTTTTCAGTCCGCCATCCACCTGTAGGCGAATTTTGTGACGCAGGCCGTTCGCGACCAACGCCTGTTGTGTTTCCACCAGACCCAGCTCCCACGGGCAGCCCGCATATTTCACGGAGGTCAGCGGGCTCGCACCGGTGCCGCCGTCATAGCCGGCGATGGTGATGAGGTCGGCATAGGCTTTCGCAACGCCGGTGGCGATGGTGCCCACGCCGGGTTCGGAAACCAGTTTTACCGAAATCATCGCCTTCGGATTGATTTGTTTCAGGTCGAAAATCAGCTGCGCCAGATCCTCAATCGAGTAGATATCGTGGTGCGGCGGCGGTGAAATCAGCGTCACGCCGGGGACGGAATAACGCAATCGGGCGATGTAAGGCGTGACTTTGTCGCCCGGCAACTGACCGCCTTCGCCCGGTTTTGCGCCCTGAGCCACTTTAATCTGAATCACGTCGGCGTTGACCAGATAAGCCGGGGTGACGCCGAAGCGACCGGAAGCGACCTGCTTGATGCGCGAGACCTTGTTAGTGCGGTAGCGCGCCGGGTCTTCTCCGCCTTCGCCGGAGTTGGAGTAGCCGCCCAGCGTGTTCATGGCTTCAGCCAGCGATTCGTGCGCTTCCGGACTGAGCGCGCCGATGGACATGGCGGCGGTGTCGAAGCGTTTGAACAGCTCTGACGCGGGTTCCACCTGATCGAGAGCGATCGCCGAACTCTTCTCCTGCGGCTTGACGGCCAGCAGGTCGCGCAGCGTTGCCGTCGGACGTTCGTTGACCAGTTTGGCGTAGTGCTGATAGTCGCTGTATTCGCCGCTTTGAACCGCAGTCTGCAAGGTACTGACCACGTCGGGGTTATAGGCATGGTATTCGCCGTTGTAGACGAACTTCAGCAGGCCGCCGTGTTCCAGCGGCAGCCGTTTCAGCCAGGCGCGTTTAGCCAGATTCCGCAGGTCTTGTTCGAAATCGCTGAAGTTCGCGCCGCCGATACGACTGACGACACCCTGGAAACAACTGTGGGTGATGTCTTCATGCAGGCCGACCGCTTCGAACAACCGTGAGCAGCGGTAAGACGCCACGGTGGAAATGCCCATTTTGGACATGATCTTGTACAGACCTTTGTTGATGCCGTTACGGTAGTTCAGCATCACAACGCGGTGCGCTTTATCGATGGTGCGATTGTCCACCATACGGGCCAGCGTTTCGTAGGCCAGATAGGGGTAAATCGCGGTCGCGCCAAAGCCGAGCAGTACGGCGAAATGGTGCGGGTCGCGCGCGCTCGCGGTTTCTACAATGATGTTGGCGTCGCAACGCAAACTCTGTTCGACCAGACGGCTGTGAATCGCGCCCACCGCCATCGGAGCAGGTACCGGCAAGCGATCTTTGGCGATCGCGCGGTCAGTCAGCACCAGAAGTACCGTACCGTCGCGGACTTTGCTTTCCGCTTCGTCGCACAGTTTCTCAATTGTTTCCTGTAGCGTCTGCTGCTGAGGATCGAAAGTGAGGTCAATCTGGTCGGCGCGGTAGTGCTCCTGATCCTGATGGATCAGCTGATTGAAATCGGAATAGAGCAGAATCGGCGACTTGAAGCTGAGGCGGTAGGCCTGTCCTTCCGCTTCGCTGAAGACGTTCATCTCACGGCCGATGCAGGTCGCGAGCGACATGACGTGTGCTTCACGCAGCGGGTCGATCGGCGGATTGGTGACCTGCGCGAACTGCTGGCGGAAGTAGTCATAGACGATGCGCGGACGGCTGGACAGCACCGCGAACGGCGTATCGTCGCCCATTGAGCCGGTGGCTTCCTGGCCGTTCTCGCCGAGTACGCGCAGGATCTGGTCCAGCTCTTCGTTACTGTAGCCGAACTGCTTCTGATAGGCCTCAAGCTGCACGTCGTCCAGATCGCGCTGTCCGACCTGATCGTCCGGCATCTCTTCGAACGGCACCAGACGTTTAACGTTTCTCTCCATCCACTCTTTGTAGGGATGGCGACTCTTCAAATCGTTGTCGGTTTCGCTGGAGTGAAGGATGCGTCCTTCCTGCGTATCGATCACCATCAGTTCGCCGGGACCGACGCGGCCCTTTTCCACCACTTCATCCGGCTGATAGTCCCAAATCCCGACTTCAGAAGCACAGGTGATCAGCTTGTCCGTGGTGATGACGTAGCGCGCCGGGCGCAGTCCGTTACGGTCGAGGTTACAGGCGGCGTAACGCCCGTCGGACAAGACCACACCCGCCGGACCGTCCCACGGTTCCATGTGCATGGAGTTGAAGTCGAAGAACGCGCGCAGCTCCGGATCCATGTCCGGGTTGTTCTGCCAGGCGGGCGGCACAAGCAGGCGCATGGCGCGTACGATGTCCATACCACCGGCCAGGAACAGTTCCAGCATGTTGTCCAGCGAGCTGGAGTCGGAGCCGGTTTCATTGACGAACGGCGCGGCGTCCCGCAGATCCGGGATCAGCGGCGTTTTAAATTTATAAGCACGCGCGCGCGCCCACTGGCGGTTGCCGGCGATAGTGTTGATTTCGCCGTTGTGGGCCAGATAACGGAATGGCTGCGCCAGCGGCCAGCGCGGCACGGTATTGGTCGAAAATCGCTGGTGGAACAGGCAGATAGCCGATTCCAGACGAAGGTCGGCCAGATCCAGATAGAAGCGCGGCAGATCCGCGGGCATGCACAGACCTTTATAGATCGTCACCAGATTGGAGAAGCTGCACACGTAGAAATCCTTATCCTGCACGCGTTTTTCAATGCGGCGACGGGCCATAAACAGGCGTCGCTCCATATCGCGCTGGCGCCAGCCCGCAGGGGCGTTCACGAAAATTTGTTCGATGCGCGGTAGGGAGGAGAGGGCGATTTCACCCAGAACATCCGGATTGGTCGGCACTTCGCGCCAGCCCAGAACGGACAGCGTCTCGTTCTGCAGCTCTTCTTCCACAATCCGGCGAGTCGCTTTAGCGACCTCTTCGTCCTGGCTGAGGAACATCATGCCGACGGAGTAATTTTTCGCCAACCGCCAGCCGCGCTCTTCCGCGACCAGGCGGAAGAAACGGTCGGGCTTCTGAAGTAACAGGCCGCAGCCGTCGCCGGTCTTGCCGTCGGCAAGGATCGCGCCACGGTGCTGCATACGGGCCAGTGCGTGAATGGCGGTACGCACGACCTTATGGCTCGGCTCACCTTCTATATGGGCGATTAGTCCGAAGCCACAGTTGTCTTTTTCTTGGGATGCATCGTACAACATATGAATGAACCTCCCCAGGCTCTGTATGACTACCTCATCGCCAGCCCAATGCAGGCGACTTTACCGCGAGCGACCCCTCACTGAGAGTGAATATCTCAGCGGAAAATGACGCTCTCTATTTCCGGACTCTCGTGACGGTCTCACAAGGGGTGATGACTTGCTTGATGAGGGAGTCTTCTTGTTACTGCATAAATATGACGAGTCGTAGTCTCGTCAGGAAAGCTTCCAGCCATTTCCCAAATTAGCGAGAAACCCTGTTCAGGTCAAATCCCCTACATAAATCAGTATTTCAGGGATAATATTTACTTATATTTATGATAAGTAAGGATTTTTATAATAAAAAGAAGACATTGTCTCAACCTGAAGTCCGGATGAAATGTGAGGTGTATCACTATAAGAAAGCCGGATTGGTGTCCCGACGTGCTGCGTTATCTCGACTTAATGGCATCTTATTCTGGTAGATTTCCGTTTTTTAACTCATGTCACTGTTTTTTAATCTCTGGTCAACTTCTAATGCGACGCGCGCAGGTGATTAACAAAACTAATTAAGCTATTTGTGACTTTATTTTCACTAAAACAGAATAATTATTCAAAATGACCGAGAGGGGGGACTTGATCGGCGTCATCGCACGCGGGGCGAGGAAACGGTAGGCTGCTCCTCCCGCGGAGGAGGAAAGTCAGAATATGCAATTACAAAGATTAATCAATATGTTTGGCGGCGATCTCCAGCGCCGTTACGGCGAAAAAATTCACAAGCTGACCTTGCACGGCGGCTTCAACTGTCCTAATCGCGACGGCACGTTAGGCCGGGGCGGCTGCACGTTCTGCAATGTAGCTTCGTTCGCCGATGAACAGATGCAGCAGCGTAGCATCGCCGATCAGCTATCCGCACAGGCCGGTAAGGTTAACCGAGCCAAGCGCTATCTGGCCTATTTCCAGGCTTACACCAGCACTTATGCGGAGGTGCAGGTTCTGGCATCCATGTATCGCGAAGCGCTGACACAGGCCGATATGGTGGGCTTGTGCGTCGGCACCCGGCCTGACTGCGTCCCGGATGCGGTGCTGGATCTGCTCTCCGACTATCGTCAACAGGGCTATGAGGTCTGGCTGGAATTGGGCCTGCAAACGGCGAATGACAAGACGCTGCACCGCATCAACCGCGGCCACACGTTTGACTGCTACCAGCAGACGACGCGACGGGCCAGAGCGCGCGGCCTCAAAGTCTGCACGCACTTGATCGTCGGCCTGCCGGGCGAGGACGAGAAGAGTTGCTTGTCCACCCTGCGCCGCGTGGTTGACGCAGGCGTCGACGGTTTGAAACTGCATCCGCTGCATATCGTTGACGGCAGCATCATGGGTAAGGCGTGGCGTGCGGGTCGATTGCCGGCGTTGCCGCTGGCGCAGTATGTCACCACGGCCGGTGAAATGATCCGCCATACGCCTGCGGATGTGGTCTATCACCGCATCTCCGCCAGCGCCCGTCGCCCGACGCTGCTGGCCCCGCTGTGGTGCGAAAATCGTTGGACCGGCATGGTGGAGATCGACCGCTATCTGTCCCAGTACGGCGTTCAGGGTTCCGCTCTGGGCGACGCCTTCCGTTTTGTTCCCGCCTGACGCCACATCCCGTTCTTAAATCCTCTGTTCATTTCCCGCGCATCATGACTTTTACGGTATGATTTGCGGGATCTCGATGAAGGAAAAATCCTATGAAGCAAATCCGGCTGTTAGCCCAGTATTACGTTGATTTAATGGTGAGACTTGGGCTAGTTCGCTTTTCCATTCTGCTGGCTTCCGCGCTCGTGCTTTTGGCGCTGGTGGTTCAGATGGCGGTGACCATGTTGCTCAGCGGTCAGGTAGAACGCATCGATGTGGTGCGATCCATCTTTTTTGGCCTCTTAATCACGCCATGGGCGGTTTATTTTCTGTCGGTAGTGGTCAAGCAGCTTGAAGAGTCTCGACAGCGCCTGTCGCGTCTGGTGGCCAAATTAGAGGTGATGCGACATCGCGATCAGGAGCTGAACGCCAAACTGCAAAACAACATCGCCCAGCTCAACCAGGAAATCACCGATCGCATTAAAGCCGAAGAGTCGCGTCTTGAGATGCTCAGCAAGCTGCGCGAAGAAATGGCGCGGCGCGAACAGGCGCAGGTGGAACTGGAGCAACAGTCGGCGTTGCTGCGTTCTTTCCTCGATGCGTCGCCGGATCTGGTGTACTACCGCAACGAAAACAAGGCGTTCTCAGGCTGCAACCGCGCAATGGAGCTGCTGTTGGGCAAAAGCCAGAAGCAGATGATCGGCCTGACGCCCTTCGACGTCTATCCGCAGGATATCGCGGCCAAGGTGGTTGAAACGGACGAAAAAGTGTTCCGCCATAACGTCTCCCTGACCTACGAACAGTGGCTGGTTTACCCGGACGGACGCAAATCCTGCTTCGAGTTGCGCAAGGTGCCGTTTTACGACCGACAGGGTAAGCGGCATGGGCTTATGGGTTTTGGACGCGATATAACGGAACGTAAGCGTTATCAGGACGCGTTAGAGAAGGCCAGTAGGGAGAAGACTACCTTCATCTCAACGATCAGCCACGAGCTTCGTACGCCCCTTAACGGCATTGTCGGCCTCAGCCGCATTCTGCTCGACACCCATCTGGAGGCGGAGCAGCGAAAATATCTGAAAACCATCCACGTCAGCGCCATCACCCTCGGCAATATCTTCAACGACGTGATCGAAATGGACAAACAGGAGCGACGCAAGGTTCAGCTCGACAACCAGCAGGTCGATTTCATCGGATTCGTCGCCGATCTGGAAAACTTGGGCGGCTTGTTGGCCGAACCCAAAGGGTTACAGCTAGAGATGGACCTGCAGCAACCGTTGCCGAAAAGCATCATCACCGATGGCACGCGCTTACGGCAGATTCTGTGGAACTTGCTGAGCAACGCGGTGAAATTCACTCAGAGCGGCAAGGTGGTGATCCGCGTCGGGCATGACCAGAACACCGGTCTGCGTTTCGAGGTCGCGGATTCCGGCATGGGTATCCCGGATGACGAACTCGAAAAAATCTTTTCCATGTATTACCAGGTGAAGGATCAGAACGGCGGTAAACCGGCTACCGGCACCGGTATCGGTCTGGCCGTATCCAAACGGCTTGCGCAGAACATGGGGGGAGACATTCAGGTTACCAGCAAACTGGGCGAAGGCTCCTGCTTCACGCTGACGGTGTCCGCACCGAAGGTGGAAGAAGCGGAAACGAATGAGAACGGCGATGAAACAATGCCGTTGCCTGCGTTGCATGTCCTGCTGGTGGAAGATATCGAACTGAATGTCGTGGTTGCGCGTTCAGTGCTGGAAAAACTGGGCAGTAGCGTCGACGTGGCGATGACCGGTCAGGAAGCGCTGGCGATGTTCGATCCGGACGAATTTGATTTGGTGCTGCTGGATATCCAACTGCCGGATATGACCGGGCTGGATGTGGCGCGCGAGCTACGCGTTCGCTACGGTCAGCAAACGTTGCCTCCGCTGGTGGCGCTCACCGCCAACGTGCTGAAGGACAAGAAAGACTACCTGGATGCCGGCATGGACGATGTGTTGAGCAAACCGCTGGCGGTTCCCGCGCTCACCGCGATCATCAAACGGTATTGGGATGCGCCTGAAACTGGCGTGTTGGACGCTGTCGTCGAGGCGACGACCGATGCCTCCGCCGTGGAGTCGATGCTGGACGTCGCCATGTTGCAGCAGTATCTGGATTTGGTCGGTCCCTCGCTGATTCACCAGAGTCTGGATATGTTTGAGCAGATGATGCCGGGCTATCTGGAGGTGCTGGAGTCGAATATGACGGCGCGCGACCAGAAGGGGATTGCAGAGGAAGGCCATAAAATCAAAGGCGCAGCGGGTTCTGTCGGGTTACGGCACCTACAGCAGGTGGCTCAGCAGATTCAAACGACGACGTTGCCTGCATGGTGGGACAATGTGCATGAGTGGATTGATGAACTGAAACAAGATTGGCGTCATGATGTCGACGTGTTGAAAGCGTGGGTGGCTAAGGCTGAAAAAAAATGACCCCGACCGAAGCCGGGGTGCGCGAATTATGCGCCAACACCAGGGAAACTGGTACACCTGCAATTGATTTCAGGTTTGTTAGCTCGCAAGTGTGGTAAGTACATTTCAGGTAACTGACAACCTATCAAAATGCCGTTGCTCGTTACGAGTATCATTAAAATGTGTGGTGTAGATTAGTATTAGTGTTTGTCAATTAAAAAATCAATTAGTTGATGTAATGAAATGAGGACTTAATGATGAAAAAAGTCGGTGTCGTACTCAGCGGATGCGGTGTTTATGATGGTTCAGAAATCCACGAAGCTGTCTTGACTCTACTTGCAATAGACCGTGCCGGAGCCGAAGCTATCTGCTTTGCACCGGACAAAGATCAGCTGCATGTCGTCAATCATCTTAGCGGCCAAGTGACTGATGAAAAGCGTAATGTTCTTGCGGAATCAGCGCGGATCGCACGGGGTAAAATACAGCCTCTTTCCACGGCTGACGCGGAACAGCTTGATGCGTTGATTGTTCCCGGTGGTTTCGGCGCGGCAAAAAATTTAAGCGATTTTGCGACCCGTGGAAGCGAGTGCCAGGTCGACGAAGAATTAAAAATACTCACTCAGGAAATTTATAAGAAAAGCAAACCAATTGGCTTTATTTGCATCTCCCCGGCGATGTTGCCGAGACTGCTGGGTCTTCCTGTCAGACTTACAATTGGTAACGATATTGATACAGCGGAAGCCATCGAAACGATGGGGGGAATGCATGTCACTTGTCCGGTTGACGACATTGTCGTGGATGCCGAACACAAGGTCGTGACGACGCCTGCCTACATGCTGGCGAATTCCATCGGCGAGGCGGCTCAGGGGATTGAGAAACTGGTTGCCCATGTTTTGGAATTGACTGAATGAAATCAGGCCGAGCCCTAAGTCATTTTTCGAGTCGTTTGAAACGCACGATCGTCCGGGTCATCGTGGTCGTGTTGGGAGTCTGGCTGCTGGCGATTGCGCTATTTTCCTTCCTGCCGGTTCCCTTTTCGGCGGTGATGATCGATCGTCAGGTCAGCGCATGGCTGCGAGGTGACTTTTCCTATGTCGCTCATTCCGACTGGGTCTCGATGGATGAGATCGCCTATGTCATGCCGCTGGCGGTGATCGCGGCGGAAGACCAAAAGTTTCCACAACATTGGGGTTTTGACCTCGATGCGATCGATGCCGCCTTACGGCATAACGAGGAGAATGAAGGACGCATCCGCGGAGCTTCCACCTTGTCTCAGCAAACGGTCAAAAATTTGCTGTTGTGGGATGGACGCAGCTGGGTACGCAAAGGACTTGAGGCCGGCCTGACGACGGTCATGGAGCTGGCGTGGACCAAGCGTCGAATTCTGACCGTTTACCTGAATATTGTGGAGTTTGGCCCTGGGATCTTCGGCGTAGAAGAGCCTCCCGGCATTTTTTCCACAAGTCGGCGAGCCGGTTGACCGCCAGCGAGGCGGCGCTGCTGGCTTCCGTATTACCTAATCCCATTCGCTTTCGCGTCGACAGACCCTCGGGTTATGTGGCTCGCCGTCAGCAGTGGGTGCTTCGTCAAATGAGCCAGATAGGCGGCGAAGCTTTCATTAAAAACAACAAGTTACGATAGTGCTACGGTTCTGTTTCTAAAATTCCCGGCGCTTGTTGCCGGGTTGTTCAATTCGTACAGCATAGTCCGCGTCGAGAGGGTCAAAAAAAACAATAGCCAAGCTAATGTATTAGCAAATTCAGCATGATGTTCTGACATTTTGCCGCGTTGACAGGCAATATCGCGAGGCCATCGATAGAGTGTAAAACAGGGTTATTTTGCCATCGGTATAGCAGGTATGAAGGGCTAGCGGGCGGTGAGGTGGGATTAAGATGGGGCTAGGACGTCCTGAGCCCGCCGTTAAGGCGGGTCAGGTCTGTTCATGAAGGGGACGGCTTATTCCAGATAGGTAAACGCCGTGGTGACGTGTTTGACGCCGCTGACTTTGCTAGCGATTTCCGCCGCAGCAGTTCCCTCGCGACGAGTCACCAGTCCTAACAGGAAGACTTCGTTGTTTTCCGTGGTCACTTTGACGTTAGAGGACTTGACCTGATCGCTGGCAAGTAGCTGAGAACGTACTTTGGTGGTGATCCAGGTATCCATCGAGGCGGTACCCAGGCTAATTGGCGTTCCCTGACGGATTTCGTTGTACACCTCCGTCGTACCTTCCACACCCAGCGCAATCTGTTTGGCGCGGCTGGACAGCTCCGCATTCGGCGATTGGCCGGTCAACAACACCTTGCCTTGGTATACCGTTGCGATGATGCGGGCTTCCTTGCTCAACTGCTGGTCTTTTGCCAACGTATTGGAAACGCGCATTTCCAGCGTACCATCATCAACCTGAGTCCCTACCGTACGGGGATCGGTCGCGGTTTTGGTCGCGACGGCTGCGCTACCGATAGCGACCGCGCCGATACAACCTTGTAGCAGCAGAGCGGCAGACAGCACGGCAATGCAAGAATATATCCTCATGAGGTACTCCTTAATCGTTCTGGTGTGGGAAGAGCGTGTTGTCTATCAGATCGCACAAGCAGTTCACAGTCAACATGTGCATTTCCTGAATACGAGCGCTGCGGTGCGACGGGATGCGAATCTCCACATCCTGTTGTCCCAGCAGACCCGCGAGTTCGCCGCCATCGTAGCCGGTTAACGCAACGATGGTCATGTCACGCGTTACCGCGGCCTCTACCGCTTTTACAATGTCGCGGCTGTTTCCGTGTGTGGATATCGCCAGGAGGATATCCCCTGTTTGTCCCAAGGCCCGGACCTGTTTTGCATAGATCTCCTCGTGCAACCGGTCATTCGAAATTGCCGTCAGCACCACATTGTCGGCGTTCAGCGCGATCGCGGGCAGGCTGGGACGCTCCGTCTCGAAACGGTTAATCATGTTAGCGGCAAAATGCTGGGCGTTGGCGGCGGAAGTCCCGTTCCCGCAACTCAGGATTTTGTTGCCGTTCAGCAAAGATTGCACCATTGCGACGGCTGCCCGCGAGATCGCATCCGGCAAAGCTTCAGCCGCGGCGATCTGGGTTTGGATGCTCTCGGTAAAACAGACTTTAATTCTATCCAGCACGTTTGGGTAACCTATTCTTTTGTTTTCGGAATTAACCAATTATTCCTGATTGGCGAACGCGTTCGGCAACCACTCAAGCTGGTCGCCGGTGATAGCCAATACGTCGAAACGACAGTCGGTATGTTCGAAGCCGCCGCCTTGACGCGATAGCCACATAGCGGCTGCCTGCAGTAATCTTTGCTGCTTGCGTCGGGTCACGCTGGCGGCTGCGCCGCCAAAGTCCGCATTGCGTCGGTAGCGAACTTCAACGAACACCCATATCGGGCCGTCGCGCATGATCAAGTCCAGCTCGCCGCCGCGCAGCGTCACGTTGCCCGCGACAAACGTCAGGCCCGCGCGCTCAAGATAGCGCCGAGCCTGTCGTTCGTAATCGTTTCCGGTTTCTCGCGTCTTCAGGATGCCGGCACCAGCTGTCCCTGGCGGAACTGCAGCCAGGTGAGTTTGCGGTTCACGACGCAATCCGGCGTGGCGCTCAGTTGCCCTGTCGAACCCTCCAGATGATAGCCCGGCTGTTGACGTAGCGAGGAGAAGTTGTTCGCCAGCGTCCAGGCGTCCATCCCCATGGCAAACAGGCGAACCAGCGAATAGTCGTTGCGGAACTGGCTGGTTGTCTGCTGCATCAGCGATGGGTTAGCGCCCGTCAGCAGCGGAATATCGCTAAACTGCAGCCCTTCCATCTCCAGGCGGAAATCGGGGCCCAGACCGGCCTGATTGCTGCGAGAGCTGGCATAGAGCGCGGCACGAACGCGTGATTTGTTGCGCAGGTCGATCATGGGTTTGATTAATGACAGCTCGTCCGGTGTGGCGATGATATAAACCGCGTCCACGCCGCCTGCACTGATGCTGGCGGGCGATGGGGGCACCTGAGCTGGAATATTCAGGCCGTCGATAGTGGTGCCTGACGGAGGTTGAGATGCTGCTTCAGTGACAATCGGCTGGCCGCTAAGAGTAATACCCGCGCCGTTATTGATGGCTTGCTTCAGTTCGGCGGTGCCGCCGATGCGCTGTTGCAACGGCGCGGCGCCCCCCTGTTGCTGCCAGGCGGCGGCGAAAGCGGCTGTAACGCGATCGCCCAAACTACCGCGCGGGGCCAAAACCAGCGGCTGCTGTTTGCCTTGACTGTGGATGAATTGCGCGGCATCCCGAGCTTCATCCTCTGGTGACAATGCGAAATAGCAGATATTCGGGCTAGGCTGGACGTGCTCCGGTTGATTGAGGGCCAGCACTTGCAGCGTGGTTTGCGTCGCCGGTAATTGCTCTACGTCATTTTTAAGCAGCGGCCCCACAATCATGGTGGCCCCGTCTTTCTGCGCCTGAGCAATGACGTTGGCCAACTGCTGGCCAGTCGTATCGTAGACCTTCACCGCCACGTTGCTGGACGTTGGGGCCGGTGATGGCGTTGTGGCTGCGGTCGCCGGTTGTTCCTGCGTCGGCGTGGTAGGCGCCTGAGAGTCGGTTGCGGCGGCCGTCGCGTCTCCCGGCGCAGGGGCCGTCGGAGCGATTGCTGGCGTTTGCGCTGGCGCGTTTTGCGTGGCCTGACCGTCTCGCGCTGCGCTGAAACCGGCCTGAATGGCTTTCGAATAGACCTGAGCTTGACCGTTTAACGGCAACAACAGAGCAATACCGCCGGAAGTCGACAGATCCGGCCCGGTCCCCTGCGGCTGCGTCAACGCCGTCGGCAGCGTTTTAGCGGCCGGATGATGCGGATAGCGCGTTTGCCAGTCGGCAATCGCCGTTTTCAGCTCGGCAGGCGCGGCGGTTTTGCTCTGATAGGTCGTCAGCAGGTCGAGCCAGCCCGCCAGCGTATTTTCGTCGGCGTTGATCGCGACGGAACTGAGAGTCTGTGGGCTAAGACGCGCGAGCGCAGACCAGGTCAGATCGATATTGCGCTGATGGGCAGCGCCCTGCAACTGCGGTTCTTGTGCGATGTAAGCACGGATCAGGGTCAGCGACGGCTGTGCCTGATTAGCGCTAATCAATGCCTGGTAGTACCGCTCTTGCTGTTGGCTGGATAGCGTTTTGACATCCATCTGGGACAACGTGCTGTTGGCGGCGTTCATATCATTGCGGGCGACCGCCAGTTCTGCGTTCAGCAGACGCTGTTCAAGCTGTTGTCTGTCGTTGAGCGCCGCGGGCAGGGCGCTCCACTGCGCGTTGGCCTGGAGCAGCTTGCCTTCCTGGATCAGGGCACGAATAGCAAGTAATTGCCAGTCAGCCTTGTTATCATCCCCGCCTTGCTGCACCTGCTGCAGGTAATAATCAGATGTGGCGCCGGCCTTTACCGCCACCTGCTGGTTAGACGGACTTTGGGGCGCCTGGCTTGGACAGCCCGCGAGAAATAGTGCCGCCAACATGACAGGAATGACACGGCCTGTATGGGCGCGGACAGAATTTAAGGGAAGCATACTGTATCCAGTGATAAATTCAGAGATGCTCAATATTAAATCGGCAACCCGGATGAAACAATGAAACAAGACCAACAAGCAGAGATTTCTGCCTCTACCCTTTACATTGTCCCGACGCCTATCGGCAACCTGGGAGACATCACTCAGCGTGCGTTGGACGTTTTGAAAAGCGTCGATCTCATTGCGGCAGAGGATACTCGCCATACCGGTTTATTGTTACAGCATTTCGCGATTAATGCGCGGCTGTTCGCACTGCACGATCACAATGAACAACAAAAAGCAGAGCAACTGCTAAGCCGTTTGCAAAGTGGGATGAGCGTGGCGCTGGTGTCTGACGCCGGAACGCCGTTGATTAACGATCCGGGTTATCACGTGGTGAGACTGTGCCGTGAAGCGGGGGTGCGCGTCGTGCCGTTGCCGGGCGCGTGTGCGGCGATTGCCGCGCTTTCCGCCGCCGGGCTGGCGTCGGACCGTTTCTGTTATGAAGGATTCCTACCGGCAAAAACCAAGGCGAGAAAAGACACGCTGCAGGCGATGTTGGAAGAACCGCGAACGCTGATTTACTACGAGTCCACGCACCGATTGCTGGATAGCCTGCGCGATATGGTCGCCGTGCTGGGGCCGCAGCGTTATGTCGTGCTGGCGCGTGAACTCACCAAAACCTGGGAGTCCATCTATGGCGCGCCGGTGGCCGAGCTGCTGGCGTGGGTCGAAGAGGACGAAAACCGTCGCAAAGGCGAAATGGTGCTCATCGTTGAAGGGTATCACCGCGACGACAGCGCGTTGCCCGCAGAAGCGCTGCGAACGCTGGCGCTGCTGCAAGCCGAGCTTCCCCTGAAAAAGGCGGCGGCGTTGGCGGCCGAGATCCACGGTGTGAAAAAGAACGCCTTGTACCGTCATGCGCTGGAGCAAGACGGGGAAAAGTGAGCCAACGGGGATGACAAGGGCCGCGATTTGCCCTATCATCCGCGCCGGAGTTGACCAGACAGTCGCCGCTTCGTTGCCGTCCCTTTCGGGGGAGACAGATGGAGGGGAGGAAAGTCCGGGCTCCATAGGGCAGGGTGCCAGGTAACGCCTGGGGGGCGCAAGCCCACGACAAGTGCAACAGAGAGCAAACCGCCGATGGCCCGCGTAAGCGGGATCAGGTAAGGGTGAAAGGGTGCGGTAAGAGCGCACCGCGCGGCTGGCAACAGACCGTGGCATGGTAAACTCCACCCGGAGCAAGGCCAAATAGGGGTTCACATGGTACGGCCCGTACTGAACCCGGGTAGGCTGCTTGAGCCAGTGAGCGATTGCTGGCCTAGATGAATGACTGTCCACGACAGAACCCGGCTTAACGGTCAACTCCCTCACTTTCGACCGGCGTGTTGCTGATGCAATGCGCCGGTTTTTTTATGTCTGCTCTATCCCATCTCATAGCTCGCTTGTGAGGGTATTAATTCAAATTTTTTGACGCTTTTGGTCATGCTTATCCGACTGTTTTCCCACGGTCTGGGGCGTAGAGTAGCGGCTATGCACTTACGCTATTTCCACGCTAATCAAAGGTACTGTTATGAACGTTTCCCGGATGCCCGCGCTTTTCCTCGGTCATGGTAGCCCTATGAACGTGCTGGAAGACAATATCTACACGGAGACCTGGCGGACTCTGGGTGAGACGTTGCCCCGGCCGAAAGCGATAGTGGCCGTTTCCGCCCATTGGTTTACCCGCGGCACCGCAGTGACGGCGATGGATGCGCCGCGTACGATCCATGATTTCGGCGGTTTTCCACAGGCGCTTTTCGATATCCAATATCCGGCTCCGGGATCTCCGGCGCTTGCCCGACAAATTCAGCAACTGTTGGCGCCGGTAAAGGTGCATCTCGACGAACATGAATGGGGACTGGATCACGGCAGTTGGGGCGTCTTAATCAAAGCTTTCCCGCAGGCGGAGATCCCGGTGGTGCAGTTGAGCGTCGATGGTACGCAGCCGGCGGAGTATCACTACCAGCTAGGGCGGAGTTTGTCCGCGCTGCGCGATCAGGGGGTGATGATTGTCGCCAGCGGCAACGTCGTTCACAATCTGCGTCAGGTGAAGTGGGAAGGGGACACGACACCCTATTCCTGGGCCAGCGCCTTTAACCAGTTTGTCCGCGACAACCTGACTTATTGCGGCGACGATCACCCGCTGGTGAACTTCATGCAGCACCCGGATGCGGCGCTGGCTAATCCGTCGCCGGATCACTATCTGCCGCTACTGTATGTTTTAGGCAGTCGACGGGATAAAGAGCCGGTGTCGATACCGATCGACGGTATCGAAATGGGCTCTCTTAGCATGCTGTCGGTGCAAGTGGGCTGACGATATCGAACGCAGGAACGCCGAATGAGCGGTTCTGCGCACCTTCCCGCCGCATTACGTCGATTTTAGGGGGCCAAGTGTCCGTCAATGAACGCGATCATTTTGTCGGCGCCCTCTTTCAACTGCGGCGTGGCATCCGGGTTGTTTAAGGCTTTTTCCGCCCACAGCCTGGCCTGCTCAAAATCTCTCGGCAGTTGCGGATGTTTGCTCAATACGACGGACATCAGCAGTTGCGCGGGAGCAAAACCGGCTTCAGCCGACTTTTTCAGGTATATCAGCCCGCTTTCCGGATCGTTTTCATTGGGCATTCTGCCAAGATAAATTTTGCTCAGTCGAAATTGCGCCCGCACGTCGTTGGCGTCCGCTTCTTGCTTTAACCATTCAATGCCTTCCGCCCGGTATGGCGGCCAGTTACTACGCAGCAGCTGATCCGTGAGCTGATGTCGGTCTTTTTCGCTGCCGTTCTCTGCCTTTTCTCTCAATGTTTTGAGCTGGAGTTCTTCCTGAGTGATTTCCTGTGCTAAAGAGTGGGGCGTCGTTTCTTGCGCGTCGGGTTCGCTTTGTGCGTACGAGGCCGTATGAAGACCCAACAGGAGTGCCATCACTAGCGTTTTTTTCATGATCTTCCCTTGTGTTCAATTCCATCAAAAAATCAAAACAGCCCCATCGAGATGAATCGGGTCATCAATGATGTCTACTGCGGCTGGATAAGATATTTAACCAAATGGAGACGTTTTCAAAGGGAGAATAAAAGGGAGAAAATGATTTTCTTGCTGAGAACATGAAACGCAGCGGGTAAAAAGCGGGAACGCAGACGGCGAGGAGAACGCCGTCTGCAAAGGCGTTAATCCAGAATAATGTGCGGATAAAAACGCGATAAGTCCTGTGTAATCAGAGATTTGTCTTCTCGCAAACCGATGCCGCAGGCTTTGTCGCCGACCAGCCAGCTGCCGATCAGCGTGTAGCTGTCGCCGAATTTCGGCAGCGGATGATACTGCTGCACGATGTTGCCCTCTTCGCCGTAGGGACCGTCGGCAGAGGCGATTTTCTGGCCGTTTTGGACAATGTCGATGTTCGCGCCTTCACGTGAAAATAGCGGTTTCACGACATAGTTTTCCATCGCCGGATGATCGTCTTCCGCAAAGTAGGCGGGAAGCAGGTTCGGATGATTGGGGAACATTTGCCAAAGCAGCGGCAGCAGCGCCTTATTGGAGATAATGCTCTTCCATCCGGGCTCCAGCCAGCGCACGCCTGCGTCCGCCAGCTTGGTGGAAAACGTTTCCCGCAGCATAAATTCCCACGGATAGAGCTTGAACAGATTACTGATGACCTGATCTTGCGGATCGGTAAACTGACCGCGTTCACCCAGACCGATTTCGTCAATGTAGAGAAAATCCGTCGCGATGCCGGCTTCCTCTGCGCAATCCTGCAGATATTGCACGGTGCCGCGATCTTCTTCGGTGTCCTGACAGCAGGTGAAGTGCAGCAGCCCAAAGCCATGCTGCTGACGCAGCTCGGCGAAACGCTCAATCAGCTGCTCCTGAATGCTGTTGAACTGATCGGCGTTTTGCGGCAGTTTTCCGGCGTTGATCTGATCTTCCAGCCAGCCCCATTGGAAGAACGCCGCCTCATAGAGCGAGGTGGGCGTGTCGGCGTTGTTTTCCAGCAGCTTCGCCGGATTGACGCCGTCATAGACCAGATCCAGTCGGGAATATAACGCGGGTTGCTGGCTTTTCCATGATTCACGCACGAAATCCCAGGTGTGTTTGGGGATACGAAATCGGGTTAGCAGCGCTTCGCTGTTGACGACTTTATCCACCACCTGCAGGCACATTTGGTTCAGCTCTTCCGTCGTCGACTCCAGCTCTTCGATTTGGGCCAGCGTGAACTGATAGCAGGCGTTTTCGCACCAGTAGGGTTCGTCATACATCGTATGGAAATTGAAGCCGAATTCGGCGGCTTTTTCACGCCAGTCAGGGCGTTCCGCTATCGCGATTCTTTTCATTGTGTCTGAGCCTTACCCACCCATCGAACTGTGGCTACGATAACTTGAACCCGAACGGGAAGAGGAGTTGTCTCGCTCTTTTCTCAACTGCTGCTGTTGTCGGTTAATGGACTCGCCGAAGCCGCCTCGCATCGTCGTGGTGGTGGTCGCGGGTTTGGGCGTCATCGCGGTTTTAGGTACGGTGATCGTACGGCCGGTTGTTGCGCTGCCATAGCTTTTGCCGCTCGCGTCGACGAACTGACCGTTCGCCGGGCTGGCCGCGGAACGCGGGCTGAACAGCGGCTGCTGAGCATATCCGCCGCCGCCCATCATGCGGCCCATCATGTAGCCCGCCATCAACGGCATCCAGAAACTGCCGCTTTCGTGCGGCTGCGCCGTCATGCCAGCCTGGGCAGGTGCGTTTTGATTCGATGCGGTGGTCGCGGGCGTCTGCGTACACTGCGCTTCGCCGAATTCAGCGACGCAATCTTCCTGACTCCGGTACTTCGGCGCGGTCTTCTCGGCTTCTTTCAGTGCGTTGTTATAGGTTGTGGTGCACTGGTCTTTCATGGACGGGTTAGCGCGAGAACAGTCGTCTGCATTCTGATAGAGGGACACGGTTTCATCCGTCTTTTCGCAGCCAGCCAGCATAAGTATGGAGCCAATGGCCAGCGTCAGCGGCGCCAGAGGAAAGCGACGCCAGCTTTTACGGAAGCGATCATAGTTGATGTTACGTGTTCTTTTCATTGTGTGGTGTCTTCCCGAGGAAAAGGGCATCTTGCCCAACATAACAGTAAAGGTTTGTAGAATAGGTGAACGGCTTGGGTTTTAAAAGCGAGGCACGAGTGGGCGTGGGCTTTTTTACGCAGCTATACAATTCGCGTTGAAAGAAATTCTCGCGCTGAAAGAAATCTGCGGTGAGGGGAGCCGTCGTTGAATGATGCGGCGGAAGCACGTTCGCGCCGCATCATGTCAGACGTTGAAAAAAAGCGATCAGTTGCCGGCGGCGAAAACGGTCCGGGTACTGTCGTCTGCGGTCGGCGCCGGTGTCGTCGATACCGGTTTGCCCAACGAGGCGTTCAGCGCGCGCAGATCGTTTTCATTCAACGTTCCCAGCGCATATTTCAAGTTCAGCTCATTAATCAGGTAGTCGTAACGAGCGCTGGAGAGCTGCTGTTTCGCGTTATACAGCGTTGTTGTCGCGTCAAGAACGTCAACGATGGTACGTGTTCCGACCTGATAACCCGCTTCCATGGCGTCCAAAGAACTTTGCGCGGACACGACGGCCTGCTTATAGGCGGCGATGCTGCTAATGGACGCGGCAATGTTGTTGTGAGACGAACGCAGCGTCTGAATCATGCTGCGGTGCGCGCTCTCCAGATCTTCGCTGGCGGCCACATAGCTGTGCTGCGCCTGTTTGACCTGAGAGTTTGTCGCGCCTCCGCTGTACAGCGGCAGGGAGAAGCTCAGGCCGACCTGATGCTGTCCGATATCGCTGTCGTTGTAGCTGCCTTCCGACGCGCGTGACCCGGAATAACGGGTGTTGCTAACGCCGGTAGAGGCGGATAAATCCAGCGTCGGCATGTAGCCGGTCTGCGCCGAACGAATTTGCTCGCGAGCCAAATCCTGGCTTAAACGCGAGGACAACAGGCTCAGGTTGCGGCTTTCCGCCGTTTTCATCAGCGTATTGATAGGCTCGGGTTTTTGAGCGGTGAAGTTGGCGGTATTCACGCTGGCCAGTTCCGGATAGACGTTTCCGGTAACCTGACGCAGGACTTCCATATAGTTGTCCAGCGCATTGCGGGCGGTGACTTCGCTTGCCAGCACGCTGTCATACTGCGCTCGGGCGTTCTGCACATCGGTAATGGCGACCAAACCGACGTTGTAGCGCTGAGTGGTTTGATCCAGTTCGCGATAAATAGACGCTTTTTGAGCGGTGACATACGACAGCGAATCAATCGCTCGCAGCACGTTGAAATAAGCGGTGGCGGAGTTCAGCAACAGCGTTTGCTGCGCGGTCTGATAGGTGACGTCTTCGATGCCGGCTTGTTTTTCCTGCAGCGTCAGCGCGCGCCATTTGGACATATCGAACAGGGTTTGCGTCAGCTGCAGCGAAGCGCTCTTCACGTTGTTATTCACGTCTTTGCTGTCACGGAAACCGCTGGTATAGGTATAATCCGCACCCAGACCCAGCTGCGGCAACAAGGGAGAACGCGCTTCGTTGATTTTCTCAAAGGCGGCGTCACGAGTCGCTGCAGAACTGCGTAAATCGGGGTTTGTCGTTTTAGCCTGCTGATAAATCTGTAACAGATCTTCCGCCTGGCTCATGAAGCTGAAGCCGCTCAGACCCAAGCCGATAAGAAGAGGGAGCAATTTCTTCATTTGCATTCCTTGTTGTGCAGCAAAGTTGCTATGGTAGCGCCATCTGAAGACGATTAGTTGCCGATTCTAGCAGAATCTTACAATAAGATGAGGTGGCTGAATGTGCCATCCTGCGGCGACATCCGCGCCCTGACGCATTTTATCGACCGTCATAAAGTGGGGAAAATCCCCGTTAATGCGTTCGGTGCGGCCAAAAGGCGGTGAACATACATTCTTCGTTTCTGGCGGTTGCGTTGTCTTGACGATAACGTCGGGCGTCAGGTTTGGGTCAATATCGTTTCAATCGCCGGTGACTCCGGCCAACATCCCCAGCAGCAATATACACTGAGATTACGAGACATATCACAGGAGTACAAAGATGGCGTCTTCAAAGACTCGTCCCTTCACCTTCACCAAAGACGATGTTGAAATTATTGCACGTGAAACGCTGTACAAAGGTTTTTTTTCGCTGGATCGCTACCGTTATCGTCATCGACTGTTCAAGGGCGGTATGAGCGGCGAAGTCAGTCGTGAGATTCTCGAACGTGGTCATGCGGTCGTGTTGCTGCCATACGACCCGGTGCGGGACGAAGTGGTGTTGATCGAACAGATTCGTATTGCTGCCTACGATACCAGTGATTCGCCGTGGCTGTTTGAGCTGGTCGCTGGCATTATTGATCCCGGCGAAAGCCATGAAGACGTCGCGCGGCGAGAAGCGCAGGAAGAAGCGGGTTTGACTGTCGGACGTTGCCGCGAAGTGCTCAGCTATCTGGCCAGTCCGGGCGGCACCAGCGAGCGCCTGACCATTATGGTTGGTGAAGTGGATACCCGTACCGCACAGGGCGTGCACGGGCTGGCCGAGGAAAACGAAGACATTCGCGTTCAGGTGGTCAGCCGCGAACAGAGCTATCGCTGGGTCGAAGAGGGAGTGATTGATAACGCGGCCTCAGTCATTGCCTTGCAATGGCTGGCGTTGCACCATGAAAAACTGAAAACTGAGTGGGTGGACTGAATTGATGAAACGTTATACTCCCGACTTTCCCGAAATGATGCGGCTGTGCGAAATGAATTTTGCGCAGTTGCGCCGTCTGCTGCCGCGTCAGGATGAGGTGGGTGAAAAAGTGGAGTATCACGTGCAGCAGGCTCGCTATCGTTTAACGATTCTTGAGTCTACCCGTTATACCTCGCTGGTGGAGATCCAACAGATTGCGCCAGCGGTAAGCTACTGGAGCCTGCCGACGCTGGTTGTGCGGCTCTACCACGATGCGATGGTCGCGGAAGTGTGTTCCAGTCAGCAGATCTTTCGCTTTAAGGCACGTTATGATTACCCCAATAAAAAGCTACACCAACGTGACGAAAAGCATCAAATCAATCAGTTCCTTGCTGATTGGCTAAAATACTGTTTAGCGTATGGTTCGATGTCGGTTCCGGTTTATTAGGCAGATTTCACAGACCAAGGACACCATTTGGAAAGCCTGTTGACACTTCCTGTGGCGCGTGGGGCCAGAGTCAGGATTTTACAGATAACAGATACCCACCTGTTTGCTGGCAAGCAGGAAACCCTGCTTGGTGTGGATACCTATCGCAGTTACCACACGGTGCTGGAAGCTATCGCCACACGGCAATACGACGTTGACCTGATCACCGCCACGGGCGATCTGGCGCAGGACCACTCGCTGACGGCGTATGAACATTTCGCTGAGGGGATCCGCCGCTTTGACGCCCCCTGTGTCTGGCTACCCGGCAATCACGATTTCCAACCGGCGATGGTGGATGCGCTGGCGCTGGCCGGCATCGCGCCCTCCAAGCATGTGCTGTTAGGGGAAAACTGGCAGGTGATCTTGCTGGACAGCCAGGTGTTCGGCGTACCGCATGGCGAGCTGAGCGAGTATCAGCTGGAGTGGCTGGAACGGATACTGAGCAGCCATCCTGAACGTTTTACCCTGCTGATGTTGCACCATCACCCCTTGCCTTCGGGCTGTACCTGGCTTGACCAACACAGCCTGCGCAACGCTCACAGTCTGGATGCCGTCCTGTCCCGCTACCCCAACGTCAATACGGTGCTTTGCGGGCATATTCATCAGGAATTGGATCTGGACTGGCACGGTCGACGCCTGCTGGCGACGCCCTCCACCTGCGTGCAGTTCAAGCCGCATTGCACCAACTTCACGATAGACAGCGTCGCTCCCGGCTGGCGTTATCTGGAATTATTGCCGGACGGCGGCGTTGAAACGCAGGTGGTTCGTCTGGAAGGCAATGCTTTTCTGCCTGATATGGATTCGGACGGTTACTGATGCCTACCTTGCTTTATCTCCACGGTTTCAACAGTTCGCCCTATTCGGCGAAGGCGACGGCGCTGGGCCGCTGGCTGGCCGAACACCATCCCGACATCGACATGATCGTTCCCCAACTGCCCGCCTATCCGGCGGAAGCGGCCGAGCTGATGGAGAATCTGGTCATGGAGCGCGCCGGTCGGCCGCTGGGCATTGTGGGCTCCTCGTTAGGCGGATATTACGCTACCTGGTTGTCGCAATGCTTCCTGCTGCCCGCGGTGGTGGTGAACCCCGCCGTCAGGCCGTTCGAGCTGTTGATCGATCATTTGGGCCCCCAGCACAATCCCTACACCGATGAGCAATATGTGCTAGAGTCTCGGCACGTTTACGACCTTAAAACCATGCAGGTCGAACCGCTGGAATCCCCGGATCTGCTTTGGTGCCTGCTGCAAACCGGCGATGAGCTCCTGGACTACCGGCAGGCCGTGGCCTATTACACCGCCTGTCGTCAGACGGTGGAGTCCGGCGGCAATCACGCGTTTATGGGATTTGAGCACTTTTTTGCGCCTATCGTTGATTTTCTGGGGCTGACCAGGCGCTGACCGCCATGACGTTGATGGCGGTGAACGGGCCGGAGCAACAGCGCAGGGGGCCCGTCATCCGAGTGCCGGTTGCACGACGTCATATCATTTCAAACAACGACTTAACTCATTCAAACCATGACACAATCAAGTTATAACGCTGACGCCATTGAAGTCCTCAGCGGACTGGAGCCGGTGCGCCGTCGTCCAGGTATGTACACGGATACCTCCCGCCCGAACCACCTGGGACAAGAAGTGATCGATAACAGCGTCGATGAAGCGCTGGCCGGTCATGCTCGTCGCATCGAGGTGATTCTGCATGCCGACCAATCGCTCGAAGTCATTGACGACGGCCGCGGAATGCCGGTCGATATCCACCCGGAAGAAGGGGTGCCTGCGGTCGAGCTCATCCTGTGTCGTCTGCATGCAGGCGGCAAATTCTCCAACAAAAGCTATCAGTTCTCCGGCGGTTTGCACGGCGTGGGGATCTCGGTGGTCAACGCCTTGTCCACGCGTGTCGAAGTGACCGTCCGCCGCGGCGGCGAAGTCTACGATATGGCGTTTGAGAACGGCGACAAAGTGCAAGATCTGACGGTCACCGGCACCTGCGGTCGCCGCAACACCGGTACGCGCGTTCATTTCTGGCCTGACGGCAGCTTCTTCGACAGCCCGCGCTTCTCCGTTTCCCGACTGACGCATCTGCTGAAAGCCAAAGCGGTACTGTGTCCGGGCGTGGAAATCATCTTCAAAGACGGCGTCAATAAGACCGAGCAGCGCTGGTGCTACCAGGACGGGCTGAACGACTATCTTTGCGAAGCGGTCAACGGCCTGCCGACGCTGCCGGAGAAACCGTTCACCGGCGCCATCACGGGCGAGAGCGAGGCGGTGGAGTGGGCGTTACTGTGGTTGCCGGAAGGCGGAGAGCTGCTGACGGAAAGCTACGTTAACCTGATCCCGACCCTGCAGGGCGGTACGCACGTCAACGGCCTGCGTCAGGGACTGTTGGACGCCATGCGCGAGTTTTGCGAATTCCGCAACATTTTGCCGCGCGGCGTGAAGCTGAGCGCGGATGATATTTGGGAGCGCTGCGCCTACGTCCTGTCCGTGAAAATGCAGGATCCGCAGTTCGCCGGACAGACCAAAGAGCGTCTGTCGTCACGCCAATGTGCGGGCTTCGTTTCCGGCGTCGTCAAAGACGCTTTCAGCCTGTGGCTGAACCAGAACGTTCAGGCGGCCGAACAATTGGCGGAAATGGCGATCTCCAGCGCCCAGCGACGTCTGCGCGCCGCCAAGAAAGTGGTGCGTAAAAAGCTGACCAGCGGACCGGCGCTGCCGGGCAAGCTGGCGGACTGTACGGCGCAGGATCTGAACAAAACCGAACTGTTTCTGGTGGAAGGGGACTCCGCGGGCGGCTCTGCCAAACAGGCGCGTGACCGTGAATATCAGGCGATTATGCCGCTCAAGGGCAAGATCCTGAATACCTGGGAAGTCTCTTCTGACGAGGTGCTGGCGTCGCAGGAAGTTCACGATATCTCCGTGGCGATCGGCATCGATCCGGATAGCGAAGATCTGAGCCAGCTGCGTTACGGTAAAGTGTGCATTCTGGCGGATGCCGACTCGGATGGCCTGCATATCGCGACGCTGCTGTGCGCGCTGTTTGTCCGACACTTCCGTTCGCTGGTTGCGGGGGGGCATGTGTATGTGGCGATGCCGCCTTTGTACCGTATCGACCTCGGCAAAGAAGTGCATTACGCGCTGGATGAAGAAGAAAAGAACAGCATTCTGGAACGCCTCAAACGCAAAAAAGGCAAGCCCAACGTTCAGCGCTTCAAAGGGCTGGGCGAAATGAACCCGCTGCAGCTGCGTGAAACGACGTTGGACCCGAACACGCGCCGTCTGGTGCAGTTGACCATCGGCGAAGACGATGTCGAAAAGACGATGGCGACGATGGATATGCTGCTGGCGAAGAAGCGCTCGGAAGATCGCCGCAACTGGTTGCAGGAGAAAGGCGATGAAGCGGAAATTGAGGTCTGACTGCTAACGCAGTGATACGCCAATGAAAGTCACGCTGGAAGAAATGCAGGCGTTTGTCGTGGTGGCGGACAGCGGTTCCTTCACCGCCGCCGCCGACCAACTGGGGCAAACCACCTCCGGTATCAGCCGGGCGTTAAGCCGGCTGGAAAACAAGCTCGGCGTGACGCTGCTGCACCGCACGACGCGACGGCTGGTCTTGTCCGAGGAAGGCCAGCTGTTTTTAGTGCATGCGCGCGGCGTCATCCAGGCGGTCGAGCATGCGGAAGAGGCGCTGGCGCTATCCCGCGAGCAGCCCTGCGGCCGTTTGCGGATTAATGCCGCCACCACCTTTATGCAGCACGTGATCGTGCCCCTCATCCCTGAATTTCGTCGCCGTTATCCGCACATCGTCCTGGAGCTGAATACGGATGATGTCTTTATCGATCTGCTTGAACAGCATACCGATATCGCCATCCGCATCGGCGCGCTGAGGGATTCTACGATTCACGCCCGGCGGCTCGGTGCCAGTCAGGTCAGAGTCCTGGCTAGTCCGGACTATGTGCGGCGGCATGGCGTGCCGCGCTCGGTGGAAGCGCTGAATGAGCATACGCTGCTGGGGTTCACGCAGTCAGAAAGCTTAAATCAGTGGCCGCTGCGGCACGCGGGCGGAGAGTTCTTCACGATCACGCCGACCATCTCGGCGTCTAACGGCGAGATGCTGCGGCAGCTGGCGCTGCGGGGAGAGGGCATTACCCGGCTGTCTGACTTTATGACCTGCGAGGACTTGGCGGCGGGGCGACTAGTGCAGATCCTGCCGGAGCACACGGTCGATACGCGCCTGCCGGTGAATGCGGTGTATTACCGTACGCACTCGTTAGCGGGAAGAATCGCCTGCTTTCTTGATTTTCTAAGTGAAAAGATGGCGCAGCACCCGCTATAACCTGGACACAGGAGCGAGGGCCGCGCCGATGAGGGTTAGTCGAAGATTTTTTCCAGGTGTTCGCGGTAACGGGCAATATCGCCATCAATATCGGGCTGTTTGATGACGTCGTTACAGATGAACGTCGGCAGTGCGGCCAGTCCGATGAACTCGTTGGCTTTGTGGAACGGCAGGTAGACGCCATCCACGCCGACGCCGTGGAAGAACTGATCTTTGTCGGTGAAGGCTTCCAGCGGCGCGTTCCAGGTCAGAGACAACATATAGGTTTTGCCTTGCAGCAAGCCGCCTGAGCCATATTTTTTACTGTCGTCGGAACGGGTGCGGCCGTCGCTGGCATACAGCGAGCCGTGACCTTCGGTAAAGACTTCATCGATATACTTTTTCAGCGTCCACGGTGCGCCCATCCACCAGCCGGGCATCTGATAGATGATGGTGTCGGCCCACAGGTAATTTTGGACTTCCTGCTGGATATCGTAACCCTCGTCTATCTTGATAACGCGGACGTCATAGCCTTTTTCGCGCAGGAAGCTGGCCGCCACGTCTGACATCGTGTCGTTCAGCTGTCCTTTGGAATGGGCAAAAGCCTTGCCCGCATTGATAAGCAGAATGTTATGCATAGCCGATATCTCACCTTCGATGAGTCATAAATGAATAGAGAGACAGTGTACTCAGCGGCGTCGGGGAGAAAAATGTGCAATGGCGCACAACACTCTTGACTGAACAGCAACAATCACAGAGAAATGCCCCCATGCGGCGGTCGTATCGGGCTACTGTGACAGTCAGCCACAAGTTGCGGTACTATCGCGGGCAGCTTCTATCACACTGACGGGGTTGTTCTGTTTTTAGACAGCCAACGCCACGGTTTAAGGATAATGAATGAGTGAATTGACTCATGACGGCGCAGAACGCCTTGCGCTGCACACGTTTACAGAGAACGCCTATCTCAACTACTCCATGTACGTCATCATGGATAGGGCGCTGCCGTTTATCGGCGACGGCCTGAAGCCGGTTCAGCGCCGTATCGTCTATGCGATGTCGGAGCTGGGATTGAACGCCAGCGCCAAATTCAAGAAATCCGCTCGTACCGTCGGCGACGTACTGGGTAAATACCATCCGCACGGCGACAGCGCCTGTTACGAAGCGATGGTGTTGATGGCCCAGCCGTTCTCCTACCGCTATCCGCTGGTCGACGGCCAGGGAAACTGGGGGGCGCCGGACGATCCGAAGTCCTTCGCCGCGATGCGTTACACCGAATCCCGCCTGTCCAAATATGCCGAAGTGCTGCTGGGCGAGTTGGGTCAGGGCACGGTGGACTATACGCCGAACTTCGACGGCACGATGCAGGAGCCGAAAACGCTGCCGGCTCGACTGCCGAACGTGCTGCTGAACGGCACTACCGGCATCGCTGTTGGGATGGCGACGGATATTCCTCCGCACAACGTACGTGAAGTCGCCGCCGCGACGGTCGCGCTGATCGACAACCCGGACGCGACGCTGGACGAGCTGCTTGAACGGGTTCAGGGGCCGGATTTCCCGACTGAAGCGGAAATCATCACGCCGCGCGAAGAGCTGCGCAAGATGTACCGGACCGGTCGCGGCTCTGTCCGCATGCGCGCGGTATGGAAAAAAGAAGACGGCTCCGCCGTCATCACCGCGCTGCCCCATCAGGTGTCCGGCGCCAAGGTGCTGGAGCAGATCGCCAGCCAGATGCGCGCCAAGAAGCTGCCGATGCTGGAAGACCTGAGGGATGAGTCAGACCACGAAAATCCCACGCGTCTGGTGCTGGTTCCTCGCTCGAATCGTGTCGACCTGGAGATGGTGATGAACCACCTGTTCGTCACCACCGATCTGGAAAAAAGCTACCGCATCAACATGAACATGATCGGTCTGGATTCTCGCCCCAGCGTCAAAGGGCTGCGTGAAATCCTGACCGAGTGGCTGGTCTTCCGACGCGCTACTGTCCGCCGTCGACTGAACTACCGGCTGGAGAAGGTGCTCAAGCGCCTGCATATTCTGGAAGGTCTGCTGGTGGCGTTTCTGAATATCGATGAAGTGATCCACATCATCCGTACGGAAGACGAACCCAAGCCGGTATTGATGAAGCAGTTCAGCCTGAGCGAAACGCAGGCGGAAGCGATTCTGGAGCTGAAACTGCGCCACCTCGCCAAGCTCGAAGAGATGAAAATCCGTGGCGAGCAGGACGATTTGGCGAAAGAGCGCGATCAGTTGCAGGCGTTGCTGGCCTCCGAGCGCAAACTCAACACGCTGCTGAAAAAAGAGATTGAAGCCGACGCCAAGGCGTATGGCGACGATCGCCGTTCGCCGCTACATGAACGTGGCGAAGCGAAGGCAATGAATGAGCACGATCTGCTGCCGTCCGAACCGGTGACGATTGTGCTGTCCGAAATGGGCTGGGTGCGCAGCGCCAAAGGCCATGATATCGATCCCGCCGGGCTGAGTTATCGTGCTGGCGATACGTTCCGCGCCGCCGCGCGTGGGAAGAGCAACCAACCGGTGGTCTTTATCGACACCACCGGGCGGAGCTATGCGCTCGACCCGCTGACGTTGCCTTCGGCCAGAGGACAAGGCGAGCCGCTGACCGGCAAGCTGACGCCGCCGCCGGGCGCGACGGTGGAGCAGGTGCTGATGGCGGCGGACGACCAGAAACTGCTGCTGTCTTCCGACGCCGGATACGGCTTCGTGTGTACCTTTAGCGATCTGGTGGCGCGCAACCGCGTCGGGAAGAGCGTGCTGACGTTGCCGAACAACGCGAAGGTCATGCCGCCGCTCAGCGTGCAAAGCGACGACGATTTGCTGTTGACGATCACCGCCGCCGGGCGAATGCTGCTCTTCCCTGTGGCGGATCTGCCGCAGCTGTCGAAAGGAAAGGGCAACAAAATCGTCTCTATCCCTGCCGCTCAGGCGGCCAGCGGTGAAGACAAGATCGGCTGGTTGTTTATCATCACGTCGACCTCTTCCGTGACGCTGTATGTGGGTAAACGCAAGCTGACCCTGCGGCCGGAAGATTTGCAGAAGTTCCGTGCGGAACGCGGCCGTAAAGGCACGCTGTTGCCACGCGGTTTGCAACGAGTCGATCGCGTAGAGGTTGTGTCTCCGCAGGCCCCCGCCGATAAGAGCGGCGACGCCTGATTCTCGCGTATTATCAGCGCCGCGGGGGACCGCGGCTAAAATGACGGACGCCTTATCTGTCGGTGTGTTTCACCGGGGGATAAGGCGTTTTTAAGTTGTACTTCTGACTGCGGCGTGCATGCTGAATATTGGATACATTCGGAAGCAAGGTTCGCCGTGTGTTTTGGAAGGAAGCCGCTATACTACCGGCGGCAGTTGGCTAATGAGGTTGTTATGGTATTTCTTCTTCGCTTTGTGGTCGTGATAGTGTCCGCTATCCTGATTTGTCTGTTTGGCTTTATCTACTGTTTATTCAGCCCGAAAAACCCGCGGCACGTATCAACGTTTGGTCGTATGTTCGGGCGGCTTTCGACGTTGTTCGGCCTGAAGGTCGATATTCGCCTTCCTGAGGATGTCTCTCGCTACGGCGACTGTATCTACATCGCCAATCACCAAAACAACTATGACATGATCACGGCGGCCAACGTCGTACAGCCTCGCACCATCACGGTCGGTAAAAAGAGCCTGGCCTGGATCCCGTTTTTCGGCCCGTTGTACTGGATTACCGGCAACTTGCTGATTGACCGCGATAACCGCACCCGCGCGCACGGCACCATTGCGCAGGTCGTGCAGCACATCAAAGAACAGCATATTTCCGTGTGGATGTTTCCGGAAGGAACCCGCAGTCGCGGGCGCGGCCTGATGCCGTTTAAAACCGGCGCTTTCCATGCGGCCATCGGTGCGGGTGTCCCCGTCGTGCCGATCTGTATCTCCAACACGCATAACAAAGTGAAGCTTAATCGCTGGAACAACGGTCTGGTCATTGTTGAAATGTTGCCGCCGATCGATTGCAGCGCCTACGGCAAGGATCAGGTCCGTGAACTAGCGGCGCATTGTCACGCGGTGATGGCGGAAAAAATTCAGCAGCTCGATGCGGAAGTCGCCGCTCGGGAAGCCGCTAAAAAACGATAGCCGTGAGTCCAGCCGCACGGTCCGGTGGCGGCGTATCAGCAGGTCTGATCTTCCTTTGGGAAGTGATAGGTAGCATGCGGTTTTACAGGTTTTCGGAGTGATTATGTCATTAAGCCGGCGTCAGTTTCTTCGGGCATCTGGTGTGGCCCTGTGTTCCAGCGCCATGCCATTAACGGCTAAGGCCGATGTTTCTACCAACATGTTACCTATTCCCCCGCTCATCGAATCCCGTCGCGGGCAGCCGGTCTTCCTGACCCTACAGCGCGCGCACTGGGCTTTTTCCGGCAATCGTAAAGTTCCGGTATGGGGAATCAACGGCCGCTATCTCGGCCCCACCGTCCGGGTGTACAGCGACGATGACGTCAAGCTGATTTACAGCAACCGACTGACTGAACCGGTGTCGATGACCGTCAGCGGCCTGCAGGTGCCCGGCTCGTTGATGGGGGGCGCTGGCCGTATCATCCCGGCCGGTATGGACTGGTCGCCGGTGTTGCCGATCCGCCAGCCAGCCGCTACCTGCTGGTATCACGCCAATACGCCAAACCGTATGGCGCCGCACGTCTATAACGGTCTGGCGGGCCTGTGGCTGGTGGAAGATCGCATCAGCCAATCGCTGCCGATCCCCAATCATTATGGCGTCGACGATTTTCCGTTGATGATCCAGGATAAGCGGCTTGATGGCTTTGGCACGCCGCAGTATGACCCGCCGAGCCACGATGGCTTCGTTGGCGACATCCTGCTGGTCAACGGCATGCAGACTCCGTTTGTCGAAGTGTCGCGCGGTTGGGTACGTCTGCGGTTGTTGAATGCCTCGAACGCACGCCGCTACCTCCTACAGATGAGCGACAACCGGCCCATGTATCTGATCGCCAACGATCAGGGCTTTCTGCCCGCGCCGCTGGCGTTGAACCAGTTGCCTATCGCGCCGGGCGAGCGCCGCGAGATTCTGATTGATATGTCAAAGGGCGACGAGGTGACGCTGACTGCCGGTGCGTCGGCCGGCATTATGGACCGCCTGCGCGGCCTGTTCGAGCCGTCCTCGATTCTGATATCTGGCCAAATTCTGACTCTGAAACCGACCGGCATGCTGCCGCTGGTGACCGACACGCTGCCGATGCGGCTGTTGGCGGATAACATCGTGGATAGCACCATCAGCCGTACCCGTGAATTCCGGCTGGGCGATACCTTGCCGGGCATCAACGGCGCGATGTGGGATATGAACCGGACGGATGTGCAGACGCAGGTTGGACGCTGTGAGCGCTGGCTCGTACATGCGGATACGCCGCAGCCCTTCCATATTCAGGGGGCTTCCTTCCTGGTGCGCAGCGTGAACGGCGGCAGAATTCCGCCGGAAGATAATGGCTGGAAGGATACGGTATGGGTGGAGAACGACGTGGAACTGCTGGTGTACTTCAATCAGTCTTCCGTCGACCGTTTCCCGTTCCTGTACTACAGCCATACGCTGGAGATGGCGGATAAAGGATCGGCCGGACAGCTGGTGGTGCAGGCGAACGCCTAAACGCGTTCGCCCGATGCGGCTAGTGATGCGGCGCGGCGCTGGGGGCGGTGGCGAAACGTTGTTGCAGCTCCTGCCAATCCGGCGCGCCATTTGCGCCGGGCCGGGAGACCACGCAGGCGGCGATACGATTCGCCAAATCCACCGCGTCCGCCAGCGGCCACTGCGCCGACAGGGCGGCCAGCAGCCCGCCGCTGTGCGCATCACCGGCACCGATGGTATCGACCACCTCCACCGGGTAGATTGGCGCGTAGCGGGGCGTTTCTCCCGGCACGCATAGCCAGGCGCCGTCTTTGTCCAACCGGCAAATCAGCGTCAGATGATGGCGGGCGGCGTACTCTGCGGACAGCGCGATAGGGTCGCCATCGCCGCACAGAAAACGGGTTTCGTCCCGGTTCAGCGTCAGCAGGGTATTCGTATTGTCCAGCGCCGTGATAAAGGTGGGCGGTACGTCTGCGATACGCGGTCCCAGATCCACAAGCTTGCGCTGAGGCTGAGCCAGCAACCAGTCGCGCAGGAGGGCGCCGTTATCACTACTCAGCTCGTAGCCGCTGGCGTAGATCAGCGCGTCTTCCGGCACAACCAACTGAGCCAGCTTTTCCTTCGACCACTGCGACTCGCAGCCTGAAACCGATATAAACGTGCGTTCACCGGTCTCTTCCGCCAGCGCGAGGCACCAGCCGTTATCCTGATCGTCACTGCGAAGCTGTATGTCTAAACCTAGTGCGGCCATCTCTGCGGCGACGCGTTGGCTCCACGGTCCGTTGCCGACCGTCATTCCATTGATGACCGGTACCTGAAGTCGGCGGAGGGCGCGGGCGACGTTGAAGGCGCAGCCGCCAATCTGGTAGCCAGATCTTTCGCTTCAATATCTTCCCCGCTCTGCGGCAGCCGTTTCACGGCCATCACGTTATCGCCCACTGCGGCGCCGATCACCACTACGGGCGTGGTGGCATGAAAGTCCTTCATCATAGCTTCTCCTTGGGGTTACACAGCAAATACAGACCGTACGTCGCCAGGCTGATGCCGAAGGAGAGGAAAATGCCCAGGCTGGAATTGGCGAAAATTCCGACCGCCAGCGGACCGTCGATAAACCCGGTTTTCGTGACCAGCAGACCGCATACCGATCCCAACAGCCAGCAGCCGAGCGGGATCCAGCGGACGCCGCGATTTTCGCCGTTCAGCCCGAATAGCGTGACGGCCGAGTAGCCGCGATGCTGCCGCAGGCTTAGGTAGTCCAGGATAAACATCGCTGCCCACGAGCCGAGGAACACGCCGCAAAAAATCAGGAACGAAATAAATGGCGTCAGGAAGTCGCCGGAAACGAACAGAACGTAAATCGCCACGCCCAGCATCAGAATGGCGTCGATGGACACTGCCACGGACTGGCGGACTTTAATACCAATGGTCAGCAGGTTGAGGCTGGCTGAATAGAGGCTCAGTACCGCGATGGTGACGACGCCCGCGGTGGCGGTCAACAGGTAGGGAACGGACATCCACGGCGGAAGCACAGTGCCGATCAGCGCGATGGGATTGGCAGAACTGGCAAGATCCTTTAACTGGGAAGAGAGCAATATGCCGGCCAGCATCAGCAGGACCAGCGGCAGACAGGCGCCGCCGACCACGGAGGCGAAAATGCTGCTGCGCGGCGTGGATGGATGCTGATAGCGGCTGTAGTCGGCCCCCGCGATAGTCCAACCGATCCCGGTGCCTGCGGCAATCACGGAAACGGCCGGCAGGAAACCGGTCAGCCAACTGCCGGACGGCATCGCCAGCACCTGCTGCCACGGCGTATTGAACAGAATGTAGATGACCACAATCAACGTCATGGTGCCGAAAATCTTACTGAACCAATTCTGCATCGCGAACAGCACATTTTGCCCGAGCAGGCTGACAATGATGGTCAGGCCAGCAAACAACACCAAACAGATAGCAGTCAGCGTGTGGCTGGCGCTGAAGCCGATAGCTTCAAACAGCGCAGCTAGCGTCATGGTGCCGGTAATGACGTTGACGGCTTCCCAGCCGATCAGGCAGAACCAGCTGAACGCGGTGGGCGCGATGTTGCCGCGTAGGCCAAAGATGACGCGGGAGAGCGTCAGGGTCGAGGTGCGGCCGGTTTGTCCGGCAAAGGAGGTGTAGCCAACGAGCGAGAAGCTGGCGACGCCGATGACGGCGGCCAGGACGGACTGAATGAAGGAGAGTCCGAAGGAGACGATGATGGCGCCGTAAACGATGCCGAGGATGCCGATATTGGCGGCGCACCAGATCCAGAAAAGCTGTAGCGGGGTGCCCGTGCGTTCAGCCTCGGGCACCAGATCAATACCGGTTTCTTCTACTTTCCAACCTTTGGATGAAGGTTGTGTATCACCTCGTTGCGTTCCATCCATTCCAATGTGCTCCTCTTTATTCTGAATGCATAAAGTTTTGCAGCATGAGGAGTGAAGTCAATCTCATTGGCCTGATTGATGATGGAAACCCATGCTGCGGGAAAGGCATTAATACCTTGAAGCGCACCGCAAATCGCGGTGGCCATAGCGCCAATTGTATCCGTATCGCCGCCAAGATTGGCAGCTAATATAGCGCAGCGTTGGGGTTGGGTGACAGCCAGTTCGACCAGAGCCAGCGCCATCGGCACGGATTCCAGCGTATCCATGCCTGCGCCCAGCGTATCGTACAGCTCCGAGAGCGCTAGCGCGTCTGGGACATGACGTAGCGTGGCGGTCAGGCTGAATGCCTGCTCGATGCGGCGGCTTAGCTTTGGACTGAAAGTGGTGATGCGTTGCAGTTGGACTTCTTCCGCCAACCGCGGCAGTTCGTTTTTGATCGTCTTCCACTCCGCGCCGTCGATAGCGCGGCTGATGGCCCAGGCAATGACGACCGCGCCGGCAACGGCGATATCGGACTGATGCGTCGGGCTACAGGACAGGCGCACCGCGTGGATAAACGCGGCTTTGTCGGCGGTGGACATCAAACAACCCATCGGTGCTACACGCATAGCGGCGCCGTTGGTCACGCCGTTGGCGTTGATTTCATGCACGGGCGTGCCGGAACGAATAGCGTTCAACGCCGCCTTGGAACTGGGGCCAAGAACGTTTTTTTCGAAGGCGTTGATGCGCGTCGCCCATGCCAGAATATGCCTGGCGATGCGCTCAGGCTCAATGGCGCCTTTGGCTTCGATCACGGCGTTAATCAGGCGATGGCCTGTTGGGTGTCGTCGGTGAATTCCCCTGCGATAAGACCGCAGGCGGCGACATTGACGTCTGGTCCTGGCAGAAAGCGATCGATCCAGCCAAAGTGCTGGCGGACGCGCTTCTGCGGCCAAAGTTCTGATGGCATCCCCATCGCGTCACCCGCCGCTTGCCCATAGAGACAACCGAGGATGGCGTCGTGGGGATGTTTTATTACGGTCATGAAGACCCCTGGTGTTGGCTTAGTTTCCTAATACCGTGGCTAATGTATAAAAAGCGTGCGTTAATTGCAAGTCCAATTTAAAGCCTTTATGATGCCAATGTAAATCCTAAGTACATTACCCTGCATATTATGAGTATCCAGGCGGTGGGGAATTGATAAAAAATTGCCTCATTAAAGACCCTAACTACAAGGCAGCCATGGAAGAATTTTTTATTCAGTTACGGTCCTTGCTGGACAAGCCGTCATCCGCTCCGCGTTACATGCAACTGGCGAAAGCGCTGGAGCTCGCTATTCAGCAACGGCGCGATCTCAGCGGGCATTTTTTACCGCCGGAGCGCCAGCTGGTACAACTGCTGGGGCTGTCCCGCGTCACGGTTTCCCGTTCTCTGGCGCTGCTGGAGCAGAAAGGGTTGATTCTTCGCCAGCAAGGCGTCGGCACGCGTATCGCCCTCCAGCTCGACTATGCGCTGACCAGCGATGAACCGGGTTTCTCCGCGCTGGTTCAACAGCGGGGCGGGGTCGCCAGCAATAGTTGGCTGGAACGTATCACCGACGTCGCCATTAGTCCGACGCTGGCACTGACGATGCATCTTCCGGACAGCGCCGTGTTGACCAAACTTCGTCGCGTCAGGCTGTTGAATGATGAGCCGGCATCGCTGGAGACGGTATGGATCCCACAGCGCTGGTTACCGAAACCGGAAGAAATTGAACATTCGCTGTACGGCTATTGGCGCGAGCGACACATCTTTCCAGAAAATCGGCGTTATCGTGTCCGTGCCGTTAGCGCAACGCGGGAAATTTCGAAACTGCTGAAAGTGCCGAATGGCATGCCACTGCTGTTTAGCCGTCAGCACACCTTCGACGCCAAAGGTGAGTTATTGGAATACTGCGAAATTTATTGCCGTAGCGATATCTATGAATTTGAAGTGTCAGACTGAATCACCGTCCCTGCGGTAAGCGCAGCGCCGGTCAGACCAGCGCTGCGGCGGGACGAGATTACGCTTCAGCAGGGGGTTGGTCCGGATCGGGCCCCAGACGCTTGCCGCTGTCCAGCGCGGCGATCTGGCTTAGTTCCTCTTTTTCTAATTTAAAATCAAGCACATCGAAATTCTCTTGGATGCGTGCCGGTGTGACGGATTTCGGGATCACCACCAATCCGTTATCAAGATGCCAGCGGATGACAATCTGCGCTGGTGTCTTGCCGTATTTTTTCGCCAGGTCACGGATAATGGGCGTATCAAATACGCCTTTCCCGCCCTGCGCCAGCGGACTCCAGGATTCGGTCTGAATGTGGTGCGTGGTGTTCCAGGCATGTAGCGAGCGCTGTTGCAGCAGCGGATGCAGTTCGATCTGGTTGATGACCGGCATCACCCCGGTGGCTTCCTTGAGACGCTGCAGGTGGTGGGGATGAAAGTTGCTGACGCCGATGCTTTTAGTGAGCCCCTGTTCCTGCAATCGGATCAAACCCCGCCACGCCTCGATATAGGTATCCTCGGCGCTGCCTTTAGGCGGCCAGGGCCAGTGGATCAGGTAGAGGTTGACATAGTCCAGCTTCAGCTTGCGTAGGCTCTCCGTCAGCGCTTGTACCGGACGGCCTTGATCGCTGTTCCAGAGTTTGGTGGTGATATACAGATCGTTGCGCGGCAGCCCGGCGGACTGTAACGCCTCGCCCACCGCAGCTTCGTTTTGATAGATGGCCGCGGTATCGATGGCCTTGTATCCCGTTTTCAGTGCTTCATTCACCGCAACAATGGTTTCTTCATGGCTGGCTTGCCATACGCCCAGTCCCAACTGCGGGATGGTTTTGCCGTCACTCAGTTTAATGATGGGTTGTGTCGTCATAGCATTCTCCTTGTTCCGGCCCGACCACGCAGCGCGGTCGATGCAGACTGCAGGTTCGCTTTTCGGCAAGCCGAAAGCGAATAACGGCGGTTTCCGTGAGAGGAAAAACCGCCGGAGTGCTTGTCGCCGCAGGGGAAAGCGTTTTCCCGATGCGCAGCGTTAAACAGCAGTGTAGCTGAAAGCTGAAGAGGGGGAGGCTTAGCGAGCAGCCTCGTAGACGCGTTGACTGTCGGCCAGCGTAATATCCTTGTGCTCGCCGAGCGACGTCATGCCGTGCTCCTTGAGTTTTTCCACCAGCGCCGGGATGCTGCTGCCGTCCAACTGATAGTCCGACATCCGCGTCGGAACGCCCATGCGTTCGAAGAACTCACGGGTGGCCTCAATCGCGCCCTCAATTCGCTGCGCTTCGCTGCCGTCGCGGAGACCCCATACGCGTTCAGCATACTGAAGCAGTTTCTCCCGTTTCTGCGCTTGACGGTCGCGGAGCATGGCTGGCAGAACAACCGCCAATGTCTGAGCATGATCCAATCCGTGCATGGCGGTCAGCTCATGCCCCAGCATATGCGTCGACCAGTCTTGCGGCACGCCCGCGCCGATCAGACCGTTCAACGCCAGGGTCGCGCTCCACATGACATTGGCGCGCACAGTGTAGTTATCCGGTTCTTTCAGCGCGCGCGGACCTTCTTCGATCAGTGTCAGCAGCAGCCCTTCCGCGAAGCATCCTGCACTTTCGCGTCGACCGGATAGGTCAGGTATTGCTCCAGCGTATGGACAAAGGCATCGACGACGCCGTTGGCGATCTGGCGCTCAGGAAGAGTGTAGGTAACCACCGGGTCCAGTACGGCAAACTGCGGGCGCACCAGTGGGGTATGGAACGCCTGCTTATCGCCGCTGGCTTTCCGCGTGATCACCGCGCCGCTGTTGGACTCGGAGCCGGTTGCCGGCAGCGTCAGCACCACGCCGATAGGCAGCGCCTGGGTGATGTCCTGTCCATGGGTCTGCAGGATATGCCATGGATCTTCCGACGCCGTGTAATTCGCTGCCGCCGCAATGAATTTGGTGCCGTCCGCGACTGAACCGCCGCCGACGGCAAGCAGAAAGTCGATGTGATCCCGGTGAACCACGTCGACGGCCTTCATCAGCGTTTCGTAAGTCGGGTTAGGCTCAACGCCGGAAAACTCCGTGATGCTGCGGCCTGCGAGGGCGGCGTGAACCTGATCGAGCACGCCATTGCGTTTGATACTGCCGCCGCCGTAGACGATCAGAATACGCGCGTCTTCAGGAATTTCGGCGGCGATACCCGCGATCTGTCCTTCCCCGAAGAGAATTTTCGTCGGGGTATGCAGGGTAAAATTGTTCATAGATTATTTATCCAGTTTAAAGCCTTGCTGAAGCAGGGCGGGTAGAACTTCGGGGAAATAGATGTGCTGGTAATAGTCCGCGGTGTTAGGCCCCCAGGCGGCGCCGTCAGTGCGACCGATCTTTTCCCAGTGTTTTGTCAGCGTTTCATCGTATTGCTTGATGGCGTCGTTCAGCGTGTCGTCCTGATACGTTTCTTCGTGCCGGAAGGTGCTGACAGGCAGACGAGGTTTCTGGTACGCCGGTTGGTCGACGTAGCCCATCACCAGTCCTACCAGCGGGAAAGTGTGTTCCGGCAACTCGAGCAGTTCGATCATGGCTTGAGGATCGCGGCGGACCGCGCCGATAGGCACGATGCCCAGTCCATAGGAATGGGCCGCAGCGATCAGGGTGCCCAGGGCGATGCCGACATCGGTACTGCCGGAGACGATGCTCTCCACGCTTTCGTGGGCATGTTGCTCAAAGCCGCTCAGGGCAATGGCACGTTCGCTTTTATGCATATCCAGCACTAGCGTCAGGAAGACCGGAGCCTGAGCTATCCAGTCTTGTCCACCCGCCAGTTCGGCGATGCGGGCGCGTCGCGCCGGATCGCGGGTGACCACAATAGAAACCTGCTGTGAATTAACGGACGTGGGGGCGAGGTAAGCGGTTTCGATGATGGCGGAAAGGACGTCTTCAGGGATCGCTTTATCCAGATAGCTGCGTTCGCTGCGATGGCTGGTTAATAACTTGATTGTCTCGTTCATGTTCTCCACCCCTTCTTGATTTGATTTTCTTCTGTCCATCGGGTTAGCCGATGGCATGGTCTGTGATTCATTCTCGGGATCTGTCGGCGTAGGTACAATGCTCATTTCTGTTTCGTTATTGCCTATTTCTGCAAAGGAGTGCAGGAATTGATGCTTGACGGCCGGATTTATGTCATTTTATTGCTATATTCTGCAAAGGATGAAGATATGCAAAGCGAAACACATCGCCAGCGGCTGGCGAATATGGCCCGACAATACGTGGGGCAGGGCTGCGTCACCGCCACGCCGATCCCGCAGGTCAGGGTCATCTATGCCGAAGAGCACTGTGTGCGTCGGCCGGTGATGTATGACCCCAGCATCGTCATCATATTTCAGGGCCATAAGGTCGGATACATGGGCGAAAAGACCTTTCGCTATGATCCGGAAAACTATCTGCTGATGACGGTGCCCTTGCCGTTTGAGTGCGAAACGTTCGCGACGCCGGAGCATCCGCTGATCGGCCTGTCGATACGAATGGAAAGCGCGATGTTGCAGGATTTACTGATGGATCTTGGCGATGATGAGTGTCCGGATCGTCCGCGCGCCGATATCACCGGGGTATGCAGCGTACCGCTGTACGACAAGATGCTGTGTGCGGCGGAGCGGCTGCTGGAGGCGATGGCCTCGCCCAGAGACGCCAGAGTGCTGGGGCCGGGGATTGTCCGGGAGATCATCTATTACGTGCTCTGCGGCGTAGGCGGGGCGGCGCTGCAGGCGGTGGTCAACCGGCATACCCATTTCAGCCAGATCGCGCGCGCGTTACGGCGTATCGAACATGATTACGCGGACAGCCTGAACGTGGAGCAGTTGGCCGCGGACGTAAACATGAGCGTGTCGGCCTTCCATCATAATTTCAAGGCGGTGACGAATACCTCGCCGCTGCAATATTTGAAATCTTACCGTCTGCACAAGGCGCGGATAATGATGCTGCATGGTGGGTTGAAAGCCGGTGCGGCGGCGCTGCAGGTCGGGTACGAAAGTCCCTCGCAGTTTAGCCGGGAGTTTAAACGCTATTTCGGTACGACGCCGGGCGACGAAGTGGTTCGGCTACGGTCGGGCAGGGCGCTGGTGGAAGGTAATTAACTGGCGTCGCCGCACGGGCATTCGGCCCGGCGGCGGAAGGCGGCGTCAGGCGCTGACGCGTCTTTTACGCCACAGCATGACGGCGATACCGACCAGGCTGCTAAGCAGCAGCACGACCGGCAGCAGGCACAGTCCGGTCATCACCTGATCTTCATAGCGTTTCACCAGCGGAATATGGCTGATGGCGTAGCCCAGCGAGACGATGCCGCAGACCCACAGCAGCCCGCTCAGCCAGTTGAAAACCTGAAAACGGGTATTGCTCAGTCCGGAAATCCCGGCGATGGTGGGGAGCAGCGTACGAATAAACGCCAGAAAACGGCCGATCAACAGCGCCACCAGTCCGTGGCGGTGAAACAGCGAGTATGCGCGTTGGTGATAGTGCACCGGCAACTGTCCCAGCCAGGTTTTAACCAGTCGGGTATGGCCCAGCCAGCGCCCTTGCAGGTAACTGAGCCAGCAGCCGAGGCTGGCCGCAATGGTCAGCAGCACCATGGTGGGGATAAAACTCATCACCCCTTTTGCGATCATGGCGCCCGCCAGCAACAGTAAGCTGTCTCCCGGCAGGAAGGACGCCGGCAACAGGCCATTCTCAAGAAATAAGGTAACGAAGAGAATGCCGTAGACCACCCATATCACGTGAGGATCGGCCAGCGCGCTGAAATCTTGCTGCCATAGCGCCTGAATTATTTCGTGAACAACACTCATTTTGCGTCCTGTCTGGTTTTGCTGGAACCCTCTGAAGTGAACAACGTATTGCTGCTCCGTGCCGCGGTTCGGGTACGTAATAGGGTGAAAAACGTGGGTTTGTCGTTATAACTGCTGTGTAACGACCATAATACACGTTTTCCCCATGCAATCGCAGCGAAATCAGGGGGTATAGCGAGACAGAAACCTTTACGATTCCTGAATTCTTCTGAACCCGTCAGCAAGATCCTCGATCAGATCGTCGCAATCTTCCAGTCCGATATGTAACCGAATCAACGTGCCGTTGAAATCAACGCCGCCGGCCGGTCGGATTTTGGCTAGCTCTTCTGGCTGATTTGCCAGAATCAGCGATTCGAAACCGCCCCAAGAATAAGCCATGCTGAAGTGGTGGAAGTTATCAAGATAGCTGGCTAACTGCGTTGACGAGAGTTTTTGTTTTAAAACAAACGAAAAAAGCCCGTTACAGCCGCTGAAGTCGCGCGTGAAGGCTGCGTGGCCTTTACATTCCGGCAGCGCGGGATGATTGACGACGTCGACTTCGGGACGTTCCGCCAGCCAGCGCGCAATGCGCAGGCTGCTTTCCTGATGCTGCTTCAGACGCACGCCCAGCGTACGCAGACCACGGCTGGCGACATAGGCGCTGTCGGCGTCCGCCATCTGTCCCATCAGATAAGATTGCTCGCGCAGCCTGTCCCAGCAGCGGGCATTGGCGACCGCGGTGCCCAGCATGGCGTCGGAATGTCCAACGATGTACTTGGTGCCGGACTGCACGGAGATATCCACGCCTGCGTCCAGCGCCTTAAACAGAATGCCTGCCGCCCAGGTGTTATCCATGATGATGACAATCTCCGGATTGACGCGGCGTACGGCGGCGACAATCGCGGGGACATCCTGGACTTCCATGGTGATGGAACCAGGGGATTCCAGAAATACCGCTTTGGTTTCCGGTTGGATCAATTCGGCGATGCCGTCGCCGATCAGCGGGTCGAAGTAGGTGGTGCTGACATTCATTCTGCCCAGCACTTTGTTACAAAAGTCCTGCGTCGGCTCATAGGCGGAGCCGGTCACCAGCAAATGGTCGCCCGCGGAGATGAATGACAGGATGGCATTGGCGATAGCCGCTGCGCCGCAAGGGTATAGCGCGCAGCCCGCGCCGTTTTCCAGCTCGGTCATGGCTTCTTGAAGAGAGAAGTGCGTCAGCGTTCCTCGGCGACCGTAAAACAGTGCGCCTTTGGCGCGATTTATCGTCGCCTGTTTCTTGTCTTGTACGCTGTCAAAGACGAGGGAGGAGGCTCGCTGAATCACGGGATTCACTGAACCTTGAGTAAATTTCTTCTGTCTTCCGGCGGATACCAGTGCTGTGGCGGTTTTTTTGCTCGTCATGCTTCACCTGTTGCTCATCGGCCTTAATGGCTCCTGTCATCGAGGAGCGCGGCGGTTTTATCTCTTTAACACCATTCTCTTTACGTTATCATGGCTGACACCGAGTGTGTCGGGCTGAAGGCTAAAAAGCACACTCTTGCTGCCAGTAAGGGCAGTAAAAGGGGATTGTGCTGTAAGGAAAGGCGGGGTTACGGCCAGAAGAGCCGACTGCCATGGAGATATATGCGCAATAATAATGAGAATAGCTATCAATTAATTTTGGCTTTGGTATCATTTTGACCAAAATGTTTGACCCATGAATAGCACTGAATGATTGGCGGAGGAACAGCGTGAATACGGCTGACATTAAAGGAAAGCAGCAGCAGGTTTCATCAGCCCGGCGGACGATTGGCGGCGCCATTGGCGCAGCGTACCGGAGCCTGCTGGCGTTATTGCTGGTGGCGGGCTTTAGCGGTTATGCGTTTGCCGCGCCTTCATCTTTACCTCTCTCCACGAACGGTGGCGATACAGCGGCGACCTCTCCGCTCTCGCTGCCGCCGGGTCCCGACGCGGCCGCGCCGGGCAATCTGATGCAAATGGATTTATCCGTGCTGGGGATGTATCAACACGCTGACATCGTGGTCAAGATCGTGATGATCGGCTTGATCCTAGCCTCGGTGATGACCTGGGCCATCTTCTTCGGCAAAAGCGCGGAGATGATCGGCGCCAAGCGCCGTCTGCGTCGAGAGCATGATGCGCTGAGCAACGTCCGCTCTCTGGACGAAGCGGCGGAAATGGCGCGTCTTTGCAAAGCGGGCAGCGTCGCGCAACAGTTTGTCGCTGAGGCGCAGGACGAAATCTCTCTATCGGCTCGTTCCGACGACAACCTCGGCATCAAAGAGCGCACCGCGTTTCGCTTTGAGCGCCGCGTCGCGGCCAACGGACGTCATATGTCGCGTGGGACCGGATACCTGGCGACCGTCGGTGCCATCGCGCCGTTTATCGGTCTGTTTGGTACGGTTTGGGGCATCATGAACAGCTTTATTGGTATCGCCCATACGCAGACGACTAATCTGGCCGTTGTCGCTCCCGGCATCGCCGAAGCGTTGCTGGCGACCGCTATCGGTCTGATTGCCGCGATCCCGGCGGTCGTGATCTACAACGTGTTCGCCCGTTCTACGACCAGCTACAAAGCGATGGTCGGCGATGTGGCGGCGCAGGTGCTGCTGCTCCAGAGCCGCGATTTAGACATCGCCGCCAGCGAAAGCAGCACCGCGTCTTCTTCGGCGCAGAAACTACGGGCGGGTTGAGCCATGGCGATGCATCTGAACGATGGACAGAACGAAAACGGCGAAATGCATGACATCAACGTCACGCCGTTTATCGATGTCATGCTGGTGCTGCTGATTATCTTTATGGTGGCGGCGCCGCTGGCGACGGTCGATGTTCGCGTGAACCTGCCCGCCTCTTCCGCAGCGCCTCAGCCGCGTGAAAAGCCGGTCTATCTGACGATTAAAGCCGACAAACAGCTTTATCTGGGTGAAGATCCGGTCACGCAAGATACGCTGGCGCAGACGTTGAATGCTAAAACCAACGGCAATAAAGAGAACACCATCTATTTCCAGGCAGATAAAAGCGTGGACTACGAGACCATGATGCAGGTGATGGACGCGCTGCGTTCCGCCGGCTACCTCAAAGTGGGGTTGATGGGGATGGAGAAAGTGTCTCGTTAATCATTTACGCCACATCCTGTACTTCAAGCGCGGCTTCTGCCGCGCTTTTTCATTTCTGTGAACCCCGCCTGTCGCCTTCTCTGCCGAAGGGATGTTCCCTTCAACCGCAGGCGCGATATCTGGTCAGAGGCGTGCCGTGCCGAAAGGCCGCTCCGCTGGCAAAGAAGCTTATCCGCGCGAGTCAGGGTGCCGCCAGTGAATGCGACTGGGGACGTAAACGCGTTTTTCGGGCAGGGCACGACCGTCGATCAGCGCGGTGATCATATCGAAGCTTCGGCTTGCCAGCGTTTCGCAATCTTGCGCGACCGTGTCGATGCGCAGCGGCAGACAGTCGAACAGGTAGTGATCGTCGAAGCTGCATAGTCTGATGTCGCTGTTCATCAGGTTGTGCTGATTCAGGTAGCGTAGTACCCCTTCCAGCAGGCCGCAGGCGGCGACAAACAGGGTCTTCGGGGGACGACCGAGCGTCGCGCAGAGCTCGGCGAACATTTCGTAGCCGGAGCTGGGGCGATAGTTGCCGTGAATGATCCAGTCCGGGTGGCAGCTGACTCCGGCGCGTTCCAGCCCTCGCTGGAAACCAGCCAGTCGATCGCGGGTGGGTGAAATACGGGATTGGCCGCCAATGAAATAGAACTCGCTCTGATGCTGACGCGCGACGGTTTCCACCAGCGTCGCCGTGGGCTCGATCGACTCGGTGATCACCAACGGCAGGTCGGAGTCTCCAATCATGCGGTCGAACTGTACGACAGGCAGTTGCTGGTTAATCTTCTGATACTCGGCGTCGTTCAGCATGCTGGAGGCGACAATCAGCCCGTCCACCTGACGTTGAATCAGGCTATTCACCGCCATGATTTCCTGGCTGGGGTTCTCGTCGGTACAGGCGATGAGCAGTTGCAGACCGGCTTCGCGGCACAGCATTTCCAGCTCGTGAGAAATCAACGCAAAGCCATAGTTGGTCATTTCCGGCACGACCAGACCGAGCGTGTTGCTGCGGGTGGAGCGAAGCGAGCGGGCATGAATGCTGGGAAGGTAACGATGTTGTTGAGCGAGAGCGAGAACGCGATCGCGCGTAGCGTCCGAGACGCGAAACTCTTTACTACGACCATTTAAAACCAAACTGGCGGTGGATTTGGAAACCCCCGCCAGCTTGGCGATATCACTGATGGTTACGCGCTTAGTTTGTTTCACCACTCGTTCTTAATGGTAGAAAAAAGGGAAACTATTCTATCACGCATGGCGCTAACAGCCAGTGCTGCAGCGTTAACCTCCCTGAACCGCTGAAACTGACGGTGGCGTCTTGCTGTGGGAAATAGCGAGCCGACATCACGGCAGCACCGTGGTTGATAAAAATCTCCACGCTGGAGCGGTCGCACAGGATATGCAGGTAGTGCAGTTCGCCGCGCCAATAACGGTGTTCCGGCTCACCCGTACGCAGGTTGTGACGACTCAGCGTGAGCCATTCGCCATCCCAGCATAACACCATCAGGTTGGCGAAATTGATCTGGAATTCGCCCTGCGTATCCACAATCAGTTCCGCGCTGCCTGCAGGCAGGACCGGCGCATAATCCGCGACGCCTTTCCAGACGTGCTTCTGCGTGCGTAGGCTCTGCAACTCTCGGGCGGGCTGCTGATAAAGCATACCGTCTTGAAGCGTCAGCTCGCGCGGGCAGGTCATGGTGTGTACCCAGCCGTATTCGAGGGTGGGCTGCTGGAACTCATCCTGTTCCGGAACCGCCATCCAGCCGAACATCAGACGACGGCCGTCCAGACTCATCGTGGTCTGCGGCGCATAGAACTCAAAGCCCAGATCCAGTTCCTGGAAGTCTCCGTGAGTGAACTGCCCTTGGTCGTAATCCAGCGTGCCGACGAAGTAGCCCGCCTGAAAGATATTCAGGTAGCGTTCTTCTTCGGCCGCCAGACCTTGCGGACTGCAAATCAGCACGTCGTGCTGCCCTAACGGGAACAGATCCGGACATTCCCACATGTAGCCGAAATCGCCCAGTCCGCCGAGGCGAGAACCGGCGATTTCGCCCAGAGACTGCCACTGGTGCAGATCGTCGGAGGAGAACAGCAGCACCTTGCCCTGCAAATCGGTGTCCTGAGCGCCGAGCACCATGTACCACTTACCGTCATGACGCCAAACCTTCGGATCGCGCACATGGCCGGTATAGCCTTCCGGCAGCGGCAGTACGGTGCCGAGCTTGTCGAAGGTGCCGTCGGCATTTTCCCGTGCCAGACACTGGTTGGCCGTACGGGAGCCGTCGTCGTACTTCACGTTGCCGGTATACACCAACGTCAGCGTGCCGTCGTCGTCTTCCACCGCGGAGCCGGAGTAGCAGCCGTGGCTTTCATAACTTTCCGACGGCACCAGCGCCACGGGTTCGTGGCGCCAGTTAACCAGATCGACCGAGCTCCAGTGCCCCCAGAATTTGGCTCCGTGGGCGCAAGCTAATGGATTCCACTGATAAAACAGATGGTAACGCCCTTTATGCTGAATGAATCCGTTAGGATCGTTAAGCAAACCGACATTAGGTGACAGGTGCCACTGCGGACGGTAAGGGTCATAGCACTGGCGCGATTGAGCCGACATCAAGGCATGAGCCATACGTTTTAATAAGTGGGTTTCTCTCATTATTTGCTATCCGTTTTGTATCTCAGGAGCAGTGAAAGCACGAAGGCTGTTCCAAAGGCTATCAGCATGCCGATCACATAACTAATAAATGAGTCGGGTTTTACGATCGCCATACCAGGAATACCCGTCAGGCCCACGGCGGTCATGCCGACGTGGTTCGCCACGACCCAGGCGCCGCCCAGCGCACCGCCAGCGATAGCGGCCAGGAACGGTTTCACAAAGCGCAGGTTGATGCCGAACAGCGCCGCCTCGGTAATTCCCAGCAGTGCCGAGAAACCGGAAGGGATGGCGATGGCTTTGATGCGGGCATCTTTGGTTTTGAAGTAAACCGCCAGGCAGGCGCCGCCCTGAGCGATGTTAGCCATACACCAGATCGGCAGCAGGAAGTTGACGCCGATATTCGGATTGCCCAGCAGACCAGCCTCGATGGCGTGGAAGCTGTGGTGCACCCCGGTGATCACAATCACGGAGTAGAGACCGCCGAAGAGCAGACCCGCAAACCAACCTGCATGCGCGATCAGGGTGCTCAGTACCATGGAGATACCGTCGCCCAGCATCCGGCCCGCAGGACCAATTACCATCATGGCAACGAAGCCGGAGATGATGACGGTCAGGAACGGCGTCAGGATGATATCCAGCGCGTTGGGGATGATTTTGCGCAAGCGTTTTTCCACCAGGCTCATGAACCAGACCGCCAGCAGCACCGGGAACACGGTGCCCTGATAGCCGATCATGGCGACGTCGTAACCGAACAGGTGCATGGTCTTGAACCCTTCGGTGACGCCCCAGGCGTTAGTCAGAGCGGGATGGGTCAGAATCCCCCCGAGCGTCGCGCCCAGATACGGGTTACCGCCGAACTCGCGCGCGGAGGTAAAACCAATCAGGATTGGCAGAATGATAAAGGCGGCGGAGCTGAAGATATCCAGCAGAATGAAAATGGCGCTATCCGGATTCACCCAGTTATAGGTTTTAATCATTCCCAACAGGCCCATCAGCAAGCCGGAAGCAACGATAGCCGGGATGATAGGCACGAAGATGTTGGACAGCAGACGCGCCAGACGCTGCAACGGGTTCAGCTTCTTGGCGGCGGCCGATGCGGCCTCTGCTTTGCTGGACTCGTTGACGCCCGCGGCTTTAATGAACTCGGCATGGACTTTGTTGACCAGACCGGAGCCGAAAATAACCTGCATTTGCCCTGAGTTTTGGAAACAGCCTTTAACGCCTTCCAGTTTCTCGATAGCGGCTTTGTCCGCCTTATTATCATCTTTTAACACCAGACGCAGACGTGTGGCACAGTGGGCCGCGCTGGCGATATTGTCCTTCCCGCCCAGCAGGGTGAGAAGAGAAGCCGCAGTGGCTTTAATGTCCATAAGTTTCCTCATAAATCAAACAACACTACATCAGCTAAAACCGCGGCAATCCGTAGAAGGCCGCGGGTAAAGGCTGAATCAATTAAAACCAGGTTTCCATCTGGACGCCGAAGGTCCATTCGCCGCCAGCCGTAAAGCCGGTGGAGCCGAAGGCATCTTCGTTGGAGTAGTTGTCCAGACGTTTATCCCAGTCCATGTAGCTGGCGAAAACGCGCAGCTCGGGCCGGCTGAAAAAGTTGGCGATATCGCCAACTTTGAAGGTGGGTGCAAAGGTCAGCTTGTAAAAACCGCCGCTGACCTGATTGCGTGCTAAATAGCCTTGCGGATCGAGATCCATGTACTGATAGCTACCCTCATACGCCAAGGCGAAATTGGGGGTGATTTCCTGAATAAAGCGGGCGTTGAGCGTCACCCACTGATAGTCATCTCCGGAGACATAACGATCTTTGCTGCTCTGCGCCATCAGCGACGGCGCGAAGCTCCAGGTCTTGTTGATGGCGGTGGTGCCATAGGTCGCGAGACGCCAGGTGTCGGCGTTTTGCGTCAGGTTGCCGTCGGAACCGATCCCTTTGACTTCCGCGCCCAGGCCGTGACCGTACAGCAGCGCGACCAGCGAGCTGCCGTCCCGTAGGCCGTAGAAGTTGTCGCCGCGCCAGGCCACCGCGGCGTGTACGCCGGAATCGCCCGCGTTGCTGTTGACGATATGGCTGGCGCTGTTGGCGCCGGTGTTGGTGGTGAGATCGTTATTCTTCGCTCTCAGTCCACTCAGCATGAACTGGAACGGGCCGACGAAGTTGTTGCTGGTCACGATGTAGTTCTGAATTTCGTTATCCAACGCTTCGTTGTCGCCCAGACTACGCCCGTACAGGGAGAAGTTGGTTTTCCAACCGTCGACGGGTTGAACATCGTAGATACCGCCGCCGGTGCCAGCCAGGAAGACAACATCGGAATCCAGCCAGTGGATATCGAAGTTATCCCGGTCGAAGCGTTTACCGGCCCACAGCGTGGTGTCCTTGAACGCGCCGGTGAAGGTCGGCAAAGAGCCCAGCTCCACGAAGGCTTCACGAATATTCAGGTCGCTGCTGTCCGCCGTCCAGTCGTTATAGCTGCGCTGTCCGTCGGCCATCATCACCTTGAAACGCGTGGTCGCGCCGTTGTCCAGCTTGGTTTTATGTTCCAGCTTCAGTTCCAGATAGGTGTCGTCTTCGTTGCCCAGACGGCCGACGTTGCCGCCTACGCTGCCGGCAGGCGACATGCCCGGACCGACATCCGCTTTGCTGCTGGTGGCGGAGTCATGTATCGCCAGACCGGATCGCGCATAGCCGTGGAATTCGAAGCCATCGGCGAGACGGTTTTTGTCAGCCAGCGCGGTGGTGCGTTCCGCAACCTGTCGCGTTTGCTGCTCGTTTTGGCTGGTGCGCTGTTCTACCTGGTGAGCCTGCTGTTCGATTTGAGCCGTACGGGTAGAGAGCGTTTGCGCCTGTTTTTCCGCCGCGTCGGCACGGGCTTCCGCCCGCTGAGCGCGCAGTTCGGCCTGCTGAACGCGCTGTTCCAGCGCATTGAGCCGATCTTCAAGCGTGGTAGTTTCCGCCCCGGCGGCATAATGAGAACACAGAAGGAGCCCTATCGTTGCAGAGAGGTATTTGAGTTTCATGGTTTTTATTCTCTTTTTAGGTTGAGCTATATTATTTTTGCTAAATTGCTAAACCGGTTGCGCAGCGAAATTAAAGGGGAGTAAGGGGGTTGGCAAGGGTTTTTGCTAACTCGATTCTTTATCTGTGATCCTGGCTACAAAATACCTGTTCCCGCGTCTTTTTTTTACGCGGGAACAGGACAGTTTTAGGAAAGCGGCGTGGCTAACTGGTGCGCGTAAGGCAGTGCCGTCATTGCGCCTTTGGCGGTGGTCGCGAGAGCGCCGCAGCGCTGCGCCTGATCCACGATATCCATCCATTGGGCGATGTTGTTCAAATCGTCGTGCTGCGCCAAACCTTGCAACAGACCCGCGACAAACGCATCGCCTGCGCCCGTCGTGTCGACAGGCGTCACGTACGGCGCGTCGAAGTGTTTCAGGTTCTTGCTATCACGCAGCCATACGCCGTTGCCGCCCTGGGTGACCAGCAGCAGTTTCAAACCGTAACGAGACATCAGCGCTTCCGTGCCCTGTTCGATCTCGGACGTACCGCTCAGGAACAGGAACTCGTCTTCCGACAGCTTCACGGCATCGGACAGAGACAGCGCCTGATCCAGACAATCACGTAGTTCCTGTTCATTTTCCCACAGGTCTTCACGGATGTTCGGATCGAAACTGACCCAACCCTGCGCTTCGCGGATACGCTTCATGGCTTCCAGCGCCGTACCGCGCGAAGGTTCCTGAGAAAGAGCGATAGAGCACAGGTGCAGCCATTCGCCGCGCTGGAAATCAGGCAGGTCGTGAGACTGAATAAACAGGTCGGCGCTGGGGCGCACCATGAAAGTAAAGGAGCGCTCGCCCTGATCGTCCAAATCGACCAGTACGGTAGAAGTCCGATGCTTACGGTCCAGCTGCATAAAACCGGTGTCCACCTGTTCCTCGATCAGCACCGTGCGCAGGAAGCGACCAAAGGCGTCTTCGCCCACGCGGCCGATAAATGCGCTCTCACCGCCGAGACGGGCCACACCCACGGCGACGTTCGCCGGTGCGCCGCCAGGACATTTCAGATAACGATCCGTGCCTTCTGGAATAAGGTCAACCACGGCATCGCCCATGACCCACACTTTATGTGACATAACTATGCTCTTTAACTGGGATTGATAAACCGGCCGCTAAAATAGAAGAATCGGTTTAGCTAATCAATACCTTCCTGCGCCGAATGTTACCGACCGCACACATTGATCCTTAAATTAGGCGCTAGTCGGTGAAAAAAGCCGGCATTTTCGCCGAAATTGATGACGTGGCGAAGTCATTACTCATTGTGAATATTATAGGCGGAAGGGTTGTTTGGTCGACGCGCTCATGAGCGTGCAGTCAATGGAACGGGGAGGTGGGCGGGAAATTCTGAACGAGAGTAACAATGGGGATGCCGCGCCACATTCTGACGTTGTGAAAACGTCTTTTGACTGACGATGCGTCCACGCCGTCGCAGGAAAAGTGATGCTACGCTTAGTCAGTGGAGGGAGGCCATCAGGATGAATTCAGAAGCGATCTCGGCGGCAATAACACGTTACCTGCGTCGGCATCATGTGCTGACGCTGTGCGCGGGCGATGCCGACAATTTATGGTGCGCCAACGGTTTCTACGTTTATGACGCGGACATCGCGGCCTTCGATATTATGACACCGGCGGACACGCGACATGCCCAACTGATGCGGGATTATCCGCGCGTCGCGGGCACCGTCAGCGACCAGCAGAAAAACGAGATGTTGATTCAGGGCGTACAGTTTCGGGCCGAAGCTCGCCTGTTGCAAGGCGCGGAGGCTCACGCCGCACGCGATCGTTACAATGCGCGCTTCGCCCTTGCCCGACGGTCCCGTTCGCCGCTATGGCGCTTAACGCTGACAGAGCTGAAAATGACCGATAACCGGCGCAGCTTTGGGACCTGTCTGCAGTGGCAACGGGACATCGCGGACCTGCCATCACGCTGAAGCCTCAACGCAGGTGATGGATGACCTGATTGCTGCTGCCGCGCCAGATCAGCGAAGGGTCTTTCAAATCCTGCACGAATTTACCGTCAACCAGTACGTTGATGAGATCGACCACCTGACGCTGTTCCGGCGTCAGCTCCGCCAGCACATAGCCCGTCCACATCCAGATATCCTTGCCCGTACACTCACGTCGGATGCGTTGTACCAGACGCAGGATGTCCGGCACGTTCTGCGGATGTAGGGGATCGCCGCCGGAGAGGGTGATCCCCTGACGCGGAATGTCGGTATCTTGCAGATCGACGATGATCCGATCCTCTTCGACCTGCGTAAACGGCTGACCGGCGCTGAGCCGCCAGGTGGTTTTGTTATAACAACCCGGACATTGATGTTCGCACCCGGCGACAAACAGCGCGCAGCGTGTGCCGGGGCCGTTAACGACATCCACGGGGTAGTACTGAAGGTAATTCATCACGGTTGTCCCTATCCGGGGTCGTCCAGAGACGGCCTGTCTTGAGCAGCGTGTGATTCGAATCCCCAAGGGGAGAGCGAATGGGGACTCGATGAGCGGGAAGCGTCAGCGCCCGGCCGGCAGCATCAATATTGCTGGCCAGGCGCTGAGAAAGCAGGATTAACCCAGCTGGCCGTTAGCCAGATGTTTGATTCTGCGTTTTACCTCTTCCTGTTTGCCCGCGTTAAACGGACGCGCGTCCGGGCTGCCCAGATAGCCGCAGACACGGCGAGTGACGGAAACACGCGAGGAGTCGTGGTTACCGCATTTCGGGCAGGTAAAGCCTTTGCTGGTGCAGGCGAACTCGCCGGTGAAGCCGCACTCGTAGCATTCATCGATCGGCGTGTTGGTCCCGTAATAGGGGACGCGGCTGTAGCTGTAATCCCAGACGTCTTCCAGCGCTTTCAGGTTGTGCTGCAGGTTGGGATATTCGCCGTAACAGATAAAGCCGCCGTTCGCCAACGCCGGATACGGCGCTTCGAAATTGATTTTTTCGTACGGGTTCACCTTCTTCTCGACGTCGAGATGGAAGCTGTTGGTGTAGTAGCCCTTGTCGGTCACGCCCGGGACTACGCCGAACTCGGCGGTATCCAGACGGCAGAAACGGTCGCACAGGTTTTCGCTCGGCGTGCTGTACAGGCTGAAGCCGTAGCCGGTATCTTCTTTCCAGCGGTCGGTCGCGGCTTTCAGATGCGCCACAATTGCGACGGCTTTTTCACGCAGCATTTCGTCGTCGAAGACGTGTTTCTCATTGCCGAACAGCGCGTTGATCGTTTCATGTACGCCGATATAGCCAAGAGAAATAGACGCGCGGCCATTCTTGAAGATTTCAGCGATATTGTCGTCCGCTTTCAGACGTACGCCGCAGGCGCCTTCCATGTAGAGGATGGGCGCGACGCGCGCCTTCACGTTTTCCAGACGGGCGACGCGGGTCATCAGCGCTTTCTTCGCCAGTTCCAGTCGCTGGTCGAGCAGTTTCCAGAACTGAGCCTCATCCCCTTTGGCTTCCAGCGCGATGCGCGGCAGGTTCAGACTGATTACGCCGAGGTTGTTGCGGCCGTCGTGGATCTGCTCGCCGTTTTCTTCATAGACGTTGAGGAAGCTACGGCAGCCCATCGGCGTCTTGAACGAACCGGTGACCTTCACCACCTGATCGTAGTTCAGGATATCCGGGTACATCCGTTTGCTGGCGCATTCCAGCGCCAGCTGTTTGATGTCGTAGCTCGGATCGCCCGCTTTGTGGTTAAGGCCGTCGCGCACAGCGAAGACCAGCTTCGGAAATACGGCGGTTTTGCGATTTTTACCCAGCCCGGCGATGCGATTGCGCAGGATAGATTCCTGAATCAGACGAGACTCCCAGCTGGTGCCCAGCCCGAAACCGAAGGTCACGAACGGCGTCTGACCGTTGGCGGTGTGCAGCGTGTTCACTTCATATTCCAGCGACTGGAAGGCGTCGTAACACTCTTTTTCCGTGCGGCTGTGCGCGTAACGTTCGGCGTCAGGAATATTCCACTCTTCCGCTACGGCCTGATGCTTCTTGTAACTGGCGGCGACGAACGGCGCCAGAATTTCGTCAATGCGGTTGATGGTGGTGCCGCCGTAGATATGGCTGGCGACCTGCGCGATGATCTGCGCGGTGACGGCTGTCGCCGTAGAGATGGAGCGAGGCGGCTCGATCTCGGCGTTACCCATCTTGAAGCCCTGCGTCAGCATGCCGTTCAGGTCGATCAGCATGCAGTTGAACATGGGGAAGAACGGGGAGTAATCCAGATCGTGGTAGTGGATTTCCCCGCGCTCATGCGCCAGCACCACATCGCGCGGCAGGATATGCAGCTTAGCGTAGTGTTTCGCGACGATGCCGGCCAGCAGGTCGCGCTGAGTCGGGATCACCTTGCTGTCTTTGTTGGCGTTCTCGTTAAGCAGGGAAACGTTGCTCTGTTCAACCAGACCGCGAATTTCCTGCGTCAGGCGACCCTGACGTTCGCGCGAGACGTCGCGGTCGTGGCGATATTCGATGTAGGCGCGCGCGACAGGCTTGTAGTTGCTCGACATCAGCAGGTTTTCGACCGCGTCCTGAATTTCGCGGATTTCGACGCGAGAGCGATCCCGCATCTGCTCGGTGACGGCGGCCGCCACGGTCGCGCAAAAATCGAGATCGTTAACGCCCGTAGCGCTGGCGGCTCGCTCCACCGCCTCACGGATACGAATTTCATCAAAAGGTACCTGACAGCCGTTCCGTTTAATCACTACTGGTTTCACGTTCGCGTCCTCATTAATGTCTGTGCAGTTGTTATCCACAGGCACAACCGCGGCCCATCAGGGCTTGATGGGGTTGTGGATGATTTTGTGGATAAGCGCTATATGTAGGTCTTATTCTGAGTATAGACACTATATATTGAATTTTTCCAGCCGGATTATAGTGAGTTTGGTAGGGAGGTTTATCTCCAATTTCATGCTGAGATTGATGCAGAACAAAGAAATTTCTAAACAGCTTAAATTAGAGACGAATAGCATGATGTCTTTTTTGTAAACGTGAGCAAGGGAGGGGGAGACCATCTTTAAATATGCAAAAAGGCATGGGAAAAATAGGGTTTTCCGTCCTTTGTTCGCCGTTTTTTTAAACGCTTTTTTTACTCAGGCGATTCACTGTCATGGCCGACTTCGCTCCTCTCCGCGTGCGTCATGTTTCTCGCAAAAAAACGCCTTGGCCGACCCTGCATTTTTGAGGATGGAGTCGCTGCGTCGCTGACGCAATGTCGCCCTCAACCTGCGCGACGAAGCCGGAGTCACCCCTTCTTGGGCTTCCTGGGGAATGTGAGGGTCCCCGTATTGCCGTTGGGAACGGCGATCATGGCGGGCGGCGATAAAGTGAGACTGCCGCAGAGCGTTGAAGCTCTCCGGTTTTTTAGCTATCAAGGCTTCTAGACATCTATATGACTTTTTTTGTAAGGTGGGCCACCATTTTTTCAGTTTCGCTGAGTAAGGAAGGACGATGTCAAAGAACGTGCTGATTCTGGACGGCGGCATGGGCCGTGAACTGGCGCGAATTGGCGCGCCTTTCCGCCAACCGGAGTGGTCGGCGTTAGCGCTGCTGGAGTCTCCGCAGCATGTACGGCAAGTGCATGATAGCTATATCGCCGCGGGATCGCAGGTCATCACGGCGAACAGCTACGCCGTCGTCCCGTTCCATCTTGGCGACGATCAGTTCCAGCGCCGCGGCCATGAACTGGCTGCGCTGGCTGGCAAGCTGGCGCGAGAGGCGGCAGACGCCGCGCCGCACGCCGTGCGAGTCGCCGGTTCTCTGCCTCCGGCGCTCGGCTCTTATCGACCCGACCTGTTTTCCGCCGCCGCCGCTGAACCCCTTTTGCGAGTGCTGATCGACGCGCTTGACCCCTACGTTGATGTCTGGCTGGCCGAAACCCAAAGCTCGCTGGCGGAAGTGGCGCTGGTGCGTCGGCTGCTGGCGGACGATCCGCGCGAACTGTGGTTCTCCTTTACTTTGCAGGATGAGCTGGATGATCAGGGCCGAGCGCGGCTGCGTTCCGGTGAGACGATCGCCGAGGCGGCTAAAGGCGCCATTGAGCTGGGCGCCGCCAATCTGCTGTTCAACTGTAGCCGCCCGGAAGTCATGGCTCCCGCCGTCGCGGAAGCCCGCGCTCAGTTAAGCGAGCAGGGCGCGACCATGGGCATCGGTGTGTACGCCAATGCGTTCGAGCCGGAAGATAATCGCCGCGAAGCGAACGACGGCCTCAGTCGACTGCGTGCTGACACGCACCCTGAAGGGTATCAGCAGTGGGCCGCCGAATGGGTGGCACAGGGCGCGACGCTGGTCGGCGGCTGCTGCGGCATCGGACCCGAACATATTGCCCGCCTGGCGCAGGCGTTGCCGCATCGGGACTAAATCCCGATCGGCGTCTATAACGATAATAACCTCTCGCCACGAGCAGGGGATAACAGGGGAACACATCATGAATCGTCGTCACTTTATCAAGAACGCGTGCGCGCTCTCGGTCGCCGCCGCTACGGCGAGTTGGCCGCTGAGCCACGCCTGGGGGGCGGATACTGCGGAAACGCCGAAGAAAGGCGGTCATCTGATCGTCGGCGTGGATAATGCCTCCAGCACCGATCGCCTCGATCCGGCTTTCTGGTTCGAAACCTATATGTATTTCGTTGGCTCCCAGCTGTTCAACAATCTGGTCGAGCTCGATGAGCGCGGTGAACTCAGCCCGTCGCTGGCGGAGTCCTGGGACAGCCAAGAGGGTGGCCGTGTCTGGGTACTGAAAATTCGGCAGGGCGTACAGTTCCACGACGGTCGTACGCTGACCGCCAAAGATGTCATCTATTCGTTGAACCACCACCGCAGCGCCGAGTCGAGTTCGTCGGTGAAAGGTTATCTGGAACCGGTCACGGCGCTGGAAGCGACTGGTACGCATGAAGTGACGATCCGACTCAATGCGCCAAACGTTGAATTTGTCGCGCTGCTGAGCGACGTGCATTTCGCCATCACGCCGGAAAATGAATCGTTCGATAAAGGCATCGGCACCGGCGCTTTCATTCTGGAAAGCTTCCAGCCCGGCGTGCGTACGCTGGTGAAACGTAACCCGAATCACTGGAACAGCGCGCGCGGTCACGTCGATTCCGTCGAAACGCTGGCGATGAACGACTCTACCGCCCGCGTCGCGGCGTTGGTGAGTGGTTCCGCTCACCTCATCAACCGCGTCAATCCGCGCATCGTTGGCCGGATTGAGAAGATGCCGAATTTACAGCTGCTGCGCTCGCACGACAGCCAGATCTTCACGTTTCCCGGCCTCGGCAGCCTGCCGCCGTTCGATTCACAGGACGGCCGACTGGCGCTCAAATACGCCATCGATCGCCAGCAGATCATCGATACGGTGCTGGGCGGTTATGGCACCGTCGCCAACGATAACCCGGTCTTCCCCTCTAGCCGCTACTTTGCGAAAGACATTCCGCAGCGCCCGTACGATCCGGAAAAGGCCAAATGGCACTGGCAGAAAGCCGGATTTAACGGACCGTTGGTGCTGTCCGTCGCCGATGCGGGCTTCCCCGGCGCGGTGGATGCAGGCCAGCTCTATCAGGCCTCTGCGCAACGCGCGGGAATTCCATTGAAGGTTGAGCGTGTACCGGACGATGCGTTCTGGGACAATGTCTGGATGAAGAAACCGTTCGTGTCTTCCAACTGGTCTATGCGTCCGACGACGGATGCGTTGCTGTCGCTGGTGTTCACCAGCGGCGCGCCGTGGAATGAATCCGGCTGGAAAGAGCCGTCGTTCGACCAACTGGTGCAGGCGGCCCGTGGTGAAGTCAACGAAGAGAAACGCCGTCAGATTTATCATGATATTCAGCTGATGCTGGTGGAAAAGGGCAGCGAAATCATTCCGCTGTACGCCGACTCTCTCGACGCTTGCAGCCAACGCGTGAAAGGGCTGACGGCAATCCCTGGCTTCCCGCTGAGCGGCAACCGCGCCGCAGAAAAATTGTGGCTGGCATAGGGATCGCCCAGCCGATAGGTGAGACAAGATGAGCGTGCTTGATAGCGTAAATGCCCGATGGCCGCTGCTGACGATGATTTCGCGTCGTTTGCTGGCGGGCGGGCTGATGATTGTGGTGGTGTCGGCGTTGATTTTCGCCGGGATCCAGCTGTTGCCGGGGAATGCCGCGACCGCCATTTTGGGGCAAACGGCCACGCCGGACGCGTGAAGGCGCTCAATCTTCAGCTTGGGCTGGACCAACCGGCGTTGGCGCGCTATTTCAGCTGGCTGTCGGGCATCGTCCACGGCGACTTCGGTCATAGCTTTACCAGTCGCCAGCCGGTCGGACCGGTGCTGGCTTATCGGCTTGAAAATACGTTGTTTCTGGCCGCCTGCACCTCGGCAGTTGCGGTGCCGCTGGCGCTGATCATCGGTTTTCTGTCGGTACGTTATCAGGGCAGCTGGCTTGACCAACTGCTGAACCTGTTTACCCGAACGGCGGTGGCGCTGCCGGAGTTTTTTTCGGGCTATCTGCTCATTCTAGTGTTCTCCATCACGCTCTATTGGCTGCCGAGCAACAGCAGTGTAAACGACGGTATGCCGTTCGCGGACCGCTTAACGGCCGTCGCGCTGCCCGCGATGACGCTGTTGCTGGCGGTGCTGGGACATATGAGCAACATGACGCGCGCCGCGCTGATCAGCGCCCAGAATGCCGCGTATGTCGATACCGCACTGCTGAAAGGACTATCGCCTTCCAGCATTCTCTGGCGCCATGTGCTGCCCAACGCTTGGGGGCCTATCATCAACGTGATCGTGCTGAATCTGGCCTACCTGATGGTGGGCGTGGTGATTGTGGAAAACGTCTTTGTTTATCCCGGGCTGGGACAGTACATGGTCGATAGCATCAGCAAACGCGACATTCCGGTGATTCAGGACTGCGCGCTGGTGCTGGCCGCCATTTATATTTTGCTGAACCTGCTGGCGGACGTGGTGGCGTTGATGGCCAACCCGCGTTTACGACACTCCCGGCAGTCGAACGGATGAGCCGGCGCGACCCGCAAGATCGTCTTGATGGTAATGGATAAAAGTACATGCCTCCTGTGAAACCTTCCGTTGTACTCGGCCTATCAGGGCTGAGCCTGTTTATTCTGGTGGCCGTTTTCGCCCCTTGGATCGCGCCTTTCCCGGCCGATCAGGTGATCGGCGGCGCATGGTTAGGGCCGATGGATCGCGCATGGCTGGGCACCGATAATTTGGGGCGCGACCTGTTTTCCCGACTGATTTGGGGGACGAGGACGTCGCTGACCGTGACGGCGTTGGCGGCCGCGTTGGCGTTTGTTCTCGGCACGCTGCTCGGTTTTCTGGCCGGGGTGTGCGGCGGCGCGGTCGATCAGATCATCTCGCGCGTCAACGATGTGCTGATGGCGATCCCGACGCTGATCCTGGCGCTGGTGGTGCTTGCGCTGCTCCCGAAAAGCCTGTTCGTCATTATCGTCGTGCTGGGCGTGCTCGAAGCGACTCAGGTACTGCGCGTGGCGCGGGCGCTGGCGGTCGATCTGGCGACGCAGGAGTTTATCGAAGCCGCGCGGATGCGCGGTGAATCGATGCGCTGGATCCTGTGGCGGGAAATCTTGCCGAATGCGCTGACCACGCTGATCGCGGAGTTCGCGCTGCGTTTTATTTTCATTCTGCTGTTCCTCTCCGCCCTGTCGTTTCTGGGGATGGGCATTCAGCCGCCGACTGCCGATTGGGGCGGGCTGGCGCGGGATAATAAAGACGGCATTCTGTTTGGCGTCTGGGCCGCGCTGGTGCCGGGCGCGGCGATCGCGCTGCTGGCGATATCGCTCAGCGTGGTGGCCGACTGGCTGCTGAGTCGCGACGGCCGTCGCTGGCAGGGAGGTCGACATGGTTGAGCTGCTGCGAGTCGAAGCATTAAAAGTGGTGGCGGGTGACAGCACGCTGGTTCAGGACATCTCGTTCTCGCTGAAAAAAGGCGAGGTGCTGGGGCTGATTGGCGAGTCCGGCGCGGGCAAGTCCACCATTGGTCAGGCGATCCTCGGTCACTGCCGCCACGGGATGCAGATTCAGGGCGGTCAGATCTGGTTTCAGGGAACAGATCTGGCGGCGTTATCTGAGCGCCAGCTGCGCCGGGTGCGCGGTCCCCGTATCGCCTACGTTGCCCAGTCAGCCAGCACGGCCTTTAATCCAGCCCGCAAGATCGGCGAGCAAGTGATCGAAACGGCGGTGCGTCATCGTGTGATGTCGCGTCGGCAGGCGATCGAACGGGCGATGACGCTGTTCGCTCAGCTGTCGTTGCCGGACCCGTCGAGCTTCTTCCAGCGTTATCCGCATCAGGTGTCCGGCGGGCAGTTGCAGCGGGCGATGATCGCGATGGCGATGTGCGCGGGACCAGAGCTGATTATCTTCGATGAACCGACGACGGCGCTGGACGTCACGACCCAGTTGGACGTCCTCAAAGCCATCGACGACATCATCCGTATGACCGGCGTGGCGGCACTTTACATCAGTCACGATCTGGCGGTGGTGGCGCAGCTGAGCCAGCGCATCATGGTGCTGCGCCGGGGTCGGCAGGTGGAAGTCGGCGCGACGGAGGCGATCCTGGCACGTCCGTCGCAGGAGTACACTCGTCAGCTGTTGCAGGCGCGCGGCGAACCGAAAATGCCACAGCCGGATGATGGCGAGGTTCTGCTGGATGTCGTGCAGTTGGAAGCGCGCTATCAGCGTCAGCCGGTGCTTCATGACATTTCGCTGCGTTTGGCGCGAGGGCGCACGCTGGCGGTGATCGGCGAGTCCGGGTCGGGCAAATCGACGCTCGGGCGGACTGTGTGCGGATTACTGGCGCCCAGCCAAGGAGATATCCGACTGCGGGGAGAAACACTGCCTGCGACGCTGGCGAAACGTAGCCGACGACAGCTGCAGTCTATTCAAATGATTCACCAGCACCCGGATATGGCGCTGAATCCGCGTCTCTCTGTCGGCGTGCAAATCGAGCGAGCGATGGTCTGCCTGACGGATCTTGGCCCCGCAGCGTGCCGCGGGCGTGTTAATGCGCTGCTTGAGCAGGTCGGGCTCTCCGCCGACATCGCTCGTCGCCTGCCGACGTCGCTCTCGGGCGGCCAGAAGCAGCGTGTCTGCATCGCCCGCGCGCTGGCCGCACAGCCGGAACTGATTATCTGCGATGAACCGACGTCCGCGCTGGACCCGCTGGTGGCGCGCGATGTGCTGGCGCTGTTGCGTCGAATCCAGCAGGAAACCGGCGTCTCCTACCTGTTCATCACGCATGATTTACATGTGGTGCGGGAAGTCGCGGACAGCGTCGCGGTGTTACGTCAGGGGCGGATAGTCCGTCAGGGCCGAGTAGACGAAGCGCTGTCGCCGCCGCTTGACGAGTACACCCGCGAGTTGCTGATCGCCGTACCGGAGATGCGCTGCGGCTGGCTGCAGGAAGTGATGGTGGAGAACGAGAGCGACGCCCATTAAGAGATGCGCGCGTTTCCGCGCGTTTTTTCTGATCCGCTTCGAAAGGTCATTACCCGGAGTCGAGTTAAAAAAAGACGCGCCTTTCAGGTCGCGTCTTTTTTATTGGCGAGGGTGCGGCGCGCTTAGCGGCGAACGGCAATGGCCTCGATTTCGATCTTCACGTCTTTCGGCAGGCGTGCGACTTCCACGCAGGAGCGGGCCGGGAACGGGGCATCGTTTTCATTGAAGAACGCTTCATAAGTCGCGTTCACCGTCGCAAAGTCGTTCAGGTCTTTGACGAATACCGTCATTTTCACCACGTCGCTCACCTTCAGACCGGCGGCTTCAACGATGGCTTTGACGTTTTCCAGCGACTGGCGTGCCTGCGCGGAGACGTCGTCGGGAACCAAACCGGTTTTAGGATCGACGGGGATCTGACCCGAAGTGAGTACCATGTTGCCGAGATCGACGGCCTGAACATAAGGACCGATAGCGGCCGGAGCGTGTTCCGTACTGATAATGCGAGACATGTTTTCTCCTGATTGAGTCCGAATGGGTGCTTGCAGCATCCATTATTCCTGAAACGTAACTTCATTCTACCCCGTGAGTCGCTTCACGAGGCAATAGGTTTCTGATCTCAGGTCGCTCAGCGGCTGTTCAGCACCGCCTGACGTTCGAACTCTTTTTCGCAGTATTTGCACTTCAGCAGCACTTCGTCTTCATGAGATTTCACGGTGAAGGAAGAGGTGACCGGTTCGCTGCGGCTGATACAGTTGGTGTTCGGGCAGGTCAGGATGCCGTGGACATGCTCAGGGAGCTGCGGATGCAGCTTGCGCACGACGTTGTATTGGTCGATCTGATTGACGGTCGCCTGCGGCGCGTACATCGCCAACTGATTGGCCTGTTCTTCCGTCAGGAAAACGTTCTCGATCTTGATCAGATCTTTGCGGCCCAGCTCGTTGGACGGCAGATTCAGACCGATGGTGATGCGCTGGTCGGTGTCGGTGAACTTGAACAGGGTGAGCAGTTTGAAGCCGATTTGCGCCGGAATGTGGTCGATCACCGTACCGCGTTTGATGGCTTCCACCTGTAATTTGTTGTCGTGAGTCATGTGTCTTCCTCTCTTACAGAACCAGTTCGCTGTTCAGCACCAGAGCCAGCAGGGCCTGACGTGCGAAAATACCGTTGCCTGCCTGCTGGAAGTAGTAGGCATGGGGCGTGCTGTCGACGTCGGTCGTGATTTCATCGATGCGTGGCAAGGGATGCAGCACTTTCAGATTCGCGCGCGCCTCGGCGAGATCCGCGGCATGCAGGATGTACTGCGCTTTGATATTGATGTATTCGGACGGGTCGAGCCGCTCTTTTTGGACGCGGGTCATGTAGAGAATATCCAGCTCCGGCACGACTTCTTCGATGCTGTTATGCAGGCTGTAGGGAATGTTCCGCTCTTCCAGCATTTTTAAAATGTAGTCCGGCATGGCCAGCGCATCGGGTGCGATGAAGTAAAAACGGTTGCCTTCGAACTTGGCCAGCGCCTGCGTCAGAGAGTGGACAGTGCGGCCGTATTTCAGATCCCCGACCATGGCGATGTTGATGTTGTCCAGACGTCCCTGAGTCTCTTGGATCGTGAACAGGTCGAGCAGCGTCTGAGAGGGGTGCTGGTTGGCGCCGTCGCCGGCGTTAAGGACGGGGATACCCTGCGAGAACTCGGCCGCCAGACGGGCCGCGCCTTCCTGTGGATGGCGCATCACAATGGCGTCCACATAGTTGCTGACCACGGAAATGGTGTCCGCCAGCGTTTCGCCTTTTTTCCCGAGCGATGTATTGCTGCTGTCGGCAAACCCCACCACCGACGCGCCCAGACGGTGCATCGCCGTTTCGAACGACAGCCGCGTGCGTGTGGACGCCTCGAAGAAGCAGCTGGCAATCACTTTATGTTTCAACAGCTCGGGCTGCGGGTTGGCCTTCAGGCTGGCGGCGACTTTCAGCGTCAGCAGCAGATCGTCCCGGCTGAGATCGTTGATTGAGATAATGTGTCTTTTATAAAGCGGATTGACCATTTGGCTATTCTCCCCACGGTTCGGCTCGGTCTACAGGTTGGCGGCCTGACGCCCTTTTCGACAGACAAAAAAAAGCCCCTCAACGAGGGGCTTTTTTCAATGAAATACGGTGTACAGGGAGGAAAAACGCGGCGTGGCTGCCAGAAGGCAGTTGCGGTTGATGACCGACAAAGATGGCTGCGTTGGACATGGTTCCTCCCGGCAAATTGCCCGGAATTATACGCGCGGAAGAGGTGAATTCAAGCGAAAAACGCAGATTTTGCCCGCGAGCAATCGGTTGCGACTGCCTGTGCGCCACTGCCGTCGACGACCTGGCATCGGGCCGGAACGGCAGTGAAACTGCGGATTATGCGTTGGGACTCAGAGTGGCGACCATGACGGCTTTGATGGTATGCATCCGATTTTCCGCCTGATCGAACACGATGCTGTGTTTGGACTCGAAAACCTCGTCGGTGACTTCCATGCCGCCGTGCAAACCGTATTGTTCGGCCATCTGCTTGCCGATCGTGGTTTGGTCGTCATGAAAAGCGGGCAGGCAGTGCAAGAATTTGACCTGCGGGTTACCCGAGGCCGCGATCATGGCCATATTGACCTGATAGGGTTTGAGCAGATCGATGCGCTGCGCCCACACCTCTTTGGGTTCCCCCATGGATACCCACACGTCGGTATAGATGAAGTCGACGTCTTTCACCCCCACAGCTACCTCTTCCGTCAGCGTGATGCTACCGCCGGTTTTCTCTGCCGCGGCCTGACATTCTGCGACCAGACCCGCTTCCGGCCAGCAGCTTTTGGGGGCGATCAGACGCAGATCCAGTCCGGTCAACGCCGCTGCTTCCAGCATGGTGTTCCCCATATTGTTGCGGGCGTCGCCGACGTAAGCCAACTTCATTTCGGACAGTGAACGGCCGGGCGCGTGTTCTTGCATCGTCAGCAGGTCCGCCAGCAACTGGGTAGGATGAAATTCATCGGTCAGCCCGTTCCATACCGGTACGCCGGACAGGTCAGCCAGTGTTTCCACACGCTCCTGTCCATAGCCGCGATACTGAATACCGTCGTACATCCGACCCAGCACGCGCGCCGTATCCTTCATCGACTCCTTGTGGCCGATCTGGCTGCCGCTGGGGGCCAGGTAGGTGACCTGCGCCCCCTGATCGTACGCAGCAACTTCGAAAGAGCAGCGAGTGCGCGTCGAATCTTTTTCGAAGATGAGTGCGATGTTTTTCCCCTGCAGGTGACGGGTCTCTGCGCCGCTTTTTTTATCTAATTTCAGTTTTGCTGACAGGGTTAACAGATGACTTATTTCTGTTGGAGTGAAATCCATCAGTCTTAAAAAATGACGTTTATAGAACGGGTTCATGGTGCTTATCTCCGTGCGAACAATCCTTCTGGTTGAATTAAAATTCACTTTATATGTGTAAATATTCAATTTCAAGTGGGCAGATCAAACTTTGTGGTGGAGCCGGGTGCGGGGCTGTGGGACAATGCGGCGATATCTCGCCGTTTAATGAGGACTGAGTCATGGTAAACCGTGAATTGCTGGAAGAGCAGCGTGAAGAAACGCGGCTGATTATTGAAGAGTTGCTGGACGATGGCAGCGATCCTGAAGCGGTCTACACCATCGAGCATCACTTCTCCGCCGAGAAGTTCGAAGACCTGGAAAAGGTGGCAGTCGACGCCTTCAAAATGGGCTATGAAGTCACGGATGCGGAAGAGCTGGAAGTTGAAGAGGGCGTGCTGCTGATGTGCTGCGACGTCATCAGCGAAGTGTCGCTCAAAGCCGAGATTATCGACGGTCAGGTCGAACAGCTACTGTCATTGGCTGAGCGTCATGAAGTCAATTACGACGGTTGGGGCACTTACTTCGAAGATCCGAACGGTTCTGACGAAGATGATGAAGGCGAAGGTGAATTCTACGATGAGGATGATGACGGCAAACGTCACTAATGCCTCTTCTCCGTGACGGCCCCCCCTTCTCCGGGCCTCGCAATATTGCCGGCGGCATGACCGTCGGCAATCCTTTCTTACAGCGGCTTGATCATTCTCACTTCGCAGTCCACATGACCGGTACTCCCTAACGCATAAGGGATTTGGCGAAATCCTAGCTTTTCATAGAGCCGAATCGCGCTGGTGAGGTGGCCGGTGGTTTCCAGATAGCAGCGGTTAAAGCCGTGCTGACGACCAAACTCCAAGGCCTGCTGCGCCAGCTGTCTGGCCAGTCCCCGTCCACGCGCGGCGGGGAGGAAATACATTTTCTGCAGCTCGCAGATATCCGCCTCTCCCCCCGACAGCGGAGCGACGCCGCCGCCGCCGATCACTTCGCCGCCGCACTCCACCACCCAGTAAGCGCAGTGCGGGCGATTGTACAGCTGGAACAGCGAATCAAGATCGGGGTCGGCGATGGTGTAGCCCTTGTCCGCCGTCAACCCGAACTCAGCCGACACGCGGCGGATCACGCTGGCCATCGCGGCGTTGTCGGCAGCGGTAATAGGGCGTGTCAGAAGTTGAACGGGAGTTGCGGTTGTCATGGTGCTTAAATGCTCGCTTTTCAGTTAATCGTTGCGACCCAATGAGGAAAGTGGATACACAGACTGTAATAACACTTTATCTGGCTCGAATGCAATCGTCGGAATTATCCTGCCCCCGGGGCGCCTCCCCAGATTGTTCAAGGGTTTGCGTTACGTGTGTCGATATTCCACTGCTGGGGTAGCGTCGTGTGTATTAGAGGTCTTAGGGACCAATAAAAAAGGGAGATCTGGACGATCTCCCTTTGTGTCGGCCGCATTATTTACGGCTGGTTTTTTTGCTTACAACGCGGCGATGGTCGCCTGCTGTTCTTTCAGTTTCGCTTTTGCATCGGCGTAATGAGTCAGCTTCTCACGTTCTTTCGCGACGACCGCTTCCGGCGCGCGCGCAACAAAGCCTTCGTTAGCCAGTTTGCTTTCGATACGCGAGATCTCGCCATCAATCTTCGCGACCTCTTTCGCTAAACGATCCAGCTCGCTGGCCTTGTCGATCAGACCGGCCATCGGGATCAGCAGTTCGGCGCCGTCCACCAGCTTGGCGACGGAAACCGGTCCTTTATCGCCAGCAGGCAGGACGTCGATGCTCTCCAGTCGCGCCAGCGTTTTGATAAAGCTGAGGTTCTCGTTGATCCGGCGCTGCGCTTCGGCGTTGCTGTCGCGCAGCAGCATTTCCAACGGTTTGCTGGGTGCAATGTTCATCTCGGCGCGAATGTTACGCACGGCGATGATGGTTTGCTTGATCCACTCCAGATCGTGCAGCGCCTGGCTGTCTTCCAGCGCCGCGTCGAAGGCCGGGAACGGCTGCAGCATAATGGTGTCGGCGTCGATGCCTTTCAGCACTTTGACACGCTGCCAGATCGTTTCCGTGATAAACGGAATGATCGGGTGTGCCAGACGCAGCAAGGCTTCCAACACCTGTACCAGCGTGTGACGGGTGCCGCGCAGTTCTGCTTCGCTGCCGCCGTTCATCACCGGCTTGGCGAGTTCCAGATACCAGTCGCAGAACTGGTTCCAGGTAAATTCGTACAGAATATTGGCCGCCAGATCGAAGCGATAGCTGTCCAGCGCTTCACGGTAGGCTTTCACCGTACGATTGAATTCAGCCAGAATCCAGCGGTCTGCCAGCGACAGGACGCGTTCGCCGCCTTGCATTCCGCAATCCTGTCCTTCGGTGTTCATCAGGACAAAGCGGCTGGCGTTCCACAGCTTGTTACAGAAGTTGCGATAACCTTCCAGGCGCTTCATGTCCCAGTTGATGTCGCGACCGGTGGAGGCCAGCGCCGCCAGCGTAAAGCGCAGGGCGTCAGTACCATGCGGTTCGATCCCGTTCGGGAACTGTTTTTCCGTACGCTTGCGGATTTTTTCCGCCAGCTGCGGCTGCATCATGTTGCCGGTGCGTTTTTCCAGCAGCGCTTCCAGAGAGATGCCGTCGACCATATCCAGCGGGTCGATGACGTTCCCCTTGGATTTGGACATTTTCTGTCCTTCGTCGTCGCGAATCAGACCGGTCATGTAGACGGTGTTGAATGGCACCTGCGGCTGACCCTTTTCATCTTTGATGAAATGCATCGTCAGCATAATCATGCGGGCGATCCAGAAGAAGATGATGTCGAAGCCGCTAACCATCACGCTGCTCGGATGGAAGGCTTTCAGCTCAGGAGTCTGTTCCGGCCAGCCCAGCGTGGAGAAGGTCCACAGTCCGGAGGAGAACCAGGTGTCCAGCACGTCTTCGTCCTGCGTCAGCGTCACATCGTCCGCCAGATTGTTTTCGCTACGAACTTCGGCTTCGTCGCGGCCGACATAGACGTTGCCGTTAGCGTCATACCAGGCCGGAATACGGTGACCCCACCACAGCTGGCGGGAAATACACCAGTCCTGAATGTCGCGCATCCAGCTGAAGTACATGTTTTCATACTGTTTCGGTACGAACTGGATACGACCGTCTTCGACGGCTTCCACCGCTTGTTTGGCCAGGGGGGCCGTGCGTACGTACCACTGATCGGTCAGCATCGGCTCAATCACCACGCCGCCGCGGTCGCCGTAAGGCACCGTCAGGTCATGCGCCTTGATCTCTTCCAGCAGGCCTAATTCGTCGAAAGCGGCCACGGTCGCTTTACGCGCGGCGAAACGTTCCATGCCGCGGAAGGCTTCCGGGATAGTGTCGTCATAGACGTCAGAGGCATTTCCGTGGGTGTCGAACACTTCCGCCTGCTGACGGATATCGCCGTCAAAGGTCAGGATGTTGATCATCGGCAGGGCGTGACGTTTACCGACTTCATAGTCGTTGAAGTCATGAGCTGGCGTGATTTTTACGCAGCCGGTGCCTTTTTCCATGTCGGCATGTTCGTCCGCAAGGATAGGAATGCGGCGGCCGATCAGCGGTAGGATGACGTCTTTACCGATTAGGTCTTTATAACGAGGATCTTCCGGGTTTACCGCGACGCCGGTATCGCCCAGCACGGTTTCGGGACGGGTGGTGGCAACGACCAGATAGTCTTTGCCTTCGGCCGTTTTAGCGCCGTCAGCCAGCGGGTAGCGCAGGTGCCACATGGAGCCTTTGACTTCACGGTTCTCCACTTCCAGATCGGAGATGGCGGTGCGCAGTTTCGGATCCCAGTTCACCAGGCGTTTGCCGCGGTAGATCAGGTCCTCTTTGTACAGGCGGACGAAGACTTCCTTCACGGCGTCGGACAGACCTTTATCCATGGTGAAGCGTTCGCGCTCCCAGTCCACGGAGTTGCCCAGACGGCGCATCTGGCGCGTGATGGTGCCGCCGGATTCTTCTTTCCACTGCCAGATTTTGTCGATGAAGGCTTCGCGACCGTAATCGTGGCGCGTCTTGCCTTCTTCGGCGGCGATTTTGCGCTCAACGACCATCTGCGTAGCGATACCGGCATGGTCAGTACCCGCCTGCCACAAGGTATTTTTGCCCTGCATGCGCTGATAGCGGATCAGAGTATCCATAATGGTTTGTTGAAAAGCATGACCCATGTGCAGGCTGCCGGTGACGTTGGGCGGCGGAATCATGATGCTGAAGCTTTCTTGCTCGGTATCGCCGTTTGGCTTGAAGTAGCCTTGTTTTTCCCAGTGCTCGTAAAGCGGCTGCTCTATATCGTGCGGGTTGTATGTCTTTTCCATTATGCTCAAAATTCAGTGGGTTGGCGGTGTAGCGTGGTCAATCGGAAGCCGACGCTGCGATAGGCTTTATAGCGGTCGCGCGCCAACTGTTTCAGGGATTCTTCGTAAGGGACAAAGTCTATCACTTCATGGAAAGCGGTGGCAAAATCTGCGAACTGCGGCTGCAGGTTGATCATGACCTCGCGCGGCGTATTACCGCGCTTGTGAGGCCAGGCCAGTTCGACGGCCGCTCCCTGACGCGGACCTTCCCCGGCCAGGTTGTGCGGTACGAAAGCATGCGGTGGACGCTGCCATAACGCCTCATCCAGCTTCTGCGCTTGCTCTTCGTCTTCGCAGGCGATGAGTACCCGTTTGCCCGCCCGCCACAGCGTGGCGGCCAGTTCGCAGGTTAGCGCTTCCAGCGCACTGAGTTCTCCGCTTTGGTCTTCTGTTTCAAGAAGATAGAACGTTGCGTTTTTCATTGTTACCTATACTTCCATCGCGGTTTCTGACCGGCGCGGATCTCTGGCTGCGTTAAACGCAGATTCCCGTTTGCACGGGAATCGCCGACGTATCGCCATGCGCCGGGGGACTTCAGCGCGGGGTTACCCCTTACTCGACGTCGTTCAGGCCGGCGCGGTTCAGCAAGAACTGTGACAGCAGCGCGACCGGACGACCCGTCGCGCCTTTGGCTTTGCCGGAACGCCAGGCGGTGCCGGCGATATCCAGGTGCGCCCAGCTGTATTTGCGCGTGAAGCGAGACAGGAAGCAGGCCGCGGTAATGGCGCCGCCGGGGCGTCCCCCGATATTCGCCATATCGGCGAAGTTGGATTCCAGCTGTTCCTGATACTCGTCCAGCATCGGCAGACGCCAGGCACGGTCGCCCGCCTGTTCGGAAGCGCCCAGCAGCTCATGCGCCAGCGGATTGTGGTTCGACATCAGGCCGGTGATATGGTGGCCTAGCGCGATCACGCAGGCACCGGTGAGCGTGGCGATATCGATGACGACATCAGGTTCATAACGTTCCACGTAGGTCAGGGCGTCACACAGCACCAGACGGCCTTCCGCATCGGTATTTAGCACTTCCACCGTCTGGCCGGACATGGTGGTCAGGATATCGCCCGGACGATAGGAGCGGCCATCGACCATGTTCTCACAGCCTGCCAGCACGCCGATGATGTTCAGCGGCAGTTCCAACTCCGCAGCCATCCGCATGACGCCGTACACCGTGGCGGCGCCGCACATGTCGTATTTCATTTCGTCCATGCTGTCGGCGGGCTTGATGGAGATGCCGCCGGAGTCGAACGTCAGCCCTTTGCCCACCAGCACGATAGGCTTAGCGTCGGCGTCTGGGTTGCCTTTATATTCAATCACCGACATCAGGGACTCGTTCTGAGAACCTTGTCCCACCGCCAGGTAGGCGTTCATCCCCAGCTCTTTCATCTGCTGTTCGCCGATGACGCGGGTGGTGATATAGCCGTAGGCGTCCGCCAGCTGACGAGCCTGCGAAGCCAGATAAGCGGCGTTGCAAATGTTGGGCGGCATGTTGCCGAGATCTTTGGCGGCTTTGATGCCGGAAGAAATGGCCAGACCGTGCTGAATGGCGCGTTCGCCGGAGGTCAGTTCGCGGCGAGTCGGTACGTTGAAGACCATTTTTCGCAGCGGACGACGTGGCTCGACTTTGTTGGTTTTTAGCTGATCGAACGTGTAAAGCGTCTCTTTCGCCGTTTCAACGGCCTGACGCACTTTCCAATAAGTGTTACGACCTTTTACATGCAGCTCGGTCAGGAAGCAGACGGCTTCCATAGAGCCGGTATCGTTAAGGGCGTTGATCGTGCGCTGAACGACCTGCTTGTACTGGCGCTCGTCGAGCTCGCGCTCCTTTCCGCAACCGATCAGCAGGATGCGTTCGGAAAGAATGTTCGGTACATGGTGCAGGAGCAATGACTGGCCGACTTTGCCTTCCAACTCGCCACGGCGCAGCAGGGCGCTGATGTAGCCGTCACTGATTTTATCCAGTTGTTCGGCGATAGGTGACAGACGACGCGGTTCGAATACACCGACGACAATGCAGGCACTGCGCTGTTTTTCCGGGCTACCGCTTTTTACGCTGAACTCCATGTACTCTCCTGAATCTTTAAAGACAATAGCGGGTGCTACGGTTAGAATGTGGCACTCCGTAATACTTTCCCACCGTCGCGTTAACATAACCTGTGTTAATCTGAACGACGTAGCGAATCTGTAATAAGGCTTTGCAGGTTCTGATAGCACATCCCGAACGCAGGATGTTGTAACACCGGTTTAGCTACGAGAAGGTTGCCACAAATGAGTATAAATGGCGAGTTAGCGAAAAAACTATCGACTTTCCTGCAAAAAGACAAGTTTTCACAGGCGTATTGAGCGTGATCATCATTCGATATCTGGTACGGGAAACCTTTAAAAGCCAGCTGGCTATCCTGTTTATTCTGCTGCTGATTTTTTTCTGTCAGAAATTAGTGCGAATACTGGGCGCGGCGGTGGACGGTGATATCCCGACGAATCTGGTTTTATCCCTTTTGGGGCTTGGCGTGCCGGAAATGGCGCAGCTTATTTTGCCGTTGAGTCTGTTTCTCGGGTTACTGATGACCTTTGGGCGACTGTACGCTGAAAGCGAAATCACCGTGATGCATGCATGCGGACTGAGCAAGAACGTGCTGCTGAAGGCTGCGGCATGGCTGGCATTGGCAACAGCCGTGGCGGCGACGGTCAACGTGCTATGGCTCAGTCCCTGGTCGTCGCGACATCAGGACGAGGTGCTGGCTGAGGCCAGAGCCAATCCTGGGATGGCGACGCTGGCGGAAGGGCAGTTCCAGCAGTCTCAGGACGGCAATTCGGTGCTTTTCGTGGGTAACGTCAGCGGCAAGGAGTTCGAACACGTATTCCTCGCCAGATGCGTCCGCGCGACAACGCTCGCCCCTCCGTGGTGGTGGCCGACCACGGCACCGTCGCGCAGGGCGACGACGGATCGCAGGTCGTGACGCTGAACAAAGGCACACGTTATGAAGGGACGGCGATGATGCGCGACTTCCGCATCACCGACTTCACGGATTATCAGGCGGTCATTGGGCATCAGGCGGTCACCGTCGATCCGAATAACGTTGAGCAGATGGACATGAAGACGCTGTGGCGTTCTGATGATGTCGGTGCTCGTGCCGAGTTCCACTGGCGTCTGACGCTGATCCTCTCCGTGCTGGTCATGGCGATTATTGTTGTGCCGCTTAGCGTGGTGAATCCCCGTCAGGGCCGCGTGCTGAGCATGCTGCCAGCCATGTTGCTCTATCTGATTTTCTTCCTGCTGCAGACCTCGCTGCGATCGAATGCCGGTAAGGGCAAGCTCGATCCGCTGGTATGGATGTGGCTGACCAACGCGGTTTATGTGGCGATTGCCGTTGCGCTTAACCTGTGGGATAGCGTGCCGTTGCGCAAATTGAGATACCGCCTGACGCCAAGAGGAGCGGCCTGATGTTTGGAGTTTTAGACCGCTATATCGGTAGAACCATTTTCAATACCATCATGATGACGTTGTTCATGCTGGTATCGCTATCCGGCATCATCAAGTTTGTCGAGCAGCTGCGCAAAGTCGGACAGGGCGGTTATTCGGCGCTGGGGGCCGGGTTCTATACGCTGTTGAGCGTCCCCAAAGACATTGAAACGTTTTTCCCGATGGCGGCGCTGTTAGGCGCACTGTTAGGGTTGGGAACGCTGGCGACGCGCAGCGAACTGGTTGTCATGCAGGCATCTGGTTTTTCCCGCCTGCAGATCGCCGGGGCGGTCATGAAAACCGCTATCCCGCTGGTGCTGCTGACCATGGCCATCGGCGAGTGGGTGGCGCCGCAGGGCGAACAGATGGCGCGCAATTACCGTTCTCAGATGATGTTCGGCGGTTCAATGCTGTCTACCCAGAACGGGATGTGGGCCAAAGACGGGTCTGATTTCGTATTTATTCAGCGGGTGGTGGGCGAAAAAGAGCTGGCGGGCGTGAGTATTTATCACTTCGACAATGACCGTAAGCTGCTGTCGGTACGTTATGCGGCCTCTGCCACCTTTGCTGACGGTATGTGGAAGCTATCGCAGGTCGATACGTCCGAACTCACCGACAGTAAAAAGATTGGCGGCAGCCAAACCCTAAGCGGTGAGTGGAGCACCAGCCTGACGCCAGATAAGCTGGGCGTGGTGGCGCTGGAGCCCAGCGCGCTTTCCATCAGCGGTCTTCATAACTACATCAGTTACCTGAAACAGAGCGGGCAGGAGTCCGGCCGTTATCAGCTCAACATGTGGAGCAAGATTTTTTCTCCGCTGTCGGTAGCGGTGATGATGTTGATGGCGCTGTCGTTTATTTTCGGTCCGTTGAGAAACGTGCCAGCCGGTATGCGCATCGTCATTGGTATCAGCTTCGGCTTCCTGTTTTACGTGCTGGACCAGATCTTTGGTCCGCTGAGCCTGGTTTACCATATGCCGCCAGTGTGGGGGCTCTGCTACCGAGCGTTCTGTTCCTGGCTATCAGCGTGATGCTACTGCTGAAACGTCGCTAGACGTTCTCCGCTGTCGACTAAAACGGGCCTGCGGGCCCGTTGTCTTTTGTACCGTATCTGTGGGCTAAAACGTGGTTGAATTACGCAGCATGGCAATCAGGTCTGGCAGCTGCGACAGCAGATACAGTCCCAGCCCGATGCTTCCCCCCACCAGCGTGCCGTTGATGCGAATAAACTGGAGATCTTTGCCGATGTTCAGTTCGATTAAACGAGACATCTCTTCAGCATCCCAGCTTTTTACCGTATCGCTAATGTGGCGCGTCAGGAAATTGGCGAACTCGGGTGCGAGCGTGCGCACCGCCTCTTCCAGATGCTGATTGAGCGACGACCGCAATCCTTCATCCTGCATCAACGTTTGTCCCAGCCACTGACCGATGGCGCTAATGCGGGCTTGTACGGCGGAGTCGCTTTGATTGAGGTCGGCCTTGAGCCAGGCGCGCAGGTCACCCCAAAGATCGCTCAAATAGTGATTCAGCGCTTCGTCGTCTTTCAAATAGCGCTTAATCGCTTCGGCCCGCTGCGCCATGTCCGGATCGGTGCGGAGTCGTTCGATCAACCGGACGACGGTACGATTAAAGTGCTGACGCAACTCATGGCCCTCGTCGCGCACGACTTCGTCTAACAGCGTGTTGACCGCGTTGGCGACCACCTCGGCGCTGCGCTCACCCAGCCATTCAGAAGGCAGGATCTTTTCCGTGAGCGGATGCTCACGTTTCAGCCAGCGGATGATCTGTATCGCGATGAATTCACGCGTAGACGGTTTGTTCACCATCCTCAACAGTTGTTCTATCACCGTGTCCAGCAACTGCTGATGGCGATTATTTTTAGTCAGACTTTCCAACAGAACGGCGACAGACTGGGTGAGATCCACTTTATCGATCGCTTTGTGTACCGCACTGCGAATGAAGCGCTGGATACGCTGGTCATCCGCCATATCTAAAATGCCACGCATAAACTGCAACAGATGACCGCCCAGCCGTTCGGCATTATCGGGGTTCTGCAACCAGCATCCCACGATATGAGCAGGATTATGCCGACGGATTAGCGCCAGCAGCGATTCGGTATCGAGGAACTTCTCCTGAACAAAGGTGGCCAGATTGTCCGCGATCCTCGCTTTGTTACGCGGGATAATCGCGGTATGGCGGGAGACTAATGGTAGCGGCACCCGGCGAAACAGCGCTACGACGGCAAACCAGTCGGCCAGCGCACCGACCATCGCCGCCTCGGCAATAGCCTTCGCAGCGCTAACCCAGAAGTTGGGCGGCAAACATAGCGTGGTCACAAAGACGGCGGCCGCAAGACCGAGCAATGACAGCGCCAGTCGTTTGGCTCGTTTCAGTTCAGCTTCTTTATTCATGCATTAAGGTTACCCTGTTTCGCACTAAACAGGCCAAGCGATTATGCCTCCAGGTTACAGACTGAACGATGCAACCCGCAGTCATCGGGCTGAACGGGGATAAGACGAATTTTTCATCACTCAGTCGCGGATTGATGGATTAAGGTTGCGCGGACGCGACTGCACGGTATAATCCCCCCGTTTTCCGCATACTACTTCAGTGCCGAAGTGGCGAAATCGGTAGACGCAGTTGATTCAAAATCAACCGTAGAAATACGTGCCGGTTCGAGTCCGCCTTCGGCACCAAATAGTACAAAATCGACGTCTATTGACGTCTTTTTTTGTCTCTAAAATCCAGCAGTTACGCTGTTTCCCCTCTGTTCTATGTCTCTTGACGTCCACTCACATCTATCCACATATACCAACAAATGATGGTATAACTGGTGGTATCTTCGGTTCGATTGATTTTGATACCAACAATGGAGGTATCAACTGATGGCGCTCACTGATATCAAAGTTCGAACAACCAAACCCTCAGATAAACCCTTTAAACTGACTGATGGTCAGGGTATGCACCTGCTAATCAACCCCAATGGCTCAAAATACTGGCGTTTACAGTATCGCTTTGATGGTAAGCAAAAGATTCTGGCATTAGGTGTTTATCCAACGGTCACACTTGGCGAAGCTCGTAGAAAAAGAGATGAAGCCAAAAAGTTGGTATCTGTTGGTATCGATCCCTCAGAAAAGAAAAAATCCGACAAGATTGAACAAAGTGAAGCATTTACCTTTGAAGCTATAGCGAGAGACTGGCATACCGCATGTAATCGGAGATGGTCTCCTTCACACAGCGAACGAGTTCTTAAAAGTCTTGAGGACAACCTTTTCTCCTCAATAGGTAAGAGAAAAATTGTTGAGCTTAAAACAAAGGATCTACTCGTTCCGATCAAGGTCGTTGAGGCTTCAGGGCGTCTGGAAGTAGCAGCACGCCTGCAACAGCGAACCACCGCGATAATGCGATATGCAGTCCAGAATGGTTTAATTGACTACAACCCAGCTCAGGAGATGTCTGGGGCTATTGCAGTAGCAAAACGAACCCACAGGCCAGCTTTACCTTTTGATCGCTTCTCTGAACTCCTTCAACGTATTGATAGTTTTAAAGGCAGGAAACTAACCAAACTAGCGGTGAAGCTCACATTGCTGATTTTCATTCGCTCTAGCGAACTCAGGTTTGCAAGATGGTCAGAGATTGATTTAGACAATGCTATGTGGACGATCCCAGCAGAACGTGAACCATTACCCGGAGTGAAGCACTCACACCGTGGGTCAAAAATGCGAACACCACATCTTGTCCCATTAAGCCGTCAAGCCTTAGAAGTCCTTGAAGCGATCAGAGAAATCAGCGGTGGATATGATCTGATTTTTATCGGTGATCACAACCCTGGAAAACCGATGAGCGAAAACACGGTGAACAAGGCTTTAAGGTCTATGGGATATGACACGTCTACAGAGGTGTGT
>NZ_LUTN01000009.1 GCF_002111595.1 Lonsdalea britannica
GTCACCGTAAAAATCGAACACGCTGACGAATACGATCTGTGGGGCAGCCGGGTCTGATGACGTCACACCGGGGGATAATTTCCCCCCGTCCCCCGGTGTTTTTTTCCTTTTGATTGATCCCTTGCACTAAAAATCGTCATTAAGCCTTCCTGCGGGACGCTTCGCCTTGCGCGATCTCGGCAGGTAAAGTAGCCTTGCCGGATGATTTGATTCGTGCTGAGTAAGGCAGACGCATGTGGAAACGCCTGACATTTGGTCTTTTCACCAGCATCCTCGTGCTGGCAGGAGGCGCATTTCTGCTTGACCGCTGTATCAGCTGGCGCACCGCCCCCTATATTTTCGACGATCTCAAAGACCTTCCCGCCCGCCCCGTCGGCGTCGTGCTGGGCACGGCAAAATACTACCGCGCCGGTGGCGTGAACCAATATTATCTGTTTCGTATTCAGGGCGCGCTGAACGCTTATAACAGCGGGAAAGTGAGCTATCTGCTACTCAGCGGCGACAACGCTCAGCAAAGCTATAACGAACCGATGACGATGCGCCGCGACCTTATTTCCGCAGGCGTTCCGCCGATGGATATCGTGCTCGACTATGCGGGGTTCCGCACGCTCGACTCGATTGTTCGCACCCGCAAAGTGTTCGACACCAACGACTTCACCATCATCACCCAGCGCTTCCACTGTGAACGTGCGCTGTTTATTGCGCTACATCTCGGAATTCAGGCGCAGTGTTATGCGGTGCCGTCGCCGAAGGATATCTGGATGGTGCGGATTCGGGAGTTCGGCGCCCGTCTGGGCACCCTGTTCGATCTGTATGTGCTGAAGCGCGAGCCGCGGTTTCTCGGTCCGATGATCCCTATTCCCGCGCCGCATACGATTTCCGCCGATGAGCCCGGCTATCCAGCCGTGCCGCCCGAGTATCTGCCGGACGACACAACGGACACGCCCGGCAAGAAATCAGCCGACGCGTTCCGGCCTTAAATCGAAACCGGCGTTACTTGCTGATAACGACATCGGGTTTGCCCGCGACGAATCGCGTCAGGCGACGCCATAGCCACTCCATCGGCCCCTGCCGGAAAACCCGCAGCCAGTAGTGCGCGAACAGCAGATTGACGATCCACATCGGCGGCACCAAGGCTAACAATGCCAGACGGTCCAGCTTCATGAACCAGCCCAACTGGTAAAACAGCGTGGTACACATGAGTGTTTGTAGCAGATAGCTGCTTAACGCCATCCGACCGATATCGCTAATCCATTTCGTCAGGCGCCAGCGTCGCAGTGTCGGCCAGTAGCCATAGCACAGCGCCAGATACCCGATCGCCTGCAACGGCGCACTCAGTTCACCGGGGATCTGCAACAGCAGACCGCACCAGCGATACTCCCAGTTCAGCTGCCACTGCGCCACGACGCCCACACCGTTGATGAGCAATGCGGGGATCAGCAGCACCCATGCAATTCGGCGATAGTGACTCAGGCTGAATTCTCCTTTGAGCCACCCGCTGCGCATCAGCGCGCCGCCGAGCAGCATCGCCCCGCAGAGCAGCCAGCCGTACTGTACGCCCATCGATAACAGACTTTGGCTCAGCATCGACAGCCGATGGCTCCAGGCCTCCGGTCCGCCGGTCACCAGCCAGTGCGCCTCATAGGCCAGATCGGCCGGGCCAGGCTGCCAAAAGCGGCCGCCGGTTTGGCTCAGCAGCTGGCTCAGCACCACCAATATAGCGACCCCCGCCAGATACATGATCGTACCCGCGCGCAGTAACAGTCTGGGACTCTCGGCCATGCGCAACATGCCGCAACACACCAGACCAATTAGCCCGTAATCCAGCAGGATGTCGCCATCCCAGAAGAACAGGCTGTGAATCAGGCCGAAGATCATCAGCCAGAACAGGCGAGCGTGAATCCAGCTCCGCCCTCTTGGCTGCAACAGCTGCAAACTCGCGCCAAACAGCAAGGCGAACATGGTCAGAAATTTTCCCTGCACCAGAATATCCATGACCGCCCAGGTCCAGGCATCACGGAGTGACGGCAGGCCGTTATAAGCGGGATTAAGGTAGGCGGCCTCGGGTAAACCAAAGGCGGACACGTTCATCAGCAGGATGCCAAGCAACGCCACGCCGCGGACAAAATCCAACGTGGCGATGCGGGGTTGTACTCGGGGTGGAGTGACCATAGGCGTAAGGGTAGCTCGCAGTCTAAGTAAATACGGGGATGGTTCGGTCTGTAAATTGTAATGACTGAGCGCGTAAAAACCTACGGTTTTACCTCTCCGGGCAATGAGATAGCGCAAACCACAGGAGAAAACGACCGTGGCGGGCATAAAAAAACCGGCGTCGTGGATGAAACCGACGCCGGTGAATTTTATCGTGCGTACCCTTAGTTGTGGTGACGTACCGCGCGCAGGAACTCCTGACGCGTATTCTGGCTGGACTTGAACAGACCGCCCAGCGACGTGGTCGTCGTGGCGCTGGTGGCATCGCGAATACCGCGCGCTTTCACGCAGTAGTGAACCGCATCGATGGAAACGGCGACGTTATTCGTACCCAGCAGCGTTTGCACGCGACCAGAATTTGCTGGGTCAGGCGCTCCTGCACCTGCGGACGCTGAGAGAAAAATTGCACGATACGGTTGATCTTCGACAGCCCGATGACGCCATCCTTGGGGATATAAGCACGGTGGCCTTGCCGTCGATGGTCACGAAGTGATGCTCGCAGGTACTGGTCAGAGTGATGTCGCGCACCGTCACCATTTCATCCACCTTCATTTTGTTTTGAATGATGGTGATTTTAGGGAAATTGGTGTAGTCCAGGCCGGAGAAAATCTCATCGACATACATTTTAGCGATGCGGTGCGGCGTTTCCGTCAGGCTGTCGTCCGTGAGGTCCAGGCTCAGCAGATTCATGATTTCCGTCATGTGCTCCGCAATGCGGCTTTTTCGGGTCTCTCGATCGAGCATTTCCCCGCGTAACGGCGTTTCCAGACCGCGCGCCAGCAGCGCCTCATGGACCAGGGCAGCTTCTTGGGTCAAAGGTGATGACATTATCGTTCTCCAGCAGGTGTAACTTATATGCGGCGCCATACCGTCTTCAGGCGTTGCCCGCAACAGGCCGTGGAATTGATGACGGCAAACAGGGAATCAATACAGTGCCACTGACGGATGCACCAGGCGCGAATCAGCGCCTTTTAATGAGGGACACAGCCTAATGGAGAGTTCGGCGATTATCCAGTGATTGTATGTCATGATTGATGAAATCGCTGCAAGTTATGAATGATGGCGACCGCCATTAGGGGGGATGACGGTTATCCGACGCGGTTTGCATCGCCGGATAACCGAGAGGCAAGACGTTTAGAATTTCTCCCAGCCGTCATTATTGTTATTCGCCCGCGTGGCGGGCAGTAGTTTCACGGCGGGCATCGGTTTTGGTTTCACCGCCGGGATACGCGTTGTGGAAATCGGACAGTTGTCATCCTCCAACTGGAAGAGGTCCACCACCTTCGCCAGATCATGCGACTGCTGATCCAACTGCGCGACGGCGGCCGACGACTCTTGTACCAACGCGGCATTCTGCTGGGTCACGCCGTCCAGTTCGTGTACGGCCTGCCCGACCTGCGTAATGCCCTGAGTTTGCTCGTCCGTGGCGGCATTAATTTCACTAATCAAGTCGCTGACGTGCGCGATTGCGTTGATGATAGTTTCCATCGCCTCGGCAGACTGCTGAACCTGTTTATCACCCACCTGCACATTAACTTCCGATTCGGCGATCAGTTCAGCGATCTCCTTCGCCGCCTGGGCGCTGCGCTGCGCAAGGCTGCGAACCTCACTCGCCACCACGGCGAATCCCCGTCCCTGCTCGCCGCCGCGCGCGGCTTCCACCGCCGCGTTCAGCGCCAGAATATTGGTCTGGAACGCAATGCCGTTAATCACGTTGGTAATGTCAGAAATCTTGCTGGAGCTGGCGGTAATTTTTGCCATCGTCTTGGCCACGTTACTGCTGATTTCGCCCCCTTTCTTGGCCACGCCCGCCGCATCCTGCGCCAATAGACGCGCCTGATGCACATTGTCCGCATTGTGTTTGACGGTCGAACTCAGCTGTTCCATGCTGGCGGCCGTTTCCTGCAACGCCGCAGCCTGTTGCTCTGTCCGTCGGGACAGGTCGTCGCTGCCCACTCTGATCTCCGACGTGCCGTGATCGATGGACCGGGTGGTGTCGCGAATGGCCGTGACCGTATCGCGCAGTCGCGATTGCAATAGTTTGATGTCCGGAATCAATCGACCGGCGCAGTTGCGGCCGAACTCAACCAGTTCGCAACCCAGACGGCCCGCCGTGAGCTGCGCCAGATGCGATTTAATGACCGCGATCGGTTTAACCAGATAGTTACGCAGATAATATTCGGTAAAGATCAACACCACGATACCGGCAAGCAGCACGATGATGATCGTATCGCGGTTGCGGGCGTTGTGCTCATTAATAGAAGGGATGATTTTGGACGCCGACATCTCATCGCTGTATTTTTTAAGTTCATCGCCAAACGTCCATGCCATCGGCGGGAAAACCTGGCGGAACAGCGTGCGGAAACTCTGGAGATCATTACGCTGCAACGCGGCATTCATGGGGTCTACCGCATCCGTGATCACCTTTTCCCAGGTGGTATACACGCCGTTCGCGGTGGTCGGCTCAATACCGATATGTTCGGAATTTTTGAAGCTTTCCAGCGCCGTTTTCGTATTCTGGATGGCGGCCTGCGCCATATCCATCGTTTTCTTGGCGTTAACCTGATCGTTCTCCTGCATATAATCCATCGCCCGTTCGAGACGGATCACGGCGCGGAAATACTGGTCATTGCCGTAAATCAAATAGGAGTAATTTTTTTTCTGCGCTTCGCCCTGCGTCAGTAAATTCGTCGCCTGATTCAGAGAATAAATACTGTAGCCCGACGCGATACCCCATATCACGATCAGTGTGCCTACAATGACTAATACCATCGCATGTATGCTGATGTTTTTCAGAAAATGCATATCCCACCCCATGAGAGTCTTTAATAGGTCCGCGCCCTGACGCGAACAATATTCTTTCTTTTCGATGAACGAATGTGCAGCGATGATTAACCCTGTTCAGTCGCGTCGAGCCGTACCCTGCTGCGCTTCCTAACTGTCTGATTTAAAACCCCGCCATAGGAATGTAGCAAAGCGTGAACGGCGATAAAGCCGCCATCCTGAACACCTATCGGGTTTTAATGCCCTAAGTATAGGCACGGATATAAAAAGGGGTATTCAGAGCCACGTTTTTATCTAAAGAGAAATGAGACCAGCGCCAGCGCAAGCGAAAAACGACTATTTGTTGGCGCTCTGGATCCTGGCGGCCAGGGTTATATCGCGAGAATTGAATGAGGAGGGAAAATAAGAAACGCACCGGTGAAACCGGTGCGCTAGTGGGAGTCATAAACGATGGATATTAAAACTGTTCCCAGTTGTCATTACTGCTTTGCATCTTGCTGGCGGCAGGTGCTGCGACCCGTGCCGGTTTTTGGCTCAGCGCTGGGCGTTTCAGCTCCAGACCGTTTTGGGGGTGACCGGAAGCCGGACGCGCTTCGCTCTCCAGCTTGAAGACAGCGACGGCATCAGTCAGATGACGCGCCTGTTCTTCCAGAGAGCCCGCGGCGGCAGAGGCTTCCTGCACCAACGCAGCGTTCTGCTGAGTGACACCGTCCATTTGCGTCACCGCGCTACCCACCTGCTCGATACCGCGGCTCTGCTCATCGGAGGCCGAGGCGATTTCGCCAATCAGGTCGTTGACGTGGGTAATAGAAGTAATGATCGTGCCCATCGCTTCGCCGGCTTTTTTCACCTGACTGGAACCGATATTGACGCGCGACACGGATTCGGCGATCAGACCTTCAATCTCTTTCGCCGCCTGCGCGCTGCGCTGCGCCAGATTGCGGACTTCACCCGCCACCACGGCGAAACCACGCCCTTGTTCACCGGCTCTGGCCGCTTCAACCGCCGCATTCAGCGCCAGAATATTGGTCTGGAACGCGATGCCGTTGATGACGCTGGTGATGTCCGCGATTTTGCGAGAGCTGGTCGTGATGTCGTCCATCGTACCCACGACCTCATCCGTAATTTCGCCGCCCTTACGCGCGACGATAGACGCTTCGTGTGCCAGTTTGCTGGCCTGATGAACATTTTCAGCATTCATTTTCACCGTCGAACTCAGCTCTTCCATGCTCGCCGCCGTTTCCTGCAACGCGGCGGCCTGCTGTTCGGTACGCGCGGACAGATCGTTGTTGCCCAGGCGAATCTCGCTGGAGCCTGATGGATGGAGAACGCGCTGTCGCGGATAGTGCTCACCGTCGTGCGCAGGCTGTTTTGCAAGAAAGTCACGTGCGGGAACAGCTGCCCGGCGCAGTTGCGGCCAAACGCTTTCAAGTCAAAGCTCAGCTGGCCTTCGCTAAGACGTTCAAGGTGCGACTTCAGCTGATTAATCGGTTTAACCAGATAGTTGACCAGATAACGGTCGCTGATAATCAGAATGATCACACCTAGTATCATCGTCACAATCAGTAGGCGTTTGTTCAATGAAGTCATCGCGTGAACGTCGTCGATGGCTCGGTTGGCCTGCAGCGCCTCGGCATACTGGTCTGAATTGGCAGCAAAGTTCACGCTGAGGGACGGATACGTCACGTGGTAAATCTGACGAAAGTCGTCAATGCGACCGGCTTGCAGCGCGGCGAACATGGGCTCGATGCCCGACTCGATCAGCGAAGACCAGGTAGACGTCGTATTAGTGATTAACGCGGGGTCAATCTCAAGCGAGTCGTTATGGCGAAACTGTTCCAGCGCGTCTTTGGTATTTTTAATTGCGACGTTGGCTGAGTCCAGCATGGTTTTCGCCGTAGCCGTATCACCGAGCTGCACATAGTCGGCGCTTCTCAGCATCCGCGTCACGGCGCGAAAATATTGATCGCCCCCTTTCACCAGTAATAGATAACTTTTTTTCTGCGACTGATTGACGTCAAGCAGCGACCCCATTTTATTGAATTCGGAAACGGTAAATAAAGATACGCCGACCCAAAGGAGGAGGAATATGCCAAGTATGATTAACATCATAGTCCTGATGGTGACATTCTTCAGAAAACTCATAAATAAACTCCGTATGTTTTACTAACGATTTCATGCCCGTGCTGATAAACAACATGGGCTGTTAAATCTGTAAAATCGTTCTTTTATTAAAGGAAATAACAAGTGCTGTATGTTGTCGCTCGCAGACGAGATCGCGCCGGATGTTCCATTTTTTCAATAAATGAAACACGCAAGTAACAAATGTCGCGGCCTAGTATATATCGGAGACGCGATTAGGTTAGTTATTATTTTTGATAGTATTGTGAAAACTGAGGAAACGAATGACAGCGCGCGGCAATTGCAGAGCTGCTGATGCTTAAGGGGCGAGTTAAATACTGTTTTTATTCCTTAGTGAAAAAATAAATATTTTTATTCATTGAATTAAAAGGGTTAATTTCCATTCGTTTTTTGAGTGTTATTTTATTTTATGCTTTGCCGTCATTGCTGGAGTGATGAATCTACGTGTTGAACTGTTTTTGAAATAGGAAAAGGTAATCACTCTCGTTACCGATATTCGTATTCCTTCTCTGGGGATTAACTTTCTGCGCAAAACCGAATTAAAATGATTATTTTTTCCCGCCTGATTAATTAAGTCACGGCAAGCTGAAACCCGCCGCATTGACTTAATCATTCACCTACGGTCATCAAAATAAAGACCGTGTCCTATAATCGCGAGAATAAAGCATGAGCATGGGAACGAAGAGAGTTAACGCGTAGGCTCGTCGTCTGCGACGCTCACGCCCAAATCATCGATCAACGCGGTCATGATGGCGGAAATCTGGTTTTCATTGCGCTTGTAGTAGGTCCAAATACCCACTTTGGTGGCATCGACCACGCCGAGCTCCTGCAGGCTTTTCAGGCATAAAGAGGTGGCTGGCTGAGATAAGCCTGCTTTTTTCTGAATCAGACTCGCGCACACGCCGTATCGCTGATAGTCATAAAGTTGCGTGTCATCGGCGAATGCGGTGTCAGGATCCTTCAACCAGACCAAGATGGCTCTGCGCGTAGGATGAGAAAAAGCTTTGAGCGCCTCGTTTAAGCCCATAAATCATTCACCTTGTTATCGTAGTCAGCGGCACCTCATTGGATGCCGCCCGCTTAATTACTCTTAGCTTGACGGATAGTCAATATAACCTTTATCCGTTCCGCCATACAGCGTGCCTGCGTCAACGGCATTTAACGCCAGACCATGGCGAATACGATGCGGTAAATCCGGATTAGCAATGAAGGTACGGCCGAACCCGAACAGATCGCCGTATCCCTGCGCCAAGATGCGTTCCGCTTTCTGCTGGGTATATTTCCCTGCGTACATAATCACGCCGGAGAAGGTCTCACGCAGCGCCTGACGGAATGTTTCCGGCAGCTCGGGATTGTTCTCCCAGTCGGCTTCCGCAATCGACAGGTAGGCGATCCCCATCGACTGCAACAGGGCGGCCGCAGAGACGTAGGTATGGTGCGGATCGTTTTCCACCAGCCCCAGATAGACGCGCTCTTCGTCGGTCGTTTCAAACAGCGGCGCGAAACGAACGCCAACCCGCGATGCGCCAAAAACGTCGATCACGGCTTCGGTGACTTCTTTTAGGAAGCGCAGACGATTTGTCAGCGAACCGCCGTACTCGTCGGTACGCTGGTTGGTATGGTGAGAAATGAACTGATTGATCAGATAGCCGTTAGCGGCATGCAGTTCAACGCCGTCGAAGCCTGCGTCACGCGCATTTTCCGCCGCCTTGCGATACTGCTGCACCAGCGCTTTCACTTCGTCCGTCGACAGCGCGCGAGGCATGCTGGGATCGGCCAGCGTGCCGGTTCCCGGCCCGGTTTCGATAAAGACTTTGACGCTTTCAGCACGCAGCGCAGACGGCGCGACCGGCGCCGCGTCGTCCGGCTGCAGCGAGGTATGGGAAACGCGACCGACATGCCATAGCTGGCAAAAAATCACGCCGCCCTCTTCATGCACCGCGTCAGTCACTTTGCGCCAGCCTGCGACCTGTTCCGCATTGTAAATTCCCGGCGTCCAGGCATAGCCCTGCCCCTGTGGCTCAATCTGGCTGCCTTCCGTCACCATAAAACCGGCGGTGGCGCGTTGGCGATAGTACGTCGCCATCAGATCGTTGGGGATATCACCGGGCTGTGAGCTGCGAGAACGAGTCAACGGCGGCAGGGCAATGCGGTTGCGCAGCGTAAAATCACCGAGGGTCAGAGGGGTAAACAGTGAGTGTTCAGACATCATTTTTTCCAATATCAGTGAAAGAAGTTCGCCACCCTAACACATTTATAGATTTAAATGTAATGATATGACATCCTGCTCACTACCGTTGCCTCTCGCCTCGAATTTAGGCAATGTATCCGAAATAGTTAAGAAGCGTTGCAACCCTGTAAATCAATCTATAGTATTCACTCTCTAAAAATCAAACCGCCATAGTTATTCACGAATAGAGAAGATGGACCTAACCCAACTCCGCATGTTTTGTCTGGTGGCCGATAGCGGCTCCATGGCTCGCGCCGCCGAGCAGCTACAACGCGTTCCTTCCAATTTGACGACACGATTACGTCAATTGGAGTTAGAACTTGGCACCGATCTGTTCATCCGTGAAAAACAGCGTCTACGACTGTCGCCAGCCGGACACAATTTTCTGGGATATGCCCGTAAAATTCTCGCGTTGAGCGATGAAGCGTTAACGATGAGCCACAGCGGCACGCCCGGCGGACAGTTTTTACTGGGCGCTGAAGAGTCCGCGGCCCTCCTGCTGCTGCCCGAACTCCTGGCGCAATTTCATCACCGATTTCCGCAGGTGGCGATCACGTTGAAATGTGCCGACGGCGCGCAGTTAGTAGACGAAGTCAGTCACGGCGCGCTGGCCGCTGCGCTGGTCAGCTGTCCCATCGATAACGATGCGCTGCACCACTGTCGGATCGTTAGCGATCGCCTGGTTCTCATTACGTCGCACCAGCACCCTAAAGTGCACCAGGCAAAAGATTTAGCGGGTGCGGTCATACTGCAAGCCGCCGATGCCAGCGATTACCGCTCTCGCCTCAGCGCCTGGAGCCGCGGGCAGAGTACGTTGTCGGGGCCGTGGATCACGGTGAACTCGCTCACCACGCTGCTGGCCAGCGTCGCCGGGGGAACGGGCGCGGCCTTTTTGCCTCAGTCTGTACTGGCCGCGCTGCCCGGCGGCAACCAGGTTCAGATCCATCCGCTGCCTGACACGGTCGCCGACATCTCCGTCGAACTGGTCTGGCGTCGGGATGCATTCGGTCCCAACGTCGAGGCCTTGAAAAAACTGATGATTGAACGATTCTCATAATAAGCCGTTTCGCGAGGTCGCTGGACGACCTCTTCGTGACCCATAACGAACCCGCGACCTCATCGCGAGTCATTGATACAGGAATTCACCATGCAAACCATTAAAACCCGTGCCGCCGTCGCCTGGGGTCCCAACCAGCCTCTGTCCATTGAAGAAGTCGATTTGATGCCGCCGCAGAAAGGAGAAGTGCTGGTGCGTATCATCGCCAGCGGCGTCTGCCACACCGACGCCTACACCTTGTCCGGTAAAGATCCGGAAGGCGTATTCCCTGCGATCCTCGGTCATGAAGGCGCCGGTATCGTCGAAGCCATTGGCGAAGGCGTCACCAGCGTCGCCGTCGGCGATCACGTCATTCCGCTCTACACGCCGGAATGCGGCGAATGTAAATTCTGCCGCTCAGGCAAAACCAACCTGTGTCAGGCGATCCGCGCGACACAGGGCAAAGGCCTGATGCCGGACGGCACCACGCGATTCTCGAAAGACGGCCAGCCGATTTTCCACTATATGGCACGTCGACCTTCGCCGAGCACACCGTGGTTCCCGAAATTTCGCTGGCGAAAATCAGCCTGAAGCTCCGCTGGAAGAAGTCTGCCTGCTCGGCTGCGGCGTCACCACCGGCATGGGCGCCGTCACCAATACGGCAAAAGTGCAGCCGGGCGACACGGTAGCGGTATTCGGCTTAGGTGGTATCGGCCTTTCTGCCATCATCGGCGCCAAAATGGCCGGAGCGGGACGCATTATCGGCATCGACATCAACACCAGCAAGTTTGAACTGGCGCGTAAACTGGGCGCGACGGATCTGGTGAACCCGAAAGAGTACGACAAGCCAATTCAGGATGTGATCGTCGAGATGACTGACGGCGGCGTCGATTTCTCCTTCGAGTGTATCGGCAACGTAAACGTCATGCGTTCGGCGCTGGAGTGCTGTCATAAAGGCTGGGGCGAGTCGGTCATCATCGGCGTCGCCGGCGCGGGCGAAGAGATTTCCACCCGTCCGTTCCAGTTAGTGACCGGTCGCGTATGGCGGGGTTCAGCCTTTGGCGGCGTGAAAGGCCGCAGCCAGCTGCCGGACATCGTTCAGCGCTACCTGAATGGCGAATTCCCGCTGAACGACTTCATCACGCATACCATGAAACTGGAAGACATCAACGACGCGTTCGATCTGATGCACGAAGGTAAGTCTATCCGTACCGTGATTCACTTTAACTAAGCGGAGGTCGCCCGACATGACTGCGCCACTGGAACTTCTGGAGCAACACCGCCTCTTCGGCGGTTGGCAACAGCGCTATCGTCATACCTCTGCCGTGTTGCAGTGCGACATGACATTTAGCCTTTATCTGCCGCCAACGGCGGAGCAAACGCCGCCCCCGGTTCTGTACTGGCTGTCCGGGCTGACGTGCACCGATGAAAACTTCGCGGTCAAAGCCGGGGCGCAGCGCGTTGCGGCCGAGTTGGGTCTGGCGCTGGTGATCCCAGATACCAGCCCCCGTGGCGAAACCGTCGCCGATGACAGCGGGTACGATTTAGGTCAAGGCGCGGGGTTCTACGTGAATGCGACCGAAACGCCGTGGCAGCCGCACTATCGGATGTTCGACTATATCAGCGATGAATTGCCGCAGCTGATTCAGCAGCATGTGAACGTCAGCGACCGTCAGTCCATCAGCGGTCATTCGATGGGCGGCCACGGCGCGCTAATGCTCGCGCTGCGTCACCCGGGACGGTATCGTTCAGCGTCGGCTTTCGCCCCTATCGTCAATCCCAGCGCGGTGCCCTGGGGGCGCAAAGCGTTCAGCGCCTATCTCGGCGAGGACGAACAGCGGTGGCTGGACTACGACAGCTGTCATTTGCTGGCCGCCAGCGACCATCCGTTGCCGATCTTGATCGATCAGGGCGAGGACGATCCGTTCCTGCCGGAGCAACTCCAGCCGCACGCGCTGGACGCCATTGCCCGTCAGCGAGAGTGGCCGCTGACGCTGCGCATGCAGCCTGGCTATGATCACAGCTACTTTTTCATCGCCAGTTTCATTGAAGATCACCTGCGTTTCCACGGGAAATTCTTGCAGCAATAAGGTGAGAAGGGTTTAATACCGGCATGGGTACAGGCAGAGCTTGTCTTTTTTGAGGTCTGGCGGCGTCAGGCCGACTTTCCGGATTTCAGCGCTCTGCCTGACATGCCCGTCCCGTAGAAAAAATAAGACACACACAGTCATAGCATTGCAGAACGTCCGCAGTTTCAGGCGGTAATGCTACACAGCCAACAGGGAGTGACCAATTTGCAACGTAAGCGTGTTTCATCCGCCGATCTGTTTGCCGTCGGCTATGATGCTGAAACCAGCATTCTCGAAATCGAATTCCTGAATGGAAGCCTTTACCAGTATCAAGGCGTCGCGCGCATGATCTATGAAGAGCTGCTCGCCTCAAACTCGAAGGGCAGCTATTACTCCCGCTTTATCAAAAATTCATTTCCCTACGAAAAATTGCAGTGATCATTCAGGGCGGAACCCCGCCCTGCGCTTCACTAAGCTCACTCGCTCACGGACTCGACCCGACGGAAGGCCGCCAGCAGGCGTTCGTCGTCTAATTCCACCGGTACAAAATGGATGGACTCGCCCGGCTGGAGCGTGCGGGCAACGATGGCCTGCATCGCCGCCGAATCGTTGATGTCAATCGCCAGATCGGCCAGCGTAGTGGGCAGCCCCATGAGGCGGAATGCCGCGCTCAGTTCCCGCAACGCATCGGTATCGTCCAACAGCGCGCACTGAACCAGAATGCCGTAAGCCACCTTGGTGCCGTGAAGAAAACGCTCCGTATGCGGCAACACCGTCAACCCGTTATGTACCGCATGTGCCGCCGCAACGCGGGTGTAACGCTCGCCCAGACCGCCGACCATACCACCGCCCGCGATAATCGCTTCGACTACGTCCAGAAAATCCTGATTTATCGTCCTCGACTCAACCGCCTTCAACGCAGCTTCGCTTTGTCGCAGCAGAACATTGCGAATATCCAACGCCGTCTGTAGTCCCAGACGTACGGTCAGCGGCAGCGTCTCAGGACGAGGGCTCAGCACCACGGCTTCATACCACTTGGCGAGCGTATCGCCGATCCCGGCCAGCAGATACTCCACCGGCGCGGACAGGATGATGCGCGGCTCCACCAACACCATATGGTTCGCGTCTTCGAAAATCTCGAAGCGTAAGGCTTGCCCTTCATCGTTATACCAGACGGACAGCGGCGTCCACGCTGCGCAGGTTGCGGCAATGGTCGGGATCGCCACGAGCGGTACGCCCAGACGGCGCGCGACCACTTTGGCGGTATCCAGCACCGCCCCGCCGCCCACGCCAATCACGACAGAACGATCGTCACCCGCCAAAGCGACCAGTCTTTCAACTTCGCTTTCGCTACAGTGGGCGGCAAACAGCGCCTGTTTCACGCCTTCCGCCGAAAATTCAGCGGGTAGATAAGGTTTCACGGCGTTCAGCGCACGCTCGCCGTGGATCCATAGCGCCTGTGTGAGCACCGGCGCAGGATAAAAATCGGTCAGTTTGTCGATAGCCCCTGGAAAGGAAAAGTAATTTGCCGGCCCAACCTGGACGCGGATAGGTGATGTACTCATTATCGATAATTCCTTGCGTGACAACATGTTGGCTTTTTATTGCGGCTGGGGCGGTCGCCCCGATTGCGGTTTTGTCATCAGACCGTCAACGCATCTTAAAATCATCAGGCCCTATTCTTAATCACTTTTTTGCTTAAGTTATGCTTTTTCATTTTCAAACGCCGCGCGAATCCCCTGTATTCAGCATTCTTTATCTCAAAAAAGTGTGTTAATTTTCAGCCGGCTAACGCCACTATCCCTTACCGCCGAGACGAGTTGCCGTAGTTATGTCCATTGCCCACCGTTCACGCTTGGAAATGCGCGACATTTCCATCTCCTTCGCCGGCTTCCCGGCGTTAAAACAGGTGCAGTTTGCCCTGGAGGGCGGTTCTATTCACGCTCTGACGGGCGCTAACGGCGCCGGAAAATCCACCCTGATGGCGATTTTGTCAGGGTCTCACGACCGCTACACCGGCGATATTCTGCTGGACGGCGAAGCCATTTCTATCCACTCCCCGCGTGATGCCAAACGTTACGGCATTCATCTGGTGCAGCAGGAAGTCGACGCGGCGCTGGTGCCCACGCTGTCGGTCGCCGAAAACATCATGCTGGATACGCTGGCGCAAAATGGCCACGGTCTGAACTGGCCGTACATCCGCCGTCAGGCCACGGCGCTGCTCGACCAACTGGGAATTACCCTCAACGTGCGTCGCCGTATGGAACACTGCACGCTGGCGGAAAAACAGCAGGTGTTACTGGCGCGCGCGCTGTCCCATGACTGCCGTTTTCTCATCCTCGACGAGCCGACGGCCCCGCTGGATCAGGAAGAAAGCGAACGCCTCTTTGCCGTCGTACGCCGCCTGCAGGCGGAAGGCATTGGGATCGTGTTTATTTCGCACCGCATTCACGAACTGAAAGCGATTTGCGACACGCTGACCGTGCTTCGCGACGGCCAATTCGTCAGCCGCACATCGATGCAGGGACTGAGCAGCGAACAAATCGTTGAAAATATGCTCGGTCATCAGTTAACCGATATCTTCCCTCCCCGCTCACGGGTATCGCATGAAGAGACGCTGTTGCGCGTTGAGGGCCTGCACGACGACACCCTGCTGCGGGATATCTCACTGACGCTGCGCAAAGGGGAAATTCTGGGTATCGCCGGTCTGGCGGGCGCCGGAAAGACGGAGCTGTGCAAGGCGCTGTTTGGCGCAAGCCGCAGCCGCCTTCACGCGGGAGAATATCGGGCTAAGCCCTGGAAACCGCGCTCCCCTGCCGACAGCGTCGCCGCTGGGATCGCGCTGGTGCCGGAAGAGCGCCGTAAAGAGGGGATATTCATTGATGACACCGTATCCATGAATCTGAGTATCGCCGCCAGCGACAGCTTCTCCCGCTGGGGCGTGTTTAGTGGACGTCAGGCCGCCGCCTGGGCAAAAAAGTTGATCCAGCAACTGAACATCCGCACTCGTGGGCCGCAACAGACCATTCGCCGGTTATCCGGCGGAAATCAGCAAAAGGTCGCCATCGGCAAATGGATGCGCAGCGATATGCAGGTGCTGATTTTCGACGAACCGACCAAGGGCGTGGATATCAAGGCCAAACAGGATTTATTTGGATTGATGGGAGAACTGTCTCAACAAGGGAAAGGGATTATTTACGCCTCAGGTGAATTCTCCGAACTGGTGGGACTGTGCGATCGCATCTGCGTGCTGTGGGATGGCCGTATCGTAGCGGAACTGGACGCCGCGACGACGGACGAAGAAACTCTTTTATTGTATTCAACCGGAGGAACTCCTGCGTGAGTCAGCCACATTCATCTAACGGGGCTCTCCCTGTCATTCATCGTCTGTTCGATTTTCTGTACAAATGGGGCATGCTGCTGACCGTTGTCGCGCTGGTAGTGCTGTTTGGACTGGCCTCCGATAATTTCCTCGACCCGTACAACATCATCAACATCCTGCGGTCCATCGCCATTGTGACGGTGATCGCCATCGGCGTGTCGCTGTCGCTGTCCGTCGGCGGCTTCGACCTGTCCGTCGGCTCCACGGCATCGCTGGCTAACGCATTGGTGGTTTCGCTGTTCGTCTGGTATGGCTTCGGCACGACGGGCGCCATTTTGCTGACGCTGGCGCTCTGCATGCTGGTGGGATTATTTAACGCCTTCCTGATCGTGATTTTGCGTATTCCTGACATGTTGGCGACACTGGCGAGCCTGTTTGTGATCCAGGGCGTGGCGATGACCTACAGCTACGGGGGCTCCATCACTCAAAACATGGTCTTACCCAGCGGCGAAATGGCCGAAGGTCTGATCCCAGAGTTTTTCTCCACCCTCGGACAGGTGCCGACTATTGTCGTGATCATGCTGGTGGTCACCGTGGTCGTACAGCTGTATCTCTCCCTGACCCAACACGGACGCCGCATGTACGCCATCGGCGGTAACCCTGAAGCCGCGCGCCTGGCGGGCATTCGCACTGCGCGTTACCGGGTGATGGCCTACGTATTCTCCTCGCTGCTGGCCGCGCTGGGCGGTATCTTGCTGGCATCGCGCATCGGTTCTTCTCAGGTTAATGCCGGTGGCGGCTACCTGATGGATGCCGTGGCCGCTGCCTATATCGGCTTCTCGCTGGCCGGCTCCGGTAAACCTAACGCGCTGGGCACGCTGGTGGGAGCCGTACTGCTGGGTGTTTTGCAGAATGGTCTGGTCATGCTGTCCGTTCCTTATTACGCGATGGACATCATTAAAGGCCTGGTGCTCGCCGCCGCGCTGGCGATGACCTACTTCCAAAAACGCTAAACATGTTCACCGGCGTCTCAACGGCATGTGCCGATTGATACGCCGGTCACAGAGCCAGTTATTGCACAAACCGGTTAAATTCTCGTTATAAAGCACACATTTCGCTTAAAAAAGTTCATACAAAATTGTGATCTACATCGTATTCCTTTACCTCTTTGTCTAAAATAAGCGCGTCCGCCCTTATTAATTTCGAGAAATATTTATGGAATCCGCCGCACCATCACGCTCCACAGCCTGGATGCGTGTCATTACGCTATCTGTCGCAGCGTTTATTTTTAACACCACCGAATTCATTCCAGTCGGACTTCTCAGCGGCATTGCGCAGAGTTTTGCCATGAAGACAGAAGAAGTCGGGCTGATGATTACTATCTACGCCTGGATTGTGACCCTGGCGTCCTTGATTTGCATGCTGCTGACCAGCGGCATCGAGCGGCGTAAGCTGCTGATCGGCGTGTTTTGCCTGTTTATCGCCAGCCACGTGCTGTCGGCAATGGCCTGGAACTTCACCGTGCTGGTGATCTCCCGCGCCGGGGTCGCGCTGGCCCACTCGGTATTCTGGTCGATCACCGCGTCGCTGGCGATCCGTATGGCGCCGCCGGGGAAACGCGCGGCAGCGCTGAGTATGCTCGCCACGGGTACGGCACTGGCGATGGTGCTGGGTCTGCCGATGGGGCGTGTCGTCGGTCAGCTGCTGGGCTGGCGCATGACCTTCATGGTGATTGCGGTCGGCGCAACGATTTCGCTGATCCTACTGGCGCGCCTGCTGCCGCGCTTGCCGAGCGAACATTCCGGATCGCTGGCGAGCGTGCCTATGCTGTTCAAACGCCCGGAGCTGGTGACGGTGTATGTGCTGATCGTGATTCTGGTCACCGCGCACTTCACAGCTTACAGCTATATCGAGCCGTTTATACAGAACGTGGCCGGTCAGTCCGAGAACTTCACGACGCTGATCCTGCTCCTGTTCGGAGCGGCGGGGATCCTCGGCAGCGTGCTGTACAGCCGCTACAGCGACAAACACCCGACCGGTTTTCTGCTCAGCGCCATCGGATTGCTGGTGCTGTCGCTGGTGCTGCTGCTGCCTGCCGCGGGCTACGAGTCAAGCATGATCATCCTGTGCATGGTGTGGGGCATGGCGGTCATGGGTATCGGTTTGGCCATGCAGACCAACGTCCTGAGCCTGGCACCGGACGCCAGCGACATCGCGATGTCTATCTTCTCGGGCCTATATAACCTGGGTATCGGCGCTGGCGCCCTGCTCGGCAGCAAAGTGAGCCTGTATTTAGGCATGAGCACGATTGGGTATGTGGCGGCGCCGTTGGCGGTGCTGCCGTTGGCGTGGATTCTGTACGCTTACTACCGTCGTACGCGGCCGGAAAGTCATCCCGCCGTCTGATACGCTGACCTGCATCCCCTCCGGCTCCCTCGCGGGCCGGAGTTTCTCGCTCCCCCGCATGCTCTGCCCTCTCCGTTGACTGCCTTCTTCCATAGCTCGTGTACCACACTCTCATCGTGCAGCGCCCTGCCATCTTCGCCTGTTCCATCACCATACGACGTCCATAAAAAAGGCCGGTCAACACGAAGCGTGCGACCGGCCTTTTCATTGGCTTATCTAAGCGGGATTATTTGCCCTGTGGAAACACCATATCGGCGTATTTCACAAAGCGCGTACGTTTCACCAGCTTGTACGTAAACCAAATCGTCAGGAACAGCGGAATACCAATGTAGGTCGCCGCCACGCCGTACCAGTCAATCTGATCCGCCAAAAATGCTTGGTAGTTCTGACCCAACGTGATAATCAGACACAGCACAAACGCGAAGATCGGTCCCATTGGGAAGAAACTGGACAGGTACGGCAGCGCCGTCAAATCCCCGCCCTGCTTAACGTACCCACGGCGGAACCGATAGTGGCTGATGGCGATGCCAAGCCACGCAATAAAACCGGTCATTCCCGAGGTATTCAGCAGCCACAGGTAAACCGTCTGATTGCCGAACATGGAGGTCAGGAAGCACAGCGCGGCCACAACGGTCGTCGCATACAGCGCGTTGCGCGGCACACCGCCGCGGGACAGTCGGCCGAAAATCGCCGGTGCTTTCCCTTCTCTCGCCAACGTGAACAGCATACGGGTTGAGGCGTACATGCCAGAGTTCCCCGCCGACAGCACCGCCGTCAGTATTACGGCGTTCATTATCGCCGCCGCAGACAGCAGACCGGCGTTCTGGAAGACCAGCGTGAATGGGCTGACGCTGATGTCTTTGACATCGGTGCGCAGCAGGTTCGGATCGGTGTAAGGAATAATCAGGCTGATAATCAGGATCGCGAACACATAGAACAGCAGGATACGCCAGAACACCTGACGGATGGCGCGAGGAATATTCTTCTCTGGATCTTTGGACTCACCGGCGGCAATCCCAATCAGTTCTGTTCCCTGGAAGGAAAAACCCGCGATCATCGCAACACCGATCATCGCCGAGAATCCGCCAGCAAACGGCGCATCGCCAATTTGCCAGTTATGCAGGCCCGCGTTTTCGCCGCCTTTCAGGATCCCGGTGATCATCAGCATGCCCACCGCGATAAACACCAGTACGGTAATGACTTTGATGATGGAGAACCAGTATTCCGCTTCGCCAAAACCTTTTACGGAGATGTAATTCAGCAGGAAGATCACGGTCAGGAACAGGGCGCTCCAAATCCAGCCAGGGAAGTCAGGGTACCAATACCCCATGACCAGCTGTGCTGCGACGAGTTCGACGGCGATGGTCACCGCCCAGTTGTACCAGTAGTTCCACCCCAACGCGAAGCCAAATCCTTCATCCACATAGTTTGCGCCATAGGTTGAGAAAGAACCGGAGACCGGCATAAAGGCCGCCAGCTCACCGAGGCTGGTCATCAGGAAGTAGACCATCAAACCAATGAGCACATAAGACAGCAACGCACCGCCCGGTCCGGCCTGCGCGACGGAGGCCCCGGAGGCCACAAAGAGTCCTGTGCCGATCGAGCCGCCAATGGCGATCATCGTCAAATGCCGTGCTTTGAGTTCACGGCGTAGCGTTCTGCCCCCTTGCGATGGGGTCTGAGTATCGTGTTGAGCCATCTTGATTCCGCTTGGCCGATAAATTTGAGGCCGGATTGTAACAAATACCCCCCGGCTGGGTAGCTGGAATCGCCAATCATAAGAGAGGTTAATAACCCGCCCCAGATTATTAGGAGCAGCCATCCATGCCGCACGAGGGGAATCATTAGCCGCTCAGTAATTCCAGAGGGGAATAATGACGGTTTAGGCTTCACAGACCGGCTGGCGACAGTACTCCAGAAAGCGGCACAGCACATTGGACAGATGCTTTTGACGGTGGTGGACCAGATAGAGCGTGCGATTGAGGTTTTGCAGCGGCACCTGAAGCTCCACCAGCGCGCCGGACGCCAGCTGATCGGCAATCACATGTCGAGACAGACAGCTGATCCCCATGCCGTAACGCACCGCGTGCTTGATGGCCTCTGAGTTCCCCAGCTCCATCATCAGCTGGAAATGCGGCAACCTGTCCAGCAGCAGATGATCCAGCACTTCACGCGTCCCCGAGCCCTGTTCGCGCAGGATCCACGGCGCATTCGCCAGCGCCTCTAAAGACACCGGCCCCTGCCCGGCCAACGCGCTGTCTGCGGCACAGAACACGACCAGCTCATCCTCTACCCAGGCCTGCGTTATCAGGTCCGGATGATGACAAGGTCCTTCGATCAATCCGAGGTCGACGCTGAACTGCGACACCGCATTGACCACGTCCTGCGTGTTACCGACCTGCAACTCCAGCGGTGTATCGGGGGAGTCGTGGCGATAGCGCGCGATAATTGCGGGCATCAAATAATTGCCGATGGTACTGCTGGCATAGATGCGTAAGGCGCCGACGTCGCGGCGAAACAGCTGTTCAATCTCCGAAGACTGTTCCAGCAACGCTAATGCCTTGGGAAACAGTAAACGTCCGTGCTCATTAACCACCAGCCGCTTGCCGACGCGGTCAAAAAGCTGTACGCCCAGATGGCCTTCCAGGTCGGACAACGCCGCGCTAACGGCGGATTGAGAGAGCGCCAGCGCGACGGAAGCCTGCGTCGTCGACCCCGTTTTCAGTACTTCGGTAAACACTTCCAGCTGACGTAGGGTGATATGCATAGTGAGCTCTTATCGTTAATACTCATAGGTTATAAATATATAATCAATTTCTATTTTAAGCACGTCGCGCATAGGCTGTGCCCCAAGAGAGACCGTCACAAGGTGCATGCTATGTCGATATTCCTGGCCCGGCTTCGGGCTATTCCCGCCACGTTCACCTTCAGGCCGCTGCTGCCGGGCATACTCGCTATAGGCTTACTCACGCTGGCCGTTCTGTGGCTGGCTAATGTCCCCACGGTAATGCGTTGGGGGCTGGGCTCACTGACGTTGGCTATTCTGCTCGGCATGGTGCTGGGCAACACGATCTATCCGTGGGTGCAGGATGCGAGCGACCCCGGCGTGCAGTGGGCAAAGCATCATCTGTTACGTCTTGGGATCGTGCTCTATGGATTCAAGCTCAGCTTCGTGCAGATTACCGCCATCGGCCCTCGCGGACTGATAATCGACGTCCTCACATTAACCTCTACGGTGCTCCTGGCCTGCTGGCTGGGCCGCCGCTGGTTCAAGCTGGATGAACAAACGGTATGGCTCATCGGCGCAGGCAGCAGCATCTGCGGCGCGGCGGCGGTGCTGGCGACCGCGCCGGTGTTAAAAGCCTCTGCCGATAAAGTCGCCGTCGCGGTATCCACCGTGGTGATATTCGGCACGACGGCCATGTTTCTTTACCCCTGGATCTACGCACACCTCCAATACAGCCACGCCGCCCTGTTTACCGCGCAGACGTTCGGCGTCTACCTCGGGTCGACGCTGCATGAGGTTGCGCAGGTGGTCGCGGCGGGTCATGCTATTAATAACGAAGCAGAAAGTATGGCGGTCATCGCCAAAATGCTGCGCGTGATGATGCTGGCGCCCTTCCTGTTCCTGCTCGGCCTGTGGCTAAAGCGGCAGCGTGCCACCGATGCCGGAGTGGGAGAAACCGCGCCGATGATGTTTCCCTGGTTCGCCCTCGTGTTTATCGTGGTGGCGGGGTTTAATTCGCTCGCTTTGCTACCTACTGACTGGGTTGACATGCTGGTCAAGCTGGACGGGGTGCTGCTGACAATGGCGATGGCCGCGCTAGGGATCGCCACTCGCGTTCAGATGCTCAGACAGGCGGGCTTCAAACCGGTATTGTTGGCCCTGCTGCTGTTTATCTGGCTGATGATCGGCGGCGGCGCCATCAATCTGGGCGTGATGCATCTGTTTTCCTGATTCGGACACGCCGGACTTGCCGTCCCCGGTGCCGATAATGTCATAATGCGCTCGCCAGGCGACGCCCCGCGGTTTCCATCCCGTCGGGGCGTTCCGACATAAAGGAGAAAAGAATGAAATACGTAGGTGCTCACGTCAGCGCAGCAGGCGGCGTTGATCAGGCCGTCATCCGCGCACACGAGATCGAAGCGACGGCATTTGCGCTGTTTACCAAAAACCAGCGCCAATGGCGTGCCGCGCCGCTAACCCCGGACGTGATCGACCGCTTCAAATCCGCCTGTGAGCAGTATCACTATTCGCCCGCGCAGATCCTGCCGCACGACAGCTATCTGATAAACCTGGGCCATCCGGTGGAAGAGGCGCTGGAAAAGTCCCGTGCCGCTTTCATTGACGAACTGAGCCGCTGTCAGGAACTGGGGCTGACGCTGCTGAACTTTCACCCCGGCAGCCATTTGCAGCAGATTGATGAAAGCCGCTGTCTCTCGCGCATCGCCGAGTCCATCAATCTGGCGCTGGATGCCACCGAAGGCGTCACGGCGGTGATTGAGAATACAGCGGGACAAGGCAGCAACCTCGGTTTCCGCTTCGAGCATTTGGCCGAAATCATCGATCAGGTGGAAGACAAGAGCCGAGTCGGATTTTGCATTGATACCTGCCACGCCTTTGCCGGGGGTTATGACCTGCGGACCGAAGACGATTGCCAACGCACCTTTGAAGAACTGGAAAAGATTGTCGGCTTCCGTTATCTGCGCGGCATGCACCTCAACGATGCGAAAAGCGAATTTAATAGTCGTGTCGACCGCCATCATAGCTTGGGTGAAGGCAACATCGGCAAAACGGTGTTCAGCTACATCATGCGCGATCCCCGCTTCGACGGGATTCCTCTGATACTGGAAACGGTGAATCCCGATATCTGGCCGGACGAAATCGCGTGGCTGAAATCTCAGCAACGCGTTGAAGGCTAAAAAACCCCCTCACCGTCGCCGGATGATTCTCCCAGCGCCTGAATCCGTCACGCTGACGGGGAATGTCATTCACCTTCTCCCAATAAAAAACGCCAGTCCGAAGACTGGCGTTCATCATTAATACTCTTGTTAGCACTTAGGCATCGCTTAGAGATGTTCGCTCGGCACCGGAGCCGCCGCTGTCGGTTCCGGCCGTTTCAGCAGGGCATACAGCACGCCGCTGACTACCGTACCCGCGATGATCGCCAGCAGGTAACCGATAACCGGAGTGATCGCACCCGGAATCAACAACACGAACAGACCGCCGTGCGGCGCCATCAGTTTAGCGCCGACCGCCATGGACAACGCGCCGGTCAATGCGCCACCGATAATGCAGCACGGCAGGACGCGCATCGGGTCACGCGCCGCGTAAGGAATTGCGCCTTCTGAAATGAAGCACATCCCCAGCACCAGCGCAGCCTTGCCGCCTTCGCGTTCCGGCGGAGTGAATTTCTTACCGGCCAACAGCGTCGCCAGCCCCATCGCCAGCGGCGGCACCATCCCGCCGGCCATGACGGCCGCCATCGGTGCGTAAACCTGGCTGCTGAGCAACGTCGTCCCGAAGACGTAGGCCACCTTGTTCACCGGCCCGCCCATATCCGTACACATCATGCCGCCTAATACCGCGCCGAGAATCACCGCGTTGGCCGTTCCCATTGACTGCAGCCAAGAGGTCAGCCCGGTCAGGATTTTGGCCACCGGCGTACCCACCACATAAATCATGATCAGACCGGTAATCAGCGTCGCGATCAGCGGAATAATCAGTATGGGCTTCAGCGCGGTGAGGCTTTGCGGCAGCTTGACGTGATTATTGATGGCGCGAGCCAGATAACCTGCCAGGAAACCTGCGATGATCCCGCCGATAAATCCTGCGCCGGTACTCACCGCCAGCATCCCGCCGACCAGACCCGGCGTCAGGCCCGGGCGGTCCGCGATGGAAAAGGCGATATAACCGGCCAACACCGGCACCATCAGCGCGAAGGCGGAACCTCCCCCGATCTTCATCAGCGCCGCGGCCAGCGTCCCTTCCTGCTTGAACGCCTCGATGCCGAACACGAACGAAAGCGCGATACACAGCCCTCCGGCCACCACCATCGGCAGCATGTAAGACACCCCGGTCAGCAGATGGCTGTATGGCCCGGTTCCGCCTTTTTTACCGCCGGAAGCTGGCGCGCTGGACTGCCCAGACGGCTGGTAAACGGTAGCCTCCGCCAGCGCTTTATCCAGCTCCTGCGCGGTTTTTTTCAGCGCCAGACCGGTTGAGGTGCGGTACATTTTCTTCCCAGCGAATTTGCTGAGGTCGACTTCGATATCGGCGGCGACGATCACCACATCCGCCTGTTCAACCTCTTCGGGCGTGATAGGGTTGCCCGCGCCGACAGAGCCGCGCGTTTCCACTTTGACCCACCAGCCGCGCTTCTTCGCTTCCGTTTCGATGGCTTCCGCCGCCATGAAGGTGTGAGCGACGCCGGTCGGGCATGCAGTGACGGCGACAACGCGAGTTAAGCCAGTCGACGCCGCGGAAGATGATGCTTTCGCCGCTGCCGCTGCGCTCGCCTGATAAGGCGTGGCTTCCGACTTGGCTTTTTCCAGCAACGCATCCGGCTGACTCAGCGCTTCGCCGACATCAGCGAAAAACGCGTTTTTTCCGTTCAGCGTACTGTCTGCCTGTTGACCACCAAACACGATGACCAGCTCAGCCTCGGCAGGCTGCTCCGTCAGCGTGAGTCCCGCTTTCGGCGCTGCGGCGCCAAGCTGGTTTTGCACTAATCTGCTTTTGACTCTTCCTAACGATTTATCGAATATCAGCAGCGTTTTCATTGTGCTTCTCCTGCTGTTAATTGAAAGGTTTCAAATCAACGCGGGCCATCATCGCAGCAAGCTGCGGCCGGTCCGTTACGCCAACGTTGCTCTGGCTGACCGCCAGTGCCGCCACCGCCGTCGCCAGACGCAGCGTATGCTCGCTGGATTCGCGCATCAGAAGGCCATAAATCAGGCCGCCGACCATGGAGTCGCCCGCGCCGACGGTGCTGATCACATCGCAGGCCGGCGGCTTGGCCAGCCAGGCGCCGGAAGCGTTGACCCACAGCGCGCCTTCCGCGCCCAGAGAAATGACGACGTGAGCAATCCCCTGTTCACGCAGCGCGTGCGCGGCATCAACGACGTCCTCCAGCGTCGGCAACTTGCGGCCCGCCCAGATTTCAAGCTCGCGACGGTTAGGTTTGACCAACCACGGAGATGCTTTCAGACCGGCAACCAGCGCTTCGCGGCTGCTGTCGAAAATAATGCACGGACATTGGCTGCGCAGGCGAGTCATCCAGTCGGTGAAAGCGTCGGGGTCGACGCCAGCCGGCAGGCTACCGCTGACCGCCACCATGTCGAACTGGCCCAGCCAGCTCAGCGAATCATTCACGAAGCGTTGCCAATCCTGCGGCGTCACTTCAAAGCCCGAGAAGTTCAGGTCGGTCACATCACCGTCCTGCTCCGTCAGCTTGACGTTGATACGCGTGCGGCCGTTGACGACCTGAAAACGGTTGGCGATCCCCAGCTCGCTGAACAGCTGCTGAAATCCATCCTGGTTATCTTTCCCCAGGAATCCGCCTACCGTCACATCAATGCCCAAGTCTTTCAGAACCTTGGCGACGTTAATCCCTTTACCCGCCGCGTGCAGCCCTGCGGTTTGGACCAAGTTGACTTCCCCACGTTCGACCTGCGGGCAGTATCCCACTAAATCGTAAGCCGGATTCAGCGTAATGGTCGCGACTCTCCTGCTCATGCTCCCTCCCCTAATCCGGATGCAATAGCTTCACCAATGGCTTTCAGCGCGGCTTCAGCGTCGCTGCCATTGGCCGTAAAACGTAGACGATGGCCGGACTTCACGCCCAGCGCCACCACTTTCATCAGGCTGCGGCCGTTAGCCGGTTTGCCCGTTCCGTCGAGGTTGGCGACGGTGATTTCACTCGTAAACTGTTTGACGACGTTGACTAGCATGGCGCCGGGACGTGCATGCAGACCGTGTTCGTTACGAATAACGAACTCCGCCACCAGCGCGTTGCTTTCTTCCGCGGCTTCGCTGGACAACAGAGTCAGCAGCGTTGGCGCATCGGCGCTGAGAAGGCTGTCGGATTTCCCCGCACTCAGCAGCTTGCTCAGGTAATCAATCGGCGCATTAACCTGATCGTCGACGGCAGAAACCGTTAGCAGCATCGCCACTTTTTCGTCATCGGAAACAAAAGGCTCCAGCGGACGGCTGACCGCCAGCGCGCTAATCAGGTTGCCTTCCTGACTGTCGCTGATCCAAATACCGTGGCCCAAATGCAGCGGCTTGCTGGCCACCACATCGCTGACGAAGCGAGCGTCGACGGCGCCAATCTGCTGCAGTTTGCCCGCGTTCAGCGCCTGCAGCGTGATCAGGTTATCCGTCGCCACGTTCAGGGAAATCAGCGAGGCGTCGAAGCGAAACTCCGCGGCCTGTTGTTCGCCCATCAGCAAACTGCGCAACTCTTCCGTCGACGTGGTTGTCGCCAAACGTTCGGCTACGCTGTCATCGCTTAACACATGCGTCAGCTGACGCAGCAGCGCCAGATGTTCGTCAGAACGTGCCGCGATCCCCAAAACCACATAGGCGGTTTGGTTGTCTCCCCAGGCGATCCCTTTAGGAAACTGAAACACCTGAATGCCCGTTTTGCGGACCAGATCGCGTGTATCCGTCGTTCCATGTGGTATGGCGATACCGTTTCCCAGATAAGTAGAGGTTTGCAGTTCACGCTGTAGCATTCCTTCAACATACCCTTCGCTGACGCAACCGGCTTCAGTCAACGCGGCGGCCACTTGTCTGATGGCCTCCTGCTTGTCGCCGGCGGTCGCCCCTATATGAATATCTTGCTGTGACAACTGGAACATAGCTCTTCTCTCCTGCCAAACTTGAATCGTTTCAGCTTTTATGGGAAAAAAATGGCCGAGTGATCAAAATCGTTTCATAAAACACGCAACTGAAACGTTTCAAAAATACTGCGTCTTTCCCAATATCTATGCAAGCATTGTCCATAAAACTCAGTGTGATTCTTAGAGGTCACGCACATTTTCGCATCAACAAGGTTATAGTTCAGATTCAGCGCGATGCCAGCTGAAAGCGTGCTGAAGAAAAAGGAATGAAACGGTTTCCCCTTTCACATCCCGCAGGCGTAGAATACGCCGCTCTGTTTATTTTTCACTCTGCCAGACCATCATGCATACATCCGCCAGTACGCCGCGAAGACTACCCGACATCACCGCGTCAGCTTTTTTGCTTATCGCGTTTCTCTCCGGTATCGCCGGAGCCTTACAGCTCCCGACGTTGAGTCTGTTCCTCTCCACGGAAGTCCATGCACGTCCGGTGCTGGTGGGACTGTTCTATACCGGCAATGCGGTTATCGGCATTGTCGTCAGCCAACTGCTGGCCAGTTACTCCGACAATCGCGGCGACCGCAAACGGCTGATCGTGGCCTGCTGCCTGTTTGGCGCGCTGGCTTGCCTGCTGTTCGCCTGGAATAGGAACTATGCGGTACTGCTGTTGGTGGGCGTATTGCTCTCCAGCTTCGGGTCCACAGCTAACCCCCAACTGTTCGCGCTGGCGCGTGAATACGCCGACCGTTCCGGGCGCGAGGCCGCGATGTTCAGCTCCGTGATGCGCGCGCAGATTTCATTGTCCTGGGTCGTTGGGCCGCCCATCGCCTTTGCGTTAGCGCTGGGATTGGGTTTCCCGGCGATGTACATGGCCGCCACCGGCGTGTTCTTGCTGTGCGGTCTGCTGGTTGGGCTGCTGTTGCCGTCGATGCCAAAGCATCCCCGGGTGAAAACCGCCGAAACAGTGGCTTCGCCGCGCCGTAATCGTCGCGACACGCTGCTGCTCTGCGCCGCCTGTACGCTGATGTGGACCTGTAACGGCATCTACCTCATCAATATGCCGCTTTATCTAGTGCAAGAGCTGAAGCTGGAAGAAAAGCTGGCGGGCGTGATGATGGGCACGGCGGCCGGACTGGAGATTCCAGCGATGCTGATTTCGGGTTATCTCGCCCGACGTCTTGGCAAGCGCTACTTGATGCGGCTGGCTATCGCCGCCGGACTGCTGTTCTATCTCGGATTGTGTCTGCTGGACTCCGCGTGGGCGTTGCTAGCCTTGCAACTGCTGAACGCCGTATTTATCGGTATTCTGGCTGGCATAGGTATGCTGTATTTTCAGGATCTGATGCCGGGTCAGGCGGGCGCGGCCACGACGCTCTTTTCGAATACATCTCGCGTTGGTTGGATTATTTCCGGCTCGCTGGGCGGACTCGTAGCGGAGGTCTGGAGCTATCATGCGGGATTCATCTTTGCGCTCGGCCTGAGTCTGGCGGCAGGCTACTGCATGTGGCGCATTAAAGATGCCTGATTTATGACACCCTTTCAGGGCGCGGTCTCATTCTCCAGCTGAATCAGGTAGATAAGTGCCTCATCACGGTGTTGACCGCACATATCTCGCTGAGGCTGTAGGCTTGCACACACGGCAGGCCGTAACGGCGAATGGAAAATGCCGCAGCGCATTCGCTCGTCCAAGTGGATACACGGCGTATTGGCGGGTTTTCCCTCAGGCATGCCGGGAATCGGACTCGATATAGAAGGTGCAATGCAGCAAGCGCCGCAGTCGGGACGACAGTCCATCACGAAGTTCCTGTGGGCGATGAGGTGCGGGATGACAAAGGCGGACCATATCAGCCCTCATCGGCAAAGACTACCGCTTTTCCGCGCGTTGACGCCGCCTGACGTAAATCCTGCTTGCCTGAATCCGGCCGCGCGAGTAACTTGTCGCCACAAAAATTTATCTCACCCTTCACAAGGTACGTCTTCCATGGCAAGAGCTAACGAAATCAAACGCGGTATGGCCGTCAACTACAACGGCAAGCTGCTGCTGGTCAAAGATATCGATATTCAGAGTCCGAGCGCCCGTGGCGCCAGCACGCTGTACAAAATGCGTTTTTCCGATGTGCGTACCGGACTTAAAGTCGAAGAGCGCTTTAAAGGCGATGATATCCTCGACACCATCACCCTTTCTCGCCGTCAGGTGACCTTCTCTTATATCGATGGCGACGAATATGTCTTTATGGATGATGAGGACTACACGCCGTACAACTTCAAAAAAGAGCAGATCGAAGATGAGCTGCTGTTTATTCCTGAAGGCGGCATGCCGGGTATTCAGGTTCTGACGATGGATGGGCAGATTCTGGCGCTGGAACTGCCTCAGACGGTCGATCTGGAAATTGTCGACACCGCGCCCGGCATCAAAGGCGCTTCTGCCAGCGCACGCAACAAACCCGCCACGCTGAACACCGGTCTGGTGATTCAGGTGCCGGAATACCTCAGCGCCGGTGAAAAAATTCGTATCCATATCCCGGAGCGCCGTTATATGGGCCGCGCCGAATAACACGCGTCGTCTCGACGTCCGGGGTATGCCGGGCGTCTTGTTTCACTGATTTCTGCGGGAGATGCCTGTGTTAACCCAAGTCAATGTGATTACCGGTTTCCTCGGCAGCGGCAAAACCACCACTCTGCTTCACCTGTTGTCTCAGAAACCGGCAGATGAAGTCTGGGCCGTGCTGGTCAACGAATTCGGCGAGATCGGTATCGACGGCGCGTTTCTGGCCGACCGCGGGGCCGTGCTGAAAGAGATCCCCGGCGGCTGTCTGTGTTGCGTCAACGGTTTACCGATGCAGGTCGGGCTGAACATGCTGCTTCAGCAGAAAAAACCGCATCGTCTGCTGATCGAACCTACTGGACTCGGGCACCCTAAACAAATTCTGTCGTTGCTGCGTTCCGCGACCTATGAACCCTGGCTGACCGTGCAGGCAACGCTGTGCGTATTGGATGCGCGTCAGCTGGCGGAGCCGCGCTATACGGAAAACGAAAACTTTCGCGACCAGCTGGCGGCGGCGGATGTGATCATCGCCAACAAACAGGATACCTACGATGATGACGATCGCGCCGCGTTAAGTCGCTGGTATGACGACGCTGGACAAGCGCGCAGGCTCATCTCTGTAAGTCAGGGCCACATCGATGCCGCGCTGTTGTCGCTGCCGGGAGAACGTGGCGCCGACTTGCCGTCTGCCCGTCACCATCATCATGATGAACCGCCGCGTCACGGACTGGCGGCACTCAGTCTGGACGGACAGACCACCTGGAGACGTGCGCTCAATCACGGACAGGGATATCATTCCTGTGGCTGGATATTCGATGCGGGGTCGGTGTTTGACACGCCGAGGCTGCTGGACTGGGTACGTTTGTCGCCCGTGAGCCGTATTAAAGGGGTACTGCGTATTCCGGAAGGGACGCTGGTGGTCAACCGTCAGGGGAATGATCTTCATATCGAAACGCGTTCCGCACCGCCGCCGGATAGTCGTATAGAGATTATCAACGAGACCGAAGCAGAGTGGAATTCGCTACAGCGCACACTGTTACAAGCCCGTTTAACCACCATGCAGTAATTTATTTTTAATTCTTAAGTTAATGAGCAGTTCCTATGTCTAAACGAAATATTCCTATGATCCTCTTATTCAACGCGATCGGCATTGCGTTGTTTCTTTCCTGGTATTTACCGGCCAATCACGGCTTCTGGTTTGCCATTGATGAATCTATTTTCTTTTATTTTAATCAGCACCTGTCAACCAACCATGCATTCCTCATGCTGGTAGCGATGACCAACAACCGCGCATTTGACGGCTGCTCGCTGCTGGCGATGGGCGCGCTCTATCTGAGCTTTTATTTCAAAGCCGCGCCTGTCGAGCGCCGTCGCCTGCTGATCCTGGGGATCGTCATGCTGATTACCGCCGTGGGGCTGAACCAGCTCGGCCATTTGCTGCCGGTGCAACATGCCAGCCCTTCGCTGTTCTTTGAAAACATCAACCGCGTCGGCGAACTGACCGGCATCCCGACCAAAGACGCCTCTCGCGACAGTTTCCCGGGCGACCACGGCATGATGCTGATGATCTTCACCGCCTTTATGCTGCGCTATTTCGGCGTAAAAGCCTTTTTGATCGGCGTACTAATTACCGTCGTCTTTTCGCTGCCGCGAGTCATGATTGGCGCGCACTGGTTTACGGATATTGCCGTCGGCTCGCTGTCCGTCGTTCTGGTGGGATTAAGCTGGTGGCTGATGACGCCAGCCAGCGATGCCCTGCTCAATGCTCTGAACCGCCGAATTCCCGGTAAATATCGTCCGACCGACGCCTCGCACTAATGTTTCACCGCAGCCAGATATTCTCTCTTTTGGCTGCGGTTCTCCCTTCTTTCCCTCAGTTTTTAGTCTGTAAAAACAGTGTTCTGCTATCATTATTCCGTTCCGCAGTGATTTATATCCGTTCTCTGTAAAATTTCATCACGAATTCATATAAATAAAAGGAGGGAAAGTACTCGCAATATTTTTTTCATTCCGGTAGTCTCGACAAAATCTGTTATTTATGAACGATTGTCCGCCACGCGCGAAACGCTATAGACAGAACGTACCGCTATAGAAAAAGTGCTGCTCGGCACGGTTTGGCGATCCGGTTGTTGTCCCTAAGTAACGATTCCTAAGTCTTCATTTCGTTTGGCATATACAGCATATAGCGATCATTTCGTTCGCTAAGGACACGAAGGGAATATAACAACAATGGTCAAATCTCAACCGATGCTGAGATACATCTGGCGGGCCGTGCCTGCCGTCGCGGTGGCAATTATGCTCACCGCCTGCAGCAGCAATCACAGTAATACAGCATTAAATTCTCAGACTGATAGGCGTGTGGTTAATGGTGATCCTTCACTACAAGCCTCTCAGGCTGAATTCGAAGCGATGGTCCAGAACGTAGAAGTCAAAACCAAGTTGCTGGACCAGTACGCAAGTTGGAAAGGCGTTCGTTACCGCTTAGGCGGTCAGACCAAGAAAGGCATTGACTGCTCCGCCTTTGTTCAGCGCACCTTCCGCGAACAATTCGGCATGGACCTCCCCCGCTCAAGCTACGAGCAACAGGAAGTCGGTCAGAAAATCCAACGCAATAAACTACGCCCTGGCGATTTGGTCCTATTCCGCGCCGGTTCGACAGGACGCCACGTCGGGATCTATCTCGGCGGCCAGCAATTTGTCCATGCGTCAACCAGCAGCGGCGTCACCATCTCCAATCTGGACGAAACCTACTGGAAACACCGTTATCAGGAAGGGCGTCGGGTACTCGCGCAGGGTCCGCATAGCTGATCCTCTTTATTCCCTGTCATGCCGACCAAACGAAATCCGAAACGCCGCCGAGTTATCGCGGCGTTTTTTATTGGTGCATACGTAGACGCCTGCTAATACGGCGGGAATACGTTAAAATGCCTTTTCGTGCCTGTACTTAGCGCTTCCGATTTTTTATATGACCATGCAACGCGCCACAATGATTCGTTGGCCAGCATGACTTGGTCGACGTTATTCAGGAGTCAGTTGCCCGATGTTTAAATCCGTCGTTTCCACTTTGCTGTTTATTGCGTCCTCCCTGCTGGCGCAAGCTGAGACGCTGCAACAGCCTTTTGCTTTCACGATGTTGGACGCCCCGAAGTACGATAAAAACTTCACGCATTTCGGCTATGCCAATCCAGACGCCCCAAAAGGCGGACACATCACCCTCAGCGCCTTAGGTTCGTTCGATAACTTTAACCGCTTTGCCTCAAGAGGGCTGCCCGCGGTCAGAACGGAAGCCCTTTATGATTCGCTCTACGTCAATTCCGATGATGAGTCCGGCAGTTACTACCCGTTGATCGCCACCGGAGCACGCTACGATAGCGGCTATCGCTGGCTGGAAGTCGACCTGAACCCTCGCGCCCGCTTTCACGATGGATCGCCGGTCACCGCCTCAGACGTCGCTTTCACCTTTAATACCTTTATGACGCAGGGCGTATCGCAGTTCCGCGTGTACTACAAAGGCTCGACCGCCCGCGCGCTCAACCCGCATACCGTGCGGTTCGACTTCGGCGCGCCGGATAAAGATAAAATGATCGGGCTACTGACCCTGCCCGTGATCCCGGAAGCCTACTGGCAACATCACAAGTTTAACGAACCGCAGACACGACCACCTCTGTCTGGCGGACCTTACCGGATCTCCGACTATCATATCGGTCAATACGTGGTTTATTCCCGCGTGCAGGACTACTGGGCCGCCGATCTGCCGGTGAACAAGGGGCTGTATAATTTTGATACGATCCGCTACGACTACTATCTGGATGAAAGCGTGGCGCTGGAAGCCTTTAAAGCCGGGGCTTTCGATATGTCTATCGAAAGCTCGCCTAAACAGTGGACGACGTTGTATCAGGGCGGCAATTTTTCACGCGGTTACATCGTCAAGAAAGACGAGCTGAACACGGCGGCACAGTCGACGCGCTGGCTGGTCTTCAACACAACGCGCCCCCTGTTTCAGGATCGGCGAGTACGTCAGGCCCTGACGCTGGCGTTCGATTTCAACTGGATGAACAAAGCGCTGTTTTTCAACAGCTATCAGCGCGCCAATAGCCTGTTTCAAAACACGGAGTACGCGGCGACGGGCCTTCCCAGCGCCAGCGAGCTGCAATGGCTGATGCCGTTAAAAGATCGCATACCCGCGGAAGTCTTTGGTCCCGCTTACCGTCCGCCTGAATCCGACGGCAACGGTTACGATCGAGCGCATCTGCTGCAAGCGCTCGACCTGCTGAAGCAGGCGGGCTGGGAGCTGAAAAACAACGCGCTGGTCAACCAGCAGACCGGCCGCCCCTTTCGGTTTGAGCTGTTGATCTCCAACGCCGGTAACGCTCAGTTCGTGCTGCCGTTTCAGCACAGCCTGAAACGACTGGGCATCGAGATGACGGTGCGTATGGTGGATGTGCCGCAGTTCAACAACCGTCTGCGCAAGCGGGATTTCGATATGCTGTCGCGGCCCTATGTCACCGAGCCTTATCCCAGCGCTAATCTGGCGATGAGCTGGAGCAGCCAGTATCTCGACTCCAGCTACAACTCCCCCGGCGTGCAAGATCCCGCCATCGATCACCTGATTGAGGAGATTACCCGCCATCAGGGCGATAAGTCGGCGTTGCTGCCGCTCGGGCGCGCGCTAGATCGGGTCGTGACCTGGCAACAGTTCATGATCCCCATGTGGTTTAGCAATCACGACCGCTTTGCCTACTGGAACAAGTTCGGTATCCCCGCCGTGCGTCCGACGTACGCACTGGGATTTGACAGCTGGTGGTACGACGCGGATAAAGCCGCCACCCTCCCGGCCGAACGGCAATAAGGATTGGATATGGGAACTTACCTGTTACGACGCCTGCTTTTCGTGATCCCCACCCTGTGGGCGATCATCACCCTCAATTTCTTTATCGTTCAAATCGCGCCGGGCGGACCGGTCGATCAGGCCATCGCGGCAATTGAGATGGGGCAGATGAGCGGCTATGGCAGCGGCGGCGGTCATGCCGCCGGACCGGGCGGCAAACCCTCGGTGGAGAATACCTATCGCGGCGGTCGGGGACTGGACCCAGAAGTGATACAGGAAATCACCCAACGTTACGGCTTCGATAAACCGCTGCACGAACGCTATTTCAAGATGCTGTGGGACTATGTGCGTTTCGATTTCGGCGATAGTCTGTTTCGCGGCGAGTCGGTGATCGGCCTTATCAAGGATCGCATGCCGGTGTCCATCTCGCTGGGGCTGTGGAGCACGCTGATTATCTATCTCGTCTCGATACCGCTGGGTATTAAAAAGGCGGTTCGCGACGGTTCGAGCTTTGATACCTGGAGCAGCACGCTGATCGTGGTCGGTTACGCCATCCCCGCATTTTTGTTCGCTATCCTGCTAATCGTGCTGTTTGCGGGCGGCAGCTATCTGGACTGGTTCCCGCTGCGGGGGTTGGTCTCCAGCCACTTCGATACCTTGCCCTGGTACGGCAAGATCACCGACTACCTGTGGCATATCACGCTGCCGGTGTTGGCTCTGGTCATCGGCGGCTTCGCCACGCTGACGATGCTGACCAAAAATGCCTTTCTGGATGAGATCCGCAAGCAATACGTCGTCACCGCTCGCGCCAAAGGATTAAATGAGAAAAGCATTCTGTACCGTCATGTGTTCCGTAACGCCATGCTGCTGGTCATCGCCGGTTTCCCCGCCACCTTTATCAGCATGTTCTTTACCGGTTCGCTGCTGATCGAGGTCATGTTCTCGCTCAACGGGCTGGGGCTGTTAGGCTACGATGCCACGCTGCAGCGCGACTACCCGGTCATGTTCGGCACGCTGTATATCTTCACGCTCGTCGGCTTGCTGCTGAATATCATCAGCGACATGACCTACACGCTGGTCGATCCGCGTATTGATTTTGAGGAGCGCCAATGAGCCGACTCAGCCCTCCTAACCAGGCCCGTTGGGCCCGCTTCCGACACAATCGCCGGGGTTACTGGTCACTGTGGATATTCTTGATCTTCTTCATCGTCACGCTGTTTTCGGAGTTGATCGCCAACGATAAGCCGCTATTGGTGCGCTATGACGGTCAGTTTTATGTGCCGTTTATGGCCAACTACAGTGAAACCACCTTCGGCGGGCAGTTCGCCACGACGGCCGACTACCGCGATCCGTATCTGGTCAAACGACTGGAAGATCACGGCTGGGCCCTGTGGCCTCCGGTGCGTTATCACTACGACACCATCAATTACGCCACGACCACAGCATTTCCCTCGCCGCCATCCAGGGACAATCTGCTCGGCACCGACAGTCAGGGGAAGGACGTGTTGGCGCAGGTGCTGTATGGCTTTCGTCTGTCGCTTCTGTTCGGCCTGTCGCTCACCCTGTTATCCTCCGTTATCGGCATTGTCGTCGGTGCAACGCAGGGCTACTACGGCGGCCGACTCGACCTTTGGGGGCAACGCTTTATCGAAGTCTGGTCAGGCATGCCGACGCTGTTTTTAATTATTTTACTCTCCAGCGTGCTGCAACCGACGTTCTGGTGGCTGCTGGCGATTACCGTCCTATTCGGCTGGATGACGCTGGTCGGCGTGGTGCGAGCGGAATTCCTGCGCACCCGCAACTTCGACTACATCCGGGCGGCTCAGGCCATGGGCGTCAGCGACATCAGGATTATCTTCCGCTGTATGCTGCCCAACGCGATGGTGGCGACGCTTACCTACCTGCCGTTTATCCTCTGCGGTTCCATCATCACGCTGACGTCGCTGGACTTTCTGGGCTTCGGCCTGCCGATGGGCTCGCCCTCGCTGGGCGGACTGCTGCTCGAAGGCAAAAATAATCTACAGGCGCCGTGGCTGGGGATCACCATCTTTATGGTGATGGCGATCGTCCTGTCACTCCTTATCTTTATCGGCGAAGCAGTGCGCGACGCCTTCGACCCGAGCAAGGTGTATTGATATGACCACGACCCCGCTGTTACAGATCAAGGATCTCAGCATCGCCTTCCAGCGCGGTGATGCCGAAAGGCGCGTGGTGGACGGCGTGTCCTTCGATATTCACGCGGGCGAAACGCTCGCGCTGGTCGGCGAGTCCGGCTCTGGAAAAAGCGTGACGGCGCTGTCGATTTTGCGCCTGCTGCCTTCCCCGCCGGCGCGCTATCCTGAGGGCGATATTCTGTTCGACGGTCAATCCCTGCTGCATGCGCGGGAAGAAACGCTAAGGCGGTTGCGCGGCAATCGTATCGCCATGATTTTTCAGGAGCCGATGGTATCGCTCAATCCGTTGCAAAGCGTGGAAAAGCAGTTGGCGGAAGTGATGGCGCTACATCGGGGAATGCGTCGGGAAGCCGCGCGCGGCGAGATCGTCGAGTGTCTGGAACGCGTCGGCATTCGGCAGGCGAAATCCCGACTGGCGGACTACCCGCATCAACTGTCGGGCGGAGAGCGTCAACGCATCATGATCGCGATGGCGCTGCTCACCCAGCCCGATTTGCTGATTGCCGACGAGCCTACCACGGCGCTGGATGTCACCGTGCAGGCGCAAATCCTGACCCTGCTGGCGGAGTTAAAACAGGAGCTGGGAATGAGCTTGCTGTTTATCACCCATAACCTGAACATCGTCCGGCGACTGGCGGACAACATCGCCGTGATGCAAAACGGCCAATGCGTTGAACTGAATCAGGCGGCCGCGCTGCTGACGTCTCCTCAACATCCTTATACGCGCCGACTGCTGGACTCGGAGCCGACCGGGTCGCCCCCCACGCTGACGACGGAGCCTTCGCCGCTGTTGGAAGTCAAGCACCTGAGCGTCAGCTTCCCGGTCAAACGCGGGCTACTACAGCGTAAAACGGCAAAAAAACAGGTGGTGCAGGACATTAGCTTTACGCTGCGACGGGGGGAAAGTCTGGGATTGGTCGGCGAATCCGGCTCCGGCAAAAGCACCACGGGATTGGCGTTGCTGCGACTGCTGGCCTCTCAAGGGGAAATTTGGTTCGATGGTCAGCCGCTGCATGAGTTCGGCCGCCGTCAAATGCTGCCGATGCGTCAACGCATTCAGGTGGTTTTTCAGGACCCCAACTCCTCCCTGAATCCGCGCCTGAATGTGGAGCAGATTATTGCCGAAGGACTCACCGTGCATGCCAAAATGACGCCTGCAGAGCGCGAAGCGCGGGTCGTCGCCACGCTTCTGGAAGTGGGGCTTGACCCGGACAGCCGTCATCGCTACCCGTCTGAGTTTTCCGGCGGCCAGCGCCAGCGGATCGCCATTGCCCGCGCGCTGATCCTGCAGCCTGAACTACTGATTCTGGATGAACCGACGTCGTCGCTTGACCGCACCGTACAGGCGCAGATATTGACGTTATTGCAGGCGCTACAACGCAAACATGGGCTCGCTTATGTATTTATCAGTCATGACTTGCAGGTAGTGCGCACGCTCTGCCATCAGGTAATCGTGCTGCAACAGGGTCGGGTCGTGGAGCAGGGAGAGTGCCAGGAAGTCTTTACTCAGCCACAGCAGCCCTACACGCGTGAGCTACTGCACTTATCGATGTGAGAGCAACCCGGCCTGCGGGTTGCCATTCAGAAGGGATATTGCGCGCTAATGGGCTCGGCAATCGCCACGCCCAGATTTTTCAGTCGACATAAGGCGGCGCTTTCATCCTGACGGTGCAGAAACAGGCAGGACTCCCCTTCCCATTCCAGCACGCTGCACTCCACCTGGATTTCGTCCAGCGATCGTTTCAGCTGCGGCATAATACGACGAGCATCTTCTTCATCATGACTTAACATCTTGAATCCGATGAGGTTATCGTCATCTTCGCTGCCGTTGAGGGGGATCGGTTCTACACGGATACCCGTGCAACCGGTTAACCAACGGTAACTTTGCGGCAAACGATGAACCACCGAAAGTTGAAGACTATTCACAGCTGTTTTCCTCGGTTAAGCAAAAATGCAAATTTACAAAATAACAACATAATAAAAACATCGTTGACGCGGGCTTCCTGCCTGTCATCAGCCCTACGCTATGGCGCTCTCGGCGGTAAAACCACCCGGCCACCTGTTCGTGATAACCCATTCTGGCGGTTATATTTTGTTAAGGCGATCACGAATGAGGGGTAATTTTTGTTATATGTAACCTTTTACCCCCTATATCTCAACCGTTATTTTCATATTATTCACTTTTTAGAGCAAAATATTCACATTTAAGGAACATTCATGCTTCTTTGTTGTGGCATGTTGCGATCGACTCAAGCTCGACGAGGCCGGTTGGCATAGAAATAAAGCGCCAATGCGCCCGCCGAACACACCACCATACTGATCACCATCGGCCAGGCCGTATGGAACGCCGCCACCGACAGCGCAACGCCGACCAGCGACCCCAATCCGAAACGCAACGTCCCTGCGACGGACGAGGCTGTCCCCGCCATATGCGGAAAATCGCCCAGCACCACGGCCAGCGCATTTGAGGCGACCGTCGCCACGCAGCCGACATAAACGGCCACCCCGACAACCAGCGGCAGAAACCCCAGATGCAGGGCGCAAACCGCCACCAGAAAGATCCCCATGACAAACTGAATCAGAATGCCCAGGCGGAACATGAATAAGGCCCCCATTCTCGACACGATGCGGCTGTTCAACAACGTCATCAGGAACAGGAAGATAATGTTAAGCGCAAAATAGTAACCGAAATTCTGCGGCGACACGCCGTTGAGATCGATGTACACGAATGGTCCCGCGCTGAGAAACGAGAACATACCGGCGAACGACAGGCCGCTGGCGAGCATATAACTCATCACCCGACGATGGCGGAACAGCAGCACAAAGTTGTTCAGCGTCGTTTGCAGATTGAACCGCTGTCGACGTTCAGGCGGCAGCGACTCCCGCACATATTTCCAGACCAACACCGAGGTCAGAAGCGAGGCGGCGGCGATCGTCCAGAAAATGGCATGCCAGTTCAACCAAAACAGCAGCGCGCCGCCTAAAATAGGCGCCAGCAGAGGGGCGACGGTCATGACTAAAATGACGAACGACATCATCCGCGAGAACTCCTCCTTGGAGAACATATCCCGCATCAGCGCATTGATGACCACACTCGCGGACGCTGCGGACAGGCCGTGGAGAAAACGCATCGCCACCAGCTGTTCCACCGATTGCGAAAGCGCGCAGGCGACAGCGGCGACCGTGAACATGATCACGCCCCCGAGAATGACCGGGCGGCGTCCGACGCTGTCCGACATCGGGCCGTAGAAAATCTGCCGATGGCGAAACCAAAAATGTAGGCGCTAAGCGTCATCTGCACGCGTCCGGCGTCTACGTCAAACTCTTTGGCGATAACCGGGAGCGCAGGCAAATACATGTCGATGGCGAGCGGCATCAGCATGGAGATCAGGCCCAGAATGACGATCAGACCAACGCGGGACGGTAGTTGAGCTTGCACTGAAAATCATTCTCCTGATAGACAACACGATCCCACGACGACGGCGCGCGTGGCCCCGCACTTTTTCACCGACGGCCCGGACGCAACGACTGACGAAACGCTGAACTGAGCGGGCCGCCGCCCATAACGACAACGGCCTGCCCGGAGACGACTACAGCCCGACGCTGGCCACTTCTTCCGGCGTCAGAGGACGATACTCGCCCTCTTCCAGCGAGTCGTCCAGAACGATACCGCCAATACGCTCCCGGTGAAGGGCCACGACATGGTTACCCACCGCGGCGAACATGCGTTTCACCTGATGGTAGCGACCTTCGCTGATGGTCAGGCGTACCTGCTGATCATCGACCTTTTCCAATGTGGCGGGCAGCGTCAGACTTTTTTCATTATTCAGCTGGATCCCGGCGGCGAACTGCGCGGCCGTCTCTGGATGTAACGGCTGTTCCAGCGTCACCAGATAGGTTTTCTCGCAGTGGTGTTTGGGCGAGGTGATGCGATGAGACCACTGCCCGTCATCCGTCAACAGCACCAGTCCGCTGGTATCAATATCCAGACGGCCTGCAGCGTGAAGCTTGTGCGCCATTGGTTCATCCATAAAGTATAGAATAGTTGGGTGGTCCGGATCGTCTGTAGAACAGACATAGCCCTGCGGCTTATGCAGCATGAAATAGCGCGGCCCATGCTGTTGTTCGAGGGGACGACCGTCAAACTCGACGATCTGGTCCGGCAACAGCTTGAAAGAGCCGGTTTTGACGACTTCGCCATCTACAGTGACTCGCTGAGCGCGAAGTTCACGCGCTACCAGAGAACGGCTGAGTCCCAACTGCTGAGATAAAAATTTGTCCAATCGCATTAACGGTTTACTGCCTATATTGCATATGTGGCTGGTCAGGGCTTGGCCCTGCGTGCAGGAGCGAGTCATCGTGTCGCTATGTTCGCCGCGCCGACCGCAAATGCTTGCTGATTGACCGGCTCAACGCCTACCGTTGCTCGCTCCTATCCTGAGTAATAGGCATAATAGAAGCAATTTCGCTGCTGTCCAAGCGGCGGAACCCTTCTCAATGGTGGTGTGCATATTCCAAAGGAGCCTTATTATGTCATCAATTCAGGGTGATGAAGTACTACAAATGATGATACCAACCGAGCACCACGCCAAGAAAACGCCATTGCGCTCCCACGTTGCCGTCGCTTTCCATCAAAGCGTCCGCCTTGATGCCGACGCGCGAAAAGCGGAGTCCATCCTGTCGTTAACTGCCTTGCTCTATCGCTAACTATGTCGTTTACGCTACGTCCCTACCAGCGCGAGGCCGTTGACGCCACGCTAAACTATTTTCGTCATCACGCCTCGCACGCCGTGATCGTTCTTCCTACCGGCGCGGGCAAAAGTCTGGTGATTGCCGAGCTGGCGCGACTGGCGCGCGGACGCGTGCTGGTCCTGGCGCACGTCAAAGAGCTGGTCGAGCAAAACCACGCAAAGTATCGGGCGCTGGGACTGGAAGCCGATATCTTTTCCGCCGGACTGGGACAACGTCAAAGTCAGGGCAAAGTGGTCTTTGGCAGCGTTCAATCCGTCGCTCGCCATATGACGCACTTCGATCAGGCTTTTTCATTGCTGATTGTCGATGAGTGTCACCGGATCGGAGACGCGGATGACAGCCAATACCGTCAGATTCTGCGCCATCTGCAGAGCGTCAATCCCCGGCTGCGACTACTGGGCCTGACCGCGACGCCTTATCGGCTCGGCAAGGGGTGGATCTATCAATACCACTATCATGGGATGGTGCGAGGAGACGAAACCTGTCTGTTTCGCGACTGTATCTATGAGCTGCCGCTGCGTTACATGATTAAACACGGTTTTCTGGTGCCGCCGGACCGTCTGGATATGCCGGTGATTCAGTACGACTTCAGCAAACTGAAAGTACAGAGTCACGGGCTGTTCAGCGAAGCCGACCTGAACCGGGAACTGAAGCGTCAGAAACGCGTCACGCCGCAAATTATCCGTCAGGTTCAGGACTACGGAGCTGACCGGAAAGGCGTGATGATCTTCGCCGCCACGGTGGAACACGCCACTGAAATCACCCGCCTGCTGCCGGAGGGCGAAGCGGCGCTCATCAGCGGTGAAACGCCGCCCGGAGATCGCGATGCCCTGATTGCGGCGTTCAAACAACAGAAGCTGCGCTATCTGGTCAACGTTTCCGTGCTGACGACCGGCTTTGACGCGCCGCATGTCGATCTGATCGCTATCTTGCGCCCCACCGAATCTGTCAGCCTGTATCAGCAAATTGTCGGGCGCGGTTTGCGTCTCTCTCCGGGCAAAACCGACTGTCTGATTTTGGACTACGCGGGCAATCCCTTCGACCTCTTCACGCCGGAAGTCGGCGCGAGCAAGTCGCACGCGGACAGCCAGCCGGTGCAGGTGTTCTGCCCACAGTGCGGCTTTGCCAATCTGTTTTGGGGAAAATGTACGGAAGACGGCACGGTCATCGAACATTTCGGCCGCCGCTGTCAGGGGTTTACCGAAGAGGATGACGGCCGACGCGAGCAGTGCGATTACCGTTTCCGCTTTAAAAGCTGCCCGCACTGCGGCGCCGAAAACGACATTGCCGCCCGTCGCTGCCATCAGTGCGACGCCATACTGGTCGATCCTGACGATATGCTCAAAGCCGCGCTGAAACTCCGTGACGCCCTCGTGCTGCGTTGCAGCGGCATGAGCCTGACGCCGGGAGCGGATAATCAAGGCGACTGGCTGCGCGTCACCTATCACGATGAGGACGGCGCAGAGGTCAATGAGCGCTTTCGGCTGCACACGCCCGCGCAACGAAAGGCCTTTGAGTATGTGTTCCTTCGCGTTCATCAACGCGCGCCCGGCGTCCCATTCGCTTGGAAAACCAGCGCCGACATTCTGCAACAACAGGAGCGCCTGCGCGCGCCCGACTTCGTCGTCGCACGCCAGCAGGGAAAATTCTGGCAAATTCGTGAAAAACTGTTCGATTATCAAGGCCGCTACCGACGCGCCAATGAGCTACGCGGCTGAGTACACGGCGGTTTTATTTGCCCGGAGCGCCATATTCCGCTAGAATTCCGCCCGCTTTTGCTTCGGCATGAGCAGAATCATCCAACCTGTTGCTGGGTCGCCTGTAGCAGGATCACTTTTATATAAGTAGAGAAAGCAATGATTACTATCAACGCAGAAATTCGTAAAGAGCAGGGTAAGGGTGCGAGCCGCCGCCTGCGCATCGCCGGTAAATTCCCCGCTATCGTTTACGGTGGTACGGAAGCGCCGATCGCTATCGAACTGGATCACGATCCGGTTAAAAACCTGGAAGAGCGTACGGGTGAGCCGTTCTACACCGAAGCTCTGACTCTGGTTATCGATGGCAAAGAAACTAAGGTGAAAGTTCAGGCTGTTCAGCGTCACGTGTTCAAACCTAAACTGACTCACATCGACTTCGTTCGCGTTTAATTACGTCTCGAGTCATCCCGCTGTTTCAGCGGATAAAAAACGCCGCCTCGCGGCGTTTTTTTATGCCCCAATCCCACAGCCTCTCCCCGACTTTATCGACTTGTCTTGCCTTGCCTTGCCTTGCCTTGCCTTGCCTTGCCTTGCCTTGCCTTGCCTTGCCTTGCCTTGCCTTGCCTTGCAGGAACCCAGCACCACTCGGAATAGCGTCTGTCAAAAACATCAATGCTCCGCCGCTGACATCAGGCGGCAGCAACACGTTTCAAGTGATGGTTTACGACAGGCACAAAAAAGCCTCCGAATGGAGGCTTTTAGGCATAGGTGATGAAAGACTTAGGCGTTGCTGCTCTGGGTCACCAGCTTCGCTGACTTAGAAGGCGTCGACTTAGGCGGGCGGATCACCAGCGTAATCAGCAGAGAGATGATCGACAGCACGGTGATGGCGATAAAGGTACTCTGGAAACCACCCAGCTGTGCCGCGATAAAGGAGCCTGACAAGGCACCCAGACCGAACCCCTGATAAATCAGACCGTAGTTTTTGCTGTGATGACGCAGACCGAAGAAGTCGCCCACGATCGCCGGGAAGACCGTGATGTTACCCCCGAAGCAGAAGGCGACCGCGCCGGTGCACAGGAAGAAGGTCAGATGATTCATCGGCAGGAAGGCCATGACGGAGACAGAGACCGCGGTGACCAGCAACGTGAAGTTAATCACCCGCAAACGGCCCACTTTGTCGGACAGCGATCCCAGGATCAAACGTCCAGCCGTGTTGCAGATAGCGATGGCGGAGACGGCGTTAGCGGCGGTGACCGCATCCAGACCGACCATTCGGACACCGATATCTTTGGCGATACCAATCAGATACAGACCGCTCATGCAGGCGGTGAAGAACACGACAAACAGCATCCATGACTCTTTGACGGCCAACATCTCGCTAACGGTGAAGTTGATATTGCCCGCGCCGGTCGCATTCGGTGCGCTCGGCTGTACCTGCGCTTCTTTCAGCAGCAGAGACCCCGTCACGATTAGCGCCATCGCCATCATGCCCCACCAGAAGAAAGTCTGGGAGATACCGACATGGCCCAGCAAGGCGCTGTTGATGTATTTGAACAGCAAGCTCCCCGTACCGTAGGCACCGACGGACACGCCAGCGATCACGCCTTTGCGGTTAGGGAACCATTTAATCAGGTTGGACAGCGTCGTGATATAGGCCGTACCGTCCGCGAATCCGACGACTACGCCGACCAACAGCCAGATAGCCGTCAGTGAAGTGACGTAGGCGCTGCACATCAGAGCCAGCCCCAACACCAGACCGGAAATCAACGTCAGTTTACGAATACCGATGCGTTCTTGAATGCGGCCGGCAAACAGGGTGGCGAAAGCGAGGAAGAAGCTGGTGATGGAGAAGGTCGTGGCGACAGAGCCCAGTGACCAATTAAATTTGTCGACCAGAGGCTGGTTATAGAGGCTCCAGGTATAAATAGTTCCCAGACCCATTTGCGCCAGGATAGTCCCTGCCACAATCACTGCACGATTTACCGGTTTGGCGTTCATTCCGGATCCCTCATTAATTTTCTGGTGTTGAAATGAGCAGGTAAAGGCACCTGCTGAATGACACCATTATAAAGAGGAGGCTCATCCTTGAGTTTAGTAAGGGCATGAACGGCTGCGTGGAGGGAATGAACTGCCTTTAAAGGCGCATTAACTGCCGGAACTCTTTAACCTTGCCTCGGCTCACAGGCACCTGGAAATCCAAATCACTGAGTTTGAGGATGTAAGTATTGTTGAACCACGGCTCGATTTCGCGAATTTTACTCAGGTTAACGCAGTAGGAGCGATGGCATCGGAAGAAGTACGCTTCGGGCAGTCGACTACAGAACTCGGTGATGTTCATCGACATCACATACTCGTCTCGTTTGGTGTAGACGAAAGTCAGTTTTTCGTGCGATTCCGCATAGTAGATATCGTGAATATTCGTCACGATAATGCGTTTATCCTTCACCAAGTTGATGGTCATCGGCGCCGACCGCCCCGCCCCGCCTACCGCCGTTGTCGTCTGTTGCTGATGCCATGCCGCCTCGAGCTTTTGAAGCATACTGACGATGCGCGTTTCGTGATACGGCTTCAGGATGTAGTCGAACGCCTCCAGCTCGAATGCTTCGACCGCATGGTTTTTATAGGCGGTGATAAACACGATCAGCGGCTTGTGGGCGAATTGACTGATATTTTTCGCCAACAGCACTCCGTCCAGCGACGGAATATTGATATCCAGAAAAATGACGTCCACCTTGTGGTGCTGAAGGTATTTCAGCACGTCGAGGCCGTCATCAAAGACCCCTTCCACCTCAATCTGACTGTGTTCTTTGATTAGCCAGCTTAGTTCTTGCTGGGCAAGAAATTCATCTTCAACAATAATCGCTTTCACTAAAATATCCTGATGACTCGACTCAGGGAGGGAAGGCTACCGCGCTTTCCGGCAGCGACGCCCCATTTTTACTGATGTAAAACTCGATTTCCGTGCCCGGTTTCAGCTGCCGAATGTGCAGACCGTCACCATACAGCAGCTTGATACGGTGATGCACATTGAGCAGCCCGATTTTATTCCCCGGCATTTCATTTTTGGCGACCCGTTCAATCACTTCATCGCTGATACCGCTGCCGGTATCGCGTACCGCGACGCGAATACGGTCGCCCACTTCCTGAATACTGAGCACCACCACGCCGTTGCCCTTACAGGGACGGACGCCGTGTACGATGGCGTTTTCAATCAGCGGCTGAATCAGCAGACTGGGAATATGACAGCTCACGTCCTCATCAATGTCATAAAGCACCGTCAGCTTATCCCCAAAACGCGCCTGCTCGATGGCAATATAATCTTTGACCTGATAAAGCTCGCTTTTGATATCGATCAGCTCGTCATCGTTGCGTTCCAGGTTGTAACGCAGATAGCGCGACAAATTGATAATCAGCTGACGCGCCGTATCCGGGTTCAGCCGAATCGACGTGGAGATGGCATTCAGCGCGTTGAACAGGAAATGCGGGTTAATTTTGCTCTGTAAGGCCCGCAGCTCCGCCCTATCCGCCATTTCTCTCAGTTGCTCAGCGCGTGACACCTCCAACTGCGTAGAAATAATCTGCGACAACCCGATCGCCATCTCTTTTAATGACCAGGTGATGCGGTAGGCATGGCGGTAATAAATCTTCAGCGTCCCCGTGACCTTGCCCTTTTCCCGCAGCGGAATGACGATCATCGAGTGGATTTCCGGCGTACGATGCGCCTCATCGTTATTTTTAATGATGATTTTTCCGCTTTTCAGCGCCTGGAGCGTGGTCGGGCTGAGGTCGCGATCGCCGCTGTGGTATTTTTCCTCCCCGTAGCCGACGTAAGTCAGCACCTGCTGGGTGTTGGTCATCGCCACCGCATCCGCGTTAATGTCGGTGCGGATGATGTCGCACACCTTACGTAATGACTCGATATTCACATGCCGGAACAGCGGCAGCGTTTTGTTGGCGATATCTAGCGCCAGCTTCGCCTGCCGGGCGGCAATCGCCTCTTTCTCCCCCTCTACGCTGCGGACCAGCATGACGATCAGCCCGATGCTGACAGTGCCGAGGATCATCGGGATCGCAATGTGGGCCACAATGTCCAAGCCTAGCGCAACAGGCCGCGTCCACAGCACCACCAGCAGCATGGTCAGCGTTTCGCACAGCATGCCGCCGACGATACCGATGCTCCAATGCTTGTTGCGGGGAATACGCAGGTGGATCCAGGCGGACATAAATCCTGCCACAATGCTGGTCACCAGACAGGGCACCGACGTGATGCCGTGAATATCGATGAGATAACGGTGTAACCCGGCGATGATACCGGTGGTGATGCCGACCCAAGGGCCGAACAAAATCCCGCCGGACATCACGGCCACCACACGGACATTCACCAGCGATCCATCGACATTAATGCCGGACCAGGTGCTGAACAGCGCGAACATGGAAAAAATCGCCGTGACGACGAACAGGTCGAACGGCGAATGTTCATCCTGCTGCAACAACTGCCGGAAATGGCGCGTTCGGGTCAGGAAAAAGAGGCAAATCAGCATCAAAGCGGCACGATCGTACACCGCCAGCAGCATATTGAGGTTAGATTGCACGGGAATCTCACGCCATGAAAACGGATGCAGAATCGTCATCATAAGTCAGTCAGCATCCGGGTGACAAATACCATTAAAATACCAGGCACGACGCCGCGCCTGTCGCTGAACCCAAGGGGAACGGCGCTTTCAGGAAAGGCGATAAGTCTCAACGGCGAAAGCGGAACACGCCCCGCCGTCATTCGGTTACGTTAGCGATCGCCGCCGCCGCTCAGTCGTCGCTGCAGCTGGTCACGCAGGTTGGGTGGCGTACCTTTGATGGTCAGCGTATCGGTCGCCGCATCCCAGAAGATGCGTTCGCCCAAAAGCATCGCGTCGAAATTGAGGCTCAGACCGCCGCCGCTACCGGCGAACTTGGTCAACTGACGCAGCGTACTGCGATCCGCCGGGAAGCTCTCCGCCAACTCGTAGCCCTGTTCCGTCGTGAAGGCTTCCAACGTTTTGTCGCCCAGAGGCGGCAGTTCCTGCGACAGGGAAGACAGTTCGATCTCTTCTCCAGCCTGGAGCTGTTCGTTGCAGTAGCTGTAAACCTGCTGACGGTATTCCTGACGCTCGTTCTTATCCAGCGCCGCTTCAGCACAGTACTCATCGACCGCTTTCAGCAAACCGCGGTTCTGCGCCTTGGTGTCCAGCCCTTCCGCCGCGCCCAGGAAATCCATAAAGAAGTCGGAGACTTTACGTCCCACCCTGCCTTTAAGAAACGTCAGATAGCGTGTGGATTCGGGGTTGGTATCCCATTCCGTCAAATCGATGCGGGCCACGATGTCGGCGTGGTTGATGTCCAAATAGTGGGTGTTGCTGATGTCCAGCTGCTCGTTGACGCGCAGGCTGCTGCAGCTGTTCAGGACAGTTACCAGCAGATACTCCACCGCCAGATAACGGTACTGGCAAAACAGCACGATGCCGCCGTCCGCAAACGGATACTTCGCCAGTTCGTCGCGCAAACGGCCCGTCGCCGCGCGGGTAAATGCCAGGAAGTCCTCATCGCCTTTGCGACAGGCCCGCAGCGCATCCGCCAGCTCGCTTTGCTCGTTAAACACACCGTAAGCTTTGTTTTTCGCGCTGTATACCCGGTGCAATTCGGCCATCATTTCATTTACGGCGTCGTTGGGGGTCAGCAACGAATCGCGGAGCACTAAATCCAACGTTTGCTCATCGCGCTTGATTAACTGATGCAGGGCAATCTGGTCGATATCCAGACTCATGTTAGACTCTCCTCTTAGCAAGGTGCGTATTCAAGCACCTCAGCGTAGTTGCTGCAACCTTATCCGCCGTGGTCGCATCGTCCCGCCACTGACATTGTCTAAAGCAATAAAAGTGCGGAAAACGGTGCCTCTATACGGTAATATGTTCGACTTTAACCGTCTGAGAATCACCATTTTATGCCACAATCATCCCGTTATAGTGACGAACAAGTTGAACAACTGCTGTCAGATTTGGTCAATATTCTGGAAAAACATCGCGCACCGACCGATCTTGCTTTGATGGTGCTGGGAAACATGGTCACAAACCTGCTGAATACCAGCGTCGCTCCGGCCCAACGCCAACTGCTGGCGCGTTCCTTTGCCGAAGCGCTGCAGTCTTCGGTAAAAGCTGACAACACACACTGATGCCGATCTCTTTATGGTAACCAACCGCCCGCGCTACCGCGAAAAAGTCTCCCAGATGATTAGTTGGGGACACTGGTTTGCTCTTTTCAATATTCTCCTCAGTCTGGGACTGGGTAGCCGCTATCTGTTTGTTGCCGACTGGCCTGCCTCGCTGACTGGGCGCATTTATGCGCTGGTGAGCTGGCTGGGCCATTTTAGCTTTATCGGGTTTGCGATATACCTGCTGATTCTCTTCCCGCTCACGTTTTTCGTGATGTCGCAGCGCTTGCTGCGCGTGATTTCCGCGGTGGTGGCGACAGCGGGATTGACGTTGCTTATCGTAGACTCCGCCGTATTTACCCGCTTCCATCTGCATCTCAATCTCACGGTATGGGAGCTGGTCACCAACCCGGACCAGAGCGAAACGGCCCGTGACTGGCAGCTGTTATTTATCAGCGTGCCCATCATTTTCATGGTCGAAATGCTGTTCGGCACCTGGAGCTGGCAGAAGCTGCGCAGTCTGAACCGGCGCAGTTTTGGGAAGCCCCTTGCCGGGGTCTTCATCGCCGCCTTCTGCGCCTCCCATCTGATGTACATTTGGGCCGATGCCAATTTCTACCGGGCGATCACCATGCAGCGTTCTAACCTGCCGCTGTCTTACCCGATGACGGCTCGCCGTTTTCTGGAGAAGCATGGCTTGCTTGACGCGCAGGAATACCAGCGTCGACTTACGCAGCAGGGGAATCCCGAAGCGTTGTCCGTCGAGTATCCGCTGAACGACATCACCTTCCGCGACGCGGGCAGCGGCTACAATCTGCTGTTGGTGGTGGTCGACAGCTTGCCGGAGAACACGCCGCAGGCAATGCCTAATCTGGCGCGTTTCGCGGAAGAAAACGTCCGCTTTAGCCATCATCTTAGCGCGGGCAGCGAACCCAATGCAGGACTGCTCAACCTCTTTTATGGCATCTCCAGTACGTATATGGACGGCATTCTGGCCAGCAGCAAGCCATCGGCGCTGATCGGTGCGCTTGGGCAGCAGGGTTACCAGTTCAGTCTGTTCTCATCGTCGGGTTTCGGCAGTCCGCTTTATCGACAGGCTCTGCTCTCTGACTTCTCGTTGCCGGAAGCCGCTCCGCAAAGCACTGACGCGATCGCGACTCAATGGCTGAAATGGCTGGACGGACACCCGTCAGGCGCCCGTTGGTTCTCTTACGTTGAATTGAATCATAACGTCAACACGAATCAATCGACGTCCGAGCAGCAGCGCCGCTATCGTCAGGATAACGCGACGCTGGATCGACAGATTGCGCGGATGCTCGATGGCTTACGCGACAAGAACCAGCTGGATAACACCGTCGTCGTCGTAACTGCCGCTCAGAGCACGCCCGCTAACCTGATGGATAATATGCCGATGCCAATGGCGCGTTCGCTTTATCAGGTGCCATTGGTGGTTCACTGGCCGGGTACGCCAGCGCAGACCATCAGCAAGATGACGGACCATAAGGACGTCATGACAACTCTGATGCAGCGTTTGCTGCACGTACAGACCCCAGCGAAAGATTTCTCTCAAGGCGAAGACCTGTTTACGGCAGAAAGACGCAACGCCTGGCTGACTAACGGCAGCGACGATTTGCTGTCTATTACGACGCCGGAACACATTATTTTGCTGGGTACGCACGGCAGCTACCGAACCTTCGATCAGGAAGGTCGCGAGCTGACCTCAGAGAAACCGGAATTGGGTCTGCTGTTGCAGGTGTTAACGGACGAAAGGCGATTCATAGCCAACTAACTGCCTAAATCTAAAGCAGTCGTGACGTTCAGCTATTGCATTCAGATCTGGAAACGGTAATATGTGCCTCCACAACGTCGGCACGTAGCGCAGCTTGGTAGCGCACCGTCATGGGGTGTCGGGGGTCGGAGGTTCGAATCCTCTCGTGCCGACCAAAAATCCCTAAAAAAACCAACCTCTTACGGTTGGTTTTTTTTCGCCTGAAATTTGCCTATGGTAAAACTATGGTAAAATGATGGTAAAATTCACCGACGGTTTTACCCCTCAGCGGTTGATTTTGCACCGCGCCTGCGAGCGTTAGCTAACGGAATTCTTCTGGCTTTGCCGCCAACCCCAAAGTGCCTCTTCAAGATGTTCACGCCTCATCCTGATTGACTTCGTGCCAGCTTTGCGAGGTGATGAGTATCATGGCAAGACACGCTGTAAAAACGAAGCTTGTTGTCATCTCCAGTAAACCGTTTTTTAGATAGAAAAGAACCGATAAAAGTGAGGCCGCAACACGATTAAATCAGTCTATGACTTATATCCTTAATATTCATGCAAACGGATGTTCAAAAAACCGCTTTCAGTGGATATAGAGGAAGTGAAAAAAAGATACATTCATATGTCGTTGAACAACCCGCAATTTATTAAATTAGCGACTTCTATGTTTACATCGCTAATTTCACGTATCGGTGACTTAGCTTCTGCATTGAAAACGCATAGCTCAGCACGTTTTGAGGCATCGCCTCCCTGCCAACAAGGTGAAAGCGAAATCGATTCATCGCCGTTCACCCTACTGCTGAAAATCTCCCCCTCTTGGCCTAGCTCAAAATTATCATCGACACTGACGCCAAAGGCATAGTCTGCGCCGGCATTGTGCTTTACACTGCGCGCTGTAAAAATAGAGTAGATAAACGATTAAGTAGGCGGTAATGGCGATGAATGGAACAATAACGACCTGGTTTAAAGATAAAGGCTTTGGATTTATCCAAGATGAGAACGGGGATAACCGTTATTTTCATGTCATCAAAGTCGCCAACCCTGACCTGATCAAAAAAGATGCGGCTGTCACTTTCGAGCCTACAACGAATAACAAAGGGTTGTCGGCCTATGCGGTGAAGGTTATCCCGGAAAGTAAATATATTTATATCGCCGGCGAGCGCGTGAAGCTCACCTCGATCAAGTCTTTCCTGGTTTACAGCGAAGAAGTGCCTGCCGACACCCGCATCGATAAAGAAAACACCGTGCTCTCTGTGGGAGCGCTGATGGGATGTATCAGGCCGAAATCAGCCGCACAGCCCGGAGAAATGCGTACGCTGAGAAAACTCGCGATCACTACTTTTCAGGCTCAACGTTAATCTTCACGGAAGATGAGATTGACGTGGATGCCACGGTGAAATTGCTCAAGGTCTGAAATAATCCATGCCGAATCTCGCGTAATCCGTAGACTGGGTTTCGGCATGGGGAATACCTAAAGTGACAACGGAGTCTGCTGTCGTATCGCAGCCCGATGAATGCTTTTAGCGTGCCTCTCCTTGCTTAACCTCAGCCTAACGTTCAAAGCTGGTGCCAGAACGGCTTTCTGCGCTTATACAGCGCTCCCGCGCACATTTCTATGGAGGATGTCTCGTGATCTCCGCCCCTTTCGAACCCACGCCTCAAAGTAATGTATGGCCTGCAACCTGATACAGCCCCTAAATTTACAGGTATAATCCCAACATTATTTAACGAATTTAGAAAAGAAAATGACCAAACTCACCTTACAAGAACAGATGCTGAAAGCGGGATTAGTGACCAGCAAAAAAATGGCCAAAGTTCAAAGAACGGCTAAAAAATCACGGGTTCAGGCTCGTGAAGCCAGAGCGGCGGTGGAAGAAAATAAAAAAGCCCAACTTGAACGTGACAAGCAGCTGAGTGAACAGCAGAAACAGGCGGCGCTATCTAAAGAATACAAGGCTCAGGTCAAGCAGCTGATTGAAATGAACCGAATCACTATTTCGAGAGGCGATATTGGCTTCAACTTCACAGATGGTAGTTTAATCAAGAAAATAGTAGTGGATAAGCTGACGCAATCTCAGCTGATTAGCGGTCGCCTCGCCATTGCTCGTTTGGTAAAAGACACGAGTAGCGAAAGCGAATATGCCATCATCCCCGCCAGTGTTGCCGATAAAATCGCTCAACGGGATGCAAGCAGCATCGTATTAAACACCGCGCTCAGTCAGGAAGAGCAGGACGAAGAAGATCCGTACGCTGATTTCAAAGTGCCCGATGATTTGATGTGGTAACCAATGCTATGGTGTGAAAGGTCTTCCGGGCTTTTCACACCGCAGGAGTGTGCATCCCGACTCATACAAAACCCATCCCCCCCGCAATTAAGCCCTAATAATCTCTTTCCTTGCGCCACAAGTGAATTACCTTTGTTCTCAGCCGATGCAACAGGCATCAACGTTGAACCGACAGCCTTAACGGAAATAAAGCGCCAGTGCCCTATTCTGCTCAGCCGACCTCGTGACTTCGCGATACAGAGCCAGTCCGGCCCGTAGCGCGCCATTTTGCCGTAACAACCGCACATACTCGAGTATATTTTCGTCGCTGAAAGCAATAGGACTGGCTGTTTTACGCCGCAGGAACCATTCCAGACGAAGGGCTTCGCGGTCGTTGATTAACGCTTCCCGCAAATCCGGTAATAAATGAAAAGCAAAATACGAGGTTTTCCATGCTTTATCCGGCGTTACAGGGAATGCATCAGGTAAAGTAATGCCCGGAATATCTGCATCAAACAACGCCAGTTTGATGGCCTGATCGCGATAGCATATCGCATAAGGCCACGCCACCCAGGCTCCCACATTGTGAGCGGCAAGGTAATAGCGATCGATAGCTAGCTTTTGCATAAAAGCTTGCGCCTTCCCCGCCAGAGATTCGATATCGCAGCCAGCTTGCGGTTTATCGGAATCGCCTTGTCCAAGTAGGTCCGGCGCGATAACAGGTAGCGATCGGTTAACAGATTTCTTTCGGGTGAACAGCGCATTCCGGTTTTTTGTGTCGGTGGGTACATCGTACTACCGAGAAAGTGGCATGAAATATATTTTGCCATCCGCTCTTTAGCATTGAGATTGTGACTAAAATGAACGGAGAATTATTGAAAAGGACTCGAATTCAGACTCCATTCACCATCAAAAATCAGGAGAACGTATGTCTCGATTACTTGCCAAGAAACACGGGAAGATGGTTCTGACACTAATACTGATTGTCGTCGTGCTTTTACTATTCCGGTGGGCGGCGATCGTGTGGGGATAAATTGCCGTTATTTAAGTCGAGAATTGATGAACCATTTTCTTACCGAATCAGAAATAAAAAACGCCCCGCATCAATTACGATGTGAGGCGTTTTTTTTGAAATTAGTCAATAACGCTAAGAATATTTTTAATGATATTTATACGCTATTCACTATTTCAGTTAATGTTGTTTAACTGCTCCGGGCATTCCCTTCATCGCTATCGTAAACAACATCAACTTTTAAAAAAGATTATTCAGCAACAACGTTGGTAGCTGAAGGACCTTTTGCACCGTTTTCAACGGAGAATTCAACTTTCTGGCCTTCATACAACGTTTTGAAGTTATCGCCCTGAATGGCAGAGAAGTGAACGAACACATCTTTGCTACCATTGCTCGGAGTGATGAAACCAAAGCCTTTATCAGCGTTGAACCATTTTACTAAACCAGTCATTTTATCAGACATAGATACTTCCTTTATTTTCCAGGTCGCATTAAAGCGACGAACGTGGTCTGTTAGCAGAAATTATTTATAGGCGCTTAGGAGGAGACTCACGGAAAAGAGGTATCTAGATAGGATAACGCTTGAACTGAGAACTGCTTTACTAAAATGCTTTACATAAGGTCTGTATGCCAAACCGATGTGTGCATTAACGCATGGACCAAAAAGTTAAGCAAGTGTTATTTTCAAATAAATACTAACGGGCATATTTCATTCCGGAAAAATAATCTTTTTCGAGACTGTTTTATTTTTAATCTGCACACGATTTCTCTTCTCAATTAATCGGCAATGAGCGCATAGCGCATAGCGCATAGATAAGGAGAAACCATCAATTATCGACCTACACCAAGCACATCCTCTGATACGCTATACCTAACAGAGTGTGGTGCGAAGTGAAGTGCATCGTGATGAGAACGAGAGGTGAAGATTCATGTCATTAAGCGACTGGCTGTGGAGGAAAAAATTGATTCTCTTGCTGACTATCGTCGTTATTGCAGAGGTCATCATGTATCTGATGACCTCTGAATGGTTCCCCTGGGAATGGTGATGCAATGCCCTGCCCGTTTAAACGGGCTGACAGAGGATCACAACCCGTGGTACCAGCTCCAAATCTTGATCAACACCGCCGCAGAAACACACCAACACACGACGGCCGCCGCTAGCGCCTGCGCCAACTTCATTGTATCGGTGAAATAGTAGAGCGAAATCAGATAAATCAGGTAAGGGATAACGGACCAGATACCGAACAGAATAGTAGAACGCAGCGCCTCCAATCCACGCTCGGAACCTACAATATAGTGAGCGATAAGAGCGAACGTCGGGAAAAGCGGCACCAGTCCGGCGATGTAATAATTACGTGTTTTCGCTAACAGTCCGATCAGCACAACAACCAGTGCGCCTAGTACGGCTTTTAAAAGGATCGCCATTTTTATTCTCTTTTTCTCTGTATTCCAATACGTTACTTCAAATATAACTTCACGTGAAATACACAAAAACAATGGCATCACCGTCGCCTCTGTTCTTTACTTGAAGAGTAGGCTCCGGTCATCGTTCTGTATGTCATGCCTAGCGTTCGCGGTTCCACGGCATGCGCATAAGAAAACGAGCCAAACCACAAAAGCCAGTTAGTCCAGAAAATATCAGCCCGGCCCCGACCAATCCGGCGACCCAATAAAAGACCGGATTCAGTATCTGGCCTAAGATCACCCCCACCAATACCGTGCTCCCCGCGACAATTTGAACCTGTCGCATGATATCCATCGCCGGTCGCTTCCCTTTCACAATGGGCAGACCGGCACGTTTCCATGCCTGTAATCCGCCGGTTAGCAGATAGGCCTGAGCCGCTCCCGCCGCCTCAGTCAATTGCGCGCGGTGCTGAGTAGATCGCATCCCTGATAGACACAAAAAAATCACGCTATTCGCGCCTGACAGGATCTCGTGCAGTTTATCCGCATTAAGCGATACCATCGGGCAAGACACCGAGTGAGGGATATGTTCACGCTCATACTCATCAACCAGGCGGATATCGACCAGTACCGCCCCCATCTTCAGCAGTTGTTGCGCTATTTGCGGAGTCACAGATTGAGACGACGGCATGAAACTCTCCAGAAAAAAACAGGTCTGAGTTTAAGTATAGGCGAGAGTTCAGACAGCAAGATATGTACACGACATGGCGATATCACCCGCCCAGACTAAGTGAGATGAAACGATTACATCAACATAACGGAACGAAGCGCAGATACCGGGGTCTATAACTATAAGAGACGACAAGATTAACGGTCTATGGTGATGAGACATAAAAAAATCCGCTCCGAAGAGCGGATTTTACAGACACAGTTAACCCCCTATAAGGGGCAAGGTCTCGATACGATTAGAAGCGGTAGCCTACGCCAACGTTCCAGCTGCCAACATCCACACTGCGGATACGGCTTTGTTCGTAACCTAAGTCCAGCGCAACGTTCTGAACCGGGTTGAACTGCAGACCAGCACCGTATACCACGCCAACATCATCATTTTTGGCGTTAGCAGTACCATTATCAGCATTGTGGGTGTACTTCGCGCTGCTCATACCGACAACACCATAGATGCTTGCCCAGTCATTGAAGCGGAAAGCAGGACCCACGCTGAATCCGTAATAAGTCCCTTTCTGGTAGACATTATTAACGGTGTTGCTGTCTTGCAAGTAGGTGAATGAACCGATTACGCCCACCGGGGAGTTGTCGAATTCATAACGATACTTCAGGTTGAAACCCGGCAGCTTGTTCATAACGCCTTGAGCATCACCCTGGGCATAACCTGCAGATACAGTACTCTCGCCAGCCATCGCAGAACCGGCACTTACGGCTAAAACACAAGCCAAAGCTGAAAGACACGCAATTTTTTTCATATACAGCCTCGAATCACTCTTATGAAAGAATATTAAAGCGCTATAAATATAACAACAAATCCACGTTGTTGCTGAGCCTCAAATACTTTTCAATTAGGTTAAACATGTAACAAGGATTTTCTTAAACCCATCAACCCCTTCAAATTCATTGAGTTAACGGATAAAAGCATGTCATAAAAACATAAACTTAAGATAATCAAAAAAACAGAAAATTCCTATTCGCACTATCATCACTAAAAAATACTGCATTACACAAAAGATACGTAAATTAAAGTCAGTAATGGTAAATGATTAGCAAATAATTTATCTATTAATGATTTTATTCTTTTTTTGAGTTATTTGCGCTCACTATTCGTACAATCACTTTCCGAAAGTGTTTTCCCGAGTGGGAAAAACAACTTTTCTAAATTAAATGGCAGAAAAATAAGTCACAAAGCTGGCGAGATTTTTAATTTGTGCTACCCGTACCGAAGTAAAAATAAACCTAGTCCGGAGTGATTAATTCCTGTCGCCCTTTCTACTTCACCCTCTAAGCATGCGGTTAAAAAGCGGTAGCACGTCACTGACATTACCACTATCACAATGGTTCTTTCCCGACAATCACGCAAAAACGGTCTGTTACATTGCGAACGCTTTTTCAACAAAATTATTCTATCCGGATTATCTTTCTCATGCCTACTACTCGGACTATCGCCGTGTCCGAGGCTTATTTGTTTGTTCTTCCATATGGCCAGTCTGCGTATTTCTGTTTTTTAATGCTAGCCCACTGGAGACACCACCATGTCAGCTGCAATCGTCAAAAAACACACTTCAGAAAAGAGTCGCTCGACTGGCTGTCGTCGTGAATGAAGGGATGAAAAACCTACGATCTTCTTTACGGTTTTATTTCAACGCGAGGAGGATAAATCGCAAATAAAATAGCTGATAAAAAACAGGGGCTTTAGATAAATACGGACGACGAGAATGCGTGTGATTTTCGATAACATTTTGATGTCATTAAACTTTAACGTTAGTGTCTATCTGTTCAATAGGCAAATTTTTACAAACGGAGCCAGCGGAGCTGCTATAATTATCCCCGTTGAACATCAATACTAATGATTAATGAAATTAAGAGGGCAACACTTATGCGTACAGCTAAACTGGTAAAACCCACCTCTTCAGACTACGTTACACGCTTAACGATCAGGATGACGAAATTAAAGTTTCCACCATCAAGCTGCTGAACCAGCTGGTTGTCGACTTCACCGACCTGTCTCTGATCACCAAACAGGCTCACTGGAACATGCGTGGCGCTAACTTCATCGGTGTTCATGAAATGCTGGATACGTTCCGCACAACCGTTGTCGACCATCTGGACACCATCGCAGAACGTGTCGTACAGCTGGGCGGCGTAGCGCTGGGCACCACACAGGCTATCAACGCGAATACTTCGCTGAAAAGCTACCCGACCGATATTCACAACGTGCAGGATCACCTGAAAGCTCTGGCAGAACGTTACGGTATCGTGGCTAACGAAACCCGTAAAGGTATTGTTCAGACTGAAGATGAAGATACGGCAGACATTCTGACCGCCGCTTCTCGTGACCTGGACAAATTCCTGTGGTTCATCGAATCCAATATCGAATAATTTTTGGCATTGTTGATGCTGCATCAGACCGCCCCTATGGGCGGTCTGCCTGTTTTTGGCGTTCACCACGCCTTCCCCTGCTGACATTTCTTTTCCTGAAGCTTTTCCCGCCAGGATGTACAAAAAAAAACCTCAAACCCCCAATATTTAGCCCCTCACGCTAATCAATAGTTGTCACTCCAAGTCAATTAAGTTAATGATATCGGTGCAGTGTGCACATAAAAAGCCTATGTTCAACAACACAGGCTGTACCGCTCCAAAACCGGCTGTCGGCGCTGTGTGATTACCGCTCGCGGCAACAGCCTCACTCCTCAAAAACAGTGAAATAAAGCTGTATTTATAGGAAACAACTCATGAAATCATTTCTTAAAGCTTCCGTTGCCGCACTTGTGCTCGCCTGTAGCTTTAGCAGTCATGCAGCGGATAAACCGCTGATCGTAGCAACCGATACCGCGTTTGTTCCTTTTGAATTCAAGCAAGGCGATAAGTACGTTGGCTTCGATATCGATCTGTGGGACGCCATCGCCAAACAGTTGAATCTCAACTACACCCTGAAGCCGATGGATTTCAGCGGCATCATTCCTGCGTTGCAGACCCGCAACATCGACCTGGCGTTAGCCGGTATCACCATTACCGACGCACGCAAACAGGCGATTGATTTCTCCGACGGCTATTACAACAGCGGTTTGCTGGTCATGGTTAAAGCCGATAATCAGCAGATCAAAGGCGAGCAAGACCTGACCGACAAAATTGTCGCGGTCAAAGGCGGCACCGGTTCCGTGGACTATGCGAAAGCCAATATCAAAACCAAAAGCCTGCGTCAGTTCCCGAACATCGACAACGCCTACATGGAGCTGGCCACGAATCGTGCCGACGCGGTACTGCACGACACGCCTAATATTCTATATTTCATCAAAACCGCCGGCCACGGCCAGTTCAAAGCCGTCGGCGACTCCATCAAAGCCCAGCAGTACGGCATCGCTTTCCCGAAAAACAGCGATTTGCGCGAACGTGTGAACGGTGCGCTGAAAACCCTGCGTGAAAACGGCACCTATGCAGCTATCTATCTAAAATGGTTCGGTACTGAACCGAAATAATCGCCGTTCGTTTGTGGAGAAAGTTCATGCAGTTTGATTGGAGTGCCATTTGGCCTTCCCTGCCCCTTCTTCTGGAAGGGGCCAAAATGACCCTGTTGATTTCGGTTCTGGGCCTGCTGGGAGGCGTCATTATCGGCGTATTCGCGGGGTTCGTTCGCGTCTACGGCAACTGGATATCTAGCCGTATCGCGCTGGTGTTTATCGAAATCATTCGCGGCACACCGATTGTCGTACAGGTCATGTTCATCTACTTCGCGTTGCCGATGATCTTGACCTCGGTTCGCATCGACCCATTTGCCGCCGCCGTCGTCACCATCATGATCAACTCGGGGGCGTATATCGCCGAGATCACGCGTGGTTCGGTTTTGTCTATTAATAAGGGCTTCTCGGAAGCCGGTATGGCGCTGGGCCTGTCTCGCCGTGACACATTGCGTTATGTCGTTGCGCCGCTGGCGCTGCGTCGGATGCTGCCGCCGTTGGGCAACCAATGGATTATCAGCATCAAAGATACGTCGCTGTTTATCGTCATCGGCGTCGCTGAACTCACCCGTCAGGGGATGGAGATCATCGCCGGGAACTTCCGCGCACTGGAAATCTGGAGCGCGGTCGCCGTGATTTATCTGGTTATCACGCTGGTGCTGAGCTTCCTTCTGCGCCGTCTGGAAAGAAGACTTAAAATTATATGATTGAATTTAAAAACGTTTCTAAACACTATGGGCAAACACAGGTTCTCCATGATATCGACCTGAAAATCAATCAGGCGAAGTCGTGGTGATTATTGGCCCGTCCGGCTCAGGGAAATCCACCCTGCTGCGCTGCATCAACAAACTCGAAGAGATTACCAGCGGAGAACTGGTGGTCGACGGGTTAAAGGTGAACGATCCCAACGTGGACGAACGTCTGATCCGTCAGGAAGCCGGTATGGTCTTTCAGCAGTTCTATCTGTTCCCGCAGATGACGGCGCTGGAAAACGTGGCTTTCGGCCCAATTCGCGTTCGCGGTATCAAAAAGGAAGAGGCGGAGAAGCAGGCGATGGCGCTGCTGAAAAAAGTGGGGCTGTCCGAACGGGCGCACCACTACCCTTCCGAGCTTTCCGGTGGACAGCAGCAGCGCGTAGCGATTGCCCGCGCGCTGGCGGTGAAACCGAAGATGATGCTGTTTGATGAGCCCACCTCGGCGCTCGACCCGGAGCTGCGTCACGAGGTCCTGACCGTGATGAAAGATCTGGCGGAAGAAGGGATGACAATGGTCATCGTCACTCACGAAGTCGGCTTTGCTCAGAAAGTCGCGTCGCGCCTCATCTTCATCGATAAAGGCCGTATTGCGGAAGACGGAGAACCGGATGCGTTGATCAGCCATCCGCCTAGCGAACGTCTGCGCGAGTTCCTACAGCACGTGGCGTAATCTGCCCAAAAAAACAGAACGTATCCGCAAGGATACGTTCTGTTTGTCTTACCTCACTCATTTCCTACATAGCCGATGCGACAAGTCCGTGAGTCATTACTGTTTGCTGGCCAGCACGGCATCGTGCAGGTTCAGGCGCTGCCAGAAGTTGCCCTCGCGGCTTCCCGACAGCGGATAGCCATTAGCTTCCGCCGTTTTCACCATCAGCGCACGACGCTGCTCCGCGCTTAACTCCGGCAAGGGACCCTCCAGCAACACTTCTGCGCCTTTTGGCACGCTGACCGGCCGTGCGGCCACTTTCGTCGCGGGCAGACCATAGCTCATCGTAAAGCGATAGAACTGACGCATAACGGGATGAGTGTAGGGATCGTCTTTACCCTGCGGCCGGGCGCACTGCGCCAAACTCATGCCACAGGCCTGCTCCAGCGCGGTACGCATCTGGGTTTTGGCTTCGGTGAACAGCTTCTTGAATTCAGGATCGTTCATCAGCGTGGCGATCTGATGCTCCGCCGTCATTCGTCCGCCCATCACATCCAGCGGGTAATGCACGCCCAGCACGACACGTGAGTAACCGTAAGTCGCCGCGCGGTCAATCAGCGGAACGAACCGTTCAGGCAACATTTCCGCCAGCAGAAGCGCATCGTTGTAGCCGCTGTTGGTGTGACCGCTTGGGAACGCGTCGCCTGACGCGGTATAAGGCACGGAATCATTGACGACCGCCGTATCCGGGACCAAATGAATCGCGTTCCCCGGCTGTTTAAACGGACGCGGATAGTGATAGAACTGCTTCGCGGGCGACGTGCTCACGGCGCTGGCTTTGATCAAAGCAGCAGCTTTGCCCATCTCACCACGCTGATAAACGTCGATGAAGGCATTACCCAAACGGGGTCCCAGCGCTTCCGCCAACGCGTAGAAATAGCGAATGTTCTCCGCATCGACCAGTGCCTTCTGACGCAGTGCGTCCGACGCATCCTGATTGATACGCTCCACCGTGGCGCGGTTTTGACGCAGCAATGTCGGCGTCAGCGAGTTAAACGCCGACAGCAATGTGATGCTGTCTTGTTCACGCGCTTCCTTCTGGAAGTCGTAGCCTGCCGCTTTCAGCCATGCCGTATCAGCCTGAGGCGATGCCTGCTGTGCGCTATCCAACTGCGCTCGGGTCAGCGTCTGCGCGTGGCCGCGCAGCATGTCCTGTAAATGTTGCTGTGCGCTCTTTTCCAGAGCGACGTATTCCGGGCTGGCGTTGGCCTCCGTGGTGGATTGCACCTCCGTCATCGCCACGTGCAGCGTAGGTTCGGGCAAGGCGGCGGGAGCGTGAGGAATGGTCAAGGCGCAGGCGACGGCAACGAAGAGAGAAGAGTAACGCATGATATTTCCTTGAATTTCAGAGAGAAGGACGGTCGGTTCATTCCCTACACGGGCAAAACACAACGCAGAAAATTCACATGCCAGACAGCCTAGATCGTCATTGTGACCGTTCCGTGACAGCGCTGACATTCAGGCATCATACGAAACGACGCCCTACAACATGGGGTAAATGCTCTAAGAACATCGGGAAAGGACCGCCTCACCGAACGGGAGACGGGTTGTTACGGCAGCTATTGCTGCCGTACAGGATTGCGTGAGGATGAAGTGGGCTGGGGGTTATTTCGTGACCGGGTACTCGTGCTCGATCTCAGCGGCAAACGCCTGACACATCGCCGCATCGCCCTGACGATTATCCGCCAGTACCCGTTCACCGTCCACGACGCGGATATGCGCCTGCAGGTCAAAATCAGCCGCGGGCTGCGGGCGCGCCGCCGCCGATGTCATCATTGCCTGCGCTTCCTGCCACGCCTGTTCCACCGTCATGGTGCAGGCCTGAGCCAGATAATCGGGGTTGAAGCCCTCGCCCGTCAGGCTGCGCAATGTCTCATCGTGGCTGACGCTGTTACCCGGCTGCCAGTAGTGGCGGGCCAGATCCGGTCCGATCGCGGGGTTATCCGTCAGGTAGCCATCGCGATTCAGGAAAAAGGCTCGCGTCTGCTCGACGGCCATCAGCGCCAGCAAATAGCCCTGATACGAGCAGGCAGATTCCATCGACAGCAGATGCGGGATCGCCATCGTCGGACGCGGACTGCCTTCAATGCCAATGATGCGCTGTTCGGTTTCGCGCGCCAGCCGGGTGATGGCCTCCGGCGTCAGCTGCGCATCATCCCACTGATAAAGCTGCCATTCGAAGTACGGCACCAGCAGAATGTGACGCTCGTTGAAGGCGCGCATCGGCTGACGCGTGCGGATATCTTCCTGAATCAGCGCGTCGGGGATCGTCTCGCCGTTGCGGCTGCGGGCATAACGTTTCAGCCAGTCGGCGTCCTGTAGCAGGCTGTCGCAGAACATGGATTGGGTTTCCGCGTAGGCCATGGACGTCGGCGGATACTCCTGTGCGAAACAAGGCGCATTTTGACGAATATTGGCGAAGTGCGCGGCGTGCCCGCCTTCGTGGAACAGCGTATTGATGCCGTGCGCTCCGCTGCCAACCTGATCCGGTTTTGCCAGACTGGTGAAGTTGATACGCGCCGGGACCCACTGACCCTGATTCACAAACGGCGGCACGGGCTGGTGCATGAAGCCGTTCTCATATTTCCCTTTCCGCACCAGCAGATCGAGGTTCAGCTCCGCGCCGTTAAAACCGATGTGCAATCTTTTAAAGCTATCGACCCAGCGCTCCAGTGACGCGGCGAAGGGAAAATAGGGATCGAGCTGGCGCGTCACGTCGCCCGCGCTGGCGTAGCGAATATTCCACGGCGACAGCGCTTCCGCGCCCTTTTCCGTCGCCAGCTGTTCGAGACTGCGCTGATTAGCCTCGCGCGTCTCGGCTTCGAAGCGGTCAAGAATGGCGAACAGCTGCTCCGGCGTCATGCGCTCGGTTTTGTTCACCTTGTAATCGAAGTAGTTGCGATAGCCCATCTGTCGGGCGAAGCGGTTGCGCAGCCGCACCAGTTCAGGGAAGCCGTTATTCAGCAGCCACTGCTCCAGGTCGCGCAGCGCCTCCTGCGAGCTACGGCGATAGCTTTCGTTATCGTTCGTCGCCTGATTGGTCAGCAGCTCGCCCAACGACGCAGGAACGCGTTCGCCGTCAGCATTCAGGTGTGTGGGTTGATAGGTCTGACGATGCGCGTACAAATCGCTTTCCGCCGCAATCAGCGCCTCCATCAGCGACTGTGCTTCCGGATCTTCAATCACGTTGCAGTCGAAGAAGCGATACCAGCCTTGCAGGCCGTGCAGCAACGCCTGCTGCTGCGCTGATTCCGGTAACGCTTCCAGCGCCGAGATCTGCTCACGCAGCTCCGCCAGTTTCTGCGGCTGGGCGATGAATCGCTTATAGGCGCTTTCTGCGGCAGAGAAGCGCGCCGCCACATCGTCGTCGCCAATGCCCATATACAGCTGCCAAAACAGATCTTCTTTCGCCTGATGGACGGCGAGATAATCGCGATTCAGCGCGTTGAAATATTTCACTATCTGCTGCATGGCTGCTCCTTTACGTCAATGCAGACTCAGGCGCCGCAGTCACTTTCCGCTACCGCGCCAACCTCATCCAATCACAGTGATTAAACGGCCAATCTTTAAGATGTTTTTTTCAAGCATAGAACACGGCGACGGCACGAGCGCGTAGGCCCGAACCATCCACGACCGACGACTACGCCGCCAACCGACGAACCACTTCGTCCACGGCCAACGTCAGCGACTCAGCTTCGCCGCAGCCGACCAGGCAACACGCCAGCTGCATGATGATGGCCTGCGGCACCGGCTGTTCTCCGGTCAAACAAGCGGTCGTCCACTGCGCCGTCGCGACGCGTCGGAGGTCGCGGGCAACGCCGACCGTTCGATAAGCATATCCTGCCGCGCCTGCAGCGGTTGCTGCTGCTGGCGATGAATGAAATAGGTTTCAGGAAAGCGGCGGGGATTGGCATAAACTTCGCCCTCGGTGCCCGGCATCAGCAACGCACGCCCGTCGATATCTTCAAAAAACGTCCCGAGGCGCGCGATATATTCAGGATGCGACACGCTGGCCAGCCGCAGCGCGGCCGAGGGCCCAAACGGCGTGGCGACTTTCGCCAGCGTATGCGCGCTGTTACGCACGCCCATCCGCCAGCGCATGTTCAGCTGCCGCTCCATCGGCGGACACAGTACGTCGATAGGCAGGAACACCAGCTCGCCGCGATCCAGCTGCCGTTGCGCTTCGTCTTGAGACTCCGCCGGAGCCACGCCCAGCTCTTGCAGGATGGAGCACGTGGTCACGCGCGTCGGATCGGTTCTCACGCCCTGCACCACGACCGGCAACCCCATTTTGTGCAGCAATAGCGCCAGCAGCGGAGTCAAATTGGCCTGTCGGCGCGCGCCGTTATAGGTGGGGATCACCACCGGCAGCGGACGGTCGACCGGCGGCGTCAGCGATAACGTCTGAGCCGCCATCGCCTGATAGAAACCGCGCATTTCCGCTTCCGCCTCGCCTTTGATGCGAAAGGCGATCAGCAATCCGCCCAATTCAAGCTCCGGAACGGCATCGTTCAGCATCGCCTCATAGAGCGCGCGCGCCGTCTCCTGATCCAAATCGCGGGCATGATTTTTTCCCCGCCCGACCTCTTTAATAATTTTGGTGTAATCCATGACGTTTCCAAGCGTTAACACGAATCGTTTGCAGTGAAAATAGCATGTTTTATCGCGTTGAGCAGCGTTTGCCGCGCGTCGCAGAGCGAATACGCGGCGGCTGTCCGAGCGGCGCTGACAGGGAAAATCAGGGCGCGGGCATATCCCGTTGTTCGATGGGGAAGACCGGCAGCGCGGCCAGCAGCTGGGCGCCATAGCCCTTGGTCAACAGGCGACGATCGTAGATGATGATTTCGCCGAAGCAGGTATGGCTTCGAATCAGGCGACCCACCTGCTGGATCAGGCTGAACGATGCGCTCGGCAGACTCTGTACCACGAACGGGTGCCGCTTCAGGCTTTTCAGCCATTCGCCTTCGGTCAAGATCACCGGGCTGTCGATCGGCGGGAACGCAATTTTGTGGATGTGTACCTGCGAGAGCAGTTCGCCTTTCAAATCCAGCCCTTCTGAGAAAGACTGCAGTCCGATCAGCACGCTGGTTTGCCCTTGCTCAACCCGCTGACGGTGGAGTTCCACCAGCCGATAACGCGGTTTGTCGCCCTGCACTAACAGCATCAATCGCAGATCGGTCACCTGCGTCAGAAACTGCTGCATCGCGCGCTGGCTGGCGAACAGCATCAGCATGCCTTTATGCGCATCGCGTTTCAGCTCGGCGCGGAAGAAACGCGCCATTTCGGCAAGGTGATCCTCTTCCTGCGCCATCAACGGCTCATAGCTCATCTTGGGGATCACCAGCTTGCCCTGATCGCGATGATTGAAGGGGGAGTCCAGCGCGATGAAAGTATCGCCATCGTCCTCGCCCAGCCCCGTTAACTCTTTAAGCCGCGAAAAACTGTTCAGCGAGCGCAGCGTGGCGGAGGTGATCACCACATGAGACAAGTTACGCCACAGCAGACGGTCAAGCTGATCCGAGACGCGGATACCCGCGCAGTGCAGATAGAGATGAAGCTGACCGTCGCGGACTTCTCGCACCAGCCACTTGGAAACCGGCGCCTGCGAGGCCTGTTCCAGCGCCGCGAGCCGCCACAGTTTGCTTTGAGATTCGAAGTACCCCAGCAGCCGACTCATGCGCAGCATCGTCTGATGTAGTCGCACGACGTCATGCTTGCCGGTTTTTTCCGCCAGATCGTTGAGCATATACTCCGTCAGTCCCCGCAGACTGTCGGTCAGCTTGAACAGGCGGGAGCAAAGCTCGCGCATCTCATCGGGCAACTTCCCCATCGGGAAACGGTAATCCGCCGCAGGTGACGAAGCCGGTAGAAACAGCGTGCTCATGCGTTCAAAGGACTGAATCAGCTCTCGAATTTCGGCGCAGTGTTCGGCCAGCCGGTCCGGTTGGCTCAGCCGCGGCGGCGATTTGGGGGAGAACTGCGCCAGACAAACGCCCATCTGCTGGATGAACTGATCCATCTGATGCTGCACCGCGCCAATCGTCACCTCGCCCGACATCTCCAGCGCGTCGCGAGCGACGTCTGGAATATGATGGCCTTCATCAAGCACCAACAGCAGGTTCTTGGCGCTCGGCAGAACCGAGTCGCTTTCCATCGCCGCCATCACCAGCGCATGGTTGGTGACCACCACATCCGCATCCTCAATCTCCCGTCGCGCCAGAAAGAAAGGACAATCACGATAATAGTGGCAGTTGCGCCCCAGACAGTTGGCTTTGTCGGTACTCAGCCGACGCCACAGCCCATCGCTGAGCGTTTTCTGATGATGGTCCCGCAGGCCGTCCCACTTCCCGGTGTGCAGATCTTTCTCCAACTGCGCACAGGTCTCTTGCTCTTCCCGGCTGGAGGGCGCCTGTTTCTCGTCCAGAAAGAGCAACAGATCGCCCTGCGCGTCGGCGTCGGTCGCCAGCACAGACAGGTTACGTGGACAGACGTAGCGCCCTCGGCCGAAAGCGGCGGTAAAGGTCAGGTCGGGAATAAATTTACGCAGCAGCGGCAGGTCTTTGCTGAATATCTGGTCCTGTAGCGCCACGTTGGCGGTACTGACGACCAGCGTCTTGGTTTCCGCTCTTCCCACCGCGATGCCGGGGATCAGATATGACAACGTTTTGCCGACGCCAGTCGGCGCTTCTATCGCCAAATGACGTGGATAATCGCCCGCCAGCGTGCGCGCGACCTCGGCGATCATCTGCCGCTGGGGCGGTCGTGAAACGAAGTCGGGGATCTGTTCCTGCAAGGCCTTATACCACTGGCCTATCTGCTGTTTAATTGCGGGGGAAAGGGTCATGCCTACTCAACATCTGATTTCATTCGGCCCGTATTGTCCCACAGACCTCCCCCCTGCGTCAGCCTATAATGCCGCGACGCGGCTCGACAAAAAAGCGAAAACGAATTAGGTTGATGAACCCGTTCATTTTTCTTGCTGACTGCCCATGCCCCCGATTCGAACCCTGCGACAGCGCTATTGGTTTTCACCCCAATTGCCGTTTCTGGAGTGCCGTTCCACCTGGCAGAGCCGTCAGCCGTATAAAATGCATAGCCATGCGCAGCTGTCCATCGGCTGTCTTGAGGACGGCAGCACAGAGTGCCACTCAGGCGAAAACACCTATTTGCTCAACGCGGGGGATGTGATCGTGATCCCGCCGGAACGACCGCATAGCTGTCATCCACTGCCGGGGAAAACCCGCAGTTATCATATGCTGTATCTCGATGCATCGTGGTGCGCGCGTCAGCTTACACTGGCCGGTTTTGACAGCGATCAACTCAATGGTGACATTGTCACTTACTCATCCGCGGTGCTATTTCAACAGGTTATGCAGATAATTCGCCGTCTTCACGCCTCTCAGTTGGCCGGGATTGAGCACAATCTGCAACGCCTGTTCGCCGTCCTGTGTCATCCCCGCGTGGCGTCGGCTATCGATACATCCGCGTGTTCCGACGCTACCCGTTATGTACAGCGGCGATTGCGGGGAAACCTTCAGGACGCGCCCTCGCTGACGTTATTGGCGCAAGAGCTGGCGCTGCGCCCGGAAACCGTGTTGCGCCGATTTCGGCAAGACACCGGTATGACGCCCATGGCGTATCTCAACAACGCCCGCGTCGAACATGCCAAAATCCTGATTCGTCAGGGCGTGCCGCTGGCAGACACCGGTTATACCTGCGGTTTCAGCGACCAAAGTCACTTCCACCATACCTTTGTCAACTTCACTGCCGCCACCCCGGGCCAATACCGTCAGGCGCGATCAATTTTTCACAATAATTAGTCCCCACCGTGTTCTAGACTGGCCGCCGGTTTGATTCAACGCGGTCCGCACTATGATTAACACTCTGTTTCCCGAGCATTTCCCTGCCCTGGCCCTGGCGCACTTCGTGGCGTTGTTAAGCCCCGGTCCGGACTTCTTTCTGATCTCGGCATATGCCATACGCTTTCGCCTCTGCGGCAGTGTGGGTATTTGTGTCGGCATTGCGTTAGGCAATGCCCTCTATATTGTTCTGGCGGCGCTAGGCTGGACCGGCTTGCAGCAATCATACGGATGGTTTCAACTCGTCGAAGTGGCGGGCGCGCTCTATTTGCTCTGGATTGGCTTTCATCTGATGCGTTCCAAAGGCAACGTGAATTTGCCACGTGCCAACACGTCGTCTGGGTGCCCCGGACTGTTGCGCCAACTGGCGCTGGGGCTCGGCTCCGCCCTGCTGAACCCGAAAAACATGCTGTTTTACCTCAGCCTGATGACGACGTTGCTCGGCCCACAGGCAACCCGGCTGCAACAGGCAGTCAGCGGAACATGGATGGTGCTGGTGGTATTGGTCTGGGATCTGTCTATCGCCATGTTGATTGGCCGCCCCGCGCTGCAACGCCGTCTGGCGGGATCGATAGGCTGGCTGGAACGCGGCGCGGGAATCGTCCTGTTTGGATTGGGCGGATATCTGCTGTTCCGATGACGACGCCTCCTCAACGCGCTTGCCACTATCGCCACTGTCTCAGCGACGAAAGATGCCCACACAAGCCGTCAGCTTGTATCCCCGGGCTGAAAATCTATAATCGCAGGGGACATATAAAAGGATAAACGGATGAAGTTACGCAAACTATGCGCCATCGGCGTGTTTGGACTGTGCGCGCTCGGGGGAATTGGCGGGGTCATGCTGGTCGGCTATATCGTTCTCACTTCCGGAGCCTGACGGTCACGCAGCGGCCAACCGTAAGACGCTTTGCGGCGCCCTTTCCTTCATAACGACGTTGCCTGAATCCAGACAGGCATTCAGGGCAACGGTTTTTACGGCAGCCATCCCCGGCCGCCGTATGTAGGGTTAAAGCAGCCTGAAACGCTGGCTTTTCACCCGCTGTGAATCCAGTCCAATCATCACATCGAAATCGCCCGGCTCGGCGACCTGCCGCAGTTGCATGTTGTAGAACATCAGGTCCTGCGGCGTCACCGTAAAGCTGACGGTCTGCGTTTCACCCGGCTGCAACATCACCTTGCGATATCCCCGCAGCTCTTTCACCGGGCGGCTTACCGAGGCCACCACATCGTGCAGATACAGCTGCACGACGGTTTCCCCCGCCCGCTTGCCGGTATTTTTCACGCTGACGGACGCGGTTAACGTGCCGTTGCGCGGCATGACCGGACGAGACAGACGCACGTCGGAAACGTCAAACGTGGTGTAGCTCAACCCATAGCCGAAGGGATAAAGCGGCCCGTTAGCCTCGTCGTAATAGTGCGACGTGTACTTGCCGGGATTCTCCGGGGTGTAAGGGCGGCCCGTCGGCAGGTGGTTATAGTAAATCGGGATCTGCCCCACCGAACGTGGGAACGACATCGGCAGCTTGCCGGACGGGTTGTAGTCGCCGAACAGCACATCGGCTATGGCGTTGCCGCCCTCGGTGCCGCTGAACCAGGTTTCTAGCAGCGCATCCGCCTGCTGATCCTCGCGCACCAACGACAGGGGCCGCCCGTTCATCAGCACCAGCACCAGCGGTTTGCCGGTCTTCTTCAACGCGTCGATCAGCGTTTTCTGGCTGTCCGGCAGCGTGATATTGGAACGGCTGGATGCCTCGTGCGCCATCCCCTGCGCTTCGCCGACAACGGCGACGATGACATCGGCCTGCTGCGCTGTTTTCACAGCTTCATCCAGCATGACCTGCGGGGAACGCGGGTCCATTTTCACCGCGGCTTCATACTGGTTGAGATATTGGACGATCCCCGCATGGTCGGTCACATTCGCGCCTTTGGCATACAGCAAACGCGCCTTGTCGCCGACGACGTTGCGCATCCCCTGATACACCGTAATCGACTGTGCGGCGACACCGGCGGCCGACCAGCTGCCCATGATGTCGCGTTTGCTATCCGCCAGCGGTCCGATCACGGCAATGGTGCCACTTTTAGCCAACGGTAAGGTATTGAGTCGGTTTTTCAACAGCACCAGACTTTTACGAGCGACGTCACGCGCTTCCGTCCGATGTAAACGGCTTTCCGCGTTGGTGTCCGGCGGGTCAGACTCTGCTGCGCCCAGATGACGGTACGGATCCTGGAACAAGCCCATATCGTATTTGACGTTCAACACCTGACGGCAGGCGTCATCAATGTCGCTCTGGCTGACCGCGCCCGTTTTCACCAGCTCGGGCAGATAGCGGATGAAATACTCATCGCTCATGCTCATACCAATCCCGGACTGCAATGCAATGCGCGAAGCATCGCGCGGGTCGGTCGCCACGCCGTGTTTGATCAGTTCTTTAATCGCGCCGTGGTCGCTGACGGCGATCCCCGAGAAGTGCCACTGGTCGCGCAATAACTCTTTCAGTAGCCAGCGGTTAGCCGTGGCCGGTACGCCGTTAATGCTGTTCAGCGAGACCATTACGCCGCCGCTGCCCGCATCAATCGCCGCTTTGTAAGGCGGCATGTAGTCCTGGAACATGCGCTGCGGGCTCATGTCGACGGTGTTGTAATCCCGTCCGCCTTCCACCGCGCCGTACAACGCAAAGTGTTTGACGCTGGTCATTAGCGAATGACGCGACGTCAAATCATCGCCCTGAAAGGCTTTGACCATGATCTGTGCGATGTCCGCCGTCAGCCAGGTGTCTTCGCCGAACCCTTCCGATACCCGTCCCCAGCGCGGATCACGGGTGATGTCGACCATCGGCGCCCAGGTCATGTTGAGGCCGTCCTCGGTCGCTTCATAGGCGGAAACGCGCGCGGAGGTAGCAATCGCCGCCTCATCCCAACTTGACGCCAGCCCTAGCGCGATCGGAAAGATCGTGCGCTGGCCGTGTACCACGTCGTAGGCGAAAAAGAGCGGGATCTTGAGGCGGCTGAGCTGCATCACCTGATCCTGCATCGCGCGGATATCCTGGCGCGTGACGGTGTTAAAAATCCCACCGACCTGCCCTTGACGAATCATCTCTTTAATGGCGGCTTTCGGGTTATCCGCGCCGACACTGATTAAGCGAAGCTGTCCGATCTTCTCTTCCAGCGTCATTTTCTTCAGCAGATCGTTGACGTAGGCATCACGCTGTTGCGAAGAGGCGGTTAAGGCGGTCGGAGGTGTCGTCAACGCCGTCGTCTGTGCGGCGGCGGGATGGCAAGCAATTCCCATTGCAATCGTCAGTGAAGTCAGCCATTTCATTATGTTTACGGACCTAATCAATCCCGTTTCAGTCACGCGTGCCAGAACTCAGGATACGGTTGGGGACAGAGGAGTCATCGGCTTTTCCTCCCGAACGATCAGAGGCGATGTTCCAGCGTAGCTACCTTGTGGACAATGCGGTTTTTCCGCGCTTAATCATAGTTGATTTCAGTACGAAATTTTATCGGGTTGTCGAATAAATAGGAGAATTTACCCGAAAAAACAACGTGTAATAGGCGGGGAAGTGTGCATGAAGAGAACGTAAAAAAATGTGTCGCCTGACTGATGACAGGCGACACACTCAGAAAGGATACCGTGGTCGATTAACGACGAGCCCGCGTCAGCGCTTTATCCAGCGCGCCCACCAGCCAGTCGATGTCTTGCGTCTGGAATGCCAACGGTGGGCGCAGCTTAAGGACGTTGCCGTAAGGCCCCGCGACGGAGGTCAGCACCCGCTCTTCGCGCAGGTGTTCGATCACCGCGAGCGCCAGCGGTTTGTCCGCCGTTTTGTTCTCCCGATCGCTGACCAGTTCAAAGCCGATGAACAGTCCCGCGCCGCGTACATCGCCGACGCACTCGTGACGCTGCGCCAGCGTGGCCAGCTCTTGCTTGAGGCGCGCACCAACGGTTTTACTGTGCGCTTGCAACCCTTCGTCTCGAATCACTTTCAGCACCGCCTGCGCAGCGGCCATCGACACCGGGTTGCCGCCGAAGGTGTTGAAATACGGGATCTCATCGCTAAACGCGGCCAGCACGTCAGCCTTCGCAAACAGCCCGGAGACCGGAATGCCGTTCCCCATCGGTTTCCCCATCGTCACAATATCCGGCACGACGCCGTGGCGCGCAAAACCCCAGAACGTGTCGCCGGTGCGGGCAAATCCCGGTTGAACCTCATCCGCGATGAAAATACCGCCGTTGGCGTGTACCACGTCGATGGCTGGCTGAAGGAAACCCACCGGGTCCGGCAAGACGCCGTCCGATGAAAAGATCGAGTCGGCCAGAAAACCGGCGAACTTGATGCCGTGAGCGGCCATATCATCGATCTGTTTCTGGATTTCGTTGGCGAACCAGATGCCGAGATCCGGCGCATTCACCCGGTAGCGATCCGGCGCAGGCACCAAGCGCGTAGTGGCCGCCAGCGGCTGCCCGCTGCCGAGCGCGGGAGACGCGCCGGAGGTCAAGTCGCTGGTGCCGTGATATGCCTCCTGACTGACGATAATCCCGGTGCCGCCGCTGTAGGCGCGCGCCACGCGGATCGCCAGATCGTTGGCCTCAGAGCCAGTACACATGTACATCGCTTTGGTCATGTCGGGCGGCAGGGTCGTCAGCAAGTCTTCGGTGTAGTCCAGAATGCGTTCATGCAGGTAGCGAGTATGGGTATTCAACTGACTCATCTGCTCTTGCACCGCCGCAATCACGGCGGGATGGCAATGGCCGATACTGGCGACATTGTTGTAAACATCCAAATACTGTTTGCCGCTGGCATCCCACAGGTACTGGCCCTCGCCGCGGACCAGATGCACTGGATTACGGTAGAACAGGCGGTAGGATTCCCCGAGCACTTTGCTGCGTTTCTCGGTAAGTTGGCGGATATCCTGGCTCAGCGCGTCGGCGTGTTCCGCCCGAAAGCTGTTGGTATCCATGATGGTTGAACGTGTCGCCATAACTACTCCCCTGAAAAATGAACGGTGGATCAGGTGAACGCCGCCTGCTGCAGAGCCGCTTAGCACGATCCGGTGGAAGCCACTGTATACCAAAAGCAATAAAATACACAAACGCAAAAATATGCACTATTTTGGTGCCAGTGAATGCACGGCGACGCGCCTTCGCATCTGCTTTTTTGAATTTAACACACAGAAAAACTACGCTTGGTTTGTGCATTTGTCCTAAGTCAGGATCAACGTGTATGATTCACGACGGCTATATGATTGATACACCGGGGACGTTTTTACGCACAGCCTTCGACACGAAACCCCCAAATACGCACAAAAACACACAGCCCTATTCCATAGACTCCTCATTGCACCTCGGACAGCCGGCAAAACGGCCACAGGAATTCGGCAATAAGGGAGTGAAAATGCGCCTTAAGTGATATTGTGCGGCCGCCGGACGGCGCTTTACGCGGCGTTCCCTATGGCTTATCCGGCGCAATAGCGGAAGCTCACCGCCTATTGTTAACACCATTAGTGGGTGTATTACCCTCAGGAAAAGAATCTCATGTTAGAAGAAACGCGGTTGCACCGTATCCGTGCATTACTGTCGACGTTAAACCGGGTCAGTACAGAGCAGATTATTCAACATCTCGGCGTTTCACGCGAAACGGTCAGGCGAGACATTCTTAAACTCGAAGCCCGGGGAATGCTGCGACGCGTCCACGGCGGGATCGTCGCCACCGGTCCCGAGCCGGAGCCGCCTTTATCGGTACGCCGTACGGTGCGTGAAAAAGAGAAGCAGGCCATCGCCCGCGCGGCGGTGCAGCAGCTTCAGCCGGGACAAACCATTTTCGTCGATGCCGGCACCACCACCACACTGCTCGCTGAGGAGCTGCTGTCCATGCCGGGGATGACCATCATCACCAACAGTCTGAACGTCGCTCTCAAACTGACCGCGCAGGAAGCAGAAGACCGTCTACTGCACGAGGTGATTCTACTGGGCGGCCACGTCGGCGCTTCCATCCAGGCCACCATCGGCGCGCAAACGGCCAACGAGTTGCGACGCTACCGGGCCGATGTCGCCTGATGTCGCCGGTCGGCATCTCCAGCGCCGCGGGCGCCAGCAGCTTCTCTCACACCGAGGCGGCGATTGCGAGCGCGATGATCGAATTTGCCACGACCGCCATTATTCTGGCCGATCACACCAAGATCGGGGTCACCAGCCGTGTGGTTTATGCCCCGATGTCACAAATTGATATGGTAGTCACTGACGCCGCCGCCGAATTCAACCGCGACTATTCCGCCCTGAAAGACATCTGCCAACAGGTGATCCTCGCCTGATGTAGCCCGAACGGCCCGTTGGCGCATTGTGTAGTCTGCGGGCGTGAGGCATAGTGAATTCCGGTTTCACTCCACCCGCAGCACCGATACCCCAAATCTGAACGCTATCTGCCTGTGAGGCTCCGCCATGTATCAGCTTTATATCGCCAATAAAAATTATTCTTCCTGGTCACTACGCCCGTGGGTGCTGTTACAAGAACTGGATATCCCGTTCGAGGAGACGCTGGTGCCTTTTTCCCCCGGTATCAGTCAGCCCGCTTTCAAGACATTTTCGCCGTCAGGTAAGGTGCCCTGTCTCGTCGATGGCGATCTCACCGTGTGGGATTCGCTGGCTATTGTGGAATATCTGGCGGAACGTCATCCGGATGTCTGGCCAGATGACGTCGCCGCGCGAGCGTGGGCGCGATGCGCCTCGGCGGAAATGCATTCAGGATTTCCCACCCTGCGCGAAGTCTGCGGGATGAACTGCGGTATTCGCGTCAAACTGCATGAGATTACGCCGGAGCTGCAGCGCGATGTCGCGCGGGTGAATCAGCTGTGGGAAGAGGGATTGACCCGGTTCAAGGGACCGTTCCTGGCCGGTGTGCAGTTCAGCGCGGTCGACGCCTTCTTCGCGCCGGTAGTCTTTCGCATCCGAACCTATGGGCTGCCGTTGACGCCGCTGGCGAAGCAGTATTACACCACCCTGCTGGCGCTGCCGGCTATGCAGCAATGGCTGGAACAGGCCCAGCTTGAACCGTGGCGTGAGCAGGAGCACGAAGCGACATGGGCGAGATACGGCACGCTGGAGCAGGATGAACGCACGGTCGGCTGATAACGCCGACCGCCCGAACGGCGGAGACTACTCCGCCGACGTCAACGCGATCTCGGAGGAAGACCGCTGAGGCGAGCTTTGGGCAATCGCCTTTTGTTTTTTATAGCTTAACGCGGCGGGCGGCACCGGGCTGACCTTGCCGCTTTCCAGCCAGTTACGCAGCCGATTGGCATCGGCGAAGTGGGTATATTTACCGTAAGCATCCAATACCACCAGCGCCACCGGCCGCTGATTGATGACGGTTCGCATCACCAGACAGTGGCCAGCCTCATTGGTAAAACCCGTTTTGGTCAGTTGAATATTCCAGTCCGGGCGGTAGACCAGATGGTTGGTATTACGGAACGGCAACGTATAAGCCGGATGAGCGAAGGTCACCATTTTCTCGTGCGTGGTGCTCAGCTGGCTGAGCATCGGATATTGTCGGCTGGCGACCAGCAGCTTGGTCAGATCACGCGCCGTAGACACGTTTTCCGTCGACAGCCCGGTCGGCTCCACATAATAGGTATGCATCATGCCCAGCGCGCGAGCTTTGGCATTCATCGCGGTGATAAACGCCTTATAACCGCCGCGGTAATGATGAGCCAACGTGGCGGCGGCCCGGTTTTCCGAGGACATCAACGCCAGCAGCAGCAGGTCGTGGCGGGTAGCTTCGCTGCCAAGACGCACGCGGGAATAGACCCCCTGCATCTCTTTTGTCTGGCTGATATCTACCGTCAGCATTTCGTCGAACGGCTGATTGGCGTCCAATACCACCAGCGCCGTCATCAGCTTACTCACTGAAGCGATCGGCACCACCACATCTGGGTTGCTCGAATACAGCACCTTGTTATTCAGTAAATCGACCACCATCGCGCTGCCGGAGGCGATTTCCTGATGCGAGGCCGCGGATGAGGCGGCCACCGTTTTAGCCGCCGCGGGCGAGGCGACCCAGACCGATGCGGACATCAGCACCAGACTTAAAAGCGAAAGCTGTATTTTTTTATTCATTATTCAGTAGCTTATAAATTGATTTGGCGGAAAGGGTTCAGGACGACCCGGGCATTATAGTTGCGCCCCTTCCCCCGCGCATCGGGACAACGGTAAAAGCTTTGTGACAAAGTTTGACAGGCCGTTGCGGGGCGGATTGGCGCCCTCGCAGGCAGATTAGGCTGGCATGCCCGGACGCATCCCGATAACATCATGCCCCGGCTAAACGTCGCCCCGGCGGCATCTTCATTTTTCGCCCGAGGTCGTCATGGACGACCGATTGTAATTGTTGTTGCGATAGTTAATAATTTATCTCAATAAGGTTAATTTCTTCTCATTATTAGTGGATTGCTTTATGTCCAATGCACACCCCGTCAAAACCTTCGAACGCCCGAAACTTGAGCTGCCTAACGAGGCGGATAAGCTGTTGCTTCACTCCTGCTGCGCCCCCTGTTCCGGCGAAGTGATGGAGGCGTTGAGCGCTTCCGGCATTGATTACACGATCTTTTTCTATAATCCGAACATTCACCCTCAGCGGGAGTACCTGATCCGCAAAGAGGAAAACATTCGCTTCGCCGAAAAACACGGCGTACCGTTTGTCGACGCCGACTACGATGCAGATAACTGGTTTGAGCGAGCGAAAGGCATGGAGTGGGAACCGGAGCGCGGCGAACGCTGCACCATGTGCTTTGATATGCGGTTTGAACGCGCGGCGCTGTACGCGCATGAAAACGGCTTTGGCGCCATCAGCAGCTCGCTCGGCATCTCCCGCTGGAAGAACATGCAGCAGGTCAACCAGTGCGGGATCAACGCGGCGCAAAAATACCCTGGCGTGGTGTACTGGGATTACAACTGGCGCAAACAGGGCGGCTCGGCGCGCATGGTCGAAATCAGCAAGCAAGAGCGTTTCTACCAGCAGGAATACTGCGGCTGTATTTATTCGCTGCGCGATGCCAATAAACACCGTAAATCGCAAGGCCGGGATATCATCCGCATCGGCAAACTCTTTTACGGCGACGAGCCCGCGTCCTGATCACTCCGGCATTGCCTGTGAATCAACGCTCAAAAGCCCCGCGCTGCTCGAATCAGAGCAGCGCGTTTTCACTCCGATAATTAATGCCCCAATAAGTGACGATAAGAGCGATATTCAATATTATCCAGCTGCAACCCAAGCCTTAGCGCACACTCCTGACATTTTTCGCCCAGACGATCTAATTCCGATTCATACTCCGTCATGCAAGATATTCCGACGTAATGACCAAGCGACTCGATATAATCCAGCGTGATTTGAAAAGTATCTAAAAAATAAATACTTCGTGTTTTATTCACTTCGAATACCGGCTGGAATCCTAGCGTTTTCAGCATACTGTCGGTGCGTTCAAATGACTCCACGTTCACCGTCTCGCTGCAGCCGGAGCGCGGCCCTTTGACGATCCACAGCTTAATGCCGGAGGGCACCATACATCGTAATAACATGCTGATATTTTTATGACTTAACGATTGTTCCACCGTATCGTAATAGATATCGCTTTCTTTATTTTCAAAAACAAAAGACTCAGGATGCAGGCTGAATAATCTTTCGCGGAAAGCGGCAATATCTTGAATGCTGAACTTTAATGCAACCTCATATTTTCCTCTGAAATGTTCAATCACTGGCTTTCTCCATTACAGGCGACCCTGGCTAGAAAATCATTCCCAGAAAGAAATGTGTTTTAATTAATTTTTTCATTGCGGCATTGCCATGAATAACAGCGGTAGATAACCGTAAACGCCTTATTACAGGCTAAAAATTGACGAAAAAAAACGGCGCTGACCGCGACGCCAAATAAGGCATGGAGCAGGCAGCTGCAATGGCGCATTTGAACGCGCTATGAAGATCGCGGCTATTATCAACAAAAGTCTGACTTTGCGCTAATGACGTCTGGATATAACGACCTGCGCTTGCCAGCCCTATCTTGAGAAAGGGCTGGCAAGCGCCTACGGAGGGGATAGTACCTTGTTCAACGTGGCTGAACCGATGCGCCGGCCGGCAGGAAAGGATTAATGCGCGGCGTCGATAACGCGGGCAATCGCGCCGGAGGACGTCAGCGCGCGCACTTCGGCGAACAGGCCAGCGGCTTCGTCATACTCTTTACGCAGATAACCCAGCCACTGCTTGATGCGCGCGACATGATACATGCCCGTATCGCCTTGCTTTTCTAGCCTCACGTATTTTTGCAGCAGCCGGACCACGTCCGGCCACGGCATCCGGGGTTCATTATATTTGATGACCCGGCTCAGGTTGGGAACGTTCAACGCCCCGCGCCCCAGCATCACCGAATCGCACCCCGTTACCTGCATGCAGGCCTGCGCGCTCGCATAATCCCAGATTTCGCCGTTGGCGATCACCGGGATGGTCAGCCGCTGGCGGATCTCGCCAATCGCGTCCCAGTTGATGCGATCCGCCCGATAGCCGTCCTCTTTGGTGCGACCGTGGACCGCCAGCTCGGTGGCCCCCGCCTGCTGCACGGCATCGGCGATTTCGAAACGATGGCTGTCGGACGCCCAGCCCAGCCGGACTTTCGCCGTTACCGGCATCGTCTCCGGCACCGCCGCGCGCATCGCTTTGACGCCCTGATAAATCAGTTCCGGATCTTTGAGCAGCGTGGCCCCGCCGCCGCTGCCGTTCACGAGCTTCGACGGACATCCGCAGTTCAGATCGACGCCGTAGGAGCCCAGTTCCACCGCGCGGGCCGCATTTTCGGCCAGCCAGTGTGGATACTGCCCCAACAGCTGAACACGCACCCGCGTCCCCGACGGCGTGCGGCTAGCATGATGCAGTTCAGGGCACAGGCGATAAAAGGATTTGACCGGCAGCCGCTGATCGACCACGCGCAGGAATTCTGTAATGCACAGATCGTAATCATTCACTTCAGTCAGCAGTTCACGGACCAGAGAGTCCAACACCCCTTCCATCGGGCCAGCAGCACGCGCATAGTTATTATTCAGCTCACATCAACATCGGCACGCAATGGTACTGTCAGCAGACGAGCCAACGCAACGGAAAACACCGTCTCTCGCGGCGATCCCTATTCGCTTTTTTGCCGCATCACCGAAGGCGTGACGCCATACGCGGCCCGAAAGCGCTGGCTGAAGTGGCTGGAGGAACTGAATCCGCATGCCAACGCAATGTCCGTCATCGGCAGCGCGGTATGGCGAACCAGATGGTGCGCACGTTCGAGGCGAATCCGCATCACAAACTGATGCGGCGCCATCCCCTCGCTGTGACGGAACATGCGCGCAAAGTGAAATTCACTCAGCCCGGCCTCGGTGGCTAGGTCCGCCAGCGTCAGCGGTTCCGCCAGCCGCGCGTCGATCAGCGCCCGAATGCGCTGACGAACCATTGGCGCCAGTCCGCCACGCACCGTCGGCAGCGCCCACTGCAACTGGGTATAGCGCCGCAGCACGTGAGTCATCAACAGCGTCGAGGCGGTCGTCAGCGTGAGCCGGTCAGCGGCGTCTTGCCAGCTGTGCTGCAGCAGAAAGTGTCGATAGAGACTGACAATCTGCGCATCGTCGCCAAAGACCCGTTCTTCCAGTCGCAGGCTCGCCGGACTGCGATCCCAGATCTGCTCAGCCAGCTCGCGCAGGTGGTCGTCGGTGTAATAAAGGTGAACGAACTGCAAATCGCCGCGGATATCCCACGTGGAAACGCTGTGTTTCGGCATCAGGCAAAAGCGATCCGGGCCGCCGCCGTTGAACCAGCCGTCCGGCCGTTTATGGTAGGACTCATAGCCCCCGGCGATATACAGGCTCAGGGTGTGATGATTGGTATTTTCCAGCGTGACACGGTCGTGGCTGTTCTGCCACGACGCTAGACTGACGCCGTTATTGAGGTCCACCGAATCCCGCAAACGCGTTTTATAGTGCTGCAAAACGTTCAGTGCCTCATAGCTCGCCATGATGTCCCCTATGAAAAAACCGCAATTTGATGGTAACCAGCGCAAATCCGTGACAGCGCGCCTGCCTGTTCAGCTGGATATTAAAGGGTATCCGCCGTAACAGAGAGTCCTCCATGAATATCGTGCTTTATTTACTCGTCGTCCTAATTTGGGGCACCACCTGGCTGGCGATCAGCCTACAGCATGGCAGCGTGCCGCCGGAAGTGTCGGTCTTTTGGCGTTTCGCCATCGCCTCCGCACTGCTGTTATCGTTCCTGAAACTGACCGGTCGCCTGCGGCCCCTATCGTGGCGCGGACATCTGCTTTGCATGGTGCAGGGCGTCACCGTCTTCGGCATCAATATGATCTGTTTCTATCATGCCATCGTCTGGATTTCGAGTGGTCTTGAATCGGTGATTTTCTCGATGGCGGTCTTGTTCAACGCGTTTAATGCCCGGCTGATGCTGGGCCAGCGGCTGACGCGCAATGTGTGGCTGGCTGCGCCGCTGGGTTTGGCGGGCGTCGTCCTGCTGTTCTGGCACGACCTGACGCAGATCGACGCAGGCTCGCATTTACTGATGGGAGCCGGATTATGCCTGCTGGCGACCTACTGCTTTTCGCTGGGCAACATTATCAGCATCCAGCATCAACGGCAGGGGCGCGACATTATGGCGACCAACGGCTGGGGCATGTGCTACGGGGCGCTGGCCGTAGGCATGGCTGGAGTATTCATGGGCTATGACTTCACCCCCGAATTGACGGCACGCTATTTGGGATCGCTGGGGTATCTCGCCGTTGTGGGATCGGTCGTCGGCTTTGGGGCTTATTTCCTGCTGGTAGGTCGTATCGGTGCGAGTCAGGCGGCTTATGCCACGCTGTTGTTCCCGCTGGTGGCGCTCTCGCTCTCAACGGTATTCGAAGGCTATCAGTGGCGGGCGAATGCGGTGTTAGGGCTGGTGTTGATTCTGGCGGGCAATGCGGTGATGTTTTACCGTCCACGCCGTAAAACGGCGCTAACGTCCCAGCAGGCAGTCTGAGTGGACACCTGAAGAAACAGGCGGCCCGAGGGCCGCCTGTCACACAAACTAGGCTTTGGACGCCGGTTTGTGGCTCGGACGAGCGCGACGAGCCTGGCCGTCACGCGCGCCACCGCCGGAGCGAGGCGCGCCCTGACGAGCCGGACGACCACCCTCACCGGCGCCGCCACGGTGATTACCCTGACGCGCACCGCCGCCGCCACGAGGAGCCGATGACGGACGACCGCCACGGCCACCCTGACGACCGTTCTGGATAGGATCGGCCTTAATCGTCGGGTCCGGTTCGTAGCCCGGAACGGCCATACGCGGGATCTCACGCTTCAGCAGACGTTCGATGTCGCGCAGCAGTTTGTGCTCATCGACACAGACCAGCGACAGCGCTTCACCGGTAGAGGCGGCACGGCCGGTACGGCCGATACGGTGAACGTAATCTTCCGGTACGTTCGGCAGCTCATAGTTCACGACGTGCGGCAGATGGTCGATATCCAGACCACGGGCCGCGATATCGGTCGCCACCAGCACACGAATGGAACCGTCTTTGAAGTTGGCCAGCGCCGGGTACGTGCGCCCTGGCTCTTGTTGCCGTGGATCGCCGCGGCGGTGATACCGTCTTTTTCCAGCTGTTCAGCCAGATGGTTAGCACCGTGTTTGGTCCGGGTGAAGACCAGCACCTGACGCCATTCGTTTTGACCAATCAGCTGAGACAGCAGTTCGCGTTTGCGTTTTTTGTCGACCATGTGCACATGCTGCGTCACCAGTTCTGACGGCGTGTTGCGACGCACCACTTCGACGGAGGCCGGATTGTTCAGCAGAGAGTTGGCCAACCCTTTGATGTCATCAGAGAAGGTCGCGGAGAACATCAGGTTCTGACGGCGTGTCGGCAATTTCGACAGCACGCGACGAATGTCATGGATAAAGCCCATATCCAGCATACGGTCGGCTTCATCCAGAACCAGCACCTCGACCTGAGACAGGTCTACCGCATTCTGATGTTCCAGATCCAGCAGTCGACCCGGGGTCGCCACCAGAATATCCACGCCGCCGCGCAATTTCATCATCTGGGGATTGATGCTGACGCCGCCGAACACGACCAGCGAACGCAGGCTCAGGTACTTACTGTAAGACTGGACGTTTTCGCCAATCTGCGCCGCCAGTTCACGGGTCGGCGTCAGGATCAGCGCACGAACCGGGCGACGGCCCTTCGACATAGGCTTCGAACTGAGCATTTGCAGCAGCGGCAACGTAAAGCCCGCCGTTTTGCCCGTACCGGTCTGAGCGCTTGCCATCAGGTCGCGGCCAGCCAATACCAGCGGGATCGCCTGACTCTGTACCGGCGTCGGCTCACGATAACCCTGCTCTTCCACGGCACGTAAAATATCGGCGCTCAGGCCGAGAGATTCAAAAGACATATTGAGAACAACTCCAGATCGACCCTGACCGGACATAAGTCGGCGTAGTTTCCAGGGCGATAACAAGATGGGTATCGGCGCGACGTTCGGTGTGCGTACGCGATGCGCTAACCCAGATGAATGGGCACAAACTACGGTGCATAACTGCCAATGATTGTATCAGGAAATGATGACTATCAGGGATTTTTCTACCTGCGTCACAGTTTAAGGCGAGAAACGCCTCCTACGCCCTACGATTTCGTCGATTGGCGATTTTCACCGCCATGAATCTGAGCGCGATTTTACCGTATGGCCGTCACCCAACCGCCGCCCCGCAAGCCAGTAGGTCCCCGCCGCCGCCTGACACTCAGCGACACACGGACAGCGGTCCGATCCTACTGAATTTAGGATGGATCTGGGTACGTCGTCTATGCCACAGTCTACACTTTGTCACGGGCATCGCGCGCCTCCGTCGGCGGTGTGCCTTCCAGCTCTACCAGGAGAAAAATGGATGAAAGCGACATGGCGTGATGACAATCAGTTCGAGCTACTGGTCAACGGCGACGCTTTCTATCCCAGCGTTTTTTCCGCCATTCGCCAGGCCCAGCGCCACGTGGTATTGGAAACCTTCATCTGGTTCGAGGATACGATCGGCACCGAACTGCGCGATGTGCTGGCCGATGCTGCGCGGCGCGGCGTCAGCGTGGATGTGCTGGCGGATGGTTTCGGCTCTCACGATCTGTCCGCAGGCTTTTTAGCGCCGATGATTGAGGCGGGCGTCCACGTGCGTTTCTACGACCCGCGTCCGCGACTGCTCGGCATGCGCACTAATCTGTTCCGCCGTCTGCACCGCAAAATTGTGGTGGTTGACGGCACGGCCGCCTGGGTTGGCGGCATCAACTATGGCGAAGACCACATGACCGATGCGGGGCCAGACGCCAAGCAGGACTATGCCGTCAAAGTGCGCGGACCCGTAGTACAAGACATTTATCGCTATGTCATGGACGTGTTGGCGCGTGAAGAGCCGCCGAAACGCTGGTGGCGTAACCGCTTCCGTCGCCCGGTGCGCAACCGCCATCCGAGCGACGCACAGGCGCTGTTCGTCTATCGCGATAATGCCTCTCACCGTGACGATATCGAAAAGCATTATCTTTATATGCTCCGTCAGGCCAAGCGAGAGGTCGTGATCGCCAACGCCTATTTTTTCCCTGGCTATCGATTGCTGCGTTCAATGCGTAAAGCCGCACGCCGCGGCGTGCGCGTGCGCCTCATCGTTCAGGGCCAGCCGGACATGCCGATCGTGCTGGTCGGCGCCCGCATGCTGTACCACTATCTGCTGCGCGCGGGCGTGGAGATCTACGAGTATCGCCGCCGCCCGCTTCACGGGAAAATCGCGTTGCAGGATGATCAATGGACCACCGTCGGCTCCAGCAATCTGGACCCGCTGAGTCTGGCGCTCAATCTGGAGGCTAATCTGATCATTCATGATCGCGACTTCAACCAGCAGTTGCGCGAACATCTGTACTCACTAATGACGGAGGATTCTCTGCGCGTGGAGCCGGACCATTTGCCTAAGCAGTCTTACTGGCGGCTGATGCAAAACGTCGTGGTGTTCCACTTTTTACGCCATTTCCCCGCCTTGGTCGGCTGGCTGCCCGCGCATACGCCGCGACTCAAACTGCTCAGCCCGCCTGACGAGACTGCAAAGGAATTAACGACACCACAACAGGAGATCACGCGTCCATGAATGTTCGTAGTCGCAAGAAGAACAAGAAGAAAACGCTGCTCAAAAAGAGTATCGCCACGCTGTTTCTCATTGCGGTGGTTGTTCTGCTGGTCATCTTTGCGCGGCAGGTGGATTGGACGGAGGTCCTGCATGCGATTCTGAGCTACAACCGACAGGTGGTGTACCTCATCGCCGGTCTGGTCGTCGTCAGCTATCTGCTCTACGGCGTTTACGATCTGCTTGGACGCGCCTACTGCCGTCATCCGCTCCCGCGCTTGCAGGTGCTGCTGGTCTCGATGATCTGCTACGCGTTCAATTTCACGCTCGGCGCTTGGGTGGGCGGCGTGGGCATGCGCTTTCGGCTTTACTCCCGGCTGGGACTGAAAAGCAGCACCATCACGAAAATGTTTTCCCTCAGCATCGCCACTAACTGGCTGGGCTATATCCTGCTGGCTGGCGGCGTGTTTGCCTTCGGCCCGTTGCACATGCCGGGAAACTGGGTGATCGGCGACGTCGCCCTGCGTCTGATTGGCTACACGCTGCTGCTGGTGATCGTCGGCTATCTATGGCTCTGCGCCTTTTCTCACCGCCGTCGTCTGCCGTTTCGCGGGATGAAGTTCTCGCTGCCGTCGTTGAAAATGGCCTTCCTGCAACTGCTGGTGTCATCGCTGAACTGGCTAATCATGGGCGCGATTAATTGGCTGCTGCTGGGCCAGAGAGTCGATTTCATTTTGGTGTTCGGCGTTCTGTTGATCGCCAGCATCGCCTGTCTGGTCGCCAACGTGCCTGCGGGGATTGGCGTATTAGAGGCGATATTCATGGCGTTGCTGGCGGGCAGGCCGTTCACTCACGGGGAGATCATCGCCGCGCTGCTGGCCTACCGGGCGCTGTACTATATCGCGCCGTTAATCCTCGCGCTGGGGCCTTACCTGTGGCTGGAAGGCCGCGCCAAAAAACTGCGGGTGAAGAACCTTCAGGCGCTGGCGAAGGAGCCGGAAAAGTCGCTGTGACCCGCATCACGACGCCGTTTCTCTTCACAAAAAAACAGGGAGCCTCAGCTCCCTGTTTTCCTTTCACGCCACTGTCCGAGTGCGATTAGCGGCGGTTGCCCAGTAAACGCAGCATCATCAGGAACAGGTTGATGAAGTCCAGATACAGCGTCAGCGCGCCGACGATGGAGTATTTCCGGAAATTATCTTTGTCATCGGAAGAGAGCTGCTCGCCGATATTTTTCAGCTTCTGCGTGTCGTACGCAGTCAGACCGACGAACACGACCACGCCGATGTAAGTGACGGCGCGCGTCAGCGCATCGCTTTTCAGCCAGAAGTTGACCAGCGTCGCCAGCAGGATGCCGATCAGTCCCATGAACAGGATGCTGCCCAGTCCGCTCAGGTCGCGTTTGGTCACGTAGCCGTACAGGCTCATCGCACCGAACATCCCGGCGCTGATGACGAAGGTACTGGCGATAGAGCCGCCGCTGTAGACGATGAAAATGCTGGACAGCGTCAATCCGGTCAACGCCGAATAGAGCATGAACAGACCGGTCGCCACCGTTCCGCTAAGACGGTTCACCATGCCGGAAATTACGAAGACCAGGCCCAGCTGCGCGATGATCAGCCCGTAAAAGGTGATCTGACTTGAGAAAACCAGCTTCAGCACGGCAGGCGTATTCGCCGCATACCAAGCGACAAATGCCGTCAGCAGCAGGCCGCAGGTCATCCAACCATAAACCTGCGCCATATAGGTCTGCATGCTGGTGCCAGCACGCTGAACAATCGAGTCATTGGAACGTGGATATCGATCCATGATGCTTCCTTTGTGTTGAGTAAACGATCCCAGGCAAATAATTGCCCTCCGAGCTAAAGTTTACCACAAAATCGCCCGGCCACCGGCCAGACACACGCCGCCCGGCACGGCTTTTATCGCGTCCAGCGCCGGGCGGCCTCACGATCGCTGTCTCGCGATGCCACCCACCGGTCGCCCTCCTCCGTCGATTCCCGCTTCCAGAACGGCGCACGGGTTTTCAACAGGTCCATGATGAACTCAGCGGCTTCAAACGCCGCGCCCCGGTGCGCGCCGGTAACGCCGACGAAGACAATTTCGTCGCCCGGATAGAGCGCGCCGATGCGATGCACCACGCTGACACGCTGTAGCGGCCAGCGTTCGCGCGCTTCCTCGACGATCTCCGCCAGCGCTTTTTCGGTCATGCCGGGATAGTGCTCCAGCGTCAGGGCGCTGACGTTTTCGCCCAGATTATGATTGCGCACTTTGCCGGTGAAAGTGACGACCGCGCCATCCTCATCGCAGGCGGCCAGCCAGGCATACTCTTCGCCCACGCTGAACGCGTCCGCGCCAACCCGAATACGAGTCGCTTTCATGCTCATCCTCCCGTCACCGGCGGAAAAAAGGCCACTTCGTCGCCGTCGCGCAGCGGATGATTCATCGCCACCAGCGTCTGGTTAACCGCCGCCAGCAGCTTGCCGTCTTCGAGCGCCAGCGCCCAGCGATCGCCGCGCTCACACAGCGCCTGCCGCAGCGCGGACACCGTCGGGAAGGTCGCGGGCAGCGTCTCTCGCTCCGAACCAATCAGCTCTCTGACCTGAGCAAAAAACAGCACGGTGATCATGCGTCCTCCGCCTGGAAGTCGCCGGACTTGCCGCCGCTTTTCGCGAGCAGCCTCACGGGGCCGATGACCATGTCCTTCTGCACCGCCTTACACATATCGTAAATCGTCAGCGCCGCCACAGAGGCGGCCGTCAGCGCTTCCATCTCAACGCCGGTTTTGCCGGTGAGACGGCACAGCGATTCGATGCGCACCCGGTTGTGCGCCGGCTGCGCTTCCAGTTCTACCGCCACTTTGGTCAGCAGCAATGGGTGACACAGCGGGATCAGATCCCAGGTCCGTTTCGCCGCTTGAATACCGGCGATACGCGCCGTGGCGAACACATCGCCCTTGTGATGGCGGCCCTCGATAATCATGGACAGCGTTTCAGGGGCCATCGCGACGAACGCTTCGGCGCGGGCTTCGCGCACCGTCTCGGCCTTGGCGGAAACATCCACCATCGCCGCTTCCCCGGCGGCATTAATGTGCGTCAATTGAGTCATAGTTATCGTTATTTTTTCAAATGTGGATGGACGTTGCAGGGCTTCTGGCGCGCGTCCAGTTGTTCTTGCAGAACGCGCTCCCAGGCGGTGCGGCAGGCGCGGGTCGATCCGGGCATCGCAAAAATCACCGTGCCGTTCGCCAGACCGGCCAGCGCGCGCGACTGTATTGTCGCCGTGCCGATATCTTCATAGGACACCATGCGGAACAGCTCGCCAAACCCGGCCATTTCACGGTCAAACAGCACGCTGATGGCCTCCGGCACTTTATCTCCGTCGGTAAACCCGGTGCCGCCGTTAATCAGCACTACCTGCACATGGTCACTCGCGATCCAGTCAGAGACTCGGGCGCGGATCTGATACAGATTTTCCGGCACGATGGCGCTGGCGACGACCTGGTGTCCCGCTTCCTGCGCGGCTTCGCGCAAATAGTCGCCGGAGGTGTCGTCCGCTTCGGTGCGACGCGAGGACACGGTCATGACTGCGATACGCAGTGGGATAAATGTTTCACTGGGCTGACTCATACTCTCTCCTTACTTCACTTCTATGTTCAACACGGGTTCACCCGCCAATAAAGGACAAGTTGGGCGTGATGCCGCTGTCGCCTTCGTGCAGAAAATGCGTCTCTTTTTTCAGCTTCAGGCCGCCCGCGATGCGATCTTGCAACGCCGCCAACTGGCTATCATCCGCCAACAAATCCCGCAGCGGGATCCCCTGCTCGCCGAACAGGCACAGATGCAGATTGCCTATCGCCGAAACGCGCAGCCGGTTGCAGCTCTGACAGAAGTTTTTTTCGTACGGCATGATCAGCCCCACTTCACCCTGATAGTCGGGGTGAGAGAATGTCTGGGCGGGGCCGTCGCTGCGCTGACGCGCCTGCGGTTGCCAGCCTTGCTGCAAGAGACGTGTGCGGATCGTCTGACCGGAGACATGATGACGACGAAACAGTTCGCGCCCTTCGCCGGTTTCCATCAGTTCGATGAAACGCAGCTGTATCGGGCGCGACTTGATCCAATGAAGAAAGGCGTTGAGGCTGCCGTCGTTGACGTCTCGCATCAACACCGTGTTGATTTTGACCTTGGGGAAGCCTGCGGCGAACGCCGCATCAATACCGGCCATGACTTCGCGAAACTTGTCCTGTCCGGTAATCGCGTGAAATTGCCGGGCGTCGAGGCTGTCTACGCTGACGTTGATATGGGTCAGACCGGCGTCGCGCCAACGCGCCGCCTCACGCGCCAGCCGATAACCATTGGTGGTCACGGCCAACGTTCGGATCGACGGGTTTTCCCGCACCGCCGCGATGATGTCGATAAAGTCGCGGCGCAGCGAGGGTTCGCCTCCCGTGAGCCGCACTTTTTCCGTCCCCATGGAGGCGAACGCCCGGCTGACGCGGCGGATTTCATCCAGCGACAGAAAGCGACGCGGAGTCTTGCCCTGGGGGCGGTAGCCATCGGGCAGACAGTAGGTGCAACGAAAATTGCAGACGTCCGTAATCGACAGGCGCAGGTAGTAGAACTTGCGCGCAAACGCGTCGGTCAGTTGATTCACCATAAACACCTTTCCAAATACGGGAGATGCGGGCATTTCTACCGCGCACCCTGGTGACCGAACAGGCCACGGCCTGAGCACCCTATTACGCGACCGGGCATAACGTAGGCATTCAGGCTAGGAGTTTTGATTTCGCTTCCGCGTGGTGTGACAACGTCAACGAAACCGTGATTTCAGCATAGAGTCTATCGCCAATATTGGCGACGAGTCACTGAAAATACGGTGTATATATCTGTATATAGCGGATTTTTCTTTTATTCCGATGGCATGGCTCGCCCCGGCAAAACTCGGCCTGGTCGTTCCCCACAGTGTCTGCCCCGAGCGTGTGGCAAGTCGCGCGCCGCACCGTTAAGCCCCGCTTTTTCAGCACAATTTTCCTTGTGCGTGATGCGCGACCGGCGGGCAGTGTGATATATATCCGCTACGTTTTTTTATTTATTTAATTAGGTGAGGCATCTATGCGTAATCTCACGTTGACCGATCTCCAGCGCGTGGTGGCTTTGGGAGGTGGACACGGTCTGGGGCGCGTAATGTCTTCACTTTCTTTTCTCGGCTCACGCCTGACCGGCATCGTCACCACCACGGATAACGGCGGATCGACCGGCCGCATCCGTCGCTCCGAAGGCGGCATCGCCTGGGGCGATACGCGCAACTGCCTAAATCAGCTGATCACCACGCCTAGCGCGGCCTCCGCCATGTTCGAATACCGCTTCGGCGGCAGCGGCGAACTGGCCGGGCACAATCTGGGCAATCTGATGCTCAAGGCGCTGGACAATCTCAGCGTCCGCCCGCTGGAGGCGATTAATCTCATCCGCAATTTGCTACAGATTGACGCCGAACTGATCCCGATGTCCGAGCAATCCGCCGACCTGCTGGCGACGGACGCGCAGGGCCTTCCGGTCTATGGCGAAGTCGCCGTCGATCAGCTGGCGACATTGCCGCAGGATCTGCGCCTGTTTCCCGCCGTGACCGCCACGCGCGAAGCGCTGGACGCCATCGCCAACGCCGATCTGCTGCTTATCGGCCCCGGCAGTTTCCTGACCAGCCTGATGCCCTTGCTGCTGCTGGAAGATCTGACCGTCGCCCTCTACCACAGCAGCGCGCCGATGGTCTATATCGCCAATCTGGATCAGGAGCTCAGCCCGGCGGCTTCGCAGCTCACCACCTCACATCAGATAGAAATGATTGAAGCCAAAGTGGGTCGACGGATTATCGACGCGGTGATCCTCGGTCCGCAGATGAACACGGATGCCCTCTCAGATCGCCTGCTGATCCAGCAACCGTTGGCGGCGGCTGACGTCCCCCACCACCACGACCGTCAATTGCTGCGCGAGGCTATCGCCCACACGCAGGAACAGCTGGCGTTAAACCTTCATCGTCAAACCGCCTGACCCTGTTTTCCGAACCGATTTACCCCTACGCAGACACTTTTGGATAAGGTTGCCGTCATCTCGACGGTGACCGTTTTGCCGCCCTGAATGTTATCCCCTTCACCGTCATGTTTGCCCCGTCAACGCGCCCTCAGCCGCCGCGATGACAGGATGATTGCACGCGTCCTGTTGATTCCGAACGGGTCTTTGTCTGGGCTGCTCAGTTAAGACCTTATGTGCATATCTATCGCCATATTTCTTGGTGGTGGTTCTCTTTTCTGCTTCATAGACTGGCCCTCAATTAAGCGTCCCAACCCCGCTCTGTGAGCAGCTCACAGCGTCCATTGAGGATCTCCAGATGGTGATATCGCAGGCCAAAGACAGCGCACCGCAATCTCAGGCCGACAGCGCGTGGGAACGTATTCGTCGCGATGTCCTGTGCTGCAAGCTGCTACCGGGGGCCATGATCACCGAACAGGCGTTGATGGAACGCTACGATATCGGCAAAAGCACCTGTCGGGTGGCGCTGGCGCGGCTGTGCCATGAAAACCTGATCCGTTCCCGTCCGCGCAAGGGGTATCAGATTGCGCCGGTCACGGTGCAGGACGTCGAGGAAATCTTCACCATCCGCGCTCAGCTGGAACCGCTGGCCGCGCGTCTGGCGGTGGGCCGGGTCGATCTCGATGAACTGCGCCGTCTGGAGGCCGCCTGCCGGGAGGAGATCAGCGCGCCGCTTTCCCGGCAAATCGACGTCTTCATGAACGCCAATAAACGCTTTCATCTGACCATCGCCCAGGCCTCCGGCAACCATCATCTGATCGCCATGCTGTCGAGCCTGATGGACGAAATGGCGCGGCTGGTGGCGCTGGGCTTCAACGTGCAGGGCACCAAGCCGGAAATCAAACACGACCACAATGCGATGATCGAGGCATTCAGTCAGGGCGATGCCAAGCGGGTAGAGCTAATCGCCCGCCGCCATATCGAAACCTTTCAGACGATGACGTTGGAAAAAGTCTACGCCACGCTGAGCCGCGACGGCGCATTGCTGCCCATTCTTGAACGGAGACTTCAGCCATGAGTTTCCAACCGCACGACACCCCGTTTGCATTTCCGCTAGAAGCGCGAGGCATTGATAAAACCTTCGGCGCGCTCCCGGTGCTGCGCAACGTCTCCCTGACGCTCGGTCAGGGAGAAATTCTGGCGCTGCTCGGCCCGTCCGGCTGCGGGAAAAGCACCCTGCTCAACATCTTGTCCGGGCTGGAAGACGCCGATCAGGGGACGCTGATGATTCAGGGCGAACCCGCCGCGCACTTCCGGCACTGGCAGCGCATCGGCTATCTGTTTCAGGAAGATCGCCTGTTGCCGTGGCGCACCGTACAGCAGAACGTGAATTTCGGTCTGGAGACACTGCGGCTCAGTCCGACCGAACGGCGACGTCGAGTGACTGAGGCACTGGAATTGGTGGGGCTGTCCGCCTTCGCTCGCTACTGGCCTTATCAGCTCTCCGGCGGAATGCGCAGCCGGGTCGCGCTGGCGCGCAGTCTGGTGACGCAGCCGGAGATCCTGCTGATGGACGAACCCTTCTCCAAACTGGACCCGCAAACGCGCAGCACCATGCACGACGAAATCCTGCGCATCCAGCGTCTGACCGGAATGGCTATCGTGCTGGTCACGCACGAAGTCGAAGAGGCCGTCGTGCTGGCGAACCGGGTGATGATATTCAAACCCAATCCCGGCCGCGTTCATCACATCCAGCACATTGAGTTCGCGCGCCCGCGTCTGCCGACCAGTCAGGCGGTCAGCGAACAGGTTCGTCTGCTGCGGATGGAGGTCTGACATGACGCGCTCACGTTCGCTGTCCACGCTGATCTTACAGCGCGTCACTCTACTGGCGATTTTCCTGCTGGCGTGGTGGTTATTGGCGCTGCGGATGCCCGCCTTCATCTTGCCGGGGCCGGAAAAAACCGCGCAGGCGCTGGCCATGCTTTGGCGTAGCGGCACGCTGCTGGAGGACGTCGGCATCACGCTGTCGCGCGTGGCGTTGGGCTTTGCTTTCGCGACGCTGGTCGGTACGCCGTTGGGCTTAGCGCTCGGCGCGAGTCGGCGTCTGGCGCAGTTTTTCGAGCCGCTGCTGGCGGTGTTCAACAGCGTCTCTTCGGCCATCTGGCGATCTTCGCCATTATCTGGTTCGGCATCTCCAACGCGACGACGGTGTTCGTGGTGTTCATGACCGCGATGCCGCTGATCCTGACCAACGTCTGGCAGGGCGCGCAAACGGTGGAGTCGCAGTATCTCGAACTGGCGCGCAGCTTCCGCATGAACCGCTGGCAGACGCTGCTGAAAATCTACCTGCCGACGATCCTGCCCTACTTCTTCTCCGGCGCGCGACTGGCCTTTGGCTTCGGCTGGCGCGTCTCGCTGGTGGCCGAAACGCTGGGCGCGTCCAACGGCATCGGCTATCGCCTGCGACAGGCGGGCGATCTGGTTCAAACCGATCAGGTCTTCGCCTGGACGGTACTTCTGGTCTCTCTCATGCTGCTGCTAGAGGGGGGAATTCTTAAACCGCTGGAACGGCGTTTGTTCCGCTGGAAAAAACTGACCCGGGAATAACATGATGAAAATAAAAGTGGTTGCGGCCCTGATGGTCGCGGGGACGCTGTTCGCCCATGCCGCCTCGGCGGCGGAGAAAGTCCGCATCGGCTACTGGACCAGCGGCGTCAGCCTCGGGTACGGCGCCGTGCTGGAAAGCACCGAGTTTCTGGCGCGTCACGGCATCGACGCCGAATTCATTCACTTTCCCGACGTCAACGCGCCGGTGAAGGCGCTGGCCTCCGGCTCTATCGATCTGGCCTTTGGCGCCCCGCTGGCCGGAATCTTCAGTACTGCCGCCGAGGGCGTGCCGGTGAAGATTTTCGCCGCCACGCAGCCCGCCGACGTCCAGTTTGTCGTCCCGCAGGACTCTCCCATCACCTCGTTGGCGCAGTTGAAAGGCAAAAAGATCGGCATGTCGCCTGCCGGCTCCTCGGTCGCAGTGATCGCCAGCGCCATCCTTAACCGCAACTATGGCATCAAGCCCGCGGACTTCTCGCTGGTCGGGGGCAACGAATCACGGCTGGCGCAGTTCCTCTCGCAGAAGCAGGTAGACGCCGCCGCGCTGCGTTCGGTCACCATCGGACAGCTGGACGATCTGCACACCCGACCGCTCGGCAGCTTCGCAGACGAGTGGCGGAAAATTACGCACAGCGATGCGGTCCCCTACATCGGCGTGGGCGCCGTGCGCAGCGAATTTATCGAACAGCATCCCGACGCCGTGGCCCGCGTGATTGCTTCGCTACGCGATACGCTGAGCTGGGGTCAGGACCATCCGCAACAGGTGGTGCAACTGCTGCAAACCCACGCCAATCTCCCCCGCAAAGACGCCGAAGTCTATGTCGGCCGTTGGCAGAGCATGAACCGCCTGTCGTTTGAACCGGCGGATATCGACACGCTGAAACTGCAGCACAAGGTGTTCCTCGACAGTGGCGCCATCAAAGGCACGCTGAACGACAACCTGTTTGTGACCGGTCCGTATCAGCAGTCAAAAACCATCGCCCCTCAGGCCAACTAACCGCCCGACAGGAGACTTTTCGTGAGCAAAAATATGAAAGCGCTGGTGCTGACACAGCACGGCGATCTCGACCAGCTACAGGTCGTTGACACGCATCCGCGGCCGACGCCGCAACCCGGCCACGTCGTGCTGCGCGTGGGCGCCTCGTCATTCAACTATCACGACGTCTTCACCGTGATAGGCATGCCCGGAATCACTATTCCACTGCCCGTGGTTCCGGGTCTGGATTTGGCGGGCACCCTCGTCGACATCGGCGACGGCGTCGACGGCTGGCGCATCGGAGACCGCGTGCTGGTCAATCCGCTCAAGCCCGATGTCGGGCTGATGGGCGAAATGATTGACGGCGGTATGGCCGAGTATGCGCTGGCCGACGCCGCCCAGCTCATCGCCCTGCCCGACAGCGTCAGCTTCGCTCAGGCAGCGGCCTTACCGGTCGCCTACGGCACCGCCCATCGCATGCTGATCACCCACCACACGATCAAGTCGGGCGACCGCGTGCTGATCCTTGGCGCCAGCGGCGGCGTCGGTTCCGCCTGCGTGGTGCTGGCGAAACGACTCGGCGCGGAGGTCATCGCCTGCGTGGGCAGCGATGAAAAAGGCGGAGCGCTGCGGGCCTTGGGTGCCGATCACATCGTCAACTACCGGGAAACGGACTTCTCGCGCTGGGCCATCGCCACCTTCGGCAAGCCCCAACGACGCACCTATGAAGGCGGCGTGGACGTGGTCATCAATTTCACCGGCGGGGACACCTGGCGTCCATCGCTGCGCTGCCTGAAACGCGGCGGCCTGCTGCTGGTCTGCGGCGCGACCGCCGGATACGACCCGCAGGAGGATTTACGCTACGTGTGGAGCTTCGAGCTGAACATCAAAGGCTCCAACAGCTTCTACCAGGAAGATTTGGTCTCCCTCCTCGATCAGGTGGCGCGCGGTGAAATCGACCCGCTGATTGACCGCATTATCCCGCTGGAACAGGCAGCGGAAGGGCTGAGGCTGATCCGCGATCGCGAAGTCCTCGGCAAGGTTATCGTGACGCCCTGAGGGCAATTCTCCGACTAAAAAGGTAAAGCCCATGACGCAGTCTCTACACCCTTAGATATCGCCGACGTTCAGGCCCGCCTGCTGGCAGGCCCTTATCATCAGTGGCTGGGCCTGAGCGTTGTCGCCGTCGGCGACGGCGAGATTGAGCTCACCGCACGCTGGCGTGAAGAGTGGGTCGTTAATCCGGCGGGCGGCTACACCCACGGCGGCATCCTCGCCGCCCTCATCGACCTCACCGCCGACTGGGCGCTGGTGGCCTTTACCGGCCACGGCGTGCCCACCCTGAACCTGCACGTGGACTATCACCGTCCGGCACGTGGCGATCTGCGCGCCCGGGGTCGGGTGATCAAACTCGGCAAACAGGTTTCCTGCGCGGAAGCCGAGCTGTTTGACGCCGAGGGACGTCTGGTCGCCAGCGGCCGCGGCCTCTATTCAACGGCGACCGCGTGAGGCACGATCAATGACGCTCTCTCTGGACCATGTGGTGCTTAATGCCCGATTCGACACCGACCGGGCCGCGACCCTCCTGCAACAGCTGGGCTTTACGCTCACGCCGCGCGGTCGCCACTCGTTGGGATCGATCAATCATCTCATCATGTTCGAGGGTCACTATCTGGAGATCCTCGGCCTGCCGCCGGACGAAGCGCCTCGGCGACGGGAGCTGCTGGATGGGCCGGGCGGTCTGGACGGGCTGGTGTTCGGCAGTCAGGACATCGACGCGAGCGTCGACCAGCTACAGACGGCGGGATTCGCCACCCAGCCGGTCAGCCACTTCTCACGCCCCGTCACGTTGGACGGACAGGCGCTGGCGGCGCGTTTCAGCACCGTGTATCTCGCCGCAGGCAGCTTCAGCGCCGGGCGCATCTATTTCTGCCAGCACCATACGCCGGAGCTGGTCTGGCGCGATCCGTGGCTACGGCATCCGAACGGCGTCACGCGCATCGGCCAGTTGACCGTGGTGGGCCGCGATCCGGACGCGCTGGCGCAGCAGTATCGGGGGCTGGGCGCGCTGACGCCGTCATTCTCGCTGGCGTTTCTCCCTCATGACGCCTTTGCGCAACGCTATCCCTCGCTGATCGCCCTCGACGACGCGCGAGACAGCCAGTTCGCGGCGCTTCGTTTTCACGGCGGCGACCGTCCGCAAATCGCTGAAAACGCGCGGGCGCTCGGCTTGCCGGTCAGCGAACGGCCCGAACAACTGGTCGTCGCGCTCCCGATGTTCAACCACCTACTTGAGTTTCTGCCATGACCGCTCGTAACCTCGGCGTACTGGACACCAATCTACGCAACAGCCCGTTGACGGCGCTCATCGCCCCGCAGGATGAAGGGCCCGCCCTCACCTACCGCTATGAGCAGCTCAATCAACAGGCCGATGCGATCGGTCGCGCGCTGCTGGCGCGTGGATTCGAACCGGGCTGTCGGGTGGCGATTCTGGGACTGAATTCCATACCCTATATCACCGCGCTGCTCGGCATCCTGCGCGCCGGGCTGGTGGCGGTCCCGATCAACATCAAGCTGCCGACCAACACCCTGCACGCGATTGTGCGAGACAGCGGCGCCGTGCTGGCCTTCGCCGACGAGGCGCAGCGACACCGTCTCCCGCCCGCGCTGCCGTACGTCTCTTTCAGCGATGACGCATGGCACGCGTTTGCCGACCCCGGACCGTTGACGCCGTATCAGGCGCGTCCGCAGGATCTGGCGCTGCTGCTGTATACCTCCGGCTCCAGCGGGATGCCCAAAGGCGTGCGTCTGACGCACGACAGCCACCGGTGGGTCGTCCAGACGCGCCGCGACGCAGGCGAACTTGAGGGGGAACGGCTGCTGATCGCCGCGCCGTTTTACCATATGAATGCGCTGGCGTTGATCCTGTTATCGCTGGCAAGCGGCGTCAGCGCGGTGATCCTGCCGCAGTTCACCGCCCCGGCCTACATTCGCGCCATTCATGACTTTCGCTGTAGCTGGCTGACCGCCGTGCCGCCGATGATCGCCATGATGCTGCACGAGAAAGCCCTGTTGGCGAGCAGCGACATGACCTGCGTGCGCGTGGTGCGAATGGGATCGGCGCCGGTCAGCGCCAGCCTGCTGACGCAAATTCGTCGTTTACTGCCCACCGCCCGCATCATCAACGCCTACGGAACAACCGAAGGCGGTCCGGTGGTTTTCGGCCCGCCTCCCGACGGGCTGGAACCGCCCCCGCTGGCGACCGGCTATCCGCATCCGGAAGTGCAGCTGCGATTGAGAGATGCGCATGGAACGCTGTCGGACTACGGCGTACTGGAGATCAACAGCCCCGCGCTGATGCAGGGTTATCACCAGCGGCCGGACATTCCCCCACCGTTCACGCCGGATGGCTTCTACCGCACCGGCGACATATTTCGGCGCGACGAGGCGGGGTTCTACACCTTTGTGGGTCGTCACGACGATATGTTTGTCTGCGGAGGGGAAAATATCTACCCGAGCGAGGTGGAGCAACTGCTGGAACGCCACCCGGACGTACAACAAGCCTGCGTGGTGCCGGTGGACGATGAGATCAAGGGCGCCAAGCCGGTCGCCTGGGTGATTTTACGTCCGGGACGGCAGTCTGACGAAGAGACGCTCAAGCGTTTGCGCTGACGCACGGCGCGGCCTACCTGCATCCCCGCCGCATCTGGCTGCTCGACCGTTTTCCGCTGGCGGGCACCAATAAGATTGACCGCAGCGCGCTGAAGGCGGAGGCCGCCCGGCGCATGCGGGACGACTCGCCGCGCTAGCGTTGCGTATCGTCAGGCTGACACAGCCACGGCGTCACGGTGAGTCCCACTAAAATCCCCTCGGGACTCAGGAATCGCGTCACCCGTTGCTGCCAGGGTTCCAGCCGGTTTTCCACCAGCAGTGAAATGCCCTGCTGTTTGAGGCGCTGTGTGGCCTCGGCGAGATCGCTCACCTCGAACTCCAGCCAGCTCTGGGGAACCGGATACTGTTCCGGCCAACGCTCGTCGCCGAAGCAAGACTCACTGGCCTGCGCCAACGGCCAGAGGGCAAAGTGCTTCGCCCCATCCAGCGCATCGGTGAGCAAATAGTCCGGGTTGTCGGGATAGGGTTTTAGAGGGAGCTGCAACATATCGACGTAAAACGCGGCGCTGTCCGGTGCCGACGTCGTGATCGGGCCAAAGCCCGCGATAAACAGCACATCGATACCTGACGTTAACGTATCCATCGCGGGTCCTTTTGATCGTCTAGGTCATCATGCCGCCATTACGAGGCGGCGATAAACTGCGCCCGCAGCGCCTGAACCTCGTCGCGCAGGTTGGCGGCGTCCTCGAATTCCAGATTCTGCGCATGTTTCAACATTTGCGCTTCCAACTGGGCGATCTTTTGCTCCAGCGCCTTCGGGGTCAGCAGTGCGTAACTCGCATCCGGCTCGGCGGCCTGACGGCCACGGCCCTTGCCCTTGTGGTTCGGCGACTGGCCGATTTGCAGAATATCGCCGATTTTCTTGTTGAGCTTCTGCGGCACGATGCCGTGCTGTTCGTTGTGCTCCTGCTGTTTCTCTCTACGACGCTGCGTTTCCGAGATCGCACGCTCCATCGACGGGGTGATCTTGTCGCCGTAAAGAATGGCTTTACCGTTCAGGTTACGCGCGGCACGTCCGATGGTCTGAATTAATGAGCGCTCGGAACGCAGGAAGCCTTCTTTATCCGCATCCAGGATCGCCACCAGCGAGACCTCCGGCATATCCAACCCTTCTCGCAACAGGTTGATCCCGACCAGCACGTCGAACTCGCCGAGTCGCAGGTCGCGGATGATTTCCACCCGCTCAACCGTATCGATATCCGAGTGCAGGTAGCGGACACGCTCGCCGTGCTCCTCCAGATATTCCGTCAGGTCTTCCGCCATCCGCTTGGTCAGCGTCGTGACCAGCACGCGCTCGTTGATGGCGACGCGCTTGCGGATTTCCGACAGCAGATCGTCCACCTGCGTGGACACCGGCCGCACTTCGATGATCGGGTCCAATAAACCGGTGGGACGCACGACTTGATCGATAACTTCGCCGCCAGACTTCTCCAGTTCGTACTTGCCCGGCGTCGCCGACACATAGATGCTCTGCGGCGCGAGCGCCTCAAACTCCTCAAACTTCATCGGTCGGTTGTCCAGCGCCGACGGCAGACGGAAACCGTACTCGACCAGCGTTTCCTTGCGCGCCCGGTCGCCGCGATACATCCCGCCCAGCTGCGGAATTGTGACGTGGGATTCATCGATCACCAGCAGGCCGTCCGCCGGCAGGTAGTCGAACAGCGTCGGCGGCGGCTCGCCCGGGCCGCGACCGGACAGATAGCGGGAGTAGTTTTCGATGCCGGAGCAGTAGCCCAGCTCGTTCATCATCTCCAGATCGAACGTAGTGCGCTGCATAATGCGCTGCTCTTCCAGCAGCTTGTTATTGGCGAGCAGGATTTTGCGACGGTCGCCCAGCTCGTCCTTAATCTCTTCCATCGCCTGCAGAATACGCTCGCGCGGCGTGACGTAGTGCGTCTTGGGATAGATGGTAAAACGCGGCACGTTGCTGATGATCTGCCCGGTCAGGGAATCAAACAGCGACAGCCGTTCCACTTCGTCGTCAAACAGCTCCACGCGGAGCGCCACGTCGTCCGATTCCGCCGGATAGATGTCGATGACATCGCCGCGTACCCGAAAGGTACCGCGCTGGAAAGCCTGATCGTTACGGGCATACTGCAATTCCGCCAATCGACGCAGGATATCCCGCTGCCCGATCAACATGCCCTGAGACAGGTGCAATATCATTTTCAGATACAGCGCCTTGTCACCCAGACCATAGATTGCCGAGACGGAGGCCACCACCACGACATCGCGACGCTCCAGCAGCGCTTTGGTCGCGGAAAGACGCATCTGTTCGATATGCTCGTTCACCGAGGCATCTTTCTCGATGAAAGTGTCAGAACTCGGTACGTAGGCTTCCGGTTGGTAGTAGTCGTAGTAGGAGACGAAATATTCCACCGCGTTCTCCGGGAAGAACTCTTTCATTTCGCCATACAGCTGCGCCGCCAGGGTTTTATTGGGCGCCAGCACCATCGTGGGCCGGTTGAGGTCGGCGATGACGTTAGCCACCGTGAAGGTCTTGCCTGAACCGGTAACGCCCAGCAGCGTCTGGTGTGCCAGACCGTCTTCCAGACCTTCCTTTAGCCTGCGAATGGCTTCCGGCTGGTCGCCTGCAGGTTTGTAGGCGGAATGCAGTTTAAATTCTTTACTCATGAGCTGGGCTACCTGATTGGAGAAGATGAAAGAAACGACGGTCGGTCACGAAGTCGACTTCCTCAGTATGGAAAGCGATCGGGTTGAATGCCAGCCACATGATACTGGATATAACCCCAGCCTCAAGTTTTGTGTGCCGCGATAGCATATTGCGATGGCCTTAGCCAGCGCGAAAATGCATCTTATCCCCAGCTGTCACCGCAGTGACATTAAAATGTATTGAACGTTGACCGGAATTTACACAACTCGCCAGCGGCGCGAGAAATGACGCTTGATTTTAATTAAGCTATTGATTTTTATTACATTGACCAAAAAGCCGAGAATACCGTCAACCTGAGCAAAACCCGCGCCAGCTCTCGTCTGGATGCGTTTTTCTAATCCTCATACACACGGTTATCCACAGAAATGGTGGATAACTCCCACAAGAGCCCGGTGGTCCTGAGTTGGAGATAGAGACCCGAACTCACTGTATGGGGATGCAACCATTTTTTTAAACTTTATTTTCTGACGTAATGATGATCCGGCGAGGCGAAAAAAGGCGCTTGTGTGTTGATTAACGTCAAAAAAACCACCCAAAATCACCCTGAAAAAGTTTTTTTCAAGATGCTTTTTCCTATCAATTTTTAGCACCTTTAGTCTTTTCGTCGCCGATTACGTGCTGAGCGCAGCCAGGTTCAGATACTGCCCCAAGTTCTGCCCCGGCTCAGGATCGGTCAAATGCGGAATTTCACCCAGCATCGGCGCAGGAATCTGCTGCTGAAGCGACTGCAAATAAGCCTGATGACGGTTGCCGGGCGGAGCGACGTCATTGGCTATCCATCCCGCCAGCGTTAGCCCGGCCTGTTGCACAGCCTGCGCGGTGAGCATGGCGTGATTGATGCAGCCCAGCTTGACGCCAACGACCAGAATGACCGGCAGTTGCTCCTGCACGACCCAGTCCGCATACGTCTGATACGGCGAAAGCGGCGTGAACCATCCGCCAGCGCCTTCCACTAACACCCACTCCGAACGGGCCGTCAACGCGCGTAGCCCCGCGCTGAGCGCGTCGAATTCGATCGGGCGCCCTTCGTCTGCGCTGACGATATGCGGCGATGTCGGCTCGGCGAAAGCCAGCGGGTTGACCTCGTCATAGGCCATCGTCAGCCGACTGTTGGCCTGTAGCCACAATGCATCTCGATTGCGCAGCCCGTCAGGCGTCATGTCGCAGCCGGAGGCCACAGGCTTGTAACCCGCGGTGAGATACCCGTCGCGTCCGGCCGCCTGTAACAGCGCGGCGCTGGCGACCGTTTTGCCCACGTCGGTGTCCGTGCCGGTCACGAACCAGCGCTTAGTCATGTTCAATCACTCCCAACATCCGTTGATAAGTCAGAGGGTAACCTTGCGGCTCACGCGGATAGACCTCCGCCAGCGCCCGCAGCCGTTCCCGATTAATGGCTCGGGAAGAGCGTCCTTCGTGCAGCCAGGTCGCGCCGACGCCCTTCAGCGAGCGCATCAGGCTCAGCACATCGGGGAAATAGCAGGTGATCGGCGCGCTGACCAACCGATGGCGATAGGGCTGGCAGGCCGCTTCAATCTCCGGCACCGTCAAGAAACGATTGACCCGACGCGATCCATCCAGACGTTGCCATGCGCTTTCCAGCTCCGTCAGCGTGCCTTGCGCCAGCGTACAGAAGGCGATAGCGCCGCCAGGACGCGTCACGCGATGCAGCTCGCCCAGCCCGCGCGACAGGTCGTCGCACCACTGGATCGCCAGATTGCTGAAGCACAGGTCCACGCTCGCCGTCGGTAACGGCAGATGTTCGATGTCGCCCAAGACATAGTGGGTCGCCGACGCCTGCTGTCGCGCTTCCGCCAACATCTGCGACGACAGGTCCAGCGCGGTAACGCGTTTGCACTGCGCCTGCCAGCGGCGGCTGAAATAGCCCGTCCCGCAGCCCGCGTCCAGCAATTCCACCCCGGCGTGACCATCCAGCAGCGACATCAGCCGCTCCCCGCTATCGCGCTGTAGCTCGGAAAAGCGGTCGTAGTGGGTGGCGGCGCGGCCAAACGCCCGCGCGATCGCCCGCTTATGGGGGGACTCAGCCTGCGTCATGCAACACCTCCAGCAGCCGGTCGATGTCCTGCGGCGTATGACTCGCGGTCAAGGTGATACGCAGACGAGAGGTGCCCGGCGGCACCGTCGGCGGCCGCATCGCGCCGACCCACAGCCCCTGATCGCGCAACGTCTGGGACAGCGCCAGCGTGTGGTGATTGTCGCCGACGATCAGCGGTTGGATCGCGCTCTGGGACGTTTGCAGTTGATAGGCCAACCCGGCGGCACCGTGACGAAAGTGGGCGATGTTGTCCGTCAGACGCTGCCGCAGGTCGTCGCCATGACGCACGACGTCCAGCGCCGCACTCAGCGCGCAGGCCTGAGCGGGCGGCATTGAGGTGCTATAGATGAGGTGGCGGGCGAACTGCGTCAGATACTCCGCGACGTCGTGGCGACACAGCACCGCCGCGCCGCTGGCGCCGAACGCTTTACCGAAGGTGACGATTAGCAGCTCAGGCTGAATGCCTGATTCCAGCAGCTGCCGCGCCCCTCCTCGCCCACTACGCCGATACCATGCGCATCGTCCACCATCAGCCACGCGCCGTGCTGACGGCTCGCCGCCTGCAGTTCAGGCAGCGGCGCCGCATCCCCATCCATGCTGAAGATGCCTTCCGTCACCGCCAGCGTCTGGCCGTCGCACGGCGAGCGCAACAGACGCTCCAGCCCCTCCGGCTGATTGTGCGGGAAGCGGCGTAACGTCGCGGGCGACAGCGCGGCGGCCTCCAGCAGCGACGCATGGCTCAGCTTGTCCGCCAGGATGCGATCCCCGGCTTCCGCCAGCGCGGCGATCACGGCCTGATTGGCGGCATAGCCGGAGATAAACAACAGCGCGCGATCGTAGCCGAGCCAGTCCGCCAGCTGCTGCTCCAGCGCTTCGTGCGCGACGCTGTAGCCGGTCACATGTCCCGAACCGCCGCTGCCTACGCCAAAACGCTCAGCGCCCTGCTGCCACGCGCGCACTATCGCGGGATGCTGGCTGATGCGAGATAATCGTTACTGGAAAAATTAAGGTAGCCGTGACCATTGCGTTCCAGCCAACGCCCGCCGCCGCATTCATTCACCTGACGCTGGCGGTAGGCTCCCTCCTCGCGCCGCTGCGTCAGCGCTCGTTCGATTCGTTGCTGCCAGCCCATTCAGACCGCCGCGTTGTAGAACTGCTCGGTGTCGGCGTTCATCAACTGCTCGGTCAGATGCTGTTGCTGCTGATTGTCGCCGTACTCGGTGCTGGTCTGCTGCGGGTTCAGTCCCAGCTTGCGGAACAGCTGCAAATCTTTGTCTTCTTTCGGGTTCGGGGTGGTCAACAGTTTGCAGCCGTAGAAAATCGAGTTCGCCCCGGCCATGAAGCACATGGCCTGCGTCTGCTCGCTCATCTGCTCGCGCCCGGCGGACAGACGGACGTGCGATGTCGGCATCATGATGCGGGCGACGGCGATGGTGCGGACGAAATCAAACGGATCGACATCATCGTTTTCCGCCAGCGGCGTGCCTTTGACTTTGACCAGCATGTTGATCGGCACACTTTCCGGCGGTGTCGGCAGATTAGCCAGCTGCACCAGCAGACCGGCGCGGTCGCGTACCGTTTCGCCCAGACCGATGATCCCGCCGGAACAGACTTTGATCCCCGCTTCGCGCACTTTGCCGAGCGTATCCAGACGCTCCTGATAAGTCCGGGTCGTGATGATGCTGCCGTAGAATTCCGGCGAGGTGTCGAGGTTATGGTTGTAAAAATCCAGCCCCGCTTCCGCCAGTCGCTCCGCCTGATCGCCCTGCAACGTCCCCAGCGTCATGCAGGTTTCCATGCCCAGCTCTTTCACGCCGCGCACCATCTCTTCCAGATAGGGCATGTCGCGCTCATGCGGGTTTTTCCAGGCGGCCCCCATACAGAAACGGGTCGAGCCCGCCGCCTTGGCCTGACGGGCCGAGGTCATCACCTGCTCCACCTGCATCAGACGTTCGGTTTCGATGCCGGTGCGATAACGGGAACTCTGGGGGCAATATTTGCAGTCTTCGGGGCAGGCGCCGGTCTTGATCGACAGCAGCGTGCTGACCTGAACCTGGCGCGGATCGAAATGCTGCCGGTGAACGGTCTGCGCCTCATACATCAGCTCCAGAAAGGGCTTATTAAACAGGTCTTGCGCCTGTTCCAACGTCCATTGAACACGTTCTGACATCACTACAACTCCGGGTGAAAAAGATTTCGTCAGTGTAATTTATGCGGATATACTGTCAACCAAATTGAAACAGATTTAGTTGACAAGTTATGATCACTCCAGACGATCTCCAGTTTGACCAACGCCATATCTGGCACCCTTACACGTCCATGACCCACCCCCTGCCCTGCTATCCGGTGAGCGCCGCGCACGGTGTCGAACTCCAGTTGGAGGATGGCCGCACGCTGGTGGACGGCATGTCCTCCTGGTGGGCCGCGATCCACGGCTATAACCATCCCCGCATCAATCAGGCCGTCACGGAACAGCTGGGCCACATGTCCCACGTCATGTTCGGCGGCATCACCCATGCGCCCGCCATCGACCTGTGTCGTCGGCTGGTGGCGATGACGCCGGACGCGCTGGAGTGCGTGTTTCTGGCGGATTCCGGTTCGGTGGCGGTCGAGGTCGCCATGAAGATGGCGTTGCAGTATTGGCAGGCGCAGGGACAGTCGCGTCGCCAGTTTGTCACGCTGCGTCACGGCTATCACGGCGATACGCTGGGCGCGATGTCGGTGTGCGATCCGCAAAATTCGATGCACAGCCTCTATCAGGGGTATCTGCCGCCGCACCTGTTCGCCGATGCCCCGCAGTGTCGTTTTGACGATATCTGGCAAGAAGAGGATGCCGATTCACTGGTCGCGCTCATCGAAAAGCAGACGGACAGCATCGCAGCCGTCATTCTGGAGCCTATCGTGCAGGGCGCAGGCGGCATGCGGTTCTACCATCCCGAATATCTGCGTCGGGTACGCCAGCTGTGTGACCAGTACGGAATTCCGCTGATCGCCGATGAGATCGCCACCGGCTTCGGCCGCACCGGCAAGCTGTTCGCCTGCGAACATGCGGGCATCACGCCGGACATTCTTTGTCTCGGTAAGGCGCTGACCGGCGGCTATATGACGCTGTCGGCGACGCTCGCCACCCGGCATATCGCCGACACCATCAGCGACGGCGACGCGGGCTGCTTCATGCACGGTCCCACTTTTATGGGCAACCCGCTTGCCTGCGCCGCCGCTAACGCCAGCCTGGCGCTGCTAGAGGAAGGGAACTGGTCGTCCCAGGTGCCCGCCATCGAAGCGCAGCTGCGCGCCGCGCTACTACCGCTGCTAGCCTCTCCGCGCGTGGCCGACGTCCGCGTGCTCGGCGCCATCGGCGTGGTGGAAACCGTCGCGCCGGTGAATATGGCGCGGCTGCAGCGCTTTTTTGTTAACAAAGGTGTCTGGATACGCCCCTTCGGTAAACTGATCTATCTCATGCCGCCGTATATTATTTCAGCAGAGGCGTTATCCCGACTGACGGATGCCATCGCCGAAGCCTTATCGCAGAGTGAATTGTTCGACTAAATCCGCTTTTCTTGGTGAAAATACAGCGGTTTCTACATTGTGGGAAACGGTGCTGCGCAACCCGTAGCACCGGCTTTCGGTTAGCGCTATCATAAATCCCCTCAGTTAATCAGGAATCCTCCCATGCGTAATACGATCACACTCTGCTGGCAGTATTTACGCGCTTTCGTATTGATTTACCTGTGCCTTTACGCAGGCAATACGATATCCGCGTTACTGCCTATCACTATCCCCGGCAGCATCATTGGCATGCTGATCCTTTTCGCCCTGCTCTCTTCGCAAATCCTTCCCGCCGACTGGGTCCGACCCGGTTGTCACCTGCTGATCCGCTATATGGCTTTGCTGTTCGTCCCCATTGGCGTCGGCGTGATGAGCTATTTCGATCTGTTGCGCAGCCAGTTTGGTCCTATCGTCGTCTCGTGTTTGATCAGTACGCTGGTTGTGATGGTGGTGGTCGGTTACTGCACTCAGATCATGCACAGGGAAAGAACGCTGCCGGGAGCGACGCAGGCAACTAAGGAAAAAGAGCAATGCTGACCTATTTATGGTGGTCCTTGCCGCTGACGCTGCTGGTGTTTTTCGGCGCGCGCCGGGTGGCGATAAAACTGAACATGCCGCTGCTGAATCCGTTGCTGGTGTCCATGCTCATCATCATTCCCGTTCTGCTGCTGCTGCGTATCCCCTACGAACACTATTTCAAAGGCAGCGAGGTGCTGAACAACCTGTTGCAGCCCGCCGTGGTTGCGCTGGCGTTCCCGCTGTATGAACAAATTCATCAAATTCGCGCCCGGTGGAAATCCATTATCACAGTCTGCTTTGTCGGCAGCCTGACCGCTATCGTCAGCGGCACGCTGGTGGCGTTGTGGCTGGGCGCGACGCCGGAAATCGCCGCGTCGGTCCTGCCCAAATCCGTGACCACCCCCATCGCGATGGCGGTCGCCAGCTCGATAGGCGGCATCCCCGCGATCAGCGCCGTCTGCGTGATCTTCGTCGGCATTCTCGGCGCGGTGATGGGCCATGCGCTGCTCAACCGCCTGAAGATTACAGTGAAGTCGGCGCGCGGGCTGTCGATGGGCACCGCGTCCCACGCGCTGGGCACCGCCCGCTGCGCGGAAGTCGACTTTCAGGAAGGCGCGTTCAGTTCGCTGGCATTGGTGATCTGCGGCATTATGACGTCGCTGCTCGCGCCGTTCGTCTTCCCGCTATTGCTGCTGATGGCGCACTAAGGACAGGAGCGCTCTCCGCCTTGCACGGATGAGCGCTCGCGCATGTCATATTTTGATCAAAAATGGCGCTCAACTTTTCATTCGATTTCATGTCATTGTGCTAAAGATCACATTTAAGCGATTCAACTTCGGCTGTCCGCTATGCTTGAAAAAAGAACAATGAAAAGGGGGACGTCAATGCAATCACGGTTTCACGCCGCACTCAACCCGCTGCCCGAGGCAATAAAGGCGGTACTCACCCCAATACTCAATCGGGGAGATTTCGCCGCCTGGCTGTCTGCCGCTGACGTTGGACGCCTTTGTCTCGCCGGTCAGGTCGATGAGGCTCAGCTCGCGCTGATGCTGCTTCCGCTGGCAGCGGCCTGCGCCCATGCGCCCATCTCGCATTTTCAGGTCGGTGCGGTCGCTCAGGGCGCCAGCGGCAACCTCTACTTCGGCGCCAACATGGAGTTCCCCGGCCTGCCCTTGCAACAAAGCGTGCATGCGGAGCAAAGCGCCATCACTCATGCCTGGCTGCGTCATGAACGCGCGCTGCGTACGCTGACCGTCAACTATTCACCCTGCGGGCACTGTCGCCAGTTCATCAACGAACTGAACTCGGCGACGACGCTCACTATCAGCTTGCCCGAACGCACGCCTCAGTCCCTCTCCCATTATCTGCCCGACGCCTTCGGCCCGCGCGATCTGAATGTCGCCACGCTGCTGATGGACCAGGTTCATCATGGGTTGAGAGTCTACAGCGAGGATACGTTGGTGCAGGCCGCGCTGGCGGCGGCCAATCGGAGTCACGCGCCCTATACCGAAGCCTATAGCGGCGTCGCCTTGCAAACTCACTCCGGGGCGATTTACACCGGCTGCTACGCGGAAAATGCGGCCTTCAACCCCAGCCTCCCGCCGCTACAGGCGGCGCTGAATCTGATGAATCTGTCAGGGGAAAAAATCAGCGATTTACGGCATGCGGTGCTGGTCGAGCAGAAGCAGGCCGTCATCAGTCAATGGAGCGCGACACAGTCGATGCTGGGGGCATTGGGAGATGTTGATTTACGGTACGTTGTTATTGCGTGATTGTTGCCCAATGCCAAACAGGGTGTGAGCTTGCTCACTTTTTAGTTGAATGCAAGCCATATGTAATTATTTTAATTAACATTGCCTGTACATATTCACTGGGTTCTTTAAGATTTTAAAGACACTTCGTTTCGTAGCTGCACCAGAACCCATTTCTGTTACCCCTAAAAAAAAGAGCTAAAAGTCATGGAATTAGAATACGAAAGCAAACGCCCCCTCTACATACCTTATGCTGGCCCTATCCTTCTCGAATTTCCGTTACTGAACAAAGGCAGCGCCTTCACCGAAGAAGAGCGATCGCACTTCAACCTGACCGGTCTGCTGCCGGAAGCGGTTGAAACCATAGAGGAACAGGCCGAACGCGCCTGGCGCCAATATGAAGGTTTCAAGAACGATATCGAAAAACACGTGTATCTGCGCAATATTCAGGATACCAACGAAACCCTGTTCTACCGACTGCTGCAAGGGCATCTGAGCGAAATGATGCCCATCATCTATACCCCGACCGTCGGCGAAGCTTGCGAACACTTCTCCGATATCTATCGTCGCGCGCGCGGCCTGTTCATCTCCTACCCGAACCGTGAACACATCGACGATATGCTCCAGAACGCCACCAAACAAAACGTCAAAGTCATCGTGGTGACCGACGGCGAGCGTATTCTGGGCCTCGGCGATCAGGGCATCGGCGGTATGGGCATTCCTATCGGCAAGCTGTCGCTGTACACCGCCTGCGGCGGCATCAGCCCGGCTTACACCCTGCCGGTGGTATTGGACGCCGGAACCAACAACCAGCAGCTGCTGAACGACCCGCTGTACATGGGCTGGCGTCACCCGCGCATTTCCGGCGACGAATACTACGCCTTTGTGGACGAATTCATTCAGGCGGTAAAACGCCGCTGGCCGAACGTTCTGCTGCAATTCGAAGACTTCGCGCAGGGCAATGCCATGCCGCTGCTGAACCGCTATCGCGACGAAATCTGTAGCTTTAACGACGACATTCAGGGCACCGCCGCCGTGGCGCTGGGCAGCCTGATTGCCGCCAGCCGCGCCGCCGGCAGCCAGCTGCGTGACCAGACCGTCGCCTTCCTCGGGGCCGGTTCCGCCGGGTGTGGTATCGCCGAACAGATCATCGCCCAGATGGTGGCCGAAGGACTGACCGATGAAGAAGCCCGCTCTCGCGTCTTCATGGTCGACCGTTTCGGTCTGCTGACCGACAAACTGCCGAACCTGCTTAACTTCCAAAGCCCGCTGGTACAGAAGAGCGAGAGAATCGCGCATTGGGACGTCAGCAGCGATGCCATTTCTCTGCTGGAAGTGATGCAGAACGCCAAGCCGACCGTGCTCATCGGCGTCTCCGGCCAGCCGGGTCTGTTTACGGAAGAGATCATCCGTGAAATGAACAGCAACTGCGCCCGTCCTATCATCATGCCGCTGTCTAACCCGACGTCACGCGTGGAAGCGCGTCCGGAAGATATCTTTAACTGGACCGACGGCACCGCGCTGGTTGCGACCGGTAGCCCGTTCGCGCCGGTGACGCATAAAGGCGAGATTTACCCGATTGCCCAGTGCAACAACTCCTATATCTTCCCAGGGATCGGTCTGGGCGTACTGGCCTGCGGCGCGCGTCGCATCACCGACGGTATGCTGATGGCGGCCAGTCGCGCGCTGGCCGACTGTTCGCCGCTGGCGAACGACGGTAAAGGCGGCCTGCTGCCAGAGATCGAGAAAATTCAGGAAGTGTCGCACCACATTGCGCTGGAAGTCGCCAAAATGGCGCAAGAAGATGGCGTCGCGGAAGTCACCTCTGAAGAAGCGCTGATCAAGGCGATCGAGCACAACTTCTGGCAGCCGCAGTACCGTACCTACAAACGTACCTCGTTCTGATGTCGTCCGTCCGCGTCGCCTTCGCCGCGCGGACTTTATGTATGAAAAACGCCGCGTCCTGTTCGACGCGGCGTTTTTGTTTTCCTACGAGCCAGTCTGAGGCAGACCGGTGAAAAGACGACTAGGACTTGAGCTTGTGATCCAGCGCATCGCGCAGTCCATCGCCCAACAGGTTGAAAGCCAGCACCGTCAGAAAGATCGCCAGGCTGGGGAAAATCGCCACGTGCGGCGCCAATACCATATCCGAACGCGCCTCGTTGAGCATCGCGCCCCACTCCGGCATCGGCGGCTGCGCGCCCAGCCCCAGAAACGACAGGCTTGCGGCGGTGATAATCGACATCCCGATGCGCATGGTGAAATACACCACGATGGATGACACGGTGCCAGGCAGAATATGGCGCAGCACGATGGTCCAGTCGGATGCCCCAATGCTGCGCGCCGATTCAATAAATGTCTGATGTTTCAATACCAGCGTGTTACTGCGGACCAGACGGGCAAAGGCCGGAATGCTGAAAATCGCTACCGCCACCACCACGTTGGCCATGCCGCTGCCCATAATCGCCACGACGGCAATCGCCAGCAGGATCCCCGGAAACGCGAACAACACGTCGCAGATACGCATAATGATGCGGTCCCACATCCCTTCGTAGTAGCCAGCCAAGAGCCCCAGCGCCGTGCCGATCGCCATACCAATCAAAACGGAACACACGCCGGAAACCAACGATATCCGCGCGCCCAGCAGGATGCGGCTGAAAATATCCCGCCCCAACGAATCCACGCCCAGCCAGTGCAGCGCCGACGGCCCCTCATTCAGGCGGTCGTAGTCGAAGTAGTTTTCCGCGTCGAAAGGCGCCAGATACGGGGCAAATACCGCCACCAGCACCAGCAGCACGACAAACAGGCCCGCGACCAGCGCGACCCGCTGTTGGCAGAAGCGCCGCCAGAACTCCCGCAGCGGCGTCCGATTTGTCCGCGCCGTCGCCGTCGGCATCGCCGCCATCGCGGCATTACGTCGCCAGTTTTTCATCGTGTTCCTCACTGATAACGAATAGACGGATTGATGGCCGCATACAACATATCCACCAACAGATTGATGAGAATAAACTCCAGCGAAAACAGCAGCACCTCCGCCTGAATCACGGGGTAATCGCGCATTTCCACGGCGTCCACGAGCAAGCGGCCCAGCCCCGGCCAGTTGAACACTTTTTCCACCACAATAGAGCCGCCCAGCAAGAAGCCGAACTGCAACCCCATCATCGTCACCACCGGGATCAGCGCATTGCGCAGCCCGTGCTTAACGATGACCAGCGACTCCCTCACCCCTTTGGCGCGGGCGGTGCGCATATAGTCTTCCTGCATCACCTCGACGAAAGACGCGCGGCTAAAGCGGGCCATCACCGCCGCCACCGCCGCACCCAGCGTGATGGACGGCAGAATATAGTGCCGCCAGCTGTCGGCCCCAACGGTCGGCAACCAGCCCAATTGCACCGAAAAAACCTGCATTAGCAGCATACCCAGCGCGAAGGCAGGAAAAGAGAGGCCCGACACCGCCAGCGTCATGCCGACCCGATCCGGCCAGCGGTTGCGCCACACGGCCGAAACGATCCCCATGCTCATGCCAAACAGCGTGGCCCAGACCATGCTGCATACCGTCAGCCAAAACGTGGGCATGAAACGAGTGGCGATCTCTTCGGTCACCGGCCGTTTGGAGACCATTGAATGGCCAAAATCGCCCTGCAAGACATTCCCCATGAAATGCAAAAACTGCTGCGGTAGCGGCCGGTCTAGCCCCAGCTCCTGACGTACCATCTGCACCACTTCGGCATCCGCATCTTGTCCGGCCACCAGACGCGCGGGATCGCCCGGCAGCAGGTGAACAAACAGGAACACCAGCACCATGACGATGAATAAGGTTGGGATCAGTCCCAGTAAACGTTTGAGAAAATAATTCAGCATTGACGCCTTTCCACATACGGTATTTCGCCGACCGGCCCATACGCCGGACGGAAAAGCCGCCGGACGGAAGCCGGCGGCTCAGGTTGGTTACTCAGTCAGGTCGGCATTATCAAAGCTGAACGACGTGTCCGGCATCATGTAGAAGCCGGTCAGTTTCTTGCTATTGGCTGACACCAGTTTTTCCGTCACCAGGAACGCCCAGGGCGCATCCGCCCAAATTTTGTCCTGTGCATCGGCGTAGAGTTTTTGCTTCTCGGCGCGATCCGTCGTTTTCAACGCATTCGCCAGATCGGCGTCCACCGCCGGATTGCTGTAGAACGCCGTATTAAACTGCGCGGGAGGCCAGGCGGCGGTCGAGAACAGCGGCTTAGCGCCCAGTCGGCTTCACCAGTGGAAGCGGACCAGCCGGTATAGAACATTCTTACCCCGCTCTCCTTCACGCCTTTGCCTTCGACTTCAGCAGCGCGCTGTCCGGCGTCCATCGCCGTTACCTGCACCTTGATGCCTACCTGCGCCAGCTGCTGCTGGGTGAACTGCAACACTTTCTGCGCTGTGCTGTGGTTATGTGAAGACCATAACGTGGTGGTGAAACCGTTCGGATAACCGGCTTCTTTGAGCAACTCGCGCGCTTTGGCCGGATCGTACGGCCACGGCTTGTACTGCACCGCGTAGTCAATACCGGCGGGCAGCGGACCTTCGGACGGCACCGCGTAGCCCGAGAACGCGACCTTAATGAGCGCATCCTTGTTGATGGCGTAGTTGATCGCCTGACGGACCTTCGGGTTGTCGAACGGCTTCTGCGTCACATTGAAGCTGATGTAGCGATGCAGGATCGACGGCGACGCCACCAGCGAGATAGCCTTGTCGTTTTCCAGCAGCTTGGCCTGCTCGAATGGGATCGGATAAGCGAACTGCGCCTCGCCGGTCTTCAACAGCGCCGCGCGCGTATTGTTATCGACGATCGGACGCCAGGTGATGCTGTCCAACTTAGGCAGGCCGGACTGCCAGTAACCGGCGAATTTTTCCACCTTCACAAAGTCGGTCTGATTCCAGGTCACAAAGCGATAAGGCCCTGTTCCGACCGGGTGGAAGCCGATCTCTTTGCCGTACTGTTTCAGCGCCGCCGGTGAGATGATGACCGCCGCCGGATGCGCCAGATTGTTGACGAACGCGGAGAACGGCGTTTTCAACGTAATTTTCACCGTCAGCGGATCGACCACCTCCGTGCTGGCGATAGACTTAAACAGGTTGTAACGCTTGAGGTGGTTGTTCGGGTTGCTGGCGCGATCGAAGTTGATTTTCACCGCTTCAGCGTTGAAATCGGTGCCGTCGTGGAATTTCACGCCCGGCCGTAATTTGATGGTATACACGGTGCCGTCGGGGCTGGCCTGGTAGCTTTCCGCCAGCACGTTCGTCAGCTTCATGTCCTTATCAAAGCCGAACAGCCCTGATAGAACGATTTAGCCACCGTCTGAGACAGCGTGTCGTTAGCGTCATAAGGATCGAGCGTCGTGAAGTTGGAGGCGACGGCGATCACCGCATCCTTCGCCGCCCATACCGGCGCTGCGGTCATCGAAGCCGCGATGCCCACGGCCAACAGCCAGTGAGGCGTCTTAACTGTTTTCATGTTGTGCATTCTCCTTGTGTTCCCTATCAGTAGGCGCCGGCGATGCGGTGGCGGGCGACGAAGTGTCGCTCTCCCACCTGCACCAGCGGAGCAGTCGCGGGCTCATCGCCCAATGCCCGGATCGGGCTGGGTATTTCGTCAACCGGTAGCGCCAGATCCTGATGACGCCGGGAAGGATCGGGACTGGGCACCGCCGCCATCAGCTTGCGTGTGTAGGGGTGCTGCGGGTTTTCGAATACGTCGCGTCGCGTGCCAATCTCGACAATCTGTCCCATGTACATCACCGCGACACGATGGCTGATGCGCTCTACCACCGCCATGTCGTGGGAAATAAACAAAAATGCGGTGCCGAATTCACGCTGAATATCCAACATCAAATTGACGATTTGCGCCTGAATGGAGACGTCCAGCGCCGAGACGGACTCATCGGCGATTACCACCTTGGGATTGAGCGCCAGCGCCCTTGCGATGCAGATACGCTGCCGCTGACCGCCGGAAAACTCATGCGGATAGCGCTGCGCGTGCTCTGGCAACAGGCCCACACGCTCCAGCAGCGCGGCGGCGCGTTGTTCCGCCTCCGCCCGTCCAGCGACCTTGTGCACCAACAGCGGCTCCATAATGGAATACCCCACCGTCTGGCGCGGGTCCAGCGACGCATAAGGATCCTGGAATATAAACTGAATGTCCCGCCGCAGATGCTGCAGCGTGGCCCCTTTCAGTTGATTAATCCGTCGCCCATTAAAGGTGATCACACCATCCTGACTGTCGACCAGCCGCAGCAGTGAGCGACCGGTGGTTGATTTACCGCAGCCGGACTCGCCGACCAGCGCCAGCGTCTCGCCCGGGTAGAGGTCGAAGCTGACGTGCTCCACGGCATGCACCTGACGGGTGATCCGGTTCAAGATGCCTGAACGAAGCGGAAAACGCGTCACCAGATTTTCAACCTGCAAGACTGGTGATGCGCCAACGGGAATGGTGTTCTGTGGCACCGCGTCGACATCCTGCGGTTGACCCGGCAACACGAAAGGCAGAGGAAAAGGCTGCCCGCTCATGGCCCCCAGCCTCGGGACCGCGGCCAGCAGCGCCTGCGTATACGGCTCTTGCGGCGCGGAGAACAGTGCATCGACGGCGCCGGACTCCACGCAGACGCCGCGGTGCATCACCAGCACCCGGTCCGCCATTTCAGCCACCACGCCCATATCGTGAGTGATGAAGATCACCCCCATCTCCATCTCGCGCTGCAGCGTACGAATCAACTGTAGAATTTGCGCCTGAATCGTCACGTCCAGCGCCGTCGTCGGTTCATCCGCGATCAGCAGCTTCGGACGACAAGAGAGCGCCATCGCGATCATCACACGCTGGCGCATACCGCCGGAGAGCTGATGCGGAAAACGCTTCATGACATTGGCGGCTTCGGGGATCCGCACCCGTTCCAGCATATGCAGCGCCTCGCGTCGGGCGCTGGCGTGATCCAGCCCCTGATGCAGTCGCACCGATTCGGCGATCTGTTCGCCCACGGGAAAGACCGGATTCAGAGACGTCATCGGTTCCTGAAAGATCATCGCCATATCTGCGCCGCGAATATGGCGCATCTGGGAAGATGAAAGGTGACGGAGATCGACGACCTCACCACCGCGACGGCGGAAGAGCAATTCGCCGCTGGAAAACGCGCCGCCCGCCTGCTCAATGAGACGCATCAGCGCCAGTGAGGTGACCGACTTGCCGGAGCCGGATTCTCCGACGATCGCCAGCGTTTCGCCGCGATCGACGGTGAAGGATAAGTCTTGAACCGCATCAATCCGGTTCTGATGCTGCATAAAATTGACGCCCAGTCCGCGAACGTCGAGTACGCGGTGTGGGGGCAGCGTCCGTGCGCTGCCTGCCCCGGAGGTCGGTAATCGGTCTATCTGAGACGACAGGGTCATGTACGGTGAATCTCCCATAAAACTCGCTTCCCGCCGCTGTAGTTACGGGATCCTCATCGGGTTTCGACTATATTTAGCGCTGGCGTCAATGTAAAGAACAAATCCATCGGCGAGTTGATAAAAAGATCTTTTATAACAAAAAGTTACTACACATAATCTCGCGCTATAAGGTCAAAAAAACACCCTTGTTCACCTTTTCAACTTGCCAGGTGGCGCACGCTTGTCGCCCACGTTCGACGTTCTCCCCTTAGGCGTTCTCTGACATAATGATGGCATAGGAACCCTGTTTTCGCCTGCGAGCCAGCCTGCGGCGGACCCCTTTGTGGAGCATTCATGAGCACATCCGGCCTTCTTTCTCTCGATCAGGCGTTGCAGCAAATGCTGGCGCAGATCGCACCGATTGCGGATACCGAAACGGTATCGATTTATCAGGCCGCTGGCCGCATCACAGCGACGCCGCTGACCTCCCCCATTAATGTGCCCCCGTTTGATAACTCCGCGATGGACGGCTACGCCGTGCGCGGCGATGAAGACGTCAGCCACCCGCTGCCGCTGGCGGGCAAAGCATTCGCTGGCGCGCCGTTCGAGGGCACCTGGCCCGCGGGCAGCTGTATTCGCATTATGACCGGCGCGCCCCTCCCAGCCGAAGCGACGGCGGTGGTCATGCAGGAGCACACGACGGTCTCCGCAGCTGGCGTTCAGTTTTTACACCCGATTGAGCCGGGGCAAAATATTCGCCGTGCCGGTGAAGATATTCGCGAGCAGGAGTCCGTTCTGAAAGCCGGGACGCGGCTCGGTACGGCCGAGCTACCGCTGTTGGCCTCGCTGGGGATCGCGGAGGTAAACGCCTATCGTCGTCTGCGCGTCGCCGTGTTTTCGACCGGTGACGAGCTACAGCCCGTGGGGCAGCCGCTGCAGCCGGGGCAGATCTACGACACCAACCGCTTTGCGGTCCGATTGATGCTGGAAGAGTTAGGCTATGAGGTGGTCGATCTCGGGATTATCCCTGACGACCCGGCGGCGCTGCGTCAGGCCTTTACCGAAGCCGATGCCTGCGCGGACGTCGTTATTAGCAGCGGCGGCGTCTCCGTCGGGGAAGCCGACTACACCAAGTCGATGCTGGATGAGCTAGGCGACATCCATTTCTGGAAGCTGGCGATTAAACCGGGCAAGCCGTTTGCCTTCGGCAAGCTCCCCCACGCCTGGTTCTGCGGTCTGCCGGGGAATCCGGTCTCCGCCGCCGTGACGTTTTATCAGCTGGTGCAGCCGCTGCTGGCGAAGTTGTCCGGCTATTCGCAGTGGCGATTGCCTGCCCGTATGCGGGTGAAAACCGCGACCCCACTGAAAAAAACGCCCGGACGTCTCGATTTCCAGCGCGGTATTTTCTCACGCAACGCGGACGGCGACATTGAGGTGCGCAGCACCGGTCATCAGGGGTCGCATGTGTTCAGCTCGTTTAGTCAGGGCAACTGCTTCATCGTGCTCGACGCCGAGCGCGGCTCTGTCGCCGCTGGCGAATGGGTGGAGATCGAACCGTTCAGCCGTCTGTTGGGAGACCTGTGATGGCGACGCTGACGGATGCCGAAGCGCTGCGCTATAACCGGCAGATTGTCCTGCGAGACTTCGACTTCGACGGGCAGGAGACGCTAAAAGACGCACGCGTGCTGATCGTCGGTCTCGGCGGTTTGGGCTGCGCGGCGGCGCAGTATCTGGCCGCCGCGGGCGTGGGTCATCTCACGCTGCTGGACTTCGATACCGTCTCGCTGTCGAATCTGCAACGCCAGATCCTGCATCGCGACGACCGCCTCGGCTTGCCGAAAGTCGCGTCCGCCGCCGTCGAACTGCGCCGTGTTAACCCGCATATCACGGTAACGCCGGTGGAGGCCCTATTGGATGACCTCTCGCTACAGGAGCGTATCGCCGCACAGGATGTCGTCGTGGACTGCACCGACAATCTGGCCGCCCGCCACCAGCTGAATAAGCTCTGTTTCGGGCTGAAAAAACCGCTCGTCTCCGGCGCAGCCATTCGTATGGAAGGACAGCTCAGCGTATTTACCTACCAGCCGGACGCGCCCTGTTATCGTTGTCTCAGTCGGTTATTCGGCGACAACGCGCCGACCTGTGTGGAAAGCGGCGTGATGGCCCCGCTGGTCGGCATCATCGGTTCACTTCAGGCGATGGAAACCCTGAAGCTGCTGACCCATTTTGGCACCGTCCACGCCGGAAAGATGCTGATGGTGGATGCCATGACGATGCAGTTCCGCGAACTGGCCTTGCCCAAAGATCCGGCCTGCGAAGTCTGTGGCACGTCACCGTCATCCCCCACGGAACCGTAAAATTTCGCCGTCGGCCCCCACATAAGCCGCGCACATCTTCTATCCTTAGTCAGGTATCTATCCCACCGCCGCTGACCCACATTGAAGCCGAGATTCAGCGACACCAGAGAGATTAAGGGAACTTGTCCCTTGCAGAGAGGATCTACCTATGAGTAATGCATTTCTTGAGGCCATCAAGGCCCGCCGCTCCATTTATGCTCTCGGCCATACGCTGCCCTTGTCAGAAGATCAGGTCACGCACCTCATCATGGACGCCGTCAAACTCAGCCCATCCGCCTTTAACTCGCAGACCTCTCGAGTGGTGATTCTGTTTGGCGAGCAGCATCGCAAGGTGTGGGACATCACCCGACGGCAGCTGCAAAAGATCGTGCCTACCGAATCCTTCGAACCGACCGAGAAAAAACTGGCCTCCTTTGCCGCCGGTGCCGGTACCGTCTTGTTTTTCGAAGACACAGAGGTGGTGAAGGAGTTGCAGAAGAAATTCGCCACTTATGCGGATAACTTCCCGGTCTGGTCGGAACACTCGACCGGCATCGCGCAATTTGCCGTATGGTCGGCGCTGGCGCAGGAACACATCGGCGCATCGCTGCAACATTATAACCCGCTGATTGATGACGATATCAAAGCGACCTGGTCCCTGCCGGAAAGCTGGAAACTGCGTGCCGAGATGCCGTTCGGCGCGATTGAACAACCTGCGGGCGACAAAACCTTCATCCCGGATGACCAACGTTTCCGTATCTTCAAATAACGGATCTGCGCGTCGCGGGCGTTCAGGCCCGCGACCTTTTTCGACTCGACAATGTTCACTGTTCTCCCGCGAATCGCCGCACGCCGGGGGCAAACACCCATCGATTGTGTTGTCCCTGAGGGGGGACTAGTATCAATAAGTTCATTTTGAACACCCTGCGTATACAAGACCTGTGCGCGTTCTGATTCCAAATCATTGAAACAGAGAGGCATACACATGAGTAAGATCGCTGTGGTTTATTTTTCCGGCTACGGTCACACCAAGCAGGTTGCGGAAGTGGTGGCGGAAAGCGCCGGAGCGACATTGATTCCCATCGACAACAACGGGGACATTGAAGAAGCGGACTGGCAGACGCTGGCCAATGCCGACGGCATTATTTTCGGCTCCCCCACTTACATGGGTTCGGTCGCCTGGCAGTTCAAGAAATTTGCGGACGCGTCGTCCAAAGTCTGGGCTGAGCGCGGCTGGCAGGACAAAGTGTTTGGCGGCATCACCAATAGCGCCAGCCTGAACGGGGACAAGCAGGTCACCCTCATCTATCTGCAAACCCTGGCCGCGCAACATGGCGGTATCTGGGTCAGTCTGGGACTGCTGCCCGCCAATACCCAGGCATCGACGCGCAGAGACATCAACAACCTCGGCGGCTCCGTCGGCGTGTTGGTCCAGTCCCCTGCGGATGCCGGGGCGGACGCCATCCCGACGGGCGATTTGGAAACCGCCAAGCTGTATGGCGCCCGGGTCGCGGACATCACCCGCCGTCTGCACGGCTAACCGACGCCCGCCTTACCTCTATCAGGGGCTCCCGTTCGGCGGCAGTCCCTGTTTTTATGCGTTGTGCGTCACTTCGCGGCCGCGGGGGTGGGAGTTGACGTTGGCTCCGGCGCGAAAACCCGCACCGCGCTCCGGCGGATACGGAATCTGGCGGGCGTGGTGCCGATGATCTCACCATCGGCGTTGATATCGTGAGGACGCGACGTCTGCAACGTCAGCGCCGTGGTGGAAAAGGCGCGAACTTTGCGCCAGCGGCCGTGAGTCCCGCGACGCAGGAACGGGATCAGCGCAATCATCTCCCACCAGTGATCGATTTCAAGGCTGTACACGTCGAACAGCCCATCATCCGGTTTAGCACTCTGCTCCACCGTCATTCCGCCGCCGTAAAAACGCCCGTTCCCCACGGAAACCTGCACCGTTTTGACTCGTTCGCGCTGACCGTCGTGGTCAATTTCCACGGTGAACGGCCGACTCTGTTTCAACAGCCGGATAGCCGCCAGCGCATAGCCGACCGTTCCCCAGCGTTTTTTCGATTTGGCCGACAGACCGCGCGCCATCGCGGCCGAAAAGCCGATGCTGGAGACATTGAAGAAAGGGTGGCCGTTGACTTCGCCCAAATCGATAGCGCGCACGGCGCCGCGGGCGATGATCTCGATAGCCTGTTTGATATCACGGGGGATGCCCAGCGTTCTCGCCAGATCGTTCGCCGTGCCCAACGGCAGAATGCCGAGCGGTAAACCGGTTTCCATCAGCGCGTTCGCCGTCGAATTCAGGGTCCCGTCTCCGCCGCCGACAATCACCATATCCACATGACCGGCATGGGTGCGGATGACATCCCAGTAACGGCTGTGCTTGTCCATTTTCGGGATGACGGGGTCGATGTGCTTATCACGCAGCCATTGCGCAATCGCGTCGATCGAAGTATCGCCATTGCGGGCCTTTTGATTGACTAACAATAGCGCCCGGAAGCGATAGGTATCCGACATCTCTTGGGTATTCGCCATAACGCCTCTCTGACCCGACAAAGGGGAAAAACTCGCAAAGTTAACCACAGTAAAAAACACCGGTACAGGTTTTAGACCCTCGTTAAAGTGATAATAGACAAAACATTACATTCACTGACGCGGCGGCGACACCGTGGACGAAAAAGCGCGCACTCACCCTGAGGGAGAAAGCATCAAAGTAAGGGGAAATAGTGGCGAAGACGGCAACAATCCTTATCACCGAAAGGGAAGTAGCAGGCACCCGCCTGCCTAAAAGCGAACGTGGCGCCATCGACGCCACATCCGGTGAATTATGCTGCCGTTAAGGGACTTAACACTTACGCATCCGATTTCGTCTGAACCCAAAAAGCATGAATCAGGCCTGGGATATACCCCAGCAGCGTCAGGATAATATTGATGATAAAGGCCCCGCCCAGCCCTTTGCCTAATAGCACACCCAGCGGGGGTAAAATAATCGTGAAAACAATTCTCCAAAATCCCATTCGCTCTCTCCATTCGAGGATAGTCAAGGTAACCATAGTCGCACGGCGTTAATATGCCAACTGCCGGTATATCGAAGGCCAGTTTACTCAGGCCCCCTTAGACACAGTCCCTTTTCGGGATGGTTAACGGGCCACGGTAAGCGTGGGCAACGGTCGAAATCCTCACGCACTTCGCCGGTGCCACGATCCATGTGCGGCGCCTGTGGTCAGACCCACGTCGCGGGTCACATCACCCGGACCTGGCGCTTAAACAGATATGGAGGTGAAAGGCGAAAAACCAACCCCGCTGATAAACTCACCCCAAAAACATCATTTTCACTAAACAATGGCCATCAATATTGATAAAAGCAGCTAATCAAACAATAGTTAGTAGTGGTCTATATCACTGAACACTTTTAGGAGGATGAATGGGTCATTTCGTTATCAAGAAAAGCGCAAAGCAAACCGAGCAGCCTTACTACTTCAAGCTGGTTGCTTCTAACGGCGAAACTATCGCGACCAGTGAGATGTACGCGTCTAAGCAAGGTGCGAAGAAAGGGATTGAATCGGTGCAGAAAAACGGGCCATCGACGGATATTCGAGACGAAACGGACGCCTGACCGATTACATTAAAGGCCCTTTGGGGCCTTTGTGGCTAGTGCAGGTCTTATGCTAACTCACCGATTTAGGGGATCGCAGCGGTTGAATGACCGTGCCGACAGAAAAACGTCTCAGCTGGCTATCTCAGTATAGGTCGCACACCCTCTCAGCTCCCCCGGCGCTTGACTTCACCCGAGTCCGACGCTAAGGCCGAGACGAGCGATTTTATCTTTTCCGCCTTTTCGAAGTGATCCAACTTCATCTCCATAATCCACCAGTGTGCAACTTCCATGAGTTGTTCGGGATCATCATTCTTATTGGCAAAAAACGCATAAAAAGACAGCCCTACATGGCTGCCTTTTGTAGTGATTTTGGCCTCACAGGTCCTGATAATTTTCTCTTTCATCGCTGCTCGCACGCTTTCTCCTTCAGGGATGATGGCAATGGGTTTTGCCTACCATAATACCCGTTTAATGAAACCGCGCGAGCAGAGGGACAGACACAGAATGAGAGCCTTGCCTTGCCTTTCCTTTACTCTTCCCCGCGTGTCTTAGGCACGAGCGGAATATTTGAGGTTAGTTTTGACGCCCCACAGACCACCCAGAACGCTGACAATCGCACCAACCAGCAGCGCGAAGAAAGACCACAGCGCGGCTTTAGCCATCATACTGGCCGCCTGCGCAGCCTTGTCTGCTGCCTGCTGTTTGAACTCAGCATACTGTTGTTTGGCATGATTGATCTGGTCCTGCGCCTGGCTCAGACGTTTGTCCACTTCCTGCGCCGCTTTATCGCGAGCCTGAATCATGTTGTCGATGGTTTTATCCACTTCCTGCGGCGTCATCGAGGTATTCTCGGTCAGCGCTTTTTTCAGATCGTCGCGGTTGATGCCTTTGGAAATGGCGTCTGCGCGCGCTTTCAGTTTATCGGTCAGACCCTGAATCACGGCATCGCTGTTGTTTGAGGTCGTAGCCAGCTGTTTCACCGCCTGAGTGATATCACTTTTGGCTTCCATCATCTGCTGTTTCAGATAATCCGGCTGCAGCGTCGGGATGTTGGATTTTTTCAGCGCATCGGCAACATTGTCCTGCACTTTATCGCTCTGTACATCCGTGTTGATGGTGAACTGATCGAAGGCGGATTTCCCCATTTCGCCCAGACCTGACGCACCCTTACCCAGCATATCGCCCGCGCCGGAAATCACTGAGCCGGAGGCAGAGGCGATAGAGCCCAGCATGTTTCCAGCGGTGCGCACGGCAGACCCGACCAGCATCGTGCCCAGAATCGCCGCCACAATCAGCGATGTGGCCCACACCAGAAAACCGTGGATCATACCGTCATTACCCGCCAGACGCCCCGCGACGAAAGCCCCAGCCAACAGGCTGATGACGATAGAAACGGCGGTCCACAGACCAAAGGCCATACCCGCGCCATTAGCAGGATTTTCGGCGTTGGGATCGACAATCGCGAATCCCATGCTGGTGCCTAACGTCGACAACAACATGGAAACGGCGAGCACCGTGACCACCCCCCGATAATGCTGCCCCATGATATGGTCTTAAACGGTCTGATTTCATTGGTGACGTCCATTATTTACTCCTTAGATTGGGATACCGAAGATAACAATTTCTAATGAGTATAGACATAGAATCGCTCGTCAAGACCTGATATGTTTAATAAAACTAAACATTTATGCATGACGCTAACAGGGAGGACTCCATGTGATTCACCGATCACGAAGCAGCAAGGAATAGGCTGGACGATCAGAGATGCCACAAGAACGGGCAAAGGGCCTCGTCAACCGGATGTTGGAAAACATAGCGGTGCGAGTTTCATTGTTCTATTGGCCTACTTCGCTTCCCTATTGATTAATAGGTGTGGAGAACGGCCCATTGTCTATCTTGCTCAGTGACCTGCGTAATGAGATAGATATCGATTAATACAGTGAGTCATTATTGCCTTAAAGGATTGCATCTACTCTATGGAAACGTTAGCGCCTGTAGGTTATTCAAGCACGATCAACAATCCGAACGATTTTGAATTAATAGCAGTTATGGAGTTATTGAGTTTCGAAGATATTTCATTTACATCCATAAATTATTATTTATCCACTCTGTTTCTCTCTGATGAGCCGCCCCCATCTATATTGACATCATCAACAGGCAACCGACGGTTACTCATTAATTATCATGGCCCCGTCGATGATCTTGAACCCCACGATGTCGTTTTGATCTTTCCCCATAAAACTCAATCAGCCCCCCTCTCTCCCACCGAAAAAACGCACAGAATGAATGAGTTCAAGCGTCACCTTATTCACGTATTAATTATTGACCGTATTATTTCATCCCCGATGAAAATCGAGGGAAATACCCTCGATAGCAACAGAGAACCGCCTATTTCTATTCACGAAAAGAGTTATAAAAGTTGCCTCTCTATTTCGGATAACTGGAAACCGGGTGCGCTCAATCACGTTAAACAAGTCATTAATCGTTATCAGCACACCTGCTGTGCTAACTATCATGAGTGAGGAATACACGATGAGCACGAGATTGCACCTTATTTGGGGACCGACGAGTACCGGAAAAACAGCGAGATCGGTGGCATTGGCGGAACGCACCGGCGCGCCTGTGTTGGTTCTGGATCGTATACAATGTTGCCTGATGTAGCGATGGGCAGCGGACGCCCTTCAGAACAGGAATTGCGCGGCACAAAGCGCGTTTATCTGAACTCACGGCCGATTTCACAAAACATCATCTCCGCGCAACAAGCCGTCGAGCAGCTTCATCAACTGACTGACCATTATTCCGCGACACATCCGCTGATTATCCTTGAGGGAGGGTCGGTATCCATATTGCAGGAGATGGTCAAACACACAACTTGGGGCCAGAGTTATACCTGGTCTTTCGAGCCGATACCCATGCCTTCCGCCGACGTTTTTCTGAAACGCGCCACAAAACGCGTATGGGAGATGTTTTACCCAGACGGCGGGCTGAAGTCGCTGCTGGAGGAAATGGTGCAATTATGGGCGAATCCCGAATACCGTGACACGCTCGCGGATATTGACGGCTACCGTTGTATCATTGGCTATCTGCGTCAGCGGCGACGACGCGTCGATGACATCCTCCATATGAGTCTCAACGAACATAAGCAACTGGCGGAAGAAATCGCCCGAGAGTATTGGCAACATGCCGTTTGGCAGCAAAATAATTTCCCGGATATTCCCCATACCTGGCGCCAGGCCAAGTATGGTTGACCCTGCGTGTTGAAAATGTCTCCGTCAACCGTGCACCATCCCTGCCGGACCCGGTGATTTCCTGCAACGCCGATGAGCGGGTCTGATTGACCCGCATCGAAACCGTGATAAATGTTAATTAAGACCTTTCCCAGCCAGCATTTCCGCCAGCCTTTGCTACGCTTAGGTAGACATTTAGCCATTAGCTAAGGAGCTGGTATGTTCGGAAAAGCAGAAGATAAAGTAAACGAAGCGGCTGGCGCTGCTCAGGAAACTTTCGGCGAGGCCACTGACTCACACGAGCATCAGTTCAAAGGGGCGGCTAAAAAATATGCCTCCCAGGCCAGCTATGCCGCACGCGATGCGGCTGATGTTGTTAAAAGCCAGGTTAAATCCAACCCGATGGCAGGCGTCGCCATTGCTGCCGCGACCGGGATTGTGCTGGGATTTTTACTCGGCCGTAAGTAATCAATTGTTAGCGATGATCACCTTCGCCGCTGCAAAGCGGCAAGCACAAAGGCCCCTCACCGGGCCTTTTTTATTGATGCAACCCGCCTCGTTCGCCCGCCACCGTGCGTTATCGCCAAGACGGCTACCCCACGCGCGGGCCGCCGTCTGACGAGCGACGGTGCCCTTTCACGCTTTCACCCACGCGTCACGGAGCATCGGACACCATCACCTGATGGCCGGGGCCAACCTCGGTATACACTCGCAGCGGCGGCACATAGCCCAAAGGACGTACCGGGCTTTTCAACTCCTCGATGGCCGCATTACGCCGCATACCACGCCGCGCGGGATCAGGCACCGGCACCGCCGCCATCAGCTTTTGCGTATAGGGATGCTGGGGACGGGCGAAGATCGCCTCGCGCGGGCCGATCTCGACGATTTCGCCCAGACGCATCACCGCCACCCGGTGACTGACGCGCTCCACCACCGCCATATCGTGAGAGATAAACAGGAACGCGATGTTGAACTGCGCCTGCAAATCGAGCAGCAGATTGCACACCTGTGCCTTGATCGACACATCCAGCGCCGAGACGCTTTCGTCCGCGATGATCACCTTGGGGTTCAACGCCAGCGCCCGGGCAATCGCCACCCGCTGACGCTGCCCACCGGAAAACTCGTGCGGGAAGCGATCCATCATGGACGGCGACAGCCCCACCCGGTCCAGCAGTTCGGCGACCTTCTGCCGCGCCTCGGACGGCGAGGCCAGCCGGTGTTTAATCATTGGCTCGGCGACGGCCGCCCCCACCGTCATGCGCGGATTGAGGCTGGAAAACGGATCCTGGAAAATCATCTGCGCACTGCGGCGCATCGTGCGCAAACCAACGACGTCAAGATTCAGCACATCGTATCCGTCCAGCTGAACCTCACCGCTGTGCGGTTCAATCAGCCGAATGATGGAGCGCCCGGTGGTCGACTTGCCGCAGCCGGACTCGCCCACCAGCGCCAGCGTCTCGCCCTGAAACAGGTCGAACGAGACATTCTCCACCGCATGCACCGCGCCGCTCGAACGCCCCAGCAAACCGGAGCGAAGATCGAATCGCGTGACCAGATTTTTTACGGACAGCACCGGCGTCTTGCCGCTTTGCACCGTGTTGGCCACGTTACCCGCGGGGATGACGTCGCCGCTGTGCATGTCGATGCGCGGGAAACGCAGCGGCCACGGCTGCCCGTCCATCGACCCCAGAGTCGGCACTGCGGCGAGCAACGCCCGCGTGTAGGGATGTTTGCCGTGACGGAAGACGTCGGCGGTATCGCCCGTTTCCACCTGTTCCCCGCGAAACATCACCAGCGTCCGGTCGGCGATCTCCGCCACCACCCCCATATCGTGCGTGATGAACAGCACCGCCATTCCCTCTTCTTCCTGCAAGGTTTTAATCAGATCCAGAATCTGACCCTGAATGGTAACGTCAAGCGCGGTCGTCGGCTCATCGGCAATCAACAGCCTGGGCTTCGAGGCCAGCGCCATCGCAATCATCACGCGCTGGCGCATACCGCCGGAGAACTGATGCGGGTAGTCGTCGAACCGGGCGGAGGGATTAGGAATGCGCACCTTGTCCAGCAGCCGCAGCGTCTCTTCCCGCGCGGCCGCCTTGCCTAACCCCTTATGCTGCCGCAGCACCTCCGAAATTTGCCGCCCAATGGTGAACACCGGATTGAGCGACGTCATCGGTTCCTGAAAAATCATCGCGGCGTCGTTGCCGCGCACCTCGCGCATCGCCTTCTCCGGGAGCGACAGGATATCTTTCCCGTTCAGCATAATACGGCCTTCGATACGGCTGGAACGTGGATCGAGCAGGCGCATCACCGACAGCGAGGTCACGCTTTTGCCGGAGCCGCTCTCGCCGACGACGGCGACCGTTTCACCGGCTCGGACCTCGAAGGACATCCCGCGCACGACGGTTTTCCATTCGCCGTCCACGCGAAACGACGTAGTGAGATTCTGCACGGAAAGGACGCATTCCCGCGGCGGTTTTGGCTCATTCATGATTCAGTTTTCCCCGTGACGGGCGGTGGTCTTCACCTCCCGTCTTGACCTGAATAGCTGCGGTGTTCAACACCGCAGGGCGGCATTGATCACCGGCCTATCGCATACGCCTGCATCAGCCGTGGCGTAGCGGCGGCGCGCAGCAGTCCATCTTCGTCCCGACGCGCGGCCGTCAAGCGGCCAATCGTCCAGGGATCGGACGCCACGATGTCGTGTCCGCGCGCCTGAGTGCGGACAGCGCGGCGTCGCCGATGCTGCTTTCAATCATTACGTGACCCGGCTGGCGGGTGCGCGGATAGAACGAGCCGGGGAAATGCGCGGTATGGAACAGCGGCAGGTCGATCGCCTGCTGCAGGTTCAATCCGTAATGGGCATAGCGTAGGAAAAACGCCAGCTGCCACTGATCCTGCTGGTCGCCGCCCGGCGTACCAAACGACAGCGTCGGCCGCCCCTCATACAGGGCAATCGACGGCGTGAGCGTGGTGCGCGGGCGCTTGCCGGGCGCCAACGATGTCGGCAGGCCCGGTTTTAACCAGAACATCTGCGCGCGGGAGTTCAGACAGAAGCCCAGACCCGGAATGACCGGCGAAGATTGCAGCCAGCCGCCGGACGGCGTGACCGACACCATATTGCCCTCGCGATCGATGACGTCGATATGCACCGTGTCTCCCCGTTTTTCGGTCAGGTGCGACATGGTCGGTTCATACACGGCGCCCACGCCGCGCTGAGCGGCGAGCATGTCCAGCGTCAGATCGTACTGTTGGGTGTACCCCGGCAGGCACCCCGGCCGCAACGCCAGCGAGGCCTCGGCGGCGATCAGCTGGCGACGCCCCTCGTTATAGCCGTCGGACAGCAGGGTCTGCATCGGCACAGAGGCGAAATTGGGGTCGCCGTAATAGACTTCGCGGTCCGCATACGCCAGCTTCATCGCCTCCACGACCGTATGAACGAATTCCGGACCCGCCGGATCCATCGCGGCGATGTCGATGCCTTTCAGCAGCGCCAGCGACTGTAACAGCACCGGTCCCTGCCCCCACGGCCCGGTTTTGGCGACGGTCCAACCGTGGTAGTCATACGTGGTGGGCGCTTCGATCGTCGCCTGCCAGTTCGCCATATCGTCGGCGGTCAGCACGCCTTTATGGCGATGGCCGCTGGCGTCCATCACCTCGGCCGTTTGCAGATAGTCCGCGATAGCCTCGGCGACAAAACCGCGGTAAAAGGCATCTCTCGCCGCATCGATACCCGCCTCGCGCCCCGGTCGGGCTTCGGACTCCCGGATAATGCGTTTCCAGGTTTCGGCCAGGACGGGGTTGGTGAAGTTCGACAGCGCGGCAGGCGCGGTGCCGCCGGGCAGCCACGTGGCGTACGACGTCGGCCACTCCGTGCGGAAGAACTCAGCCAGATCGCTGATGGTCGCCGCCACTCTCGGCAACAGCGGATGACCGTTCTCCAGATAACCAATGGCCGGTTCCAGTACCTCGCGCACGGTCATCGTGCCGTAGTCGCGCAGCATCAGCATCCAGCCGTCGAACGAGCCGGGGATCACCGTCGCCAGCAGACCGTCGCCGGGGATCAGGTCGAGCCCTTCGGCGGTATAGTGCTCAAGCGTCGCCGCCGCTGGCGCGGTGCCCTGCGCGCAGATCACCTCTACCTTGTCTTTTTTACGCGAATAAATCACGGCGGGCATGTCGCCGCCGGGGCCGTTCAGATGCGGCTCGACCACCTGCAAGACAAAGCCGGTCGCCACGGCCGCGTCAAAGGCGTTGCCGCCCTTTTCCAATATGCTCATGCCAACGGCGGAGGCGATCCAGTGGGTCGAGGTGACCACGCCGAAGGTGCCTAAAATCTCCGGACGCGTGGTGAATGCATTCATGACGCTTTCCTTCTGTTATGAGTTTTCACGCGGGTCGAGCGCATCACGCAAGCCGTCGCCCAGCAGGTTAAAGCCAATCACCACCAGAAAAATGGCGGCCCCCGGCCACATCGCCATCCAGGGCGCCTGAGTCAGGAAGTTTTTGGCGACGTTCAGCATCGAGCCCCAGCTAGGCGCGGGCGCCTGTTGACCGAGACCGAGAAAAGACAGACTGGCTTCCGCGATAATCGCGGTCGCCACCGTCAGCGTCGCCTGTACGATAATCGGCGGCAGGATATTCGGCAGGACGTAGCGCAACAGGATATCGCCGTGGCCCAGTCCGATAGAGCGCGCGCCTTCGATGTAGTCTTCGGTTTTGACCGCCAGCACCTGCGAACGCGTGAGCCGAATAAAAATCGGCATCGCGGACAAGCCGATGGCGATCATCGCATTGGTCAGGCTCGGGCCGAGAAAGGCCGCCAGCGCAATCGCCATGATCAGGAAAGGCATCGCCAGAAACGCTTCGGTCACGCGGGAAATCACCTGATCGACCCAGCCGCCGAAATAGCCGGAGATCAGTCCAAAAGGCACGCCGGTCAACACGGCGATAGCGACGGAGATTACCCCCGCCATCAGCGAGGCCTGCGCACCCCAGACCATCCGCGACAGCACGTCGCGCCCAATGTCGTCCGTCCCCAACCAGTGCGCGGCCGACGGCGCTTTACGAATCGCGCTCCAGCTGGTCGCCAGCGGATCCGCCAACGGCAACAGCGGCGCCAGCACCGCCAAGAGCGCAAAAAAAACGATGATGATCAGACCGGCGATCGAACTGCGATTGCGCTTCATCTTCTTCCAGGCGCGGTTGCCGGCAGCAGCCTGCGGCGCGACGACGATAGGTTCAGTCAGGCTCATAGCGCGCTCCTCATTCGCGGATTCAACAGCATGGCGGCGACGTCCGCCAGCAGGTTCATGACGATAAAGCCGACCGCCGTGCATAGGACCACGCCCTGCACCACCGCGTAATCACGGTTGAACACCGCATCGACGATCAGCTTCCCGAAGCCGGGAATGGTGAAGATTTGTTCGGTCAGCACCGCGCCCGCCAGCAGTTCGCCGAACAACAGGGCCGTCAGCGTAATGATGGGCGACAGCGCGTTGCGAAAAGCATGGCTTAGCACCACCTCGCGGTTGGACAACCCTTTGGCGCGCGCCGTGCGGATATAGTCCGCTTTCATGACCGACAGCATCGCCGATCGCGTGTGCCGCATCAGCGTGGCCGCCAGCGCGGTGCCGAGCACAAAAGCAGGCATAAGGGTCGTTTGCAGCGAGCGCAGCGGGTCGGAAAACAACGATTCATAGCCCGAGGCAGGCAGCCAGCCCAGCTGCACGGACACCAGCAGAATCAGCATGATGCCGAGCCAGAAGTTGGGGATCGACAGCCCCGAGAGCGCGACCACGTTAGCCAGATAATCCAGCGTCGTGTTCTGCTTCACCGCCGCCAGAATGCCGATCGGCACACCGATGATCAGTGCGAAGAACATCGCCATCACCGCCAGTTGCAGGGTGACCGGCAGTTTTTCGCCGATCAGTTCGAGTACCGGCTGATTGGTGCGCAGCGACACGCCAAAATCGCCTTGCGCCACGTCCCCAAGCCAGTAGAAGTACTGATACACCACCGGGTCGTTCATGCGGTATTTTTCACGCAGCAGCTCCATCACCGCAGGATCGCGCTCTTCCCCCGCCATCGCCAGGATCGGATCGCCCGGCAGCAGCTTTTGCAGCGAAAAAACGAAAATGGAGATAATCAGGAGCGTCGGTATCGCCACCAGCAGGCGCTTGCCGATATAGATGTACATTGGCGCGTTTCCTTATTCAGTGAGTGCTTCGACCGGGTTCGCCAAGGGGCCGCTCTGCTCCCGACGAACACACGCCGGATTAGTCGCTTTTTTTGACGCCCGTCAGACGGATCATTCCGTCGGCCGACGGCGTAAATCCGGCGACCTTTTTGGAGTAGGCATACAAATAGGCCTGATGGCCGAGATAGATCAGCGGCAGATCGTCATCCAAAATCTGGGTCGCGGCGTCGTAGCGGGCTTTGCGTACCGCGTTATCCGTGGATTCGCGCGCTTCGTTCAGCAGCTTGTCCACAGCCGGATTGCAGTATTTGGTGTCGTTGATACCGCCTTTGCAGGTCACAAACTGGTGGATGTTGCCGTCCGGATCGGCGCGGCCCGACCAGTCGGAGCGCGACAAGACGTAGTTCCCCGCCGTCTGCTCGGACAGCAGCGTGGCGAATTCGGTGGCTTTCAGTTTGACGTTGAAACCGGCCTCGGCCGCCATTGACTGGATCACCTGCATCATCTGGGTCTGCGTCGTGTTGTTGGCGTGCTGGAGTTCGATATCAAATTTCTCGTAGCCCGCCGCCTTCATCAGCGCTTTGGCCTTGGCGACGTCTCGCGCCGGCACCGGCAGGCTCTGGTTGTACCACGGGCTGCTGGAGGGCCACGGCTGATTCCCGGCCAGCGCGGTGCCTTCAAAGACCACCTGATTGATCGCCTCACGGTCGAGGGACAGCGAGAAGGCCTGACGCAGACGCTTGTCTTTGCCGAACGGATTGTTCGCCTCCGGCCCGTTGCCGATGTTGACGTACAGCGCCATGTAGCCCGGCCCGATGACTTTGCCGTAGTTCAGCTTCGGGTTCTGCTGCACGGCGGCCACGTCCGACGCCGAGATGCGCTCGGCCAGATCCAGCTCGCCGGACTGCAGGTTAGCTAAGCGTACGGTCGTGTCCGGAATGGGGAGGAAGGTGACCTTATCGATAAAAATGTTGTCGGCATTCCAATAGCGGGGAAACTTCTCCAGCACGATGCGGTCCTGCTGAACGCGCTGCACGAACTTGAACGCGCCGGAGCACACTGGGTCCGAGCCGAAGTTCGCCCCCAGACGCTTGCCCGCCGTCGGGGAGATCATCATGCCGGCGCGGTCAGACAGCTGGGCCAGCAGGCTGGCGTCCGGGCTTTTCAGCGTGAATTTCACCTGATAGTCCCCGTTCGCTTCGACGCTGGCCACAGAGGCCAGTTCGCTCTTGCGACGGGACTCCGGCATCGTCATGTAGCGATGAATGTTGTATACCACCGCTTCCGCGTTAAACGGCGTCCCGTCATGGAACACCACGCCCTTGCGCAGATCCATCGTCAACGTTTTACCGCCGTCGCCCCACGTCCACTGCGTCGCCAGCTGAGGAATAATCGACAAACGATTGTCGACGTCCACCAGCCGATCGCACAGGCTGGTGTAAATAATGCGGCCGACAAACGTGCGGGACTGAGCCGGGTCCAGTACGTCCGGATCGTCCTGCAGGCCGATGCGTAACTCCACCGCCTGCGCCGTCGTCGCCATCACCGCACCGGCCAGCAAGAGTCCGGTCTGTTTGATAAGTCGGTTCATGTCATGTTTCCTCTGGTCGATAATCATCGCCGGGATTCGGCGCAATGAAAGGCAGGTCAGACGGCGCTGGCCTACTGAAAACCGTTAGCGGCGGAGCACATCGGCGTCAGCATCGGCCGGGGCATAGTGGCCCAACGAGGTGTGGCGAATCAGCCGCTCCTCCAGCCTCAGCAGATGTTGGCGCATGGCCTCGCCCGCCCTCACCGGGTCGTGGGCGGCAATCGCGTCAATGATTTCCGTGTGGTCGCTGTGCGAGTCGGTGAGCGACGCATTGTGGCTACGGGCCAGCGCGCGGAGCGCCTGCCAGGCCGGGTACTGCCGCACGCGGTTCACCACATCGAACAACGACAGGAACAGCTGGTTGCCTGCACTTTGCGCAATCAGTCGATGCAAGGAGCCATCCCACAGTTCGCGCCAGTCGGCGTCGGTACGCTCATAGATTTTGTCGCGCAGCGCCCGCATACGTACGATGTCCGACGGCTTGGCGCGCAGCGCGGCCAATTGCGCCAGCTGCGGTTCAATACGCAGCCGCACCTCCATGATTTCCATGAAATTGGTTCCTTCAATCAGGTTGGCTGCATGGGTGCCCCATTGGTCCGGCTTTTGCCCGAGAAACGTGCCCGCGCCCTGCTTACGCCAGATCAGCCCTTCCGCTTCCACCACCTCCAGCGCGCGCCGTACCTCGCGTCGGCCCACGCCCCACAGCTCGGAGAGCGCCCGTTCTGTCGGCAGTTTGCCGTCGGGCTCCAACGCGCTCACGCGCAGGAGTTCGCGCAATCGCTCGAGTGCATAATGTGAATTTTCCGTTTTATTAACGCGGTTCCCGTCGCTCATTGGTTCACTCCAATTGGTAATTGGTTCAAAAAAAGCACGATGACCGAGGCAAGTCAATACGGCGGAAAAGTGCTGAACATGCAGCAAATAGCCGCAAAATCACTGGCATTGGAAGAGATTGAGTACAGATACTGCGGCAATGAGCGGGTCAACCGGTCGAATACGTGGCGACTGTCGATTTTTCAAGCGTTTTATCTCGGGATATTTCCCGTCAGTTTTTCGTGAATAGATGAAAAAAAACGATCTGTGAGGCCATTCTTCACCGCGAGATAGCCGCCAAGCAGATGATTAACAATAAGAATTTATGATAGCTGAATGCGGCGGACGTGCCTGATTAAACATCGTTGATGCGGGTAACATCGGCGCGTGAATATCCACCGGTGAAGGTAGAGAAAGCGCCGCCGTCTGTCGATGACGCGCCGGTGACCTTATGCTGTTGCGCGCGGGGTTGCGGCGGGCAGAAGACGGTACAGCATAAACGCGGTGATAAACGTGGCGGGCGCAGACCAGGATGACCATGCCCCCTCCGCGTACATCAACACCATGCCGACGGCGACACTCCCGCCCCAGGCAAGCAGCCCCGAGAGGTTGATATTGCGGTCAAAGTGGATGCCGAGCGCCTGACGCGCAGGCGTCAAAATGTAGCTCAGCGCTACGCCTACCCAGGCGACCACGAAGACCCCCTGCCATGCCAACGCCTGCAAGATATAGCTGAACACATCCGCCAGCATCAGCGCATAAACCACCGCCCCGACCAGACAGGCCCAGATCATGCGCCGGAATCGCAGGCGGAACAGCAGCCGGAAAAAGTCCTGCATATTCACCGTGGCGAGGAAATAGTTGGCAGTGTTGATGCGGGTTTGCGTCACCCAGACGAAGAACAGTCCCCACAGTCCCAGCAGGTTGAGGATCGCCACCACCACGCCAGTTTCGCTGAGTCCGTCGCTTTCAGAGAATCCGCTGACCAGATAGATGCCCGCGACGCCGTTGAGCAAGAAGGTGATCAAATAGAATGGCATGCCGAAGTTTATGCCCGCGTGGTAATCCGCATCCTTCGCTTTGCCATAGCGGGCGTAGTCGAAGGTATACATCATCAAAATCCACACGCCCATATAGTAGGTAAAGCAGTGCCACCAGCCGTAGGCCGGCGGATCGGCGGGGCCGAACGCGAGCCATTGCGGGTTATAGCCGTTTTGCTGGATAGACACCGCCACCGTCAGCAGCAGGCCAAGCAAATAAAACGGTAGCAGGACGCCGTTAAATTTATCCAGCCAGTGCTGCACGCTGCCGAAAATCAGCGGCACGCTGTACAGCACGACCACCAGCGCGGTCGCGGCGTAAGGCAGTGCCGGGAACAGATGATTCAATGCGAAGGCGATGACCGACCCTTCGAACACGGCGTAATAGATGGCCGTCGAGAAGAAAATCAGCGTGGCGAGCGACGACCCGAGCCGACCGAACAACGCCTGCGAAAACAGAGAAACCGACAGCCCGGTTTTGATCGCGAACCGGCTGATGATCCCATTGATCACGCCATAGCTGACGACCGACAACACCATGCCGATGAGGGCGTTTTTCGCGCCCCAGCTCTGCGCGAGCGATGCGCCGACCACAATATAAAACAGCGCGCTGCATACCGCCCACCACGCCATAGTGAGCGAGAGTTTGCCCATGCGCTCGTTGTCGGTAACCGTCCCCGAGGCCGTCGCCGGGGCGGTCAGTTTTACATCAGAAAGATCTGCCATAGGGGTACTCCTGACTGCAAAAGGGGAAAGCTACACCTGACCGACAAACATCGGAAAAGGCCCTGTCATAGCGATGAACAACCAGTCGCAGGCAGCACGAATCGCCATGCGGACGGTAGATACCGCATGGCCCGAGACAGGACGATCGATGCTGTAACGCGACCTAAACCGGCGAAGGCCGCCGGGCGGGATCAGGCCGTTTGTCGGCCGATCCAGACTCTTAACTGCGCCAGCCGCTGCTGGGATTGCTGTCGGGCAGCGAGCGCCTCCTCCAACGAGACAGGCACAAAACGTACCTGATGATGCGGTTGCAGTTGCGCGACCCGATCCAGATCGGCGCTGATGACCGTGCCCAGCGTCATGTAGCCGCCGCCGGAAACCGCATCGCGCAGCAGGATGATGGGTTCCAGCCCGCCCGGCACCTGTACGGAGCCGATGGGATAGCAGGCGTCAACGATATTGGACGGGTCGGAGCCCGCGCCGAAAGGCGGCGTGCGTGGCAGGTACTCCAGCGGTTGACCGCCCTTCAGGCGATAGCCGATGCGGTCCGCCTCGGTGCCGACCCGCCAGGTATCGGCAAAAAACTGTTCCGCCGCGGCGTCGGTCAGGCGGTGAATATAGAGGCCGCGCATCAGCCGCAACGTGACCTCTTTTTCCAAGCGCGGGCACAGGGTCTCCGGCACCTTCGCGCCTTCAGCCCCCACGCCGGTCGGTTCACCAATAGGCAGCCGGTCGCCCTCCTGTAGCCGCCGTCCTTCCCACCCGCCCAGCGCGCCCAGCGTGTAGGTGGAGCGGCTGCCGAGCGCCAGCGGAACGTCGATACCGCCCGCGACCGCGAGATAGCTGCGACAACCCGCCTTGGCGAAATCGAACTTCAGCACCTGACCGGGCTTGACCCGAAACGCGGTGTCCAGCGGCATTTCCGCGCCGTCCAGCCGCGGTGTCATGCGCGCGCCCGTAACCGCCACCAACACCTCTTTGCCGAACGCCAGCTCAGGGCCGATCAACGTGATTTCCAGCACGGCGGCGGACTCGCCGTTGCCCACCAGCAGATTAGCCATGCGTAAGGCATAGTCGTCCAGGCCGCCCGAAGGCGGTATGCCGAGGTGGTAGTACCCCTCGCGCCCGGTATCCTGAACCGAGGTCGCCAGTCCGGGTTTGATAACCTTAATCGGCATACAGTACCTCCCGCAGGTTGTGGGTGTAGCCAGCGGCATCCGCGCTGAATTTTTCCAGTTCAAACGTCACCGGCCGGATGCGCAGGCTGAACGTGCCCGCCTCCACCTCCGCCACGGCCCGGTCATACTCGGCGCGATCCATCGCCCGGAACTGGACGATGTCGCCCGCGCGGAAGAACACCATCGAGGCTTGCAGGTAGTCGAGGCGCTGGCTGGGGTCATAGATGGGCGCGGGCGTGACGCCGAACAGCTGATAGCCGCCCGCGCCGCGCACCGAATAAATACAGCCGAAACAGCCGCCGTGACCGAGCGACTGGCGCGGCGTGTCGGTCCGCGGCCGCAGATATTTAGGGACTTCCAGCTGTTTGGTCTCTTCGACCATCTGGAACATGAAAGGCAGCCCCGCCACGAATCCCACCATCGACACAAACCACGGCGTGCCGCTGTGCGCGGCGATAAAGTCCGCGACCTCGGCGTAACCATTAATGGCGGCGGCATACTCCAGATCGGTCGCCTGCGGATCCTGATGACGATCGCGAAACCGCATCAGCGTTTCATGCGTCCAGGGGTCGTTATAAAGCACGGGAATTTCGATGATGCGCGTCGACAGCGAGGTGCCAGCGGTGGCCTGCGCCTCGGCGTTTTTCACCTGTTGCAACAGCGCCTCAGGCGCGATGATGTCGGGATTGAAGCGCACCTGAAACGAGGCGTTCGCCAGACAGATATCCAGCACGCCCGGCAACCCCTGCGCTTCCAGCGCGCGCGTGATCGCCATGCCGCGAAAGAACGCGTCCAGCGACATGGCTTCGTCGATTTCCGCGAACAAATGTTCGTCGCCGCCAAAGCTGTAACGAATGGCTTTTGTCGTCATGTCACACCTCCTGAGCGGCCGACGCGTCTGCGGCAGTCCGTTCCGTCAGCCAACGTTCCAGCGACGTCGTGGTAAAGTCGCCCGCCTGCAAACGCGCATCCGTCAGCAGCCACTGATGCAGCGACCGGGTGGTCGTGATGCCGGTGATGCGCAGATCCGCCAGCGCGGCAGCGGCGCGGGACAACACTTGCGCGCGATCCTCGCCGTGAACGACCAGCTTCGCCACTAACGAGTCGTAATACGGCGGAATACGGTAGCCCGAGAACAAATGACTTTCGACCCGCACGCCTTCGCCCTGCGGCCAGTTGACCTCCGACACCGTACCGGGACAGGGGAAAAAGTTGCGCGCCGGATCTTCCGCATTGATGCGCATTTCACAGGCCGACCCGTTCAGCGCGATCGCCTCCTGCCGCAAGGTTAGCTTTTCCCCCCCGGCAATCCGCAGCATCCACTGCACCAAATCCACGCCGGTGACCATTTCCGTCACCGGATGCTCGACCTGAATACGGGTGTTCATTTCAATGAAATAGAATTGGCCGGTGGCCGAATCGAAGAGATATTCAAGCGTGCCCGCCCCCTGATAAGACAGACTTTGCGCCAGCTTCACCGCGCTGTCGCACAGCGCCTGACGCTGCGCGTCGGTCAAGGCGGGAGACGGCGCTTCCTCGAAAATTTTCTGCCGCCGCCGTTGCAGTGAACACTCCCGGTCGAACAGATGCACTACCTGTTCGCCGTCGCCGAGGATCTGAACCTCAATATGGCGGGCGTGTTCGATAAACCGCTCCAGATACACCGCGCCGGAGCCAAAGGCGGCCTTGGCTTCCTGCTGCGCCAGAGGAAAAGCCGCCTGTAGCTCGTCCGGCGATGACACGATGCGAATCCCGCGACCGCCGCCCCCTGCCGCCGCTTTGATCAACAGCGGATAGCCGATGCGCTCCGCCGCCAGCAACGCGTCGTCGAGCGTGGTGATATCCTGCTCCGAGCCCGGCACCACCGGGACGCCAGCGGCCTGCGCGGTTCGCCGGGCGGCAGCCTTGTCGCCCATCGACCGGATCACCGCCGCCGTCGGCCCGACGAAAATCAGTCCAGCCTGGCTAACGGCGGCGGCGAAGTCCGCGTTTTCTGACAGGAAACCATAGCCCGGATGGATCGCATCCGCGCCGCTCTCGCGCGCCGCCTGTAGCAGCGCCTGCGCATTGAGGTAGCTTTGGTCGGCCCTCGCCGCGCCGATAATGCGGCATTCGTCCGCCAGCTGAGCAGGCAACGAGGTGGCGTCCGCCTCGCTGCACGCCGCTACCGTCGGAATACCCAACGCCTGGGCGGCGCGGATAATCCTGACGGCGATTTCCCCTCGGTTGGCAATCAATAATTTATTTATCGGCATCAATATCTCCACTTCCGCGGTGATTAAAATAAACGCTTAGCGATAATAAAAATGTTTATTTAGCGATCGCTTTTAATAATGGCAATAACCTGTCCGGGTTCGATCGGTTCGCCACTTTCCACTTTGAATTCGATTAATGTTCCTGAATGCCCGGCGACCATTTCGGTAAATTGCTTCATAACTTCAATTAGACCAATAACCGTATCTTCCTGAACATTCTCACCCTCTTCCATAAAGGGCGGCATCTCGGGTGCAGGTTGCCGATAAAAAACGCCTGGCAAAGGAGAATAAACCACATATTCTTTCATCGATAATCACTCCTGATACGGCATTATTATTTTTAAAACACCGGTTTCTTTTCGGGTGCGGTAATGGCAATGGAGGCGGCTTTTAATAATTCGCAGGTCGCCTTTAACAATTCCTGCGCGCCCGGTGTATCGCTATGCATGCAGACCGAATCGAAAACGATGGGAATATCTTCTCCCTCCACGGTGCAAACAACGCCGTCCCGACAGGCGCGCAGCACCTTCTGCGCAACGTCGTCCGGGTTCAGCGCACCGATCCGACGGGTGAAGACGATAGAACCACTCCGGTCATAGTCACGATCCGCATAAAATTCGCAGATTACAGGATGTTGTAGGGACTGGGCTGCTCGCCATACGGCGGTGCCATACATGCAGTACAGCAGTAAATCCGGCGCGATCCGATGCAGGGCTTCAACAAAACACTGCGCCGAGCTTCTTCTTTCGCCAGATGCATATAGAGGGCGCCGTGCGGTTTAATATGCTGTAACTCCACGTGATATAACCGCGCCAATTCCCGCAAAGCCCCCAGCTGATAAACGATATCGTTAACTAATTCATCCGGTTGCATAGCAATATAACGACGGCCAAAACCCATTAAATCGCGATAGCCAGGATGCGCGCCAATCTCGACGCCATAATATTTCGCCAGCTCGATAGTTTTACGCATGACGGTAGGGTCGCCGGCATGAAACCCGGTCGCAATATTGGCAGAACTTATGAGTGGCATAATTTCGCGATCAATATTGCCGTTAATTACCCAGGTTCCGAAGTCTTCGCCCATATCAGAATTGAGGTCGATGTGTTTTATCATAATAATTTATTATTGGTAGCTCATTGATTTAAAAATAATATAGGGGAAGTTTTTTACAGCCGAATAGCAGTATTTTCTGATAGCAAGCCATCGAAAAAAGAGATCGCAGGATAAGACCTTATCCCGGTGACGACGCCGGACTGATTTAAGCCCTCTACACCGGAGAAGAGCATGTTGACGCTACGCCAGATTCGATACTTTGTCGCCACGGCGGAAATGGGGCAGATCTCGCAGGCCGCCATTCACCTAAATATCTCGCAGTCGGGCGTCACCAGCGCGATTCAGGAGCTGGAAAGTTTATTGGGAAAGCCGCTATTCCGGCGTTCGGTGCGCGGCATGACGCTGACGGAGACCGGGACTCATTTCCTGCACCACGCCTACTCCATTCTGCGCAGCGTGGACGATGCGTTACATGTTCCTTCAGCGGATGATCAGATCTGCGGCCAGCTGAATCTGGCCGCCTCCTATACGGTGATGGGCTATTTCCTTCCCTACCATTTGCAGCGGCTCTCTTCCGCGCTCCCCCATCTGGATATCCATCTCTTCGAACGGGAGCGTATCGACATCGAACGCGGGCTGCTCGATGGAACGCTGGATATCGCGCTGGTGCTGACCGCAAACCTGACGCTACCTGGCATCACCTCGGAAACGCTGTTTAACTCCGAGCGTCGACTCTGGCTACCCAGTCGCCATCCGCTGTGCGAGAAGCCGCATCTCACGCTGAAGGACGTCGCCAAAGAGCCGTTTATCATGCTGACCGTGGATGAAGCCGACCACAGCGCCATGCGCTACTGGGAAGAAAGCGGGCAGCGTCCCCGCGTGATGCTGCGGACCAGTTCCGTCGAAGCCGTGCGCAGCATGGTGGCCGATGGACTCGGCGTCGCCATCCTGTCCGATCTGGTTTATCGCCCCTGGTCGCTGGAAGGAAAACGCATCGAAACCCGCGCGCTAACCGACAATCTGCACCCCATGAATGTCGGGCTGGCCTGGCGAAAAGACGCGATATTTACTCCGTCAATGAATGCCTTCCGGCTGTGGTTTCGCAGCGCTTTTCTGACGCCGCAGATGAACTTCAACCGCCGCTGACGGAGCGCCTAATCCGACCCGATAGCGCAAACGGTGGAAGTGTGACCCGCCTAACAGCCGCAGCACGGCGATTTCGGTAGCCTGAGCTCACATCACTGTTGGATTGTCACTGGCCGCCGGCCAGGCAAAACCTGAAAGGTTCTCTTACGAGAGGCCGTTCAGGTTTTTTTTTTGCGCCATCACCGAGGTGTCTATGAAAAAAAACCGCTGCACAGGAATAATGGGTATGACGTTGGCCGCGCTGGCCTTGCCCTTCGGCTCAACGTCCGCCGCCGACCACCACCGGGTAGAGGCCACGTTACAGGCCGACCATCCCGGCCCGCCCATTTCTCGCTATATCTACGGCCAGTTTTCCGAACATTTGGGACGGGGTATTTACGACGGTATCTGGGTCGGTCCCGACTCCCCTATCCCCAACACGCGCGGCATCAGAAACGACGTGGTCGCCGCGCTAAAAGCCCTCCACGTGCCGGTCGTACGTTGGCCGGGGGGCTGTTTTGCGGATGAATATCACTGGCGCGACGGCATCGGTCCGCGCGACAAACGCCCGGTGCGTAAAAACAACTGGTGGGGAGGCGCGCTCGAGTCTAACGCGTTCGGCACGCACGAGTTTTTCGACTTTGCCGAACAGATTGGCGCGGATGCCTATGTTTCCGTCAACGTGGCTTCGTCTACGCCGACGGAGATGCGCGAGTGGATCGAATATCTGACGTCCAAAGATCGCGACAGTCTGGCGAACGAGCGACGCGCCAACGGCCGCGATGCGCCCTTCAAAGTGCCTTTTATCGGCATCGGTAATGAAAGCTGGGGCTGCGGCGGTAATATGACGCCGGAATACTATGCGAACGAATTACGCCGCTGGGGCGCGCTGTTCCATAAAAACGGCACCAATTTCCACAACGATAACGACAACACGGCGGTGCGCGTCGGCTCCGGCGCGAATAACGACGACACGAATTGGACCGACGTCGTTATGAAAAACGCCAACGCACATCTGGACGCCATTTCCCTGCACTTCTATACCGTGCTCACCGGCGACTGGAAGAATCGCAATCAGGCATCCGCCACCGGTTTCCCCGACGCACAGTGGAACGCCATTTTCCAACAGACGCTGCGTATGGATGACGTGCTGCGCCAGCATATCGCCGTCATGGATAAGAACGACCCTGAGAAACGCATCGGTCTGTTCGTCGACGAATGGGGCACTTGGTATAACGTCGAACCCGGCACCTATCATGGCCATCTGTTCCAGCAGAATACGCTGCGGGACGGTATTTTGGCGGCCGCCAACTTCAACATTTTCCATCAACATACCGATCGCGTACGGATGACCAACATCGCGCAGACCATTAACGTGCTGCAGGCGATGATCCTGACGGAAGGCGATAAGATCGCATTAACGCCGACCTACTATGCCTATAAGATGTACGTGCCGTTCCAGGATTCGACGGCGATCCCGCTGACGGTAAAAGCGCCTCAACTGACCTACGACGGGCACAAATTCCCGGCCCTTAATGTCTCAGCCGCCAAAGGAAAAGACGGCAAAATGTATATTGGGGTCGCGAATATGAACCAGCATGCGGGCTACGATCTGGCCGTTAAACTGGGTACGCTGAAGGTGAAAACGGTGGCGGGAGAAGTGCTGACCAGCACAACCTCGGATGCGCATAACGTTCCCGGTCAAGCTGAAGCCATTCATCCCGTCCCTTATCAGGGCGGCAAGATCGACGGGTCGGAACTGAATCTGTCTATCCCTGCAAAATCAGTGGTGGTGGTCAGTCTGGAATAAGGGAGTGCGGTTGCGGCAATCAGGATGCTCATTGAACGCGTATTACCTCACATATGAGGTAATACGCTGATCGACTTGCCGTGCGCTAATGCACGATGATATGGCATTGTTTAGAGTGATTTGACGGTCTTATTGCGTCCGAATACCGGCGGTAGCACTTCCCTGTCAAGCCGGACATCGATGACCATCGGAACCGCATTTGTAATCGCGGTGCGTAGTGTGGACTCCAACTCGGCGCGGCTGGTCACGCTAGCACCATGAGCGCCCAACGCGTGAGCATACAACGCGAAGTCCACCTGCGGAATGGTACAATCCAGCGCAGGATAACCGACCGAATTTAAACCCTGCCGGCACATGTTATAGCCGCCATCGTTCAATACTAACCAAATAGCCGGAACCTGGTGATGGACAGCGGTGCTGATTTCATTATTCATCAGCATGGAACCATCGCCGATAATGCCGACGGTCACTTTACCCGTCATCGCCAGCCCGACGATGCCGCAGGCATAATGCCCCATGGTTCCCAACGCTGAGTTGACTCGATAACGATTGGGCTTTCTAAACTTCAAAAATCGGTTAGTCCATACGTGCGAGTTTCCGGCATCGGCAGCCACCAGACAGTCGTATTCATCAATCGCCACCTTCTGTATGACGTCCATCACCTCCTCTGGATTGACTAAGCCGTCATTGGTCTTGAGCGGAACCTGGCGTTGAGACGATTCAGGCGGTTGAATAAAAGGTGACTGTTGAGCAAGAGGCAGGTTTTTTATTTTCTGGTAGACCCCCTCTAAAAATGTGGAGAGCTCGGCATTGATAACTTCGGTTTTGGGAGGAAGGTTATTTTTAATATCCGCATTTTCCAGACTGACGTAATAGACCTTAATGTCTTTTATTTTTTTCTGAAGATAATGCGAACTGGACTCCCCTAAGCGAGTTCCCAGAATAACCATTGATTTCAACGAGGGGTTATTTATCGCTGAGGTTAGCGTGGGTTCATCGCAACCCAAACCTGTAGTCCCTATATATAACGGATGGTCCTCAGGGAAAATACCTTTCCCTCGGGGCGTAGACATAACCGCCGTCTGTGTTTTAATCGCGAGCTGCGTTAATACATCCGACGCATGGAGACAACCAAAACCATTCCAAATAATGGCATTACCCTCAGCAAGCACTTCCGCTATTTTTTGCTGCTGAGCGGCCAAAGAGTCATCATCTTCTCGGGTAATTGGAGAGGCGAGATATTGCGTATTTTCACTGTATTGTTGCTGTACAATTTCTGACTTCTGAATACGAGGAATAATAAATATTCCCAGCACATGACCTTGGGAGTCTTTAAAATGGTTGATGGCGTTAATCGCGTCACTCATTTTTTCTTGTTCATCGATGCAAACAACGTGATCGAAGTATCCCGAGATGTGATCTCCTTGCAGGGCAAGGACGTCTTCTACCGTTGTTTGTTGCAATCCCCACAGCCCATCATGATGTGGCGTGGTGATCGGTGCAATAAATATCACTTTGGCGCCATCCAGCTTCGCTGCGCGCACTGCCGTTAATGCGTTGATAATGCCGGGGCCTGCGGTGCTGAACACGGCGGCAGGCTTGTGACGGTATAAGCTGTATTCAGAAGCACAAAACGTCGCGCCTGTTTCATGTCGGCAATGAACGGTTCTGATAGAAGACTCTGACAGCGACTTCCACACGGGGGAAATATAAGCGCCTGAAACGCCAAAGGCGATGTCTACCCCGGCATTTTCTAAATATTTGACAAGGGTTTCCGCAACTGACTTCTGTGATTTTCCTTCCATATAATTTCCTTGTTAGAAGCATAGGTCAGTGTTACTGAATAAAATCCTGCAACACTAAATAGGGAGGGCAGGATTTATTTAACACCTGCCATTGCCAGCAAAGATAATAGGGAAACTGTTAGCCTTCTTCCTACTGTCAATTATTTCTTAATCACCGCCAATTGAATTAATTTTTAGAAACTCAATAATTTCATCCTAAATAAAAAAAAGCGACTCATTAAGAGTCGTCATATATAACCTATAACGCAATCAATTAGCAATCAGAAAACGTTAAGGGTACAAATCCATCAAAACCAGAGGTATAAGTAAAAAATATTTATCGCCAAATAATTCAGTCGCCATCGGATATCAATTAACCGCTTGATCTGGTCTCACTAATAGCAGCGCTACATATTGGCCAGGAACGTTAAAGATTAACCTATCCGGCAGACCCGGCATTAATCTGCCGGAGACACATACGTTACCCATCCCCAATAGCCAGATCCTTCACCCTGCGTTTTTTTCCAACCCTGTCGCTCTAGCTCGCGCGAAATGAGCCTGTTCATCAAGCCATGTCCCATGCTGAAGATTCGGTCACGTTGCTTAGCGGCTGCAATAAGATCGCAGGTCGCCTGTTTTGCCCGTTGTTGAACCGCAGACCTGGACTCAAGACCGTGGCTCAGCCCCAGAAACCAAAAGAGACGAAACACGATAAGCCAGGTATGAGGAGATAGCTTTAGCCACGGGAGCGCGACAAGCGGCAAAGGCGCCTCACGTAAATTGTCGAGAATCAGATCAGGATGAGCATCGAGTTCGAAAAGTGATGAACGCGCGCGTTGCAATGGACTACTGAGGATAAAATCACGTTCGTCGCAGACCGATTTGGCTTCCTGAGGAGGATGTCCTGTGACGTCTGACGCATCATAACCCGCTATCCAGGCATGCATCTCCGCGGCCTTTATCTTTTCACTCCCACGAAAACGCGTGATGGTTGGCTGCCCATGCCTCATTAGCGTAATTTCCATTTCAACTCTCAACCCGGTGAATTCGTTAGCTCCATACCCTATCATGAAAGCTCGCGATGTCGGCCTGCGATCCTCGTGAAAACGACGGGGAAATGCGATACCGCAAAAACGCAAGGTTAGCTGAGCGTTGATGTCGATAAAAAACGGTATGATCCTCACCCCGTTATCCAATGCATTGCCACAGCAAAGCTCAGTTAACTTTTCTCCCGCGGCATCTGAGCCAGGCTTTATGATGGCGTGATACGAATTTCTCTGTGGGTATTCATTATGCTTCTCGTCACGCGTTCAGATTCTTTCTAGCGTCCAATCCATTATTTCAGCTGTAATGAGCGACAGGCTTCTTCGAAAAAATCAGTCCACAACCTAGCGTCAACCGATGCGGCTGGTTACGTAAAATAAAGTATGTCCTGTGTAATATCCCAAAATGTTTGTCAGCATTCGCCATTAAAAATAAGCATTTCACAATAACCGCCCCACAACCGCCGCATTATTGAATGAATCTTGCGAAAGGCAACGACGGGGATCGAGAATCTATCGGGAAGAGGCTAACGCTAACCTAATGACATTGAGACCGTATTTAAATTTAAGCCGACCTGCTAAAAACAAAAAGCCCGCTTAAGTTTCCTTACGCGGGCTTTCTGATGATGACACACTGTGAGTGATCGCTAAAGTCTGTCACAGGCTAACAATGCGATATAAGCAGACGTCATTTTTGGCTGGAGCATTTGATCTTCACGGTTAACATGCCGACTGCCGCATATTAAGCACCTATTGACGCTGGGGATATTACCAACTACTCACTGCGGCATTTTTTACCGTGCACCCAGTGAAATGAATATCATCATTTATCAATTGTTTAAAAGAGCAGTTTTTAGTTTTGCCATTTATTGTTGCATCAAACGTATAGTCTTTAGAAGCAGAGCCTGTCAGACCCGTTCCGTTCCCTTCTTTTCCTTTGATATTGCTAATGGTCACTTGGTCTGGAGAAATATTCATTGACTTGGTGAAGCCCTCCTTAACTTCATCAGCAGAAGGCGCGGGTTTTAATCTGCCATAGAGTTCCATCCCCACGTGGCACATCCCGATAACAGCGTGACAAGAACAACGATAGCCAGAACCGATGACAGATGATTTTTTCTCATAAACGAAACTCCTATCAGATAACTCACTTGAATTATTTACACTGAAGCGCTTAGGGAAAAGCCACGTAAACCATTAACCACTGCTGTTTTGCATTTTACGGCGTTGCCTGTCTTCATTTATTTAGGCGACCGTATTGGACTACCTCATTAGCGAGACCCATAAAATGGTCTTAGTAAGTTACAAGGATCATTACTCATGTTCAATATTCATCCTGAAATAATTTATCACATTAATTAAAATGAATAATACACAATAGTTACACTCTTAAATGGACCTGTTTTCTGTTCCTACAGAGCGATTTGGGCGATGAAATGGCGACGTGCCTACGATCAGAAAACACAGACCCAAGGTAATTGCGAAGATGTTTACGGCGCGTTCGAGAGGTACATTAACGCGGTTGTTGAAGACGTAGGTCATGGAAGTAGCCGCTCACGTTGCATCGCTTAGGGAGCGATCCGTTACGACAGGATATTGGTATCAAGGGTTTTTGGGATGCTTGCTCGCGATTTGTGGTCAACCTCACCGCCCGACGCGGAGCGAGTCTCTTTGCCTGCGGTCATCGTATCTAAAGCGCCAGAGACATGAGCCGCCGATTTCATATAAATAGGCAGACCGTATGAATTAAATGGCGTAGTGGGATGAAATTGTGAGGGTTAAATGGTAAGTATTTGGCCATTACCGTGCATACAAGTCACTCCACTACCTTGCTGATAAGGTGCTCATATTGACGACAGCGCTCACCGATGCAGAAGAAATACGAAAGCGTTAGAGGGGAAATTTTTTATGCGGAGCTGCTGACATCAAACCGTTAATAAAGATGAGCAGGCCGATGTAAAAATCCGCCTTCATAGAAGGCGGCTTTGACACGGCCCTCTATAAAGGGGGCTTAAACACTATTCTTCCAACCCCAGTTGCATTTGTCTTTCCCCTTCCTCTTTCGCTACTTCGTCCTGATACCTGACATATCTGCGATATAATCTCTTCGTTCGCTCTTACCGAGTCCACGAAATACCTTCTTTGCCAGAAGTGATTTCCTCACAAATTTTTCTTTCTCAGATAGGGCAATTTTGCGAACAGCCTTATCGCTGTTCGTCCTTTCACAAAACCCATTAGGTCTGAAACTCTCAGGCTAGGCGGTGTTCTTACCACCAAATGCACATGATCTCTCTGCACATTAAGTTCTACAACCGTGCATTTCATCATACTGCAACAAACATAAAGGCTTCTATATAGCGCTTTCCCGAGATTACCTTTAACGATTTTATATCTGTAATTCGGGGTCCAAACGAGATGATACTGACGGCGATAGAATACGTGTTAAGCGGATTCGTATCTGCTCATGCTATTTACTCCCCTGATTTGTTGGTAACAAACTGGGGCAGTATTTAGCATGAGCATCCTACGGGCAAAGCCCCCACAGGAACGACCACCTCCATAGGAGGTAGTTTAAGAGTGACAATTAAACCGCCGATTTGGCGGTTTTTTCATGGGATATCGTTCATTTACATAACAATAAGTTGCGCATAGAATATCCGCGCTTCACAGGAATGGATCTGTTTACAGGGAACGAAACATGCTGATCACCAAGCGTCTGGATGAACTCACTCCAGACGAATTTACGCGTATCTTATCGCCTGAAAAAGGCAGCGCGCTGGATGCCAAAACC
>NZ_LUTN01000010.1 GCF_002111595.1 Lonsdalea britannica
TGCGGGTATTGAGAGATATGTGAAGCCTGTAAGCATGAGGGCCAAGCGCAAATTTAACAAAGAACTCTATGCCTCGCCGGATTTTAAGAGACTTTGGAGCGCTATCAGCCAGAAAACGACTTATCGAGTGACAGTTAAATATCCTATGCTGATTGAGTCGTGCATAAAGGCGCTTAAGGCTGAACCCAAAATCCAGCCGTTACGTATTGATGTCACGCGTGCGGGTGTGAAGGTACTGCGAGGTGGCACGCAAGGGCGAGAGCTGGGGGCGCGGACTGTCGACCTCAAAGGCAGCTATGATCTGCCGGACATTATCGGTGAGTTGCAGCAAGGTACGTCTCTTACGCGCAAGACGCTCGTGGACATTCTCATCGGCAGCGGCAGGTTGGAGGAGTTCATTGCCAATCCGAACGACTTTATGGCGATGGTACGCCGTTGCGTAGAGGGTGAACTACAGCGTGTCATTGTCGAAGGCGTTCAGTATGAAAAGATTGGCGGCTCTGTATACGAACTCCGCGAGTTGCAATCCGATGGCCTTGCCGAAAAGGATTTCTTCAAAGAACATCTGTACCGCGTCATACATACCGAGAAAACTGATTTCGATTGTGTCGTATTTGATGGTGGGTCAGACAGTCCAGAGAGAAAGTTCGCAGAGTTTCTCGATCACCGCGAGGATATCAGGCTGTTTATGAAATTACCGCCAAGATTCCAGATTGACACGCCGGTTGGCCCTTATAATCCCGACTGGGCCATCATGAAATCCGAAGATGGCGAAGACCACATCTATATGGTTCGCGAAACTAAGAGCACCATGGATGAGCAAAAAAGGAGGCCATCTGAAAATGCCAAGATTAAGTCCGCCGAGGCACACTTCAGGGAAATTGGCGCCGAGTATGCAGTTTCAGTGCCTGAACAATGGAATATATGACATCGCTCTAGCATCGTAGGCTTATGGCGAATAGGCAGATAAAAAGCGTGTTAAACCTGTCTTCTCTTTTGCTGAAGTCAGGTTTAACGTGATTGTTTATCATAAAACTATACAAGATATAATTTTAAAAATTATCGACTCGCTACTGTTCGAATCGAGCTGCCGTCAGGGCCGGGTGCAGGCCGAATAATAGCGCGACAAGCATCGAACTGACGATCCCCTGCGGCAGTGACAGCGGTCATAGGGAAAACGCCCAGCCGGAAAATTTTACGAATAGACAAGCGGCGGTCAGACCAAACGTTGCTTCGGCAAGCGCACAGGCCACTCAGTACGATCGTCTCCAGCAAAAATTAGCGGCTAATGTCTATGGCCGTACCCCAAGGTCATGCGCACACTGATTTCGTGTCGTCGTTCGGTTATGTTCATCACCATCACATTCATTACATCCACGCCGCCCACCACCAATGCGATTCCCCCAATATTGCCCGCAACCAAGAGAAGGTACGCGACTGTTGCGGCATTCCCTCCTGTAGTTGCTGCGGGATCGTCGGCATAGGCTTGTGCCATGTCACGGCCATTCAGCAGCAGACTTCCGGTAGTAGGTTGGTCGAGTTGTCCGATGATGTTCAGCAGAGTGCTTTTGCCCCAGCCCTACTCATCACCGATGACACAGCTCTGGCCGGAAGGAATGGATAGAGAAACGCCATGCAATACCGGCTGCGTAGATGCGCCGGTATCTTAGGCATGAGTGATGTTTTTCAGTAAAAACAGAGGAGTATCACTCATCAGCTCCTCGGCAGTTCATCACGGCTACAGCTGGCGTCTCGGGCTTCTGCTCTCACTGCGGCATCGGCCAACTGACGAGCGAGCGTGGAAACGCTGCTTTGTGATTTTGATTCCGTCTCACCGGAAATAATATCGGGGTGATGACTTGTAGATACGCCCGAGCTGTTTCCCGTTGCCTTTGTTTCGCCAGAACGGAAAGAAGTTGCGGACTCAGATAGGCCATTTACATTCATTGTTATCCCTCATCATCGCTATCAGACGCGCCTGAAAAAAAATGGCACGCCTGAATATTAGGTCAAAGGGCCGGTTTATCTCATGGTCAGTTCGACGGTTAAATCATAGGTCCAGGTTTTAGCCCCTTTTACTGCCATGTTGCATCTTGCTCCATTACTTACAGTACCTTTCAGCGCCGCCATGAATTTCACCGTACTGGCCGACCATAGCGAAACTTCACCGAACCCCTGATAGAAAGCAACGCTCCGGCGCTGAGAATGGCGCTCTGCGGGCGACTTGACGCCTGTCTTGCTGGCTTTGTTGTCAGTTAACATATAAGGGTCACTCCCGTTCATCGAACTAAATGACCCGCGTTCTGACCCACAAATTCCCCGATACGAAGGGATATCAAAACGCATTGGAATGGTTTTCATGCCAACTCATTGAATCGAAACATTATAGGTCTTGATAAGAAAGCATAAAAAAGGAAGGGGGGGCGGACTACGCCGTAGGCGTTGAACTGCGCGTTGACGCGCTGACCCCGAAGGGGTGAGCCGCTTGCGGCGAATCATCGAACGGGGTTCGGTGAAAAGGCAATACTCCAGAAAGCAAAAAACCAGCCAATAGGCTGGTTTTTCTGAATAAGTGGTGCCGGACTCGGGATCATATCGACGATTAATATGCTGTTTATTATTGGTTTTGTTGGTATTTCTTGTAAACAGCGCCCCCATGAAAGCCCCCATAAAAAATCACTTTGTTTTTGTGAGGGTTATTACGAAAAATCGATGTTTAAGGGCAGGGGCTCCGTTATGTGTCCAGGTCCATATATAACGCTAGAATGAGTTGGTTTAAATTTTCACCAAAAAGTCGCTTCTGAATAGACGAATAGAGTAATTTTTAAACCCGTCGACGTTTCACTCACAAATCACGCACCGCTCCTCACCGTACCAGAGTTGCGAATGCTGCAAATCCACGAATTTCCCCTCATCATCAATAAGCTCCTGAAGGGCGCTTAATCCTTCTTCTGTTTTTCGGGCTGCAAGATGCGACTCCAGACTGTCCCACCACAACTCGGCGCAACCATCAAAATCGACGGGCAATGAATTTCTTGTCTGCTGAAGCGCCGATTGCGCAGTATTATTCGCAAAGGGAACTGTCTGGATGTACTTACGAATACCAAGACGTTCTGAGTGTTTAACCACCAGTGAGGCATGTTGATTACGCCAGTAATGATCAAATTCTTCTCGCGTTAAATGGGCGCGCCTTTTGACACACATGACTAGTTTTAACATGTCGCTACTCCTGTCATTTCGGGAGTTCAAAGCTTACACTCTGACAGTGGTGTCAGAGTCAAGAGGACGTTATGCAGATTGGAAAACTGGCGGCATTGACTGGCGTTAGCATACGGATGCTTCGGTACTACGAGAGCGCAGGTTTGCTTCATCCTTCGCGAACCGACGCAGGCTATCGAAGTTTCTCGTCAGAAGATGTGGATATTCTCAGACGGATACTTATTCTGAATGGTGCAGGCTTCACGTTACCGGTTGTGCGTAGTTTGCTGAACTGCGTACATGCAGGAACCTCACCTTGCGAGGAACTAAAAGCTAAAGTGCGAGAACAACTGATGCAGATAGACCGTCAGTTTGAAGCGCTCTCGGAAAGCCGCAATCTTCTTAATAAGTTTCTTATTGACTAGCCCCTAACAATTTACCTGCTAACAGCATGCGGACAATGGATCCTACCCTTCCGATTGAACATCGTTCAAACTTACATTTGATATGTTGGAACAAAGTTTTTTGAGATAATGAGAAAAGATGAAATTTCTAATTTATAGATTCTATTAGTATTTTTGCTATACTTTTGAGATATCGTCATGCACCAGTTGAGATAACTAAACATCATGGCTCAATTTAATCACTTTGAACTCTCGCTTCTGAATCCCAGCTTTGACTCCCCTTTGGTCGATGCGCTGACGGAGCTGGAGTTACTCCGGCATCTACGGCTGGAAACCGATGTTCACCCTATCCTGTTTGCGCAGTTGAAGGCGGTTTTCCACATGTTGGAGAGTCTTGGCTCTGCAAGGATTGAGGGAAACCACACCACGCTTGCCGACTATGTTGAAAGCAAGGTTGAGGGAACACAGAGTTCGACGGATCAGCTCAAAGAAATCAACAATATTGAAGCCGCGATGGAGTTCATTGACGAATACCTGAACGATGGCGATGAGATAACGGAATATTTTATCCGCGAGTTGCATAGTCTGGCGGTAGCCGGGTTGCAACAGGAAGGCGACAGAACGCCCGGTGCATATCGACAACATAATGTCAGCATCGCTCAGTCTGACCATTTGCCGCCGGACCACATCCACGTTCCCGATTATATGGCAGAACTGACCGCCTTTATTAACCGTGCCGATAAACCAAAGTACGATCTGATGAAGATTGCACTGGTGCATCACCGCTTTGGCTGGATACATCCCTTTGGCAATGGTAATGGCAGAACGGTCAGGCTGCTGACCTATGCGTTGCTTATCAAGTATGATTTTAATGTTCAGGCTGGTGGGCGGGTTCTCAATCCGACAGCGGTATTCTGTAACGATCGTGAACTCTATTACGCCATGCTTTCGTTAGCCGATAAAGGAACGGAACAGGGGCTCGAGGAATGGTGCTTATATGTCCTTTCGGGGATCTCTTCTGAGCTGAAGAAAGTCGATCAACTGACAAACCACGCTTTTCTGAGCGAAAAGATCTTGTATCCGGCTATCGATTTTTCCTCGGAGAGAGGGCTGATAAACCCACTGGAGTCGAAAGTTCTGAAACGCGCCGTTGAGCTGGGGACGATAAAAGCAGGCGATCTCCGCGCCGTTTTACCTGATCTGAAACCGACGCAGGTGACTTACCAGCTTGGTAAGCTGATTGAGCGGGGATTGCTCCAGCCAGTAGAAGAAGGGGCTCGTACCTATACAGCGAAGTTCTCTAACTCGTATCTGATTCGTGGGGTGATTAAGGCTCTGAGGGAAGAAGGGTTTATTCCTGATTTGTGATTATTTGCATGAGTACGCAATGTCAGTGAAATTTAACATAGTATGCTCGTACCCTATATTTGCTCGGACCTGATCTGACATTATATTTGAAATTTTGACGTATCATATCAGGTCTAAGTTATTAAAAGTTACTAAAACCATTCTTTAGGAATGAGCCCGTCACCTTTATTTTTCCAGCATGCAGATTCGTGGATATTACTTACTTTTCCCCATATTGATTTATCGGCGTGTTCCAATACGATAATTTGAAAATTGTAACTATTTTCTTCAATCGCGGATGAAAGTATTTCGAAAATTTGTCGTGTTGCAGTAATGTCGTCATGTCTGGTTATTTGTAAATCTCCATTTTTATCTGCCTGATCTAATATATTTTCGCCAGAGTCAGCGCTAGGGAAATAGACCTGACTGGGCTGATCTATCACCAGAAAACTAAAAGGGGGTAATGTAAATCTGTCCGCATGAGATAAGAATTCATGAAAAGCTAAGAATACTGAAATATGATATCCCATCCAATTGGCACCGCTACCAACCTCCCATAAATATTCATTTTTGCTATATGTTGATGCTTTAAAGCTTAATGTTAGTTCTTTTTTGTCAAAGTTAATATCACCCCGACGATCAAGTTCAAACTTGTCCACATATTTTTCGATAAGTGAATTTATTTTTTTATAAACAGAATATTCTAAATTCTCTCGATTTGATGTTTTGAAATATTGTTCAAGTGGAGTCAGTTGAGTATTAATTTCTTTGATCTTCTCGCCGATGTCATCAGTGTTTTTCACCTTATTTAGTGATGACAATGTCTCCTGAATTCGGCCAATTATAACATATACTTTATTTAATGAGTCATTGGTTGCTTTATCTATATTTTCAAATTGAAATTTTTGTTTTCTTATATTTTGAAGTTCATCTTGTTGGTTTCTTAGTTCTTTTTTTAGATTGTTTAACTCTTTATCTGCAACAGGATTATCAAAGAGTGCATTGGACATTATATTAATTTTTGAAACTTTTCTCTCAAGGTTATTAACAACAGCAGATAAAGCGTTCGTCTTTGATCCACAAGCAATACATTCTCCATTGGGTGATAAATTTTCTTTGAGCCAGTAAAAACCTACAATATGTTCTTGTTCTTTCCTTACTGCTTGAGCGAAATATTTTCCTTTAGAAAATAATTGCTCATAATTTCTTATTTTTACTCGCAAGGAATCAACTTCTCTTTGTTTTTCCTCTCCGAGAATATTAAGTCTTTTTAATTGTTCATTTGTGTATTCATAATTTGGAGTATTTAATAGTTTGCTAAGATTCCCTTCGAGGTAAGTTTTATTGATGAATGTAAGCCTGTCAACCTTATAATCTGTATCCTTTTCTTGTTCTTCTGGGGAAGGTGTTAATCCTAATTCAATACACCCTCTCCATAAACGATCGACTTCAAAATCCCAACCGGCCAAAGCTTTTTTATTAACCTCTTGTTGTTTATGTAATGAATCAAGTCTTTTTTGTAGATCTACACGTTCTTTTTCTTTTATCATATATTCACGATTAATTATACCTAATGCGAAAGGCATAACTCTTTGTAATCGTTCTTTATTCTGATAGGAATCGGCTTTAAAAAATAATGTATAGGGATTTGCAACAATGTGTTGTGGTAAAAAATTTAACGCGGCCATGTCTCTATAAGAAGCTCTGGCATCAAAACCTGGTCTTTCGTTATCCTCTGACTGAGGAAGATCGCTTAATTGGACTAATTGGTTAAATTTATTCTTAAATGCAGAATTATTGTGAGTGGTATTCAGTTCAAGCGGAAGTTCTTCTGGGCAAAGTGAAAGGCAAAACTCATTGCTTACAGATTTGTTCCCCGGCGTTTTGCGAGCAATAAGATATTTGTATCCCTGAATATCAACAGTTAAGCCAAACCACATAACGGATTCTCGAATTATCCCGACAGGGATAGCACATTTACTAGCCCCAAGGCAGTAATCAATTATTGATATAATCGATGATTTTCCTGTTCCACTAATTCCATGAATGATACTTATTTTATCTTTTTTAAAAGAGATCTTACGAAGCTCATTTTCAGGATTAGTTGGCCAAAGAATCAGTGAGTCAATCATGAATTTCATAATGATTTCCCTAAAAGTAAGCTATAAAGTAAAGGAGTATCCATATGGTAGAACCAGTTTGCCAGCCGAATTATAGTTTTACTCATATCAGAAGGTAATGTTTTTTTTACATTAGTCGGCCATTTTGCAGGACTTCTTTTGAACAGAATTTTATTATCTGCTTCGACTTTAATTAATAGTCCTGATGAAACAGCGAAATTTAATCCCTGAAGTGTTATGCCACTATAATCAGCAATGCGTTGATTTATATTTGATTTTATTATTGGGGTTGCTTGTATAACAACATCTAACGGTGTTGATGATTTTTTTGTTTTTATTGCTTCTCGGCTGATTTTATTCCATGTAAATGGTAGTATAAGAAGAAATTGCATTAGATCTGGAACGCGATCGTCAATAGATAATTTCTCGTACTCTTCTACGAAAAGTACAAATAAAAAACAAGCAAGTGAACTGTTGTTAATGATGTTTTTATCCATGTAAAACATAATTATTCGACCTTGTGTTTTTTATAACTATTATGCCAGTATATAAATGATTTTTTTTCGGGATTATTTGCTAATTCGTGATAATTTCCGATAGTGAAATAGGAATTATCCGTATCGTTACCATCGAGAGATGCTTTATAGTTTGGGCTCATGGTTTCTGAATATATTTTTTGAAAGTAAGATAATTTCTTTTCATGCGTATTTTCCGATTCAGGTAAGCTGAATTTTATATTTAACCATCTATTATAAAGTTCATCGTCACGATCTTCCCATGCAGAAGGTGACACTTCACCTATATCTAGTAATCTGACTCTTTCAGCATAAAATGCCCAATAGTTGGACAGGGCGTGGATACAGGCATCAGCACTTTGACCAATATCTTGAAGTTGTTTAATAAAAGTATGACTAGTTCCATCATTTTCTAAATATTCTTTATATGAAGTTTTGAACATAGGTTGGTCAATGAAATTCCTACGCTTTATTTTACTGCTTTCAGCATGTAATAAATTAAAAAACGGTTCTTTTGTTAATTCGATAGGTTGCTTGGCTTTCCATGCTGACTGGCATTTATCCACAATTAAGCCCAATAACGACTGATATATTGTTTCTGAATGCTTTTTGATTTCTGATGGGAGGTGCAATAGGTTTATTGTTGCGCGTTTAGTTTCAAGGCCTGAAATAGTCCCGTGGTTATCAAGTAATACAATGTTTTTAACCAAAAAATTAAGGTCATCTTCAGAGTAATTAAGTACTTGCTTTGCAATTTCTTTTACTGCTCCTGTAATAGCATCCGCCTGTTTCCTTAATTCTCCTAATGCTATTTTTATTTGTTCATCTGTTTGTGCTTTGGAAAGTAAGTTGGCAAGGGTGTTTGCACCTACATTTTTGTTAGTTACTAAACAATAAGAAATTTCCTCGTATTTTTCTCGAGCACCTTTCATTGTTGAAAGCCAGATATGTAAAGTATGCCAGAGATTCTTGCTACTATCCTGATAGGGTTGTCCACTGATATCCAAAGCGTGTTTATCTTGCTCAAAAGAGACATGAAGCTGACCGTTATTGAATGAAATTTCTTCTACTACATCATCTGCGGTTTCAATTCCAAATACCGCAGAATCATGCTCACTAGCAAAGATGCGATACAGTGCGCGCTCAATCTGATAAAGAAAACCTAAAAATTTAGAACTGGCTTCTTGAGTGACCATTTTTTAATCATCACCTGTATAAAATTACATATGAATTTGTCTAAATAACTGTTCATACATCAAAAGTGACATTTCATGAGATATAGAATCATTCAAGCGCAAATTTTCACCTGATGCAATAACATTATTCATGTTATATGATTGTAAACTAATACATATGTGACGTGTATATATATACCTGCGCTACCGTATTTATGATTTGATTATTTCATCCGGAAACTTCTTGCTGTTTTTCATCGCCAGTCGTAGCATATTTGCGTACCTGCAAAATCAGGTGCCGGGATTGGTCTCCCGAATACCATACTGGCGACATATGACGCGCCTTGCGTCTTTTTTTATGTCGTAATGCTTAGCTATGCCGAATTATGGTGGGCTGGGCGGGGGCACCGCAAGGTGCGCCGGTTCCAGTATGGCCGGTAAGACCAACTCCGTTCAGTCCACCACCAGTAAGATTGGTCTCTTCGGTGATGGTTTAAACATCACATACTGGAGGCTGCCCTATGGCTACAACCCTCGATCAAACTCATCCGTTACTTTCCCACCCTTTTAATGCCGATACAGATTTCACCGTACTGGCCGATCATTGTGAAAAGTGCGCAGATACTCAGGCGGAAAGCTACGATCCTGTACTGAAGATGGCTCTCTGCGGTCGGTTCGCCGCCGGTCTTGCGCTGCTGAAACCGGGCCTAAGCGATCCCATTCCGCCTCACCTGATAGACAGCCTAACCGTTGATACCTTGCCCACAAATTCTCCCCGTTTTGCCCCCGATGCGGATACGCTTTGCGATTACTGTTTTACCCTGACTCAGCTTCTGCTTTGCCGGATGTTTCCACCACAAGCGGAAGAACAATTGCGTTGGCTTCTGGCGGAACTGGTTGATTACTTTGCCGCTGAACTGAAAGCCCCGCGCTGGATACGTACAGCGGATGGTGTGAAATGTATTAATGAGGAGGCGGTATGAATCAACAGGACTGGCATTCCGCCGATATTATTGCGGCGCTGAAAAAGCGGGGAACGTCGATGGCGGCGGTTTCGCGTAACGCGGGGCTGGCCTCTTCCACGCTGGCGAATGCGCTGACAAAACACTGGCCCAAGGGAGAACGGCTGATTGCGGAAGCGTTGGGTGTTGCGCCTGCGGAAATCTGGCCTTCCCGTTACCGCAAGCCAGAGGAGCACTAAAGTAAAACAATCTCTCCCGTCCTGTTATCGGCGAACGCAGATAACAGGACGGGAGAAGGCAAGCGAAGCGTGGCAGCTTGTTATTCATGAAGTGATCAAAAAATCAATAAACAACTGTGTAAAAGCAAAAAACAGTTTTCTCTTTCTGCCTTGTTGCCACGGGTGTAAGTTTTCACCTGCACAAAATGCTTCACGACCTGAGAGAAGCGCCTGATGAATCAGGATGGTCGTCCCTTATGGCGGCTACCTTTGTAAACTGCCAGACCGTCTAACAGACGGTTGAGGTCATCCTTCACTCTCTACACCAGTCTATAAACGTGACGGGCCGCGGCCTGCAAAGACAGCGGCTTTGCTGCCGCGTGACCGCAATCCTGCACCAGAATTTCAATTTTTAATCACTGTGCCAGTCCAGTGCGTCACTTTAACCGCGCAACGCGGGAAAGTGACGCACCAACGCCCTTTCACTGCACCAGACAATTTAGCTGCGCCAACGCACGGCGGGATTCCGACACCGTGATTCCACCCACTTTCACTCACAGGAGAACGTGAACCGATACCGGAGGGGGATCAGGACGATCTGGGGGATAACCCGCGCAAGCGGGCGGCTGCTCAGAGAGCACAACCGAAGCCCCACAACACCTCAACGGCTGCCGCCCCGGCGCTCAGGTATCGTTCGCAGCCCGACCCATCATTCAGGGCTATCGGCCTACGCGCCGGGGAAAAGTTGTATCAGATTTTGGAGTTGCGGCAATCATGAAAGGGGGAAGAGAAGATGAGTTTTCTGGAGCAGGAAATGAAAATGCTGGCGCGGCAGGCGGGTGGCAGTCATAAAACTGTCCACGATCGCATGGCGCTGGCGCAGCGATTTTGTGAGCGCTTGCTGGAACAGAATGTACAGATCCGCCGGGTGGAGCAACTGAAAGCGCGGCATATTGAGAATTACGTTCGGGAACGACTGGATCAGGGCATAACGAAACGTAGCCTGCAAAACGAGATGGCGGCGATCCGCTGTCTGTTGAAGCAGGCCGGGCGTGATCGGTTAGCAGCCAGTGAACGGCTGTCCAATAAATCGCTCGGCTTGTCCGGCGCATCCCGCAACGGCACCCGGCGGGCGATTACGGCGGAGTATTATTGGCAGGTGCTGGAAATCGCTCGCGCAAAAGACGCCGGGATGGCGGCGGCGCTGGAACTTTCAAAGTTGATGGGCCTGCGTTCACAGGAAGCAGTGCAGTGCGCGCAATCGCTTAGGACGTGGAAACAGGCGCTGGAACGCGGTGAATCCCGGCTGACCGTGGTGTTCGGCACCAAAGGTGGGCGGCCCCGCGAGACGGTGATTTTGGATGCTGGCGCAGTCAGAAAAGCGCTGGAAAATGCGTTGGCTGTGGCGGAACAACGCAACGGCAGGCTGATTGATAAACCCGATCTGAAAAGCGCGATGAAGTACTGGCACGGTCAGGCTTCGCGTATCGGCTTGACCGGCGCATATTCCCCGCATTCATTGCGCTACGCCTGGGCGAAGGATGCCATTCGCCATTACCTGGCGCAGAGATTCAGTGAAAAAGAGGCTCTGGCATTGGTCGCGATGGATTTAGGCCACGGCGACGGGCGCGGGCGTTATGTGGCGCAGGTTTACGGACGGCGGGGAGAGGAGTGAGTTTCCGTGCTGGTGCAGCCGTTGATGAATGTTCGATCATTGCGTCAGCCAAAAGGAAAAAGGGCTAAAGGGTAAAGGATGCTAAGGGTAACAGCGCCAAACCGGAAAGGGCCAAAGGCTGAAAAGGCCGTGATTGGCGCAGTTCGATGTTCGTTCGACGGGGAATCTGGTGCAGTCCTGCGATTTTACCGGCGTCAGTGAATGAGGGCTGTGATAGGCCCCAGTGTTGGTGCAAATAAAAAAGCAGATCCGCTGGCGCAGAGATCTGCTTTTCGGCGTCAATCAGTCGCGGGTTCAGGCAACCTGAATATGCCTCTCAAAACGGTAAGCCGGGATGAATTTCTGCCGGCAGGCGTCGAGATAGTCCGACCACCATTGCATCATCTGCGTGCGTTCGTCGAGGTGCTCCGCCTTGTGGATATAGGCGGCGCGAACGTGGTTACGCTCCTGATGGCTCATCTGCCGCTCCACTGCATCTTTTGACCAGCGGCCTGATTCAATCAACGCGCTACAGGCCATCGTGCGGAAACCATGACCGCAAACGTCCACCTGCGTGTCATAGCCCATCGTGCGCAGCGCCTTGTTGATGGTGTTTTCGCTCATCGGTTTGCGCGGATCGTGGTCGCCGGGAAACAGCAACTCACTGCTACCGGACAGCAGTTTTAGCTGCTTCAGTACAGTTACCGTCTGTGTTGACAGCGGCACCAGATGCGGTGTTTTCATCTTCGCGCCGCGCTCTGAATAACGCACGCCCGGAATGGGTTCACGTTGCGCGGGGATGGTCCACATTGCGCCATCCAGATCGATCTCCGTCCAGCGGGCAAAGCGTAGCTCGCTGGAGCGAATAAAGATCAGCAGGTTAAGCTGCACCGCCAGACAGGTTAGTAATCTGCCGGAATAGCCTTCGATCCGTTCCAACATCTCCGGCAGCTTCTCCAGCGGTAGGGCGGGGTAGTGGTTTTTTGGCGGCGGCGCAATGGCTCCGGCCAGATCGTTGGCGGGGTTGCTGGCGATGAGTCCTTCCTGTACCGCATAGCGCATGATCGCCGTGGTGCGCTGCTGTATCCGCGCGGCGGTTTCCAGATTGCCTTTTCTCTCCGCCACCCGCAGCGGGATTAGCAGATCGGCCGTTTTCAGGTCGGTAACGAGGAATTTACCGATCAGCGGAAAGACGTGCAGTTCCAGCGAGCGCAGGGCTTTGGCGGCATGGGCTTCAGTCCAACGGGTATTACCCGCCACCCACTTGCGGGCGATCTCTTCAAAGGTATTGCCGTTTTTTCTCGCCTGCTTCTCCTGCTGTTTTTTTACGCCGGGATCGGCACCTGCACTGAGTACCGCACGGGCTTCCTCGCGTAGCTTACGGGCATTTGCCAGCGTGACGGTGGGGTAAGCGCCAAACGCCAGCTTTTTCTCTTTGCCGCCGAAGCGGTATTTGAGATGCCAGAGTTTAGAACCGTTGGGTTTAATCAGCAGGTACAGACCCTGCGCGTCGCTGAGTTTGTAAGGTTTATCGAACGGCTTGGCGTTGCGGATGGCGGTATCTGTCAGAGGCATGGTGGGGGCTCCATAGTTTATCGAACCGGCAGGCCCCCAATTAAGCCCCCAAAAACTACGGATGTCAAAAAATCTGGTAGTACCTGTTGGTACTCCAGATTCTTATCAACTTACTGATTTTTCAACGTTCCCGGACGCATAAGGACATCCTGAAACTAAATTTTGGTGCCCGGACTCGGAATCGAACCAAGGACACGGGGATTTTCAATCCCCTGCTCTACCGACTGAGCTATCCGGGCAACGGGGCGCATTAAACCGTATTGGTTCCGCGCCGTCAACGGCTTTATGGGAAAATAGCGCTGACTGCTGACTTTTCAGTCAAAGCCATGCTATCTGATATATATCAGCGGCCTGGCTTAACTCAGCGCGCCGTTTAGGCGGCAGCAAGCGATGCGCAATACGTCTTCCGCCAACCGTTTGGCGACGGCAATATCGGTGATTTGGCGCTTCACCAGCAGTTTGCTCAGGCAACCTTCCAAAATCAGTTCCATCTGCTGTGCGACCATCGCAGGATCGTCGATGTCTAATTCGCTCAGCAGCTCCTTGGTATAGTGGTATGACGCCTGCTTTTGCTGCTCGGCCAGTTGGTGAATGGGGTGGTGAACGTCCGGGTAAAAACTGCAGGCCGCGATGAACAAACAACCCGGATAGCGCCCTTGTTTAACCGCCTCGTTCAGAACGTGATAACGCGCCAACAGCTTTTGCTCTACATCGCGCGAGTCGTCCAGCATCAGTCGCCTGCGCCAGCCGTCGATCTGTTGACTGTGATAGCGCAGACTGTCATACAGCACCGCCTCATCGTCGGGCCAGAACGGCGCCAGCGTCTCCAAAGAAATGTGCAGACTGTCGGCCAGTGTTTCCCGTGTCATGGCGGTGAAACCATGCTGTTCCAGCAAGGTCAGCGCATGCTCCAGTACTTTTTCCCGTTGCATGTGTTCTCCTCTCAGTACGTGGCCGTTAATCAACAAGTGTCGTTGACGGAGATAGTTTCTGCAAATGCGACCGGAACTGCGCCGCATCCATAAAACCGGTGACGCGTGACCCCGGAATTTCTTTGCCGGAATCGTCGAAAAATAGAATGCTTGGCAGGCCGAGCACCTGCAACTGCGTCAATAGGGCGTTCTGTTCAGGCGTATTGGCCGTGACGTCGGCTTGCAGGAGCCGCAGGCGAGCCATCTGATGTTGCACTTGGACATCGCTGAACGTGACTTTTTCGAACGACTTACAGGCGGCGCACCAGTCGGCATAGAGATCCAGCATGGTGATGCCGTGGCTGCTGCGAAGGGCGGTGTTCAGATCGTCCAGATTGTTGATGGGCGAAAAAGCGATGTCGGAAGCCGATTCGGTTTGTGGCTCAGCCGAGGCGAACAGCCAGTCCTGTATTGGCCGTACGGAGACCAGCGCGCCGAGCAACAGCAAGACCTGAAGACCGCGTATCCAGCCACCTCGTCCGCGCAGACTGAGGGCGAAGGCCCAACCGAAAAACGCGACGCCGAGCAGGCCCCATAGCCGCCAGGCCCAGAGGTCGCCGAGTAGCCGCGTCAGTAGAAATACCGGCAACGCCAGCATCGCGAAACCGCAGGCCTCTTTAATATGATTCATCCACGGACCGCTTTTGGGCAGGATACGGTTGCCAAACAGGGTGACGCCAATCAGCGGTAAACCCATTCCCAGCGCATACAGGTACAGCGTACCGCCGCCCGCAAGCATATGGCCGCTCTGGGCGATATACAGCAGCAGCGCGCTGAGCGGCGCCGTGGTGCAGGGGGAGCAAATCAGACCGGCGAGCGCGCCCATCAAAAAGACGCCGGATAATGAACCGCTTTCCTGTCGGTTGCTCCAGTCAACGAGTCGCGTTTGCATGGCGGAAGGTAATTGCAGGCTAAAAAGGCCAAACATGGATAGCGCCAACAAGGTGAACAGCGACGCCAATCCGATTAAGACGTAAGGGTGCTGTAGCGCCGCCTGAAAGCGCAGACCGGCTGCCGCCACGACCAATCCCAGCAGCGTATAAGTCAGTGCCATACCCTGCACATACGCGAAGGCCAAGAGCAAAGTGCGTCGAGTGGAAAGACGTTCCCGACGGCCCAGAATCAGGCTGGAGATCAAGGGGTACATCGGCAGCACGCAGGGCGTAAAGGCGACTCCGATACCGATCACTATGGCCCACCACGGAGAAAACGGCAGTGGCGGCGGGGTGGCCGTCGTCTCGTCGGCCCTATCCCATGTGTTGAGCGGGATGTTTTGCTGCTCCGGCGGATAGCAGAACCCGGCATCGGCGCAGCCCTGATAGCTGACCGTTAATGTACTGCCCTGTGGGAGTTCATCCAGAGGAACATTGAGCTGTAGCCGATCCCGGAAAATGTCGACCACCCCGAAAAACGCGTCCTGATGCCGTTCGGCAGCCGGAAACTCAATGCTTGTTAGCGTGGTGGTGCCGGAGTGAATCGCTATTTTCTGGCGATACAGGTAATAGCCCGGGTGAATGATCCACTGAAGCTTGAGCTGCTTCCCTTGTTGCTGGAAGTCGAAGACAAACGCCTGCGGGGCAGGCAGAAATCGCGACGTTTGCGCACGGCCGAAAGGATTTTCGGCAGGCACGACGGCAGTAAAAAGCAATGTGCCGAAGAGGATAATCAGCGTAAGGACGCGTTGAGCCATGAGAGATAATCGTTATCGCCGTCGTGAACCGGAAGCGCCAATAATTCCGGCGTTTGGTAAGGATGCTGCTGTTTCAGCAACGTGAACAGGTCTTGCATATGCGCCTGGTCGCTTTTCAGCATCAGCTGGATCTCCTGCTGTTGCTCCAGTTTCCCTTCCCAACGATAAAGCGAAACGGCGCCGGGCAATATTGTGACGCAGGCTGCCAATTTGGCTTCTAGCGCGGCGGCGGCTAGCGATCTGGCGCTGGCGTCGTCGGGGGCGGTACACAGCACCACCACGGCGTCGTAGGCGATGAGTTCAGACATAATGACCTCAGCAGCGGAAACGTGAAATTATCGCCACACTATACCTTGAGGCCAGCGTGAGCGTAAGCGCGGATCGCGTCGAAAATAGACGCTGTGGGAAGTGAGAAGAGTCACAAAATCTCCCTTCGACGCATGGCTCGGCGCCGAAGGGAGCTGAGGAGGTTACTGCGGTTCGTTTTCGTCGGTGTAACGTTTCGCTTTATAAGCCGGATGCATCAGGTTCTGTACGGAGAAAATATCGTCCAGTTCTGCTTCAGTCAGCAGGCCGCGTTCCAACACGACTTCACGTACGCTTTTCCCGGTTTCGGCGCAGATTTTACCGACGATATCACCGTTATGATGACCGATAAACGGGTTCAGGTAGGTAACGATGCCGATGGAGTTAAACACGTAAGACTCACAGACCGACTGGTTGGCGGTGATGCCGTTCACACATTTCTCCAACAGGTTGTAGCACGCGTTGGTCAAAATGTGGGTGGACTCGAACATGGCCTGTCCAATTACGGGCTCCATCACGTTCAACTGCAACTGGCCTGCTTCGGCCGCCATTGTGACGCAGGTGTCGTTGCCGATAACCTTGAAGCACACCTGATTGACCACCTCGGGGACGACCGGATTGACCTTCGCGGGCATGATGGATGACCCGGCCTGCAACTGAGGCAGGTTGATCTCATTGAGCCCCGCGCGCGGGCCTGAAGAGAGCAAACGCAGATCGTTACATATTTTCGACAGCTTGACCGCCAGACGTTTGAGCGCGCTGTGCACCATCACATAAGCGCCGCAGTCGGATGTCGCTTCAATCAGATCTTCTGCGGAAACGCAGGGCAGGTGACTCACCTCGGACAGCTTTTGCACGGCCAGTTGCTGGTAGCCGTCCGGCGTATTCAGCCGCGTGCCGATCGCCGTTGCGCCCAGGTTTACCTCCAGCAGCAGTTCAGCGGTGCGCAGCAGGTTTTTGTTCTCTTCCTGCAGCAGAATGTTGAAGGCGTGGAACTCCTGGCCCAGGCTCATTGGCACGGCGTCTTGCAGTTGAGTCCGTCCCATTTTCAGGATGTTTTCAAACTCTTTGGCCTTACGCTCGAACCCTTCGCCCAGATGCGTATTGGCATCAATCAGCTTCAGGATCGCGTTGTAAACGGCGATACGAAAACCGGTGGGATAGGCATCGTTGGTCGACTGGCATTTATTAACGTGATCGTTGGGGTTGAGGTATTGGTACTCGCCCTTTTGGTGCCCCATGAGTTCAAGACCGATATTGGCCAGGACTTCGTTGGTGTTCATATTCAACGAGGTGCCTGCGCCGCCCTGAAAGACATCCACCGGGAATTGGTCTAAACATTTACCGTTGTTGAGTACTTCGTCGCAGGCGCGAATGATCACGTCGGCGATTTTACGTGGAATGGTTTGGAGCTCTCGGTTAGCCATAGCGGCGGCCTTTTTGACCATCACCATGCCGCGAACGAAATCCGGGACGTCGCTGATTTTCTGATTGCTGATGTAAAAGTTTTCAATAGCGCGAAGGGTATGGATGCCGTAATAAGCATCGGCGGGTACTTCTCGGCTGCCTAACAGATCTTCTTCAATACGGATATTGTCTGACATAAAGAGCCTTCTCTTACTCTTCTATAAGTTAGCGTTTGTACAGCTTATCGTAAGGTATTTTCCCAAGAGGGGTGGTGCATTTGACCGCTATTAACGGGTATTCCACTATTATATTCTTAACCTGTGCGTGAAATAGTCGCCTTGATCACATCTGGGCATTCCATTGTCTGTCTCCTGAGTGAATCGTAATGAATAGTCACTCGGCGTGACTATAGCTGAAAAACGATAGCAGCCAAAAAAAACCACGTACGTAGGTTGAAAAATAGCGTATGAGCTACCATCTCAACAGTATTGTAACGAAATGACGGGCGCGTTGAATGCTCTTACAGAAAGCCGCTTATGACTGCGTCAATAGCATATTACGAGCGCAAGTTTTAGGAATATACTTTTTATCAATACGTTAAATATCAATTACAGGAGCACTGGGTGCGCTGGATACCTTTAATACTGATTTTCCTGTTGGCCTACATTGAAATCTTCATTTTCATTCAGGTCGCCCACGTGCTGGGTATCGCTATCACGTTGCTGCTGGTGGTGTTGACTTCCTGCCTCGGCGTTTCGCTGGTCCGTAATCAGGGAGTCAGAACCTTTGTTCAGATGCAGCGGAAAATCGAAGCGGGCGAGAGTCCGGCCGCAGAGATGGTGAAAAGCGTTTCGCTGGTGATGTCAGGATTTCTGCTGCTGGTGCCGGGGTTCTTCACCGACTTTCTTGGCCTGCTGCTGTTGCTGCCGGCGCTGCAAAAACATCTGACGTTGAAACTGATGCCGCATTTGCATCTTTGGCGCTCGCGCTCGGGTCCGGCAGGATCGCAGGGCGATGTCTTCGAGGGTGAATATCAACGTAAGGATCAACGCCCTGAACGACTTGAGAAACATGATGAAAATGACGACCGCTGATTCAGGCGGTCTTTTTTTATTAGCTATCTGATCTGCTGCGTTTTTTTTCGAGGGGTGTGAAAAAGCGCGAACAAAGCGAAAAAATTTTGCCTTCCTCCCTTGAAGCCCGTCGAAACGTCCCCACTTACTTTTCCACAAGGTCGGATATAAAAGCGTATCCGGCATGTTACCTAAACTGACATGGACTTTCTCAAAGGAGAGCTATCAATGAAAATTCGTCCATTGCATGACCGCGTTATCGTCAAGCGCAAAGAAGTTGAATCAAAATCTGCTGGCGGCATCGTTCTGACCGGTTCTGCAGCGGGTAAATCCACCCGTGGCGAAGTCCTGGCTGTGGGTCATGGGCGTATCCTGGAAAACGGTGAAGTTAAACCGCTGGATGTGAAAGTTGGCGATATCGTTATTTTCAATGATGGTTACGGCGTGAAGACAGAAAAAATCGACAACGATGAAGTCCTGATCATGTCCGAAGGCGACATTCTGGCAATCGTTGAAGCCTAATCGCGCGTAATCCTCTGAACTGAACGAATTTAAGGGAAACAACCAATGGCAGCTAAAGACGTAATTTTCGGTAACGACGCACGAGTCAAAATGCTTCGCGGCGTGAACGTACTGGCAGATGCAGTGAAAGTCACTCTGGGGCCGAAAGGTCGTAACGTAGTGCTGGATAAATCCTTCGGCGCGCCGACCATCACCAAAGACGGCGTGTCCGTCGCCCGCGAAATCGAACTGGAAGACAAGTTCGAAAACATGGGTGCGCAGATGGTCAAAGAAGTGGCTTCCAAAGCGAACGACGCTGCCGGTGACGGTACCACTACCGCTACCGTACTGGCGCAGTCCATCGTCAACGAAGGTCTGAAAGCCGTTGCCGCGGGTATGAACCCGATGGATCTGAAACGCGGGATCGACAAAGCCGTTATCGCCGCGGTCGAAGAATTGAAAAAACTGTCTGTGCCTTGCTCTGACTCCAAAGCCATTGCTCAGGTAGGTACCATCTCCGCCAACTCCGACGACACCGTGGGCAAGCTGATTGCTGAAGCCATGGAAAAAGTGGGTAAAGAAGGCGTGATCACCGTTGAAGAAGGCACTGGCCTGCAGGACGAACTGGACGTTGTTGAAGGTATGCAGTTCGACCGTGGTTACCTGTCTCCTTACTTCATCAACAAGCCGGAAACCGGTTCTGTTGAGCTGGAAAGTCCTTACATCCTGCTGGCTGACAAAAAGATCTCCAACATCCGCGAACTGCTGCCGGTACTGGAAGCCGTTGCTAAAGCCGGCAAACCGCTGCTGATCATCGCTGAAGACGTTGAAGGCGAAGCCCTGGCGACTCTGGTTGTGAACACCATGCGCGGTATCGTGAAAGTCGCGGCTGTGAAAGCACCGGGCTTCGGCGACCGTCGTAAAGCGATGCTGCAGGATATCGCGACGCTGACCTCTGGTACCGTGATCTCTGAAGAAATCGGTCTGGAACTGGAAAAAGCGACCCTGGAAGATCTGGGTCAGGCTAAGCGCGTTGTCATCACCAAAGACACCACCACTGTGATTGATGGTCTGGGTGAAGAAGCGACCATTCAGGGCCGTGTTTCTCAGATTCGTCAGCAGATCGAAGAAGCGACCTCTGACTACGATCGTGAAAAACTGCAGGAACGCGTAGCGAAACTGGCTGGCGGCGTTGCCGTTATCAAAGTCGGTGCGGCTACCGAAGTTGAAATGAAAGAGAAAAAAGCGCGCGTTGAAGATGCCCTGCACGCAACTCGTGCTGCGGTTGAAGAAGGCGTGGTTGCCGGTGGTGGTGTTGCGCTGGTTCGCGTGGCTAACGCCATCCGTTCTCTGACTGGCGAAAACGAAGATCAGAACGTGGGTATCCGTGTTGCGCTGCGCGCGATGGAATCCCCGCTGCGTCAGATCGTCGCCAACGCCGGTGAAGAGCCGTCTGTTGTTGCCAACAACGTGAAAGCGGGCGAAGGTAACTACGGTTACAACGCCGCGAGCGAACAGTACGGCAACATGATCGACATGGGTATCCTGGATCCGACCAAAGTGACTCGTTCTGCTCTGCAGTACGCTTCTTCTGTTGCTGGCCTGATGATCACCACCGAATGTATGGTGACTGATCTGCCGAAAGAAGATAAAGCGGACTTAGGCGCTGCAGGTATGGGCGGCATGGGCGGTATGGGCGGCATGATGTAAGATGCGTTAAGCATCGTATCATCAGCTCGGGGGCAGACTGACAGCGTGCTTCACGCCGCAGGTTTCCCCCAGGCCTTGATAGCCGATAAAAAACGACCGGGTCAACATTGACCGGTCGTTTTTTTATGTCTTGCGGCGATGCATTTTACTTGCGTTGTCGTTCACCTTGAGCCGACGCCATGCGCTGCGTCGGTTATGACAGGATATTGGCGGGACCTTAATTTTTGAGCAAAGAAATGGACGATTAAATACCCTTCATATAGAGAGGGAAAATAAAAGGAACGTCGTGGATGTCGCGAACAAAAAACGTCGCTTATCAATGACAAAGTTAATTGTATTTTGAGCGCAATCCTCGGTGCGAAATAAACCCGCGATGGGGGTTTATGAATAATACAGAGAAACCTTTAAAGAGATGGGGTTTGTTTTTTTGGCATCTGACGCACTGAAGTCTATTTCCTAAGGAGAGGGATTATCCATTATGATTGTATGGTTTTTTATCTCTACAATCAGACAATTAGCCTTTTTCATCGCAAGCTGTTCTAATCGCGAAAAGTGAAAATAAGCCGCCCTATTAATAGCTGGATTTTTATTGTATTAATAGCGCATTCAACGGGCGGTGACGCGTGAATACATTCTGGTGTCATTGCATTGAAATATGATGAAATTTAGATGTGTGGCAGGCATGAACTCGTTATCCTGACTCTATGTGGCTCGAAAACCGGTTATTGTCTTCAAGCGTGTTTTGGGCGTAAAGAAAGTATGAAAATCATGCAGATCATGCACCGCAAGGGCAGAACGGATTATCAGTGCGCTATTCTACGCTACAATGGAAATCGTTTACTTTATTTACTAAACCCGAGGCGAGGAGGGAACGATGACTGATGAGACTGTAGATCTCCTGCGCCCGGTGACATGGTGCGAGTTCGCCGATGTCCCCGCCGCCGTCGCCGATTGGCTTGGCCATCGAGATTCAATGACCACTCGCTTGGAAACGCATTGCCAGCGTCTTGATGTGGAAGTCACCCATGAAGGTTTTATCTCGCCTTCGGACTCAGGGGAGGCGTTACCTCTGTTGCCGGTCAGTGACCGCTTCTGGCTGCGGGAAGTGACGCTGTACGGCGACGGCAGGCCCTGGTTATTCGGTCGTACGGTGATCCCTGAGCGCACGCTGCAGATGTCCAACCTCGCGTTGGCACGCATCGGAAGTGCTCCGCTTGGGCGATATTTGTTTCAAGCTGGGACGCCAGAGCGTGACTTTATCAACCCGGGTCGTCGTGGCGATCTGTGGGCTCGCCGCTCACGGTTACGGTTGGCGGGTCACCCGTTATTACTGACAGAGATTTTTTTGCCTGATGCCCCTATTTATTCTCCGCTCAGTTCTGATGCTGAACGGTAGAGAGGAGACGATGCGTTGGAACGAATTTTAACGACAGGACGGTGGACGGCGTATTGTCGCCTGATGCGGATCGATAAGCCGATAGGATCTCTGTTGCTGCTGTGGCCGACGCTGTGGGCGTTATGGCTGGCGGGGCGAGGAGCGCCGGCGAGCTGGACGCTCTGGGTGTTTGTGTTAGGCGTCTTCTTGATGAGAGCCGCCGGCTGCGTCATCAATGATTATGCGGATCGTCATTTTGACGGTCATGTGAAGCGCACCGCATCGCGACCTCTACCCAGTGGCATGGTCAGTGAACAGTCCGCGAAAGCGCTATTCGTCATTTTAGCGCTGGTGGCGTTTGCGCTGGTGCTGACGTTGAACACCATGACGATCTGGTTATCGGTCGGCGGGCTGGTTCTGGCCTGGATTTATCCCTTTATGAAGCGGGTCAGCCACCTTCCTCAGGTTGTGCTGGGCGCGGCTTTCGGCTGGTCTATTCCTATGGCCTATTCCGCCGTTAGCGAGTCGTTGCCAATCAGCTGCTGGCTGATGTTTTTCGCCTATCTGTGCTGGACCGTGGCCTATGACACCGAGTATGCGATGGTGGACCGCGATGACGATCTCACTATCGGCGTGAAGTCGACCGCTATCCTGTTCGGTCGTTACGACACCGTTATTATCGGTATACTGCAGTTGTTGATGCTGGGAGCGATGGTGATTTTAGGACGTATTTCCGATCTTGGCGCTGTGTTCTATGGGGCGTTGCTGGTCGCTGCGGGATTGTTTGTTTATCAGCAAACGCTGATTGCGGGGCGGGAGCGAGATAATTGCTTCAAGGCGTTTCGCAATAACAACTACGTAGGGATGGCGCTGTTCATCGGGATCGTACTGAGTCTCTAGCAACAAGGCCTGCGGCAGACTTGCCGCAGGCACACATCCTCTCGTGTTACTTCACTTCTTTATTCTGCTGCGGCATCGTTTCGACGACGGCGGGACTTTCAATCGTCAATCTGACCTCGGGCGTAATGACATCGCCTAAAATCGCATAGATTGCCTGCACCTTCTCCAGAACCGCATCCCCGCTATCGCTGATGTAGCCTTCGCTACGCAGCGTATTGACCAGCGTCGAGAAGACGGCCTTATCAAAGAACTCCGGCGCGTTGATACCGTGTAGCAGGGACAGGCGCTGTGCCATCGCACGACTCTCTTTCTCCAGCGTGCCGCGATTGATCGTCGGATCGCCTTTGAGCAGCAGGAAAGTGATGGCGTACCGCTGCAGCGTTTCGATAACGCCGGCAGCCAGTAGTTGCAACGGGCGGCTACGTTCGCTATTCGGCGTCAGTGTTTCTCCTTCAATCACGATTAACTGCTGATTCGCCAGCTCGGACGTTAACGCCTGCAGCACATCGGCCAGTTGCTCGGTGTCGTAGTGCAGGAACAGTTCCGCCTTCAGCAAGGGATAAATCAAGGTGACCTGGCGCAACAGCTCGGCCTGCGTAATGTGTCGATGATGCACAATGATGCTGGCGATCAGAGACGGCAGGATCAGCAAGTGCTGGATATTGTTGCGGTAATAGGTCATCAGCACGGCCTGATCGCTTGGGAGGCTGATGATGGTGCCCAGCTTGTCGTTTTCAACCGTGAACTTGTCCATCTTCAGCGCATGATCGATCAGCTCGGCAGGCGTTTTATCCGGAGTCGTCGCGTTTTCGGTATACGGCACGTTGCGCATCAGATGCAGATAACATTCGAGCTGTTCTTCGAGCTGCGCACGGGTCATCGCGCGCTGTGGAGACACCAGCAGGGCGGTGGAACACAGGTTCATCGCGTTGGCCGCCGCCGCATTGTTGATGCGTACCATGATGTTGGAGGCGATGTCCTGCACGGTAGGCGTCAGCCAGGCGGGTCGCTGCGCTTCAATCGGGTCAATGGCGTCGCGCCACTGCGGCACCTTGTTGTTGAGATACGTCATCAACGGTAACGGTTCGCCAAAGTTGACGTAACCCTGACCCAGATTTCGCAGCTTGCGCAGCCCACGCACCATCTGGAGAAAACCTTCTTTTTCCTTGGTGGCGCCGCGCAGCTCCTTGGAGTACGTGCCGACTTCCATGACATGCTCGTAGCCGATGTAAATCGGCACCAGCGTGATGGGGCGTGTACCGCCGCGCAGCATGGCCTGCAACGTCATGGCCAGCGTACCGGTTTTCGGATCAAGCAGGCGACCAGTGCGTGAGCGTCCGCCCTCCACGAAGTACTCTACCGAATAACCGCGGGTGAACAGTTCACCGAGGTACTCGCGGAACAAGGTGGAATAGAGCTTGCTGCCTTTGAAGGTTCTGCGGATGAAGAACGCGCCCAGACGGCGGAAGATAGGCCCCGCCGGCCAGAAGTTCAGGTTAATGCCCGCGGCAATGTGTGGCGGCACCAGCCCCTGGTGATACAGCACATAAGACAGCAGCAGATAGTCCATGTGACTGCGGTGGCAGGGAATATAAACGATTTCATGGCCGTCCTGAGCCAGCTGTCGTACGCGCTCGGCGTTATGGACGTTAATCCCCTGATATAGCCGATTCCAGGTCCAGCCCAGCACACGGTCTGTCAGACGCACCGCTTCATAGGAGAAGTCGGCGGCGATCTCTTCCAGCATAGTAATGGCGTTCTGCTGGGCTTTTTCTCGGGAGATTTTCTTCGCTCGCGCCTCGTCATCTACCGCTTTAGCGATGGCTTTCGATGACAGCAGTTTTTTGAACAGTTCCTGCCTGACCGGCAGACGCGGACCAACGGCGGCCAGACGCAGACGGGCGAAATGCATCCGAGCCACACGCGCCAGCTTATGAGCGATGGTGGTGTCTGTGCCATGCTCTGTCGCCATGTAGCGCAGCGATACCGGCGTTGAAAAGCGCACGAAACTGTCGCGTCCAAGCCACAGAACCGCGAAAAATTTTTCGATACCGTTCAGCAGGCGAAGCTGAGGCGCTTCTTGCTGGTGGCCTTCACGGCCCGGCGAGCGACCAAACATGACTGAAACCGGCACCATCTGAACATCCAGCGACGGATTGTCGCGATGCAGATCCAGATAGTCATGAAAAAGCTTGATGGATTTCTCTTTGGGCACGTAATAGCGAAATACGCGCGGGCCGCTATTGACGAATACATAGCTCGGCAGCGCTTGACCGTCGACAATCAACGGTTCGAGCGGATCCTGCAGCCCCAACGCGAGGCACTTTTCGCGCAGCGTCAGTAAGTCCGCTTTGGAGTTATAGGGCAGAACGTAGAAAATAGGACGTGTAGGATCGATATCCAGCTCAGCAATCGGATCCAGAGGAATGATTTTGCTCTTTACCAAAAGTTTCAGAGGGAAATTCAATAATTTATAGTAGATTTTACGCCAACCTGACATAACAACTGAGAACCTCTTATTAGCAATGCGCCGCAAGGATAACAGAAACCTTATCGGATATCTGTGGTCATGAGACAATGGGGTGACGCGAAAATTGCGTTCGAAACTAAATAAAAAGGAGTAAGAAAGGATCATGAATAAGGCGACCGGGATTACCCGCCTTGTCAAGGCAACGGGCTATTCGTTGCAAGGACTCAAACAAGCATGGAGGCATGAAGCGGCCTTTCGTCAGGAAACTATTCTTACTCTGGCAGGCATTATTATTGCCTGTTGGTTGCCAGTTTCAATATTAGAAAGATTGTTATTGATTGGCTCAGTCGTGTTGATTGTGATCGTCGAGTTGCTGAACAGTGCTATCGAAGCTGTGGTGGACAGAATTGGCCCGGAATATCATGAGCTTGCAGGAAGAGCGAAAGATTTGGGCTCGGCGGCGGTGCTGGTTGCTTGCCTGCTAGCGGCCGTGGTTTGGGGTGTCTTGCTGTGGGGCCATTTTGCGTGACAGCTCTCATGAATGGCGCCGAAAAACAAGGTATAACGCGATTTCTCAGTTCCCATAGGCAGTTTCCCTGTATATACTCACAGCGAAACTGTATAAACAACCAGGGGGCGGAATGAAAGCTTTAACGACCAGACAACAGCAGGTTTATGATCTTATTCGCGATCATATCTCACAAACCGGTATGCCACCCACCCGAGCGGAAATCGCTAAACAGCTGGGATTCCGCTCACCCAATGCCGCTGAAGAACACTTGAAAGCCCTCTCCCGTAAAGGTGTGATTGAGATTGTCACCGGCGCGTCTCGCGGTATTCGTTTGTTGATGGAAGAAGAGTCTCTCGGACTGCCTTTGATCGGTCGTGTTGCCGCAGGGGAACCGCTGCTGGCGGAACAGCATATCGAATGTCATTATCAGGTCGATCCGGCCATGTTCAAGCCAAACGCCGATTTTCTGCTGCGAGTTAGCGGCATGTCGATGAAAGATATCGGTATTCTGGATGGCGATTTACTGGCTGTGCATAAAACGCAGGATGTTCACAACGGTCAGGTGGTTGTGGCGCGCATTGAAGATGAAGTGACGGTAAAACGATTGAAGCAGCAGGGCAACAAAGTACAGTTGTTGGCTGAAAATAAAGAGTTTTCACCTATCGTCGTCGATTTGAGCAAAGAAAACTTTTCCATTGAAGGGTTGGCCGTCGGCGTCATTCGCAATAGCGACTGGAGTTGATAGACTTGCTTGCTGAACGCCCCGTTTATGCATCTTCCGTTACGTTTGGTTTTTCTCGCTGAACGTAACGGGCGAAATAACATCCGAATCCAACGTTAATCGCAAGCCTGCTCGTTAATCCCTTCTTAATTCCTTTTATTCTCAGATTCCATGCTCAGTATCATCGTACGGCGCTGATTACATCTCCACTAAAAACCTCACGCGGCTCAGCGTTTTTTGATGACGATACTGTGATCGTGGTTGCAGCTATCACGATGTTCGCAGGCTTCGACTTTCCTGCATTCAACGCACAGGCCGTGCGCTTCCACTACACTGTGTCGTAGAGCGAATCCGGTCTGGAGCGCAATCTGCTGCAATATCTCTTCGACGCCCTCGGTGGGGCTTTCCGTTACCTGGCGGCAGCGGTCGCAGATAAATAACGCCGAGGTGTGGCTGTGTTCTTCAAAATGATGGCACAGCACGTAGCTGTTAGTGGATTCCACGCGGTGGATGAATCCCTGTTCAAGCAGGAAATCCAATGCGCGATAAACGGTGGGGGGCTTAGCCTGAGGTTCAGCGACACGCAGCAGGTCCAGCAGATCATAGGCGCTGATGGCACCGGGCTGTTGGGTCATCAGACGTAGCACTTCCTGACGCTGCGGCGTGAGTCGCACGTTGCGCTGCTGGCACAGTCGCTCAGCCTGGGCAAGAAGTTTGACCGGATCGGTTGAATCCATCGCTGTAACCCTGAAGAAAAGTGGTGAAGATAATGATTTATCTTACCATGACTCCGCAAAAACGCCGAGTCAGGCGGGGGATCCGTTACGCCACCAGGTCGATCAACAGCGCTCGCACCGGCGTTTTCGCATTCACTGTGATGGCGGTCTCTTGCTGAATAAAGGCACCGTCGCCGCAATGTAACGTCTTGCCCTCATCGGCATGACAGCGGAGGCCAAGCTCACCGTGGATGGACTGAATGTAGGCGCGATTCCCCTTCACGGAATGCGTCAACGACTCTCCCGCGGCCAGATCCAGATGGTAAACCCAAACCTGTTGTCTCAGGTGCAGACTGCCATTTTCGTCGTCTGGAGAAGCCAGCAGCTGACAGCGATCGCCGTTCAATGTCATACGCTGCAATGCGCGGTTTTCGCGTGTCGGGCAGGCGTCCAACCATAGTTGAATGCGGGTCAGCGGAGTATCGCTGGCAATATTCTGTTCGCTATAGCTGAGGTTGGGCTGGGTCGCCAACAACATGACGTCGCCGGCTGTGGCTTGTGTGTGGTTGCCGTTGCTGTTCCGATATTCGGCTTCGCCTTGCAGAATAAGATTAAGGATATCGACGCGCGGATAGGTGCGCGCCTGAAAGGCGGCCTTGGGGGCCAGGACTTCCTGATTTAATACCCGCAATGAGCCGAATCCCAGTAGGTCGGGGTCGAAGTAATGGCCGAAAGAAAAGGTGTATCGCGCCTGCAACCACCCGTAGTCAGCCTTGCCGCATTGCTCTGCTGCTCTGCTAATGATCATGGTGTCAGGCCCTCGTAATTAGTCGACTCTACAAGGGTAATAGGCTGGACGGTAGATTGTTAGCTAGTTAATCTGGTGGGGACGTTCAAAAATCCTGAATGAGAATATCTATGTCGAAAGATCGGGCGTTAACATTGGAAGCGTTACGGGTGATGGATGCTATCGATCGCCGGGGTAGCTTCGCGGCCGCGGCTGATGAGCTGGGCAGAGTGCCATCGGCGCTGAGCTACACCATGCAAAAATTAGAGGATGAACTGGACGTGGTGCTGTTCGACCGCTCGGGTCATCGCACCAAATTTACGAATGTGGGAAGGATGCTGCTGGAGCGTGGGCGAGTCCTGCTGGAAGCAGCTGATAAGCTGACGACGGACGCCGAAGCGCTTGCCCGCGGCTGGGAGACCCATGTCACCATCGTCGCGGAAGCCTTGGTGCCGACGGAGCGCCTTTTTCCGCTGCTGGACAAGTTGGCGCAAAAGGCCAATACGCAGGTCTCTATTCTGACCGAGGTGCTGGCAGGCGCCTGGGAACGGCTGGAACAGGATCGCGCCGACATCGTGATCTCACCGGATATGCATTTTCGTGCGACGTCGGAGGTCAATACGCGCAAGCTCTATTCGGTAAAATGCGTTTATGTCGCCAGCCCGGATCATCCCATCCATGACGAACCTGAACCGTTATCCGAAGTGACCCGAGTCAAATATCGGGGGATCGCTATTGCGGATACCGCGCGCGATCGCCCGGTGCTTACCGTACAGCTGTTGGATAAACAGCCTCGCCTGACGGTGAGTACGATGGACGATAAGCGCCGGGCTTTGCTTGCTGGATTAGGTGTTGCGACGATCCCCTACGAGTTGGTGGCTCAGGATATCGCTGAAGGACGTCTGCGCGTGGTGAGTCCGGAAAGCACTTTCGAAAGCCAGATCATCATGGCCTGGCGCCGTGACAACATGGGCGAAGCCAAGTCCTGGCTACTACGGGAAATCCCCAAAGTATTGCGTGAGCCCTGATCACGATCCAACGAGACGGTAGTGCGGAAATTCCCCCGTTCTGCCGTCTCGCGGAGACTGACCGTCATGTGGGTGACGGGAGTTAGCGGTGGAAGCGGCTCTCTCTGTCGTGCGGTTTGGTAAGTGACAGCTCTGGGCCGACGGAAATAATGCCGTAGGGGTTAATCGTGGCATGGCTACGGTAGTAGTGATGGCGTATGTGGTCCATATTGACCGTTTCCGCGATACCCGGCAGCTGATAAATATCCCGTGTAAACCCGTACAAATTCTCATAATCCGTCAAACGCCAGCGGTCGCACTTGAAATGGGTGTGATAGACCGGATCGAAGCGGACAAGCGTGGTCCACAGCCGCAGATCGGCTTCCGTCAGACGTGAACCGGTCAGATAACGTTGCTGACTTAGACGCTGCTCCAGCCGATCCAACGCGTCGAACAGCTGTGCGACCGCCTCGTCATAGGCGTTTTGCTGTGTGGCGAAACCCGCTTTGTAGACGCCATTGTTAACCTGGGGGTAAATCCACTCGTTCAGCTCCTCGATCTCTGTGCGCAGCGCCAGCGGGAAGTAATCGCCCGGCGTCGCCCCCACGTCGTCAAACGCGCTGTTCAGCATGCGGATAATATCCGCCGACTCGTTACTGACGATGGTTTGTTGCTGCGTGTCCCACAACACCGGCACGGTCACGCGGCCGCTGTAGTCTGGTTTGGCGTGCAGGTATAGCTGATAAAGGTAGCTGTGTTGATAGAGTCTGTCGCCGGTGGTTGCCGGGAAATCGGTCGCGAACGTCCAGCCGTGTTCCAGCATCAGAGGATGCACCACCGAGACGCCGATGTGCGTTTCTAATCCCTTCAGTTTGCGTAGCAGCAGCGCCCGGTGCGCCCACGGACAGGCAAGCGAAACGTACAGGTGATAGCGCCCAGGCTCCGCGCAAAATCCGCCTTCACCGCTGGGGCCGGGGCGGCCATCAGGCGTCACCCAATGGCGGAATGAGGTCTGTGGGCGTTGAAAATGTCCGCCCGTCGACGAGGTGTCATACCAGACGTCGTGCCATTGCCCTTCAACTAATTGTCCCATCGTGCTCTCCTCCCTTAAGTGGTATCGCGCAGAACGCCAGGTTATACCGGCTATCTCTTGAGTTCCAACCCGCCTGCGCGGAGCGGTTTGATGGCCGTGTTAATGCGCTTTTACACGGCCGGTTGGAATCAGTACAGCATGCCTGTATCGGGGATTACCACTGCTTATTCAGCAGGCGGTCGAGGCTGAAAGCGCCGGGACCGGTCACGAACAGTAGGAGATAACCGCCGGTAATGGACAGGTTCTTCATAAACATCAGCTCATTACCTGCCTGTGCAAAGTCGTGGTGGAAAATAAGCGCGGTAAGCAGCGTAAATATCGCTGTCGAAATCGCGACGGTGCGAGTGAGGAAACCGAAGAGAATGGCCAGCCCGCCCCCCAGCTCCAGAAGAATCGTCAGGGGCAGCAATGCGCCGGGGACACCCATCGCCTGCATATATTGCTGGGTGCCGGCATAGGCGTCGCCCAGCTTGCCGTAACCGGCGTAAATGAACAGTATTGGCATCAGGATACGGGCAACTAATATCAGGACATTGTCTGATTTTTTCATCAATTCTCTCTCCGGTCGGAACAATATGATTCAGTTGGCTGATGATGATTAACTATCAAAAATTCATCGAGTTTTTAGCCGTGTGTGACGGTTGAGAGTGATGTTAGAAGGGAAGGTGAAAGTAAGACAGCAAGTAAAACTGTCTTTTTTATTCAATTAAATTGATTTAAGCGTCAGGGCATAAAAAAGCCATACCTCGAAAGGTATGGCGATGTCTTAATAAAGGTGCCTTTCTGAACTAGGCGCGCGGAAGAATGTTGCGCACCAGCTTTATCGCGCCCCAAACGCCGGCGGCTTTGCGGGCAACCTTCAGCAGACGGCCTGGGCGTCGTAGACCGACGACGGCGACAAGCCCCGCGCCAGCCATCAGATAATGACGCAGGCCAACGAGTTTTTGCCAATAGCGATCGCACGGTTCAGTCGCTTCAAGCCACTGCCTTTTTTCTGAGACCAGTTCAATGCGTTGCTGGTGGATGAGACTCACCAGTCGCGCTTTTTCCTGTGCCAGATACCGTTTACGGCTCACTTCAGCTTTTCCTCCAGCAGCGCCCGATCGTTAGCCAGCTCTTTGCGGGTCTCTTTCAGCAGCGTGGTGCGACGCGCGCGCAACAGTGCCCAAAGGCCGCCGATAACCGCCAGTCCCAGCAGAATACCGGTTGTCCAGCAGAGTCCCAGCAGGCGATACTCAGGTTCCAGGCTCCAAATCACCAGTGCAATCAGACACATCAGACCAAAAGTGGTGAATATCAGGGTTAGCCCTACCAACAGCAGCAGCTGGACCAGATTACTCTTCTCTTGTTCAAGCTCGACAGCAGCAAGCTTGACCCGCGTCTCGACCATTCCCGCGACCAAGGTGATGATGCGTTTCACCGTTGCGACGCAGGCGATGGCGGGGCCTTGGCGTTCTTGATTACTCATAGCGATTAACGACGTGCGAGCAGAATGCCGACGACGAGGCCGACGGCCGCGCCGATCCCAACGCCAGCCCAGGGTTTTTCGCGAATATAGTCTTCAGCCTGTCCGGTCGCCTCACGCGTGTGAGCTTTGATGCGCTCACCGGTTTCATTCAGGCGTGAACGGGATTCTTGCAGGACGCCCTCCGCTTTTTCGCGCAGTTTATCCAGGTCGCCTTTGGATTTTTCGCTGGAGCTACGCAGCACTTCTTCGAGCGTGTCGCCCAGAGATCGTAATTCTTCACGTAGCTGCTGTTCTGAATTGGATTCACGAGACATAGCAAAACTCCCTAATGTTATGAAAGCTGATATTCAACTATAGACGATATTTCTATTGGCGTGCGGTAAACCCTTGCGTTGGTTGCGATAAATGCGGCCGCAACGGCGCAAAAGGGGAGTGATGAGATAACCCCGAGGGATTACCCCAAATGAGACGATGGCGGTGGGGAGTATTTATGCGCGGGCTGGCCGCTTTTCGCTATCTGAGTCACGACATTGACCTGCGGGAGCACCGTGCGCAGCACGTCGCGCGCGTCTCGGCTTTGTTCCGGACAAGACAGCCGTACTACGATGCTGTCCTGCGCGGGGATGATACTTTCAATACCAATGCCGCGCTCACTGAGGCGCTGATAAATATAAAACCCATCCGGTAGCGTGGCGCCCTGACGCTGCGGGCTAATATGCAGCGTGACTTCATCGGGCGTATGGCGGGATGACGTGACCATGATAATTACAGGCAACAGCATCAACAGTAGACGCCAGACGGGCTTGTTTTTCAGCCAGCGGCTCACCATGTCTTAATGTCCTTTTCCACTATGAACGGCGCGCTTCTTGCGCCTGAGTACAACCAATGATCCTACTAATCCGATGCAGAGCAACACCAGCGGCAACATCATCAGGAAAAACATCAGCTGGCCTTCGTACTTGCGAAAGACCGGCGTGTTTCCCAGCGCATAGCCGAGAGAAACCAAAATGATGACCCACAGGAAAGCGCTCATCCAGTTGAAGAACTGGAAACGGGCGTTATTCAGCCCGGATAGCCCGGCAATGGTGGGTAGCAGCGTCCGGATAAAAGCCAGGAAACGCGCAATCAGTAATGCGGACAGGCCGTGACGGTGGAACAACTGGTGCGCTCTTTGATGGTAATGCACCGGCAGGTGAGAAAGCCAACTTTGCACCAGCCTGGTATTGCCGAGCCACTTGCCTTGCAGATAGCTCATCCAGCATCCCAGGCTTGCCGCCGTGGTCAACAGAGCGATGGTAAAAGGGTAGTTCATGGTGCCTTTGGCGATGAGGACGCCGACAAGAATCAGCAGCTGTCGCCGGGCAGAAAGGCGGCGGGCAGCAAACCGTTTTCCAGAACGAGGATCAGGAACAGCAGCCCGTAAATCGTCCAAACCAGCTTGGGGTTGGCGAGAATGTCGAAGTTTTGGTGCCAGAGTGCGTTAAGAAGCTCTTTAATCATTTCCATCTGGTATTCCTGTACTGCGGCATGGGGATAAATTCGCTGCCCTCAATGAACGGCAATAGGTCACTGTAAGTTTCAAATCCTGCTGATGTAGCGTGATTTTGCGCCAAAAGAGCTTCTTTCGGCGAGAAGCAGCTTTAGCCTGATGCATCGGCAAGGAAACGTTGCTCGATGACGCGTTATTTATTGATTTTATTATTCGAACGACTCCAGGCTGGCATGCCTGAACCGACGACGGCAATACAGTGGATGGTCATCACAGCCGTGGAGTGACGGCGCGTTAAAATGACTGACATCCTGTTTCAGGGGGTTTGCCCAATCTGCTACCGATAAACATAAAAAAAACGCCATAACTGTAACAAAATAGGTAGGGCTGAGATAGGGAAATATCAGCGGTAAAAGTCAGATAATTCGCGGTTTTAGCCGCGATAATCGTGGATACAGTCATATTTTACACTTACTGACAGAAATCGACGTTTTATGACCTTTTTTTCCTATTGTTTCGATTATGTCCGCCCTGCAAAAAGGCGATAAACAGGCAAAGTATAGACAAGCCTGACGATAATATTAAAAAGAGAACGCCCGGTATGGTGTTTACCGGGCGTGTTATTTAGGGCCGTGAAAATGACGTCAATGAGATTAGCGTGCCGCGCGTCGATTAACCCAGATATTGATCAGTATGGTCACCAACAGTATTGCCGCCACGATGCCGAGCGACAGCGATACCGGGATATGGAAGAGATCGATCAGCATCATTTTGACCCCGATGAAGATCAGGATCACCGCCAGACCGTACTTCAGCAGTGAGAACTTTTCAGCGACGCCGGACAACAGGAAGTACATGGCGCGAAGTCCCAAAATGGCGAAGAGGTTGGAAGTCAGTACGATGAAGGGATCGGTCGTCACGGCGAAGATGGCCGGAATACTGTCCACCGCGAAGATCACGTCGCTGATTTCCACCATGATCAGCACCAGAAACAGCGGCGTGGCATAAAGCACGCCGTTCTGGCGGCTGAAGAAACGTTCGCCTTGCAGTGTGTCGGTCATTCTGAGGTGCTTGCGCAGCCAGCGTACCACTGGCTTGTCGCCGACCGCCGCGTCATCTTCTTTTGCCATCGCCATTTTGACGCCGGTAAACAGCAAGAATGCGCCGAAGATATACAGCAACCACTGGAACTGCGTGACCAGCCAGCTGCCCGCGAACACCATAATTGTACGCAGTACGATGGCGCCCAGGACACCGAAAATCAGCACGCGACGCTGATACTGCGCGGGGATGGAGAAGTAACTAAACAACATCAGCCAGACGAAGACGTTATCGACGGCCAGCGCTTTTTCAATCAAATACCCGGTAAAGAAGGCCAGCGCCTGTGCGTCCGCGATCTCCCGTCCCATCGTGCTGTTGAGATACCACCAGAAACCGGCGTTGAACAGCACGGCCATCGTAACCCACACGATGGACCAACTGGCCGCCTGCTTGAATGTCATGACCGTCGACCCCTTTTTCCCCTGAGAGAAAAGGTCGATCGCTAGCATGACCACTACAATGGCAGCGAAGCTGCCCCACAACCACGGTGTGCCTATGGAAGCCATAGTTCATATCCTTAAAATGTAAAAACAAAACGGCCCACGTCGTAAGGCGTGGGCCGTTTGCGCGCATTATTCACAAATGGACCTCGCCTTCCGGCAAGGTCTCACTTACAACTTAATGTGCGTACGCATTAAGGTTGCCCGGTAACCGAGTGCAAGAGCACTGTAATGACGACTAACCGGCGAAGAAGTTACTCCCCTTTGCGTGACTAAAGATAGGTGAAATATTGACCCCGGTCAAACCGATATCGCCCGTTGTCTGATGGAACTTGTCTACGCCGCCGCCCGCTGCGCTCGACTGATAAAAAACCAATATGAGAAAAGCATTTACTGCCGCGTTCTTTTAGGGGATAAACAGCGCAAATTTACATTGTTAACAGGAGAGGCTATGAGCCAACTCGATCTGGAAACGAGCACCTTAACATTGGTGCGCTATCCCCTTTCGGCTCAGGAGACCGCACTGCAGGCATGGGAAGCGGCCGACGAATATCTGTTGCGAGAACTGGCGGATATGCCATTAGGCGACGGACCCCGCCTGATTTTCAACGATGCGTTCGGCGCGCTGGCCTGCGGGTTGCAGGCGCAATCACCTTGCTGCATCAGCGATTCATACCTCAGCCAGTTGGCGACACGGCACAATCTGGCGCAGAACGGTTTTGACGCCAATGGGGTCACGCTGCTGGATAGCCTGTCCGATCTGCCCGCCGCTCCGGCGCTGGTCGTGATTAAAGTCCCGAAGACACTGGCGTTGTTGGAACACCAACTACGGATGCTTAGTCACGTGGTAACGCCGCAGACGGTCGTCATGGCCGGGGCGAAGGCGCGCGACATTCATACCTCGACGCTCGCGTTGTTCGAACAGATTCTGGGCCCGACCAAGACGTCGCTGGCCTGGAAAAAAGCGCGTTTGGTTCATTGCCAGCCTGACGGCCGGGAACCGAGTGAGCGCCTGCCGCTGACGGAATGGGCGGTGCCTGAAAATGGTTTCCAGATAGCTAACCACGCCAATGTCTTTGCGCGCGGCGGGCTGGATATCGGCGCGCGACTCTTTATGCAGCATTTACCGCAACAGTTGGAAGGCAAGGTGGTCGATCTGGGCTGCGGCAACGGCGTTGTGGGACTGACGGCGCTCGATCTGAATCCTCAGGCCACCCTCAGTTTCCTGGATGAGTCCTATATGGCGGTGGCCTCAAGCCGGAAGAATGTGGAACTGAACCGACCTCAGGATCTCGACCGCTGCGAGTTTGCGGTAAATAACTCACTGGCCGGTATTGCCGACGGGAGTCTGCAGGCCGTGCTGTGCAACCCGCCGTTTCATCAGCAGCAGGCAATCTCGGGCGATATCGCCTGGCAGATGTTTACGGATGCGAAGCGTTGTCTTAGCGTCGGCGGGGAACTGCGGATTATCGGAAATCGCCACCTGAACTATTTTCAGAAGCTCAAGCGTATGTTCGGCAATTGCGAAACCATTGCCAGCAATCCGAAATTTGTCGTGCTGCGCGCCATCAAAAGCGCTGCCAAACGCCGCTAGTCTGATTAACGTAGCCTGAGCCTGAATGGGGCGATTTGTGGTCAAGTGAGACTGTCATTATAATTCGCTGGATATTCAGGCAAAGGAATCTCTATGTGTATTGATGAGTGGGAAGCGCGACTGGACAGCGCGCTGCAGGCGTTGGAGTCCAGCGTGCAGCAACAACAGCAGCGTTGGCACGAGCACGTTTATCAGCTCAATGCGCAGTTGACGCTGGCCCGTGAGCAGGAAGCGGAACTGAGAGAGCAGATAGAAACGCTGGTGGCGCGGATGAATTCGGTTAGCGCTTCGCCGGAACGGAATCCTCTGCTGCAAAAGGTCAATGCCATTCGGACTCATATCGATGCGTTGGCCAAAGATGCCGAGGCGTTCTGCCAGTCTTTGCCCTGACAGAGGAATCAAGGAGGGGCGTCAGTCTCTCTCCTTTATCCCCACGTTGTTCGAACCTGGCATTGTGCTGTTAACCTTCATGTTTGCTTACGTAATATTGTCGCTTTGCCCACAAATGGCGATATTCTCGCCGATTCTCCTTTCAAAGTTTTACCTTTACTCTCATTACCTTAAATTCTGTGACCTATACTCATCCCTGACAACGAATGATGAACGGCATTAATGCTGATAAACCATATATGAGGGGAGTCTATGTCTAAATTAACCGCTATCGTGATTGCTTCCGCACTGGCGTTCGGCGCGGCTGGCTTTGCTAACGCACAGGACAGCAAACCGGCGGTGCCGCATGGCGAGCACATGATGAAACATCATGGCCCAGGCGAAGGGAAGGAACATGGCATGATGTTTAAAGGCCTGAACCTGACCGCAGACCAGAAGCAGAAAATTCATGACATCATGGAAAGCGCTCGCAAAGATGCGCCTCGTCCAGCACCGGAAGATCGTACCGCAATGCATGACGTCATTGCTGCCGAGAGCTTTGATGCGGCCAAAGCCGAAAGCCTGGTAGACAAGATGGAAGAGGCCAGCAAGGCGCGTACGCTGAAGCATCTTGAAACGCAGAACAAGATTTATAACGTGCTGACGCCGGAACAGAAAAAACAGTTCAACGAGAACTTTGAAAAGCGTCTGGCGAAAGGCGAACACGCGCCTAAGCCCGACCACGCGCCTAAAGCCGAGCAATAATTCTCGGCCTGTTAACCGCCGGAGCGACGCTGACCGTCACCCGGCGGTTTTTTATCGCCTGTCGTATCATCGGTTCCCCATGTGACGACGATTTTTACGCGCTGCCGTCGGCGTTTTCATGCGTCGCGTCTTGACCTTTCCCCTGATAAAAAGGGTATGTTTTCTCTTTCCCCCACCATGATGAGGTAGTAAATGATGAAGCATCGTCACTGGCTGTTAGTGGGTTTTCTTCTGACGCCGTTAAGCGTACTGGCGGTTGAAAGCACTCACGATGGAAACCATACAACCCCGCATTCAACGGATTTCGAGCAGGCTTATCAGCAAGATATGGACAACATGCATCGCGATATGATGAAAAGCATGTCGACTCAGAATCCGGACGTCGCCTTCGCCCAAGGGATGATCGCGCATCATCAGGGCGCGATCGCGATGGCGAAGACACAGCTGAAATTCGGCAAAGATCCGGAGCTGCGTAAACTGGCGGAAGACATCATCAAGGCGCAGCAGCCGGAAATCGAACAGATGCAAAAATGGCTGGAGCAGCATCCGGGCCAATAGTCGCTGAGAGCAAGGCTGACCGGCTCCGGTCCGCCTCGCTTTGCTCGGCTAATAGGTCACGGTCACCGTTACTGTGTCGCTGTAAGATCCCGCTGGGACATTGCTCTGATTTGGATTGATCTTCGCGGTGTAACTGATGCTTTGCGAATTTCCGGATCCCGTGGCGCCGTAGTCATTATCGCTGGTCCACGCGGTGCCGTCCGATCGGTAGAACTGATATTGCAATGCGTAGGTCGAACCGTTAATGAGCGCGTTCATCTGACGCCAACCGCCGCTGCTGGCATTCAGGCTGGTGAGATCGACGGTGTAGGTGGCGTTGCGTGTACACCGCACGCTAAGCGCATTGCTGATAGCGGAGAAACTGCTGGGAAGCGCCTGAGTACCGAAATTTACGTCCGGCGCGCTGTCGATATAGCAGTCGTTGGTGACCACCATGGAGACCGGAACGACGGAGGTGTCTGTCCCCGTGGTATAGGCGCAGATACCCAGAACCCCGACAAAACAGATTTTGTAGTACCAGGACAGCGTGATGTTGTCGGTGTAAGTGCCGGCGGCGACATTGGCGCCTGTCGATGTCCTTAGATAGATGGGCAAGGTGCCGTCGCTGGAATTGAACAGACCTAACAATCCGAGCAGCGTGGTACTGCTCCATTTAATGGTATCCCCGATCGGGTAGGTGGCGCTGCAGCCGGAGTCCTGGCAAATGGTGTAGGGGATATATTCACCGGTACTGGCGTTATACAACCGCGGCGTGGCGCCGGAGGCGTTGCTGGTGGACGCGATCGTGGCGGTCACCGTATTGGTGCTGATCAGCGACAATAGGCTGCCGGAGCAGGTGAACCCGCTACCGGATTGCACCGTTTGCGCGCTGCTGGCGAGCGAAAACGAACTGATGGAGCCGAATGTCGAGCTGCTGGACGACGAGCTACAGCCCGCATGGGCCGTGGACAGCCCCGATATCCCCAACAACAGCATCATAAAAAACCGAAACATAGTCATGTTATTGATCCTTCGAAGACGCGGTATCCGCCCTCGTTCCCGTAGCTGTACACACTTTCTCTCCCAGAATGGCGATGCCCGGCTTGTTGTCCGGTAAATCGAGATTCAACACACAGATACCACTGTCTGAACGCTGCACGCGCAGTTTGATGTGCGGCGTCACCTGCTCCATGAACACCTGGCCGTCATAGCCAACGATAGCGGTTTGTCCGCTGACGGTATCCGTGACGTAGGAGCCTACCGGCAGCGCCGCTTTTTTATCGTCCACCAGATTGAGGTTGACCGAATGAACCTGTCGGACGCTGAATCTCACCAGCGCGCCGCTGCCTTCCTTGACGGCTATGCGTCGTTCGGCCTCGGGGGCATCAATGCCCAAAGGGAGTTCCAGCGTATCGATTTCAACGCGAGCCGGATAATAGGCGCTAACCCAGGGGACAAGAATGTGACCGGTGTTGCTGGTCGTGCCGACCTGCTGGTTTTCATATTTGACGGGAACATCGGGATAGCCGTCGGTGCTGACGACGATAAAGGCGTCGTTAATCTTGTTGGCCGCGAAAAACGTGTTGTCCATATACAGCACGGAACCGCTGAGATCGCCCCAGTAGTTGTAAGCGGAGGTCGTGCCGTACATGCCTGCCTGATAGGTTGCCCGCTGTGTTTTCCAGGTCAGGCTGGCCTGCTGATCGTGGTTGTCGCCGCCCGAGTAGGCGACGTTCCAGCCGATACCGCCGTCTGTCGGCGTGGTGCGCGTCATCGACACGCGCTCGGTGTATTCGCCTATCGAATTCTTCTGCACGCTGGCGGTGGCGGACATTCCGTTGTCCAGCGGAACGATCATTTGGAGGAGCGCGCCGTAGCCGTGGCTCCCGATGGTTTTATTCAAGGACAAATACATGCTGGCCTTGTCCCAAATCGACCAGCTGTAGGAGAGGTTGGCCAGACGAGTCCGGGTGTCGTCATAAGCGCGAATGTCGAAGTAGCCCAGCCCTAACGTGCCGTTGCCGCGTCCAAACGGCGCGGTACTTAAGGTCATCTGATCGGACTGTTTACTGAGATGGCCGCCACTGGAGGCCACGCTTAAATCCCGATAGTTGTTGCTGCGTTCGGCATGCTGCGCCGCGATGCCCATCGTATTCGCATAATAGGAGTAGCCTACGACGAATTGCTCGCCTTGACCGTTGTCCTGACTATGGCTGTAGGCGCTGCTCAGCGTGCCCCAATGGCCTATGGCGAGATCGCCGCCTACGCCGCTCAGCAGCAGGTCTTCCGAGGTTTCCAGATGGCTCGACAGCGTTAGCCAGTTCGTCAGGCCGCGACGATAAATACCGCTGGCCGCCGCCTGACCGTAATCCGCATCTTTCACGCCATAGTTGCGGCGTAAAACCCCGAGAGACATATCGAAGTCATCCAACCCTTTGCGCAGCAAGGCGTTGGACACGTAAAAGGGGACGCTGGTGGACACTTGCCGTCCCAGCGCATCGGTCGTGATGACCGTCGCTTCGCCCGCGCCATTGATATAGGGCACATTGGTAAGCGTAAAAGGTCCGGAATTCAACGAGGTACTGCTGGCCTTGTAGCCATTGATAAACAGATCCACCGTACTCGGCAAGGGATTCGCCCCGGCGTATTGAATCAACGGGTAGGTGACGATATCCGGGCGTACGGCGAAATCGCGACTCACCCGCACGCCTCCCATACGCACCGAATTGCTCCAGGTCAGCGAATTACTGATGAAATCGCCCGCCTGAAAGGTATGCATGTCGTCGATATCGTTGTAACGCCAAAAGGTGTCGTAGCGCAGATATCCTTTGTTACGGCTGTCGTTTTGAGTGTTGCCGAAATAGTGTGAGTAGGTCCCCGTGTTGGATATGAGGCGTAATCGTTGAACAGCCGCTGTTCCAGCCAGGTGGTCACGCTTTGCGAGGACTGATAGCCTTTGAAGTAATACGCATCGTAGTTAAACGCCAGACCGGGCGTGCTCTGCGCTTTCGTCGCCTTGACCATCTCTCCGCTATTGGCCGACTGCTCTGGCAGCCATTCCAATGGTACGGTCAGATTCAGAGACTGATTACCGGAGTCATAATAGACCTTCACTTCGGGAAGCGCGTTGACGTCGACCCATCCGGAACGTTGCGTCCCGATATGGACGTGGTTTTTGGCTAAAACGCCGGATTCCACCGAGAAGTGTCCGCGAATGTACTGCACCGGAACGACCTGACGATCTGAAACGCCGTTCACGATCAGCGTCAGGTAATACATAGTGTTTTCGACGGCGGGCGCGGTCTGCGGCGGTTTGGGCAAATCCCCATACTCTTCCGCCGCGGCCTCCGGCGCGCCACACGTCAACATGAGGAAGGGGATGACCCCCATATGGCGCCGCAGCCAATATCCATGGCATAAAATAAGCATTCTCTTCCCTTATTAAGGCGCGGGGCTGATGAGCGTTGGCTGGTGGTTATCGGCTAATTGGGCGTAGAGGTGGCTTTGCATAGCAGGGCGCTTATTCGCGGGCAGCGGCCAGCGGATCTCCTGCCCTGGCAGAACATAAGCGAAAAACCCCTGCGCCAGTGAAATAGACGATTTGGTCGCGCGCGGCTTATCGCCAAAGAAGGTGTTGCTCAGTCGTGCATGAACGATGCCGCTGTTTTTGATGGCAAGCTCAGTCTGGTCACCTTTGCGAATCAGGCGCCAACTGAGTAGCGGGCGGGTCAACATTGAGTCGTCTGAGTGTTTATTTTTCGGCGGTTTGAGCGCGATACCGTCGCCGGTCATAAACAGCGGCAGCAGATAGCGCATCTGCAGCTTCAACCCTGATTGCTTATTATCGGCGGTATTGAGCGTCGGGATTTCATCGATCACGATGCGATAGGAGCGTTCCGTTTGCGGCGCGACAGGGATCGTTTTCATGAGCCGGATCATCTGGCGTTGATTAGGCTGCACGGTGGCGAACGGTGGGCTGGCGATAGCATCAGTCTGATTCGCGTAACGATCCTTGCTGTCCTGTTGCTGCCAGGCCAAGACACGGATCTGCAGCGTCACCGGTGTTGAGCCGCGATTTTCCAGCCAGAGAGCGGATCCCTTTTCATCCGACTCGATGACCTGATAAATCGGCCATACTAAAACCGAGCTGGCCGCAAGAGCGGAAGAGGTGAATAAACCGAGCAAAACTGCAAAAATCGCCAAATGCCATTTTGTGAGAGTTATTTCCATTTTATTCAATTTTTTCAATAAGTAAGTGTTACTGTGACCGTGTCTGTATACGTGCCTGCCGAAGGTTGAGTGCTGGATGAAAACAGACGGCCATAGACCGGATAAGTTTGCGTACCGGTGGGAAAAGAAGAGACGCCATAGGCCAGAGAACCCGTTCCCCAGACAATGCTGCGTCCGGCATCCTGATAGAGCTGGTAGGCAATGGTGTCGCTGCTGTTGGCTCTTACCATGTAGCGGGACGCGCTATTTCCGCCATTCACCCCATAGTCCATCGCAATACTGATGGCGAGGCCGGGCGTACATGTCACGACAATAGAGCCGCCACCGCTGGTGCTTGTGACGTCAACGTTGCTATCCAAAAAGGCTTTCTCGCCAAAGTTCAAGGTGCCCAAACTGGAGGTTGTACTTTTGGCGCTATTGCCGAATACGCAGCCGCTGTTGATGACGGCCGCTACCGTGAACTGTTTGCTAACGCTGCTGGCCGGCGCACAGGGAGATACAAGCAGGCCAGCGAAAAGCGGCATCCACTGCCACAAACGCTTTACCGAACCTGCCTCAATAACGAACCTCAATGCGTCTCTCCCTGATCGCCTGTTTTACCAGGACAATGTAGCGGTCACGATATCGGTATAAGTACCGGATGCCGGAGCGGTAGTAGACTGATCCGCCGGAGAAATACGGCCATAGATCGGAATGCTCTGCGCGCTGCCGTCAGCATTCAGAGACATGGAGCCGTTAATCGCGATTTCTGAACTACGGCCGCTGTCTGAATACAAGTGGTAAGGAATGACGGTGCTGCCGCCGTTGGATGACAAATTACGAACAGAGGAAGAACCGTATAAGCCGCCATCCAGCGCTAAAGAAGGGGATAGGCCATTACTGCAGGTGATGGACACCGTGCTACTGCCATCTTTACCGATAACGGTCCCGTTGACGGCGTTGGTCAAGTCGGCGTATTCACCAAAGTTCAAGGTTCCCCATTCATTCGTGCCGCCGGATGAATTATTGTTGGAAACCGTACAACCTTCGCCAATGGTAAGTTGAACGCCAATCTCACCGGTCAATGACCCGGTAGCCGCATGAGCCGCGCCAACAAAAGACAATGTTAGCGCGGTGCTCAACAGGGAAAGAGCAAGAGAACGTACTGTTTTCATATTATTCCTCAGTCATAGGTGACCACTTCTTTATATGTATCCTTATGACAAAGAGACATATATAGGTAGGGTAATTGAAATTCACAGCGCTTGTTATTAACGATCGCAAGCGAAGGTAGACGTTAATTAAATAGATGGCAGGGTATTAATACCCATGAATTCATTATTGGATGAATGAATTTACCCACTTCTCCTGTTTATGTTAATGAATACTGATTTAAATTATAGGGTCTTTAAGGACTAAACCAAATTGGGTGGTTAAATAATTATAATATATCTTATTTTGATTTATTTTTAATTTTATATTCTGTTTTTTTATGAAAATTAGTTCAAAGAGCTGATTTTGTGTGCGGCAACGGCGTTACAGGTTTATTCAATCTCGTACCCTTGATATTGGTTTTTTAGCTCATTTACTGCTTTTGTTGGTCGGTGAAGGTTTTTAATATTCAAGTAGAAATAATCAACCTGGCTCATTAATATTGGTTGGTGGGTAATATGATATTGATTGCATTGAGGTCTTATTTATTAAACTATTACTTTACTACTCATCATTTGATTATCTGGGCCCGTTGGGAATTAACCATTTTATAAAATTGAAATTTAGAAGAAACTGTAAGTAAAAATAGAGGCGGAGACGCCTAAATCTATCTACTAACTCAGCGTGGGCATTGATGTATTTTTTTTCTTTTATCCAAAAAACATTTTTATTTCCGCCAGACTATTCATCCCCAGCCTATCTTGTTGATATTTATTTTTACGGGCGGCTTAGGGAGGGCGCAGCGCTCGGAGCTGGACTGACCCGTACCGTAGATAACCCTGCCCTATAGTTGGATGTTCCCAACTGAAATTAACCCTATTGGGGCTTTTAACTTCATTTGTCCTTGAAGCAGGGCTGCGCCATTTTCTATTGTTGCTGAATAAAGAAAAAAAGCGGTTTTATTTCTCTAAGAGGACTAACCATCCTCCCCATGGTTACTGCGAATCTTTGAAAAGTGGTAATCCTTGCGATTTTCGCCATTCTTTTATGTATTTAGTAACACCATCAGGGGTGCATTGGTCATCTTCAAGTGTGTAAAAGAAAAGATCCGAAGCATCAGAGTGAGATGTTATTTTTTCAAAATTCTCAAGTAATTCATCAAGTTTTTCATCATTTTCTGCGATATTTACACGGAAAATATCGTTTATAAATAACTCAAATTCATGTTCGGTATAGTCACTTAAGTTGTTTTTCATAATCATGATTACTTCTCCCTGTGAATACACTTTTTAGTGCTGCGATATCTTGTCTGGGATGGCTACTAACATATAAAGTCTTAGGGTGTATGGGGGCTGACAGTGATTTGTCAGCCTACATGATCATTTTGAGTCTTTAAATAACGGGAGGTCTTGCGATTTCCGCCACTCTTTAACCGCTTGGACTACCCCCTCAGGACTATCCTCACGGTCATCTGGTGGATAATAAATCAAGTCAGAACCATCTGGATGTTCAGTCAATCTTTTGAATTCAAGGACATTTGCGACATCCTCTTTCTCTGTAGTCCCGTCGACATTAAATATTTTTCGAACAAACTCTAAAAATTCTTGTTCTGTATAGTCGTTGATGGATTTCACGTCATTTACCTCTATGAATGTCAATATGTCGTTTAGGGGTTACGACTCTGATATAGGGCTGGATTGTCTACCGTGGCAGGAGCAGTCCAAATATTTAAAAAGTGATAATCCTTGCGATTTTCGCCACCTCTTTATCTCATTGATCACAGCTTCAGGTGAGTCGTCTCGATCATCGGACGGGTTGAAGATTAGACCGTTACCTTCTGGGTGCTCGACAATTTTTTCAAAGTGAGAAACTAATTTCCCTATGTGGTTTTTTAATTCTCTACCTTTAAATTTGTTAGGATTTTCAAAAAACTTTTTCAAAAAATCGATGAATTCACTCTCTGTATAATCGTTAATATTTTTTTTAAGTTTCATTTCGGGGGCTGTTTTTTGTATGTATAAATAAATTTTAAGGTATGTTTATTTTAAGCTTGCTGATTTCATGTGCCGGGTCACTATATATCAATTTTAGACGTTATGGCTCTTGGTGACCCATTTTTAGCAGCCAGTTAGTCAGATGAATGAGTATGGGGTTTTCCATTTATTAACTGATGGTTACTGCATTTCTAGTTTTTTTATAGATTCTTTTATTTTATTTCTTAGCACTTCAACATCCCAAGGCATGACCTCTTCAAAAAATGGGTTTTCCCAATCCCCATTTTTTATTATGTAGATTTTAAAAGCACCAGGCACTTCAAATGATGGATACCATCCCACATCTATCAAGTCTCCATTCGAATAAGATATCATTAATAAATCCTCATCCAATTTATCGATCTCTTCTGTGGCAGTTTTATCAAAGTTGATGCCAGATAATTCGTCGAAAACATTATCTAATGATTGAATGTTATATTTTTCGCCTAGAATCATGATGTCGCGTGTCATTTCATTAACCTCTGTGCTTCTTGTTCGCCGATAGGATGAGAGTGAATGGTTCCTTGAGACTCCTTTGTGACTACCCACATAGTTTCCTTTCCTTTGTATGCTCCTTTTACTTCATCAAATTTCATGATCTTCCAATTTTGACCATTTGATGTTGGTGTACCACGCTCCCAAACGTCACCATCCATGGATGGGATATCTATATCAGGTTTAAATTTAGCTGGCCCGCTTTTCGTACTTTTAACAACTTCACGCCACGGTAATCCCTTCGGTGGGTAATGTTTGTATCCGTGTGTATATGAAACCTTATCTTCTGATAAATATATATAAATCGGCTTTATGCCAGAGTCCGCCGGGAATACCAGTATCCAGTCATTAAAGTCTTGCTCATCCGGCATCGGGAACGGCGGAGTTGTTGTTTCCTCTGCGCTGTCCGGGATGGGGTGTACCAGGATGGTTGGTTGATCGATAGGGGCGACCGGCGTTTCTGTCTGCGATATTGGCTCAGAGCCTTCCGGATTGGCGGGCGTCCAGGTGATTTTCGGGCCGTCGACGCCCGGTGCGGGCGTAAATTCGTAGCGGCTTTGCTCGGGTTTCCACACCATATTTGCGACGCGCACACCTTCGTACGGCGTGCCTTCGCCGGTATGAACACCGTAGACCTGCATCTTGCCGTGAATGTCGGGACGCCAGAAAAAGCGCACGCGGGTCGTAGCGGTTTCTCCTGCCCAGCCTTTTTGCCGTAGGGTATCTTCCAGCCAGTGATCATCACGTCCCGGTACTTTGTCGCTGCCTTCGCCGACTGATTGGCTGTAAAAAGCGGCAAACAGCACACCGAGTAAAGGCACCGTGCTTGATGCCGCCAGTGTGCCTTCAGTCAATGTCACTTGCCCCCAAACCTGCGTCATCGTGGTGACGGCGGCTCGGGTTGCTACCGTGTTTCCGGCAGACATCGTAGCCACGGGAACCGCGGCAGCGGCAACTGGCGTGATGGCTGATTTAGCTAATGGCGTCGGCGTTACTGCTATTTCCTTTGAGGACATCAGGTAATAAAGCGTTTTATACCAAGCTCCGAGCCAGTGAGTTGAACAGGTGTTGATGCCGCGGTCGGTTCAGTCAACTGAGAGGGGTTTTTCTTCTTCGCAGCTTGCGCGTGCTGTACCACCGGTTTGTTTACGTGAGGGCGATGATACCCACAGCAATCGTCGACGACGGGCTGAGCAAATAACGCCGTCTGCCCAAAGTTATCAACCGTCTCTTTCTCCGTTCCCGCGTCAGTACAGCCTTCACCGCGCAGGCAGGATTTCGCAAAAACTGGCGGGATGGTCAACATAGGCGATAAAGCGAGGAGTGGATCACGCCGCTGGGCGGATTGTTGCGCACAGCCAGCAACCGGAGATTGATAAGGGGTATCCCCGATAATGACGTTACTGCTTCCGGTCACGATATTGCCACCGCAGTTGATATCGTCTCCGATACGGACGGCTTGCTTACCGTTAATGATGACGGTGGAGGAACCTGCGGCTATCTGACGCGGATGAAGACCGTGGGCATGTTGGGGCAGGGGCAACCGTGGAGCTGAATGGCGTCACCTTGTCGTGCGGCGGGCTGGCCATTGATGATAACGTCCTGACTACCTTCGACGACGGGAGTGGCTGGAAAACACGCGTGGCCACTACCTATATCGTTTAGACGGGCGGCTCCCGGCATAGTAATAATCCTTTTACTATAAAATCAACTATATCAACAGAATACGGTGTCGTGTCGGAAAGGCTTGTGCCGTCCTGGCATAACCGGCGGCGTAGCATCATAGACCGATGATTAATTATTACACGGCTACCTATGTCCTGCCAGTGTGCCATGATTAAACGCCGCAGGCGGGATCCTGCCCGCTGGCAGACCACTAAGCCGTAATAACATGCGTCCCCCTTTATGGCCTGCCACCCTGAGCACACCTTCAATCAGGAGTGCAACAGATGGCAGATTATCACCACGGTGTTCGCGTCGTAGAAATCAACGACGGCACGCGCACTATCTCCACCGTATCAACCGCCATCGTCGGCATGGTGTGTACCGCCGAGGATGCTGATGCAGGTACGTTTCCGCTGAATACACCGGTCTTGATCACTAATGTACTGTCTGCCATCGGTAAGGCAGGAACGAAAGGGACACTCGCCACCTCATTGCAGGCTATCGCCGATCAGGCGAAGCCCGTCACAGTCGTCGTACGCGTCGCCGAGGGGGCCACCGAAGCTGAAACCATTTCCAACATCATCGGCAAGACAGACGAGAACGGGCAGTACACCGGCATGAAAGCACTGCTGGCCGCGCAAACGCAGCTTGACGTTAAACCGCGAATTCTTGGCGCGCCGGGTCTCGACTCGCTGGAAGTGGCGACGGCGCTTGCCAGTATCGCGCAACAGCTGCGTGCCTTTTGCTATGTGTCGGCGTGGAATTGCAAAACCGTTTCCGAAGCATGCCTCTATCGCGACAACTTCAGCCAGCGCGAAATCATGGTGATCTGGCCTGATTTTATTGCCTGGAACACTTCGGCCAATCAGTCACAGACGGCGTACGCCACCGCTAGAGCACTAGGGCTGCGCGCCAAAATCGACAACGACACTGGCTGGCATAAAACGTTGTCAAACGTCGGTGTGAATGGCGTGACCGGAATTTCGGCGGGCGTATTTTGGGATTTACAGCAGACGGGCACTGACGCCGATCTGCTTAATGAAGCCTGTGTGACCACTCTTATTCGCAAAGATGGCTTTCGCTTCTGGGGAAACCGTACCTGTAGCGACGATCCGCTTTTCCAGTTTGAGAACTATACCCGCACTGCGCAGGTGCTGGCCGATACGATGGCTGAGGCGCATATGTGGGCCAACGATAAACCGCTAACGCCGGTATTGGTACGCGATATTATCGCGGGTATCAATGCCAAATTCCGTGAGTTGGTCTCGGCCGGTTATCTCCTCGGCGCGTCCTGCTGGTACGACGATACCGCCAACGATAAAGACACGCTGAAAGCGGGCAAGCTCTTTATCGACTACGACTACGACTACACGCCGGTTCCTCCGCTGGAAGATCTGACCTTACGCCAGCGTATTACCGACACTTATCTGGCGAACTTTGTCGCCTCCGTAAATAGCTAAGGAATTGCAATGGCACTGCCAAGAAAACTAAAGGCACTGAACCTCTTCAATGATGCAAACAGCTATCAGGGGGGGCCGTCACAGAGCCAAAACATAAATTGCAGCTGTACATTCAAAACCCATGAAATCATTGCCGGGATGATTGTATCGCCAGGGCAAACTAATAAAGTGCCGATTTTTACGCAAAATGAAAAACAGCCGTCCTTGCTTCACTGATAAGCCCGCGAAAGCAGGTTTTTTTATACCTATATGCGAGACAAGAAAAACCGTGCGACATTTTTGCGACACTATCCGATTTCCCAACAAAAAAGCCACTCGCGAGAGTGGCTTAATTTCATGATTTTAAAGCTAAAATTTGGTGGCCCCTGTTGGGTTTGAACCAACGACCAAGCGATTATGAGTCGCCTGCTCTAACCACTGAGCTAAGGGGCCAGCGGGTGCTGATTATACGTTACCCTTTATAGGTAGGTCTATAGATGTACGGTCAGGTGGCGTTTTTCTACACAAGGCTAGCCTGTTGTTATTATTGCCGGAATTTGTCATAAACGTCCGAAACAACATAAGGAGGTAGAGATGATAACGGATATTCTGGCTTCACATCTTCAGGTGGTTTTTTGTGGTATCAACCCTGGTCTGTCTACTGCACATCACGGCTATCATTTTGCAAATGCCAATAATCGTTTCTGGCGGGTAATTCATCAGGCGGGGTTTACCCATCGTCAGTTGGCCCCGGAAGAAGAGGGTCTCCTGCCGGATTATGGCTGTGGGATAACCATGCTCGTGGAAAGACCCACCGTGGAAGCCTCGGAGTTGGCACGCCACGAGTTAAAGCAGGGTGGGGAGCTATTGCGCGAAAAGGTCATGCAATATCAGCCACAGGCTCTTGCCGTGCTGGGTAAGCAGGCGTTTTCCCAGGCGTTTGGCCGCAGCAAAGTGGAATGGGGCCAGCAAGATATTTTTCTGGGACAAACTCAGGTGTGGGTTTTACCGAATCCGAGCGGATTGAATCGTGCGACGCTGGAATCACTGACGGCATCCTACCATGAGCTCTATCGGGCGTTGCAGGCCTAGCGATGGAAAGGTAATGAAAGAAAACCCGGTCGCGGGACGGAGGCAGTCTCCGCCATCCGCCAACCACCGGGTATGCTGAATTAGTTAGTGGGTGAGCTCCGCCTGAGCTTGCTTCAGCTCATGGCGCGCTTCTTCCAGTTTGGCGGTTTTTTTACTGACTTTATCCGCTTTACCTGACTGTTTGGCTTCCTGAACTTCGCGCTCAAGTTCTTGCACCTTGTGCTGTTTCTCATTGACGTTTTGCTCACGCTTATTGTGCAGCGCGCTGTCCGTGCAGTTTGCCTTTGCTTCTTTCAGCGCTTTCTCCAGTCCGGCCACGCGGTTGTGATTACCCTGCGCTTTAGCCTGAGAAATTTCCTGTTCGATGTTGTGCTCTTTTGCCTGACAACCGCTCAGGGAGTGGTTGGCTGCGAAGGAAGAAAATGAGAGGAATGCCGCAAGAGCGATGCATGCGTTGAGGTGGTAGGTTTTCATCTGTTTTTGCCTGTATGTCTGTAGGAAGGGTAAGTATAGGATCGGCTTACCGATCCTATACTTAAACAGACAGAATTAGTCGTCCAGGAAGCTGCGAAGCACTTCAGAACGGCTAGGGTGACGCAGTTTACGCAGAGCTTTAGCTTCAATCTGACGGATACGCTCACGCGTAACGTCAAACTGTTTGCCGACTTCTTCCAGCGTATGGTCGGTGTTCATGTCGATACCAAAGCGCATGCGCAAGACTTTCGCTTCGCGAGCCGTCAGACCTGCCAGAACGTCATGCGTTGCAGAACGCAGGCTTTCTGACGTTGCTGAATCGAGCGGCAGTTCCAGCGTGGTATCTTCAATGAAGTCGCCCAGATGCGAATCTTCGTCATCGCCGATCGGCGTTTCCATCGAGATAGGCTCTTTCGCGATCTTCAACACTTTGCGGATTTTGTCTTCCGGCATCAGCATACGTTCTGCCAGCTCTTCTGGCGTTGGTTCGCGACCCATTTCCTGCAGCATCTGGCGCGAAATACGATTGAGTTTGTTGATGGTTTCAATCATATGTACCGGGATACGAATGGTACGCGCCTGGTCGGCGATAGAGCGAGTGATTGCCTGACGGATCCACCAGGTGGCATAGGTTGAGAACTTGTAACCGCGACGATATTCAAACTTGTCCACGGCTTTCATCAAACCAATGTTTCCTTCCTGAATCAGATCCAGGAACTGCAGGCCACGGTTGGTGTATTTTTTGGCGATGGAGATCACCAAACGCAGGTTCGCCTCAACCATCTCTTTCTTGGCACGGCGCGCCTTCGCTTCACCAATAGACATACGGCGGTTGATGTCTTTAACCTGTTCGATCGTCAGCCCGGTTTCTTCTTCGATCTGCTGCAGTTTCAACATGCTGCGATGAACGTCGTCCTGCACTTCGCGCAGTTTTTCGGACCATGGTTTATTCATGGCCAGAGCCGCATCGAACCACTTATCGTTGGTTTCGTTGCCGCCAAACAGCGTCACAAAGTTTTTCTTCGGCATTTTGCACTGCTCGATGCAGTACTTCATGATCAGACGTTCCTGCGTACGCACGCGATCCATCATGGTACGCATACTGTTGACCAGGAAGTCGAACTGTTTAGGTACCAGACGGAACTGTTTGAAGACTTCGGACAGATTCAGAATTTCCAGCGCGGCTTTGGCATGACTGCGACCGTTGGCCTTGATGGTCTGACGAGTCACTTCATACTGATCGCGTAGATCGGTGAATTTCTGGCGAGCCAGTTCCGGATCGATGCTGTTGTCGTCATCGCTGTCGTCATCGTCGTCATCGTCATCGTTGTCATCGAGTTCTTTACTGGGAAGCTCGGAGCCCACGTGAGTCGCGGTGGGTGCGATGTCTTCTTCCGCATTGGGATCGACAAAACCGGTGATTAGATCGGACAAGCGGCTTTCGCCGGCTTCAACGCGATCGTACTGATCCAACAGATAGGTGATGGCTTCCGGATACTCGGCCACAGAGCACTGAACTTGGTTAATACCATCTTCAATGCGTTTGGCGATATCAATCTCACCTTCGCGCGTCAGAAGTTCAACGGTACCCATTTCACGCATGTACATGCGCACTGGGTCGGTCGTGCGGCCAATTTCGGATTCAACGCTGGATAACACCTGCGCAGCTGCCTCTGCCGCATCTTCGTCTGCGTCATTGGTATTTTCTGCCAGCAGAAGATCATCTGCATCCGGTGCTTCTTCCATCACCTGGATGCCCATGTCATTGATCATCTGGATGATGTCTTCGATCTGGTCGGAGTCGATGATATCTTCCGGCAGATGGTCATTGACCTCAGCATAGGTCAGGTAGCCTTGCTCTTTACCACGGGTGACAAGAAGCTTGAGCTGTGACTGCGGGTTTTGCTCCATAAGACGGTATCCACACTTCAGAGTATTTGGGTTGGTGTCGGTCAGCGTAATCGCTGACAATAACAGTAGGGGTTTTTGCTATCGCCGCAGCCCCCGTCACGGCACTCTGTAGGGTTCAACCCTACTATTTATCGGCAATTAAGCCTCGGTAATCAGTTTTTTCTTGTAAGGGCCAGCTGCAATGACCAGAGTTCCTTTCGTTCTTCCGCACTGAGCCCATGTGTTCTATCTCGGGCTATCAGCGTGTCCAGACGAAGCTGCAGCAATTGATCGTAAAGTTCAGCCAGGCTGATCCTGAATTTTTCCTCGATCTCCTCATCTACGATCATATGGTTCCAGGCAGCCATGGTTTCAAGCTGTTTGCGATAGTGACTGTCGCGATATTTTTCCAACAACAGTCCCATGCTCATGCCCGGACTTTCATTGCAGGTCTGAACCAGATCGAGGAATAAGCCCAGTCCCGCCATTTTACTTTCGTCGCTGCCTTCCAGCGCCAGCGCCGGTACCTCGGCCGCCAGCCGGGGATTTTGTACTAAAAGTCCTATCAGTATACGCATAGTTGTGACTTTTAGCCGTGGAGGCTGATAAGACGATGAGTGCTCCGTCGTCTTGGGCATCAAACGATCAAGCTGGGAATCATCCAGCAATCCCAGCTTTTTGCCCAACTGCTGGCGTAAATATAACCGCAGCGTTTCGCCCGGCACCTGACCGATCAGCGGCAGTGCCAACGTACTTAACTTGGTACGGCCATCCGGCGTGCTCATGTCGACCTGTTGTAACAGCGTGTCGAACAGGAATGAAGATAGCGGCATTGCCTGTTCGATACGCTGCTCAAAAGCGGTTTTCCCTTCCTGCCTCACCAGCGTGTCCGGGTCTTCGCCATCCGGTAAAAACATGAACAGCAGTTGGCGTCCATCGTCCAGATAAGGCAGGGCTGTTTCCAGCGCGCGCCATGCAGCATCTCGCCCGGCTCTATCACCGTCGTAGCAGCAGACAACGCGATCGGTTGCGCGGAAGAGCAACTGAATGTGATCTGCGGTCGTTGACGTCCCCAGAGAAGCCACGGCATAGTCAATGCCGAACTGCGCCAGAGCGACGACGTCCATATACCCTTCCACCACCAACAGCTGTCTCAGCTCGGGATGTTTTTGCTGAGCTTCATACAGGCCATAAAGCTGGCGACCCTTATGAAAGATCTCTGTTTCCGGCGAGTTAAGGTATTTGGGAACGCCGTCCCCTAATACCCGACCGCCGAATGCGATAACACGTCCTCGCTTGTCCCGGATAGGGAACATGACGCGTTCGCGGAAACGATCATAAGTTCGGCCTTGATCGTTAGTCACCAACATGCCCGCATCGTTCAGCGTTCTTTTATCTTCGCTGCTGCGGCCAAAACGTTTTAACGCGTTATCCCATCCGGGCGGCGCGCATCCAATCGCAAAATGCCTGATGATGTCGTCACTGAGACCACGATTCGCCAGATAGGTTTTGGCTGGGGTGCCGGCGGCTGATGTAGAGTTTGTTGGTAAAACGTGCTCAATTGTTCCATCAGCCCGTACAAGCTCTGCCGCTGATGACGTTCGAGCTGAGTGGGCCCTGAACCTGCCTCGTAAGGCACCTCAAGGCCATGCATGGTCGCCAGTTCCTCAATGGTTTCAACGAATTCCAGTCTGTCGAAATTCATTAAAAAATCGATGGCGTTACCATGGGCACCGCAGCCGAAACAGTGGTAGAACTGCTTATCGCCGTTAACAGTGAATGAAGGGGTTTTCTCGTGATGAAATGGACAACACGCGTGATAATTCTTGCCCTGTTTCTTCAGCTTCACGCGCGCGTCGATCAAGTCGACGATGTCGGTGCGAGCCAACAGGTCACCAATAAATACGCGTGGGATTCGTCCAGCCATAAGCCCCTGATTCATAGCTTATAAACGACAACAAGCCGCGCATTCCTTTCGGAAATGCACGGCCTTCGTATGCAACTGCTAAGTCTGCGGATTAATCACGCGATCGGAGGCGGCACCTCCTAAAATTAATACAGACGAGTGCGGCGTGCGTTTTCTCGAGCCAGTTTCTTCGCGTGGCGTTTTACTGCAGACGCTTTAGCGCGTTTACGTTCAGTAGTCGGTTTTTCATAAAACTCACGACGACGAACTTCTGCCAAAACCCCTGCTTTTTCGCAGGAACGCTTGAAGCGACGCAGAGCTACGTCGAACGGCTCGTTTTCACGTACTTTAATTACCGGCATGTGCCTCTCACCTCAATAAATTCGGTTTGTCGCTGACCTGGTGCCAGCCTTTTCAAAATGGTGCGGAATTCTACTGCAACTACGAGGTCGTTGTAAAGCACTGCGGCAATAACAAACCTCGCGGTCTTATGTCCACGCTCAAATGGGAGCGCTTATGGTAGACTATTCGCCGCTTGAAGCAAGCCGCTTGTTAACCGTAACCGAGAGTGAAAAAACAGCAATGCGCGTATTGGGTATTGAAACGTCCTGTGATGAAACGGGAGTCGCGATTTATGACACTGAAGCCGGTCTGCTGGCAAACCAGCTCTATAGCCAGGTCAAACTGCATGCAGATTATGGCGGTGTCGTTCCAGAGCTCGCTTCCCGCGATCACGTCCGTAAAACCGTACCCTTGATTCAGGCGGCCTTGCAGGAAGCCGGGCTTCAGCGCACAGATATCGACGGGATCGCCTATACGGCGGGGCCTGGTCTGGTGGGGGCGCTGTTGGTTGGTGCGACCATTGGGCGTTCTTTGGCATTTGCGTGGGATGTTCCGGCTATTCCTGTTCATCACATGGAAGGCCACCTAGTTGCCCCTATGCTGGAAGAGAATCCGCCTGCGTTTCCCTTTGTCGCCTTGTTGGTTTCGGGGGGGCACACCCAGTTAATCAGCGTGACGGGGATCGGCGAATACCGCTTGCTGGGCGAGTCAATTGACGATGCCGCGGGCGAAGCGTTCGATAAAACCGCAAAGCTGTTGGGACTCGATTACCCCGGTGGTCCGCTATTGTCGAAAATGGCCCAGTCAGGGCAGGTTGGACGCTTCACGTTCCCTCGTCCAATGACCGATCGCCCCGGATTGGATTTCAGTTTTTCCGGACTGAAAACTTTTGCCGCGAATACGATTCGTGAACAGGGCAAGGACGAGCAAACTCAGGCGGATATCGCTCGGGCATTTGAAGATGCGGTGGTGGACACGTTAGCAATTAAGTGCCGACGGGCGCTGGATGATACTGGATTTAAACGACTTGTCATTGCCGGCGGCGTCAGCGCTAACCGTACACTGCGAGAAAGACTGTCTGAAGTGATGGCTAAACGCGGTGGCGAGGTGTTCTATGCCCGTCCTGAGTTTTGTACAGACAATGGCGCGATGATCGCCTATGCGGGAGCCATTCGATTGCAGCAGGGGGGAACGACCTTATTGGGCGTGACGGTGCGGCCGCGCTGGCCGCTGGCTGAGTTGCCGTCTCTGTGAGGCGGCTTAAAGCTCTTGCTCAAATAAGGCGAGAATGGCTTCATACAGCTGTTTCACGCTGAAGCCTTTTGCCGGGGTGGTAAATATGGTGTCATCCCCGGCGATCGTCCCGAGTATTCCTTCTGATTTCCCCAGAGAATCCAACAGCCGTGCGATGAGCTGAGCGGCGCCCGGACTTGTATGAATGACGACGACGGATTCATTGAAGTCCACGTCCCGCACCAGATTTTTTAACGGACTGGATGTGGTGGGCACGCCAAGTTCCGCGGGAAGGCAGTAAACCATCTCCATCTTGGCGTTGCGCGTGCGGACCGCGCCAAATTTGGTGAGCATTCTTGAGACTTTGGACTGGTTAATATTTTCAAATCCTTCGTCCTGCAGTGCCTGCACAATCTCGCTCTGAGAACTGAATTTTTCTTCTTTTAATAGCGCATTGAACGCCTTAACCAAATCTTCTTGCTTTGTTGAATGACGCATTTGGCTGCAGCCCATCATTGTTAATCATAACGATATTATGCTGCGCAATGAATTTTTATGCAATCTGGGCGCCTAGCCAATCGATATGGCGCGCTTAGGTGAGGAAAAAGTTGCGAGCCGAAAATAAAAATGGAGAATGTGCGACTACTCACATAAAGGTAATTGAAATGTTACTCAAATGAAGTGAGTTGTTATTTGTTTGCCATGATTAATCTGTACATGCTCAGGTAACGAACGGGGTTGGTACCTTCAGCGTATAACGCCCTGTTACTTTACTTACCTTAGTTACATTTTTATAACCTGTGTACATTTTAATTTATTATTCGCCACATAGCGCTCTCGACGCGCTGATTGGTTGCCTGATTCTACTTTTTATTATGAGCACGGACGTTTGTAACGAAACAAATCCACGGCATATTTAACTAATGATAATAAAATAAGGAGTTTAAGATGAAAGTTGCTGTTCTTGGAGCCGCCGGCGGTATCGGTCAGTCTCTGGCACTTCTTCTCAAAACCCAGCTTCCTTCAGGCTCAGAGCTATCACTTTATGATATTGCGCCCGTAACGCCAGGTGTTGCTGTAGATTTAAGTCACATCCCCACCGCGGTTAAAATCAAAGGCTTTTGCGGTGAAGATGCGGCTCCCGCACTCGAAGGGGCTGATGTCGTTCTGATTTCAGCTGGTGTGGCTCGTAAGCCGGGTATGGATCGTTCCGACCTGTTCAACGTCAATGCAGGCATCGTTCGTAATCTGGTCGAGCAAGTGGCTCGTGTTTGCCCTAACGCTTGTCTCGGCATTATTACTAACCCGGTCAATACTATTGTGGCCATTGCTGCGGAAGTCTTGAAAAAGGCCGGCGTTTATAATCGGAACAAACTCTTTGGTGTGACGACACTGGATATCATTCGCTCCAATGTCTTTGCCGCCGAGCTTAAAGGCAAACAACCACAGGACATAGAGGTGCCTGTGATTGGTGGCCATTCCGGCGTGACTATTCTGCCGTTGCTGTCGCAGATCCCTGGGCTCAGCTTTACTGAACAGGAAGCGGCTGATCTCACAGATCGTATTCAACACGCAGGCACTGAAGTGGTTGAAGCTAAGGCCGGAGGAGGCTCTGCGACCTTGTCCATGGGCCAGGCGGCCGCACGTTTTGGCGTGTCTTTGGTTCGTGCTTTGCAAGGTGAAAGCGATATTGTGGAATGTGCGTATGTCGAAAGCGATGGCGAATATGCCCGCTTCTTTGCTCAGCCGTTGTTACTGGGCAAAGACGGCATTGCCCAGCGTATGCCAATTGGCCCTCTTAGCGACTTTGAGCAGCGCTCTCTAAACGAGATGCTGGAGACGTTAAAAGAAGATATTGCGATGGGCGTCGCCTTCGTCAATAAGTAACCTTCGCGGTAAGTCCAGTTGTCGATCACAAGCCGGAGAACTCTTTCTCCGGCTTTTTTCGTTCACTGCGGCCGAATCAATTTTTTGCGATCGAGCAGTTCGTTTGTTTCAGGATTGTAGTAACGGCTGGGCCAGATTTCGGCAGGATGTATCCCTAACGCATCCGCAATTAGCCACTCTCCTTTCGGCCATGGGCGAGATATAGCATTAGCAAGCGTGGACGAACTTAATCCGGCAGACCGTGATACTGCGGCAAGGGTAGTACCTTTTTTCTTTAACGCCGCAATGATATCAGCAGGGTGCCAGTCATGTTTCCTTGAATTCATAATCCTTCCCTTAGTGCTATAAGACGACAGTGTATTAGTGGTATAACTAACGAATTGGGTTAAATGGTTTCATTAACTAAAAAACCATTATTTGGAAATAATATATCACCAGTTTTCTAATTATTTCCAAATTAATTTCCCAATAAATCTTTTTTTGTAATGAGTAGCACTATCGGGATGAAATGGACATGAAAAAAGAGTGGTTTGCGACCAGCGAGTTGGTTGGCATCGGCGGACTCCCTAAATCACGGCAAGGATTGAATAAACGTGCCCGAGAAGATGGTTGGGAAAAACGTCGCAGAAAAGGTGTGCAAGGGCGGGGTGTTGAATATTCCATTCACAGTTTGCCCGAATCCGTACAGCAGTCTCTATTGCTGATGCAGGAAACACCCGGAGAATATTCAGCGAAGCCATCGGATATGCTACCGGTGTGGATGCAGATATATCAACAACTTTCCGTGTCTGAGCGCGAAAAGTTGATTAGCTACATCATGCGGGAAGGCGTCTATGCAACTCTTAAGCAGCTAGGGTTGTGTTCACCTTCTACCTCACCTATTACAAGCGAGACCCCTGAATGATTTTTCTGCCATTCCTGTTGCAGGAATGGCAGCGCTTCTTGTCCTCATCTCCCCGTTAATTCCTGCCTGATTCCTGAGTCCGTACTGCATTAACGCATTACGTCTTTTCTTATGTTTAATGATTAGAGCTTTCCTTTATGTTGATCTATTATGTGGAAACTTTATGTAATCCGGGTGTCTGATGTCGCCCTATTGGGAATCGTTACGCAGGGAATGTCAGGCCAACGTGGAGGGATGTATGGATAAAAAGTGGTTTGCGACGAAAGAACTGTTGGGTGTGGCGGGATTACCGACATCCAGACAGGGGCTCAATAAAAGGGCTAACGAGAACGGCTGGGAGAAGCGGCGTCGTAAAGGCGTTCAGGGAAAAGGGGTTGAATACGCTATCTGGAGCTTACCCGACAGTGTTCAGCGCTCGCTAATGATGGAAGAGTCACCCACCCCAGAATACATCACGTCAGCAGAGACTGAATTATTGCCGACGTGGATACAGGTTTATCACCAGCTAACAGGACGCGAGCGCACGCTACTGATAAATTATATTCTGCATGAAGGTGCTCTGGCGATGTTGGCTCGCTTGGATAGCTCGTTGCCAGCAAGCGATACCCAAGGAGTCGGTCAGAACTCTCGCTGAACGGCTAAATGCGCTAAGCCTTCTAAAGCCTGGCGATAGGGCGTTTCTGGCAGACACTGCAGCGCACTAATCGCTTTGTCTGCTTCTTCTTCTGCGCGCTGACGGGTATAGCCTAGCGATCCGCATTCCTGCATCGCGGTAAGCACCGGTGCCAGCAGATGACGACCGTTACCCTGTTCAATTGCCTCGCGGATCATGGCGCTCTGCTCTGGGGTGCCATGACGCATGGCATGTAGCAGCGGCAGGGTAGGTTTGCCTTCGTTAAGATCGTCACCGGTATTTTTGCCCAGCGTTTCGCCATCTGCGCTGTAATCCAGCAAATCGTCAATCAGCTGAAATGCTGTTCCCAGATAGCGTCCATAGTCCTTCAATGCGTTTTCTTGCTCTGTGGTTGCGCCGGCCAGAATAGCGGAAGACTGCGAGGCGGCTTCGAATAAGCGGGCCGTCTTGCTGTAGATCACGCGCATGTAGCTGTCTTCGGTGATATTGGGATCGTTACAGTTCATCAGCTGTAGCACTTCGCCTTCCGCGATAACGTTGACCGCATCGGACATCACCGTGAGAACCTGCAATGAGCCAAGCCCCGTCATCATCTGAAAGGCACGCGTATAGATGAAGTCTCCGACTAATACGCTGGCGGCGTTGCCGAAGGCGGCATTCGCAGTCGCTTTTCCCCGGCGCATGTCAGATTCATCGACAACGTCGTCATGCAGCAGGGTCGCGGTGTGAATGAATTCGATTAACGCGGCAACGGTAACGTGCTTGTCGCCTCGATAGGCTAAAGCTCTGGCTGCCAGAACAGCAATCATCGGCCGAATGCGTTTTCCACCGCCGCCGACAATGTAATGGCCCAACTGATTGATAAGCGCGACATCGGAGGACAGATGTTCCAGGATAATCGTATTAACGGCGGACATATCCTGGGAGCTTAATGCTGTGATTTGTTCTAGATTCATTGTTTCTGCCAGCTGATTTCTTCAACGCTATCGCCGTACTGCTGTTCTAGATCGGCGTTAAATAAGAAAAGGTTGTATTGATTGTACTTGAAAAATGACGCAGATAAACGGCAGTTAATGGCTTGTATCCTTTTTCTTCATGTTGCTTAATTCTGCACTTGTCATGCTTCAGATTTTTGCGTAGAATTCGCGCCCTATTGTGAATATTTATAGCGCACTTCCAAAATCAATAGGGTGCGCGGAAAGCGGAGTTTTATATGTACGCAGTTTTCCAAAGTGGTGGTAAACAACACCGAGTAAGCGAAGGCCAGACCGTTCGCTTGGAAAAGCTGGATATCGCAACTGGTGAAGCCGTTGAGTTTGACCAGGTTCTGATGATCGCTAATGGTGAAGACATCAAAATCGGCGTTCCTTACGTCGATGGCGGTAAAATCAAGGCTGAGGTAGTTGCTCACGGTCGTGGCGAGAAAGTTAAGATCGTTAAGTTCCGTCGCCGTAAACACTACCGTAAACAAGCCGGTCACCGTCAGTGGTTCACTGAAGTGAAGATCACCGGCATCAGCGCTTAAGTCTTAGGAGAGCGAATAATGGCACATAAAAAAGCTGGCGGTTCCACTCGTAACGGCCGTGACTCAGAAAGCAAACGCCTGGGCGTAAAACGTTTCGGCGGTGAATCCGTTCTGGCAGGCAGCATCATCGTTCGTCAGCGTGGCACTAAGTTCCACGCCGGTACTAACGTTGGTTGTGGTAAAGACCACACGCTGTTTGCACTGTCTAACGGTAAAGTTCAGTTTGAAATCAAAGGCCCTAAAAACCGTAAATTTATCAGCATCGTTGCTGAATAATTACAGTTTCTAAGTCTTTTAAAAGCCCTGCACATGTTGCAGGGCTTTTTTCGTTTGGCAATACTGTAAACATCATCCGCTGCGGATAACACCATGAAACAGAATGCAGGCTTGGGGCTTTGTCTGGCTTTAACCACCGCTGTTTGCTGGGGCGCTCTGCCTATCGCTATGAAGCAGGTTTTGAGTGTGATGGATCCGTATACCGTTGTTTGGTATAGATTTTTGATGGCTTCATTCGGGCTTTTCATTCTTCTGTATTTTAAGGGAACGATGCCTCGATTTCGTTTGCTACGACGTCGCCGTTGGTGGATTTTGCTATTGATCGCAACGTGCGGTCTGCTAGGTAACTTTGTTCTATTTAGCTCGTCATTAAAATATCTCAGCCCTACGGCTTCTCAAGTCATCGGACAGCTCTCTCCGGTCGGGATGATGTTTGCCAGCGTACTCATCCTGAAAGAAAAAATGCGTGTGACTCAGGTGATTGGCGCTATTACGTTGCTGAGCGGCCTGTTGATGTTCTTTAACACGAGCCTGATTGAGATTTTTACCCGACTGAGTGACTACACATTAGGCGTGTTGTTGGGTGTGGGCGCTGCGACGGTCTGGGTGACTTATGGGGTAGCGCAAAAAGTGCTTCTAAGGCGCTTATCATCCCAGCAGCTCCTGTTTCTGCTCTATGTGCTGTGTGTCATTTTCATTACACCAGTGGCAAAGCCTGGCGTCTTGTTACAACTCAGTAGCTGGCAACTGGTGTGCTTAGTGTTTTGTGGTGTGAATACGGTTGTTGGGTATGGCGCGTTAGCAGAGGCGATGGCGCGTTGGCAGGCGGCTCAGGTCAGCGCCATTATTACGCTGACGCCACTGTTTACTCTTATGTTTTCCGATTTGTTAGCGTTAGGGTGGCCTTCGATCTTTACGCCTCTATCGCTTAATTTTATTGGTTACGTCGGTGCGTTTGTGGTTGTGGCTGGGGCGATGTTCTCAGCGGTGGGTCACCGCTTTTTCCCGGTAAAACAGCAAGTAAGCGAAATTCCTGGCATCAACACCGACAGCAAATAAGTCGGCCGTGAGGTAATTCCGGCGGTTTGTGTAGGCTGTTTATTTTTAATACAGGTGAAATCTTCGCGCTAAGCAGGTACAATCAGCGCCCATTTTAACGTGATGGTTCTGACTGCGTCGTTTTCAGTGACGGATAGCTTCACACGCTGTCCTTTATAAAATCAAAGAGTTACGCCAAAGAGAACCAATAACAGTTAAAAAAAGTCAATTATTCTCTATTGGTTTTTTTGCGGAGAGAGTTCATGAAGTTTGTAGATGAAGCCAACATTCTCGTGGTGGCTGGCGATGGTGGCAATGGTTGTGTCAGTTTCCGTCGCGAAAAATATATCCCTAACGGCGGGCCTGATGGTGGCGACGGCGGCGACGGCGGCGACGTTTACCTGGTTGCCGATGAAAACCTGAACACCTTGATCGACTATCGCTTCGAGAAATCGTTCCGCGCTGAACGCGGTCAGAACGGCCAAAGCCGCGACTGTACCGGTAAACGAGGTAAAGATATCACCATCAAAGTCCCTGTCGGGACGCGTATTAAAGATACCGGCACGGGAGAAATCCTGGGGGATATGACTCGTCATCAGCAACGTCTGATGGTGGCGAAGGGCGGATGGCACGGTCTGGGCAATACCCGTTTTAAATCTTCTGTTAACCGGGCGCCTCGTCAAAAAACCAACGGCACGCCGGGTGAAGAGCGCGAGCTGCTGATGGAACTGCTGCTGCTGGCCGATGTGGGGATGTTGGGGTTGCCGAACGCGGGTAAATCTACGTTCATTCGAGCCGTTTCTGCTGCGAAGCCTAAAGTCGCGGATTATCCGTTTACGACACTGGTTCCGAGTCTGGGCGTTGTGCGTATGGACAGTGAGCAAAGCTTTGTCGTTGCTGATATTCCGGGTCTGATTGAAGGCGCTTCCGAAGGTGCGGGTCTGGGTATTCGCTTCCTTAAGCATTTGGAACGTTGCCGCGTGCTGCTTCACCTGATTGATTTGGCGCCGATCGACGAATCTGATCCGATTGAAAATGCGAAAGTCATCATCAATGAGCTTCATCAGTACAGCGAAACGCTGGCTGAGAAACCCCGTTGGCTGGTGTTCAACAAAAGCGACCTGCTGGATAAAGCCGAAGCTGAAAAACGCGCGCGTGATATCGCCGCCGCACTGGCTTGGGAAGGTAATTACTACCTGATCTCTGCTGCCAGCCATGATGGCGTCAATGCGCTCTGCTGGGATGTCATGAGCTTCCTGAAGACTCAGCCGAAAATGCAGGCTGAAGAAGAGAAAGCGACGCCTGAGAAAGTAGAGTTCATGTGGGATGACTATCATCGCGAACAGCTTGAAACGGTGAAAGACGAAGCGGAAGAAGAGTGGGACGATGACTGGGACGAAGAAGACGATGATGGCGTAGAGATCATCTACCAGCATTAAGCCTGACGTTATACCCAAATAAGAAAAGTTTGCTTGTTGTATCAATTACCCTTATCTGCTGACGCAGATAAGGGCGTTTTTTATTAAGGCTCCCAGCGCCTTAGTTGTTCTGATAGATATCTTTATAGAGTCTGCTTTCGAATCGCACCAGAGGAACGCGACGTGTCTTTTGGTTATCTGCGGAGTAGCCGGAAAGATACTGTACAAACGCCATTCTCTGACCGCTGGCTGTCGTAATGAAGCCCGCAAGATTATACACACCCTGCAACGCCCCCGTTTTTGCTGAAACTTTGCCGTCAACGCCCGCTTCATGTAACCCGCCTCGATAGCGAAGCGTGCCGTCATATCCCGCCAGAGGCAGCATCTTGATGTAGTTCAACTCGCTATCGTGCTGAGCGATGTATTGCAGCACCTGCATCATGGTTGCAGGTGCAAGCAAGTTGTGGCGAGACAAACCCGAACCATCCACGATGACACTGTTGCCAAGATCGACCCCCGCTTTCTGGCGTAAGATCTGACGTACCGCATCAGAGCCAGCGCGCCAGGTGCCCGGCACATTAAACCGTTCATGCCCAATGGTACGAAACACCGTATCCGCGATCATGTTGTCCGACTTTTTCAGCATGACCGTCAGCAATTCATGCAGAGAGTCAGACTGTGTTTGCGCCAAAACCGTCCCCGTCAGTCCCGGTCGAGTTTGTCTGCGCAGGCTGCCAGCGATGCGGATATCCGCTTCCAGTAACTCATCTTTAACGATAGCGCCGGCATAGCTGCCGCCATCCTGAACGGCAAATGCCAGGGGGAGGGGATCTGAACGCTGCGTTAAACACCCAGTAAGGGTAAAACGATTCAGTTCTCCCGGAACAACATCCAGTTCGCAGTATTGTGCGTCGGGCGAGCCTTTCGCCAGCGTCCTGACTTCACTATACATCTGAACGGGATAGTAAGAGGCAACGCGGATGAAAGCATTGTCTCCGGGATTTGGAGCGCTATAGAGGGATACAGAGAAGCAATTTCTATCGACGATGGCTGCGGCAGGCGGCGCGCTAAAGCATTGCGTCATATCATTCCACGGCCACCCGGGGGCTTTGTCATGGCTCGCGAATACGGAGGTATCGATCAGCACATCGCCAGCAATTTCGCGGATACCATTTTTTTTCAATACCTGTACCATGGAACGAATCTGCTGGCGTTTTAATGTCGGATCGCCGCTGAAACGCACAATCAGATTTCCACGCAAAACGCCGCTGCTGACTGAGCCTGTGCTTTCCATCGTGGTCGTGAATCGAAAATCGGGACCGAGTTGGAGTAGTGCCGCCAATGCAGTAATGACTTTTTGCGTACTGGCGGGTAGCGCCATTTGCTGGCTGTGATAATCAAGCGTGGGAGAGGGCGCTCCCACTTTCTGCACCACCAACGCCAAATTGGCGCCGTCAGGCAGGTATTGTATATAGTCCTCCACCGGGGCGGCAGCGAGGCAGTATGCAGAATACAGGTGCAGAGAAGGCCGGTAGCAATAGATAAAAAACGCATAATCTCGGTTAAGCACAGGGTAACGTGTGGCAATACTACGGCCCAAGGTGGGCTAAAGTAAACGATGATCCCCATGGAACTCTGGGGTAAAATACGTATCAAAATGCAAAACCGAGCCTGCCCTGGAAAAAACTATTTCCGGGTTAGGCCGCTTTTGTTTGAATTGTCAGGGTGCGCTGCAGAAAAAAGACACCCCGTCGCATTTTATTCTATCGCGTCAGGAAGACGGTGATTTAAGTCCTATGGATTTTTAGAGGTATAGACAATATGAAACAGTTTCCGATGACGTTACGTGGTGCTGAAAAGTTACGCGAAGAGCTTGAACATCTGAAAATGGTTCGCCGGCCGGAAATCATTTCGGCGATCGCTGACGCTCGCGAACATGGTGACCTGAAAGAAAATGCGGAATACCACGCAGCCCGTGAACAGCAAGGGTTCTGCGAAGGCCGTATTCAGGAAATTGAAGCGAAGCTTTCAAACGCTCAGGTGATTGACGTCACCAAAATGGCGGCCAACGGCCGTGTTATCTTCGGCTCCACTGTCACAGTGATGAATGTTGATACAGAAGAAGAACAGACCTATCGCATCGTCGGCGATGATGAGGCGGACTTCAAACAAAACCTGATCTCGGTTAACTCGCCTATCGCGCGCGGATTAATCGGCAAAGAAGAAGATGATATCGTTGCCATCAATACCCCTGGGGGGCTGGTGGAATATGAGATTCTGAAGGTCGAGTATCTCTGATTGTTCGAGATATCGACAGTGTTTGTAAAGAAAAGCAAAAGGCCGCATGCGGCCTTTTCTCTTACCAGAGGTCGTGGCACTTTGCAGTCAAGGCAAAGTAACCTGAGGTAAAAAATGTTATCGTGGCAATACGATCTTCCGTTCTTTAGCCGGACGATAGAGCACTAAGGTGTGGCCGATGACCTGGACTTTAACAGCCTTGGCTTCGCGCAGAATTGCTTCGACGATTAACCCTTTGGTTTCACGATCCTCAGCGGCGATTTTTACCTTGATCAGTTCGTGATGTTCTAAAGCTTGCTCGATCTCAGCCAGTACACCTTCGGTAAGGCCATTGTTGCCTAACAGGACAACCGGTTTTAATGGATGTGCCAGGCCTTTCAGGTGCTGTTTTTGTTTGTTACTCAGATTCATGGTCTTTTTTGCTTAGGTTGGGATTGAAAACGGGTCATTCTACCGCCATCTCACCATTATCACCATTGTAGAGTGGGTGATTGGCTCTCAATGAGACGTTCGGTTCGACAAAAGCGCCTTAATTTAGAATAGTTGGAAAATAGATGGCTAACAAAAAGCGTTCTGCGAGTTCCAGTCGTTGGTTGCAGGAACACTTTAGCGATAAATATGTGCAGCAAGCGCAGAAAAAAGGGCTTCGCTCACGCGCTTGGTTTAAACTTGATGAAATACAGCAGAGCGACAGACTGTTCAAACCCGGTATGACCGTGGTGGACCTGGGGGCTGCCCCGGGTGGTTGGTCGCAGTATGTCGTCAGCCAGATCGGCGGTAAAGGGCGTATTATTGCCTGCGACCTTTTGCCGATGGACCCGATCGTAGGCGTCGATTTTCTTCAAGGCGATTTCCGCGATGAATTAGTGCTCAAGGCCTTGTTGGAAAGGGTCGGTGATCAGAAAGTTCAGGTGGTGATGTCCGACATGGCCCCTAATATGAGTGGTACTCCGGCCGTCGATATCCCGCGTTCCATGTATCTGGTGGAACTTGCGTTGGAGATGTGTCGAGATATCTTGGCGCCGGGCGGCAGTTTCGTCGTTAAAGTATTTCAGGGAGAAGGCTTTGACGAGTATTTGCGTGAAGTGAGATCCCTGTTTACGACGGTGAAGACGCGCAAGCCCGAATCCTCCCGGGCCAGGTCCCGCGAGGTGTACATTGTAGCGACAGGGCGTAAACTGTAGTACCCTTACGCTATTTTTTAACACAGTTGTAATATGAGGTTAATCCCTTGAGTGACATGGCGAAAAACCTGATTCTCTGGCTAGTCATCGCAGTAGTGCTGATGTCTGTGTTCCAGAGCTTTGGGCCCAGCGAGTCGAATGGCCGTAGGGTGGATTATTCAACCTTTTTAACTGAAGTGAATCAGGATCAGGTCCGTGAAGCACGAATCAATGGGCGTGAGATCACTGTGGTCAAAAAAGACAGCAACCGATACACGACCTATATTCCTGTCAACGATCCCAAGTTGCTGGATAACCTTCTGACTAAAAACGTAAAAGTCGTTGGCGAACCGCCGGAAGAACCAAGCCTGCTGGCTTCGATCTTTATCTCATGGTTCCCGATGCTTCTGCTTATCGGCGTCTGGATTTTCTTCATGCGTCAAATGCAGGGCGGCGGTGGCAAAGGCGCCATGTCGTTCGGCAAAAGCAAGGCGCGCATGCTCACCGAAGATCAGATCAAAACAACGTTCGCGGACGTTGCGGGCTGTGATGAGGCCAAAGAAGAAGTGGCCGAGTTGGTAGAGTATCTGCGTGAGCCAAGCCGCTTCCAGAAGCTAGGCGGCAAGATTCCTAAAGGCGTGTTGATGGTCGGTCCCCCGGGTACCGGTAAAACTTTGCTGGCGAAAGCTATTGCTGGCGAAGCGAAAGTCCCGTTCTTCACAATCTCTGGTTCTGACTTCGTAGAAATGTTCGTGGGCGTGGGTGCATCCCGTGTTCGTGACATGTTCGAACAGGCTAAAAAAGCCGCGCCGTGTATCATCTTTATCGATGAAATTGATGCGGTCGGTCGTCAGCGTGGCGCGGGTTTGGGCGGCGGTCATGATGAACGTGAACAGACGCTGAACCAGATGCTGGTGGAAATGGACGGTTTCGAGGGCAACGAAGGTATTATTGTTATTGCAGCGACGAACCGCCCTGACGTGCTTGACCCCGCATTACTGCGTCCCGGCCGTTTTGACCGTCAGGTGGTTGTGGGTCTGCCGGATGTCCGTGGCCGTGAACAGATTTTGAAAGTCCACATGCGTCGTGTTCCACTCTCTCCGGATATCGATGCGTCCGTGATTGCTCGTGGCACACCTGGTTTCTCTGGTGCCGATTTGGCTAACCTGGTCAACGAAGCTGCATTGTTCGCTGCCCGCGGTAGCAAGCGCGTCGTCTCCATGGTCGAGTTCGAGAAAGCCAAAGATAAGATCATGATGGGGGCAGAACGACGCTCTATGGTGATGACGGAGTCTCAGAAAGAGTCGACGGCCTATCACGAAGCGGGTCACGCTATCATCGGGCGCCTGGTTCCAGAGCACGATCCTGTTCACAAAGTGACTATCATTCCGCGTGGCCGAGCCCTCGGTGTGACTTTCTTCCTGCCGGAAGGCGATGCGATTAGCGCCAGCCGTCAGAAGCTGGAGAGTCAGATTTCAACGCTGTACGGCGGTCGTTTGGCTGAAGAGATCATTTACGGTTCTGAACATGTTTCTACCGGCGCCTCTAACGACATCAAAGTTGCGACATCCATTGCCCGCAACATGGTGACGCAGTGGGGCTTCTCAGAAAAACTGGGGCCGTTGCTGTATGCAGAAGAAGAGGGGGAAGTCTTCCTCGGACGCTCTGTAGCTAAAGCGAAACATATGTCTGACGAAACGGCTCGCATCATCGATCAGGAAGTGAAGGCATTGATCGAACGTAACTATCAGCGCGCTCGCGAACTGCTGATGGCGAATATGGATATCTTGCATTCCATGAAGGATGCATTGATGAAATATGAAACTATTGATGCACCGCAGATCGATGACCTGATGGGTCGTAAAGATGTTCGTCCGCCAGCGGGTTGGGAAGAACCTTCGTCCAACAATAACAACTCTGACGATAGCGGAACGCCGAATGCGCCGACCCCGGTTGATGAACCGGAGAAGCCTGGTACGGGCAACTCTATGTCAGGGCCGTTGAGCGACAAGTAAGCGCGGTGTGACAGCGTGTTGTTGAAACTGACACCAGTAGTTTATAAACCCCGGCTTGCCGGGGTTTTTTGCTGATTACGTCCAGGCATAGCGGCATGGGCGGGCTGTGGTTTTGAGGAAGAAGGAATGAAATTGAATGCTCGGGGATCGGTGATTGATCTCTCCTGCCCACAGGTGATGGGCATCCTGAATGTGACGCCGGACTCGTTCTCCGACGGCGGTCAACATAACACGCTGGATAAAGCACTGTTTCATGCACAAGATATGATCGTGGCTGGCGCGACGTTCATTGATGTTGGCGGCGAGTCAACTCGGCCCGGTGCGGATGAAGTCAGCGTCGCCGAAGAGCTGGATCGAGTGATACCTGTCGTAGAAGCGTTATCGCAGCGCTTTGAAGTCTGGATATCGGTCGATACCTCAAAACCGGAAGTCATCACAGCCGCCGCCGCCGCTGGCGCGCATCTTATTAACGATGTTCGATCTTTGCAGGAGTCTGGTGCGCTGGATGCTGCTGCTGCAACCCAACTTCCCGTGTGCCTGATGCACATGCAGGGATTGCCGCAGACGATGCAACAAGCCCCACATTACGATGACCTGATGAAAGATGTTTTCACCTTCTTTGAACATCATCTTGGCCGCTGTATCGCTGCAGGAATTCCGCGCGAGCAAATATTACTCGATCCCGGATTTGGGTTCGGTAAAAACCTGCAGCACAACTATAGCCTGTTGGCTCAGATGGAAAGTTTGCATCAATTCGGTCTGCCGCTGTTGGTGGGGATGTCCAGAAAATCAATGATTGGCCAACTGCTTAACGTTCCCCCTAAGGAACGTGTTTATGGCAGTGTCGCCTGTGCAGTAATTGCTGCGCTAAAGGGAGCCCGAATTATTCGAGTTCATGACGTAAAAGCAACCGTGGATGCTATGCGTGTTGTTGAAGCTACACTTTCAGCTAAGGAATAAAAGATGACGAGCAGCCGTAAATATTTTGGTACAGACGGTATTCGTGGCAAGGTCGGTGATTCACCCATAACCCCTGATTTTGTATTAAAGCTGGGCTGGGCGGCCGGAAAGGTTTTGGCACGACATGGCTCCAGGAAGATCATCATAGGTAAAGACACCCGAATTTCGGGTTATATGCTCGAATCTGCATTGGAAGCGGGTTTAGCGGCCGCGGGGTTGTCCGCGTCCTTCACTGGACCAATGCCGACTCCGGCGGTGGCCTACCTGACACGCACCTTCAGGCTGAAGCCGGGATAGTGATCTCTGCCTCACATAACCCATTTTATGATAACGGCATCAAGTTCTTTTCCATCGACGGCACCAAATTGCCTGACGAAGTTGAAGAGGCGATAGAGGCCGAGATGGAAAAAGCCATCACCTGCGTTGAGTCTTCTGAACTTGGTAAAGCAAGTCGTATTGTCGATGCGGCGGGCCGTTATATCGAATTCTGTAAAGGGACATTCCCCAGCGAACTTAACCTCAACGGCCTCAAAATCGTGGTGGATTGCGCCAACGGCGCCACATATCACATAGCTCCCAGCGTACTGAGAGAGTTGGGCGCGACGGTCATTACGATTGGTTGTAATCCCAATGGGATGAACATCAATGAAGAGTGTGGCGCTACGGATGTAAGACAGCTCCAGAGTCGGGTTGTCGCGGAAAAGGCCGACGTGGGCTTGGCCTTTGACGGCGATGGCGATCGCCTGATTATGGTCGACCATCAGGGTAACAAAGTTGATGGCGACCAAATCCTGTATATCATCGCGCGAGAGGGGTTACGTCAGGGCCAGCTTCGCGGCGGCGCTGTTGGTACGCTGATGAGCAATATGGGCCTGGAGCTCGCGCTGAAACAGCTGGGGATTCCGTTTGCCAGAGCTAAAGTCGGGGACCGCTATGTCTTAGAACTGATGCAGTCTAAAGGCTGGCGTATTGGCGCTGAAAATTCAGGACACGTAATCCTGCTGGACAAAACGACCACCGGTGACGGTATCATCGCGGGGCTGCAGGTATTAACCGCCATGGCCCGCAACCACATGACTCTGCATGATTTGTGTAGCGGCATGAAACTGTTCCCGCAGGTGCTGGTCAACGTTCGTTTCGTCGGCGAACACGACCCGTTGGAAAGCGATGTGGTCAAGCAGGCTGCGATGGATGCTGAGTCAACGCTCGGTGGCCGGGGCCGTGTTCTGTTACGTAAGTCAGGTACTGAGCCGCTGATTCGCGTCATGGTGGAAGGTGAAGACGAAACGACAGTGACTTCTTTAGCGAATGCGATTGCGGATGCAGTGAAAGCCGCAGGGTAAATTTTCCTCTGAACTGGCGACGTCATCGGCGATATTCATCTATCTGTCGATGGCGTTTAATATCTAAGGAATCAGCCAGATAGTTAAAGGTTTAGCAGAGAAGTTAATTTGGTCGCTGGTTTTTTCCTCAATCAATCATCACGAGCCAAAATAGCCTTGCTTAGACAGAATGCTTTGGTTAGTATTCAAACCCGCTTTATAAGGGATAGCTTCTGTATTCCGACTGCGGATGGCGAGCGGTTAAGCCGCAAGAATTCAGCATCCTCATGAAAGAGTTGGGGATAAAGTAATAGGTACATCTATGTACGAAGCGCTTTTAGTTATTTTCCTGCTGGTGTCTATTGGTCTGGTTGTATTGATCATGCTGCAGCAAGGTAAAGGTGCCGATATGGGTGCCTCGTTCGGAGCGGGCGCGTCAGCTACCCTGTTTGGCTCAAACGGCTCCGGCAATTTCATGACCCGTACAACGGCTGTTTTGGCAACGCTGTTCTTTGTCATCAGTCTTATTCTGGGCAACATGAGCTCCAATCACAGCCAAAAAGGCAGTGAATGGGAAAGTTTAAGCCAGCCTGAACCGGCTAAAACTCAGCAGAATACGGCACCCACTACACCGTCGAGCGATATTCCCAAGTAATTAGCGTTACAGGCAACATACCTTGTTGCCAGATTTAGAAGTAAGAAGTGATGCCGAGGTGGTGGAATTGGTAGACACGCTACCTTGAGGTGGTAGTGCCCAAATTGGGCTTACGGGTTCAAGTCCCGTCCTCGGTACCAATCCTAGAGATAACTTGCGTTTTTGCTGTTATCAGCGTAGTATTTGCCACGTTTTCGGACGCGGGGTGGAGCAGCCTGGTAGCTCGTCGGGCTCATAACCCGAAGGTCGTCGGTTCAAATCCGGCCCCCGCAACCAACTAACTTTCCTGTAGGTTTTCTTTCAAAGCTGTTCAGTAAGTTTCTATTGATTCCACAGTCGGTTTTGAAAGAATTCTTAACGGTAAGTTATACCGCGGTTATCCGTGGTAATAGGGTCCAGTTGCATAAAGCCCCGTATATCGGGGTTTTTTGTTATCTGACAACAGAATTACTGGGCTATTAAGCCCTTTTTTTATGTCTTGGGGGTGGGCTTGTCCACATTAGAGCAAAAGTTAACAGAGATGATTTCAGCACCCGTTGCAGCATTAGGCTTTGAGCTGGTGGGCATTGAGTTCGTCCGGGGTCGCCAATCGACGCTGCGTATCTATATTGATAGTGACGATGGGATCACTGTTGATGATTGTGCTGATGTCAGCCATCAGGTCAGTGCGGTGCTGGATGTTGAAGATCCGATCACCGTAGCTTATAACCTGGAAGTATCTTCGCCAGGTCTGGATCGTCCTTTATTCACGGCCGAACACTACGTGCGTTTCCTCGGTGAAGAAGTGAGTCTGGTATTGCGCATGGCTGTCCAGAACCGCCGTAAATGGCAGGGAATAATCAAAGCCGTTGAAGGTGAGATGATCACGGTAACGGTGGAAGGCAAAGATGAAGTGTTCGCGCTGAGCAACATCCAGAAAGCGAATCTGGTACCCCACTTTTAAAGTTTGGATGAGGCAACTAGGATGAACAAAGAGATTCTGGCTGTTGTTGAAGCAGTTTCCAATGAGAAAGCTGTTCCGCGTGAAAAGATTTTTGAAGCATTGGAAATCGCACTGGCAACGGCAACCAAGAAAAAATACGAGCAGGAAATTGACGTGCGTGTCTGCATCGACCGCAAAACTGGCGATTTCGACACGTTCCGCCGTTGGGTCGCCGTCAATGAAGTGACTCAGCCCACCCGTGAAATTACGCTGGAAGCAGCGCAATTCGAAGACCCAAGCATTGAGCTGGGCGGCTACGTTGAAGATCAGATTGAATCTGTAACCTTTGACCGCATCACGACCCAAACCGCTAAACAGGTTATCGTACAGAAAGTCCGTGAAGCTGAACGTGCTATGGTCGTCGATCAGTTCCGTGAGCAAGAAGGTGAGATCGTCACCGGCGTGGTGAAGAAAGTCACCCGTGATAACATCTCTCTGGATCTGGGCAGCAACGCCGAAGCGGTCATTGGCCGTGAAGACATGCTGCCGCGCGAAAACTTCCGTCCTGGCGACCGCATTCGCGGCGTACTGTACGCCGTTCGTCCCGAAGCGCGCGGCGCTCAGCTGTTCGTCAGCCGTTCACGCTCTGAAATGCTGATCGAGCTGTTCCGCATTGAAGTACCGGAAATCGGCGAAGAAGTTATCGAAATCAAAGCTGCCGCTCGCGATCCGGGCTCACGCGCTAAAATTGCCGTCAAGACCAACGACAAACGCATCGACCCTGTTGGTGCATGTGTAGGTATGCGCGGCGCGCGTGTCCAGGCCGTCTCCAGTGAACTGGGCGGTGAGCGTATCGATATCGTCCTGTGGGATGATAATCCGGCTCAGTTCGTCATCAACGCCATGGCGCCAGCAGATGTTGCCTCCATCGTAGTAGATGAAGACAATCACACCATGGATATCGCCGTAGAGTCAGGAAATCTGGCTCAGGCCATCGGCCGTAACGGTCAGAACGTTCGCCTGGCATCACAGCTCAGCGGCTGGGAATTGAACGTGATGACAATCGAAGACCTGCAGGCCAAGCATCAGGCTGAAGCGCATGCTGCAATTGATGTCTTCACCAAGCATCTGAGCATCGACGAAGAGTTCGCGACTGTTCTGGTAGAAGAAGGCTTCTCTACCTTAGAAGAGCTGGCCTATGTGCCGATTAAAGAACTCCTCGAAATCGACGGGCTGGATGAAGAAACGATTGAAGCGCTGCGTGACCGTGCGAAAGCGGCGTTGACCACATTGGCGTTGGCCCGCGAGGAAAGCTCGGTGACGGTCAGCCAGCCGATGATTTGCTAAACCTGCCTGGTTTGTCCCGTGAGCTGGCGTTTGCTCTGGCTGCACGCGGCGTATGCACGCTGGAAGATCTTGCTGAGCAGGGTGTCGATGACCTGACAGATATTGAAGAGCTTGATGAGAAGCAAGCCGGTGAGCTGATTATGGCCGCGCGTAATATCTGTTGGTTTGGCGACAACAACGAATAACGAACTGTAGCAGGAAAGGAACAGCATGACAGATGTAACCGTAAAATCGCTGGCCGCAGAGATTCAGACTCCGGTTGACCGCCTGATACAGCAGTTTGCTGATGCCGGTATCACCAAGTCCGCATCAGATTCTGTGACCCAGCATGAGAAAGAAAGCTTGCTGGCGCACCTGAACCGTGAACACGGCAGTGCGCCAGGAAAACTGACGTTGCAGCGCAAAACGCGCAGTACATTGAATGTTCCAAGTACCGGTGGTAAGAGTAAAGCGGTACAGATCGAAGTCCGCAAGAAACGCACTTATGTAAAACGCGATTCTCTGGATGGTCAGCAGACCTCCGAAGAAGAGCTGGCGCGGCGTGAAGCGGAAGAACAGGCACAACGCGCTGCTGAAGAGCAGACTAAACGCGAGGCTGAAGAAAAAGCCCAGCGCGAAGCTGCTGAAAAAGCGAAGCGCGCTGCTGAAGAGCAAGCCAAACGTGAGGCCGCCGACAAAGCTAAGCGCGACGGAGCGGAAAAAGAAAAAGTGACCAATCAACAAAATAACACCATGACCAAACCAGCTCAGGCTGAGAAAGCGCGTCGCGAAGCCGAAGCAGCTGAGCTTAAGCGCAAAGCGGAAGAAGCAGCACGCCAGAAGGTTGAAGAAGAAGCCCGTCGCGTTGCAGAAGAAGCTCGCCGCATGGCCGAAGAAAACGCCGGTCGTTGGGAAAATCAGAAAGACGAAACCGAAACTTCTGACTACCACGTAACGACGTCTCATCATGCTCGCGAAGCAGAAGATGAAAACGATCGTAAGGTCGAAGGCGAACGCCGTGCCCGTACTCGCGGCGGCAAAGCGACCAAACAGAAGAAAGGCAACCGTCTGTCTGAATCCAAAGCCGATCGCGAAGAAGCTCGCGCTGTAACGCGCGGTGGTAAAGGCAAACGTAAACCAAGCACACTGCAGCAGAGCTTTAACAAGCCTGCTCAGGCGGTTAACCGCGATGTCGTGATTGGCGAAACCGTGACGGTAGCTGAACTGGCGAACAAGATGGCCGTTAAAGGCTCTCAGGTCATCAAAACGATGATGCGTCTGGGCGCTATGGCGACGATCAACCAGGTTATCGATCAGGAAACGGCTCAGCTGGTAGCGGAAGAAATGGGTCACAAAGTGATCCTGCGCCGTGAAAATGAGCTGGAAGAAGCGCTGATGAGCGATCGTGATACGGGTGCCGCTGCTGAACCGCGTGCGCCGGTCGTGACTATCATGGGTCACGTCGACCACGGTAAAACGTCGCTGCTCGACTATATCCGTTCAACCAAAGTTGCTTCCGGCGAAGCGGGTGGTATTACTCAGCACATTGGTGCATACCACGTAGAAACCGACAACGGCATGATCACCTTCCTGGATACCCCGGGACACGCCGCGTTTACCGCAATGCGTGCACGTGGTGCGCAGGCGACAGATATCGTCGTTCTGGTTGTTGCCGCGGATGATGGCGTGATGCCGCAGACTATCGAAGCTATCCAGCATGCCAAAGCCGCTAAAGTGCCGGTTGTGGTTGCCGTCAACAAAATCGATAAGCTGGAAGCCGATCCGGACCGCGTTAAAACTGAACTGTCTCAGCACGGCATCATGCCTGAAGACTGGGGCGGCGAAAGCCAGTTCGTACACGTTTCTGCCAAATCAGGTACGGGTATCGATGAACTGCTGGACGCCATTCTGCTGCAGTCCGAAGTTCTGGAGCTGAAGGCTATCCGTAACGGTATGGCAAGCGGTGCGGTTATCGAATCCTTCCTGGATAAAGGTCGTGGTCCGGTTGCCACTGTCCTGGTTCGTGAAGGTACCTTGAATAAAGGCGATATCGTCCTGTGTGGTTTCGAGTACGGTCGTGTTCGTGCGATGCGTGACGAATTAGGTCGTGAAGTGGCTTCCGCAGGTCCGTCTATTCCTGTCGAAATCCTGGGCTTGTCCGGCGTGCCGGCAGCGGGTGATGAAGCGACAGTCGTTCGCGATGAGAAGAAAGCACGTGAAGTGGCTCTCTATCGTCAGGGTAAATTCCGCGAAGTTAAACTGGCTCGCCAGCAGAAATCTAAACTGGAGAACATGTTTGCGAACATGAGCGAAGGCGAAGTTTCTGAACTGAACATCGTGTTGAAATCTGACGTACAGGGTTCTTGTGAAGCGATTTCCGACTCCCTGATGAAGCTGTCCACCGACGAAGTGAAAGTCAAAATTGTGGGCTCCGGTGTGGGCGGGATCACAGAAACCGACGCTACGCTGGCTGCGGCTTCCAACGCTATCCTGCTGGGCTTCAACGTCCGTGCAGACGCTTCCGCTCGTCGCGTTGTCGAAGCAGAAAGTCTGGATCTGCGCTATTACTCAGTTATCTATGACCTGATTGATGAAGTGAAGCAGGCGATGAGCGGTATGCTGGCGCCTGAGTACAAACAGGAAATCATCGGTCTGGCTGAAGTTCGCGACGTGTTCAAATCACCGAAATTCGGCGCAATTGCTGGCTGTATGGTAACCGAGGGTGTGGTGAAACGTCACAACCCGATCCGCGTACTGCGTGATAACGTCGTTATCTACGAAGGCGAACTGGAATCCCTGCGTCGCTTCAAAGATGACGTCAACGAAGTTCGTAACGGTATGGAATGTGGTATCGGTGTGAAGAACTACAACGATGTTCGCTCTGGCGATATGATCGAAGTATTTGAAATCATTGAGATTAAACGCTCTATTGCGTAATGCTTCCATCACCACATCATTCTATTTTTCCGTTGAGGGGGCCTTGTGCCCCCTCATTTTTCCGTGAGGTTTATCATGGCAAAAGAATATAGCCGCACACAGCGTGTGGCGCAGGAAATGCAAAAAGAGATCGCCATTATTCTGCAGCGCGAAGTTAAAGATCCGCGCGTAGGCATGGCGACTGTCTCTGGAGTTGAAATGTCCCGCGATCTGGCTTACGCCAAAGTTTTCGTGACCTTTCTGAACGACAACGAGCCGGAGCAGGTGAAAATTGGTATCAAAGCGTTGCAGGATGCCTCCGGGTTTATCCGCGTACTGCTGGGTAAAGCGATGCGTCTGCGCGTAGTACCTGAGCTGACGTTCTCCTATGACAACTCATTGGTTGAAGGTATGAGGATGTCGAATCTGGTGACCAATGTCGTCAGAAAGGATGCCGAGCGTCGCTCTTCTTCTTCGGACGAAGATCGGGAGGACTGATGGGGCGTCCTCGTCGCCGCGGCCGGGACGTTCATGGCGTTCTGCTGCTGGATAAACAGCAGGGAACATCGTCCAATGATGTGCTGCAAAAGGTTAAACGTCTCTTTAACGCCAACAAGGCGGGGCATACTGGCGCGCTGGATCCGCTAGCGACGGGCATGCTGCCGATTTGTTTGGGAGAAGCGACCAAGTTTTCCCAGTACCTGCTGGATTCTGACAAGCGTTACCGCGTCATTGCCCGATTGGGCCAGCGGACAGATACGTCTGACGCTGATGGTAATGTCGTCGAAGAGCGTCCAGTCACGTTCACCCCTGAAGCCTTAGCCGAGGCGCTGAATGAATTCCGTGGCACCACGCCGCAGGTTCCCTCCATGTTTCTGCGCTGAAATATCAGGGCGCCCGCTATACGAATATGCCCGACAAGGGCAGACCGTTCCCCGCGAAGCGCGTGAAATCACAGTATATGAGCTGCAGCAAATCCGCTGGGAAGGGGATGAACTGGAGCTGGAAATCCACTGTTCGAAAGGCACCTATATCCGTACGATTATTGACGATCTGGGTGAAAAGCTTGGCTGTGGCGCTCACGTAATTTATTTGCGCCGTCTTCAGGTAGCGACATATCCGGTAGAAAGGATGGTGACCTTAGAGCAGCTACGCGCACTGGTTGAACGGGCCGCTGAAGAAGAGCTGACAGTTGGCGCGCTGCTCGATCCTTTGCTTCTGCCTATGGACAGCGCTGTTCAGGAATTTCCTGAGGTTAATTTGCCGGAAGTCGTCGCTGGATACCTGAAATTGGGACAGGCGGTGCGCTCCGCCAACGCCCCAGATTCGGGAATGGTCCGCATCACAGAAGGCGATGCGCGGAAGTTTATCGGCATGGGTATTATCGATGACGAAGGCCGGGTCGCACCTCGTCGTCTGGTGGTCGAGTATCCCGAGCCAGAGGCCGTTTGACCGCCTTGCTATCGCCTTGTACTGCGGGTAGAATAGCGCGGCTCAAGTACCGGGTCGCTGAATTAGAGATCGGCACCCCTTTTATCTTATATAATATTATTGGAGTTCTACTATGTCTCTAAGCGTTGAAGCTAAAGCAAAAATCGTTGCAGATTTCGGTCGTGATGCTAACGACAGCGGTTCTACTGAAGTTCAGGTTGCACTGCTGACTGCACAGATCAACCACCTGCAGGGTCACTTTGCTGAGCACAAAAAAGATCACCACAGCCGTCGTGGTCTGCTGCGCATGGTCTCTCAGCGTCGTAAGCTGCTGGACTACCTGAAGCGTAAAGAAGTAGCACGCTACACCAGCCTGATCGAGCGTCTGGGTCTGCGTCGCTAATCCGACGAGTTTCAGTAGAAAGGGGCCTATTATGGCCCCTTTCTTCTAGGATGCGTTGCTGAAACAGAGTAATGTATTGTTGAAGTAAAAATGGTCCGTTATTACAGCTATTCGCGCGGCTAATGAGAGACTTTATTCTGCCGGGGAGCAGATTGAAGATTGTCATTAGTCGCGAGGATGTAGTGACTGGATCGGGTGTAAACTGGTCTGTGGCGTCCGAGATAAGTGGCGCAGCAACCCTCTGTGACAAGGATATAATTTTGCTTAATCCGATTATCCGTAAATTCCAATATGGTCAGCATACCGTCACTATCGAAACCGGTATGATGGCTCGTCAGGCTACGGCAGCCGTTATGGTTAGCATGGACGACACCGCGGTATTCGTTACCGTTGTTGGTGCTAAACAGCCTAAGCCGGGTCAGGGCTTTTTCCCGCTGACCGTCAACTATCAGGAGCGTACCTACGCTGCTGGTCGTTTCCCGGGTGGCTTCTTCCGTCGTGAAGGCCGTCCGAGCGAAGGCGAAACATTAATTTCTCGCCTGATCGACCGTCCTATCCGTCCGCTGTTCCCGGAAGGTTTCCTGAATGAAGTTCAGGTTATCGCTACGGTTGTTTCCGTGAACCCTCAGGTTAACCCGGATATCGTTGCTATGATCGGCGCATCTGCTGCGCTGAGCCTGTCTGGCATTCCGTTCAACGGCCCGATCGGCTGTGCTCGCGTGGGGTATATCAACGACCAGTACGTGCTGAACCCAACCACTGATGAGCTGAAAGAAAGCCGTTTGGATCTGGTTGTCGCCGGTACGGAAGGCGCGGTGCTGATGGTGGAATCAGAAGCAGACCTGCTGAGCGAAGATCAGATGCTGGGCGCGGTTGTTTTTGGTCATGAACAGCAGCAGATTGTCATTGAAAACATTAATTCTCTGGTTGCTGAAGCAGGCAAGCCGAAGTGGGAATGGCATGCGCCGGAAGTGAACGAAACGCTGTACAGCCGTGTTAAAGCGCTGTCCGAATCCCGTCTGGGTGACGCTTACCGCATCACTGAGAAGCAGGAACGTTACGCTCAGGTTGACGTCATCAAAGCTGATGTCGTTGCCGCGTTGCTGGCCGAAGATGAAACGCTGGATGAAGGTGAAATCAGCGACATCCTGGGTAGCATCGAGAAAAATGTCGTTCGTAGCCGTGTTCTGAGTGGCGAACCGCGTATCGATGGTCGTGAAAAAGACATGATCCGTGGCCTGGACGTTCGCACCGGCGTTCTGCCGCGCACGCATGGCTCCGCACTGTTCACTCGTGGTGAAACTCAGGCGTTGGTCACCGCCACGCTGGGTACTGAACGCGATGCGCAGACGATTGACGAACTGACCGGCGAGCGTACTGACCGCTTCCTGCTACACTATAACTTCCCTCCGTACTCTGTGGGTGAAACAGGTATGGTCGGATCGCCGAAACGTCGTGAAATTGGTCACGGTCGTCTGGCGAAACGCGGCGTGTTGGCTGTTATGCCGAAAGCGAGCGAATTCCCATATACCGTTCGTGTGGTTTCTGAAATCACTGAATCCAACGGTTCTTCATCCATGGCTTCCGTGTGTGGCGCTTCTCTTGCGCTGATGGATGCCGGTGTGCCGATCAAAGCGGCCGTCGCCGGTATCGCGATGGGTCTGGTGAAAGAAGGCGAAAACTTCGTCGTCCTGTCCGATATTCTGGGCGATGAAGATCACCTTGGCGACATGGATTTCAAAGTGGCTGGTAGCCGTGATGGCGTGACCGCGCTGCAGATGGATATCAAGATTGAAGGTATCACCCGCGAAATCATGCAGGTGGCTCTGAACCAGGCTAAAGGCGCGCGTTTGCACATCCTGGGCGTGATGGAAGAGGCGATCAGCACGCCGCGTGGCGATATCTCTGAATTCGCTCCGCGTATTCATACCATCAAAATCAGCACCGACAAGATCAAAGACGTTATCGGTAAAGGCGGCTCGGTTATCCGTGCTCTGACCGAAGAGACCGGTACGACGATCGAAATCGAAGATGATGGTACGGTGAAGATTGCTTCTACCGACGGCGAGAAAGCGAAACATGCTATTCGTCGTATCGAAGAGATCACCGCGGAAATCGAAGTCGGCCGTATCTATCAGGGCAAAGTGACTCGTATCGTTGACTTCGGCGCGTTTGTTGCCATCGGCGGCGGTAAAGAAGGTCTGGTTCACATTTCTCAGATCGCCGACAAGCGTGTTGAGAAAGTGACTGATTATCTGGAAATGGGTCAAGAAGTTCCTGTTAAGGTTCTGGAAGTCGACCGTCAGGGTCGTGTCCGTCTGAGCATGAAGGAAGCGACGCCTCAGTCTCAGGAACCTGCGGTAACCTCCGGCGAAGAATAACGGATAATCGTTTAGCAGCTCCTTACCGAGTTAAGGGGCTGCGTGTATGATAGGGAACGGATATCCTTATATAAACCGTCGCGGGACTGGATGTTCATCCTTTGTTTGTCTTCTTCGGGAGTAGGTAATGAAGCCTTTCTTGCGCTGGTCTTATGTCGCGGCAGCACTCATGCTGGCAGGATGCAGCAGCATGGATTGGCGCAAAAATGCCGTTTTGGCGGTCCCGTTGCAGCCGACGTTGCAGCAGGAAGTCATTCTGGCTCGTATGGAGCAAATCCTGGCCAGCCGAGCACTTACTCCTGATGAACGAGCACAGCTGTTATATGAGCGCGGAGTGCTGTATGATAGCTTAGGGTTACGGGCATTAGCGCGAAATGATTTTTCACAAGCGCTATCTATCCGTCCCGACATCCCAGAGGTCTTTAATTATCTGGGGATTTACTTAACGCAGGCAGGCAATTTTGATGCTGCCTATGAAGCGTTTGATTCTGTACTAGAGCTTGATCCAACTTATAATTATGTGCGTCTCAATCGGGGGATCGCCTTGTACTACGGCGGTCGGTACCAATTGGCGCAGGATGATCTGCTAGCGTTTTATCGAGACGATCCCAATGATCCTTTCCGTTCCCTGTGGCTGTATCTGGTCGAGAGAGAAATCGACCCGGATAAGGCCGTAAGCGCATTAAGAACGCGCTACGAGGGAGCAAAGAAAGGTGTGTGGGGATGGACTATTGTCGAATTCTACCTGGGCGATATCAGTGAAAAGACACTGATGCAGCGCTTGCAGGAAGAAGCAAAGGATAACACTTCGCTCGCTGAGCATCTCAGTGAAACTGACTTCTATTTAGGTAAGCACTACCTAAGTCTGGGGGACAAGGACACCGCTTCGGCGCTGTTCAAGCTGACGGTGGCTAACAACGTTCATAACTTTGTTGAGCACCGCTATGCATTGTTGGAATTGGCGCAGTTAGGCCAAGAGCAAGACGACCTATCAGGATCGGACCAGCAATAGCTGACGAACAATATTCAGCCTGGAATCACAACGATTTCCATCGCCTTCACTGGCGAGGGCTTTTTTGTTCGCTTTTTAATCCAATTTGAGCCGGTTCACACTTTTCAATGAAAATGACTGAAAATTTTCTAGACGAGTTATGTAGACTGGCCGCCATCTATGAGGCACGTGTACATGACTAAGCTTGAAACCTCTTTTGCCGATTTGGGGCTGTCTGCTCCGATTATTAATGCCCTAACCGATCTGGGCTACGAAAAGCCTTCGCCGATTCAGGCGGAATGTATTCCTCACCTGCTGAATGGTCGTGATGTGCTGGGTATGGCACAGACCGGCAGCGGTAAAACCGCCGCATTTGCGGTGCCGTTATTGAATAACCTGAAACCTGAACTGAAAGCACCGCAGATTCTGGTGCTGGCGCCGACCCGTGAGCTGGCGGTTCAGGTCTCTGAAGCCTGTAATGACTTCGCCAAACACATGCATGGCGTCAACGTGGTTGCCCTGTACGGTGGTCAGCGTTATGACGTACAGCTGCGCGCTTTGCGTCAGGGACCGCAGATTGTGGTCGGTACGCCGGGTCGTTTGCTTGACCATCTGAAACGCGGCACGCTGGACCTGTCCAACCTGAGCGGTCTGGTACTGGATGAAGCTGATGAAATGCTGCGTATGGGCTTCATCGAAGACGTAGAAAACATCATGGCGCAGATCCCGGCTGAACATCAGACCGCGCTGTTCTCCGCGACGATGCCGGAAGCGATTCGTCGTATTACCCGTCGTTTCATGAAAGATCCGCAGGAAGTGCGTATTCAGTCAAGCCTGACGACGCGTCCGGATATCAGCCAGAGCTACTGGATGGTACACGGCGTTCGTAAAAACGAAGCGCTGATCCGTTTCCTCGAAGCGGAAGATTTTGATGCCGCGATTATCTTCGTGCGTACCAAAAACGCGACGCTGGAAGTGGCTGAAGCGCTGGAGCGCAGTGGTTACAACAGTGCTGCACTGAACGGTGACATGAACCAGGCCCTGCGTGAACAAACGCTGGAACGTCTGAAAAATGGTCGTCTGGATATCCTGATTGCGACTGACGTTGCTGCTCGTGGTCTGGATGTTGACCGCATTAGCCTGGTTGTGAACTACGATATCCCGATGGATGCGGAATCCTACGTTCACCGTATCGGCCGTACCGGTCGTGCGGGTCGTGCCGGCCGTGCGATCCTGTTCGTTGATAACCGCGAACGTCGCCTGCTGCGTAACGTTGAGCGCACCATGAAGCTGACCATTCCTGAAGTGGAACTGCCGAACGCTGAACTGCTGGGCGAACGTCGTCTGGCCAAGTTTGCCGCCAAGGTTCAACTGCAGCTGGAAAGCAGCGATCTGGATATGTACCGTGCGCTGTTGGCTAAACTGCAGCCGCAGGAAGAGCTGGACATGGAAACGCTGGCTGCTGCGCTGCTGAAAATGGCGCAGGGCGAACGTCCGCTGATTCTGCCGCCGGATCCGGTATTCGATCGCCGTCCGCGTCGTGAAATGCGCGATCGTGACGATCGTTTCGAGCGTCGCCGTGAAGGTGGCCGTGATAATGCGCGTGACGGTGACCGTCCGCAGCGTCGTGAACGTCGTGATGTCGGCGACATGGAACTGTATCGTATCGAAGTAGGCCGTGATGATGGCGTTGAAGTGCGTCACATCGTGGGCGCGATTGCCAATGAAGGCGATATCAGCAGCCGTTACATCGGTAACATCAAACTGTTCGGTACTCATTCTACGATTGAGCTGCCGAAAGGGATGCCGGGCGATATTCTGTCACACTTCACGCGCACGCGTATTCTCAACAAACCGATGAACATGCAGCTTCTGGCGATGCCCAGCCGCACGAGCGTCGTGAAGGTGGCCGTGGTGGTCGTTCATTCGGCGATCGTCCTAACGGTGGTCGTCCGGGTAACGGCGGTCGTGGTCGCTCTTTCAGCGGCGAACGTCGTGAAGGCGGTGGTGAACGTCGCGGTAACCGTGCGCCACGTCAGCCGTCCAACTCGTAATCACATTGGACTAACGTGGTAACACGCATCAAGCCAGCCTTCGGGCTGGCTTTTTTATGTCAGTCGATCCGCTCTTCTCGCATGACTTCCTGCTGTAATTCCGCCACGATTTCAAATGAACGCAGTCTGGCCTGATGATCGAAGATCGAGGCGTTGATCATCAGTTCATCCGCCTGAGTTTGCCTTAAAAGCATCTGTAACCCATGACGCACCTGTAAGCGATCGCCCACGATGGAAAGTCGCAGGGTCTGTTCAACCGAGAGTTGTTCGGCCGGCGTCCAGACATCATCCATCTCTTGTACCGGCGCGGGTAGCGGTCCTGGCACGCCACGGCGCAGATGGATGAACTGCTGCTGCTGTGACGTAAACAGGAATCGAGCATCGGCGGTGCTCTCGGCAGCGATGACGTTAACGCAGACCATCGCGTAGGGCTCTGATTGTTGCGCTGAAGGCTGGAATTTATCGCGGTAGAGTTGCAGTGCCTGAATCAGCATGTCCGGCGCAAAGTGAGCGGCGAAAGCAAACGGCAGCCCCAAGGCTGCGGCGAGCTGCGCGCTATATAGACTGGAGCCCAATAGCCAGATCGGGACGTTAAGACCCTGACCCGGTACGGCCTGAACCGCCTGATCCGGCTGTGCAGGGGCCAGATAACGCTGTAGTTCCTGAACATCCGCGGGGAAATCATCTTCTTCGCCTTTTAAATGACGCCGCAACGCTATCATGGTGCGGCGATCGCTGCCCGGCGCACGTCCCAGCCCCAGATCGATGCGTCCTGGATAGAGAGATTCCAGCGTGCCGAACTGTTCGGCGATCACCAGCGGCGCATGGTTGGGCAGCATGACCCCACCGGAACCTAGCCGAACATGTTCGGTGCCTGCCGCCAGATAGCCGAGCAGAACGGAGGTGGCCGCGCTGGCGATGCCGGTCATATTATGATGTTCGGCGAGCCAGTAGCGGTGGTATCCCCATCGCTCTGCATGTCTGGCCAGGTCAAGAGAGCGGTGAAAGGCGTCGCGCGGTGTTGCCCCCGTAGGAATAGGGGCCAGATCCAGTACGGAGAAAGTAACAGGCTGCTGTGACATAGGCATGGCTCACCGGGTTGAGGGTCAACCTGGGAGCAGGCTAACCGCGGAATATTATCGAATAATCATAGTACGCAATATTCAGCGGAAATAGCGGATGAGGCGTGCGGGTGCCCTGAAGTAAAGGGCACCCGGAGAGGTCAGTCTACCAGCTCCAGACCGGGCAGGCGGCGCCAGTAGCCATTGCACTCCTTCTCTTGATACAGCGGCAGCGGCTTCGCGCCGTGTTCGTTGGCGCGAAATTGATCGAGCACATCCAACGTTTCCATACCGAGCGGCGAAAGCCGGATGATATCGACAAGGCCTTCCATCGACGTCAGCTCGTTGCCGAGGTTGTAGCAATATCCACTCTGAGTCTGAATGCCGTTGAGTACGAATACCTGCTGATTTTCCTGCGACAGCACCTTGCGGCCCTGCGGATAATGAATGCAGCAGGTTTCGCACTCATCTTTAGGGCGGTTTTCAGATCGTGCGGTAAAACAGCGGGCGGAGTAGGCCAGCGGCAGATGGCCGTAACTCAGCACCTCGACGTCGAATTTATCGCGAAAGCCGAGTTCGTCGCATTGATTGAGCAAATGTTGCAGCCAGTCGCGTGATAACTCTACCGGCATACACCAGCGGACCATCCCTTGTTTGTGCAACAGTCGCAGCGTATAGGCGTTGTAGCAGTTTAAGGCATGTCCGGCGACAAACGGCAGATGATGCTCTTCGGCCATATTGACGGCGCCGAGGTCGTTGGCCTCTAACAGAAAGTCGCCGTTTTCGACGTAACGCTTCAGCTCATTCAGTTCTGAGGGCGCCTGCAGCAACGCCAGCGTGGAAATGACCACCTGTTTACCGCTGGCGGACACCTGACGGGCCACTTCCAGCCAGTCATTGACCTTCATGCCGCGACGCTTGCTGCATACCGTCTCTCCGAGATAGACGATATCCGCGCTGCTGGACATGGCCGCCTGATAAAAGGCTTCAATATCTGCTTTGGGCCAGTAGTAAAGGATGGCTCCCAATGCATACTTCATAGTGTTCTCCTGACTACTGCCATTCACGGTGATAGGCGCCCAGCGTGGTTTGCGTGCCTTCGGCGACGGCGCCCAGGGCGTCCATCCATTCGGGGGTGGGAGAGTAGTGTTCCGGCGATGCCTTGCAGCGGTCGATCGCCTCACGCCAGACTCGCGTGACCTGGCTGACGTAGGCAGGGCTGCGCTGGCGGCCTTCGATCTTCACTGACGCGATATTCGCCGCCATCAGCTCCGGCAACAGCGAGAGCGTATTCAGGCTGGTCGGCTCTTCCAGCGCATGGTAGCGCTTGCCGTCCACCAGATAGCGACCTTTGCACAACGTGGGATAGCCGGCGTTTTCGTGATCCTGATAGCGGTCAATCAGCACATTGTTCAGACGCGATTCCATCCCCTTGTCGGTCTGCTGCCAACGGACAAAACGTGCCGGAGAGCAGGCGCCGACGGTGTTGGGCGACTCACCGGTCAGATAGGAGGAGAGGTAGCAACGTCCTTCCGCCATGATGCACAGGCTGCCGAAGGCAAAGACTTCCAGCGGCACCGGGCTGGTGCGGGCAAGCTGTTTGACCTGATGGATAGACAGCACACGCGGCAATACGACGCGCGCGACGTCGAAATGTTTTTGATAGAAACGGATAGCCTGTTCATTTGTAGCCGACGCCTGAACGGAAACATGGCGTTCGATATGCGGATAGCGCTCCGCCGCGTATTCCAACGTCGCCAGGTCAGCCAGGATCAGGACGTCTGCTCCCGCCTGTGCGGCGCTATCCACGGCGCGCTGCCAGCGTTGGAAACCGTCTGGATGGGCGAAGGTATTGATGGCGATATGCAGTTTGCGCTTATGCTGATGCACGTAGCTGCGGGCTTCCTGCAATTTCTTATCGTTAAAGTTAAGTCCGGCGAAATGTCGTGCGTTGGTATCATCTTTAAGCCCGATGTACACCGCGTCTGCACCATTATCAATAGCGGCTTTTAGAGCCGGCAAATTACCGGCGGGGCAAAGCAGTTCCATACCTATTCCTTCACTCATCAAGGCCTTCGTTATCGTTAAACGGAGGCGATCAATGATGTTGTCTGATTGATGAAGCAGGTTATCAGTCAATTAAAAATTCTGACGAAAAGGCATCTTAGTTAACCCGCTGTGGCAACACTTTGATTTAAACCAGTATATAGTGTGATGAAAATAATATAGCAGACGCGCGTATTTCGTGATTTGAGCGATAACCGGCTACATTGTTGATGTAAGCCGCCGTCGCGAGTCGGCAATGTGGCAAAATGATGTCAGAGTATCGTGTCGTCTATATCGCTTTAGCTTTAGAGGAGTACGCCAGTGCTGGAACAACTACGGGCGCAAATTGTGCGTCAGGGGCCGGGATTTCTGGGCAAACCGTTAGCGTTTACGCCCTTTTCCCTGCAGCGCCGGATATTGGAACAACTGCTGCAGTGGCAGTTCCGTCAGGCGCTGGAAGATGGCGATCTGGAATTTTTGGAAGATCGCTGGTTACAGATTGAAGTTCGGGATATGGGGCTGTGTTGGTTTATGACACAGCGCGAAGGTCGCCTGCTGGTTAGCCGCAACGAAGTCGCAGAAGTGACGTTCAGCGCCGATGCCAACGATCTGATTCTGATCGCGGCGCGTAAAGAAGATCCCGATACTCTGTTCTTCCAACGTCGTCTGCGTATCGAAGGGGATACCGAACTGGGACTGTACGTGAAGAATCTGATGGATGCCGTTGAGCTGGAAAGCATGCCGACTCCGCTGCGTGTGGCGCTGCTGCAACTGGCGGATTTTGTCGAATCAGGACTGCGGGAGGGCGCGGAGCAGGCTCCGGCACACGCGCCGGCGTCATGTTGATTCGTGTTGAAATTCCTGTCGATGCGCCGGGGATCGATCGCCTGCTACGACAGTCATTTCCCACTTCGGCTGAGGCCGAACTGGTCCAAGAGCTGCGTGAAAACGGTCAGCTGACGCTGGGCGTGGTGGCGACGGATGATGAGGGCGGCGTGGTCGGCTATGCCGCTTTCAGTCCGGTCAGCATTGAAGGGGAAGAGCTTCAATGGGTGGGACTGGCGCCGCTGGCGGTCGATGAAAGCCTGAGAAAGCAAGGCTTGGGTGAGCAACTGGTGTATGAAGGTCTGGATTCGCTAAATGAATTCGGCTACACCGCGGTGGTCGTTTTTGGCGATCCGGCTTACTTTTCCCGTTTTGGCTTTGTCGCGGCGTCGGAACATCAGCTCAGCTGCGGTCGAGACGCCCCCTCATCCACCTTCCAGATCTACCCGCTGGCGGACAATCACTTTCAAGGCGTCAGTGGGAAAGTGGAGTTCGCCGACCCGTTCAATCGCGTTTAAATTCGGCTAAAAAGCTGGCGATAGACTCTGGCTGGTCGCGCACCAGCCGCTCTTTCTGTGCTTTGCTCAGCTGTTTGATGCGATATTCCCACTGCAGCGCGACAGATTGGCTGCTCACCTCACACTGATATACCAAAGCGAGTTCGCCCTTTCCGCGCAGCGAGCGGGCGCCTTTGCCTGCCTGATGCTGAGCCAAACGGCGCGTAGTGTCGGTGGTAATGCCGGTATACAGCATGCCGCTGCTGGTACGCAGCATATAAACAAACCAGCCTGGTGATGGCGCATCCTGCATCGTCGTGGCTTTCTCGCTCTAAAGGAAAACGCCTATTTTACGGTGTTCTGCGCCCAAAGGTGAACGTCTGCTTTTTTTCGCGCCGTCGATCTCTCTGATACAGGTGCTGAGTCGGCATTCTCAATATCATCGATGATCGGCAGCCGCGATGTTTTGGGATTTCGCATGATTTTATGATGGATTAAATAAAATTTAACGATCATTTTGTTGGTTGCTCAATAATTCTAAAAAAAACGTAAAAATAGTTGGCAGATATAAGAGGATAAAGTGAATTTTGAAATATATTTGGAGTATTAATAAAATCGGCGCGTTAACTTATTTGACCCTTAGGTGTTCTCCCCATGTTTTTGAGTTCCTATTTAAATCATGACGGTAGATTTATTTGTGAAGTTTTATTTAAACTTCATCGCCACTACTTGATTATATTAATCAATAGGCTCCACGAAGAAGTCCTTGTCTGTGTCGATTCGCGCAGGCATAACCCTGTAGGGGGACTATGCTATCTAACTTATTTTCTGTGTTAACAGGTTACTGCCTTGGAGTGGATAAAGAGGCCGTAGTGGGCCTCTTTACCTCGAATAAAATCAAGGGCAAGGGAAGCACTCATCAGAGATACAGCACATCGCCGAATCATCCTTTGGTTTATTAATCACAAGCCCACTTTTTGCCGCTATAACGGGGCAGACGACAGTAGACAGTAGCAATAATCCACAAAGAGAAAGAGAGAGTTTTTTCACGAGAAATATCCTTATAAAATTATCCTGGAAATGGAGCGGTTATTAAATACTGTTAATCTTAATTTCTGTCAAGATTTATGATCTGCGATTTGGGGCGCTATAAACCTTTGGTCTCTATCTATTTATGCCATAACGCCAACGGATATTATATGTCTTCTACGCCGGTTATATTTTTGTACGGAAAATACGGACCAACCCTCAACAGACGTTTAACGTGAGGTCTTTTGTTGCGCAAACGGGGATAGCGAGTCATCGTTTTGTGCCTTATTGTTATTTCTGGGAAGCGTCAGCACACATTATTCACGTTACTGTGGTCCAATAGCGGCAGTAGCACGCGTCCTTTTTATCGGTGATTCGGCGTTCGATCTCTTTGCTGTCGATAAACGTGGCAGGCGAGACGAGGTGTTCACCGTCGACTTTCATTTGGAGTGGCGATATGACTGATTTAACTGCTGCCGCGCAGCGCGCACTGGGGCTGATGGATTTGACGACCCTGAACGATGACGATACGGACGAAAAGGTGATCGCGCTGTGTCGGCAGGCAAACAGTCCGGCCGGGTATACGGCGGCGATCTGTATTTACCCCCGTTTTATTCCGCTGGCGCGCAAGACGTTACGCGATCAGGGCACTCCCGAGATCCGTATCGCCACGGTGACCAATTTTCCGCACGGTGACGATGATATCGCGATAGCGCTGGCGGAAACCCGCGCCGCGATTGCCTACGGTGCGGATGAAGTTGACGTGGTCTTTCCTTACCGGGCGATGTTGGCGGGGGAGACGCGGCGCGGGTTTGATTTGGTGCAAGCCTGTAAGCAGGCGTGCGTAGAACATCAGGTATTGCTGAAGGTGATTATTGAAAGCGGTGAGCTTCAAGAGGACTCTCTCATTCGACAGGCCAGCGAAATCGCGATCAACGCGGGCGCCGATTTTATCAAAACATCGACCGGCAAAGTGTCTGTGAACGCGACGTTGCACAGCGCGGAGATCATGCTGAACGTGATCAAAGAGCAGGGCGTCGGCGAGCGGGTGGGATTCAAAGCCGCGGGCGGGGTACGTACCGCAGGCGAGGCGGCACGTTATTTGCAGCTGGCAGATAGCATCATGGGCGCGGGCTGGGCGGATGCGCGACATTTCCGCTTCGGGGCTTCAGGCTTGTTAAGCAGCTTGCTGAACACGTTGGGGCGCGATATCGAAACGGCACGCAACGATTATTAGTCATCACCGCTGGCGGCACCCTTATCGGTACAGCGAAAGAGTACGAAAGCACGGATTGGAGGCGCTACCTTGTTGTTAATTCCAGAGATTATTCGTAAGAAACGTGACGGACATCCGCTCAGCGAGGAGGAGATCCGCCATTTCGTCAACGGTATTCGCGACAATACCGTGTCGGAGGGGCAGATTGCGGCGCTGGCGATGACGATCTATTTCCATGATATGACCATGGATGAACGTGTGGCGCTGACGTTGGCGATGCGCGACTCCGGCACGGTGCTGGACTGGCGATCCCTCAATCTGAACGGCCCGCTGGTGGACAAACATTCCACTGGCGGCGTAGGCGATGTGACCTCGCTGATGCTGGGGCCGATGGTGGCCGCCTGCGGCGGCTATGTACCGATGATCTCCGGCAGAGGATTGGGGCATACCGGCGGTACGCTCGACAAACTGGAGTCTATTCCCGGTCTCGATATCTACCCGGACGATAATCGCTTTCGCGAAATGATTCAGCAGGTGGGGGTCGCGATTATCGGGCAGACACATTCTCTGGCTCCGGCGGATCGCCGCTTCTATGCCACGCGCGACACCACCGCCACCGTTGATACGATCCCGCTCATCACCGCTTCTATTCTGGCGAAAAAGCTGGCGGAAGGACTGGATGCGCTGGTCATGGACGTCAAAGTCGGCTCTGGGGCGTTCATGCCGACCTATGCGGAGTCAGAACAGCTGGCGCGCGCGATCGTCGGTGTCGCCAATCATGCCGGGTGCCGAACCAGCGCGCTGTTGACCGATATGAACCAGGTGCTGGCATCCAGCGCGGGCAATGCGCTGGAAGTCCGGGAAGCCGTAAACTTCCTGACCGGCGCACAGCGCAATCCGCGGCTGTTCGACGTCACGATGGCGCTGTGTGAAGAGATGCTGGTGGCGGGGAAACTGGCCAACTCGGCGCAAGATGCCCGGCGACAGCTCATGGCCGTGTTGGAAAACGGCCGGGCGGCGGAGGTCTTTGGCCGTATGGTCGCCGCACAGGGCGGTCCGACCGATTTCGTCGAGCGGTATGAACGCTATCTGTTGCCCGCCACGCTGAGTAAACCTGTCTTCGCCGAACGAGAAGGTGTGGTTGCCGCTATGGATACCCGCGCCATTGGTATGGCAGTGGTATCACTGGGTGGTGGACGCCTGCGACCAGATGATACTATTGACCACAGCGTGGGATTGAGCGACATGGTTAGCCTGGGAGAACACGTGGATTCTCAGCGTCCACTGGCCATTATTCATGCCAATACCGAAGTGCAATGGCAGCAGGCCGCACAGCAAATTCAGGCAGCGGTGACGGTGAGCGACCGAGCATCGGAGGCGCATCCGATGATTTATCGCCGGTTGAACATCTCAGATGCCGACGCTGTCGAATAGTGTGTGGCGCATGGCCCCAGAAAAGAACGCAGGAGAGAGTGACATGAAACGTGCATTTATTATGGTGCTAGATTCGTTTGGTATCGGCAGCGCCGCCGACGCCGAGCGGTTTGGAGACGTCGGTTCGGATACGTTGGGCCACATCGCGCAGGCCTGTGCGGAAGGTCGCGCCGATCAAGGACGTCAGGGACCGCTGTCTTTACCGAATCTGAGCCGCCTGGGTCTGGGCAAGGCGGCGGAAGCATCAACCGGCCGTTTCCCGGCAGGTTTGGATGCGCAAGCTGACATTGTCGGGGCTTATGCCCATGCCAGCGAAATCTCCTCGGGGAAAGATACCCCGTCGGGCCATTGGGAAATCGCCGGCGTCCCGGTCCTGTTTGACTGGGGCTATTTTCACGACACGAAAAACAGTTTCCCTCAGCCGCTACTAGACCTGCTGGTCGAGCGCGGCAACCTGCCCGGCTATCTCGGCAACTGCCATTCATCCGGCACGGTAATTTTGGACGAGCTGGGCGAAGAACACATGAAGACCGGTAAACCGATCTTTTACACCTCGGCGGATTCAGTATTCCAAATCGCCTGCCACGAAGAAACTTACGGGCTGGATAACCTGTATGCGCTGTGTGAAATCGCGCGGGAAGCATTGACCGAGGGCGGCTACAACATCGGCCGCGTCATTGCGCGTCCGTTCGTGGGGGATAAAGCGGGCAACTTCCAGCGCACCGGTAACCGTCACGACCTTGCCGTAGAGCCGCCAGCGCCTACCGTGCTGAAAAAGCTGGTGGATGAGAAAAAGGGTCACGTGGTGTCGGTCGGTAAGATCGCCGATATCTACGCTAACGTCGGCATCACTAAAAAGGTCAAAGCGACCGGTCTGGATGCGCTGTTCGATGCAACGCTGAAAGAAATGGACGCCGCTGGCGACGACACGATCGTGTTTACCAACTTTGTCGACTTTGACTCTTCCTACGGCCACCGCCGCGACGTATCTGGCTATGCCGCCGCGCTGGAGCTGTTCGACCGCCGTTTGCCGGAGCTGATGGCGAAGGTCGGTGAAGGAGATATCCTGATCCTGACCGCGGATCACGGTTGCGATCCCTCCTGGCCGGGTACGGATCACACGCGTGAGCACGTACCGGTACTGATTTACGGTCCGCAGGTGCAACCGGGATCGCGCGGTCATCGCCCCACCTTCGCGGATATCGGGCAGACCGTGGCAAGCTATTTCGGCGTGTCGCCGATGGACTATGGAACCTCTATGCTGTAAGCCTGCGGGCTGACGGAACAACGAATGTTTACGCTGATGAAAAAGGAACAATAAGGATGGCTACGCCTCACATTAATGCTGAAATGGGTGATTTCGCGGACGTGGTACTGATGCCGGGCGACCCGCTGCGCGCAAAATATATTGCCGACACCTTTCTGGAAGACGCGGTAGAAGTGAATAACGTGCGCGGCATGTTGGGCTTCACTGGCACCTATAAAGGCCGCCGCATTTCGGTGATGGGACACGGCATGGGCATCCCATCCTGCTCTATCTACGCCAAAGAATTGATCACCGAGTTCGGCGTGGAAAAGATTATCCGTATCGGATCCTGCGGCGCGGTCAGCGAAAACGTGAAGGTTCGCGATGTCGTTATCGGCATGGGCGCCTGCACCGATTCCAAAGTGAACCGTATGCGTTTCAAGGATCACGACTTTGCGGCGATTGCCGACTACGATCTGCTGCGTCATGCGGTAGATGCGGCCAACTCGCGCGGCGTTAAAGTGCGCGTGGGTAACCTGTTCTCCGCCGATCTGTTCTACACGCCGGACCCGCAGATGTTCGACGTCATGGAGAAATACGGCGTACTGGGCGTGGAAATGGAAGCGGCGGGCATCTACGGCGTAGCGGCTGAATTCGGCGCTAAAGCACTGGCGATTTGCACCGTGTCAGACCATATCCGCACTCAGGAAGTCACCACGGCGGAAGAGCGTCAGACGACCTTCAACGAGATGATCGAAATCGCGCTCGAATCCGTTCTGCTGGGCGACAAAGACTAATCCTGTTTGTCATGAGCGCGGTCCGGTTTTCGCCGGATCGCACTTCCCACAGGCGCTCCGCTTCGGCGGGGCGCCTGTGTTTTATGCAGCACCTCCTGCCCGATCCCTCTTCTTTACTCCGCTTTTGACATGGCTATCGCGTGCCGGATTTGCGGCTCGCCAGCGAGATGCCCGCCAGAATAGTCGCGATCCCCGCCAGATGATAAAAATGGATTTTCTCGCCCAGAAACAGCACCGATAAGGCCACGCCGAACACGGGAATCAGATGGATGGTCAGCCCGGCTCGCGCCGCGCCGATCAGCGCGACGCCGCGGCCAAACAGCAGGTAGGCGATAAAAGACGGGAAGATCCCCAGATAAAGGACCGCCGACAAGGTGGTGTGATTCCAAACCGCGCTCGCGCCGCTGCGACTTTCCCACAGCCATAGGGGAAAGATGGCTATCAGCGAGATAATCACCTGCACGCCCAGCAGCCCCAGACGGCTAACCTCGGGCGGAATTTTTTTCAGCCACAGCGTATAGAGCGAGAAGCTGGCCATTGCGCCCAGCAGCATCAGGTCACCGGATGAAAAGGATAGCGACAGCAACCCCGCCAGATCCCCGTGAAAAATAATGGCCAGCACGCCGCAGAATGAAATCAGCAGACCCGCCGCCTGAGAGATCCTCAGCGGCTGGCCGTAAAACAGACCGGCGAACAGCATGATCAACACCGGAATACAGGAGTTAAGCAGCAGCGCATTGGTGCCGGAAGTATGATGCAGTCCGATGTAGGTCAGCAGACTAAAGGCAACGATCCCGCAGAGGGAAATGGCGACGATACGCAGGGGAAAGGCCCGATAGCGCGCGGCATCGCGGCGGATGTATTTCAAGGCAAAGGGCAGGATACAGATCAGTGCGATCAGCCAGCGCGCCAGCGTCAGCGTGACCGGGGGGACCTCGTCGCGTACTGCACGTCCGATGATGAAGTTGCCGGCCCACAGCAGCGGCGGGAGGGTCAGGATAAAAAAAACGATCAGCCGCGATGGTTGATCGACCGCAGACGGGGACTGAGACATAGCTTCATTTCCTGGAGAAAAGCTGCCGGGCGCGCGCTGACGGCAAGTGTGCATGAATGCTGGGGCCGGAACGCGAAATAGGCGATCTGTCCCTGCGAAGCCTGATGATTGACTACCGATTATGAAAGCCTGCGCGCGGAAAATCTATCGCGAGGTGTGAGGGGGCTGTCTGGTTGACGCGTTGAGGTTGAATAAGGCGAGGCTGACGGCCGGATAGCCTGCACAACGGCTATCCGGCTTCGCCAGTTTATGGCTGAGGCGCTGGTTGAAGATGGATCTGGGTTTCAAACAGCGGATTCAGCACCGACTGATGCGTGACGGAGAGCACGATGGTGCCCGGTAAATGTCGGCGCAGCGTTTCATGACCTCTATCGCCGTCTGCTCGTCCAACTGGCTGGTCGCCTCATCCAGACACAGCAGCGTCGGCTTCATCAGGATCGCCCGGATGAGGGAAAGCCGCTGTTGCTCGCCGCCGGACAGCCTTTGCGCCCACGGCTCATCGGCGTCCAGTTGTGTACTCAAATGCCCCAGTTGCATATCGTCCAGCGCCTCCAGCAATACGTCATCACTGAATGTTTGCGTTTGCGGATAGGACAACGCCTGACGCAGCGTTCCCTGCGGCAGATAAGGTTTTTGCGGCAAAAACAGGACGGGGCCCGCCGGCAGATACCAGCGGCCGGTCGTATAAGGCCACAGCCCCGCCAGCGCCCGCAACAGGGTGGTTTTGCCGATCCCGCTGGCGCCTTGCAGGCTACACCACTCGCCCGGTTTCACCTTCGCGGAGCAGGGGACGAGCAGCGCCCGCCCCTGTGGCCGCAGCACGGTCAACTGGTGAATTTGCAGCGCTTCTCCCTGAGGCGTACGCGTCGTCGTCGTCGGCAACGCCTCTAACCGCTGTTGCAGCTGCCAGAGACGTTCGATCGTGGCGGACCAGCGCGCCAACTGGCGATAACTGTCGACGAACCAGCCGAAGGCATCCAGCACGTAGCCGAAGGCGGTTCTGGCCTGCATGATGGCGCCCAGTGACACTTTATGGGCGAGATACAGCGGCAGCACCGCGAAAACCGGCAAGATTAGGCTGAAACGAAAATAGCTGACGGTGAAGATTTCCAACCGAAATTCCTGTCCCATCAGGCGGTAGCCGGTGGCGAGCACGGCACGGAAACGGTCGCGCAGCCGCCGGTTTTCGATTTCGTCGCCTTGATAAAAGGCAATTTGTTCGCTGTGGCTGTTGACCCGGATCAGGCTGGCACGATAGTCCGCCTCGACTTTCTGCATCTGATGGTTGGTGCGATGCAGGGGAAAGCCCAGTCCGTGAGTCAGTATGCTGCCGACCAGCGCGTAGATCAGCGCGATCCAGACCAGATAACCGTGGATCGTGAAGCTATGACCGCTGAGCGTGAATGTCTGTACGCCGGAGATGCTCCACAGAATGGCGATAAAGGACAGCAGGCCGACGACGTTTTTCAGCAGCGACAGCAGCAGTTCCAGACTTTGCTCGCACAGCAGTCGGATATCCTCGGCAATACGTTGGTCCGGGTTATCCGGCGTCCCCGAGGGTCCTGTTGCAGTCGATAATGCGCATGATCCTGTAGCCACTGTGTTTCATAGTGCTGGGTCATCATGTCGCGCCAGCGCAATATCAGCGCTTTCTTGAGCCAGTTGCCGCTGATAATCACCAGGACGAACAGCGCGGTGTAGCCAGATAGCGCCAGATCAGATCGGCGACCGAGGCGTGCTGGAAGAAATCCGCCAGCGCATCGTAAAAGTCTTTGCTCCAGTTGTTGTAGAGGACGCTGATGCCGACGACGGACAGCGTCAGCGTAATCACGACCAGCAACAGCAGCCACAGCACTATTGCCTGCGCCGATAACCACAGCGGCGCGACCAGTTGATAAAAACGTTTAAGCGTCTGCATGGCGTAACACGTTAAAAGAGTGAGTCATCAACGTCATCAGAAGTCCCACTTCGCCGTCAGCATGAAGTTACGCGGATCGCCGTAGTAGTTGTAGCCGCCGCGATGACGGTTGTTGAGCGTCCGATAGTAATCTTTGTCCGTCAGGTTGTTGCCCACCAGATTAAAGCTCAGGTGCTTGTTGTACTTGTAGCTGACGTTGGCATTGAACAGCGTATAGCCGCCTTGGTGTACCAGATAACGCGTATTTGTGTCTGACTGGGTGGTCATCCCTGCGCCGATGGTCCACTTGTTCAGGCTGCCCGGCAGCGTGTAGCTGCTGTACAGTTTGAACATATGCTGCGGCGTATAGGTGCTGTAGTTCGTGCCTTCCGTGCCCTCGGCCGCTTTCAGGTATTTGGTGTTGGTCAGGGTGTAGCCGGTGAACACCTGCCAGCCGTCCGCCAACTTGCCGGACACTTCCATCTCTATGCCCTGACTACGGACCTTGCCGTTGGCCACGGAACAGCTGTCGCCTTCCTCATCGCAAGACGGGTCATCCATCGCCCGGTTGGACTGAATGATCCGGAACAGCGCCAGCGACGCATTCAAATCGCCGTCGAAAAATTCGCCTTTGATCCCCGTCTCATAGTTTGTGCCGGTGATGGCAGGCAGGATGTTGTGGTTGCGGTCTTTTTCGCTCTGAGGCTGATAGATATCGGCGTAGCTCAGATACCACGTATAGTCGGGAGCGAAGTTCCACAGCAGACCGCCGTAGGGCGTGAACTGATCGCGCACATGCAGGCGACCGTTGCTGGACGGGTAGTAGTAGTCGTAGTTATAGCTGCTGTAACGTCCGCCAAGGATCAGCTTCCAGTCGTCAGCCAGCTCCAGACGGGTGGTGGCGAACAGGGCGCGGCGATAAAGATTGTATTTATAGCGTGAGGTGTAGTCCGGCCAGTTCGGTTCATCCAGCGCATCCGGCTGCCAGGCGTAAATGTTGACGGTGGGATTGCGTGGGGTGATGGAGCCGAACCGGTTGTCGAAGTTTTCTTTCTGGTAATCCCCGCCGATCAGCAGCTCATGGTTGCGCCCAAAGAGTTCGAACGGGCCGCTGAGGCTCAGGTTGTATCCCCACTGATTGCTGCGGTTGTGTCGCTGTATGGCATTATTCAGCGCGCCAGTGCCGCTGCTGTCCACGCCCTTGGTGCCGTTGCCGAATATGCCGACGAACTTCCCTTCCGCATCGGAGTGGGTGTAGTTCAGCGCGCTTTTCAACGACCAGTCGTTCTCGAAGTGATGTTCGAGTTCAGCGAAAGTATTCAGCTTTTCAAATGTAATCCGATTCCAGCTGGCGCCGAGGAAGGTTGAGCGCGGCAGGCCAAGACTGCTGTAGTTGGTCGCCATCGGCAGACCGTATAGATCGGGCACCGTATGGGTTTTCTGCCAGTTAATACCGGTCGTCAACGTGGTATCGGGAGTGAGATCCCACGCCAGCGTGCCGTAGAGCACCCGGCGTTCGCTATCGACATAGTCCACCGAGCTCTGTTTATCCTGAAAAACGCCGACGAAGCGGCCGCGTACGGACGCATCGTCATTCAAGGGGCCGGAGACATCGACCTCATTGCGGTAGTTGTCCCAGGAGCCTGCGCCCGCGCTGACGTAGCCCTGAAAATTATAAGTGGGTTTTTTACGCACCAGATTGACGGTGCCGCCCGGCTCTCCGCTGCCCTGCGTCAGGCCAGAGGCACCGCGCAAGACTTCCACGTGGTCATAGATCGCCAGATCGGGCGACTCGCTGGAGGCTTCGGCGGCGCCCATATCCGCGATACTGTTCTGGAAAGAGGAGCTCACGCCATCCTCCTTCACGTTATCCATGCTGAAGCCGCGCGACTGGAATTTCACCTGATAAGAGCTTTGATTGACCACGTTAACGCCGGTGGTCTGACTCATCGCGTCATCCAGCGACGTCATATTTTGTTCGTTCATTCGCTGGCGGGTGACCACGCTGACTGATTGCGGCGTCTCTCTGGGGGACAGCGCCAGCCCTGTCGCCGCACTCATACTGCGCGTGGTATAGGAACCGGTGCCTTCCGTCATACCCTGATGGTTCACCTGCGCGACCACCACCAATTCGTCCTCTGTCGGCGTTTTTTGCAGCAGGAAGCTGCCGTCCGCCTGTTTCACCGCCTGCAAACCGTGGCTTTGCAGTAGCGTCGTCAGACCGTTCTCCACACCGTAATCGCCGTTCAGCGCTTTGCCGTTCAGGCCATTGGTCAGCGATGAATTAGCCGCGAGATCGATGCCGGACTGGCGCGCGAATTGATTAAGCTGTTCGCTTAGCGCCCCCGCGGCAATGGAGTAGTGCTGCACGGCGGCGTTGTCCGCCGCGCTGGCAGGCGCAGCATGAAGAACGACAGCCGGTGAGCCCAGTACAAAAAGACGGGCGGCCAGAGCCAACGGCCGGAGAGCGCGAGGTGGTGCGGTGAATAACATAGGAATAGCCTTTAATACCCAGAGTCAAAAGAAATAAAGCCTGTTTTTATACTGAATCGAACGAACGGTTAAAAAGGGAACCAAGACGGTAGAAATCGTTAAACTTTTTTTTCTACCGTCACCCACCAGGAAAAGCGTCGATTAATGCGGATCGGCAGCGCCCTGGACATCATCTCCAGCGCCCTGTCGGTGTTGTCCAGCGGGAAGGTTCCCATCAGCCGCAGAGCGGCGATATCCGGCGCGCAGGACAGATAGCCGCGCCTGTAGCGCGACAGTCGGGCGATCACCTCGCCCAACGGGGTGTCGTCGGCGCTCAATTTCCCCTTGCGCCAGTCGGCGTCGAGGCTGTCCAAACGATCGAGCGTTCCCTGACCGTCGGCGGTAAAACGCCATTGCTGACCGGCGGTGATGCGTCGCATGCCGCCCTCCTGTCGGGGCGTGACGGCGACGATACCGTCGTACACGTTGAGCTGCGTGCTCTCGTCCTGCTGGCTGACGCTGAAGCGCGTGCCGAGCGCCTGCATTCTGCCTTGGTCGCTGACCACGATAAACGGCCGTTGTTGGTCAGGCGCGGTGGCGATAAAAATCTGGCCGGAGCGCAGAATCAACTGCCGCTCTGTGGTCGTATAGCGGATATCCATCGCGCTGGCGGTGTCCAGCCAGATGCGCGACCCATCGCTCAGCGTCACCTGCTTGATCTCGCCGGTCACGGTGCGATTGTCGGCGGCCATCGCCAGCAGCGACCCGCGCAGCGGGGTGTAGCGGTAGCCCATCCAGGACAGCAGCGCGCCCGACGTCAGCAGTGCCGTCAGCTTCAACGCCCGACGGCGGCTGACGCGCGGCGAGCGCAGAAGCGCATCCGTACTTGGCTGATGCAGCTCGCCCCGCAGCGGTTGAAAGCGCTGGCTAATCGTCTGCACGTAGATCCACGCCTCACGATGTTCGGCGCTTTCATCCAGCCAACGTTGCCAGCGGTGGCGCAGCTCACTGTGCTCATCCTCTTCCTCCAGCAATTGCGCATACCAGTCCGCCGCCTCTTGCAGAGACTCAAAACCGGGCTTGGGCGGTGGGGAAGGGGGAAACGGCATAAGGGTATCGACCTGATTGAATTAGCGGGACCGGGTCGGCGGTTCGGCGTCGGATTCTGTTTCGAGAAGAATGCAGTGCAGCATGGCCTGCGTCATATACTTTTTCACCATACGTTCAGACACGTTGAGCACCGAAGCGATCTGCGCATAGGTCATCCCCTGAATTTGCGACATCACAAACGCCGAGCGCGTTTTTTCCGGGAGATGTCGCAGCATGCCGTCCACTTGAAACAACGTTTCCAGCACGATGGAGCTCTGTTCGGCCGACAGGGAGGCATCCGCCGCATGGTGTTGTAGCGACTCCAGCCAGGCCTGTTCCAGCGCCTTGCGTCGCCAAAGATCGACGCACATTCCCTGCGCCATAACGCTGAGATAAGCGCGGGTGCCGTGGTGGCTGTCGAACTCGCGAGGTTTCATCAGTAACTGTAGAAAAACGTCCTGCGCCAGATCGGATGCGTCGCACCGGTTTCCCAGGCGTTTACGCAGCAAGCTCTGCAACCAGCCGTGGTGCTGCTGGTAGAGCTGACAAAAATCAGGCGTGGTCGGTACGTTAACCGCAGACATAATGAATATCGAGTTCCTTCAGTCCCTGAATATAAAAAAAGAGGTCGGCATTCTAATTGAGAATAATTTCCATTTCAATTTTTATGCCAAGATTGGAAGCATTCGCTACTCGCCCGCCAGTAAGTGTCTGACAGGGATTATCCCAGGGGCAAAGCCATAATGATGGCGTCTTCGCGACCTTCTGTCGTGGGATAGTAATTCCGCCTGATGGAAACCTCATTAAAACCCAAAAACTGATACAACGCGATAGCCTGTTGATTTGACGCGCGGACTTCGAGCCACAGCGTCAGAATGCCGCGCTGTTCCAGCTCGGCGATCAGATGTTCCATGAGCGCCCGGCCGTAACCTTTACGCTGATGTTCGGGATGGACCGCAATATTGAACAACGTGGCTTCATCCAGCACGATCTGCGTGATCGCGAAGGCGACCATCTGCGCGTCGTTGCTGAGTTTGACGTTGAAGTAGCGTTCGCCTTGATTGCTGAGAAAGGTTTTTTCCGTCCACGGAAAGGCGTGGCTTAGGCGCTCAATCTGAAAGGCTGTCGTCAGATCGGCGGAGGTCAGGGTAGAGATCGTGTTCATAGTGACAAATTTGCCGCCACAGCGCGCGCTTGGCGTCCGGGTTATGGTCAAGCTCGGACAACGCCGGGCTGGTAAGCTGCACGCCTTGCGGCGGCTGCATGGGAGTTGCGCCCAGCCACCAGGCCGGGCAATCGCGGGTGTCCGGCAACATTTCCACCTGCTGCGGCAGCAGGCTGTAGATCTGTTCGGGGGTCAATTGCAGACTTCTGAGCACATCCTGCAATAGCGGATCATCGATTGCAGGGAGCGGATCGGCGACGATCAGCAGGCGCACTGTCGACGGCAGGCTGATGGCGATTTCGCCCTTCAGCGCGGCGGGGCGGCGCAATGTCCACTGCGTAATGCCCAATTGCTGTAGCAGCCTGTCCCGATGTGATGTCATGCCTTACCTTGTCCGGAGCGCGAGTATGCGCCGCTATGCTAGCAAACCCATCGAACATGCGGCAACAAACCTCTATAATCGTCGCTCAGTTAATTGAGGAGTTTGAAGCCTGATGTCCGCATTTACCCCCGCCAGTGAAGTGATACTGCGTCACAGCGATGATTTTTCCACCCGCCGCGTGCTGTTTGCCGGTGATTTGCAAGATACCTTGCCCGCCCAGTTTGAGGCGGAAGACGTCCGCGTGCACACGATGCAGTACCACCACTGGCAGCAGCTAAACCGGACAATGGGCGATGCGGCACATTTCGCCCTGCTGGCCGATGCTGACATGGTAGCGGGCTGCGACACCCTGATTTATTACTGGCCGAAAAGCAAGCAGGAAGCCCAGTTCCAGCTGACCAACCTGCTGTCGTTGTTGCCCGTCGGCTGCGATATTTTCGTGGTGGGCGAGAACCGCAGCGGCGTACGCAGCGCGGAAACGCTGCTGGCGGACCTGACGGCGCTGACCAAAATCGACAGTGCGCGTCGTTGTGGTTTGTACCACGGCCGTCTGGAACAGACGCCGGCCTTTGATCTGGCGCGCTGGTGGCATGAATATGATGTCGACGGCGTACCGGTATGTACGTTGCCGGGCGTGTTTAGCCGCGATGGGTTGGATAACGGCAGCCAGCTGCTGCTTGGCACGCTGGAACCGCATTCGAAAGGTAAAGTGCTGGATATCGCCTGCGGCGCGGGTGTTTTGGCCGTGGCGTTTGCCCAGCGCGCGCCGAAAATCCGTCTGACGTTAAGTGATGTGAACGCGGCGGCGCTGGAAGCGAGCCGGGCGACGCTGGCGCGTAACGAGCTGGAAGGCGCCGTCATCGCCAGCAACGTCTACTCGGATGTCGCCGGTCGTTTCGACATGATCATTTCCAACCCGCCATTCCACGACGGGATGCAAACCAGCCTGCATGCGGCGGAAGCGCTCATCCGCGGCGCGGCGGCGCACCTGAACATCGGCGGCAAGTTGCGTATCGTCGCCAACGCCTTCCTGCCTTATCCTGCGCTGTTGGATGAAACGTTCGGCAGCCACGAAGTGCTGGCGCAGAACGGCCGTTTCCGGGTGTATCAATCGGTTATGGGACGCGGCGCCAAATCCAAATCGCGCACTTAAATCGGCATGCTCCCCCTGCGGCGGAAAGTCGCGGGGGTTCCACGTGCAGAGAGTCAGTCGTTATTAATGGTGTTCATGCCCTCTGCGCCATAGCGCTCGCCCGCGGCGGCCTGTAGCGGAAACAGGGTGTCGATGGCGGCCAGTTCCGCGGCGGTCAATGTCACATCCAACGCGCCGACGTTCTCCTCCAGATAGCGGCGTCGTTTGGTGCCGGGGATCGGTACGATATGTTCCCCTTGCGCCAGCACCCAGGCCAGCGCCAGCTGCGCGGGCGTCACGCCTTTTTCCTTCGCCAATGTCTCCACATGTTCAACCAGACGCAGGTTTCGGGTGAAGTTATCGCTATGAAAGCGCGGGTTTTTGAGACGAAAATCGTCGTCAGCCAGCGTGTTCAAATCACGGATAGCGCCGGTCAGGAAACCGCGCCCCAACGGGCTATAGGGAACAAAACCGACGCCTAGCGTGCGGCAGGTCGGCAGAATGTCCGTTTCCACATCCCGAGTCCATAATGAATATTCGCTTTGCAGCGCGGTGATGGGATGAACGCGATGCGCACGCTCCAGCGTGGCGGCGGAAGCTTCGCTCAATCCGATGAAACGAATCTTGCCCTCTTTCACCAGGTCGGCCATCGCGCCGACGGTGTCTTCGATCGGCACTGTGGGATCGACCCGGTGTTGATAGTAAAGATCGATTGTCTCCACCCCAAGTCGCTTCAGACTGCCTTCCACCGACTGACGTACATACTCCGGTTTGCCGCAGATCCCGCGTTCGTCCAAGTTGACGGCATCGCGCACGATCCCGAACTTGGTCGCCAGAAAGACGCGGTCGCGTTTGCCCTTAATCGCTTTTCCCACTAGTTGCTCATTGGTATAGGGCCCGTACATGTCGGCGGTATCCAGCAGCGTGATGCCCAATTCCAGCGAGCGGTGCAGGGTGGCAAGGGATTCGTCGGCATCCTGATGGGTGGAATAAAAATCGCTCATGCCCATACAACCCAGTCCCAGTGCGGAAACTTGCGGCCCTGTAGGCCTAATGTTCTCTGTTGCATGCTGATGTCCTCGATAGAAAATAAGAATGCCAGTGTGGTTGTTTGCGAAATGGAGATAAATCACGCATTTCGTGCAACACTGTTTGTAAATAACAAACAATCCTGTGGACGTTGCTCATGGATCAGATACAGGCGATGCGCGTGTTCGTCCGCATCGTGGAAACGGAAAACTTCAGCCGCACGGCCGAGAGTCTGGGGCTTCCACGAGCGACGGTAAGCCAGACGCTTAAACGACTGGAGCTGCGGCTGGGCGTCCGGTTGGCGGAGCGGACAACGCGTCAGGTTCGCATTACGGATGAAGGGCAGCTTTATTATCAACGCTGCACGCAGCTGTTATCGGCTTTCGATGAAAGCGATGCCCTGTTCACCCAGCAGCGGAAGCAGCCTAGCGGGCAGGTGCGCATTGATATGCCGCACTCGATGGCCCGCGAACTGGTTATTCCTGCGCTTCCGGCGTTTTATCGCCAGTATCCGGGCATCCGGCTGGTGCTGAGCGCCAACGACGCGGCGATTAATATCCAGCGCGAGGGCGTGGATTGCGTCGTGCGGGCATGGCAGCTTGAGGATGATTCGCTCTCCGCCCGTCAACTGCCGTCGCTGCCGCAGCTCTCCTGCGCCTCCGTGGATTACTGTGCTGCGCACGGCATTCCGTCCTCGCTGGCCGAGCTGGCCGGTCATCGGATGGTGGGCTATTTTTCTTTGCGTAATCTGCATCGTTATCCCCTCGAGTTTGTTCAGGAAGGGCAGTTGCTCACGCAGAGTTTGCCCACATGGGTGGACGTCAGCGGGTAGATGCGTATATCGCCGCCGCACAGGCCGGCCTGGGGATTATTCAAGGGCCGCGCAGGAGTCTCAGACCCCTTATCGAACGGGGAGAACTGGTCGAGATTCTGCCGGACCTACCGCCTCCGCCCATGCCGCTTTACATCATGTTCCCGGCCGGACGTTTTCTGGCCCCGCGGATTCAGGTGGTGGTGGACTGGTTGCAGGCATGTATCGCGCCTGCTCCGGTTGATTGACCGCCGCTTTTTGCAGCAAACCCTCGCACAGAGGGGAAATAATCATTGACCTTGGCCGTAAAATCTCTAGAATTCGCCCCCGTGGTGACATTGCGTGACGTTATGTCCCTGGTTTGCGAAGGTGGCGGAATTGGTAGACGCGCTAGCTTCAGGTGTTAGTGCCTTAACGGGCGTGAGGGTTCAAGTCCCTCTCTTCGCACCACCTCACCACACTGATTTGTATTGCACAGTACCTGCGAAGGTGGCGGAATTGGTAGACGCGCTAGCTTCAGGTGTTAGTGTCTTAACGGACGTGAGGGTTCAAGTCCCTCTCTTCGCACCAAGCTGGTGATACAGATCGCGCAGTACTTAATACGTAGAAAATCTCATGTGCGAAGGTGGCGGAATTGGTAGACGCGCTAGCTTCAGGTGTTAGTGTCTTAACGGACGTGAGGGTTCAAGTCCCTCTCTTCGCACCACGTATTATTCCCCGGTTTTATCCTCACGATTATCTCCCCAAGACTCTTTTTCTTATTTCAATTTGCCTCATTGTTTTATCGCTAAATGCCGCGCAGCGTCACGGATAACGTCGTCAGTCCGCCCACCAGCGCAATGCAAGACGGCAGCAGCAAATAGTGGCGCAATCGTTCATGAAACAGCATCCCTAACGTCGCCAGCATCGCCAGGGTGACGATGTATTTCAGTGAGTGCAGGTCGATGCCGGGCAGCAGCAGCAAAGGCATCAGCGTGACGGGAACCAGAATCCCCCAGGCGCTGGAAAGCGGTTTACCGAAGTACCAGGTGACTCCCCATAGCCCGCAGGCGGCAATCAACGCGGTCAACATAGTCTTTCACCATGACGATAATGATAATTACTATCATATAGAAAACCTTCCTGAATACAACTTGTGCCGGGCAGGGTTATCCACCCGCCGTTCACTCCCTCATCCCTGCACTGGCATCAGAGGATTGTGAAGCGTAACTGCGCTTCAAAAAGAAACAGAATTATGTGAAAACCGCAAACTTTACGGGTTGAATGTGTAAATAATAATGGTAATAATTATTATTACTCTTAACTGTTTTTTTGCGCTTTCCGAACGATAGGTTTCCGCCTGATGTGATGCGCTTTGCGTGATATGCGCACAGTGACTGAAAAGGGAAGCCCACTGTCCAGGCGCTTATTCAGGAACCTATCGCATGTCATCCCTTCCTTTATTACGTTATTACAGCGTGCTTGTTGCGCTGACAGCGCCTGCCTTCGTGCTGGCGGCTGAAGACGTCATCGAAGTTTCAGCTCAGCCCGAGGAGTCCGCGCTATCCCCGACCGCGGGCTATACCGCTACGACGTCACAAGGCGCGACTAAAACCGATAAGCCGTTGGTGGTGACCCCCCAGTCGGTTTCCGTGGTGACTCGCCAGCAAATGCGCGATCAGAACGTGATGACGGTGAATGAGGCGCTGAACTATACGCCGGGCGTCTTCACCAATTTTTCCGGTGGGGCGACGCGATTTGATACGGTTTCATTACGTGGATTCCACGGCGCTGATGTGAACAACACCTTCCTTGACGGCTTGCGCGTGCTCAGCGACAGCGGCAGTCATAACAGCCTGCAAATCGACCCTTGGTTCCTGGAGCGTATTGACGTCATTAAAGGCCCTTCGTCCTCTCTGTACGGACAAAGCGTGCCGGGCGGTCTGGTGATGATGACCTCCAAACGGCCGCAGTTTATCCCGGAAGGCACTTCCGCTTCAGCGCCGGCACCCATAACGATCGGGGCGCGGCGTTCGACTACACGCAGGGCATCAATGACAACTGGGCGTTTCGTGTGACGGGGCTGACCCACAGCAGCGACACCATGTATGACGGCCCGCGCGAGGAGCGCTATGCGATTGCGCCTTCTCTCCTGTGGCAGCCGGATGAAGACACCACGTTGTTGCTGAAAGCGTATCTGCAGAAGGATCCGGCGGGGGGCTATCACGGCTCCGTGCCCGCGGCGGGCAGCGTCTACGCCTATCAGGGCCCAAACTCGCGCGCGGCCTGTTTGACGGAGAGAAAAGTCTGGATGACTACAAGCGTAATCAGCAGATGTATGGGTATGAATTCTCTCACCGGTTCAACGATACCTGGGCGTTCAGGCAAAACGCCAGTTACGTCCACTCCAACGTCAATATTCAGCAAATTTATCAGTACGGCTGGAGCAGCGTAGAGACGGACAAACTGTCGCGTTATTACACCGCAGAGTCCTCTTCGCTGGATGCGTATGCCGTCGATAATCAGCTGACGGCGGATTTCGATACCGGCGACGTCAAACACAAAACCCTCTTCGGCGTGGATTTCCAGTACTTCACCAACAACCTGTGGGACGCATCGGGTACGGCTACGTTGCTGGACCCATTTACCGGCCAGTCGGGCGGGGATGCAGTCACCGATTTTTATCGTTTTGACTCACAGCGGCGCTACAAGCAGACCGGCGTTTATGTGCAGGACGATATGCAGTGGCGGCGTTGGTATCTGACGCTGTCTGGCCGTTATGACGCGATCACATTCGACAATAAAAACCTGACCACGGATAGCCGCGGCCAACGCGATGATGAACGCTTCAGCGGGCGGGCCGCGCTGCTGTATGCCTTTGAAAACGGTATTTCGCCTTATGTCAGCTACAGTCAGGCGGTCACGCCCGCGCTGTACGCGGACTCGCAGGGAAACCCGCTCAAGCCGATGAGCAGCGAACAGGTTGAAGGCGGGATCAAATACCAGCCGCGTGGCACCAAGGCGTTATATACCGCGGCGGTGTACGATTTGACGCAAAACGACGTCGCTACCCGCAACATCGTGGGTAACTACTACGAGCCGGTCGGCAAGGTGCAGTCCCAGGGGCTGGAGCTGGAAGCCAGAACGCCGATCACCGAACGGCTGAGCGTCATCGCGGGTTACACCTACAGCAAGGTGAAATATAAAGAGACCGTGGAGGGCAACGACGGCAACACGCCGGTGTTGGCGCCGAAGCAGATGGCCTCGCTGTGGACGCAGTATGACGCGGGCGCAGGCATCAATCTGGCGTTGGCATCCGCCACATCGGCAAGCAGTGGGCCGATGATGCCAATACGCTGCAACTGCCTTCCGTGACGCTGTTGGACGCCTCTGTCCGGGTCGACCTAGGGAGCTGGAACCCTTCGCTCAAAGGGGCTTACGCACAGGTCAACGTCAACAACCTGACGGACAGGACGTACATCGCGTCCTGCTATGAATTGAGAACCTGTTACTGGGGCGCTGAGCGTTCCGTCATCGCGACCGTCGGCTACGATTTCTGACGGTTTGACGCGCAAAAACGGGCGAGCCTGAATGTCAGGCTCGCCGTGGTCTCGCTTGCAGTGTGTCAGCGGCGGGTCGAGCTTACTTTTCCTGTTCGTGCTCGTGCAGCAGTTGCACCATATTATGCAGGGTGGCTGATGTATCGTGCTTGCGCCAGATAACCGCAATCTGCGTATTGAGATGGGGCGTATCGATTTTGTGATAGGTCACGTTGCCAGCCTGAATGCAGGACAGAGACTCCGGAATGAACGTGATGCCGAAGCCGGAAGCGACCATGCTGATCGTCGCCGTGATATGCGGCGCCAGCGGGTTGATTTTAGGCTGATAGCCCGCCAGATAGCAGGCGCGAATGATCATGTCGTGCAGGCTGGGACAGAGTTCGCGCGGGAAAATAATCAGCGGCTCTGACGCCATCTGGCTGAGATGCACTTCCTGCTGATCGCTGAGCGGATGGTTGTCCGGCAACACCAGCCGCATATCCTCTTCTACCAGAATTTCACCGTCGAACTCGTCGCCGATGTCGCAGGGCAGGCGCACGAAGGCGATGTCCGTGCTGCGGTTACGCAGGCTCTCCAGAATCTCATTGATGTGCTCTTCCTGCGGCTGCATCTGCACGTTGGGGAAGCGCTGACGGTAAAGCCGCAGCATTTTCAGCACTAATGGATGGAAGGTGACTGCGCAAGAAAACCCCACATTAATCGCGCCGCTCTCTCCGCGAGCGATACACCGCACCCGATCCATCGCGGCGTCGGTCAGTTCGAGTATCTGCTTGGCGTCCTGGTAAAAGGCTTCTCCCGCTTCGGTCATCTCCACGCCGCGCGTCATTCGCTTCAGCAAAGGCGTCCCGATTTCACGTTCAAGCTTTTGTATTTGTTGACTAAGCGGAGGTTGCGATATCCCTAATGATTCAGCTGCGCGGGTAAAGTGTCGCGTTGAGGCGACGGCGACGAAATAGCGCAGATAACGTAACTCCATATATTTTAGATCTCCAAATAGTCACGTTTTTATATTGGAACTTTGAATCTCACGAGAGCAATATTCAAGGGAAACATTAATTAAATTTATGTCGTACCTCGTCGGAAGAGAAGGGATATGAAAGATTCCAACTGCGTTGACCCCTGTATGGCAGAGCTTGCCAACTTCGTCCATCAGCACCAAAAACACCACCCAGAGTGTCAGATCTATCAAACCTCATTGATGAGCGGCTTGATAAATGGCGTGTACGAAGGCAGTACAACCATGGCGGATCTGCTAGAACATGGTGATTTCGGATTAGGCACCTTTAACGATCTTGACGGAGAGTTGGTGGCGATGGAAAGCCGTATTTTCCAGCTGCGCTCCGATGGCAGCGCACGCGCCGCCAAACCCGATCAGAAAACCCCTTTTGCCGTAATGACCTTCTTCCGTCCGACTGAAAAGATACAGTTTGACCGTGCGATCAGTCGTGAGGATCTTCATCAGCGTATTGATGATTTTGTTGCAACAGACAATCTTTTTTGTGCTTTACGAATCGATGGCTGCTTTAGCTACGTCGAAACTCGTACGGTACCTCGCCAGGAACGACCTTATAAACCGATGCTGGAAGCTATCGCCCAGCAACCGACTTTCCGTTTCGACAACTGCAAGGGCAACGTTATCGGTTTTCGTAGCCCTGCTTATGTTCAGGGGATCAATGTCGCCGGCTATCACGAGCATTTTATCACTGATAGCCGACAAGGCGGCGGACATATCCTGGATTACCGCCTGGAGAACGGCGTGTTGCAATTTGGCACCATTGCCAAATTAGTCATCGACCTGCCTCTGGATCAGGATTTTCTGCGAGCCAACTTGTCCCCTGACGATCTCGATAGCGTCATCCACTCCGTGGAAAGCTAAAGTTCATCAAGGTACTGAAAAGAAAGCACAAAAATGCATAGGAAAAATGTTATGGAAAATAAGGATGGTCAACAGCACTGGGCTTGCGGTGCGGATCTGATCGTTAAACATCTGGAGCAGGAAGGGGTCAAATACGTCTTCGGTATTCCTGGCGCGAAAGTTGACCGCGTTTTTGATTCTCTTGTTGACTCAACGATCCAGACCATCCCCGTACGTCATGAAGCCAACGGGGCGTTCATGGCATCGGCGATCGGCCGTCTAACGGGGAAAGCGGGCGTTACCATGGTGACTTCCGGTCCGGGCTGTTCCAACCTGGTAACAGGTCTGGCGACGGCGACCTCGGAAGGCGACCCGATTGTTGCGCTGGGTGGAGCGGTGAAACGCGCCGACCGACTGAAGCTGACGCACCAGAGCCTGGATACCGTTAGCCTGTTCAAACCGGTCACGAAATTCAGCGCGGAAATTCCTGTTTCCTCGGCGATTTCTGAAGTGCTGGCCAACGCCTTCCGCGCCGCCGAGTTCGGTCGCCCGGGCGCTTCATTCATCAGCCTGCCGGAAGATATTGTCAACGATCCGGTCACAAGCCCTGTGCTGGCCGCGACAAACCTGCCGACGCTGAACAGTGCGCCTCTGTCGGACGTTAAACGCGTTGCGCAGATGATCGAAAAAGCGAAAAACCCGATTCTGCTGCTGGGCCTGATGGCCAGCCAGCCGAAAAACGCGGATGCGCTGCGTCGCCTGCTACACCGCAGCCAGCTGCCGGTCACCAGCACCTATCAGGCGGCCGGTGTGATCGATCAGCAGCACTTCGACCATTTCGCTGGTCGTGTCGGCCTGTTCAATAACCAGGCGGGCGACAAACTGCTTCAGCAGGCTGACCTGATCATCACCGTCGGCTACAGTCCGGTGGAATATGCGCCGGCCCTGTGGAACACCGGTAATGCGACGCTGGTACACATCGATGTGCTGCCGTCCGAACTGGAATGCGACTACCGTCCGGATCTGGAGCTGGTTGGGGATATCTGCATCACCATCGATATGCTTAATGAACAGCTGAATTCGCCGATTCGCCTGTCTTCCGATTCCATCGGTATTTTGGAAGAACGTCGCGAATTGCGTCATCAGCTGGCGACGCATGCCATCAACATGAACGGCTTCGCTATCCATCCGCTGCGTCTGGTTCGTGCGATGCAGGATCTGGTCAATAAAGACGTCACGCTGTGTGTTGATATGGGGAGCTTCCATATCTGGCTGGCGCGTTACCTCTACAGCTTCCGCGCACGTCAGGTGCTGATGACCAACGGTCAGCAGACCATGGGTGTGGCGCTGCCGTGGGCGATTGCGGCTGCGTTGGTGAATCCGAGCCAGAAAGTGCTGTCGGTATCCGGCGACGGCGGCTTCATGCAGTCCAGCATGGAACTGGAAACGGCGGTTCGTCTGAACTGTAATGTCCTGCATATCATCTGGGTGGATAACGCCTACAACATGGTTGAGATTCAGGAACAGAAGAAATACAACCGCGGATCTTGCGTCAAGTTCGGACCGATTGATTTCAAAGTCTATGCGGAAGCGTTCGGTGCGAAAGGCTTTGCGGTTGAGTCGGCTGAAGAACTGATTCCAAAACTGCATCAGGCAATGGATGTCGACGGACCGGCGGTGATCGCCATTCCGGTGGATTACTCCGACAACCACTATCTGATGGAAAACGTCAACATCGCGCATCTGATCTAAGCCAGACGCGTTCGATGCGGGCGGCACATCACGGTCATGACAGACCGGCGGTGTGCCGCCTTTTTCTTTGCCTGCTCATTCGCATCTCACCCCTTTCTTCAACATTGCTCTCGGCCTAACCCTTACTGGATGGCAACCTAGCGTGACGGGGATCGCAACCTGGTCGCTTTCGTCTATAAGGTCTGCGGACCTCCTTTCTGAACGGTCTTCTCCTTGCCTGAAATAATCTAATTTTACGTACTTTTTCGCATTACATTATCTAATGCATTTGTCGTATGTCGATTTTTAATAAATAGGGGGTGTCAGGCGATATTTATTATATTAAAGACGAAATGTGAATATAGTCATTGGTATATGCTGATTATTTTGTTTTTAGTAGCGTAAAAAGTGGGTGTGGCGATAACATAATGACGCTTTTCCTACTCTATATTATATAGATTTACTTATGGTAAGGCGTGTGGTGATGAACCCACATCGGTGGTAAGTTCAAAGACAGAGATAACGTTTGCGTTGGACGCATCCGCTGTAACCAAGCACGGTTAACGTAGAGGGAAAAGATGGCTAAGCAAACCCCGCTGTATGAACAACATGTGGCCGACGGCGCCAAAATGGTGGATTTTCATGGCTGGATGATGCCGCTGCACTACGGCTCCCAGATCGAAGAACATCACGTGGTTCGCAAGAGCGCCGGAATGTTCGATGTATCGCACATGACTATCGTTGATTTGCATGGCGCTCGCGTTAGCGAGTTTTTACGCCATCTGCTGGCGAACGACGTCGCCCGGCTGACGCAGTCCGGTAAAGCGCTCTACACCGCCATGCTGACCCCCTCTGCCGGCGTGATAGATGATTTGATCGTCTACTTTCTACAGGAAGACTTTTTCCGGATGGTTGTGAATTCCGCCACGCGAGAAAAAGATCTGGCGTGGATCGAAGAGCAGGCCAAACCGTTCATGGTGCAGATTCAGGAGCGTGACGATCTGTCGCTCATCGCGATTCAGGGACCGCTGGCCCAGGAAAAAGTACAGCGGTTGCTGACGCCGCAACAGCGCGAAGACACGGCGGGGATGAAGCCGTTTTTCGGCGTGCAGAGCGGCGACTGGTTTATCGCCACCACCGGGTATACCGGCGAGTCCGGCTACGAAATCGCGCTGCCGAAAGCGCAGACGGTCGGCCTATGGCAACAGTTGCTGGCCGAAGGGGTCAAGCCTGCGGGGCTTGGCGCGCGCGATACGCTGCGTCTGGAGTCCGGTATGAATTTGTACGGGCAGGATATGGATGAAAGCGTTTCACCCCTGGCGGCGAACATGGGCTGGACGATCGCCTGGGAGCCGGAAGATCGTCAGTTTATTGGTCGCGAAGCGCTGGAGCGCCAGCGTGCCAAAGGCACCGATCGGTTGGTTGGGCTGGTGATGACCGAGAAAGGCGTATTGCGCAACGGTCTGCCGGTGCATTTCACTGATGCCAGCGGTGCGGTTCGCGAAGGCGTGATCACCAGCGGATCGTTCTCGCCCTCCTTAGGCGTCAGCATCGCTCTGGCTCGCGTCCCGGAGGGTATCGGCGAACAGGCGGTGGTGCGCATACGTCAGCGCGAAGTCCCCGTCCGAGTAACGAAACCCAATTTTGTCCGTGCAGGAAAAGCCCTGATTGAGATTTAACCGTTTTGTCTAAAAGGAGAAGGTGGCAATGAGCAATGTACCTGCGGAATTAAAATATACCTCGTCCCATGAGTGGGTCGCGGCGGACGAAGACGGCACCTATCGTGTCGGGATCACCGAGCATGCGCAGGCGCTGCTGGGCGATATGGTGTTTATCGACTTGCCCGAGGTGGGCGGTCAGTTCAACGCCGGGGACGACTGCGCCGTGGCGGAGTCGGTCAAGGCCGCGTCAGATGTCTACACTCCGCTGAGCGGCGAAGTGCTGGAGGTCAACGGCGAGCTGGAAGGCGCGCCGGAACTGGTTAACAGCGATCCTTACGGCAGCGGCTGGCTATTTCGCATTAAGCCTGCCGACGGCGCGGAGTGGGACAACCTATTGGATGCTGCCGCTTACCAGACGCTTCTGGATGAGGAGGACGACGCGCACTAGCGTCGTTCGCGCCCGGCAGGGCGATCTTTCGGGGCGCCGTTAACGGCGCGTGCTGGATGTGGTTTGATGCAGGAATGTCGTAATGACCCAGACTCTTAGTCAACTTGAACACCATAGCGCTTTTGTTGAACGCCATATCGGATCCACCGCCGAGCAGCAACAGGCTATGTTGGCGGCGGTCGGCGCAGAATCGCTGGATAGGCTGATTCAGCAGATCGTCCCGCCGGATATCCAATTACCCAGCCCTCCCGACGTCGGGGATGCCGTCACGGAACATCAGGCACTGGCGGAACTGAAGGCGATCGCCAGCCGTAATCAGATCTACAAAAGTTATATCGGCATGGGTTACTACGGCGTGCAGATGCCGCCGGTGATCCTGCGTAACGTGCTGGAAAATCCGGGGTGGTACACCGCTTACACGCCTTATCAGCCCGAGGTGTCTCAGGGACGGCTCGAAGCGCTGCTGAATTTTCAACAGGTGACGCAGGACCTGACCGGCCTGCCGGTGGCATCCGCGTCGCTGCTGGACGAAGCCACTGCGGCGGCGGAAGCGATGGCGATGGCCAAACGCGTCAGCAAGCTCAAGCAGGCCAACCGCTTCTTTGTAGCAGAAGACGTACATCCGCAAACGTTGGATGTTGTCCGGACGCGCGCAGCGACCTTCGGCTTCGATATCGTGACCGGAGATCCGCAGGCGGCGCTGAAGGATGACGGCGTCTTCGGCGTGCTGGTGCAGCAGCTGGGTACGACCGGCGAACTGCACGACTATCGAGCCTTGCTGGCCGAGCTGCATGAACGCAAGGTCATTACCTGCGTTGCGGCGGATCTGCTCGCGTTGGTATTGCTCGATGCTCCCGGCGCTCAAGGGGCGGACATCGTCTTTGGCTCCGCGCAGCGTTTCGGTGTGCCGATGGGATACGGCGGCCCGCATGCGGCGTTCTTCGCCAGTCGGGAAGCGTACAAGCGCGCGACGCCGGGCCGCATTATCGGTGTCTCCCGCGATGCTGCGGGCAACACTGCGCTGCGAATGGCGATGCAGACTCGCGAACAGCATATTCGCCGTGAAAAGGCCAACTCCAACCTCTGTACCTCCCAGGTACTGTTAGCGAATTTGGCGGGGATGTATGCGGTATACCACGGACCGGAAGGACTTAAGCGCATCGCCTGCCGTATCCACCGCCTGACCGATATTTTAGCCGCCGGGCTGCAACAGCGCGGCGTGACGCTACGGCATACCCGCTGGTTCGACACGCTGACCGTCTCGGTTAGCGACAAGGCGGCCACGTTGAGTCGGGCGCTCAGTTTCGGCGTCAACCTGCGTAGCGATCTGGAAGGAGCCGTGGGGATCTCGCTGGATGAAACCACGACCCGCGACGATGTGCTGGCGTTGTTCTCGATCCTGCTGGGAGACGACCACGGTCTGGATATCGATGCGCTGGATCACGACGTTAGCGCGGATTCAGACTCGTTGCCCACTGCGCTACGGCGGACGGACAACATCCTGACGCACCCGGTGTTTAATCGCTATCACAGCGAAACCGAGATGATGCGCTACCTGCACCGTCTGGAGAACAAGGATCTCGCGCTCAATCAGGCGATGATCCCGCTGGGATCCTGCACCATGAAACTCAACGCGGCGGCGGAAATGCTGCCTATCACCTGGCCCGAATTCGCCGAGCTGCACCCGTTCTGTCCGCCGGCGCAGGCGCAGGGCTACCGCCAGATGATCTCAATGCTCAGCGAGTGGCTGGTTCTGCTGACCGGCTACGATGCCGTCTGTATGCAGCCGAACTCCGGCGCACAGGGCGAATATGCCGGCCTGCTGACCATCCGTCGATATCATGAAAGCCGCAACGAGTCTCAGCGGCGGATCTGCCTGATCCCGAGCTCCGCGCATGGCACCAACCCGGCTTCCGCGCACATGGCGGGGATGGAGGTGGTCGTGGTGGCCTGCGACAAGCAGGGTAATATCGACCTGCACGATCTGCGGGAGAAAGCGGCGCAGGCCGGGGATCTGCTGGCCTGCATCATGGTGACTTATCCGTCGACTCACGGCGTCTACGAAGAGACGATCCGCGAAGTGTGCCAGATTGTGCATCAGTACGGTGGTCAGGTGTACCTCGACGGGGCCAACATGAACGCGCAGGTGGGCATTACCTCTCCCGGTTTTATCGGCGCGGACGTTTCGCATCTTAACCTGCATAAAACCTTCTGTATCCCTCACGGCGGCGGTGGGCCGGGGATGGGGCCGATAGGCGTGAAAGCGCATTTGGCGCCGTTTGTGCCGGGGCATCAGGTCGTGAAGATCGACGACGTGCTGACTGAGCAGGGCGCCGTTTCCGCCGCACCGTTCGGCAGCGCCTCGATTCTGCCGATCAGCTGGATGTACATCCGCATGATGGGCGCAGAAGGGCTGAAGCAGGCCAGTCAAAACGCCATTCTTAACGCCAACTACGTGGCGGCGCGCCTACAGTCGGCGTTCCCGGTGCTTTACAGCGGCCTCGGCGGCCGGGTTGCGCATGAGTGCATTCTGGACATCCGTCCCCTGAAGGAAGCCAGCGGGATCAGCGAGCTGGATATCGCCAAACGGCTGATCGACTACGGATTCCATGCGCCAACCATGTCGTTCCCGGTCGCGGGCACATTGATGATAGAACCGACGGAGTCGGAAAGTCAGGTAGAGCTGGACCGCTTTATTAACGCCATGCTGGCGATACGGGAAGAGATCGACCATGTGGCGCGGGGGGAGTGGCCGCTGGACGATAATCCTTTGGTCAATGCGCCGCATGTTCAAACCGAGCTGGTCGCCGAGTGGACTCACCCTTACGGGCGGGAGGTGGCGGTGTTCCCGGCCGGCGCCGCGAACAAGTTCTGGCCGACCGTGAAGCGCCTGGATGACGTGTACGGCGATCGCAACCTGTTCTGCTCCTGCGTTCCCGTCAGCGACTACGTCTGACGGCGTCTCGCCATGACTCAGGTGACGTTTTAGCAAGAAGCGCGGGGGCTTGCTGCGAGGCAAGCCCCCGCGCTGTTTTAATCGGCGTAGCGCGATTAAAAGGTGTGGAGCAGCGCATGGCGGAACGACAGGATATGCGCCTCCATCGCGGCTTCCGCGGCGGCGGCGTCTTGCCGCATTAGCGCCTCGATGATGGCGCGATGTTCTTCAACCACCTCTTGCATATGCCTTTCTCGGGACAAGGTGCTGGCCCAAAAACGCTGCGCTCTGGCGTGCAAGACGCTGAGAATGTCCGTCAGGGTGCTGTTGCCCGCGATTTGCGCCAGCATCTGATGAAATTCGTGGTCCAGCGTCATCATTTTGATTCGGTCGCGAGCCTGACAGGCGGTCTCGATCTCCTGATTCAACTCGCTCAGCTCGGTCAGCTGCGCCGCTGTGGCGCGCTGGCAGGCGCGTCGTATACACAGGCTCTCGTTCGCGAGACGGACGTCGATCAGTTCCAGCGCATCGTTAATCGAAAGCGGCGAGACCATCACCCCCTTACGCGGGATGACCTGCAGCAATCCCTCGTTCGCCAGTCGATGAATGGCCTGATTGACGGGCGTTCTACCCATCTCAAGCGCATTCATCACCTGCGCCGTATTCACGTATTCGCCGGGCTTGTAGCTCAGTGTGACCAGCAACTGTTTGAATCGCCGATAGGCCAGCTCGTTCTGCGATAGTCCGGCTTCTTCCGCTGTCGGCAAGACCTGATGGGGTTCATCGACGTGCTTCACGTGTCGCTCCTGCAAAGAAAAGTCTTTCACCATAGTACACAAAACATGGCACGAAAATCGCTTATTCCTTAATTGAAAATCGTGTGAAATTTCACAGTGCTTTTTATCGAGAGGCTGGCAACGTCATGAAACTGATCTTCAATGTGCTGGAAAAATCAGCAGAAAAGTTAATTGAGGTCGAGATTGATCGTCTGGTGATCGCCGGTTGGACCGGCCGCGATCGCGACGCGGTTATGCACCATATCCGGGAACTGGAGGCGCTGGGCGTGCCTCAACCCAGTGCAATCCCGCTTTTCTACCGCGTGGCGACGAACCAGTTGACGCAATCCTCCCTCGTCGAAGTCGTCGGCAACGCCAGCTCCGGCGAGGCCGAACCGCTGATCTTTTCCTATCACGGCGAGCTTTATGTTTCGCTGGCGTCGGATCATACCGATCGCCAACTGGAGGCGCAGAACGTGGCGCTGTCAAAACAGCTATGCGCCAAACCGGTCGCGCGGGAAGCGTGGCCGCTTCGCGAGGTGATGGCTCATTGGGATTCGCTGATCCTACGATCGTGGATCGTCGAAGACGGGGAGTATCGGCTGTATCAGGAAGGCACGTTGGCCAGCCTGCAACCGCCGATGGCGCTGCTACAACGCTATCTGGCGCCCGATGTTCCGATGCTGGCGGACGGACTTGCCATGAGCTGCGGCACGATGACGGCGATCGGCGGGATCCGCCCGGCGACGGAGTTTCGCATGGCGCTGGTCGATGAACATCTGGGACGCACGATCAGCCACAGCTATTCCAGCGTTTTACTGCCGGTGGTGGCGTGATGGGCGCGTTAACGTTGCAGGAGGCCGCCGTCGGGCTGGCGAAGGGCGAATGGACGTCGGCGACGTTAACCGAGGACGCACTGATGCAGATTGCCGATACACAGGGAGAGGGGGCATTTGCCTTTACCCGGGTCTACGCCGAACAGGCCCGTCAGCAGGCCCGGGCGTCAGATCAGCGGCGTGCGGCAGGCGGGGCGCGCTCAGCGTTGGATGGCGTGCCGATCGCCATCAAAGATCTGTTCGACGTCGAGGGCGAGCCGACGCTTGCCGGTTCCCGCGTGTTGGCGTCAGCACCGGCAGCCGCCGCGCATTCGGGTGTGGTCCGCCGTCTTTTTCACGCGGGCGCGGTCGTGGTGGGGAAGACCAATATGACCGAGTTCGCGTATTCCGGCTTGGGGATAAATCCTCACTACGGGACGCCAGCCAATCCGTGGAACCGGGAAAATCGCCGCATTCCGGGAGGCTCCTCTTCCGGCGCGGCGGTCGCGGTGGCGGACGGTATGTGTTTGGGCGCGGTCGGTAGCGATACCGGGGGATCGGTGCGGATTCCGGCGGCTTTTTGCGGTCTGACCGGTTACAAACCTACGGCCCGGCGGATGGATGATACGGGAGTGCTGCCGCTGTCGCCGTCGCTAGACTCCGTTGGCGTTATCGCCCACGGCATCGCCGATTGCCTCGCGCTGGACGGGGTCCTTTCCCATCAGCCTCTGTCGCCCCAGGCTCAGCCTTTGTCGAAGGCCCGATTTGGGGTGCCGCAAACCTTGGTGCTGGACGGATTAGATGACGCGGTGGGGGCGGCGTTCGAACACAGCCTGTGGCGTTTGGCGCGGGCTGGAGCACGTATCGAAACGGTTCCCTGTACGGCCTTTGCGGAATTGGCCGCCATCAATGCCGCAGGCGGGTTCACCGCGCTGGAATCATGGCGTTGGCATCAGTCGTTGATCGCGCGGCATGCCGCCGAGTATGACCCGCGTGTGCTGTCGCGCATTCGCCGTGGAGCGGCCCTGAGCGAGCGAGACGCTGCTTTGCTGATGCGCCAGCGTGCTGAGTGGCAGCGGCGGGTGACCATCGAAATCCAAGGTTACGATGCGTTACTGATGCCGACCGTCCCTTTTATCGCGCCAACCATTGCCGAGCTTGAGGCTAATGAGGCGACTTATTTTCGCGTCAACGGCGCGGCATTGCGAAACCCTTCCATCATCAACTTTCTGGACGGCTGCGCGGTCTCCCTGCCGTGCCAGCAACCGGGCGATGCGCCGGTCGGCCTGATGGTGGCCGGATTGCCGCTACAGGATAACGCGTTGTTGGGATGGGCGTTGTCGATTGAACGATGCCTCAACGGCGGCCTTGACGTCTCATTTCAATGAACAGGAGAAAATTCATGACTGTGACCCCCAACGGGATGCTGCTTGTCGCCACGGACGTCGACGCAGAGGATGAGGCGGATTTTAACCGATGGTACGACTGCGAACACGTGGAGGAGCGGGTACGTATTCCCGGCTTCCTGACCGGTACGCGTTATCAGGCGTTGCAGGGCGGACGCAAATATCTGGGGCTATACAAAACGACATCGCTGGAGTGCTTTACTTCGCCGTCCTATCAGGCGGCCTTTTCCCACCAAACGGAATGGTCGCAAATCAACCTTCGGCGCATGCGGGATCCGCTGCGGCGGGTGTGCGCTATTACGGCGGTAACCGGGTGCGGTACAGGGAGTCATTTGAGCTTGCTTACCCTCGCCCCGCCAGAGGAGGGCGACCTGATCGAACGTATCGCTCATTTAGGGGAATCGCTGTCCGACGTCGCGGGATTCGTCAGCAGCAGCCTGCTTCTGCCTGATGCCGCGCTGAGCACGCCGCTACCGAATGCGTCTCCTGAACCTACGGCGCTCCTGCCGTTACTGGTGCTGGAAAGTGGTTCTCCGGCTGCCGGTGAGTCAATGGCGGCGATGGCGGCACAGATTTTGAATGTATCTCTTCATGATGTCTTGCACTACGCCTTGAGTTGGCAACTGACTGCACAGGAGCTGAAATGATGAATATCGGGACGACTGAAACGGCAGGACAGGCGGTGCCGCTCGCCGCCAAAACGCCGAACACCGGCAAGCTGGCGGCCGCCAGCGCTATAGGTACGGCGCTGGAGTGGTATGACTTTACCGTCTACAACATCATGGCGGCGCTGATCTTTAACCATATCTTCTTCCCGTCATTCGATCCGCTGGTGGGCACGATCCTGGCCTTCTCCACCTACGCGGTCGGCTACGTCTCACGCCTATCGGCGGGATCATCTTTGGTCATCTGGGAGATGTGCTGGGGCGGCGGTTTGTGCTTGTTGCCACGCTGGTGATCATGGGGGTCACGACGGCGTTAATGGGACTGCTGCCCGGCTACGCCCGCTGGGGGATTTGGAGTCCCGTGCTGCTGGTCACCCTGCGTTTTATTCAGGGCATTGCGCTGGGCGGCGAATGGGCTGGGGCGGTGTTGTTGTCGATGGAACATGGCAGACCCCATCAGCGCGGACGAAACGCCTCGTTTGCTCAGGTCGGTCCTTCCTGCGGTACGCTCATCGGCACCGGTTTTATCACGCTGATCACGCTCTCCATTTCGCCCGAAAGCTTTCAGGCATGGGGATGGCGTATTCCTTTCCTGCTGAGTCTGGTACTCGTCGTATTCGGCCTGTGGCTGCGCAGCGGCGTCGGTGAAACCCCCGCCTTTCTCAAGCTAGAGAAAAGTAAACACATTACGCAGGCGCCCATTCGCGTCGTCTTTAGACAGCATCTGCGTTCGTTGCTCATCGCCGGCGGGTCGCGCATCGGCTCAGATGTGTTGTATGCGTTGGTGGTGGTCTTTACGTTGACGTATGTGACAACGGTACTGAACTTGCCGCGCCCGCTGGCCTTGACCGCCACCATGCTGGGCGCTTTCGGCAATGCTATTGCTATCCCGCTGTTCGGAATTCTGTCTGACCGTATTGGTCGGCGACCGGTTTACATGGGCGGCGCGCTGGCGGCAATCATGTGGACATTCGTCTTTTTCACCTTGCTCGACAGTACGCAGCCGGTGCAGATATGTCTGGCGGTCGTGGTTGGACTGCTGATCCATGCGGCGATGTATGGGCCGCAGGCGGCGTTCATCACCGAGCAGTTTCCTACGCAGGTGCGCTATGCGGGATCGTCTTTGGCTTATACGCTGGCGGGCATTGTGGGCGCCGGTTTTGCGCCGCTGATCATTACGAGCCTGTTCACGTCTTACGGCACGTCGCTGGCGATTTCACTCTATGTGACGTTGGCGCTGACGATCACGCTATGGGCATTGTGGTCAGCCAAAGAAACGGCCCATAAGCCATTGAAAGACTGAGAGGAGCGCCGGTCGTTGCGCGGCGTAAGCGACAGGCAACAGACCGGAATGACTACTTCAACCAGCCTTTGCTTTGTGCAACTTCGAGATGATGGCTGAGATAGCCCCACAGTTCAGGATAAACCTCTCTGATGAAGTCATTCCGCGACAGTACCTGTTCCAAGCGAATACCGTGCTCCACCCAACTTTGACCGCCGTTGTGAAGATTCATTAACACCGGCATCAGGCGGTCAATCAATAGCGCGAAGCGTGCGTCAGGCGTTTCGCTTGCTTCATACTCCAGCCACAGCTGATGGAAGCGGCTGCGCTGCGGTTCCGGCAGCAGACCGAACAGCCGTATGGCGGCGGCGACTTCGCGATCGTGTACTTCGGCACGCCCCTGAAGATCGTAAACCAGCACGTCGCCCGCATCGACCTCCACGATATCGTGGATCAGCGCCATTTGAATGACGCGCTGAATATCAACGTCCTTTCCCGCATAAGGCGCCAGGCTCATCGCCGCCAGAGCAAAATGCCAGCTATGCTCGGCAGAATCTTCCTGACAGTCAGTGCCAATCACTTTGGAACGGCGTTTGACGCTTTTGAGTTTATCGACTTCCATCAAGAATGCGACGACGTCAGTGAGGGGACCGAAGTCCAGTACGGCAAGGGACATCTGAATAATCTCCATAAAGGAAGGTGCCCAATTGTAAGGCAACCTTGGCGACATTGAAATGCAGGATTGAAGGCAACAACGGCCATATCGTGAGGACTATAATTATTTCAGCGTACGCGTGTACACTGAAAAGGTTCTCCGTTACTCTGGTGGCGGTCACATCATCCGCCTGGGCTTTTTGCCTCATTGAGCGGCGAAAAGGATATTTCAAGAGGTAGGTCATGAAGAAGCAGGTGTTGGATTCGGGTTATTCGCTGGCGGAAGAAATCGCCAATAGCATCAGTCACGGGGTCGGATTAGTGTTAGGCATCATCGGCCTGATTTTACTGCTGACGCAGGCGGAAAAAAATGGTGCTGATGCCATCGCTATCACCAGTTATAGCCTCTACGGCGCCACGGTCATTCTGCTGTTTCTGGCCTCTACGCTATACCATGCCATTCCTAATCAAAACGCCAAACGCTGGCTGAAAAAGTTCGATCACTGCGCGATTTACCTGCTGATTGCGGGTACTTACACCCCGTTTTTGATGGTGGGCCTGAAATCGCCGTTGGCGTATGGCTGATGATTGCTATCTGGAGTCTGGCGCTACTGGGCGTCATATTTAAAATGGCATTTGCGCACCGATTTGAGATCCTCTCACTGGTGACCTATCTGGTTATGGGCTGGCTATCGCTGATCGTGATTTATGAACTGGCCATTACGCTTTCTCTCGGCGGCGTGGTGTTGCTGGCGGTCGGCGGGGCGATCTATACGCTGGGCGTCATTTTTTATTCCAGCAAGCGGATCCCCTTTAACCATGCTATCTGGCATGGATTTGTGCTGGGGGGGAGCTTGTGCCATTTCCTGGCGATTTATCTTTACGTTTAACATCATCAAGCCGTGTCGCTCATCAGATGTCGTGACTGAAAGGCTTTGCACTGCTGGCCAAGACGGCCATGCATACGGGGAATGAGCGATTGTGCTTTTCCGGCCCGCGTCGAGTTTGCGTGCGCCATAAGCCAATAACATTACCGCGCGGAAAACGCCGTCGTCATGCTGGCGCTGCCGTAACGGATTTACCGGAAGTGGCAGGCCTGCGGCGGAATCCCGGAAGGTCATCTTCGCCGCACGCCTTGCGACGCACCGTTTTAGGCCGTCGCGGATGGGGTCGCTTACTCCTCCAGTGAATAAGGCAGCGGCTGAATCGACAGTGTGCTGGCGCTATCGTCCCGCACGCGCAGCACGCTGTCGGCTTCCAGGTCGTTATTCAACACCGCCTGCACCCACAGCTGTCCGTCATGCAAACGCGCGGACGCCAGCACGGTGCCGGTACGACGCCAGTTGTCTCCCAGCTTCAGCTCGAGATCGTCACCTGCCGCGGGTTCGATCGTCGACGTGCCCGCGAGCCAATACAGCGCGCGTTTATTGGCGCCGCGGTACTTGGCGCGCGCCACCATTTCCTGCCCCGCATAGCATCCTTTAAGGAAACTAATCCCCTGTAAAGCCTGCAAATTTGTTGCCTGTGGAATGAACTGTGCGCTATTTGCCGTGTCAATCAGGGGGTAGCCCGCTTCGATATCAAGCGCCAGCCATTGGGTGCTGTTATTTCGCTGCGTTTTACCTTCCAGCGCATTCAGTAGGGCCGCCGCGCGTTCGGCCGACAGCACCAATAGAAAACGCTCGTCCGGATGCGTGAAATGCAGCAGCGTCGCGCCCGACTCTTGCACCACGGCGTTATCGGCATCTGGTAAGGCGTTAAACAGGGGGGCGAGTTGCTCCCGGACGCCTTGCCCGGCGGCACCCAACAGTACGGCTTCATCATCGGCCGCCATCGTAGTTTTGGAGAAGACGGCGTACTTTTTCAACTCGGCCAGTTGCACGTCGCGAACGCTGCGGCGTTCGACATAGGCCAGTCCCTCGCCGTGATGGAACAGACGCAGGTCGCTCCACATTTTACCTTTGGCGTCGCAGTGGGCGCAGAGGACATGCTGGTTAGGCTGCAGCGCCGTCACGTCGGTGGTGACCTGCCCCTGCACATAGCTGACGGTGTCGGGGCCGACCAGAGTGACCAGTCCCCAATCCTCTAGCGTCATGAGCGTGGCGGGAAGGGCGGACGGGAATAAAGGGTGTGATGGAATTGTATTAGCCATGGTTACAGTCCTGCGATGAGGGGTGTTTAGCAATGGTCTAATGGTAAAAGAGCGGCAAGGGTTTGCAAGCGCTTATTGGGTGGCGATGACGAATGCGCGAGGCGCTACGCAGAGTGAGCAATGCCGATGCCGATACTGCGCTAAAATATGTCAAAGTATTACTATTGGTTTAATATCATCGAACAAAATAGGGTTACACTGAAGGCTATGACTGAACAAAGTGAGCGATCATATGGATATCAATGATAAAGCACGCATTCACTGGGCCTGTCGGCGCGGCATGCGTGAGCTGGATATTTCCATCATGCCGTTTTTCGAGCATGACTACGATGCATTGAACGATAGCGACAAAAGCGCCTTTGTCCGCCTGCTGCAGTGCGACGATCCCGATCTGTTCAACTGGCTGATGAATCACGGCGAGCCATCAGATCTGGAGCTTAAACGCATGGTTTCCCTTATTCAGACGCGAAATAAACACCGTGGCCCAGTGGCAATGTGATCTTAAAGTTTCCTGGCGCATGCAGCTGTTCTCTCTGCTGGTGCACGGGATTATGGTGCTCTTGATTCTGCTGGCCCCGTGGCCGAGTGGTTATGCGCCGCTATGGCTGGGGCTGGTGTCTCTGGTGATGTTCGGATTCATTCGTAGCCAGCGCAATATCAAATCTCGCCACGGCGCGATCTCGCTGCACGGTGAACGTCATCTGCGCTGGCAGCAGCGAGAGTGGCGCATCGTCAAACGGCCGTGGATGCTGAAGAGCGGTATTCTGCTGTCGCTGCGGGCAGCGGACGGCGCAGCTCTGGAACAGCGACTATGGCTCTCCTCGGACAGTATGGGGCGGGATGAGTGGCGGCATCTGCGTCAGCTTTTGCTGCGGAAGGACCGCTGCGCAGGGTAATGACGCTTAATGTTGCGCTCGCGTGGTGAACTCAGTGCCGCCATGCGGATATTCTTCGCGTTGGGGCCGCAGTTCGCTACTGAATGATTTTCCTCGCCCCCCGTTTCGATAACGCTTCCGCACGCCCGCGGTTGTAGTATTGAATTTCTCGCCCTTCGCCGGCAGGCGAAGAAAATCGGCGCTGTCGATCGGGCCGATACGTGAGAAAAATGCCCGCAGCGATTTACGCGATTTGCCGCAGCGGGTATCTTACGCGTCGTTCAACAAGAGAGAAGCCGATGACCACGCCTGCAGAAAAACGCGCCGCGCAGAAAAATATGCTGCATCCGCGCAACCGCCATCGCGGCCGCTATGATTTTACCGCCCTGAAACTCACGCATCCTGCGCTGATCCCGTTCGTTCATGTGAACGACTACGGCGACGAGTCGATTGATTTCGCCAATCCGGACGCGGTCAAAACGTTGAATCAGGCGCTGCTGCACGAGTTCTATCAGATTGAACACTGGTTTTTACCCGAGGGATTTCTCTGCCCGCCGATCCCCGGACGGGCGGACTATGTTCATCACCTTGCCGATCTACTGGCCGAGGATAATCAGTCTCAGGTGCCGCGTGACGCCTCCGTACTGGATATCGGCTGCGGCGCCAACTGCATTTACCCGCTGATCGGTCAGCGTGAGTACGACTGGCGCTTCACCGGCAGCGAGATCAATCCACAGGCCATGCAGGCGGCCAATGCGACCATCGCCGCCAATCCCGGTCTAAGCCGAACCATCCGCTTGCGTCGTCAGAAAGACAGTAAGGCTATCCTCAACGGCATCATTCACAAAAATGAGCTGTTTGATGCGACGCTGTGCAACCCGCCATTCCATGCCTCGGCCAACGAGGCGAAGCAGGGCTCGCGCCGGAAGCTGCACAACCTTGGGCTGGACAAGCGATCGCCGCTCAATTTCGGCGGGCAGGAAGATGAACTGTGGTGTGAAGGCGGGGAGAAAGCGTTTATTGCGCAGATGATCCGCGAAAGTGCGGTTTTCTCACGTCAATGCCTGTGGTTTACGTCGCTGGTCTCACGCAAAGAGAATTTGCCGGATCTGTATCGCGTGTTGGATGAGGTGGGCGCGGAGAGCGTTAAAACCGTGGATATGGCGCAGGGACAGAAGCAGAGCCGCTTCGTCGCCTGGAGCTTCCTCACGCCAGCCGCTCGCACCAAATGGTGGGCGCAGAAGCGTCGTTAACGGTCGCAAAAACGCGCCGGGATATGGTTGAAATCGCCGTATCCCGGCGGCGGACGTCACGCCTGTTCAGATTGGCATAGCGCTTTAAGTTCTCGCAGGATCTGCTCACACCACTGTTGGATGCGGTCTTCACTCATGTCGTACTGATTCACTTCGTCCAGCGCCAGTCCGACGAAGTGCTTGCCGTCGGGCGTCAGCGGTTTGGTGCTGATGAAATCGTACTCCTCGGTCGGCCAGTAGCCGATGAATCTTACGCCCAGCGGCTGTAGCTGCTCATGCAGCATACCCAGCGCATCCAAAAACCACTCGCTGTATCCCAGCTGATCGCCCATCCCGTAGAGCGCGACGATCTTTCCCTGTAGTTTCAGCGTCGGCAGGTGATGCCAGATGGCTTCCCAATCTTCCTGAATTTCGCCGAAGTCCCAGGTCGGAATGCCGAGGATTAGCGCTTCATAGTCTTCCATACGTTGGGGATCGACATCTTTGACGTTGTTCAGTTCGATCATATCCGCACCCAGGATGTCGCGGATTTTCTCTGCCGCCATTTCGGTGTAGCAGGTGCTGGAGCCGTAAAAAAGTCCTATCTTCATAAGCCGTCAGTGTGTTGGGAAAGTGAATGTAAGGCGCTGCCGCAGCGCGGCAACACACAGTCAATGCGTTAGTCTGGCGAAGTATACTACGCCCGTAAAGCACAAATGACTGTGGGAAAAGCATCGGGGCGAAGACGGATGCCTTCGCCCACGGTGTTTAATCGAGGGATTGGTGACGTGTTTCTTTGATCAGCAGCAGCGCGATCAGCGTCAATGTCGCCATCGCCGCCAGATAGACGCCGACGTAGAACAGCCCATAGTTGCTGGTCAGCCAGGCGGCGATATAGGGCGCGACTGAAGCCCCCAGAATTGACGACACGTTATAGGAGAATGAGGCGCCGGTGTAGCGAACTTCCGTCGGGAAGAGCTCCGGCAGCAGCGCGCCCATGGGACCGAAGGTGAAGCCCATCATGCTCAGGCCCAGCACCAGAAACGCCATCACCAGCCACTGTTCGCCGGATCCCAGCAGGTAGGGGAAGACGAAGGCGAAGACCAGCATGCTGCAGGTGACGACGATCATAGTGCGGCGGCGGCCATAGATATCGGCCAGATAGCCGGCGACCGGGATCATCAGACCGAAGCCAATCACCGCGATCATCAGCATCCACAGGAAGTTATTACGCGGAATACCCAGCCCGGCCGGAACCGGCGAGGTGCCGTAGGTCATCGAGTAGACGGTCATGATGTAAAACAGCGTGTAGGTCGCCAACATGATGAACGTGCCGAGGATCGTCGCTTTCAGGTGTTTGCTCAGCAGCGTTCCCATTGGGATCCGTACTTTTTTACCCGCCTGTTCGGCTTTGGCGAAGACCGGCGATTCATGCAGGGACACGCGGACATACAGCCCGATCAGCACCAGAATCGCGGAGAAAATGAACGGAACGCGCCAGCCCCAGTGCATAAACTGTTCATCCGTCAGCAGCCAGGACAACAGCAGGAAGGTACCGTTAGCGAAGAAGAAGCCAATAGGCGCGCCGAGCTGAGGAAACGAGCCATACAGCGCGCGTTTGTGCGCCGGTGCGTTCTCTGTCGCGAGCAGCGCCGCGCCGCCCCATTCGCCGCCCAGGCCCAGACCCTGACCAAAGCGGGCCAGCGCCAGCAGCATTGGCGCCAGAATACCGATCGTTTCGTAGCTCGGAAGCAGGCCGATCGCGACGGTGGATATTCCCATCGTCAGCAGCGAAGCCACCAGCGTGGCTTTTCGTCCGACTCGGTCGCCGAAATGTCCAAACAGGGCGGAACCGATGGGACGTGCGATAAAGGCAATCGCGAACGTCGCCAGTGACTGGAGTGTTGCTGCAGTGTTATCGCCTTGCGGGAAAAAGATGTGCGGGAAAATCAGCACCGCGGCAGTAGCATAAATATAGAAATCAAAGAATTCGATGGCAGTGCCGACCAGAGAAGCAACCACAACCTTATTACGGGAGTTTACGGGGGCGTCTGGGACTTGATTGTCATCAACAGTGGATGCGACGGAGGATTGCATAGTTTTTTCAGTTTTTTAACAACACGGACGCGTATTTTATGCATAGAAAATGCTTATTTTCAAACCACCAAGCCGCGTCTGACGCGGGCTGCGCTAGGATGTGTCCCGCTTTTCTCCCGATTAATAAGATATAATCCCTTAAGCCGCATTTTTTGCCGCAGGATATGATAAAAATAAAAGCAATTACCGAATTGTACCCCGTTCACGTGCTGTCAGGCATAATGGTCTCAGCATGAAACAGAGGAGCCCGCCATGCAGACACCGGATCAAACCGTGATCGAACAGTTTCTCGATGCGCTGTGGTTGGAGCGGAATCTGGCTGAAAATACGCTGGCGTCCTACCGACAGGATCTTCGCTCTTTGGCGGACTGGCTGGCGCACCACGAGAGCGGCCTGTTGCAGGCGGAAGCCGCTGACCTGCAGGCTTTTCTGGCCGAACGGCTGGAAGGCGGTTATAAGGCGACCAGCTCTGCGCGCCTGCTGAGCGCAACCCGGCGACTTTTTCAGTACCTCTACCGCGAAAAGCAGCGCTTAGACGATCCCAGCGCGTCGCTCTCTTCTCCCAAACTGCCGCAGCGATTGCCGAAGGACTTAACGGAAGCGCAAGTCGATGCGCTGCTCAATGCTCCCTGTGTCGACAAGCCCCTCGAACTGCGCGACAAAGCCATGCTGGAAGTCTTGTACGCGACCGGCCTGCGCGTCTCGGAGCTGGTGGGTCTGACCATCAGCGACGTCAGCCTGCGTCAGGGCGTGGTGCGCGTCATCGGCAAAGGCAACAAAGAGCGTCTGGTGCCGCTGGGAGAAGAAGCGGTGCATTGGATAGAGCAGTATCTGGAATACGGCCGACCCTGGCTTATTAGCGATAAGCCGATCGATGTAATGTTCCCCAGCAGTCGGGGGCAGCAGATGACCCGCCAGACTTTCTGGCACCGCATCAAGCACTACGCGGTCATTGCTGCTATTGACAGCGCTAAACTTTCTCCGCATGTTTTGCGTCATGCTTTTGCCACGCATTTACTGAACCACGGCGCGGATTTACGCGTAGTACAGATGTTGCTGGGCCACAGCGACCTGTCCACGACGCAGATCTATACGCATGTCGCCACGGCACGCCTGAAGCAGCTGCATCAGCAGCATCATCCCCGGGCGTGATGGACAGATGAATCATGGGGTGGGGCGCATCAGCCATGTCGCTGACGATCACGCCTCATCCAAGAACAGGATCAATTTATGAAAAAGAGTGTATTACTGCTTTCTCTGCTCGTCGCCGCCATGAGCGCCAGCGCGGACGACGCCGCGATTAAACAGTCACTGACGCGTCTGGGCATGCAAAATGCGGAAATCCAGACGGCGCCCATTCCCGGAATGAAAACCTTGCTGACCGAAAACGGCGTGCTGTACATCACCGATGACGGCAAACACCTGCTGCAAGGACCGTTGTATGACGTGAGCGGAAAAAATCCGGTCAACGTCACCAACCACATTCTGATGGGGCGTCTGGAAGCGCTTAAAGATCAGATGATTGTTTATAAGGCTGCGCAGGAAAAGCATGTGATCACCGTGTTTACCGATATCACCTGTGGTTACTGCCGCAAACTGCACGAGCAGATGAATGACTACAACGCGCTGGGCATTACCGTCCGCTATCTGGCCTTCCCGCGTCAGGGCGCAGGCTCCCAGACGGAAAAGGATATGCAGTCCATCTGGTGCGTAGCCGACCGCAAAAAAGCCTTTGATGCCGCAATGAAAGGCGACGATATCTCGCCTGCAACCTGCAAAACCGATATCTCCGAGCACTATCAGCTTGGCGTATTGTTTGGTGTTCAGGGCACGCCAGCCATCGTGCTGGATGATGGCACGGTGATCCCGGGTTATCAGGATCCGAAAGAGATGGCCGGTATGCTGCAGGCGCACAAAGCCTCTCAGAAATCGGGTGGTTAAGCGCTCCGTGACTTTCGTAACCCAGCTCTGCCGCCGTCCGGCGGTGGAGAGTCATCATCTTCCCGACACGTTGCCGCCGCTGCTGCGTCGGCTTTACGCCCAACGCGGCGTTCAGGCTGCGCAGGAACTTGAACGCAGCCTGCGCGGTTTGCTGGATTACCGGCAGCTTTCGGGGATCGACAAGGCGGTGGACTGTTTGCAGTCCGCGCTGGCGGATAAACGCCGCATCGTGATCGTCGGCGACTTCGACGCAGACGGCGCGACCAGTACGGCCCTGACCGTGCTGGCGCTGCGGCGAATGGGCGGTCAGCATATCGACTTTCTGGTGCCTAACCGGTTTGAAGATGGCTACGGCCTCAGCCTGAGGTCGTCGCTCAGGCGGCGGCGAAAGGCGCGGAGCTGATCGTCACCGTCGACAACGGCATTTCGTCCCACGCAGGCGTAGACGATGCGCATCAGCGGGGGATCGACGTGCTGGTGACGGACCACCATCTGCCGGGCGACACCTTGCCCGCGGCCGAGGCCATCATTAACCCTAATCTGGCGGACTGTGGCTTCCCTTCCAAGTCTCTCGCGGGCGTGGGGGTGGCGTTCTACCTGATGATGGCGCTGCGAGCGAGGCTGCGCGACGGCGGCTGGTTTGAACAGCATGGCCTGCCTGAGCCCAATCTGGCGGAGCTGCTGGATCTGGTGGCGCTGGGGACGGTGGCGGACGTGGTGCCGCTGGATGCCAACAACCGAATCCTTGTGGCCCAGGGGCTAAATCGCATCCGCGCGGGCAAATGCCGACCCGGTATTCGCGCGCTGCTGGAAGTCTCCAACCGCGAGGCGGCCCAGCTTGTCGCCAGCGACCTGGGTTTTGCGCTCGGCCCGCGCTTGAACGCCGCCGGAAGGCTGGATGATATGTCTGTCGGCGTAGCGCTGTTGCTGAGTGACGACATCGTTCAGGCGCGCATGCTGGCGAGCGATCTCGACGCGCTCAACCAGACCCGGCGTGAAATCGAGCAGGGGATGCAGGTGGAAGCGCTACAGCTGTGCGAACAGCTGGAGCGTAGCAGCGAGACGCTGCCCTACGGTCTGGCGATGTATCACCCGGAGTGGCATCAGGCGTCGTCGGCATCCTGGCGTCTCGTATCAAAGAGCGCTTCCATCGACCCGTCATCGCGTTCGCCCCCGCGGGCGACGGTATTCTCAAAGGCTCGGGGCGGTCGGTGGCCGGTTTGCACCTGCGCGATGCGCTGGAGCGATTGGACACCACGTGTCCCGGTCTGATGATGAAGTTTGGCGGACATGCGATGGCCGCCGGGCTGTCGCTGGAAGAAGCGCGCTTTGAGGAGTTTCGCGAGCGCTTCGGCGAACTGGTCGGCGAGTGGTTGGATGCTTCGCAACTACAAGGCATCATCTGGTCCGACGGTGAATTAGCCGCCCCGGAACTGACGCTGAGCACCGCGCAGCTGCTGCGGGACGCCGGTCCCTGGGGGCAGACGTTCCCTGAGCCGACGTTCGACGGTCATTTTCGCCTGCTGCAACAGCGTCTGGTCGGGGAACGTCATCTCAAGGTGATGGTGGAACCGCTGGCGGGAGGCCCTCTGCTGGACGGTATCGCGTTCAATGTCGATACCACCCAATGGCCGGACAGCAGCGTCCGACAGGTGGAACTGGCTTATAAGCTGGACGTGAACGAGTATCGCGGCAAGCGTTCGGTGCAGCTGTTGATCGAACATTTGTGGCCGCTGTAGCGCGAGCTTTTTTGTGAGTTCAGCGGGCGCGGCGACGACTTTTCGTCGTGCGCGCTCGCTGTTAAAAACTGAACGGATCGCTATAAACCCCGACGTGGATCCGTTACAATTCGCCGTTTGAATACACGTCGTCCCTTTGACCAACAAAAGATCTTAAACATCATGTTTGAAATTAATCCGGTAAAAAATCGAATTCAGGACCTGTCTGAGCGGACAGTGGTTCTGAGGGGGTATCTTTGACTACGATGCCAAGAAAGAACGCCTCGAAGAAGTAAACGCCGAGCTGGAACAGCCGGACGTTTGGAACGAACCTGAACGCGCTCAGGCGCTGGGTAAAGAACGCTCCTCTCTGGAAGCGATCGTCGACACCATCGACCAAATGACGCAGGGGCTGGAAGATGTCTCCGGTCTGCTGGAACTGGCGGTGGAAGAAGACGACGAAGACACCTTTAACGAAACCTGCGCCGAACTCGACGGACTGGAAAATAAACTCGGCCAGCTCGAATTCCGCCGTATGTTCTCCGGCGAGTACGACAGCGCGGACTGCTATCTCGATATTCAGGCGGGTTCCGGCGGTACGGAAGCACAGGATTGGGCCAGCATGCTGGTACGTATGTACCTGCGCTGGGCGGAAGCCAAGGGCTTCAAAACTGAAATCATCGAAGAGTCCGATGGTGAAGTGGCCGGGATTAAGTCCGCGACCCTTAAAATTATCGGCGATTACGCCTTCGGTTGGCTGCGGACCGAAACCGGCGTGCATCGTCTGGTGCGCAAGAGTCCGTTCGACTCCGGCGGCCGTCGTCACACGTCCTTCAGCTCGGCCTTCGTCTATCCCGAAGTGGATGACGATATCGATATCGAAATCAACCCGGCCGACCTGCGTATCGACGTCTATCGCGCCTCCGGCGCCGGTGGTCAGCACGTTAACCGGACCGAGTCTGCGGTGCGTATTACCCATATTCCGACCAACATTGTGACCCAGTGTCAGAACGACCGTTCTCAGCATAAAAACAAAGATCAGGCGATGAAACAGCTGAAAGCGAAGCTGTACGAGTTTGAGATGCAAAAGAAAAATGCTGAAAAACAGGCGCTGGAAGACAACAAGTCCGACATTGGCTGGGGAAGCCAGATTCGCTCTTATGTGCTGGATGACTCCCGCATTAAAGACCTGCGTACCGGGGTGGAAACACGCAACACCCAGGCTGTGCTGGACGGCGATCTGGACAAATTTATTGAAGCAAGTTTAAAAGCGGGGCTATAAGGAATCCACATGTCTGAACCACAATCTCAGGGTGCCGAACAGGCGCAGGATCTGAATAACGAACTCAAAGCGCGTCGCGAAAAGTTGTCCGCTCTGCGTGAAACCGGCGTGGCCTTCCCGAACGATTTTCGTCGCGATACGACGTCCGATCGGCTGCATGCCAGCTACGATGATAAAGATAACGAAGAGCTGGAGCCGCTGGGTCTGGAAGTGACTGTCGCTGGCCGTATGATGACCCGCCGCATCATGGGGAAAGCCTCTTTTGTGACGCTGCAGGACGTGGGCGGACGCATTCAGCTGTACGTCTCCCGTGATGACCTGCCGGAAGGCGTTTACAACACCCAGTTCAAAAAGTGGGACCTGGGCGATATCCTGGGCGCGCGCGGCAAGCTGTTCAAAACCAAGACCGGCGAGTTGTCCATTCACTGTACCGAACTGCGTCTGTTGACCAAGGCCCTGCGTCCGCTGCCGGATAAATTTCACGGTCTGGCCGACCAGGAAACGCGTTACCGTCAGCGTTATCTGGACCTGATCGCCAACGACGAATCCCGCAACACGTTCCGAATTCGTTCTCAGGTGATGGCCTCTATCCGCCGCTTCATGGTCGAAAAAGGCTTCATGGAAGTGGAAACGCCGATGATGCAGGTGATCCCGGGCGGTGCCTCCGCGCGTCCGTTTATCACGCATCACAACGCGCTGGACATCGATATGTACCTGCGTATCGCGCCTGAGCTGTACCTGAAACGTCTGGTGGTCGGCGGGTTCGAACGCGTATTCGAAATCAACCGTAACTTCCGTAACGAAGGCATCTCGCCGCGTCACAACCCTGAATTCACCATGATGGAACTTTATATGGCGTATGCGACTATAAAGACCTGATTGTGTTGACTGAAACGCTGTTCCGCACCCTGACTCAGGATGTGCTGGGCACCACCACGGTGGAATATGGCGACCAGACCTTCGACTTCGGCAAGCCGTTTGAGAAGCTGACGATGCGTGAAGCGATCTGCAAATACCGCCCGGAAACCAATGTGGCGGATTTGGACGATCTGGAAAAAGCGACGGCGATTGCACAGTCTCTGGGCATCAAGATCGAGAAAAGCTGGGGTCTGGGCCGTATCGTGACCGAGATCTTCGAAGAAACGGCGGAAAGCAGCCTGATCCAGCCGACCTTCATTACCGAATATCCGGCGGAAGTGTCGCCGCTGGCGCGCCGTAATGACGAAAACCCGGAAATCACCGACCGCTTTGAGTTCTTCATTGGCGGCCGCGAGATCGGTAACGGTTTCTCCGAGCTGAACGACGCCGAAGATCAGGCGGAACGTTTCTCTCAGCAGGTCAGCGCCAAAGATGCTGGCGACGATGAAGCGATGTTCTACGACGAAGACTACGTCACCGCGCTGGAACACGGCATGCCGCCGACGGCAGGTCTGGGCATCGGTATTGACCGCATGGTAATGCTGTTCACCAACAGCCACACCATCCGCGACGTCATTCTGTTCCCGGCCATGCGCCCGCAGAAATAATGACGATGACGGCCTCCTTGAAAGAGGCTGTCGGTTCAGCGTGGTGTGATGAATACCTTACTGTTATCAACGTCTTAGCCCCACGCTCTGCGTGGGGTTTTTCTTTTCCGGGCCTGAGCGCGTCGTTCACTACGATCGTTGGTGCGGTGAATTTCTTAGTGTGGACACTCAGTAGGCTGGATGCCGGTGGTATTGCCGTCGAGGAAGAGCAAGAATCACGGGACGAGTTTTGGCACGCTAGTCAGCAGCGGCCTGCCTCAGGAGCACCGACTCAAGCCGCCGTACCTCAGATTCTTTTTTTTAGCGCATTTAATTGCTTAAAACGCAGTCAGTTTGGCGGGTTTTTATCTTGCCCGGCAAACGGATAGCGCTATAATGCGGGCACTTCTCCGTGCGGGCGTAGTTCAATGGTAGAACGAGAGCTTCCCAAGCTCTATACGAGGGTTCGATTCCCTTCGCCCGCTCCAGAATCCCCCTCATGAACTCCAGAAAATTTGATTTTTCCCTTATAAATAAGAAGTTATCGCTTTTATCAGCAGATTAAAATCAATCGTTTTCGTTCATGGGTCAATCTTCATGTTGGGCACTCCACAAAGCGATTCTTTGTATGACTTCGCCAGAAGGTTCGATAAATTTCGCTGTTCTGTCATGCCCACGATCCACCCGACTGATGGATACCCATTCATTCCTCCAGGTAGGAAATACGATATCCATCATCAACCCTGCTAACGTTAGCAAACCCTTTTCGGTCAAAGTGCATGCCTGCAATAAGCAGTTTTTCTCTGGCTGCGTGTTCCAGGAGTCGTTTCCGCGTGTCTTCGGCCTGAGCGGGATCGCAGTCGAATACAATTGAAACGGCCGGATGCGCTGACTGGATATGTGGGAAATGAACGATGTCTCCCCATATCAAGAGGCATTGATCCTCTGAATAGATGCGGTATCCGGTATGGCCGGGTGTGTGGCCCGGCAGCCATTCCGGGAGAATGCCCTCGATTATCTTGTTCCCGTCGATAAAACGCAGTTTCTGTGCGTAAGCGTCTAACGTTCGGCGGACCAGCGCAAAATTACGTTTCCCGCGTTCGCTGGCGATTTCAAACTTTTCATCATCTCTCCAGTATTGCGCCTCGAGAGGATGAAGATGAAGTTCAGCCTGTCTAAAGACTGGCTGGCCCTCAGCATCCAGCAGGCCACCGATGTGGTCAGGATGGCCGTGCGTCAGTAAGACCGTGTCCACGTCATCAGGGCTGACGCCGGCCGCCCTGAGGTTTTCTCTGAGCAGCCTCCCACGTTGTTCAGTCCTCCCGCACCAGCGTCAACGAGAAGGGTTCGCCCCCGACCGCGGATGAGATAAGCGTTGATATGGATATTGCCGGGTTCAGCGATCCCGGCACTGTCCTGAATGATCTCTGCATCCGCGGTCTCTATGCCTGACAGTAAATCCAGATTGGCTGACATATGGCCGTCACTCAGGCTGTCACCAGAAAATCCCCGATCTGACGAGATGTGAAGGGTGAAGGGTTCATTAATACCTCAGGGTTAGTTTCGAACATGTATGGGGGGCGCAAGAACCCAAACAGTGAATACGCGCCGTGAATTCTGTTGCCGCATTTCCCGCGTCCGGCACGGCGGTAAAATTCATTCCAGTCTTCCTCGCTTTTGGCATCGTTCTTGGGCATTCCACGACGTAGGGCATTGACTGACCGCTACATGAATCAACGACAGGAACCTTATTGATGAGTTTTCATCATGCTACATGCTGTGTTTTCGGGTATGAATCGATACTATTTCATTAATCAGTGATATTCACTCACTGGAAGGTCGTTATATACACAAAGTGAGGGACGGTTTTATGCGGAAAAAAATTCCCACTAGCGCTTCTCTGCAGGCATTTGATGCCGCCGCAAGGCACGGTAATTTTGCCCGGGCCGCAGAAGAGTTATCGCTGACGGAAGGCGCATCAGCCGACAAATTGCACGCCTTGAATCGTTGCTGAATTGCAGACTGTTTGACCGAACCGGAAGCCGGGTAAAGCTTAATCCCATAGGGGCGCGCTATGCACATCACATACGCGAAACGCTCGAACGGCTCGAAAGGGATACACAGTCCATCATGGGAATGCCTGAAGGCAGTAAAAGTCTGGATATTGCCGTCCTGCCGACGTTTTCCAGCCGATGGCTTATTCCCCGCTTGAGCGGTTTTAGAGCCCTGCACCCGGACATAACCGTAAATATTGCGGCCAGAACCGACCCTTTCATTCTCACTGGGAGCGGTTTTGACGCCGTGGTTCATTTTGAGCATCCCGCATGGGCGGGCATGCGTATGCACTTTCTCTTTCAGGAAAAACTGGTGCCGGTATGCCATCCTGCACTGGTAACGGATAAGAACATCTACGATCAATTGAACCAACTGCCGCGCATTCATCGGCGTCAAAATCCGGAAGCGTGGCAAACCTATGCCCAGGAAAGCGGGATAGTCCTTGATAATCCGGCGCAGGGTGTCCGGTATGACCTTCATGAAATGGCCATCTCGGCGGCATTGGTGGGACAAGGCGTGGCCATGGTGCCGCGAATGTACGTCGAAACAGAACTGAGAAGCGGAGCGCTGGTCGCGCCTTGGCCAGAATCTGCACTCCTGAGCAAAAGATTCTGCTTAGTTAAACCGGGGGAAACGGGGATAAATGAAGCTGCGCTGCTGGATTTTGAACGCTGGTTGCTGGCTGAAATGATTAATGGTGACATGACAAAATGAGGATGAGAAAGCGTCAGGCCAGTTTGTGCCAGAAGCGACCCCCCGTTACCAACGGAAGCTGGCCACTCATCATCCACGACACTTGGCCTGTAGGGTGACCGTTATAACAAGACATTCATCGTCGTGGGGCGCAATGTCCCTCTTTCGCTTATCGTAGCGCTGACGCTTCAATGCCCCACGACTCTGTGCATTGAGTTGACGTGATGCATCGCCTTAGAACGTCCGCATTAGCCCGATCCACAATGAAAATAATGCATGCTAACGGTTTAGTCAGGAGAAGGGCCGCGCTCAAGGAAGGTGGAAAGCGCAATGTAGCTACGCACAGAACGAACGCCATCAACACACTGAATTTCCATCAAAAAATTTTCTAATGACTCAGTGTCAGCAGCTCGTACTTTTATAAAGACGCAGCCGTCACCCGCGATGGTATGCAGTTCTTCAACTTCCTTCCGATTAGTGAACTGCAGCAGGGCGCGTGTTGCGCTATAGCTGCTGGTCGTGATCACCAGAAACGTTAACAGCGTCCGTCCTAGCTTGCCGCCATCCAATACCGCCACGGTTCCTTTGATCACACCATCACGTTTCAGACGCTTAACGCGTTCGTGAACCGCAGGAGCCGATAAATTCACGATCTCGCTCAATTCCGTGTAGCTACGGCCTGCATCTTCCGCCAAAGCACTTAATATTTTTCGGTCAATGGCATCAAGTTCTGCCGGTTTATGCTTTGTCCGCCGAATACCATCTTCTTCTTTATCGAATGCGCTCATAAGGGTGCCTGTCAGAATGAAAGTCTGAATATACTAGATTCCACCTAATATTATTAAGCCATAAAATGGATGATGGAGTTGCAATGCCCATAGCACTTTTAGCCCTCGCCGTCGGCGCATTCGGTATAGGCCTTACTGAGTTTGTGATTGCCGGCATCCTCCCGCAAATTGCCGCAGAATTTAGCGTCAGTATCCCCAAAGCGGGAATGATGGCGACGTCCTACGCGCTTGGTGTCTTTATCGGTGCGCCGCTGTTAACGGTGTTGGGCGCAAGGGTTCCGCGCAAGGCCATGTTGATAGTGCTGGCTGGCATTTTCACGGTGGGCAATATCATTACGGCAATCGCACCGACGATGCCGATCGGGATTGTTGGCCGTATTGTCACGTCTTTCAATCACGGCGCTTTTTTCGGTATCGGCTCAATTATTGCCGCGTCGTTGGTGGCACCTGGCCGTCAGGCAAGCGCTATTGCCTTTATGTTTTCGGGGCTGACGCTGGCAAACCTGGTCGGTGTTCCGGCAGGGACTTGGCTTGCGCAGACATTTAGCTGGAGACTGGTTTTCTGGGTGATAGCCGGTATCGGGCTGCTCACGATGGCCAGTATTGCTTTGCTGATCCCGCCTATCAAGAAAGGGAAAGCCATTGCATTGCGAAATGAGCTGCGTGCCTTCGTCGATCCGCTGGTGCTGCTTGTGATGGGGATTACCGTTTTCGGACCGGCAGCCTTTTTCACCTCAATCACTTACATCGCCCCCATGGTGGTTAATGACGCGGGCTTTTCTGCTGGCGGCGTTGCGTGGCTAATGGTGCTTTTTGGTTTGGGGCTTGCCGTGGGGAACTGGGTTGGCGGACGCTTCGCCGATCGTTCACTTTTTGGCACGCTTTTCGTTACCCTTGCTGCACAGGGCGTGGTTCTGCTGGTGTTATGGGAGGGGGTCGAAAACCCATGGGTAATCTGTGTCTCGGTATTCCTGATGGCGGCTTTCGGTTTCGCGACGGTCTCGCCGATTCAGAAGCTGGTGATGGAGCGCGCCAGCGAGGCTGGTGCCCCCACAATGGCCTCATCGGTCAATATCGGCATGTTTAATTTGGGAAATGCGCTGGGGGTGTGGATTGGCGGAGTAACGATTTCTGCCGGTTTTGGTCTGGCCTCACCCAACTGGGCGGGGGCCATTATGTCGTTTATTGCGCTGGGCCTCGCTTTCCTGGTGTGGCAAAGTGCCCGTAAAGGTTACGCCCAGCCGATACATGAGTAATTTCAGAATACGGTGGGCACCCACTTAGCCGTGGGTGCCCTTTTCAAGTGATCAACGTCACCTTCTACTACTGCCGGTTTTTCATTGAGGCGCTGGCTCGCCACATCCGAGGTCTGCTCATTGATCTGGGCCAAACGCTCTAGAGGCAACAGGTTGAATTCAACGCATCTCCGCGTGGGCAGTACTTCTGGTTGGCTATGACGTAAAAAGTAATTTATTTACAACATGTTATTTGTTTTTTTATCGCTGCCCCTTTCACCCCTTTCTGAATACAGCGTCTCCTACTTGATGCCATCTTACCGAGCAGCAATCGCACTCCTTTTGCGCGGTGATGTGTCATGCCACCATCGTCCTGATGAGTTTTCTCTGGCGCCAAATTGCCCCGCCTTTTGCCAGCCATAGGTGAGATAACCTGCACTCTTCTTTCTTATCCCTTGGGAACACCCACGGTGCAGAGGCCAGCTGCTTTTGCGGACGTTTTGCGCAAGATCGGTCAGGCAGAGCGCACGCCTTTCACACATACTGATTTGCACGGAGGATGCCATGTTTGACGATAAAACCGATCATTACACCCAGCGTTTTAAACGGGTCTTGGATTATATCGATCGCCATCTCGATGATGCTTTATTACTGGAGTCGCTGAGTGAGGTCGCCCACTTTTCTCCTTTTCACTTCCATCGTCAGTTTTCGTGCTATTGCGGGATGCCGCCGGGTCGTTATATCCAAATGATGCGTTTAAAACGCGCTTCTTATCGATTGGTCTTTAATCCGTTAGAAAGCATCACCGATATCGCGTTCGATGCCGGTTTCCAGCACACGGAATCATTCAGCCGTGCTTTCAGGCATCGGTTTGGCCTGTCGCCGACGAAGTTTCGCCAGCAGCCAACTTGGATTGATTGGCATCAACGCCTGGCTACAACGCAAAGAGTAAGGATGTATACCTTGCAATCTCAGGTCAAGATCGTCCACTTCCCGGCAACACCC
>NZ_LUTN01000011.1 GCF_002111595.1 Lonsdalea britannica
GGAGGGCAAGGCGCGTAGCGCCGCAGTGAATCCCTCCCTCACCGCCGCAGACAAAGAAAAAGCCCCAGACATGGGCCTGGGGCTTTTAACAGTAGCGGTTCGCTTATAGCGTTTAAATCAGGCGTAAGCCAGTAAGGTGCGCTGACACAGTTCTGAACGGACGCAATCATGTTTATTAAACGAGATCACGCCCACCATTTCATCTTCCGTGAATCGTTCCAGCGCGTCGCGCAGACCCGAACTGACACCTGCAGGCAGGTCGCATTGGGTGATATCGCCATTCACAATAACAGTGACGTTTTCCCCTAGGCGCGTCAGGAACATTTTCATCTGGTTCACCGTGACATTCTGTGCCTCATCCAAAATGACGACGGCATTTTCAAACGTTCGTCCACGCATATAGGCAAAGGGAGCAATCTCAACCTTCGCGATTTCAGGACGCAGGCAGTACTGCAGGAAGGAAGCGCCCAGTCGTCGCTGCAAAATGTCGTATACAGGACGGAAATAAGGTGCGAATTTTTCAGAGATATCGCCAGGTAAAAAACCAAGATCTTCATCTGCCTGCAAAACCGGGCGAGTCACGATGATCCGGTCAATTTCTTTGTGAATCAGTGCTTCCGCTGCTTTGGCCGCACTCAAAAATGTCTTACCACAACCGGCTTCTCCGGTGGCAAAAATTAACTGTTTATCGTCTATTGCAGACAAGTATTGTTCCTGGGCTTCTGTCCGGGCTTCTATCATCGATGTATCGCGATTTTCTCGCGCCATTCCGATGGACTCAATGCCCCCCAGCTGAACCAGAGAAGTGACCGAATCTTCTTCACGCTGGCGATGATTGCGGGCTCCACGTCTGATGACGCGTTTCGCTTCACGGCGTGCTTTGATCACTGCTTTTTGTCTTCCCATAGTGCCACCTTACAGTTTGTTTCACATACCGCATGAATCGGCTTCTGCGGCGCTGCATGTACAAATGAGGTTTGGCTTCCTTATTAAGCCGCTCGACAACACAAGAGGGGAAAAGCCGCCTGCAGGCGCGGTGACACCACCGAGCGTCGATGCAGTCGGTTTTCGATAAAAAGGGATAACATTTGATAGGACACGTGAGGTGAATAAAATCGGATGGAGATAACGAGTGAGAACGATGAGGGTAGAATACCCGCCGCAGCAGATGTGCGGTAAACAGCGATGAAGATTTATACTATTTCGTCCCTTTAAGGACTTCACCATTCTCGCCCCTTACTGTGACAACAACTATTCACAAGAATAATAATTGACAGACCAACATCCTTGCTAAAAAAATTACTGCTAAAGGATGTCAGCAATATGACAGTGCAATATTCTTCCCCTTCTGACAAGACTTTTCACACTGTCATATTATAAACGTATAGTTGAAGTCTCCCGGTTTACAACATCAACGCGGTTTCCCGTGAAAAATTTTTCTCCCATTCCAAAAACTGATCGTATTTACGCAGTGCGCTACGATAAGTGTTTTGTTCCAGATCGGGGATATCGCTGCAAATTTGCTGCTGAAGACTCTCATTTTCAACAAGGAGCTCGGAAGGATAATGACGCGTAATAAGTAATTCATCCAATCTACGCAGACGAATCACATATTCTCGCATCGTACTGTATTGCACTTCCGTTTGGTCGATAAGATAGCGGGTAAATGATTTGATATTGAAGTAATGCGCTGGCGGCTTACAGAAGACTTCGCTGCAGAACCGGCAGAGAGGAATTAATTCCGCCTGCATCGATTCCCAGGTCTCGTCATCGATCTTTCTGTCCAGATATTCGAGCGCTTTTTTATTGAGGGGCTTCGATTGGTAAACCAATGAGACACGGTCAAGTGATTTGCCGCAGTTGGCGCAATGACTTTGTTTATGTTTAAAATCTTTTAAATACCGACTAAGAAGCAGTTTCTTCCTGGCTGACTGAGACATGAATCCATTCCATGACAGTAAAAAGGGATAGCGACCGGCCTACGCTTCCAAATTAACTTTCATTCATTAATTTAACGCGCAGGCGCTTAATCGCTTGGCTATGTAATTGACTCACCCGTGACTCCCCAACCTCCAGAACCGCACCGATCTCTTTTAAATTGAGCTCTTCCTGATAGTAGAGGGTCAAGACGAGTTTTTCGCGTTCTGGAAGATTATCGATGGCATCCATAACACGCTGACGGAGGTTGACGTCCATAAGCTGTTTCAGTGGATTAGCATCTTCGTTGCCTTCCAGTAAGGCTTCGGCGCTATCGCCATGTTCCTCACGCCATTCGTCGTAAGAAAATAGCTGGCTGTTATTGGTATCGAGCAGGATCTGACGATAGTCCTCAAGGGAGATATCGAGAATTTGCGCCACTTCTTGTTCCGTTGGCGCTCGGCCCAGCTGTTGCTCGGCCTGTTGCATGGCATGAGCAACTTCTCGCGCGTTACGCCGCACGCTACGTGGGGCCCAGTCGCGACTGCGCAATTCGTCCAACATGGCGCCACGGATGCGCTGAACGGCATAAGTGGTGAATGCCGTCCCCTGCAGGGAATCGTAACGCTCAACTGCGCTGAGCAGCCCGATGCCGCCGGCCTGAAGAAGGTCGTCAAGTTCCACGCTTGCGGGTAAACGAACCTGCAAACGAAGAGCCTCATGGCGCACTAATGGTATATAGCGCTTCCATAAGGAATTTTTGTCCATTGTTCCTTCAGCGGTATACAGCTCACTCACAGTGACAAACACCTAGATAATAAAGTTATCGGTACTATTATGCGTTCGTATAGTGTAGCCAATCGAATGAATAGGCGTGAAAAAAGTATGCTATTTAAGATATACAAGAAAGGTAAGGAAGTTTTACACCGCTATCTGGCTGCCGCCAGATTATTGAAAATAAGTAAGATAAAGAATCATACCACCCAATGAGCAGGACACCATTTATGTCCAGGGTGTAGAAATGTGGCCGCGTATTTTAACCTCTGTAATTAAATATGTCTTCACTCTTTGAAAAATTATCGTTTTTACAAAAAAACGACCATTTCGTTTGAAAAGACTCCGGCCCAAAACCCTCCCCCATTTATTTTGACCAACGAAACGAACGTGGTTGATCTCGATAAAGTCGCGAGGGTTTTGGCCATCAGCAGCTACCGCCTATTCTGGCGCGTTTTCATTTGAAACAGCGTCGGTTTCGCGTACCGCCGCTTAATATCTTTCAATATTTTTAACGTTTCTGTCGGACCTAAGTCCGGGACATCTTTCACCCGCACACCGTGTTTATCACGAAAATAGTTAAGCGCTGCTTTTTGATTCTTGGTGTAATTTTCTTGGGAGAAAATGGTCGAATGCTCAAAGTCTTTATGGTCAAAGCCAATAAAGTCTTTCGCGTTATCGATATCCGCAAAATACCAGAATGGCGGATGCATGCCCGCGTTTATAATCGCCAGCGTATGGTCCACATGCTCTAACGCGTTGTAATAGGTTTCGTCCATATATCCCACACGGTCAATACACGCCTTCGAGTAGTAAACAAATGCGCCGTCGCATGTCTGATACAGTTGAATTCGACCACCAGCATAATCCGCGTTCATTTTCGGTTTAACCACTTCATCGAGACAGGCAGGCGTCGCCTGACTGAACATGAAATGTTGAATACCGCTGATCCTTGATGCCTGAATATATCGCTCGAATACGGATTTGTTTTTGATATAGACATCATCCTCAATCAAGAAAAAATGGTCGACATTGCGTTCATGTAAATACCGTAACGCAATGTTTTTACTTTTTCCTACCCCCAGGTTTTCGGGGTTATTGATCAACGTATGCGTGATCTCATGAAACTCGGAGAAAAGATGACCATCATTCACAATGACAAGTTCATCCAGAATATCCATCGGCAAGGAGCGATAGAGCTTGATTAACTCATCTGGACGATTATGAGTTATTATCCCTACCCCAATTTTTTTTCCGTTAATCATATTTCATCTGCTCAATGAACCAAAAAAGTCTAGCCGGGGTCGGCGATCGTTGCGTCCCCCGGAGAATGTCACATTAATCCGGCAGCCAGGCTTTCTGCCACAACAGCAAATTATCGCCGCTGAGCATCCAGTCACGGTAAACCGCCTGGCGTAATTCGTCCCCCATTCGCGCAGTCGCGTCGAGGTCGGCCAGATGCATGCGGATCGCATCCATCCAGTCTTTATAGCGGTTGCGTACGCGAGTGACCGGCAGGTCGCACTGGTAAGGCTCGATATCCGTACAAATAACCGGATACCCGCAGGCCCCGTACTCCAACAAGCGCAAGTTACTCTTACAGCGGTTGAAGATATTCTCTTCCAGCGGCGCCAGGGCCAAATCCAGGTTCAGTGAAGCCAATTTCTGCGGGTAAAAATCGATATCCACCCCTTTGTGGAATTCATGGATATAGGGGCGTAATTTTTCAGGGCACATCCCGAAGAAGACCCACTCCACTTCATCCGCCAAATCCCGCACGATATCGGCGATCAGTTCCAGATCCCCGGTATGGCTGCTCCCCCCGCCCCAACCAATGCGGGGTTTCTTGCCCTGACGCCGCAGGGAGCTGAGATTAGACCACCACGCCACCGGCAACCGGTTTTCGACCACGTGAATATTGTCGTGGATACCCGCGAACGCCTCCGCCATCGGCTGCGTCGAGACCACAAAACGGTCCATGAACCCCAGACTCTTACGCATCGCTTTCAGTGCGTCTTTGGGGAGCCCGGCTCTGTGCACGCTTTTCAGCGGGATATTAGGGAGGTAGTCGTCCAGCTCATATACCTTGAACGTATTGTTGAGCTTGCTGATTCTCTCGATCCAGTCATGAAAATACGCCGACACCTGTTTTTGAAGCACCAGCACCTCAGGATCATAACGCGTCAGCGTCGGAGTATTCAGATAAACATTGGAGAGCTTGCCATCGATCATGCTGGCCTCTTTCAGCGCATTGAACGGCTTGATGATGCGATAGTGGCCGCATCCGGTTTGGTCTGACATATGCGCCATCACCACCGGCAGCGGGCGCCAGGTCAGCGGACGCCAAATGAGTCCAGCATCCTGCTCCATCTCGAACCCGCGTCCATTTAAGGACAGGTTGATGTTGTAGGCAGGATCCCGGGCGATGACCGGAAGCCACTTCTCGTACATTGCCAGCTGTTCGCTCTGGAAACGCTTCCTCTTCGCCTCCTGCGCTGAAGTGTCGACCTTTTTCTGGCTCACGCTACCTTCGTGCATCACTGTGGCAAATGGCGTCCATACGGTGAGATAGCCCGCCTCACGCACTTTCAGACACAGGTCCACATCGTTGTAGGACACTTTAAAGGCCTCTTCATCCAGCCCGTTAACCTGCTGGTAGATGGACTTTCTAATCAGGAGGCAGGCGGCGGTAACGACACTGTAGTTTTGGTCCACTTTCAGGCGTTGCATATAGCCGGGAGCGTCCATCGGATCGCCGTTAAAGGGATGTTCAGCGGGTCCGCGCAGCCCCAGAATAACGCCGCCATGCTGGATGCCGCCATCCGGATAAACCAACTTCGCACCGACAATACCGACTTCGGGGCGTAGCGCGTGGTTAAGCATGTTATCCAGCCAATCCGGCTGCACCACTGCCGTATCGTTGTTGAGCAACAGCAGATAGTCGCCGCGCGCCTGCTCGGCGGCCATATTGTTAATCGCCGAGTAGTTAAAGGCGTGGGGATAACGAATCACGCGGATGCGATTAGGATCGACCTTCGCAAGCCCATCCAACCAGGCTTTCGCCTCAGGCGTTTCGCTGTTGTTGTCGACAATCAGGAGTTCATAATTGCGATAGCGCGTTTTCTCCAGCAGGCTGGTGACGCAGGCGACCAGCACCGGAAGTTCATCTTTGGTAGGGATGATGATAGAGACCAGCGGTGATTCTTGATGGCCGTATACCATCCGATAATGTCCGGGCAAAGTCGCGATGGCTTTACCGGAAGCATAGCCACGGCGCTGAAGATGCCTGTCCAATACGGCGATTTCATCTTCATTGGTCGAAATTTCCAGCTCACCCGAGATGGTGAGGAACTCCGCCAGATGTCCAATGGAACCCATGCCCTGCTGCTCAATCAAGCGCAGGATGTACTCCAGCTCCATGCAACTGGCGTATTTCGTATCGAAACCGCCGAGTGACAAAAACAGCTCGCGGTTGAATAACCAGTGCCGCGTCATGACCGCAGGCAGACTCAGCAGATAGTCCAGATTGAAGTCCGGTCGACATGACAGCCCCAGTTGACCATCTTTACCGCAGATCAGCTCATCGCCATAGATGGCGCTGCAGCCCTGTGCGGTCACCAAACCCAAGCTGGTCATTAGCAGGCCGCCTGCGGTAAAGAGCTCGCCTGCCTCAACCAGCATCAACCAGTCAAAGGTCTGTTCGCGTACCACTTCGTTGAGGGTTCTGACCAGAATTTCCTGACGGATTTCCAGCACCGTACAGGTGGGAAAGCGTGACGCCATTTCCGAGGACGAAGTCAGGATAATGCGCTTAAGCTGGACGCCATCGGATTCGATGGTTTCGAGGCTCTCGACGGTCGCATCTAATTTCTCTTCGTCGCCTTCGGTATCCAGAATGACAATACCGAATTCGCGGCCGTCCAGATGCTGACCTAAATACTCTTTAATGAGCACCGATTCACTGGCGGTCGGGTAACGACTGGCGACCCAGTCCGGCGTGGTGCTTTCTTCCTTTTTACCCTCTAATGCGGCTTTCATGCCTTTTTTGAGGTCAAAGGTGTAAAAATGTTCTTTTTGGTCCAGATCGGCAATCTCGAGCACGTCCGTATTTTCAACGTCGCGCGCGAAAAAGATCGAGTTTTGGACCTCGCGGAAGTAGGCCGCCTGTTCCTGGAACTCCGCTCCGCTGATGGAACCGTCCACCCTCTCCGCAGGTACACGCCGGTCGGTCAGCGGCTCGGACAACATCGCCAGATCGCCATCGCGCAGCAGTGCAAGGTAGAAAGCCAGCGGCGCCGTATAGTTCAGCTTGACGCCGTTTAGGGTGAACAGGGTTTTAGGGGACAGCATTTCTTGCCGTACTAAAACGCAGCTCAGTTCCCCAATAAAATTTGTCGCATACTGAGTCAGATAATGAATGACACTCTGTCCACGAATCTGCACGTTGCCGGAAAATGGGTATGCAGTTTCAGCAATGTCATTGAGTATCTGCCCCTCTCCATCAATACGACGGCGGCGTGATGAACTCAACACCACGCTGTCGTCCTCTTCCATCACTGCGGTCAGCAGTCGGACATGGTCTTCTCTCAGGACATCACCGTCGCTGAGGAAGTTGACATATTTACCTTCTGCGAACGTCAGGCTCTCTGCGCAGAGATCGTGTTCAGAAATGTCGCGGGACTCGCAGCGGAAATAGCGAATGGGATGGCGAGACACATCACTGACCTTATACACGGCATTCTCGATGAGCGTGTCGGCGCTGGCGTCATGAACGATGATTTCTACATTGTCATAATCCTGAAGGGTTGCGCTCAACAGTGCGAGTTCAAAGTATCGGGGTTCCTGCGCGGGAATAATGATACTGACGAGTGGGGACTTATTCATGACTAACCCTCTATGTGCATTCGATGTAACCGGACCTGACTCTGTATTGATGTGATGTCCCGATGGTGGACAGGACATCCCAATCTAATAATAAGATGCTGAATACCAGCTCAAATACGTGAATTCATCTTCTTTATACCGGCTAATCTCGGTATTGCCCGCGCGCGGGCGATCTTCAGCATAAAAAAAGCCCCGCCAGAGGCGGGGCTTTTTAGACAGAAGAGGAAACAGATTACTGCAGCAGAGACAGAACGGTCTGCGGAACCTGGTTCGCCTGCGCCAATACTGAAGTACCAGCCTGTTGCAGGATCTGAGCCTTGCTCATGTTGGAAACTTCTGTAGCGTAGTCAGCATCCTGGATACGAGACTGTGCTTCGCTCAGGTTGGTAGACGTGCTGGTCAGGTTGTTGATGGTGGAGTCAAAACGGTTCTGAATCGCACCCAGGTTACTACGCATGTCATCTACGGTAGACAGTGCTTTATCCAGAGTCGTCAACGGGTTTTCCGTCGCAACGCCAGTCAGGTTGTCGGTAGAAGCATCAACGGTCACGGTCATCGCGCCATCGTCAGTGATGGAGATGTCGTTAGAAGTCAGTTTGTAGTAAGCAGTAGCACCAGATGCGCCAACGCCTTCAACGTCTGCAGTCAGAGTACCGCTAACGAAGTAGTTACCGTTGGAGTCAGAAACCAGGCCGGTAGCATCCAGAGAAGAAGTACCAGAGAAGCTTACTGACGCATTAGCGCTCAGCGTGATGCTGTTGTAGGTAGAACCGCTTGCAACAGCAGTCGTTGCGCTGCTTGCAGGACCATCGACGTTGAAGCCAGTCAGGTTCAGAGAAGCAGTGTTAACTTTCTGCAGGTTGATGCTGATGGTCTGACCATCCTGAGAACCAACCTGGATAGAGATGGAAGTTTTGCTACCATCCAGCACTTTCACGCCGTTGAAGTCGGTCTGCTGAGAGATACGGTCAACTTCAGACAGACGCTGAGTGATTTCGTCCTGGATTGACTGCAGGTCGGAAGCAGAGTTAGTACCGTTCTGAGACTGTACGGTCAGAGTACGGATAGCCTGCAAGTTGTCGTTGATTTCGTCCAGTGCGCCTTCAGTGGTCTGCGCCAGAGAGATACCATCGCTTGCGTTGCTGGAAGCCTGAGTCAAACCGTTGATGCTGGAAGTGAAACGGTTAGAGATAGCCTGACCAGCGGCGTTATCTGCAGCGCTGTTGATTTTCAGACCAGAGGACAGACGTTCGATCGCGGTGCTCAGAGAAGACTGAGATTTGTTCAGGTTATTCTGTGCAACCAGCGAGATGCTGTTGGTGTTAATTACTTGTGCCATAAGAGATTTCCTTTTAGATATCCGTCAGGACTTAAATCGTTAGGGTTCAGGCTTTTCTGCCCACGGCGTCAACCACCGTCTACAGAAATATCGGCGTTGCCCTAATGATCTTTAGCAATTAAAACCAATATTTTTAAAAGTGATATTTTTCATGGAGTTAAAATAAAAAAACCTCAACGAGGAAGCGTTATTTTAACAAGTGATGCGGTATAAATCGGGTTTCGGCGCTTATTTTTCACACAAAAAAACGATAGCGCCTTGAATTTTTGTGGTTCATCGACCCCGCCTGCGACAACTTAAAACACCCTTACAGATTAAAGTTTGTCACCAGCGTAGCAATCATATCGAAGAACTCGCTAAAAAGATGCTCGGCGAATTGAGGTATCAGCATCATCAACGTACCTATCGTCATAATCCCCACCGTCAGCGTCACGGGAAAACCAATGACAAACACGGACAGCTGCGGGGTCATTCGGTTTAGCAAACCGAGAGCCAGGTTGAGAACCAGCAGCAGCGTCACCAACGGCAGCGCCAGCATCAGTCCATTAATAAAGATAAGACTGCCTGCGCGTGCAATAGAGTAGAAGACATTGGTGTCGATGGGCGACGTATCGATCGGAATCACATGAAAACTATCGGCAAGCATGGAGATCAGCCAAAGGTGTCCATCAAACGCCAGAAACAACAGCATAGCCAGCAGGTTGAGAAAGCGCGCCAGCACCGGCATGTTCGGCCCACCGGACGGATCGAAGAACGTCGCGAACGACAGCCCCATCTGTAAGCCAATCACCTCCCCGGCCATACGGAAGGTCGCGAACGCCAACTGCATCGTGAAACCGATACACGTGCCGATCAATATCTGTTTGACCAACAGCCAAAGCCCTTCGGCGGAGAAAATGGGGACGGGTGTAATGGTAAGGTGCGGGCCAATCAGAAACGTCGCCAGCAGACCCAGACCAATTTTGGCCTTGGTGGTAATTTCTTTTTCGTTAAGTACCGGAGCCGTAGAGATGAGCGCCATCAGGCGTATAAAAGGCCAGAAGAATTGGTTGAGCCAGTAGTAGATATCAGCGCTGGTAATGTCAATCATGCTTAGCCGATCATGGTAGGCAAATTGCTAAACAAGGTACGCATGTAATCAAGAAACAGTCCGAGCATCCAGGGACCGGCAATAATAATCGTCAGGAAGACGGCCAAAATCTTCGGAATAAAGGACAGCGTCATTTCGTTAATCTGCGTTGCCGCCTGCAAAATACTCACGATTAACCCGGTAACCAGCGCAGCCAGCAACAAAGGCGCGGCTAACGCCAACGCCACTTTCATTGCTTCACTGCCTAACGCCATGACCGACTCAGGAGTCATAAAATATCCTAATGCTCAATGTTAACTGTAAAAACTCTGCACCAATGAGCTTAGCAGCAGCTGCCAACCGTCAACCAGTACAAACAGCATAAGCTTAAACGGAAGAGAGACCGTCGCCGGAGGCACCATCATCATCCCGAGCGCCATCAACACACTGGCGACCACTAAGTCGATAATCAGGAAAGGAATAAAAACGGTAAAACCGATCTGAAATGCCGTTTTGAGTTCACTGGTGACAAACGCAGGCACCAACACCCGCATAGGTATGGCCTCTGGGCCTTCCAGCGGCGGAATATCCGCCAGTCGGGTAAACAGAGCCAAATCCGTTTCGCGCGTCTGACGCAGCATAAACTGACGCACCGGAGCCGAACCGCGATCAATCGCCACTTCCATGGAGATCTTCTCCTGACTGAATGGCAGATACGCGTCCTGATACACCTTGGTGATCACCGGCGACATAATGAAGAAGGTCAGAAACAGGCTCAACCCAACAATAATCTGGTTGGGCGGCGCCGTGGCGGTCCCCATGGCGTTTCTTAACAGACTCAGCACGATGATGATGCGGGTAAAGCTGGTCATCATCAGCAATACGGCAGGGATAAACGTCAAAGACGTCAGCAGAACCATCGTCTGGATCGGCAGTGACCAGCTCTGCGCCCCATTGGCCATTGGCTGACTAATGATGCCCGGCAGCTGCGCCCAGGCGTTTGGCGCGATAAAGACCATCACGCCGGCAAATAAAACGCGCCGCAACAGCCGCGCCCATCGAGATGAAAACCTGTTCATTCTGACTTTTCCGAACGATTCATGACCTTACTGAGGAGTTTGCGAAAGTCGGCAGGATTAGCTGGGGCTGAAGCTTGAGCGGCATCGACCGCTTTTGCCGGCAGCGTGTGCAGCGGCGTCACTTGCTGCGCCGTCACGCCGAGAACCAGCCAGGTATCGTCGACTTCAACGATCACCACCTTCTCGCGTTGCCCGACTGGACAACTCGATATGACTTTCATCATCTGATTATTGCGGGCCTGAGGCGTCACGCCGAGTTTTTTGGCGAGCCAGGCTAATAGAAGGATAAACAGGAGAATGCCTCCCAGCACAGAGCTAACCTGCGTCAGCGCCGAGCCGGGAGTTTGTGACGGGGCCTGGCTATGCGCCGGCACCGTCACGGATGCGGAGGTCTGCTCCTGAGTTTGCGCCATAGGTTAGCGACTCAGGCGACGCATACGCTCAGACGGAGTGATGATATCAGTGATACGTACGCCGTATTTATCGGCCACCACCACCACTTCGCCCTGTGCGATCAGATAGCCGTTGATCAGGATATCCAACGGTTCGCCGGCCAGACCATCCAGCGCGACCACTGAACCTTGTGAAAGGCGCAGCAGTTCTTTAATAGTCATTTTTGTTCGACCCAGCTCCACCGTCAGTTTGACCGGGATATCCAGAATCAGATCGATGTCCTGAGACATTCCAGGCGCGGCGTCGGCATCCAGCGACTTGAATACGCCTTCGCTACCGCTTTCGTCTTTTTCCGCGGCTTGCTGCTCATTAAATGCATCAGCCCACAGATCGTCCACGGATTCTTTTTCTTCGGACGGGTTCTTGGTGTCACTCATGGGGCTGTCCCTCGTTGTTCAGAGAAGTCAAAATTGGATTCACTAACTGTTCGACTCGAAGAGCATATTGTCCTTTGTAGGTGCCGTACTGACCGGTCAATACTGGTACACCGTCGACATGGGCAATGATGCTGTCAGGTTTTTCTATAGGCAATACATCGCCCGGCTGTAACTTCAGCACTTTGGACAACCGCAGCGACACATCGGTAAAGTTGGCGACCAGCTCCAGCTCAGAATGCTGAACTTGCTTGGCCAACGTATCCCTCCAGCTCTGATCTTCCTGCCGTGAGTTCTCCATCGGAGGATTCACCAGCAGTTCGCGCAGCGGCTCGATCATGGCAAAAGGAATACAAATATTGAATTCGCCGGTCAGGTTGCCGATTTCCACGTGGAAAGGCGTGGTTACCACGATATCGTTAGGCGATGTCGTGATGTTGGTAAACTTGACCTGCATTTCGGAACGTACGTATTCCACGTCCAACTTGTAGATCGCGTTCCACGCATCGCCGTAGCTTCCAACGCCAGGCGCAGCATTCTTTTCACCACGCGCTGTTCGGTGTGGGTGAACTCTCGCCCTTCCACCTTGGTTGGGAAACGCCCATCGCCGCCAAACAGATTATCTACCGCGATAAAAACCAGGCTCGGAGAAAACACGAACAGCGCGGTGCCGCGTAGCGGCTTCAGATGAATCAGGTTGAGGTTGGTCGGCACCGGCAGGTTACGCGCAAAATCATGATACGGCTGGATTTTGATAGGTCCGGCAGTAATATCCGGGCTACGACGCAACAGGTTGAACAGCCCCATGCGGAACTGACGGGCAAAGCGCTCATTAATAATTTCTAACGACTGCAAGCGCTCACGAACAACACGCCGTTGCGTATTGGGGTCGTAAGGCCGGATATCGCTCTCGGGGCCAGAGGCCGACTTGGCTTTGCTATCGCCGTCGTCACTGTCACCGTTGAGCAATGCGTCAATTTCTGCCTGGGAAAGAATACTGTCACTCATAATATTTATCGCAGTATAAAAGCGGTGAACAGAACATCCGTGACCACCTGGTTGGGTTGCCCTTGAACCAGAGGCGGGCTAAGAACCTGTTTAATCTCGTCAATCAGCTTCTGCTTACCTTGTTCGTTTGCCAGAGCGGCCGAATCCTGTCGGGAAAGCAACAACAGCAAGCGGCTGCGTACTTCCGGCAAATAGCGGGTGAAGCGGCTCTTGGTTTCTTCATCTGGCAAACGCAGGGTGAACCCAACGTACAACACACGATCGGGATTGTTATCCGGATTAACCAAGTTAACAGTGAATGTATCCAATGGCATGAATACAGGTTCCGGGGGAGGCACTTCTTTTGCCACCGTTGGCTCAGCGTTTTTATGATAAAAGAACCACCAACCGGTGCCGGCGGCACATGTCGCTACCAATGCGATAACGATTAGCAGCATTAACAAGACAGAACGCTTGCGTCCCGACTGTGATTTTTCTTCAGCCATAGACTAAGATAATTCCTATACTCATTGCCATTGATGCAGCTCTGTGCTGCATATACCCCGTAATTATCCCGTCTATTCCGTCGTTCAATACGGTGAATAGACGAGAAAAATCACACTAGCTTACTGATTTGCCTCACGCAAAAGTATCGACGCCGCTCGAGGAGGACGCAATTCTCTGGAGTGAAACTGGCACATCCACGATTTCCATGTGGGTGTCAAGGCTGCTCGAGTACTGAGACGAGGACGAACCGCCGCCGGTGCTCTGCTGCTGCCCCTGCTGCCATTCGGAGCCAGCGAAGGTCTCGCTGCCGACACTACTCTGGTTCAGCGTGATACCGCTCTCAGACAACGCCGTTCTCAGCTGCGGCATCGCAGCTTCCAACGCGGCTCGAACCTGTCCATGCGCTGAGGCAAGGTGGATTTGAGCCTGGTTATCATCCATCTTCATGCTGACCTGAATCGCGCCAAGCTCCTGCGGATGCAGACGCAGCTCAACGTTTTGCTGATTGTTACGCGTAAACATCACAACCTGCTGGCTGAGCGCCTGTTGCCACTCATCGCTGCCCAGACGTGATGTCAGTACCGCGGTTTGTGGTGTCGCCGCAGCGGAGGTATTGGCCTGGGTGCTGTTGAGTGCGCCCAAAGCGCTATTTACCGTCGCAGCGCTGGAATTACTGTTGGTGGAAGACGGCTCTTGCGTGACCTTAAAGGCGTTGCTCACGGCAGCGCTGATGTCCGCAGACTGAACTTTGTTCGACGTCGCAGTCGTATCAACTACGATGCTTTTCAGGTCAGTCGAATCGTCGTCTTTCGCAGTTCCTTTCGACACTGATTTGCCGGAAACGCGGCCTAAAATATCCGTTAATGCGTCATCGTCATCCTGCCCCGTCGTCGTATCATCAGCGACGGCGTTGAGCATCGAAGTCAGAGACGTGCTCTGCTGACCATCGGTCAACGTCTGTAAAGCATTTTGTCCGTCCACGGTCAGGGCGGCAACACCTTCACTCTGTGGGGTTATCGGCTGCGGCGTCACTTTCTGTAGCTGCGGCGCCAATCCCGCGCCCAGCATAGCCATGATCGTCGACGAGGCATCCTGATCGGCCGTCGTGACCGAAATTCCGGTATCCGTGGCGACCTGGTCGCCCAGCGTTAATGCCGCGTCATCGCGCTCAGCAGCCGCATCCGTTTTCGTAGCCGTGCTCGCGGTTTGCGCCGCTGTCGACTTACCGTGCGTCGCGTGCGATTGCTTTAACAATGCGCTCAGCGAAGACTGTACTGGCGATTCCGCGGACACCGACGTATCTTCGCCTGCGTTCGCCTCAGCAGTCTGCGCATCCACATCCTCATTGTCGTCAGCCTGTTTTGCCGACGTATTTTCGGTTTTAGGCGTCGTGTTGGACGTGGACTGAGCCGTAGTTTGTTTTACCGGCTGTGGCTGTGATTCTTTATTCTGAGCGTTTTGAGAAGCCGTGTTCGACGTATTCTGCTGTGTCCGATTTTGCTCTTCATTCAGGTGTGACGAAAACAGCGCCGTAAAGCTGTTAGGCTGTGACGCATTACTGTCTTTGTTAGTGCTGGACGAGGTCGAATCAGTTCGAGCCGTCTCAGACGCTGAAAGAGCAGTAACAGTAGATAGATTCATGGATTCAGTTTCCTCAATGACGAGCGCTGTGCAAATTCATCCATCAGTTTCTGGTCTCGACGGTTCTCACGAACCAATAGTTCCTGAGCCGCCCGTTCTTTTAATGTCTCAAACGCATTCAGCCGTTGACGCTTCGCCTGCCAGGTTTTCATGGCTTGCTCTAAGCGCTGTGCCCAAACGGCCAGCTGTTTGCGATGTTGTTCGATGGCCAACTCAAGCGTTTTTATAAACTGCTGATAGTTGTACCAATTCGCTGCGTTAATACCGCTGCCCATCGTTTGCTGCAGCTGTACACGGTAGTCATCTTCATACCCGAGCAACATATCGAGCTGCTGTTGCGCCTGAACGTGTGACTGACGGATCTGCCCCAGCAGAGTAGCGGCATCGTCCACTTCCTGCTGAGCCAGTTCGCGAAGTTTGTCGAGAGGAGTTTCAGTTTTCATAGTACCTCAATCACGTACAGTTACCGGCGGCTTACTGATTCAGCCCCTGTCGGGTAAAGCCTACGGCCTTGGTAATCAATACACTACATGCCGAACAGCGCATTCAATTGCTGCAATGCCTGCTGTTCGTCGCAACGTTCGAACATCCCCTGTTGTAAAAACGCTTCCATCTGCGGATAGAGCTGTATGGCCTGATCCAGCAAGGGGTCGGTTCCCGATGCGTAGGCACCCACGCTAATCAAATCCTTGTTCCGCTGATATACCGATAGCAACTGCTTAAATTGCCTTACTTTGGCGTAATGTGATTCGTCGATCAAAGCGGTCATCGCACGGCTAATCGACGCTTCGATATCAATTGCCGGGTAATGGCCGGATTCAGCCAGCTGTCGGGACAGCACAATATGCCCATCCAGAATGGCCCTGGCGGAGTCGGCGATCGGGTCTTGCTGATCGTCGCCTTCCGTCAATACGGTGTAAAACGCCGTAATGGAGCCCCCGCCATGCATACCGTTACCCGCACGTTCAACCAACGCAGGCAGCTTCGCGAAGACCGAGGGCGGATAGCCCTTGGTCGCCGGCGGCTCTCCGATGGCCAGTGCGATTTCTCGCTGCGCCATCGCGTAACGCGTCAGGGAGTCCATAATCAACAGAACATGGTGTCCCTTATCGCGAAAATCCTCCGCGATACGAGTGGCGTACGCCGCCCCCTGCATACGCAGTAGCGGGGAAACGTCAGCCGGGGCGGCAATCACGACCGCTCGGGCACGGCCTTCGGGCCCCAAAATGTTTTCGATGAAGTCTTTAACCTCACGGCCACGTTCGCCGATCAGGCCTACCACAATGACATCAGCTTCAGTATAGCGGGCCATCATGCCCAGCAGCACACTTTTACCCACGCCGGAACCCGCGAACAGGCCCATACGCTGCCCTCGTCCGACGGTCAACAACGCGTTGATAGCCCGGACGCCGACGTCAAGCACGTGATCGATCGGCGTTCGTTGCAGAGGGTTAACCGGCTGCGTGATCAACGGCGCTTTGAATCCCGTTTCCGGCAGCGGCAACCCATCCAGCGGTTTACCTGCGCCGTCCAGGATCCTACCCAGCAGCTCAGGCCCCAGCGGGAGCTTTTTACCTTCATGCTTCTCTCCCCCGCGGGCGTAAACGCGCGCGCCGGGAATAATGCCTTCGACTTCTTCCAGCGGCATCAGAAATAATCTTTGCCCATTAAAACCGACGACTTCGCTTTCGACTTCTTCGACTTTGTCGCCGTTGGCACGTTCCACAAAACAGGTCGCGCCCAGCGGCAAATGCAGCCCAGAGGCTTCAAGTACCAGTCCCGTCGCGCGAGTGAGACGCCCGTAGCGACGCACGGTTGGCGTCGTAGCGATCTTCTTCTCAAACGAATCCAGCGTAGTCAGCCAGCGAGAGAGTCGGTTCGTCATCACAACTCTCCCGGCGCAGCCATGTGACACAGCTCATGCCAACGTGTCGCGATGCTGGCATCCAGATCGCCATCCTCGGCGCTAACTTTACAGCCGCCTGGATGCAGCTGGTTATCCGCCAGTAGACGCCAGCCATGCTGGGCCAACGTCGGCCCTAACTGCTTCTCTACCCGTTCCATATCAGACGGATGAACGCGTAAATTAGGCTTGCCGCTAAATAAAGGTTCTTGCTGGATCATTTGCTGTATCTGATTCAGCAACGCTGTGCCGTCGCATACCGGCGCCTGACCCAAAACTTGTTTGGCCGCAGTCAGCGCCATTTGCATCAGACGTGCGGTAATGACGCTGTCCAGCGAGTCGAGCGTTTGCTGGAATTCGGTCACCATCTGCTGCATCTGCTCAGTCAGCTTTTCCTGCTGCTGTTTTTCTTCCTGCGCGCCCTGCTGACGACCTTCGGCCAGACCGGTTTGGTAACCTTCGTCGTAGCCTCTTTGCTGACCGTCTTTATAGCCGGCATCTTTCGCTTTGAGCTGAACCTCTTCGCGCAGCAGTTCCAGTGACTCCAACGCCTCGACCGGAGAAGTGTCTTCGTCTTCCGAATCGGAGGGCGCGGTTTCTTCCTGCTGAAGCGACGGCGGCGGCGCCGCCAAATCGGTCAGAGTCCAGGGACGCCAGGGTAAGTCATTGGTATTAGACATACGCATCCTCGCCGCCACCGATGATCATCTCGCCGCTGTCTGCCAGACGACGAACGATAAGCAGGATGGCCTTCTGTTCGTTCTCGACCTGAGACATACGTACCGGTCCACGCGTCGCCAGGTCGTCGCGCAGGATTTCTGCGGCACGCTGGGACATGTTGCGCAGGAACTTCTCGCGCAGCGGTTCTTCCGCACCCTTCAGGGCTATCAGCAGGGACTCGGACTCCACTTCCTGCAACAAACGCTGAATACTGCGGTCGTCCACTTCGACCAGGTTTTCGAACAGGAACATTTCGTCGATGATTTTCTGCGCCAATTCGCCGTCGAACTCGCGAACGGCGTCGATGACCGCTTCTTCCTGCTGGGTTTTCATCAAGTTGATGATTTCAGCCGCAGTACGAATACCACCCATTTTGCTGCGTTTAAGGTTCTGGCCGTCCAGCAAGCCGTTCAACACTTCGGTCAATTCAGCCAGCGCCGCCGGCTGTACGCCGCCGAAGGTAGCGATACGCAACATGACATCGTTACGCAGACGCTCGTCGAACAGCGCCAGAATATCGGCAGACTGAGCGCGTTTGAGGTGGATAAGGATGGTCGCGATAATCTGCGGATGCTCATCTTTAATCAGGTCAGCAGCCGTCTGCGGTTCCATAAAGTTGAGCGTTTCCATACCGGAAGAGGTTTCTTTGCTTTCCAGAATATCTTCCAGCAAGGTCGATGCACGTTCCTCACCCAGCGCTTTGACCAGAACAGAACGCAGGTAATCACCGGCGTTGACGCTCAGCGCCGCGTACTGTTCAGCAGAAACCTCGAATTCTTTCAGCACTTCCATCAGCTGCTGATTGGACACCTGTTTCATATTCGCCATGGCGGCACTCAGGTGCTGAACTTCACGCGTGGAAAGATGCGTGAAGACTTCAGCAGCGCGGTCTTCGCCGATGGTCATCAGCAAAATAGCGCTCTTATCAGTTCCAGTCATACTCATAGTTCAGTACTCATCCATTGGCGAATTACCAGGGCGCAGACGCGAGGATCGTTCTCGGCCATGTCGCGAATACGCTGGCTTTGCAGCTCAGTATTGACGCGCTGCTGCGATTTACGCTGCAAGTCTTGCTCTTCTTTGCTGAGCTTGACGATAACGTCTGCATCGCTCTCCTGACCGCCAGACAAGCTTTCCGCCAGAGCCTGCTGCTCTTTCTTCTTGAGCTGCAACTGCGGACGTACCATCTTGCGCCACAGGATCCAGGCCACAATCAAGACCAGCAGCCATTTCCCTGCGCTAATCAGCAGATCGAAGAAGGCTTGTTTCTGCCAGAAGGGCAATTCGCTACCGGCATCATTCGATTCTGTAAACGGCGCGTTGACCACATTGATGGTATCGCCACGGTCGGTTGAGAAGCCCATGGCTTCACGTGTCAGCGATTCAATCTGCTTAATCTGCGCATCGTTCAGCGCCGCGGATTTACCCTCAGCGTTAGGCGCGTAGTTAACGACGACCGCGACGGAGAGGCGCTGTACGGCACCGGCGCTTTGCTTGGTATGGCGAATGGTGCGATCGACCTCATAGTTGATGGTCTGATCGCGGCGGTTGTTGGAAGACTGAATGCCGCCGTTCGCTCCGCCTGATTCGCCCCATTGGCGCCGTTCGCGTTGTTATTAGCACCGTTCGCGTTTGCCTGCTGCTGGCCGTTAGCATTGTTCTGCGCGCCGTTGGCGTTTGGCGCGACAATCGGCGCCGTTGGCGTAGCAGGAGGCTGATTCGATAAAGCTCCCGGGACACCGCCGACGTTTCGCCCGCCTAACTGTTCGCTCTGGCTAGACTGCTGAGAGCGAACGGCGGCCTGATTCGGGGCCTGGTTCGGCTGATACTGCTCATCCGTCTGCTCACGGTTGGAGAAGTCGATCTGGGCAGTCACCTGCGCATGAACGTTACCGGTACCCACAATCGGCGCCAAAATGGCTTCAATACGACGCTGGAAGCGGTTTTCGACTTCGTTAGCGTATTTCAGCTGAGCGGCATTCAGGTCTCGGCCAGCACCGTCCGTCTGCGTCAGCAGCCGGCCATTCTGGTCTACGACGGTCACATTGTCCGGCGGTAAACCCGCGACGCTGCTGGATACCATGTAGACAATGGCGTTGATCTGCCCTTCATCCAGCGCTCTGCCCGGCTGCAAATTCAACGTTACCGATGCGGAGGGCGCTTTTTGTTCACGCACGAACAAGGAAGGTTTCGGGATCGCCAAATGAACCCGCGCTTTCTGCACAGGGCCGAGCGTCTCCATCGTTCGGGAAAGCTCACCTTCCAACGCGCGCTGGTAGTTAACCTGCTCGCTAAACTGGCTGATGCCGAACTTCTCCTGATCGAGAAGCTCGAACCCCACTGAGCCGCCTTTAGGTAGCCCCAACTGTGCGAGTCTCAACCGGGTTTCATAAACATTTTCTGCTGGGATCAGCAAAGCCCCACCGTTATCGCTGAATCGATAAGGGATGTTCATCTGCGTTAGCTGGGTGACGATCTCACCGCCATCCCGATCATTCAGATTGCTATAAAGCACTCTATAATCGGGACTTTTTGCCCATAAAACTAATGCTGTGACAACAGCCACAGCAAAGGCTGCGGCGATTAATAGAGGTACTTTCGGATTAGCACGCAGCCGGTTAAGCACAGCAGTAAATCCGTTGATACTCATTGCGGGCGAACTGCTTTTAGCGGAGCTCATGCACTATTCCTGCCAATTAACATTTTGATAGTTATTAATAAAAACAAAATATACTCCCTGAATAAGCAACGGTTGTTCTAAACATCAACACCCGCCTTTGAGATTTGGGCGATATATTATTTATCCCATAGGACAATTCTATAGGTGAATTAGCCAAGGTTTTTATGCCTATTTAGAAGCTTAGGGTTGCTGGTATTCTGCTAAAGTTATCGCCTGTAAATAATTGGTCACTGAGAAAACCCGAGGGTTTAAATGTCAATACAGGGAATTGAATCTGTCGTTCAGCAGCTACAAAGCGTAGCACTTCAGTCGACGGGCAGTACTTCTAATGCCATTGCAGAGCAGCAAAGCGGCTTTGCGGACGAGATGAAATCCGCGCTGGGAAAAATCAGCGAACAACAAACCACGGCACGCGCACAGGCGCAAAAATTCGAGCTGGGTGAAGAAGGCGTGGCACTGAATGACGTGATGGTCGACCTGCAAAAAGCGTCAATTTCGATGCAAATGGGCATTCAGGTAAGAAATAAACTGGTATCGGCTTACCAGGAAATCATGAATATGTCGGTATAAATAAAGACAGCTATCTTTTTATACCCTCAGCTTTTAGCCATCCAATTATAAGCACCCTTCGGGCTATTCGCTCTCGCATAGCCTGGTCTTGCATATTTATAAATTCTTTCCGCACCTGTTTTATGACAGGTATTGCGGTTGGGCCCCTCGGTTTTATTTCCGCTCATTTATCTCACAAATACCTTGGAATATGCCCAAGCCAGACTTGTAAGCCATTCACATTCATCTTGTGTCCAAGGTCTGCGCGAGGTTAAACGCCGTAGTAATGCCGCAAAGCAACGAGCTTATCGGGCCGAGCATTCAGCGGTAAGCGGTAATACATTTGGGATAAGAATATGAGCCGGTACAGGCAGAGTATGAGAGTCTGCCTCAGGGGACATGAGCCTCGCCGTAGCCTTGACGACGAGACTGAGGGACGTTGAAATCAGTCGATTTATTCTTTCCCGCCGCCGGGCAGCATAGAATCGCCATCGGCGAATTTATGGTAGGCCGCATTCAACGACTGCTGTCTGACAGACTGACCAATAAGTCCCTTCAACTCATTCATGCGTGACTCGAGGCGTTGAGTAATCAGCGTCTCATTTTCCAGAATCGTATCAAGGCACTGCTTGATCTTACGTTGTTCAACGCCAGAGACTTTATTGTTGTATTCGATTAGGCCCGGAAGAAGTCCAACCGCTTCAAGATAAAGCTGCTCAACTTCAATCAATTCTGCCCATTCTGCTTTTTTTGCAAGTGCCAGCATACGATCGCTTAGTTCAAGGATTTGCTGATAACAGGCAAGAACTGAATTGCTGGCTTCCATTGTGGTTTCCTGACTTACACTGTTGTTTATGTTTAACGCAAAACGGCAAAAACAGACACTGTGCCGTACACGAAGCTATTACGATAATGTTCCCGGCACAGACAAAAGCTAAATTACGAATCAATCAGCAGCGTTATTTTTTTCAGGGCCTATTTCTTTCCAGGAGTCAGCAATGCCTCGTAATAGTTCCGTTATATTTTCGAGTAGCGCACGATCGTTGTGCAGATTGGCATGAAGCAGCTGACGGATCATATAGTCGTAAAGCTGCGCCAGATTAGTGCTGATTTCTCCGCCCTTCTCCATATCAAGAGAAGCCAGTAATCCACTGTCAATAATTCTGATGGCTTTGGTAATCGCATTACCCTTCTCCACCGTGTCGCCCTGTTCCATGAAGATATCTGCACGAACCAAGGCGCTGATGGCGCCATCAAACAACATGGTAATCAGTTTATGCGGGCTGGCGCTCATCACGCCACTTTCCAAACCGACCTGCGCATAAGCCTGTGAACCATACATCATGGCCATAACCGTTCCTTACCCTACTCGTTAACTGCTGGAGCTATTGCTAAGTTGTTCGAACGCCGACGTCAGGTAGCTTGCTGTACTATCTAACTGTTGTACCAGTACGTCCAGCTTGGTGAACTGCGTTTTATAACGAGCCATTGTATTTTCAATGCTGCTCTGGACAGTCGTGTACTGTGTTTTCAGCTTGTCGATAATGGACGTGATACCTGATTCCGCGTTATCGATCAAACCTTTACTTTTGGTATAGGAGGACACAGTAGATACCAGCTGCGTTGCCAGCCCCGTTTTCTTGCCGTCGCCCATGAAGAACTCACCAACAGCAGAACCCTCGTCAGTCAGCGCATTCACCAGAGCGGTGTTATCAATACTCAGCGTTCCACGAACCACCGTACCCGTGGTAGCGTCCGTTGTCGTACTCAGCGAGATACCCATCTCAGAGAGCACTTTGAAGGTGTCGCTGCTCTGCGCCGAGCTTATTATGGTCTTCAGCTGGTTTTTAATACCGCTCAGGGTAGAGTCTCCGACCAAAGCACCGTTGCTGGTGGACTGTGATTCACCCGCACTCACGCTGCTGTAAGCGCTCAGCGACGCGAATGACGTCAGTAACGTGTTATAAGAGCTAACCCAATCGGTAATCGCGCTGGCGGCATCTGTGACGCTTTTAGTCACCACCAGATTTTCCGATGAGCTAGAAACCGCGTTCAACGTCAGCGTCACACCTTCGGTCGGGACATCTGTCACTGTATTGCTACTACGTTCAATGGCGATACCGTTGACCGTCAGCTCAGCATTTTGCGCCGCGACCTGCTGCGTCATCCCGTTGGATGACGACGTGCTGTCATATCCCAGGATGCTGTTCAAGGCGCTGTCATTTGAGCTCACGCTCATCGTCGACGTCTCACCCGTCTTATCAGAGGTCAACGTCAGCTGATAGCTGCTGTCACCCGACTGCACAATGCTGGCGGTCACACCCGCCTTGGCGGTATTGATGGCGCTCGCAATACCTGAAAGCGTGGTCTGATCGTTGGTCAGCGCGACATTGACCGCACTGCCGCTACCGACCTGCAGAGTCAGGTTGCGCGTTGTCAGACTGCTATCGCCCAGCTGAGCTGTTTTACTGGTTTGAGCCGCGGTAGCTAACGTTTGGGCCGTTGCCAGCTGGGTCACTTTTACCGCATACGACCCGGAAGTGGCTGTAGAAGTAGCCGTAGAGGTAAAAGCAGTATTGGTCGACGTTTTCTTAGTTGCATACAGCGAGCTGTCGCTCAGCTTTTGCGTGGCGGTTGAAAACGTCTCCAATGAGCTTTGCAGCGTGCCGTAAGCCGTGAGTTTGGACTCATAGCTGGTTTGTTTATTCGTTATCGCGGTAAGTTTCTGTTCCTCGACACTTTGCAAAGACTCAAGAATGCCTGACAGGTCCAAGCCAGAGCCAACACCGAGTCCCGATATAGCAGAGCTTGTCGAAGTCGTACTGGTAGTGCTTGATGTCGTAGCCATATCCTCTTACCCCTTAATAAATGTATTCATCCATCTGCATAGATTATCGGCAGTACTTTTTAAAAGTTTATGCGACTGTCAACATTTAGAAGATAAAAATTACAAGGTTGTTGACGCCAGCAGGGGCTGACAGCACGTCAACCTTGAACGGAATAGGTGCCTACCCTGTCTGTCTCAATTGCTTAGGGCAGAGAAAAAGCCCTATGCGTAAAATAAAAAAACGGCCGTATCGCCTGCTATTAACAGGACGATACCGCCTAAACAAATACGCCCGGTTTAAGCGTATTCCAAAATTTGTTGCTAATTAACTATTCATCTCAAACAGCGACATGCCTTTCATCGAAGAAAACGTGCTCTGCGCTGCCTGCAGCGCCACCTGTTGCATGGTGACATTGGAAATCATTTCATACATATCATCGACATCAGACCCTTTCAGGCTGGTCATACGATCCGAATAGATCAGGTCGCGGCTATCGCCAATACTGTCTAATGTCGTTAATTCATTCAGCTTGCTACCGACGGAGGCCTGTACGGTCAATACATTATCCAAAGAGTTGGCCATGCCTCGGTTAGCTTTATCGAACATCGCAACGTAAGCATCGGTGGTCGTGGTGTCGTCACCCGTATCATCCAGCGGAATATCCAGCGCGGTTAACGCGGTATCAATGCTGTTAAACATGTTGCTTTCACTGGCTGAACCGTCTGGCTCAGTTTTGTAACCCGCCGCCAAGCTCAGAAAAACGGTCGTGCCTGTGTCGCCCGTCGTCATGGTACGGCTGGCATCCACCTTTTGACTCACGGAGCTGTCGCTACCGACATAGGACACGTTGCCATCGCTATCTTCGACAAAAGGGGCCGTATCGGTTTTGTAACCGGCAAAAATGTAGTTACCGTTACTATCCGTCGTGTTAGCCAGCGTCAAGAGCTGATCTTTGTAGCCCTGCAGTTCCGTTTTCATGGACTGGCGGTCGGAATCGCTGTAAGTCGTGCTCGCCGCTTTAACCAGCAGAGTCTGCACGTTTTGAATCACGTCAGTGACCTGATCCAGAACCGTGGATTCCAGAGACAGGTTGCTGGTCGCCGTATCACGAGCGGTAGCAAACTGTTCATTCGTTGACTGTGATTGCGCCAATACAACGGCCTGCGCCGAAGCAATAGGATCGTCCGATGGTTTGTTGACCAGCTGTCCATTGGACAAATCTAACGACGCGCTCTGAAATTTAGAGTAGGCGTTCGTAATGCTTTGCATGTTCTGCTGATAAATCATCGATGAACTTAGACGCATAACACAGTCCTTAAATTTAATTTATATATTATTTTCAATGAATTAGCGAGTCAATCAGTTAACCGCAGACAGCAACGCATCGAAAATCGCTCCGGCAGTTGACAATATTTTAGCGTTGGCCGTGTAGTACTGCTGGTAACGCTGTAGATCAACATACTCTTCATCCAGATTAACCCCGGAGATAGACTGCTGCTTCTCTGTCAACTGGTCCACGATGCTTGATTGCGTCGTGCTGTTGGTGTCAGCGCTTTGCGTTTTCACACCGATTTCACCGACCAGCGAGGCGTAAGCTTCACTGAAAGTGGCATTACCGTTCACCTGATTGCTGGTTTGCAGCGCCAACAGTGCGGCCGCATTACGGTTATCGCTCTCACCCGTGCTGGAATCATTGAGCGCTGCCGCGATTTTTGCTGTGTCAGAGATTGCCACAGACATGTTGGTAATCACTTCGCTAACGGTGTTCAGCGTAAATTTGTCGCCGGAAGTCGCTGTACCGCTAACCGCCACTTCCACGCCGTCGAAGCTCAGCGTCGTGTTGCCGCTACTGTCGGTTCCCGAGGTGTAATCGACGCTGGCACCGTCAGAGGTGCGCGTAACGCCCCAAGAGCCGTTGGTGTATTTCAGCGTGTAATCGCTCGCCTTAACCGCCGTCGTGTCGGTATACGTCGCTGTCAGCGCGGCGCTACCTTTATTGTTTGTGTTGCTGATAACGCTGGGCTGAGTGAAGCTGAAGAAATCCGTCCCCACATCACCGTTCAGATCAACACCTTCTTTATGCTGAGTGTTGAAGCTGCTGGCCAGCGATAACGCAAGCTGACCCAGCTGGTTACGGGCGGTATCCAGCGTTTCAGTACGGAACGTAAGCAAACCGCTGACGCTACCGCTTTCAAGCGAATCTGAGCTCAGCTGAATCGGTTTGCTAATACCATTGTCATAGGCCACTTCCGTTCTTGACGGATCGTCCGGAGATGTCATGGTAACTAAGTTATAGGACGCGTTGCCTTGTACCAAGGTCATGCCGTTAGCCAGGCTGACGCTGACCATGCTGTCCTGCGTGGTGGTGGTCACGCCGACGAAGTTGTTCAGTTCGTTAATCAGCTGGTCACGCTGGTCAAGCAGCGCATTCGCCGAGCTGGAGCCGCTGCCGAGCTGAACGATTTTTTCGTTCAGATTCGCTATCTGCTTCGAGTAGGTGTTGATCTGATCTACGCTGCTTTTCAATTCAGCATTGATAGACGAATCCATATCCTGCAGATATTTATCCGTGCTGCTGAACTGGTTTACCATACTTTGCGCGCTGCTGATGACCGTCTGGCGCGCAGAAGCGTCGCTCGCATTGGTGCTGAGCGACTGGATAGAAGAGAAAAACGAAGACATCAGCGTGGACAGGCTGTTATCGCTGTCGGACAACAGATTGTCGATCTGTGAAACCTGCTCGGAATAGGCTTTTGTACCTGCATAGTTACTGGACGCGGCACGCAGCTGATTGGCCACCAGGGAGTCGTAGGCCCGGTCGACGGAAACAATATTTACCCCATTGCCGATGGTGCCATAAGGCTTTTGCGTACCCGCACTTTGCGCCAGAGATACGCTCTGTCGGCTGTAGCCATCAGTGTAAGCGTTACTGATGTTATTGGACGACGTGCTAAGAGCCACATTCGCAGCTTTCAGCCTGACGACGCAATGTTTATCAATGAACTGGCCATGAAATTTCCTTTAGATTACAAATTCTAACCGGCAATGGTGTCTAATAAAGTTATCGGCTAGGGCCACACAAACTTGAGCAAGAAATTAAAAAATAAAAGCGGTTTAAAATAAGTTACTTATGTCGTGTGTATAGGCCTTCACCGCTTTCTCGGTCGTGTTCTTAATCTGTCCGATAATTTGCACCAGCTTGTCACCATAACGCGGATCGGTCGCATAGCCTGCCCTCTGCAGTTCATATGCCGCCGCCTCCGCGCTATTCGCATTGACGACGCCTTATAACGGGCGTTGTCGGTCAGCAAAGAGATATAGTCATTGATGGAGTCCAGATAAGTGTCATAAACGCGGAACTTCTCTTTCACCTTATAGGACCGACCATTTTCAAACTCGGTCGTCATGATCTCGGTCACTTTCCCATTCCAGTTACTGCCTGCTTTCACGCCGAACAGGTTGTGGCTGGGCTTACCGTCGCTGGTCGTGATTTCGCGTTTACCCCAACCAGATTCGAGCGCGGCCTGCGCCATAATCAGGTGATGGGGAATGCCGGTTTTCAGGCTGGCAATCATGGAAGGCATTGACAGACGATTCGTGAAATCTTCAGAGGACGGCGGCAATTCCGGCGCGGCCTTCGTTGCGCTCTGCCCATCCTGATTGGTGCGCTTCAGGAACTCGCCCATCAACGCCGGCGGGAAAGCGGACGACGTCATAAAATCATCTTTGCTGACAGGCATCGGCGTGGTACCCACACCGTTGCCGATCTGCTCGTTAGCGTTACGGCTGAGCTGTTTCACCATCATGTCAGCGAGTCCCAGGCCTTTTGCTGACAAATCCTGGGCAACCTGCTGGTCATACATGCTGGTGTACAACCGGGTCTGGTCGCTGCTGAGCAAGCCGTCTTTTGGCAGCGCCGAACGCATGCTTTTCAGCATCATGTTGACGAACAAACCTTCGACCTGCTTCGCCACTTTTTTCAGCGCGGAGGGATCGTTTTTGACCGCATCATTGCGTAGCTTGTTCAGTGACTTGATGTCATAGGCCGCAGAGGCCTGATCAACCGAGCTGTTGCTATCGAGCTTCATCATTAGATGATCTCCACTTCCGCCTTGACGCAGCCCGCACTGTGCATTGCCTGGATGATGGACATCAGATCCATCGGCGTCGCACCCAGTGAGTTCAGCGCACGGACCACGCTGTTCAAATTGGTGCCCGCATTCACACGCTGCAGCGCCCCGCCTTCCTGACGCATATCGATCTGCGTCTGCTGGGTAACCACGGTCTGCCCACCGGCTAACGGCGTATCCGGCTGATTCACGTTCTGCTGATTGTTGACCGTAACGGACAGGTTGCCCTGTGCGATAGCACAAGAGTCGAGCGTCACGTTGCGGTTCATCACCACCGAGCCGGTGCGAGAGTTGATGATGATCTTCGCATCCATTTCGCCGGTGTTAATGTTGATATCCTGAATCTGCGCCAGAAAACGAACCTGAGATGTGCTACCGGACGGTAAAGTCACTTCCACGGTACGACCATCAAGCGGTCTGGCAACGCCGGAGCTATTGAACTGATTAATAGAGTCGCTGATGCGCTGCGCCAGGCTGAAGTTTTCCTGCTTCAGCTGCAGCGTAAGGTTGTTGGACGCGCCGAACGTGGTGGGCAGCTCGCGCTCAATGGTCGCGCCGCCGTTGATTCGGCCGCCGGACAACTGGTTTACCTTGACCTGGCTGCCGCCGGAAGAGGCGCCCGCGCCGCCCACCAACATGTTGCCCTGCGCCAGCGCGTAGACCTGATTATCCACCCCTTTCAGCGGCGTCATGAGCAGCGTACCGCCGCGCAGACTTTTCGCTGAACCCAGAGAGGACACCACGATATCGATTTTCTGACCGGCCCGTGCAAATGCCGGGTAGTTGGCGGTCACCATCACGGCCGCGACGTTTTTCAGCTGCATGTTGGTGCCGCTGGGAACGGTAATCCCCAGCTGCGACAGCATGTTGGTCAAACTCTGCGTCGTAAACGGCGTCTGAGTGGTTTGGTCGCCCGTGCCATCAAGACCGACAACCAGGCCGTATCCAATCAGCGGGTTATCACGTACGCCTTGAATATCAACCAAATCACGTAAACGCTCGGCGTGTGCTGATGACAAGAGCGTCAGTGATAATGTGATAAATGAAAAAATAAGGTGACGAACCCGCATGATTAACCTCTTAAAATGGTGAAACGTTCAGGAAGAAGCGCTGTAACCACCCCATTTCCTGGGCTTCATTGATATAGCCTTTACCGACGTATTCAATTCGGGCGTCAGCAACCTGCGTGGAGACCACGGAGTTCGACCCGGTAATTGTTCTCGGATTCACGATGCCGGAGAAACGGATATATTCCGCCCCTTGGTTGATGGCGATCTGTTTCTCGCCCACCACCTTCAGGTTGCCGTTACTCAACACGTCTTTCACCGTCACCGTTATCGTACCGGTAAAGGTGTTTTTCGCGGTCGCTCCACCGGAACCGTCGAAGTCGTTCTTACCTTCTACGTCGAAGTCGGCGCGCTGATTACCGAACAGACCTTGCAACAGACGAGGCGCCGTAGTGACACCAAGCGATCCAGAGCCATCACGGGATGAGTTCGCGCTCGAACTTTTGCTGGCGCTGACATTCTCCTGCAGGGTGATCGTCAAGATATCGCCGACGTTGCGGGGACGACGGTCCTCGAACAGCGGCTGATAGCCATAGTTCATCGGCTGAACCATCTGAAAGATCGATCCATTGGTAGCAACCAGGTTGGGCGGCGCAGGCTGCGCCGTCGTTTCACCTTCTACCAGCTCTTTGTGCGGAAAATAGGCGCATCCGGCCAATGAAGCGCATACCGATAGCACGAGCGCCGGTACGACGACATTTTTCCACCCGGCGCGGCATAGGCGAACACCGCGCGTGCGCGGTGCGTTCACTTCTTTTCTCATTAACACCATAAATGTGCTTTCTTAAATTTGCGTAAGCCGCTGCAGCATGGCATCGGAAGTCGACACCGCCTTACTGTTTATTTCGTAGGCACGCTGGACCTGGATCATATCGACCAGTTCTTCCGCCACATTGACGTTAGAAGTTTCAACAAAACCCTGATAAAGCACGCCTGCGCCGTTCTGACCCGGAGTCGACTCTGTCGGCGCGCCGGAGCTCTGCGTTTCCTGGTACAGGTTTTCACCCAGGCTCTGCAAGCCGGTCGGGTTGATAAACGTGCTGAGCGTCAACTGACCAATCTGCGTCGCAGCCGCCTGACCCTGTTCAGTCACGCTCACTACACCGTCACGCGCTACCGTCATGGATACCGCGGTATCAGGCACCGTAATCGCCGGCTGAACCTGATAACCACTAGAGGTAACCAGCTGGCCGTTCGCATCCAACTGAAAAGAACCGTCGCGCGTATAGGCGGTCGTACCATCAGGAAGCAGGATCTGGAAAAAGCCCTGACCGTTGACAGCGATGTCTTTGGTGTTTTCCGTCTGTTCCAGGTTACCCTGGCTGTGCAAACGCTCTGTCGAAACCGGACGAACCCCCGTACCCAGCTGCAAACCAGAGGGCAAATTGGTTTGTTCAGAAGACTGAGCCCCCGGCTGGCGAACCGTTTGATACAGCAGATCTTCGAAAACCGCGCGCTGACGCTTAAAGCCGTTGGTGCTGACGTTAGCGAGGTTGTTCGAGATGACATCCATGTTGGTCTGCTGAGCATCAAGCCCGGTTTTTGCAATCCACAGTGAACGAATCATAGTGTTACCCTTAAAATTAATTAACTAACAGACAGCAGCTTGTTCGCGCTCTCGGCGTTTTGATCGACGTTGGTGATCACTTTCATCTGCATTTCAAAGCGCCGGGCGCTGTTGATCATGTCAACCAGCGTTTCCGTCGTGTTCACGTTGCTGCCTTCAAGGACGCCAGGCATCACTTTCACTGTGTCATCCGCCGGCAGTGCGTTGCCGACTTGCTGCTGACCTGCGGCGAAATGTGGAACAGGCCGTCATCGCCGCGAACCAGCTGGTTCGGTTCGGACTTGACCAGTTTCAGCGCGCCCGCCGCCCCTACCGTATTCGGCGCATCGCCGTCACCTAAAGCGGAAATCGTTCCGTCTGCGGCGATGGTGACAGTGGACTGCACCGGCACCGTCAGCGGACCATCGTCGCCGACGACCGGATAGCCCTGAATGGTGAGCTGACCGGTTTCATCCAACTGAATAGCACCATTGCGGGTATAAGCTTCTTCGCCGTTGGGGAGCTGTACGGCCAACCAACCGTCGTCCTGCACCGCCACGTCCAGAGGACGGGACGTATAGTTCAGCGGCCCCTGTGACATATCTGCACCCGGAGTCGACGCCACGACCAGCGTACGGGTTGGGAGCGTAGGCCCCTCGACCGGCACCGCGCGCATGGCATTTAACTGCGCCCGAAAACCGGGCGTCGACACATTGGCCAGGTTGTTGGCGATGACCGACTGCTGTTCCATCGTCTGGCTAGCAGCGCCCATCGCTGTATATATGGCATGATCCATATCGTTACCTTGTGTGGCTTAATTAACGCAGGTTGACCAGCGTGTTCAGGATGGAGTCCTGCGTTTTGATGGTCTGGGCGTTGGACTGATAGTTACGCTGGGCAACGATCATACTGACCAATTCCGCCCCGATATCGACGTTGGATGACTCCAGCGCGCCGCTCGTCAGTGAGCCCAACAGACCGGTACCCGCAGAACCCAGTGAAGCTTCACCGGAAGAAGATGTCGCACTCCACACGTTGTCACCTTCAGACTTCAGGCCCTGGTTGTTGGAGAACGTGGCCAGCACGATCTGTCCCAACAATTGGCTCTGGCCGTTGGAGTAAGTCCCGCTGATGGTGCCGTCATCGTTGATGGCGTATTCAACCAGGTTACCGGTGGTGTAACCGTTCTGCGTTTTACTCAGCTCGGAGCTGCTCGCGTTCTGCTGGGTGGAGCCAGTGAAATCGATAGTGAATGCGTTGGCGGCAGAACCATTCAGAGAGTTGGTGTTGATTGTGAAAGACTTCGTATCCGTGGCTGCTGTTGCCCCAGGAAGAGTCGTTCCAGATAGCTGACCGCTGGTGCTGAAGTTCAGCGAGCCAAGATCCTGAGCGGTAGCGTTGCTATCACTGCTGTCCAGCGCGTGCACTTCCCAAGTGTTGTCAGCCGTTTTTGAGAAATACAGGTTCATGACGTGGGTGTTACCCAGACTGTCGTAGGTCGTCATGGACTTGGTCCAGCTATAAGTGCTGGAATTGGTCGCATCGAACGTGGTGCCAGCGGCCAGCGCCGTGGTGCTGGAGTTCAAGTTAGCAACATAGGTAGAAGTCGACGTCTGCTGAGCGGCGATTGAACCAGCCGAGATGTTGAGCGTGGTCGGTTCCGCACCTGCTGCGATGGTCGGCGGCGTACCGGTAGCGGCATAACCCGTCACGTAGTAGCCGGTTTTGGTGGTCAGGTTACGGTCCGCATCCAGCTGGAATTCGCCGTTACGGGTGTAGTAAACCGAACCGGCGTCGTCCGCTACGCGGTAGAAGCCGTTACCGGAAATGGCGACGTCGGTGCCGACGTCGGTATTTTCGATCGTACCGTCGTTAAAGTTCTGCGTAACGGCGGCGACTTTAACGCCCAGACCGACAGCAGAATCAGCAAAGATATCGGCGAAAGAGACGGTTGCGCCTTTAAAGCCTTTGGTCTCTGAGTTGGCGATGTTGTTACCGATGACATCCAGGTTACTGGAGGCAGCATTCAATCCGCTGACCGCTTGTGAAAAACCCATTTGGAGGTGCTCCTAAAAATTAGTAGTTTGCTGTGTGTTGTTTTAGGCGGCTGGTCTGCTTGTCAGCCGCGCCATTCACAATCAAATAATTTGTTTGACGTCGCTCAGCGACGCAGTGCCTGACAGGCCGAGGTTAAGCACGGCTTCCGAAGAGTCCGTGTTAACGCCGTAGACCAGCGCATATTTCAGCGGCGTCGCTGTCACGCTGGCGCCATCGGAACCGGTCGCCGTCACCGAGTAGGTGTAGGTGCCGGCGTCGACGGTGCCGCCGCTGTCGTTAGTGCCATCCCAGCTGTAGGTCTGCACGCCGGCGCTTTGAGCACCGAGATCCACGGTTTTCACCGTATTACCGCTGGAGTCTTTAATGGTGACATTCACGTCCGTAGCCGCGTTAGCCAGTTCAACACCAAATGCGGTGGTGGAGCTGTCGGAGCCGACGACGATGCTGTTGCCCTGAATCAGGACGCCGTTGCCAATCAGAGAACTGGCTTGCAACGTCTCGGAGGTATCCAGCTGGCTGGAAATAGAGCCCAGCGTGGTGTTCATGTTCTCGATGCCGCTCAGCGTACTGATCTGCGCAAGCTGCGTGGTCAGCTGGCTGTTGTCCATCGGATTGGTGGGATCCTGGTTCTGCAACTGCGCAACCAGTAAGGTCATAAATTCGTTTTGCAGGTCCGCACTGCTGCTCGTACTGGACGAGCTGCTGGTTGTGCTGGTCTTGCTGGTATCTGTTGATTCGGTAAGTGAAACTGAGACGCTCATGGCTACTCTCCCACGTTATTATTGGCCTAATGTCAACGTTTTCTGCATCAACGACTTGGCCGTATTCAGCACTTCTACGTTTGCCTGATAGCTGCGTGACGCAGAGATGGAGTTCACCATTTCCGCAGTAACATCCACATTAGGCATACGTACATAGCCACGTTCATCCGCCAGAGGATTTCCCGGTTGATAAACCAGCTTGTCCGGAGAGGTATCTTCCACGACGTCGTCAACCTGCACGCCGCCGATAGCCTGTCCATCTGGAGCAGCCACTTTGAAAACCACTTGCTTGGCGCGGTATGGCTCGCCATCTGGTCCGGTGACACTGTCCGCATTCGCCAAATTACTGGCGCTTACGTTCATGCGCTGGGACTGCGCAGTCAGCGCAGAACCCGAAATTTCGAAGATATTAATTAGCGACATACGCGTTATTTATCCTGTAACACTGACATCATGCTTTTGATTTGGCCGTTTAACAGCGTAAGATCCGTTTGATACCGCAGACTGTTGTCTGCGAAATTTGTCCGTTCTCTGTCCATATCTACGGTATTCCCGTCAAGGGCCGGCTGGTCGGGTACGCGATAAAGCAGATCTAAATCAGGCGTTGACGTCGTAGATGCAGGGATATGACGGGTCGACGTAGTGGCTAACGACATCGTCGTACCGGTCGCGCGACCTTGTTTCAGGGCTTTATTCAGCTCGCTGGAAAAGTCGATATCCCGAGCCTGGTAGCCCGGCGTATCCGCATTCGCGATATTCGCAGAAAGGATTTCCTGGCGCTGAGCCCGTAAATTCAACGCCTCCTGCTGGAAGCGGAACGATGCATCTAATTTGTCAAGCATGCTTTCCCTCAGGAAAAGTAATTAAAGAAGAGTGACGATAGACAGGATAAACTTCGCGCGGCAACTTTATCGCCGGAATAGACGGGAAATGAGTAGCTATTTTCTCGTTTGGCACAGACTGCATCTCTGTAAACTGCACAGGCGATGTTGTGTACTGCTACAGTCGGATCGACTTCATTTCATAAAACGGACAGGGGACTATTTGATGGGATTTTGGCGCAAATTAATCTTATGTAAGATTTTTTTCCTTATCTCACTCACCCCGGCGGCGGCCGCTGATCGCGATCAGATTACCGCGCAAATTAAGACGTTCATTCAGGGACAGCTCGACATCCCCTCGGCTGAAGTTAATGTTATTGTGAAAACGCCGGTCGAAAGGCTTGAATTATGTCCTGAGCCACAGCTGTCGCTGCCCTCCAGAAAGAAAATATGGGGCACCCTCAGCATCCGAGCCATGTGTGGGACCCAACGCCATTTTCTGCAGGCGAATGTTCAGGTGACCGCACCTTACGTTGTCGCCACTCGGCCGATACCGCCCAAACAAAAAATCCTGGCAGAAGATGTGGCTCTTCAACGAGGCCGACTTGACGCATTGAACGTACCACCGCTGGCGGACCCTGCTCTCGCCGTCGGCGCTATAAGCATTCGCATGATTGGCGCAGGGCAACCCCTTGCCGCCAGCATGTTGCGAAATCCCTGGGCGGTGAAAATGGGCGAGACGGTGAAAGTGACGGTATCTGGGGATGGTTTTAGCATTGTCAGCGAAGGCAAAGCCATGGATAACGCCGCGCTTAATGACGCCGTCAGAATACGAATGGAGTCCGGACAGATTATTACTGGAATAGTGGCTGAAATGGGATTGGTAAAAATTGTACAATAAGCGTTAAAGCTTGGGCGGGATCGTCCGATATAAGTATTCAGTCACTATACCGATATCATTTTTGTAAGTAGGGAGGCCACATGAGCATTGATAGTACTCGTCCGGTATCTGGAGTAAAATCAATTCAAAATACGGAAGCGGATTTACTTCACACCACAAAAAGTAAATCTACTTCATCAAGCAGCGCAGCGAGCACGAGCAGCCAGACGCAGGTTAGCCTGAGTGAGACGCAGTCCAGCCTGATGCAGCCAAGCAGTCAGGACATCGATATGGAAAAAGTCGATACCCTGAAGCAGGCTATCAAGGACGGAAAACTGGAAGTCGATGTGGGTAAAATCGCCGATGCCCTGCTGAGCGAAGTTCAGACAACTTTCTGATAAGTTTATTAAAAGGCAACGTTGACCCATGCAAATGAATGAAGTTCTGGAACAAATGCTGAATAGCCTGGTGTCGCTTAAAGATATCCTCTCTCAGGAGCAGGATGAATTAAGCGCACGCCAGGTCAATCCTGCGTTTTTGCACCGGGTGACTGAGAATAAAAACGAGCAGTTGTCTATTCTCAAGCATTTTGATAATCAGCGCCTGGCGCTGGATGAGCAGTTGTCGGTTAAACCTCCCTACCCCCACTCGCCGGAGCTGAATGCTCAGTGGTCTCAGATTCATGAGCTGACGAGCGAGTTAAGCCAATACAACCACCGCAATGGTCTGCTGCTGAACGCACACCTTGAAAATAACCAGCAGTCGCTGGCTTTCCTGGAGCAGAAACAGCGTCAGGGCATTTACGGTCCGAATGGACAGACCGAAAACAAGGGTTCACACCTAGGTCGGAAGTTCAGCGTTTAAGACGCCATTCGAACCAGTAACCTTACTTTTTGGTGTAGTTGACTATCAGCTGGTATTTCGTGACTCGCATAGGCTGGCGCAAAGCGCCTTTGCCTGGGACATGAAATACCAGGTAGAACGGCGTCTCCGCCGACAATCCCGCAAACATCTCCGTACTTCCATTTTGCCCATTCAGACGAACACACTGCCCTGGAATACACAGTGACGCGTGCAGTCCTGTCGAATTACGTGACAGCAGTTCATAGCGCCAAAGGACCGACGTCAAAACGGCCCCTTTGGGGAAGGAGCCGTTTGAATGAAGTAAAACTGAACGTTTGGCGATCCCCTTCTGACTAATCAGCAGATTCGCGCCTTCCCATACGGGTTGAGTATCGGCGGCGGTAGCGCTAGCGATGCCAGCCGCCAATAACAGCATTAAGGCGAAACGTTTCACTGCCCTGACCCACCAATGACTGACGTCATGCGAATCTGACGGCTATCCGTAATCTCCTGATTGGAAAGAACGACCAGCTGCGGCAGGCTGCGGCGCAGGAATCGGGACAGCAGCGGACGAAGCGCATGCGTCACCAAGAGAACCGGCGGCGCGCCCAGCGCTTCCTGATGCTGAACCGCATCCTGAGCCTGGGAAAGCAATCTGTCGGCCAGCCCCGGCTCCAAACCGCCGCCGTTTTGCATTGCCTGCAACAATACGCGCTCCAGCGATGACTCCAGACCAATCACCTGAATATCATCGTTACCCGGGAACCACTGCTGAGTAATGGCGCGGCCCAATGCCACGCGCACCACCACGGTCAGTTCGTTCGGGTCTTTCTGGACCGCCGCATGCTCTGACAACGTTTCCAGAATCGTACACATGTCACGGATGGACACACGCTCAGCCAGAAGATTCTGCAACACTTTATGCAGCACCGTTAGCGTGACGACATTCGGGATAAAATCATCGGCCAATTTAGGCATCTCTTTCGTGACGCGATCCATTAGCTGCTGCGCTTCCTGACGGCCGAACAGGTCGCTGGCGTACACGTTAATCAGATGGTTGAGGTGAGTCGCCACCACGGTACTGGATTCAACGACCGTGAAGCCTTGCGCCTGCGCCTGATCTTTCAGCGCGCTTTCAATCCATACGGCTGGCAGACCAAATGCAGGATCTTTCGTGATGTCGCCCGCCAGTTTGCCGATAGCGCTGCCGGGGTTGATTGCCATCCAGCGGCCCGGATGCGCTTCACCACTGCCGATCTCAACCCCTTTCATCAGAATGCGATAACCCGCAGGCTGCAGCTCCAGGTTATCTCGGATATGAACGACAGGCGGCAGGAAGCCAATTTCCTGTGCGAATTTTTTACGAATACTGCGGATACGTCCGAGCAGTTCGCCGTTTTGTTGAAAGTCCACCATTGGGATCAGTCGATAACCCACTTCCAGGCCCAACTGGTCTTCCAGCTGAACGTCATCCCAGCTGGCTTCAACAATTTGCTGCTGCTGGCTCTCCGCCAATGCAGGTTCCGTCGCCGCCGCCGCCGCTTTTCGTTCGTCCTTGCCGCGCGTCCACCAGGCGACACCGAGCAATATGGCGGTAAACAACAGGAAGACGAAGTTAGGCATGCCCGGAACGAGACCGATCAAGCCGAGAACGCCGGCGCTCAGCACCATCACCTTCGGGTTACTGAACAGCTGGGTCACCATCTGCTCACCCACATCCTGCTCGGTGCTGACGCGGGTAACGATGACACCGGCCGCGGTGGAGATCACCAACGCAGGAATCTGCGCGACCAGACCATCACCGATGGTCAACAACGTATAGCTTTGAGCCGCATGGCCAAGATCCATGTTGTGCTGAATGACCCCAACCAACAGGCCACCGATAATGTTGATGGCCATGATCATCAATCCGGCGATCGCATCGCCGCGCACGAACTTACTGGCACCATCCATTGAGCCGTAGAAGTCGGCTTCCTGCGTCACTTCGGAACGACGCTTTTTCGCTTCGGCTTCACCAATGAGTCCAGCATTCAGGTCGGCGTCAATCGCCATCTGTTTACCTGGCATTCCGTCCAGCACGAAACGTGCGCCCACTTCCGCGATACGCCCGGCACCTTTGGTGATAACCATGAAGTTGATCAGGACCAAGATGATAAACACGACGATACCGATGGCGAAGTTACCGCCTACCAGGAAGTGGCCAAAGGCTTCGACGACCTTCCCTGCCGCCCCGGCCCCCGTATGGCCTTCCATAAGAATGATTCGCGTAGAAGCAACGTTAAGCGAGAGTCGCAACAAAGTGGAAAACAGCAGAATCGTCGGGAACGCGGCGAACTCCAGCGTACGCTGGGTGAACATGGCGACCAGAAGCACCATGACGGAAAGCGCGATATTGAAGGTAAACAGCAGGTCCAGAATAAACGGCGGCAGCGGGAGCACCATCATCGACAGGATCATCAGAATCAGGATCGGTCCTGCCAAAACCTGCCACTGCGTATCTTTTAAGTTGCCTGGCAAGCGTAGCAATGAAGCCAGATTAGCCATCAGTCGTGTTCTCTTTTGCGAAGTCCAGTGAATCTGGCACAGATAAATGGGTTGGTTTCTGCGGCGTCAGGCCGCCTTCACGTTTCCAACGTTTAATTTGGTAAACCCAGACCAACACTTCGGCAACGGCCGCATACAGTGTGGCAGGGATGCTTTTTCCAATTTCAGCGTGCTTATAGAGCGCCCTCGCCAAAGGCGGCGCTTCCAGCGTCGGCACGCGATGTTCAGCGCCGATTTCTCGAATCTTCAGCGCGATATCTCCGGCGCCTTTAGCTAACACTTTGGGTGCGCTCATCTTTTTGTCGTTGTACTGCAGCGCGACCGCATAATGCGTCGGGTTAGTCACAATCACATCGGCTTTCGGAACATCAGCCATCATGCGTCGCTGGGCTATTGCCCGCTGCATCTGACGAATACGCCCCTTGATATGCGGGTCGCCTTCGTTCTGTTTGAACTCATCCCGAATATCCTGCTTACTCATACGCAGTTTTTTCAAGTGGCTCCAGATCTGCCAGAAGACGTCAAAGGCCACCATAGGGATCATGCTGAGCAGGACCAAAAAACCGCAGTAAATTGCCAGCTCAAGTGCATCGCCAAGTGCCGTCACTAGCGGTTCGGAAATCAGCCGCAAAATCTCCGGCCATTTATGCCAGAGAAACAGGCCCGTCACAAAGCCCACAACGACAGCTTTAATGATGGCTTTGAATAACTCAGCCACCATCTGTGATGAGAACAGACGTTTGAGGCCCGCAATCGGATCGAGCTTCTCAAGACTAAACTCGAAGGACTTAGTGCTAAACACCAATCCACCCAGCACAACCGGCGCACCAATGGCGACAAGAACCATGCCCATCATAATCGGGACTAATGCCAACGCGGCCAGCTTCAGCAACGCAAAAACATGCCGGCCCATCTGTTTGTTGTCGTTAATGATGTCGTGGTTGAAATACAGCCCCTGGCTTAGCATGGTGCCAAGCCGGTGATACATCATTTCACCGGTCATCCACAATATCCCCAGCCCGATAATGAGCATGAGAATAGATGTCAATTCTCGGGATCGAGGAACTTGACCTTCCTCGCGGGCTTTTTCCGTTCGGTGGGCTGTGGGGGCCTCTGTTTTTTCCAGATCGCTATCGTCTGCCACGTTAGCTGTTCCTGTTTGTTACTGACCAAAACGAAAAATACACGCGATTAGCATGACAAATAAGAAAAAACTTGATGGGTGGAAAAAAGAAGAAAAGAGGCGGCTATTTGGTGCATAAGCAAATACGGAGGGGGATTTACGGTCGGGAGAAGGCCCGACCGTAAAAATCCACATGCCTTTGCCTGATATCCCCCCAATCTACAGACTGTCAGGGGTCGGGCTAATCAGAATCCGAGGCTATCGAGCAGATCGTCGACCTGATCCTGATTTGAGACAATACCTGCAGCGGTTTTGTCGACTTGAGGACCGTTGAGCAGTCCATCGTCAGCACGCTTCGGTTCGGCCTTTTTCTCTGGCATGTTTTCCAGCAAGACCATCAGCAGCTGTTTCTCGATCTCCTGGACAACATCCATCATGCGTTTGATGACCTGTCCCGTCAGATCCTGGAAGTCCTGCGCCATCATGATTTCCAGTAACTGAGCATTGGTGAAAGAGGTATGTTCGGGAACTTCCTGTAGATAACTGCGGGTATCCGTTACCAGCTCACGTGCATCGGCCAACTCAATCGGGTTTTCAAACCACTCGTCCCAACGCGTCGTCAGGGATTTGGCGTCTTCTTCCAGCTTATTCTGACGCGGCTGAGAAGCCTCAACACAGCTCAGAGCGCGCTCTGCCGCCTGTGCGGTCATCTGAACAACATAATCAAGACGATCCCGAGCGTCAGGAATTGCTTCCGCCGCTTCGGCAATAGCATGATCCAAGCCCAGCTCTTTCAGGCTATCACGCAGCATACGAGTCAACTGGCCGATACGGGAAATGATCTCGGTCGCAGACGCGTTATCGTTAACAGGGGGCACCGGATGTGGATTCATGACATCTCCTTACATACCCAGCTTTTCGAAAATTTTACCCAGCTTTTCTTCAAGCGTAGCCGCAGTAAATGGTTTAACCACATAACCGCTGGCGCCAGCCTGCGCTGCTGCAATAATGTTTTCTTTCTTCGCTTCTGCGGTCACCATCAGTACCGGAAGTTTAGAAAGCGTGCCGTCGGCGCGAATGGTTTGCAACAGTTCCAAACCATCCATATTGGGCATATTCCAGTCGGAAATGACGAAGTCAAAACCACCAGTGCGCAGCTTGTTCAGAGCGTCAGCACCGTCTTCTGCTTCTTCCACATTGTTAAAGCCCAGCTCTTTTAGCAGATTCCTTACGATGCGGCGCATCGTTGAGAAATCATCTACCACTAAAAATCTGAGTTCTTTATCAGCCATACCTACTCCTACAGTTATTATTGCTCACTCGGAGCTGCTATATACGTAATGCCTGTCCGGCAGAAATTTGAGCCAGCATTCGCTGACTTACCTGGTGCAAATCCACCACTTCGTCGACACCACCGAGCGCAATAGCTTCTCGAGGCATACCGAAAACTACACAGCTGGCCTCATTTTGCGCCATCGTGTACGCGCCGGCTTGATGCATTTCCAACATGCCCATCGCGCCGTCGTTACCCATCCCGGTCAGAATGACGCCGACCGCGTTACGACCCGCGTATTTCGCCACGGAGCGGAATAACACATCCACGGAAGGACGATGCCGGTTGACCGGCGCCTCGTCATGTAACTTGACCTGATAGTTTGCTCCGCTGCGCGACAGCTCCATGTGACGAGCCCCCGGCGCAATGTACGCGTGGCCCGGCAGAACACGCTCTCCGTCTTCCGCTTCTTTCACCGTGATCTGACACAGTTTGTTCAGACGCTCGGCGAAAGACTTAGTGAAGCCCGGCGGCATGTGCTGCGTGATGATAACCGCAGGGCTGGTCGGCGGCAGCGGCTGGAGTACATGGCGAATGGCCTCTGTACCGCCGGTGGACGCGCCGATGGCGATCAATTTTTCACTACTCAACAACGGCGTGCTGAGCACTTTTACCGGCGCTGATGTGCTCTGGCTCTGTTGCGGCAAACGCGCCTTGGCCGCCGTACGAATCTTGTCCGCGATGAGCTCGCTGTAAGCCAGCATGCCTTCGCGAATCCCCAGCTGAGGTTTGGTCACAAAATCGATCGCGCCGAGTTCCAGCGCTCGCAGCGTGATTTCCGATCCCTTGCCCGTCAGCGATGACACCATGACAACCGGCATCGGTCGCAGCCGCATCAGTTTTTCGAGGAAATCCAATCCGTCCATGCGCGGCATTTCAACATCCAGCGTCAGAACCTGTGGATTGAATTTTTTAATCAGATCGCGCGCCACCAACGGATCCGGCGCGGTCGCCACCACTTCCATATCGGGGTGACTATTGATGATCTCGGTCATGATTTGACGCATGAGCGCTGAGTCGTCAACGCACAATACTTTTATTTTGCTCATTATCTTTCCTTAGCCAGCCCATAGACAGTCTGCCCGCGCAGATAGAATTCCCGACTGATCTGACTGAAATTCTCTGAATGACCAGCAAATAGTAATCCGCCGGGTTTAAGCAGCGGAACAAAGCGACGCAGGATACGTTCCTGAGTTTCTTTGTCGAAATAAATCATAATGTTACGGCAAAAAATGGCGTCAAACGGCGCGGGAACAGCCCACTCCGGCGCCAGGAGATTCAATTGCTGGAAATGAACCATTGAAGCCAGTTCAGGGCGCACGCGAACCAGACCGCTATGTGGACCGGTGCCGCGTAAGAAGAAACGCTGCATCTGCTGAGGAGAGAGCGAGCGCAATTCATCCTGCCGATATATGCCGGCAGACGCTTTTTCCAGCACCTGAGTATCGATATCGCTGGCAATCACCTGACAGTGATTATGTGACTTGTCGCCAAAAACCTCAGCTAACGTCATTGCTAGCGAATAAGGCTCTTCGCCCGTCGAAGCGGCGGTACTCCAGACGGAGTAGTTACCCTGACGCTTGCGAGCGTGTTCAGCCAAAATCGGGAAATGATGCGCCTCACGGAAAAAAGCCGTCAGGTTGGTGGTCAATGCGTTGGTAAACGCCTGCCATTCGGCGCTATTGGGATCGGACTCCAACAGGGCCAGGTATTGACCGAAATCGTTTATGCCCAGTAATCGCAGACGCCGAACCAAGCGGTTGTAAACCATTTCTCGCTTGTGATCGGCCAGCACAATACCGGCGCGTTGATATATCAGCTGACTGATGCGTTTGAAGTGCGTATCAGAGAGCGGTAACCGTTCAACCATCTGCGACAATATTGAGGCAGATCCCGAATGATTTGGCGATGTCGTATTTTTCATTGTCTAACTGCCCGAAAATGGATAGGTTATTTTCTTGTTTTTCAATATGGGCTCATCCCTAACAGCAATTACAGGCATACCATTCCTCAGATATCCATCTTCTGCAGATTTATGGCACAGCCGCTGCGCCTTACTGGTAAACATTCACCTTGCGCCTCTCAACTTCAGAGATGCTGCTGATGTTTGTTATACCAACGCTGAATTAGCTCAGGTGACACGTCCATCTTAGTCACTGCGTTTTACCCACTTCGATACCTCTATACCTGCTGTCAGAGGCTACAGTAGCCATGTCTGCATATCGTCAACTACGGCCATCAATCAAAAAGTTGCGTTTGTCTTTTATAATGTGCTGCCGGTTTCCCGGCAGCATTGCCTTCAAGGCTATAAGTTTTGCTGTGTGACCTACGTCTTTGCCCAACTCATGCAGAGTTGTCAGCCGATATACCGGCTCGACAAGTCCCCTACACTAACTCCATCGGCTGATGCCGACCTTTCTTTAACTCAATACGCGTTTTCAGCGCGTAATAGCCGAAAATATAACCTCTCGGCTCGCTAAAACGATTTTGCCGGCCCTAAATCAGGGCCGGGCAGACGATCGTCGGGACAAATTTAAGCGTAGCGGAAATTCACGCTGAACCTCCCGCAACGCTCAAGGACGCCGTTAGAACTTTTCCCAATTATCACTGGATGAACCCACTGCGACGGCACGGCTCTTACCCGACGATTTCCCTGTCGCCGGGCTCAACAGTGCCGTTTTGGCTACCGCTGGAGCAATGGCAGGACGGTAGGAACTTCTTTCTTCCGGTAAACGGAACAGCGACACCGAATGGTTCAATCCACGAACCTGTTCTTCAAGCGCAACCGCGGCAGAAGCTGATTCTTCTACCAGCGAGGCGTTCTGTTGAGTCACGCGGTCCATTTCTGTTACAGCCTGACCAACCTGATCAATCCCTTTGCTCTGTTCATCGGAAGCAGAAGCGATTTCGCCCATGATGTCAGTCACTCGGGTTACCGCGCCGACGATCTCACCCATGGTTTCACCCGCCGTTTCGACCAGCTTTGAACCTTCATCCACACGCCCGACAGAGTCGTCGATAAGGGTTTTGATCTCTTTAGCAGCCTGAGCGCTGCGCTGCGCCAGATTACGGACTTCACCGGCCACCACCGCAAAACCACGACCTTGTTCGCCTGCACGCGCCGCTTCTACCGCAGCATTCAGCGCAAGAATGTTGGTCTGGAAGGCGATACCGTCGATCACGCTGGTGATATCAGAGATTTTCTGGGAGCTGCCTGCAATATCGTGCATCGTTTTGACCACGTTATCGACAACCTGACCGCCCTTCTGCGCCGTTTCAGAAGCGCTCAGCGCCAGTTGGCTAGCCTGACGCGCATTTTCGGCGTTTTGTTTTACCGTTGCCGTCAGCTGTTCCATGCTCGCCGCCGTTTCTTCAAGGGAAGCCGCTTGCTGCTCGGTTCGGGAAGACAGGTCGTTGTTACCGGCGCTGATTTCTGTTGAGCCGGTATAAATAGCTTCCGCGCCCTGACGGACGGCGCTTACGGTTGTAATGAATTCACTCTGCATATGACGGAGGCTGTCAGCCAGAATGCCCATTTCGTTGGTACCCTGGAATTCGAGACGATGAGTCAGATCGCCTTTCGCCATATAACGGATGTTTTCAACAATCTTGTTAAGCGGTTGGATAAGCGCACGGTTGACACCCAGCCAAACGACACCGGACATCACCAGCACAAAGACCACGATAGCGCCAAGGATCCACAGGGCAGACTTATAGGCAGACTCGTTTTCTTCTATGGCGTCTTTGTAAATAGCGTCATAAGAGTCACGGTACGTCATGTAGGTTTTCTCGAACGTATTCTGATAACTCTGGGTCGGCTGATCGAGGAATGCCTGCAGTTTACCGGTGGTGATAAACACAACCAGTTCACTTAACGCGCCGTTCAACTTATCAAAATCAGATTTGACCGCCGCTTGTATGGCCTTGTCCTGTTTTGGCGAATACGGGATGCTTTCGTAGTTGCTGAAACGATCGTTAGCCATCTGCAGCTGTTTTTTAGCTAATTCGATAAGTTCATTCGCAGCGGAATTGTTTGTAGACTGGCTGTTTTGATTCAGCGCCAAACGTGAGCCGGCACGGTTAAGCGTATTACGGGCCTGTAACAAGTATGTCCAGGTTGCATCCAGCTGCGATTTTTGTTCATTAAGAGTGCGCGTGTCGCGGAAAATATCACGGTCCGTTTTCAACGCATTGAAAAACAGACCGCCAGAGACAAATTGAAGAGCACTAAACAACGCCAAGATAAGAACTAAACTCGTTACCACTTTGATACGATTGAGCATGTGAGCCTTTTCCATAGTTCCATGACCCTGTCACCGGTAATTGATTGGACATTACCTGGACAGATTTCCGTTTAAAGAAAAATTCACTACATATGAAGCGGGCCATCTTATGATGGCCCGCCGTTATGCATGTAGGTAAATCAACCTTTCAGCACGCTATCAACCAGCGCCATTTCTTCGCTGCTCAACAGCTTTTCGATATCGACCAGAATCAGCATCCTTTCACCCAAGGAACCTAAGCCAGTCAAATACTCCGTGGAAAGCGTAACCGCAAATTCCGGAGCCGGACGGATTTGATCCGCCGTCAGGGACAGCACATCAGAGACGCCGTCAACGACGATCCCCACAACGCGCTGTCCCAGATTCAGAACGATAACGACCGTATTGTCATCGTAGTCAACTTCCTGCTGTGCAAATTTGATGCGTAAGTCAACGATCGGAACAATAACGCCGCGCAGGTTGGTTACACCTTTAATAAAGGAAGGCGTGTTAGCAATGCGAGTCACCTGATCGTAACCCCGGATTTCCTGTACCTTCAGAATATCGACGCCGTATTCTTCGTCGCCAAGCGTAAAGATCAGGAACTCCTGCCCTACGGTTTCACCTGCCAGTTTTGTGACGTTTGCAAGTCCAGTCATGTTACTCACCTTATTATCAATAGCCGTTATTTTTTATTAAGCGGTCTCTACCACGCGCTTTTCACGATAAAGCGCCTGCAATGCCGACACATCAACAATCAGCGCAACACTACCATCGCCCAAAATGGTTGCGCCTGAAACGCCCGGCACCTTGCGGTAGTTGCTTTCCAGGTTTTTCACGACAACCTGATGCTGGCCAATCAACTGATCAACCAGCAACGCGTAACGACGTCCCGCACTTTGCAGAATGACGACAATGCCCTGAGTCGCATCCGTCTTCGCATTTTCTACATCAAACACCTGGTAAAGCTCGATCAGCGGCAGATATTCGCCACGAACCTGCAACACCCGCTCGCCGCCAGCCAGCGGATAGAGGTCTTCAGACTGAGGTTGAAGAGATTCCATTACCGCGTTCAACGGCAGAATGAACACTTCACCATCAACCTTGACAGACATGCCATCCAGAATCGCCAGGGTCAGTGGCAGCAGGATACGGATAGTGGTTCCCTTCCCTTTCTGGAAGTAGATTTCCACATGACCGCCCATCTCCTGGATATTTCGTTTAACAACATCCATCCCCACACCACGGCCAGAAACGTCAGTAACTTGTTCCGCCGTAGAGAAGCCAGGGGCGAAGATCAGCATCCCGACTTCTTCATCCGTCATGCTGTCGCTGACAGAAAGCCCTTGAGAAAGCGCTTTGGCGAGAATACGTTCGCGGTTCAGCCCAGCGCCATCATCGATAACTTCAATACAAATGTTGCCGCCCTGATGTTCAGCGGACAGCGTCAGATTACCCACGGCCGTTTTGCCAGCGGCAACGCGATCCTCGGGATGCTCAATACCGTGGTCGAGGCTGTTACGCACCAAGTGAGTCAGCGGGTCGATGATACGTTCGATCAAGCTCTTATCGAGTTCAGTCGAGCTACCTTGCAGCGTCAGTTCAACTTCTTTGCCCAGTTTGGCGGCCAAATCACGAACCAGACGCGGGAAGCGGCTGAACACGTATTCCATCGGCATCATACGGATGGACATGACGGATTCCTGGAGATCACGCGCGTTGCGTTCTAGCTGTCCCATGCTGTTCAGCAGGTCGCCGTGCACGACAGGATCCAGCGCACTGGAGCGCTGCGCCAGCATGGACTGTGTGATAACCAGTTCACCAACCAGGTTGATTAGCTGATCCACTTTTTCCACGGCCACTCGAATGCTGGTATCGCCGGTTTTAGGTCGTGCTTTTGCTGCTTCAGCAGGTTTCGCGACCGGTGCCGCCGGTTTAGCCGGTGCCGCGGCCACAGCCGGGGCTGGTTCTGCCGCTACAGGCTTAGGTGCCTCTTGTGGCGCTGCCGCCGGAGCCTCGTCGACAGTTTTGAAGTTGATCTGCTCGGGTTCAAGGACGAAACACAGCACCGCCGTGATATCGTCCTGACTTTCCGTCGTCACCAGCGTGGCTTCAACGCTGTTCGCCGTCTGGTGAGAATCTTTTACCGTACCCAGGTTTGCCAGTTCTTCCAGCAGCTGCGGAATTTCCGGTTCTTTCAGGTTGGTGAGGGCAATACGCAGTTCATTGTGCCCGGCAGGCGTCGATGGCGCAGCCGACGTCGTAGCAGCACTTTCGTTGGTCGCAGCAGCAGGAGCAGCTCCGCCCTGAGCTTCTTTAGACTCAAGCGCAAGCTGACGAAGGGCCTTGCAGATGTACTCGAAGCTCTCGGCGTTCGGTTCCTGCGCTGTTTTATAAGCGTCCAACTGATCCTGCATAATGTCTTTTGTTTCCAGAAACAGGTTGATAATGTCAGTGCTCAGTCGCATTTCGCCGCGTCTGGCACCATCTAACAGGTTCTCCAGCAAATGCGTGGTTTCCTGCAATACCTTGAAACCAAACGTCCCGGCGCCCCCTTTGATCGAGTGAGCCGCTCGGAAGATCGCATTCATCTGTTCGGTATCAGGGCTTGACGGGTCGAGCAGCAATAAATGCTGCTCCATATCCGCCAACAATTCGTCTGCTTCATCAAAAAACGTTTGATAGAAAGCACTCATGTCCATGCTCACGTGGGTCACCTCTGCTGTGAATCGTGGCTTGTTGAAGAAGGCGTCACCTGACTATCAGGAGAAGCGGGCAAAGCGGTAGTCGGCTGTGAGCGTCCGGCAGCGGATACGCCATCCGTTACTGTGACGGATGCGGAACCCGGCGTTCCCGCCGCGCCTTGTGCCGGTGCCGGTGCCGGTGCCGGTGTTCCATTTTCGGCCCCAGGCGCAGCGCCGCTACTACTGTTATTGTCGGCAGGTGCCGAGGTAGGTTTAGCGTTATCCGGATTGATATTTTGTAAATTCTCAGCTTTATCAATATCAACGGCGTTGCTTTCAGCGTTCTCACGCTCAATGCTTTCCTGCGTCTGCTTGTTCAGCACCACCAGGCTAATACGTCGATTGATCGCATCATCGCCGCTCTGTGCCTGCTTCAGTCCCATGGTGGCGGCCATGCCGACCACGCGCAGCACTTTACCCTCGGACAGACCTCCAGCGATAAGCTCTCGGCGGGATGCATTGGCACGGTCCGCAGACAACTCCCAGTTACTGTAACGTCGCTCGCCTGTCACGTAGGGCGCATCATCCGTATGACCGGATAAGCTGATTTTGTTGGGGATATCATTCAAGATGGGCGCAATAGCACGCAGGATATCGCTCATATACGGTTCGACCTGAGCGCTACCTCGTTTGAACATCGGTCGCTTTTGGCTATCGATGATCTGAATTCGCAGACCTTCTTCAACCATCTCAATCAGCAGGTGCGGACGCAAGGCACGAAGACGTGGATCGGCTTCAATCAGCTGATCGAGCTTATCCCGCAGTTTGTTTAACTTGGCTTCTTCACGCTGACGCTGATCTTTGGAAACATCGATCTGCTTCCTGACTTCACCGTCCTGCTGTGTCGGGTCTTGCCCGCCGCCGGGGATCGGGCTGGACGCATCACTAATGCGTGTACCATTCGTCATGGCGACTTTTAAAGGAGTACGGAAATACTCCGCAATCTGCGCCAACTGGGAGGGTGATGAAATGGCAATGAGCCACATCACCAGGAATAGTGCCATCATGGCGGTCATGAAGTCGGCATAAGCAATCTTCCAAGCCCCGCCGTGGTGGCCTCCATGACCTGATTTACGCTTTTTACGAATAATGGGGTGCTGATGTTTCATGCGTCATTTTCCGCTGACTGCGCCGCCGGTGCCTTCACATTGCGAATGTGCTCCTCCATTTCGGTGAATGAAGGACGAATCGTGGAGTACAGCGTCTTACGCCCAAATTCGACGGCAATCTGCGGCGCATAGCCGTTCAGGCTGGACAGCAATGTGACTTTGATGCATTGCAGCACTTTGATCTTTTCGGCGTTTTTCTGACGCAGCAATGAAGCGAGGGGAGATACGAATCCGTAGGCCATAAGAATACCCAGGAAGGTCCCCACCATCGCATGCGCGATCATCATCCCGAGCTCTGCGGCAGGTCGGTCAACGTAAGCCAAAGAATGCACCACGCCCATAACCGCGGCGACGATACCAAAGGCGGGTAGACCATCCCCGATCTGAGTCAAACTGGATGCAGGTACTTCACATTCATGTTCGACGGTCTCGATTTCCTCATCCATCAGCGTTTCTATCTCGAACGCGTTCATGTTGCCACTCACCATAAGCCGCAGATAATCCGTCACAAATTCAACAACATAGTTGTCTGATAATATGCGGGGATAGCTGGAGAAGATTTCGCTTTCTTTGGGATTGTCGATGTCGAACTCGAGAGAAAGCATACCTTGTTGGCGAGATTTGGCCATGAGTCGGAAGAGCACAGCCATGAGATCCATATATACAGCTTTGGTATATTTCGAACCTTTGAACAGCAGCGGTAACGCCTTGATTGTGCCTTTAATTGCCTTACCGTTGTTTCCCACGATAAACGCACCGATGGCAGCACCACCGATAATCAGCAACTCGGAAGGCTGATAAAGTGCACCTAGCTCTCCACCGACGATAAGATAACCGCCCAGAATGGAGCCTATAATGACGATATAACCCAATATAACCAGCACAAGCATTCCTTATAGTAACAAGGGGTAGTGGAGTGAGGTTAAAACGCAGTCTTATCGCGTACGACTTTAGGAGGAAAGAGCCCTGCCATTTGCCCAAAACGCTCAATGGCAGGTTCACTAGCGCTACCAAGCTCAGACTGCGTGCTTAACCTGTTCGTCCAGCAGTTGAGGTAGGATATCGGCAACGTTCGGAGAAAGTTTACGTCTTTTTACTGCCCGGGAAGGCGGTTGGCATAAACTACAGACGAAAACGTTTTTAGGTTGGTGCGCGTGGGTGATAAACATCCCGTTACAGCAGTTGCAAGCCGATAACTGCAACATGCCGCTGTCGACAAAACGCACTAGAGTCCAAGCTCGCGTCAGCGCCAGCAAGGGAGTTTCGTTGTGTGGGGAGCATTGTTCAATATATAGGCGATACGCTTTGATGACGGCTTCCACTCCGCTGCATTTACTAATTTTCAGCAAATACAGATAAGCGTTATAAAACATGGAAGAATGAATATTTTGTTCCCACGTCATAAAACAGTCGGTGGAAAACGGCAGCATACCTTTGGGCGGAGGACTGCCTCGCAATTCTTTATATAATTTGATGAGGCGTCCGCGGCTCAGCTGCGTTTCACTTTCCAGCATTTGCAAACGTGCGCCAAGCGTGATCAGTTCCATAGCTAACTGAATATCTTTAGCTTCCTGAACAATACTTTTCTCAACCATTTTTATGCCCTTTTCTTAGGCACGTTCTCTTCTTTTGAAGACAACTGTTGAAGTAAATGACTCGACAGAAGAATACCGGTATGGATCTGCTGCAAATCATCCACACGAGATTCTTGAGTCAGTTGCTTAATAGTCGTGTGATCGTTGAATCGGAAATGGCAAATCAACTGATTTGTTTCAGCCAATTTTACCATTTGAGGCAATGTAAGCTGCATCAACGCATCAGCCATTTCATCATCAATGCCTAAACGAAACATCGCAGAAGCTTTTTCGTCATTAATCAAACGTTGTGCCAATAACAAATAAGACAGGTTTATGTCATAAATGTGCTTGAGTAGTTCAGAGGTACCCATAATCCATCCCAACAGGCTATGTTTCAAACATAAATCAGGTGATATTCGCTATCGCCCAGTTCAATAATCACTCTCCATAGGTGGCATGAAAACTATCGGTGCCAGATGTGCCTACTACTGTATGCAATTTTGTTTCGACTTGTTTTACCACGCCGATTTCAACATCTTTTAGGCTCCCATTATCCATCACCTCACCAGCTCCCTTCCGTCAATTATCGTCCTTAAACGAGGTATAGGATTAATCCTAAACGGTTGTCACTCTACCGCCTATGCCCCAACACATACAACGCAACTGCACGTGAATTTTGACAATTATGTGATGTATATCACAAAAATGAAAGTTTTTGCTTTCATCCGCGCGGCCTTTTTTTCTCCACACTGAAAGTTTTTTATACGCAAAACAGGTGGAAACAAAAATATTCCGCATTTTGTAAAGATTTTACAGGTTGCTACGATAACCCCAACCACCTGTTTTTAAAAGAAAAAGAAATTAACCTTATAATTCAGATCATCTCGAGAACAAAAAAACATCAAAATTCCATTAAAAAAATCAAATTAATAACTAACGTTATTAGTGTTCCGATAACTATTTATTAGGACAAGATATAAGCCAAAGCCATGTATCTTCACCTGGAACCTCGTAAAATAAGAAACATAATTTCCCAAAACCCCTACAGAAATTGAGGTAATCATTCATCCCCGAAGCATGATGAAACTAAAAGATAAATTGCTTTTGGCCATCACCGACGGACTTTTCAATAGCGCCAAAAAGAACTAAGTCTGCGGTGAGCCCTAATATCTGAGCAAGTACCAACATTTGTTGAAATATAAATATTTTTATAGCGGCACTACTGATATAGACCTCAAAAAATAATTTTAGGCGATCTGATAAGTTCGTCATTATTCAGCGCTGAATATTTATAACCATCTCGGTAAAGTTAACCATTTTTCACCACATACAGACACGATTTGTTAGCAGGCTTATAAAAATATCAGAAACCGTTTCAATATTTTATACATTCGTTTTTTATTCCCCTGTTTATTACAGAGGTATTAAACTATTAGCCCTTGCGCATTTATTGCCTCAGATCTAGTGTTATTAAAATGCGGGCGGATGATTAGCATCATTATTATGTAAATTTGATTGAGCCAGCACAGTGCGTCAAAGATTAGACTTGGATAATGCTCTGCGGTTGGCTGACCCGCCTCTTTTCGTGGTACTGCCACGGCCACACCTACCATCCAGAAGAAAATCTTCTACTACCTAATATAAGTAGACCATCTAGCGACCATCGCTACTTTTTTTGTTGCTTTTTATCTAAAAAATCAAATTGAACATCGATACAGTCACATTTCTCACGCAGTGGTCTCAGTTCCTAACTCATTTATTCAGGATAGCAGACGTTCTGAAACCGTTATGTTTAATGCCGTTTCTCTTACCTATCACTGGGATAGCCCAGCACAGTTTGCATACCGGATACGTCAACTTCATTCGGTGCAGTTGCTAGCCAAGATTTCGAATATTCGCCCCTACACTGCGTTTTTGCTTTTCTTACCCGTCACCACTATCTGCCGTCGCGCTCTTTCTCTTAGGTGGCTCGATATTGAGATCGCGTACAATGACAAGAGCTCTGATTATTTATCGAAGATTTACAGGCGGAGAGCCCAGGATGAAAAAGACCATGGGTAAATTGAGGTTAAAGAGCCTATACATTTCAAGCTAGACCTCAGAATTGCGACTGAAATTCTCTTTTTCGTTTTTCGAGTGTTGAGTCGTACTGCTTAACCTGATTATTAAGTACCAGGAAGCAGCCGTCGCCGTCCTAAATACGAATACGTGTAATAAAGGTTAGAAAGACCCGTCAAACTTAGACAACGAGGTCGGAGAAAAAACGTTATAGCTTTACCACGGTAGTTTCCCATTTATGGTCAAGTCCCGGTCGTTTGCTACTCAGCCAATTTCTAACGATTCGTTCATCCCTCTATTTTGCAGGAAGGCTGAACCTGCCAGCTCCAGGCCGGAAACCGGTGTGGATGTGGCTGATGAGGTTTGCAAAACCTTTTCCGCAATTTCCGCAGGGAAAAACTGCGGATGCCTGGGGCTCTGTGCGGTTCAGAATCTGCGCTCAAGTAAAGATGCAAAAATGCTGAAATGCTGAGATGCTGAGATGCTGAGATGCTGAGATGCTGAGATGCTGAGATGCTGAACAGCATAGCACTCAGGCGACCTTTGCCACCGTTGCTGGAAACCGACAATGGTTTTGAATTTGCAGGGAAATACTGGATAAATGGGTTTACGAACGGGGTATAAGGATTGACTTTTCCCGCCCCGGGACACCCACGGATAATGCCACGGTGGAGTCTTTTAACGGCAGGCTGCGGCAGGAGTGCCTGAATGAGAACGGGTTCATGTCTCTGGAGGATGCACGGTGCACAATCGAGGCCTGGCGCATACACTATAACCAGAGTCGTCCCCATTCCGCGCTGGGCTGGATGACCCCCGCTGAATTCGCCGAAAAATCTGCCGGTTGCCAGAATATGCAGCCAACCTGAAGCCGGTTATTTCTGATTATGGGTGGATCATTTTTGGGGTCAGGGTCACCTTACCGCATCAAAACGCGACAAGAACTTGCACTGAGACATGAAAAACAAAAATCCCGCTTAAGTTTCCTTAAGCGGGATTTTCTAAATATGGCTCCTCTGACTGGACTCGAACCAGTGACATACGGATTAACAGTCCGCCGTTCTACCGACTGAACTACAGAGGAATCGTGTGAACGGGGCGCATATTATCTGGGTCACTCAGGGCTGTCAACGCCAAAATCGCGTTTAGATCCCAACTGCTTAGCCTCTGTTCGATTATGCGTTTTTATGCTCAAGAGTTGTACGATATTGGGGCTTCGGCCTTTTTTTGCCAGCGCTGTAAACGCTCTAGCGGCGACTGACGGTAAAATCGCGTGAACACCTCATAGACCACGGGGAAACGCTCGTAGAGCAATTCGGGCGCACTAAAGAAGTACTCGGACAGCACGGCAAAACACTCTGCGGGGTCGGACGCGGCATAGGGATCCATACTGGCCCCCTCTTCTCCCACCAGGTCGATTTCATCCTGCAGTTCGCACATCGCCCTGTGGATCGCCTGCTCCCATTGCGCCATTTCCCGCAGAGGAAGCGGTGGAACACCACTCACTTCACGTCCTCCGCGGAGGTCTAGCTTATGCGCCACTTCGTGGATCACCAGATTGAATCCCGACAGGTCGAAGGAATCCTGGATGTCCTGCCAGTTAAGCACGATCGGTCCCTGCTCCCAACTTTGCCCTGACTGGACAACCTCTCCCGAATGGACAAGGCCGATGTCATCGACCCATTCGTCCGTGACAATAAACGGAGAGGGATAGATCAGGACGTCATGAAAGCTATCGAGCCAGCTGATGCCAAGCTCCAACACCGGCAGACAAAACAGCAACGCGATACGCTGCTGCATCAGTGCATCCAGTTCCAGATGATCCAAGGGCACCAGGTGCTTTTGCCGCAGAAAGTGTTGCGCAAGGTCGACGAGCCTCCGCCGCTCACGTTCATCCAGCGGTGCCAACAATGGGATAGACAGCGCAGACTGCCAAGCGGTCCCCTCTTCAGACGAAGACGGTGAGGTTTTCCATTGCCACTTCATGCATGATTGCTCGCTATGTCGTCACTCAGGTCTTGAGACAGGGATAGGGCTGTTAAAATGCCATGAAAACGGGCATTATAGTCGCCCTTCCGTGGAGAGATGCCGGAGCGGCTGAACGGGACGGTCTCGAAAACCGTTGAGGGAGTCATCCCTCCGAGGGTTCAAATCCCTCTCTCTCCGCCATTATTCAAGCAGTTATCCCAACGCACGTCTGTGATAAAAGTCCCGCTGAGTCAATCCAATAAGAAAACCGGCGTGTCGTCTCACAATAACTCAATCTCTTCTGTGAAACTACGCCGGCTGATTTTGTTCATCAAGGCTTAGTGAAGCACGGTTAGCGCGTGCGCCAAAGCCGGTACTGTCCCCCAAAGCCTACTTCTGCCGCATACTCTTGCTCGCTACCATCAGCAAGAACATCCACGGTCCGTCGCATGCCCAGCGACAGCGCGACACACTCGTTGCTGACTCTCAGTTTATGCAGTCCGTTATTCAAATAAGCTGTGATGTATTGGTTTTGTTTAACAGCGCGATATCACTATCATCAACCGTCACGACAAATTTGCACATACCACCGCTCCCGGCGCCAATAAACTGCTTATTTCGGGTCACGGTGACTTTTGTCTGTTTGACCTGAGTATTCGGCGTGATGATGGCACGATCTATTATATATTCTGCCGGGCGGTGCGGTCTGGAACACCCACTTAAAACCAATACGACAAACAGAAAGAATGGTCTTTTCATTATCATTTACCCAATATAAATGGAGAGCAGATCTTCCGCTGCTCTCAACAAATATTGATGATTGAAGTCCACCGTAAGAATGCAAACAGACGTTATTGCGCTTGAGGGGTTAACATTGCGTTGGCGGATTTGGGGTGAAGCGTATACATACCACCGTTGAAAGGATCCACCAGTAAGTAGCCGATAAGACCGCCGAAGACCAGGTTCCCGCCGATATACCATCCGTTTGCAGATGATCGAACAGGCAAGGTCAGTGGCTGATAAGTTTCTTTTGTGAACGTAATCAGGTAGTCTTTTCCACCAAAATAATGCCCGCTAGATTTATCCAGAACCACGTTTTGAGGCGTATTACCGGTGACTATGACTCGCCCGGTTTCATCCTGTATCGAGAATTTTGCGCCAGTGGGATGACTTTCAACGTTGACTACCTGAGATCCTTCTCCAACAATAGTTGCGCATCCCGAAAGTAATATTGCTGCAGATAAAGCAAAGGCTGCTAATTTTTTCATTTGCGAATGACTCTTTAACGGTTTTATATTTAGCCTGATTTGGCGAAAAAATATTACCAAATATTGCAAAATGAGTCATCCTAAAGCGTCATTTATATTTCCCTGTTGGGACCTGCGGGGGTAGAGAATAAATGAGACGTTACCCAAAAGCCTATTATCTTATTTCACTGAAGAGTTCAATCTATTATTTTCACAACTTATCGCCATTATTTTTCATTTCAGCGACAGGAAATTCGTTTTCTTTTGCATTACTCGTTTTACGTTTTGCACATTAACATTTCACCGTGTTTTCTCTATTAAGTTCATTTCGTCGATAGCTTAGGACAACAACGCTTTCAGGCGTGTCGCGCTCATCGGTCGGCCAAAGTGCCAACCTTGGCCCACAGCGTCGGTACAATGTTCTTTGACGTAGGCGGCCTGAGCGGCCGTTTCAATCCCTTCGACAATGACGCAGGTATTCAGCATGGCCGTCATCGTGAACAACAAATCCACCATGCGGGCGTTAACAGAGTCGGTGCCGATGGCCTCAGTAAACATTCGGTCAATCTTGATGGCATCAAACGGCAGGCTGGAGAGGTACGAGAAGTTGGAGTACCCCGTCCCGAAATCGTCGATGGCAATACGATATCCCTGCGCGCGCAGCTCGGATAAGCGTTTCGCCAGCATCGTGTAATTAGCCGTCGAACGCTCCGTGATCTCCAAAATAATTTGTTTCGGCGTCACGCCAAAATTCGCCACCTGTTCATTCAGGTACGTCTGATAATCGGCATCCAACACGTCGGAGATATCCAGATTAATGCTGAGGTAAAACTCCGGGTGATTTAATAACAGACTTTGCATCTCCGCGATCGACTGGTGAGTAATATGCCGCGTAATATCGCCGATCATTCCCTGTTTCTCCGCGATAGGGATAAACACATCGGGAGGGATGATCTGACCGTGCTTATTCGTCCAGCGAGCCAATGCTTCAACACCGATGATTTTTTCATCATTCAGGTGAATGATCGGCTGATAATTCACGTGAAGTTTTTTATGGCTGACCGCCAAGCGCAGCTGTTTAGGAATTGAACGATTAATATCGAGCAAAAGAAAAATAACCAACGTCAGCGAGCCGCCTAATATCGCGCCCAACAAGGAGATGGCGGAAATCATATAGGCAGGCATCTGTAACACGCCGGAGGCGCTTAGCCGCGCATGAATGCAGATCTCATACAGCTTGCTGCATAAATAAGATTGGCGATATTGAGCGAGCCAAGAGCTTTCATAGCGAGATGGCGTCACGCTTTTGCTGCCGAAAGTCTGGAAAACGTGGCTATCGTCCGCCGACGTCAATACCGCGCCGTAGCCATGTAACGGATAAGTAAAGCTGCGAAAGGCATCGGGCGACGTAAATACCACCACGTTTTTGCGGCTGACGATATCCGTTTGGATCCGGGGATCGAAGAGGCCTCTGACGGCGGTCCAAAGCTGGGTGCCGTCTGCTTTTTGAATATCGGTTTCCGGCAGCGGAATAGGCGATGCCAACACGCCACGCCCGGCAGTGCACAATAACTGACCATCCTGAATGCGTCCGACGTCAATAAGATAACGATACTTATAAACCATGTAACGAAGCTGGAATAAATCGTCTTCAGAGCAGAGGGGATACTTCAGTGCGTAAGCTTCATTGATCGCGGTGTTGGATTCCGTGACGACGTCATCGGAACGCTTCATTATGGCTTCAGCATAATCCTGCAATTTCTTTTGATCGTTCTTAGCGATCACTCGCTGGCTCAGGAGCAACAAAATCAATATTCCTCCCATAATGCCAGCGACCACCATCGCTAGTATCATTTTATTTATTGACTTCATATTGACTTCCCCGGCCTTGATAAATCCCAACTAGTAGCCCATTCATCGGCATCACTTCATGCAAGTTTATTGATTTATCTTTGAATCAATCCCGCGAATATCACTGTTGATGTCACGTATTTACCGGAAGTTTTCAATTTCGCCGCATATCTTCACAACAAACTGACCTTGCATGATCAAACGTCAAGACCGGGTTTTCGGGGGGGAGCGCCGAGCGTATTCTTGCCGAGGCATGGCTCATGCGCGACGAGATTACCGAAGCCCGGCGCGCGACAGGAGACTAAATATACAGCGAGGGTTCGCCCGCCGGGCGAGTTTTAAAACGTCGATGTAGCCAAAGATATTGGCCTGGCGCCTTCATAATTTCACGCTCTATAGCCCGATTGATGTAGGCTGCGGCGGCCAGGCTATCGTCATAGGGATAGTGTTCAAGCGCTGGGGAAATCATTAGCTGATACCCCTGCCCCGCCGGTTTACGGATGACGACGGCTGTCACCAGTTTGGGTTGGGCTAGGCGGGCGATAGTGAAAGTTCCGTTTGAGGTCGCAGCTTTCTCTACGCCAAAAAAAGGAACGAAGACGCTGCCCTTAGGCCCGTTGTCTTGATCCGGCGCGAACCACACCGTGCCGCCGCGTTTGAGCGTGTGTACCATGCTAATTAAATTTCTTCGGTTAACCAGCACGTTACCCGAACGGGAGCGGCCCCACTTCTGTACCCGCTCCAAAATAGGGCTATTGTGCGGCCGATACATGACCACCATCGGTTTACAGTGGCCGAGAATACGAAAATGCAGTTCCAGCGTCATGAAATGCACGCCGATCACCATGACGCCGTTCTGCTTATCCTGTGCGTTGTGCAGGTGTTCCAGCCCGACGATATCGATCCATCGTTTTATGCGTTTGTCCGGCCAGAACCAGGCCATCCCCGTTTCCAACAGCGCAATGCCGAGCGACGAAAAATGCTCAGTCAATTTGAGCTGTTTCTGGCGATCATCAATCTCAGGAAAACACAGTTCGAGGTTACGCCGGGCAATGCCGACCCGTCGTTTCAAAAAACGCATAGAACGCCGCCCCAACCAGCCGCCCAAACGTACCTGAATGGGATAAGGCAATTGAACCAGCAGATACAAGAGCGCCAAACCGCACCAGAGTGGCCAATGCCTGGGGTGTGCGTCACGGGCAAAGAAAAGAGGTCGCGAGCGGGTCACCATAAACGCTTTATCCTTCACTGTCAGATCATGACAGCATCAATGAATAACGGGGGCTCCAACTGCTCGAGCCGTTTCTGTACAAAACCATTGCAGCAACGGCGAGTGTTTAGACATTGCTGAGAGACGTTAATTCCGGGCGAAATACGGGCAACCGCAGATTTCACACAACGGTCAAATAGACTGGGGCGGCACAGGGAGACAAAGCGCAGCAGAACAAGAAAAGAGAAGCTAGCGCATTACAGTGGCAATCTGTGGAACGTGACGGCAGGAAGAAAATGAAGGCCGCAGTGAGTCCGCGGCCCGAGAAGGTATTTCAAGCGACTAGGGTTTCAGGATGGATTCTATTTCCGCCATTTTTGGCCCATACGGAGCACGCATCCGGAGGTTGGACTCGCCGCCGGGACTTTGCACCACCACCGCTTTGGCATGACTGAAACGACGGAAGCCGTAAATACCGTGATACGCCCCCATCCCGGACGCGCCTACGCCGCCGAATGGCACGCTTTCAATCGTGGCCTGCGTCATGACGTCGTTCACCACCAACGCGCCGGACGTCGTCTGCTCGCTGAAATCACGCTGACGCACCGGATCCTGACCAAAGTAGTAAGCCGCCAGCGGACGCGGATGCGCATTGATATAGGCGATAGCCTCCTCCGGTTTTGCGTAGGTTTTCAACGGCAGAATCGGCCCAAAAATTTCTTCCTGCATCACCAGCATGTCGTCGGTCACATTCAACACCACCGTCGGCGACAGTTTGCGCTGCGATAGCGAGACGCCCGCTTCGCCTTCGGCGGAAAGCTCAATCACCGTCGCGCCTTTCTCACGCGCATCGGTCAACAGCTGCTGCAGCCGCTGGAAGTGACGATCGCTGATAATGCCGGTGTAGTCGGGGTTTTCCGACAATGTTGGAAACGCTTCGGCAACAAACGCGCGCGCATGCGAGACAAAGTCATCGCACGCCGACTCAGGAAGAAGCACGTAATCCGGCGACATACAAATCTGTCCGGCGTTAAACGTTTTGACCGTCATCACGCGCTCGGCCACCGTTTGGATATCCGCATCGGTATCCACCATCACCGGTGATTTCCCCCCCAACTCCAGCGTCACAGGGACCAGATTCTCCGCCGCCGCTCGCATGACGTGGCGGCCCACGCTGGTGCTGCCGGTAAAGATCAGGTGGTCAAAAGCCTGTGCGCTAAACGCTTTACCCACATCCGCATCGCCCAGCACGGTCGTCACTTCCAGCGGGTCGAAATAACGCGCGACCAAATCCGCCAGTCGTTCTGCCGTCCGCGGCGTGAGCTCGGAGGGTTTGATTATCGCGCGATTGCCCGCGGCGAGGACGCCGGCCAGCGGACAAAAGGCCAGATTCAGCGGGAAATTCCACGGGCTGATAATCCCAACGACACCGAGCGGCTGGTATTGCACCCGCGCGTGCATGCCCGGCCCCGGCGCAGGCTGTTCGTCGGGCTGCATCCACTGCGCCAGATTTTCCCGGGCATAATTCAACGCGTTCACAGATCCCAGAATATCCGCCATGATGGTCTGATAAGGACTCCGATGACCGTAGTCGGCGCGAACCGCTGCTTCCAGTTCCTGATGATGGCGAGTCAGTAGCTGGATGGCGCGCTCAATGCGGTCGCGGCGCAATTCGCTGCTGGCTGGGCCGTCCTGCACGTGCGCACGTTTCATGTCGGCGACGGCGGCGGCCATTGAGGCCGCGGTAACTGAAGAACTCATGATTCACTCCGAAATAAAAAACACATTAGGCCAGCTGCTTGAGCAGAGCCTGAGCGACCCCTTCTGAACTCGCCGGGTTTTGGCCCGTAGTAAGAAGGCCATCGGTCACAATATGGGGCTGCCAGTCGGCGCCTTTTTCGTAGCGTCCGCCCAGCTGCGTAAATTCATCTTCGATCAGGAACGGAACCACGTCCGTCAACTGGACCGCCGCCTCTTCGCTGTTTGAGAAACCGGTCACTTTGCGTCCTTTGATTAGCGGCTCGCCGTCGGCGGCGCGAACATGACGCAGCGCCCCTGGCGCATGGCAAACCAGACCCAGAGGTTTACCGGCGCGGTCAAAGGTTTCAAGCAAGGCGATGGAGTCGGCGCTTTCCGCCAGATCCCACAGCGGCCCGTGTCCGCCGGGATAAAACACCGCGTCAAAGTCCGCCACGTTCACCTCAGCCAGTTTTGCCGTATGGCTCAGCGCGTTCTGAGCATGCGCATCTTGTCGGAAACGTTCGGTCGCGGCAGTCTGCGCTTCCGGCGCATCGCTCACCGGATCCAACGGCGGCTGTCCGCCCAACGGCGACACCAGCGTGATAGCGGCTCCCGCATCTTTAAATACGTAGTAAGGGGCCGCAAACTCTTCCAGCCAGAAACCCGTTTTCTTGCCGGTATTGCCAAGACGATCGTGCGACGTTAATACCATCAGAATGTTCATACAAGACTCCTAAAAAGAGGATGAAGGCACGCCGAGAACCGTTCCGACGTCCCTAAGGCCCCCGCGGGGGGTAACAATAACTCGGTAGTGATCAATGCCTGGTGCAACGGCGTTTTGTCCTTGCCCAGCTTGGATAGTAGCGCCGCCCCCAGCCACAGCTGATACAGCGTTTGCGCGGTTTCCGTCGGCGACAGCGTTAAGCGTAACGAACCATCGGCTTGCCCATGGGCTATCGTCTCAGCGATACGCGCCACCAGATGCGACACGCCGTCGCATAAAATCAGCCGCATATCTTCGGAAAGGTCGGCGACCTCCGCAGCCAGTTTGACCACCAGGCAGTGTTCAGCCCAGCCGCCCAGTAAGGGATCGTCAATCCACGCGGTCCAGTAACGCATTAACCGCTCGCGGCCGCTGCCCAGCTCTGCGTTGAATAGCGCATCCAGACGTTGTTGATATTCGTTGACGTAATCAGCCAGCAGCGCGCAGCCAAACTGCTCTTTGGAAGCAAAGTAGTGGTAGAACGACCCCTTAGGCACCTGACTGGCGTCCAGAATCGCTTTGAGTCCTACGCCGACAAAACCTCGCCGCAGCACCAACAGGCGACCGGTATCAAGGATTTGCTGACGGGTCTGTTTTGTTTTGTTTATCGAAGTCATAACATCACGCTAACATTAAATAGACCGGTCGTCTAGTAACGAATCCACAATAAGGATCGCGCCATGACAAGCCCCTCTTCATATGAACGTTGCGAACGCTAATTTACAGGAGGTGAGTAGAGAGCTTGAGCTGCGAGCAAAAGAAAGGAACCAGGAGGCAGCGATTGAGGCCGGAGACGGGCAGGCAGTAAAGCTAGAAGCTAGAAGCTAGAAGCTAGAAGCTAGAAGCTAGAAGCTAGAAGCAGAATTTATCACCAGCGCCAAAAGCGACATAACGGCGCACGATAATATGGAAGCCGCCGTTAAGCCATTGAAAGAGGACGCTACCGCTCAATCAGGGCGATATCGGTCCCGAGAAAATAGGATCGCCGCACCAGCATATTTTCATCAAACTCATACACCAAGGGAACGCCGGTGGGGATCTGCGCGCGGATGATCTCTTCGTCCGAGAGGTGATTCAACTGCTTAACCAGCGCCCGAATCGAATTGCGGTGGGCGATGACCAGCAACCGTTCACCCGCACGGATGCGCGGAGCCAGCGACGTCTGCCAGTAGTGCATGACCCGATCGCCGGTCATGCGCAGGCTCTCCCCTAGCGGAAACTCGCCCGGCGCCAGATGCGCATAGCGAGGATCGTAGCCGGAAAAACGATCGTGAATTGACGTTAACGGCGGCGGCGGAACGTCGTAACTTTTTCTCCACTGATGCACCAGCGCTTTGCCGAGCCGTTCGGCCGTTTCCGCCTTGTTAAGGCCTTGCAGCGCGCCGTAGTGTCGTTCGTTCAGACGCCAGTTTTTCTCCACCGGCAGCCATTGCAGCCCCAGTTCATCGAGCGCAATTTGCAGCGAATGCAGGGTACGTTTAAGCACCGATGTACACGCCGCGTCAAACGTAAACCCTTGCTGTCTGAGCAACTGCGCCGCCAGCCGCGCTTCTTCTTTTCCCTTGTCGGTCAGCGGCACATCCACCCAACCGGTAAATCGATTTTGATCATTCCATTCACTTTCACCATGCCGCAACAATACCAACTTAAACACAGCCATATTTTTTCCTTCACACCCTTCAACTTTTACATTCATTCGCAGCCTATACCATCGCTTGTTATGATTATCGTGGCTGATTCAGCATCGTCCGCATTGTGTCTTTCTACCGCTTTCATCGGCGTTTCCGGCTTCTTTCCCACCGGCTCACTGGCCCAACTTGAACACGTCTACCATCAGATTATCCAGCGTCCATACATCATGCAATTATTAATTCCCCAAATGATAGGTATCGAATTAGATATTTATGCTCAAGTGGCGCCCCAATAAAAATAAGCCAAACCATCTAATTAATTTTCTTCACTTAATTAAAATCAGTGTTATTTTCCATTATTTAACATGTTAAAAACACACCTTACGAATGCATTCATTTATTTACCCTTTTCCCGTTCAATTTTCACATTATTTATTCTTTTTTCAAACCAATATATTGATATAACTACATAATATGACATTTAACTTTTCTTTAAAGTCGTTACGGTTTTATTGCCAATCCGGAGAAAAATAGCAGAAGAGAAATAGTTGTAGCGGTAATAGCGATTTCATTAATGGCCAATTAGCGTAGCCTATAAGTAATAAGGAATCGTAACTTATGCGAAAACATGACTCGGCGCCCTCATTGGGGCCTTCGGCATTTGCTGCAAAACCGCAGGGGAAAGACCCTGAGAATTATGTATGTCGCGCGCCGCTGCCGGAAGGTCGGGAATCCGTTTACTGGATGAATCTGGAAGCCATTACCGCCGTCGACAAGGATTCGATTCAAAACAAAAGCGTGCTTCAGTTAGCCGTGTTGTCACGTATCAAAATGCTTGTCCGCCCCGGCGGCGCTGCGTTTAAATCATCAAGTCGATTCGCTGACGATCACGAATCCCACGCCCTATTTCGTCACGCTGGTCAGTTTCACGATGGGTGCGAAAAAACTGCCTAACACCATGGTGTCCCCGAAAGGAACCACGGCGGTTGAACTGCCGAGCGGCAGCAACGGCGAAGTCGCCTTCCAGACCATTAACGACTACGGCGCCGTCACCCCTAAAGCGACCGCCACCCTTCAGTAATTCCTGATTCGAGACGTTTAACCAGGATTATTTTATCAGGAAACGGCTCGGCGTCGCCCTGCTGATGACTGCGATCTGCAGCCTCTGCGAGACGGCGAACAGCAGCGACAGTACGCTGCCGGCATTGAACAGCGCCAGCAGTGCAACGAACCTGAGCATTGCCATTCTGGATAAGGACCGCAATCGCATCCCGCTTGGCCAAAACAGTGAGCTGTATGCGCTCACCAGTAATACCAACGTATTTTACGGTCAATATGTGGCGACAGGCGGCGTCACGCCAGGATCAGCTAACGGCGACGCCACGTATACTCTTAACTACCCGTAGCATTATCGCTTGAAACCGTTGCGCCGGGCGCTACCCGTCTCAGCGGTTCTGACAGGGAAAAACTTTTTAGGCGTCCGTGCGACATGGTGAGGGTGCCTTCCTCCTGCAGCTTCTTAATCACGCGCAGGATCGTACTTTTCGATAGGGAAGTTCGTTGACTGATAAAAGAAAGCACGGTGAAACGTTTTCTCACGTCAGGAGGCAAACGTTCCAACGACGACAACATCTTTGTGACGATAGAAACGGAATCACCACCGCTATCAACGCAATAATTAAGCAGCGAATGAAAATGGTAATTCACGATATTAAGGACATCATCGAATCGTTGATAGGCCGTCACCACTCGCAACGCGGTATCAAAAGATAAACAGTAGATTTTGCCATAATCGATCCTTTCAATATAAACCTCGTTCGCGCCATAAATTGCGTTAGACCAACCGACAATACAAGGTGCCAAAAGTACACAAAGCACTCGGTTGTCTTTGGCGCTTTTCATAAGAAACTCACCCTCCTCGATAAAATAAATCAGTCGAGTCTCTGCAACATGGAAATGATATCTTCTTTTCCCTTTCACCACTTCGGTGGGCTGGGCAAGTTGCCTGTGGGGAGAAAGTATTTTTGTCAGACGAGATATGGATTGCAGCAGACTAATCATTCAAATAACCTTTTAAATAAAAAACAAAAAACACCTCTACCGCCCGCATGTAGCGGTCGACGGCAAGATATTTAACTTTTTACATCTGTGGAAAAAACAACCAGGAAAATAAGCATTTTCTTAATGAGTTTAAAGCTCAGAATTTTCCCTCAGCGACTACCGCTTCTGTATTATCTTTATGGTCAGTCACACATAATGCGTAAACTCATCAATGCTTTTCACCGGCCTTATTTTGGGCCTAACCTAAGTGAAATCGAAAATCAACGATATTTAACTCACCTCAACAAACGAATATCTCCTCTAAAAAATAATATAAAAAAAACTTATAGTGATGACATGGAAATACACATGAATAACGCCAACAACCAAAGAGTTTAGATATAAATTAACGGGTAAATATAACTTAAAAGGGAAAAAACCATCATCAAAAGATTCAAATGGAACCCTATGTTAAATTATTGTTCATTCTCTTTGTCACCGCGCATGCTCTGTGTTAATTGTTTGCTTTGCAATCAACACGAGAGGATCTCCTGCGGAAAAAGCGATATTGCCGCGAGAAAAATTATAAAAATATCGCATTGAAATAAATATCCAGAATAATATATCGCCTTCTTTGGGTATATCGCGCCAATCACTCAACTCCATCGCCTTTGTATAGTTTCAATTGATACCTTTTGTTTCTACTTGCGAAAATAGCAATATGCCAGCAATCAGCTCTGACGTATTCTCGCCACTCTGGCTTCATTGCCATTTCTTTACGTTGAGAGAGATGATAAAGCCTTATTCCCCTATTCAGAAAAAACAAAACTCAACTATCATACAGTGTAAAAAGTCACTCTAAGAGGAAAAATAATTATTTAAACTGAAAAACGGCCTATCATGATATAATTTCAAGAGTGGTTAAAAGAATTTAATCCCTCGTTATTTTTTAGGCGGAAAGATACCGATACAGCAAAGCTAACAGAAATCATCAACACATAAAGCAATAACCGCCTTACTCAAAAAAAGACAAAACTGTAAACAATAAAATATTCACTTACAGTGATTTAACTGTTCCCGAAAATGCTAAATTTATGTTTGCGCAAAATATAACGCTGCGACAAAATAGAGAAAATCACCTCCTCCCGAGAAGATGCTCACCAATAACTCCCCCCCTCCCAGTGTTAATCAATACTCTAAAATAACACCACCCAAGCGCTCCCCTAAAAATAATAGATACCGTAATAGGATAACCTCATTAATTTATCAACTATAGAACGGTATCTATTTAGGGTTCCACCTTCTCGAAAACAGGTCCGTGCATTATTTTCTCATTAAAGATGACTGCGTGATTCACCAAGCGCTTAGCATCGCTAAATAGATGTTGGGGGTCTCCACGTGTTTAAAAATACGGTGTTCGACACAAGATACATGGAAAGATAATGGTCTTGAGACTGAGCAGGCAGGGAAAGAGGATGTTCGGGAAATTCAACGCCTGCGAGTGCAGGAGCAGAGAGGAACTTGATGATAGGGCCTGATGATAAACTGTTAGCGACGGCAGAGTGCACGATAATGGCTGTCAACGCTGTTGCTCATCGCGTTGCAGCCTCCGCCCCGCAGATGAGCAAGCACGACAGCGAACGATATAAATCGGCTATCTCACCGCACCTCACTGGCGATTAGAAGGATACCCGATTGATGTTCATCGTCTTATCGCATATCGGCCCCCTTTTACTCTTGCTGCAGGCAAAAAAACGCCGGCAAAAAAAACGCTGCCGGCGGCCGACAACTGGCGGCTCGAGTCATGCCCTGCGACATAGGGCTGCCGCGACCGACATCACCAATGCAATCATCCGCTCAGACAGGTACGGATGACATTCTGACGAGCCTAACTATGTTTAATAAACACCATATTTGAAAAAACGATGTTTGAACAAACTATGTCTTAAAAAGACTGTGTTTAAACACCCATTTCAAAACAAGGTTTAATAATAATCACTCGATAAAAACGTCCAATGCGAGACTATCTACTCCAGAATTCAGGGGGAGCTGGAGGATTCATCACTCATTTCGCGAATTTATTATTGCTCACGGAGTTAACTACCACTTGATGACAGAACCATGACTAGCGCGGCTCATTACGTCGGGAACATCATAGAATAAATAAAAAGAAAAGTGATAGTTAAATTTTCAATTCCTATATAAAACCTTAGCCTGACGAATTTAGCCGCATCCCATAACTTCAGAAACAACAGCATAAAAAACAATAACTATCATGAAGTTAAAAATAATCATCATTTTAAAAGGCGCCCATTCATTTATAAATGTAGTCCGCTAATATATAAAACATAAGTTTTAACCGAGATTTGTTAATGACCCAATAATTTATTCCCTCTAACATCATTATTATTACTGAGTAGCGACAGAGACTGAATTGAAAAGCAGATAAAGACTAAATACGCACTTTGTTTATCCTTTGTTTAAATACCATCTTATAACCACAAATAAAGAGTAAAATATCAACAAAAACGCATCGCAAATAAAAAAGAATAACTCAGCAGCGGCTTTATTCATTCGCATGGCATCAGTCTTAAATAAGCTCGACAAAGTCGATTCATCACTGACTCACACGGTAAACGCTTACTGAAGCCCCGCGTGGAGACACCGCAACACCGTCTCTGCGTTCATCGTCACCGCCCTAATTTTTTCCCTTGGTTATCAACCGCGAATGCGGTAGGTGAAACGGCAATCTCAATGGCACCCTGCTAAATTGTGTCTAAACTTTACTGTCGAAAAGACACCATTTTTATCGAAGAGAGGACTTTTTGACTCAGATGTTGAAGTTGTTGAATGCGCTGGTGCCGCAGGTCGCGGATCTCTCGCGGGAGATGCCGTGTGAAGTCCGTTATCAACGTTTGCTTGATTCGCTGAATCTCCTGATCCCGGCGGACGCAACCGCGCTGCTGCAGCTGAAAGGCGAAGAATTAACGCCCGTAGCCATCAAAGGTCTTCATGCCGAGGCGCTAAAACGGCGCTTCATTTTGGACGATTATCCACGCTTCGCCGCCATACTGGCTACCGCCAACGTGATGCGCTTCCCGCCGGATAGCGAGGTGCCAGACCCCTTCGAAAATCTGTTCGAAAGTGAAGGAAGTCGCGCAGGCGAAAATGACGCTATCGGCTGCGTCCTCCGTCTGGATCATCATCTCTGGGGGTTGCTGACGCTGCATGCATTTGATGGACACACATTCTCCGCCGACGCGCTCAAAACGTTGGAGATATTCGGCGGCATCGCCGCCGCGACCGTCTCGGCCAGCACCCACGTCGACCAGCTCAAGTCCACGCTGGAAAGCGAGAATCTGCGCGCCGAGGCCTTCCGCCTGACGGCAGTACACGGCCACGACGAACTGACTGGCAGCAGCGAACCGTATCAGTTACTGATGGATGATATTGAACTGGTTGCGTCCAGCGACATGACGGTACTGATTACCGGTGAAACCGGGGTAGGTAAGGATTTGGTCGCTCGTCGGCTGCACGCGCGGTCGCGACGTGCCAATGCCCCTCTCATCGTCATTAACTGCGCCGCCCTGCCCGACCATCTGGTGGAAAGCGTCCTCTTCGGCCACGTGCGCGGCGCATTTTCGGGAGCCACGACAGACCGTTACGGCAAATTCCAGCTCGCCAACGGCGGGACCTTGTTTCTTGATGAAATCGGCGAACTGTCACCGGAGACTCAGGCCAAACTGCTCCGTGTATTGCAAGACGGGCAATTGCAGCGCGTCGGCTCGTCTAACCCGCATCATGTCGATATCCGGCTGATTGCCGCCACCAATCGCAATCTGTTCGCTGAAGTTCAGTCCGGGGAGTTTCGCGCCGATCTGTATCACCGACTGTGCGCGTTCCCAATTCACGTTCCGGCGCTACGGGAACGTCAGCAGGACATCCAGCTTCTGGCGGGCGCATTCCTCGAACAAAACCGTAACCGGATGGGGCTGAAAGGTCTACGCCTGTCGCCCACCGCGCAAACAGCGCTCTCGAGCTATCAGTGGCCCGGTAATGTGCGCGAGCTGGAACAGGCCATCAGCCGCGCAACGCTACGCGCCACGGGCAGACTGGCGTCGTATCCGGCCAAACGCGCCTCGTTTGTCACGATTAGCGAGCGCGATTTGGGGTTGGATACAAATGAAAAGCTACAGCATGACGTTGCGGCCAATGAGCCTCAACAATTCGGCCTGCGCGAAGCGCCGCAGCAGGATCTGCGTACGGCGGTTAACGAATTTCAAAAACAGCTCATCGAGCGGACGCTTCAACACCATCAGGGCGATATTTCGTCGGCGGCCCACGAACTGGGTCTCGACCCCACCAACTTGACGCAGCTGGCGCATCGGTTAGGCGTTATGAGTCAGCCTGAAAAGTCCGTTCTAACCCGTCATTCCAACCGCTAATCCTCGACTCAGCCGCCCCGTTTATTCTGGGCGGCCTCCTCAATCTCACAGGGTGTTTAGCGAACCTCCGGCAGCGCGTACGCAATAATGTAATCCCCCAGTTTGGTGCCGAACGAGCCGTGTCCCCCTGCGGCAATCAACACATATTGCTTGCCGTTGACGGCATAGGTCATCGGCGTCGCTTGCCCTCCGGCAGGCAGGCGCGCCTGCCAAAGCGGCTCACCGTTGGTGATATTAAACGCGCGCAGATAGTTGTCCGCCGTCGCGGCGATAAACAGCACATTGCCCGCGGTGGAGATCGGCGCGCCTAGCATCGGCATTCCGACTTCGAACGGCAAGGGCAGCGGCGAACTATCGCGCACGGTCCCGATCCGTTTTTTCCAGACGATGACATTGGTTTTCAAATCAATGGCGGAGATATAGCCCCATGACGGCTGTTTACACGGGATACCAAGCGGCGACAGAAACGCCTTCAGCGTCACGCCGTAAGGAACCCCGTACTGCGGCTGTACGCCGGACTCCGTCCCCGAGCCCCCTTTACCCGCCGTGTTCGGCTCGATCGGGTTTTGAGTACCTCGCGGGATTAGCCGCGAGACAAACGGCAATGCCATCGGGTTGGCTATCGCAATCTGGCGATCCGTGTCGACGGAAATACCGCCCCACTCAAACATGCCGAGATTGCCGGGGAACACCAGCGTGCCTTGCTCAGACGGCGGCGTAAACGGCCCTTCATAACGGAGCTGGTGGAACATGACGCGGCAGACCAGCTGATCAAACATCGTCGCCCCCCACATATCCTTACCGGCCAGATTTTCTCGGGGACGGTAGCTCAGCTGCGAGAACGGCTGCGTCAGCGAAACGCGATCGCCCTTCGCCGCGCCCTGCGGCACCGGCGTTTCCGGCGCGGGTACGACCGCTTTGCCGTCTCGGCGATCCAGTACAAAGACATTGCCGGTTTTCGCGGGCACATAAACCACCGGCACCGTCTTGCCGTCCTGATTCGTGATGTCCGCGAGCGTTGGCTGCGCGGGCACGTCCATATCCCAGAGATCGTGATGCACGGTCTGATAAAACCAGACCAGCTTGCCGGTGGTCGCATTCAGGGCCAATAAGCCGCTGGCGAAACGTTCCATTTCCGGCGTGCGATAGCCGCCCCAGATATCCGGCGTGGCGACACCGGTAGGCAGATACACGATATCCAGCTTGGCGTCGTAGGCGGCTGGCGCCCACGAGTTGGGGGAGTTCGGGGTATAGAACTGCTTGCCGTCGGGGATCTTGTTAGGATTTTTGCTGCCGGTATCGAACGCCCACAACAGTTTGCCGGTGTTGACGTCAAAGCCGCGAATGACGCCAGACGGTTCACGCGTCGAGCCGTTATCGGTGACCGCGCCTGCGATAACGATGACCTTGTCGGTGACCACAGGCGGCGACGTTGGCTCATACGCGCCCGCCAGCGGGTACGGCATGTTGGTTTGCAGATTCAGCTTGCCGCGTTCGGCAAAATCCGGGCACGGCTGGCCGCTCTGCGCGTCCAACGCGTACAGAGAACCATCGTTGACCGGCAAGAACACGCGGCGCGCACACAGGGCTGGCGGTGTATTCTGAGACCCGGACTGCGCCGTCGTCGGCGTTTCGTGGTACGACACCCCACGGCAGGTCACGTGCTGAAAGGTCGGGTTAGTCTTGAGATGCGGATCAAACCGCCACTTTTCCTTCCCCGTCGCCGCATCGAGCGCAAACAACTTCTGGTGAGGCGTACAGAGATAGAGCGTATCGCGGATTTTGATGGGCGTGACTTCGTTAGTGATTTCTATCGGATCGTTCGGTCCTTTCAGATCGCCGGTGCGAAAGCGCCAGACTTCCTTGAGGCCGCCGACGTTTTTGTCATTAATCTGGCTCAGCGGAGAGTAACGCGTGCCAGCCTGAGTCCGGCCATAAGCGGGCCAGTCGGCGTCCGGGATCGTGCTCCCGAACTGCGGCGAGGCGGTGGTTCCCGCCGCACGCAGCGTCCCGTTAATCTCCTGGGGATCGTTAAACATCGCGTAGCCTAAAACCCCGACGGTTACCGCCAGCGACAGGATCTGCGCAACCCACGGCAGCTTGGTGCGGAACGCCAGTTGGTTGTAGATAAACGGCAGCACCAGCCAGAGCCCAAAGAAAAAGACAACGTCCAGCCGCGGCGTCAGTGCCCAGAAATCCGTCCCGACTTCCCACACACCCCACAGCGTCGTCCCCAGCAAAAAAAGCGCATACAACAGCACCCCGGCCGCCCGACGACGATACAGCAACCCCGCCGTCGCCAGCATGATCGCCCCGGCGATGAGGTAGTACCAGGAGCCGTTAAGGCGAACCAGCCAGATACCGCCGATCAACAGATACAGGCCGCTCAGTACGGCGAACAGCACAGTAAGGAGGAGTAGGACACGAGCGGTCCCCGTGCTTTTTTGCATAGTCTTGCCTCTGTCAATGTATTGCCCCGGTTAAATCGACGCGTTGCTCGCGCTGAACGGAGAACGGGCAGCGAACGGACGTCCGACATCACCTTTACAGGTTAGCGTCGTCATGCCTCTGTTTTATGGTGTCACCGCGTAGCTCATCGGCCCGGCGACGGGAGGAGTTATTCCGCCCGGCCTGCCCATGCTTATCCCGTCACTTAAAGATAGGTCATCCCTCACGATATGGGCGAGCCAGCCCCGTTTTTCAGCACGTTATGCGGTTGCAGATGGCCACGGAGATGGCAATGCAGGAGGAATCGTTAACGGCAGATTCAAGACGCACATTGTGATGTTCTCGACGCACTGGCGCGAGACAACGCGTGATAACGTGACACAGGGATGACCGTTCGAGATAAAAACTCTGGTCGGGGAAACCCAGGTGGCATCAGATTGCCAAACCCCAATCAGGCGCAGATGCTGGCAAGAGGGAATACGGGCAAGGAGATCGAAAAGACAGCGGCATCGCGTTGAAACGCGCAAACGCGGCGCCGCTGTAGAGATGACGACCCGTCAGACACCGGCCGTCAGGGGGAGATTACTCTTTGACCGTATCTTCAAGGAAGAAGCGGCCCAGCGGGTTCTGATAGAAGCCCTTGATATTTTTACGGCTGACGTTGCGGTACGGGCTGTAGTACAGATCGATCCAGTTCACGTCGGCTTTCGCCATTTTCTGCAGGTCGATGTACATCTGCTCACGTTTTTTAGGATCCACTTCCAAACGTGCTGCCGCGACCAACGCTTTCACTTTCTCGTTATGGTAGCGCGTCATGTAGTTCATGTTCGCGTCGTGACCCAGCACGAACGTGGTTTTCTGATCCGGGTCGAGCACATCGTTGGTCCAGTACATAACGGAAATATCATAGTCGCCGGAGACCAGCATGCCCCAGCTCTGGCTCGGGTCGACTTTTTGCAGCGTGACGGTCACGCCCGCTTTGGCCAGCTGCTGCTGCAACAGAATGGCGATTTGTTCGTCCACTTCATCGCCCGCATTCACGACATAGTTCAGCTTCAGATTAGAAGCGCCTGCGTCCGCCAGCATTTTCTTGGCTTTTTCCACGTCGTAAGGACGTTTCAAATTGTTGGCGTAGTGGTACACCGCGCCGGCCGGAATGTAGGAGTTCGCAACCTGACCGTAGCCGAAGGTGACGGTTTTCACGATGGCATCTTTGTCGATCGCATAGTCCAGCGCCTGACGCACTTCAACCTTCGACAACAGGCCGTGTTCGTGGTTGATCAGCAGGTGATCTTCACGCGTTGACGGGTCCAGATGGATGGACAGGTTCGGATCTTTTTGCAGAGAGACGATGCGTGAGAACGGCACGTTGATCGCCGCATCCAGTTCACCCGCCTGCACTTTCAGCATACGCGTGTTGTCGTCCGGGATGGTCTGCCACTCGACGCCATCCAGAGAAACCTTGTCCGCACGCCAATAATGCGGGTTTTTGACCAGCACAACGCGGTCGCCGCGCAGCCACTCTTTGACGCTGAACGCGCCGGAGCCGACCGGTTTTTCCGCAAACGCTTCTTCACCCATCGCTTTCATCGCCTTTTCAGAGATGATGGAGGCATTCGGCAGGGCCAGCTGAGACAGGAACGGAACGGACGGCGCTTTCAGGGTGATGACCAAGGTACGCGCATCCGGCGCTTCCACTTTATCCATCACCATGAACGGGTCGCGCCACAGTGAATTTTCATCGTCGCGCAGGCGCAGCAGGCTAAAGGCCGCGTCGTTGGCGGTGACCGGCGTACCGTCGGAGAACACCGTGTTACGGATCTTCAGCGTATAGACTTTGCCGTCCGGAGAAATGGTCCAGCTTTCCGCCAGCGCAGGCTCCAGCTTGGTGCCGGTCTTGTCCACCCAAATCAGGCGGTCAAGCACATTGGAGAACACCCAGTTGTCTTCGTTTTGCGTCGTTCTAATCGGGTCGAAACTGGTGCTGTCTTCGCGTCGTCCAATCGTCAGCACACCGGCCGCTTGCGCCATTTCACTTGCCACGCAGGCCGCCAGCAAAAGCCCGGCGGCTGCAACCTTTAAGTATTTACGCTTCATCAAACATTCCCTCATTTAACGGATTAATGGCTTGTTCGCCCTTGTCGTCCAACACGCAGGCGAAGGTATGACCGACAATGTGTCGGGTCTCTGGCGGCGCGCCATGTTGGCAGCGCGACAACGCATAGGGGCAACGCGGGTGAAACGCGCAGCCGTCCGGCAAGGCCAGCGGGCTGGGCGGTTCGCCCGAAAGAGGATGGGCGGGCAGCGGCCGGTCGGGATCGATTTCCGGAATGGCCGCTATGAGCGCCGCGGTATAAGGATGGCGCGGCTGGGTAAACACCGCTTCAACCGGGCCAGATTCCACGATACGCCCTAGATACATCACGGCGACGCGGTCGCACAGGCGTCGCACTATCGCCAAATCGTGGGCGATGAACAAAATGGCGAGTCCCATTTTGTCCCGCAGATCCATCAGCAGATTGATGATCTGTCCTTGAATGGACACATCCAACGCCGCCACGCACTCATCGGCGACGATCAGCCGCGGCTCCAATGCCAGCGCCCGGGCAATACCGGCGCGCTGGCACTGTCCGCCGCTCAGCGCATCGGGCCGACGCAGGCCGTGCTCAGGGGTCAAGCCCACCAGAATCAGCAGCTCCCTCACCCGCTCCCGGATCGCGGATTTCGGCACTTTGTGATGCACGCGCAGCACCTCGGCGATGCTGTCGCCGATGGTCTGACGCGGATTCAGCGAAGAGAACGGGTCTTGAAAGATCATCGCCGTCTGCTGACGCAGCTGAGCGATTTCCTGCTGGCTTCCCGGCGTGATCGGCACTCCGTCGAAATACACCCGGCCGCCGACGGTCGGCTCCAGCTGAAGCAACGCGCGGCCCAGAGTACTTTTACCGCTGCCGGACTCCCCGACCAGACCGAGCACTTCCCCGGCGTGAATGTGCAGACTGACGCCATTGACGGCGTGCAGGCTTCGTTTGTTGAAGAGGAAGCCGCCGACCGGAAAACTGACCTGCAGATTGTCCGCCGCCAGCAACGGCGCCGTAGATTGGACCGGACTCACTATAGACTCTCCTCGTGATTCAGCATGGCGAACGGATGGTGACAGGCCGCAGCGTGCGCGAGATTGCGCATTTCACCGTACATATCGGGCCGTACCGCCTTGCAAATCTCCGTGGCGTAACGACAACGGGGATGGAATCGGCAGCCGCCGGGAAAATGTTCCGCCACCGGCGGCTGACCTTTAATGGTCGCCATCTGTCCGGTGCCGCCGGCGCTGACCGGTTGGCAGTCAATCAGTCCCTGCGTGTAAGGATGCAGGGCATCGCCCAGCACCTCGCGTTTTCCGCCCAGCTCACACAGACGCCCGGCATACATCACCGCGATACGGTCACAGGTCTGCGCCACGACGCCAAGATCGTGCGTGATCAGGATAATCGCCACGCCGAGGCGGTCGCGCAGATCGCTCAGCAACCGCAGAATTTGCATCTGCACAGTGACGTCCAACGCCGTCGTCGGTTCATCGGCAATCAGGATTTTAGGCTCGGACGCCAGCGCCACGGCGATCATCGCCCGCTGACGCATCCCACCGGAGAATTCATGAGGATAGTTGTGTATCCGTCGTTCGGGATCGGGAATGCCCACCTGCCGCAATAGCTCCACCGCATGGGCTTTCGCCTCGCGGCGGCTGGCGCCGAAGTGCAGACGTCGACTTTCGGCAATCTGTGCGCCGACGGTCATCACCGGATTCAGGTGGCTGGTCGGGTTCTGGAAGATCATACCGATCTCCCGGCCGCGCACGGCGGAAAGCGCGCGTTCCGGCAGCGCGAGGATATCGCGCCCGTTGAGATTGATGCTGCCGGAAACCACGCGTAGCGCTTCTCCGGGAAGCAGCCGCATCATCGCGCGGCAGGTTACGGTCTTACCGGAACCGCTCTCGCCGACCAGTCCGAGGATCTCGCCCTCACGCAGCTCAAGCGAGACATCATCGACCAGCGCAATACCTTGCCGGTTCACGACCGTCAGCTGTGATAACGCCAGTAACGTCATGGTCGTTCTCCCAATAGGTCGCCCAGTCCGTCCGCCAGCAGGCTAAAGCCCATCGCCAGCAGCACTATCGCCAATCCGGGGAACGTGGTGATCCACCAGGCGGTGGTAATAAAACTTTGCCCTTCGGCCACCATCACGCCCCACTCTGCTGTAGGCGGCTGTACGCCTAATCCCAAATAACTGATGGCGGCGCCGTTAAGCAGTACCAGCACGCAGTCGGACATGGCGAACACCACCGAGCCGGTTAGCGCGTTGGGCAGCAGATGGACGAAGAGAATGCGAGGATGGCTGAATCCGAGGCTGCGTACCGCCAACATAAAATCCCGGTGTTTCAACGACAGTACCTGTGCTCGCACCAGACGGGCGTAAGTGACCCAGCCCACCATCGCCATCGCGATATAAAAGCTGGCTAATCCTGGTCCCAGGACCGCGATAATCGACAGCATCAGCACCAAAAACGGAAACGCCAGGATGATGTCGATACAGCGCATCAGCAGCGTATCCACGATGCCGCCGACGTAGCCGGACAGCGCGCCAATCGAGGTGCCGATCATAAAGGGAAAGATGACCCCCAGCAGGCAGATCTGCAGGTCGACGCGTGCGCCCCAGATGACGCGGGAGAAAATGTCGCGGCCGAAGTTGTCGGTGCCGAACAGATGGTTGAGTCCCGGCGGCATCAAGCTGGCGGTGGAATCCTGCGCAATCGGATCGAACGGGGCGATCCACGGCGCGAACACGGCCAACAGCGTCCATAGCCCAACAATCGTCAGGCCGCCGCTCAACGCAAGGCGGCGAGGAAATGCCAGCCACGGCAGCCGCCGTACAACAGGTGTCTGACTCATAGCTTGATCCTCGGGTCCAGCGCCACCGTGAGCAGGTCGGCAACTAGGTTAACCGTCACGGTTCCCAGCGCAAAAACCAGCACGACGCCCTGCACCACCATATAGTCCCGGCTGAAAATCGCTTTGATTAACAGTTGCCCCATCCCGGGGATGGCAAAAACGCTTTCAATAACCACGGTGCTGCCAATTAGCCAGCCGATATTGACCGCCAGCAGATTAATGGTCGGCACCAGCGAGTTCGGCAAAATATGCCGCCAGAAAATGCGCGACTCCGGTTGTCCGCGCGCGCGCGCGGCCGTCACATAGTCGCTTTTCATTTCCATCAGCAGGCTGGCGCGCAAATTGCGGGTCAGCACCGCAGACAGCGCCAGCGCCACCGTCAGACACGGCAACACCATGTGATGCAGGCGATCCAGCAAATCACGGCCATAGCCGGACACCGGGAACCACCCCAGCTCAATGCTGAACAACAAAATCATCATGATGCCGAGCCAAAAAGCGGGGAACCCCAGTCCGGCGGTTGAGAACAGACGAATCACCTGATCGGCGAGTTTACCGCGCCGCCGCGCCGCCCAGGACGCCAACGGGATGGTCAGCAGTAGCGCTAAAACCACGCTGCCTGCAATCAGCCAAATCGTTGGTTCAACACGCGAACCGATGACTTTCAGGGTATCCACTTTATAAACGATGGATTTACCCAGTTCGCCGTGAAATAGATTACGAAGAAAATAGAAATACTGTAACCACACCGGCTGATCGAGTCCGTACTGTTCACGTACCCGCGCCAGCGCGCCTGGGGTGGCCCGCACGCCGAGAAGAATTCGGGCCGGGTCGCCAGGGATCGCGCGCACCATGGCAAAGGTGATAATGCTGATGCCAAAGAGCACCGGCAACAGTTGGAGTGGCCGAAATAATATAAACCGATAACGATGCATACTAATTCCCTGTGTTTATGCTGGCGTATCTATTAATGGCACCATTTAGTTAGGTACGGTTTGGCACAAACGGGTTGAGCCAGAAATTAAGCATCGCGACGCGTGACCGGAATAATCAAAACCGGCCGCCATAAACGCGATTTGCTAGGGAACATACCAGGTCGTTTTTATTGAATAACGACTCACCAGAATGAAGGTCTGGTCGGTAAAAGGCATCATTTTTCGAACAAACGTGTATTCCTATTCGAAAAATGGCCATTTACTTCAATAGTATGCCTTTTCTGTCTTTATATTTCATTCAACATAAGGACTACTAATGAAATAAAAACACAATAAATCACAAAAGGCCCTGACAGGCGGGAATCTACCCAATCATACCGGTCGTGAATAGTTAGCAAAAATGCTAGTTTTGCCTTAGCAAAAATGCTAGGTTACGCTTGGTTATTGACCGGGTTGAGGCCGAACATGCGCTCTGGCATCTGTACCGACCATCGTCCTCTTTTTAACGGGCTACATTTTCCGGAGGGTAATCATGGATAAGACTACTCAGCTTACCTCGTTGACACGTTCAGCCACTTCACTGGACGAAGCTTTTGATCACATGTTCGCGCAAACGTTACACCTGGGATTCGACCGGGTGATTTATGACTACGCTCCGGTTCCCCGGACAATGGAAGGGAAACTGATCAACCCTTCTCTGTTGCGTGTTAATAACGTGCCGGAAGACATGCCACTGCAGTGGTTCGAAAATGGTTTTTTTCAGATGGATGTTGTTCAACATCATGCTCTGGAAACCTGCGCGCCATTTGTGTGGTCATATCAACGCCCTGAACGGACGCCGCTTCGCTCACGCATTGGCGAAGAGCATCAGTGCGTTACGCATTACATGCAGGAAAATGGGATGCCCTGCGGCGCGACGGTCCCCCTGCACCTGCCTCGCGGAGGCTTCGCCACCGTAACGGCTATTCTTAACAGCTCGCACGAAGAACAGGATATCAGCAGTACATTATCAGATCTGACGTTTATTGCTCATCGTTTCCAGGAATCGGCGTTCCCCCTGTTCAGCGAAGATCTCATGACCTGCCAATACGTCCATCTGACCAAACGCGAGCGTGAGTGTCTGACATGGTCTGCGGAAGGTCTGACGGCGAAAGAGATCGCCCGTAAACTGAACCGTTCCGTCGCAACCGTCACGCTGCATTTGAACAACGCCACCAAAAAGCTGGGGGCGAATAATCGTGTGCAGGCTGTCGTTCGCGCCATGTACTACCACCTCCTCGATAGCTAAAACTATCTATTTTACTAGCTTTCCGCTTTCGCTGACGCGCCTTACTCTTAAGCCAGACTTAACAGACATAAGAGTGACCGTCATTTATGAACACTGTCAGCGAAGGCTTTGCCCCTTTTCTCCAGTATCAAACCTGGTATCGAATCAGCGGTGATTTACATAATGGTATGACACCGTTGGTCGTTGTCCACGGCGGTCCCGGCTGCACCCACGATTACGTTGATTCATTTAAAGATATCGCCAACACAGGTCGTCCTGTGGTTCATTACGATCAGTTAGGTAATGGCCGTTCGACGCACCTACGGGAAAAACCGGCCGATTTCTGGCAAATCTCGTTGTTTCTTGATGAGCTGGATAACCTGTTAAAACATCTTAACATTCAGGACGACTATGCACTGCTCGGTCAGTCCTGGGGCGGCATTTTGATTTCAGAACATGCCGTAAGATGTCCAACCGGTTTGAAAGCTATCGTTATCGCCAACTCTCCGGCGTCGATTCCGTCATGGCTGCAGGCCGCGGCGAAGCTGCGCGCCGAATTGCCAGAAGCGGTTCAAGCGACTTTGCTTGAGCACGAAGAGGCAGGGACGGTGGATAGCGAAGCCTATCGCGAAGCATCACAGGTGTTCTATCAGCGTCACGTCTGCCGTCTGGACCCGTGGCCCGCTGAGGTGAAACGCACCTTTGATTATATCGATGAAGACCCCACGGTTTATCACGCAATGAATGGACCGACAGAGTTCCATGTCATCGGCAGCATGAAAAACTGGAGCATCATCGATCGCGTCAAAGCCATCAACGTCCCTACCCTTTTGATTTCAGGACGTTACGACGAGGCTTCACCAGAAACGATCCAACCTTTTGCAGACGGTATTGCTGATGTTGAGTGGGTTATTTTTGAACACTCCAGCCATATGCCGCATGTCGAAGAGCGCGAAGAATGCATGAAAACCGTCGGTGATTTTCTGCAAAGAAAGATTCGATAACATAAGAAGAAAGACCAATACCAGGGAAAGCGACATTTTAGTCGCGATTGTAAAACGCGCCGGCTAAAAACGGCCGGCGCGTTTCTTTTTTAGAGCGCTATTAAAGCGCCGGGCTTTACCACTCAGCCCAGAGGTAACCGCCTGTTGCCTAAGCTCGTCAGTTAGGACAAGAGACTGGTTCCTCATTCGTTCCTCGCAAGACCGCCAGGGAATGGCGCGGCCTTGTTTATATTTTCATTCCTCTATTTCCAATCACACGCCCGGTTTATTTTTACCCTGCGACTGTCGCTAAGACGGCAGGGTATTCGCGCATCTTGCCAACGCCCAAGAACCCACCTGGATTCCCTTTGCCCGACCGACTCGCCGGCAGGGCCGCCCCGGCGCGGCACGAGATATCCACGTCGATTCGGCATTCAGTCGGGCGTTACATTAGGTCGCTGACCCTGAAACGGTCTGGCGGCTTTGGTGGCGATACCGAAACGCGACGGCAAAAACGCACCCCAGCACCAGCGTATAACCTGAAAATGTCAGCCAAATCGCCTGCCAATCCTTGACGCCGGCCGTCGTGAACAGATCCACTACCCCTCCGCTGGCCAGCGCCCCAAGATAAGCGCCCAGTCCATTCACCATACTCATGAACATGCCCTGCGCGCTGGCTCTGAAACGAGAGTCGACCTCCGTATCCACAAAGATCGCGCCGGAGATATTGAAAAAGTCGAACGCGCAGCCGTAAATAATCATCGAGAGCACCAGCAGCAAGAACCCCATGCCAAGCGGGTCGCCGTAGGCGAAAAACAGAAAGCGCAGCGTCCAGGCGAACATGCTAATGAGCATGACGCGTTTGATGCCGTAGCGGCGCAGAAAAAACGGAATGGTGAGAATGAAAAACACTTCCGAAATCTGCGAGAGCGATAACAGCACTGACGGATAAGTCGCCGCCAGACTCGACTGATAGAGCGGATTACGCGCGAAGTCGTGGAGAAACGGGTTGCTGAAGGTATTGGAAACCTGCAATGCGGCGCCCAATAACATGGCGAAAATGAAGAACACCGCCATACGCGGCGTTTTGAACAGGGACAAGGCCCCCAGCCCCAGCGCGTTGAACAGACGGGTGCTACCGCCTTCGCGATACAGCGAGCATCGCGGCAATGTCAGGGAGTACAACGCCAACAGTAGCGAGGCGCTTGAAGCCAGATAAAGCTGATTATTGCTCAGTTCAATCTGCCCAAAGCTGACCGTCCACATCGCCAGAATGAACCCGACCGTGCCGTAGACGCGGGCAGAAGGAAAATCCTTCACCCGGTCCAGCCCGTGCTGTTCCAACGCGAAATACGCGATACTGTTGGACAGCGACATGCTGGGCATATAGGCGACGGCATTCAGCAGCATGACCCAGAACATCATCATGGGGTCCGTCGCCTGCGCCGCGAGGTAAAGCGCGATCGCGCCTAGTAAATGGCACAGTCCATAAAGGCGATTAGCCCGGATCCAACGGTCGGCGATAATCCCCGCCAAACCGGGGACGACCAATGAGGCCAGCCCTTTAGCGCTATAGGCCATTCCGACCTGCACGCCGGTAAAGTGCAGCGTGTTGATCATGTAAGAGCCCAATGTGACCAACCAACAACCCCAAATAAAGTACTGCAAAAAGAACATCGTCTTTAGACGCAGCGAGATTGAAAATACGTTCGACATGATGACTTTTCCTATTTCCCTGTCAGCGTTCGCGTTGATTACCCGACAAGATGATGAGGTGACCCGCCCTATCGTCAGACTACACGTGTCTATCAATGCGGGCGCTGCGCCGGCCTCAGGCGGCGCGCGTTTTGAAAAATTCGCGGATCAGCCGCATGAAATCTCCGGAAGCCAGCGCCGCACACCGTAACGTCTGCTCGTGCGACAGCACCGTATCGGACATCCCCTCGGCATAGTTTGTCATTGCGGACACCGCGAGAACTTTTAGTCCGCAGTGGCGCGCGGCCAATACCTCGGGCACGACCGACATCCCCACCACGTCGCATCCCACCAGCTTCATCATGCGAATTTCCGCCGGAGTTTCGAAATTGGGGCCGGTGTACCCGGCAAACACGCCCTCGGCAAGATCGATACCCAGATGGGTGGCCACCTTGTGCAGATCGCCTCGCAGCTCGCTGTCATAGGCATTGGCGAGGCTAAAGAAACGCGGTCCGAAACGCTCGTCATTCTCTCCGACCAACGGCGATTCCGGCATAAAGTTGATATGGTCGGTCAGCGCCACTAGCCGACCGGGGGCGACCGACTGACGCAGCGATCCCGCCGCGCTGGTCACCAGTAGAAACTCGCAGCCCAATAGCCGAAACGTCCGCACTGCGGTCGTCATCACCGTCATTCCCCGGCCTTCGTAGTAATGACCTCGGCCCTTCATGCACAGCGCCGGGACGCCTTCCAGATAGCCCGCCACCAGCTTGCCCGCATGGCCTTCCACGCGGCTGACCGGAAATCCCGGCAGTTCGGCATAGTCGAATTCGGTGATGTCGGTCATGGAGTCGGCCAGTTCGCCGAGCCCGGAGCCAAGGATCAGCGCCGCTTCCGGCTGAAAATCAGGGAGTTTTTGACGAATAAGGGTCGCGCAGGTGATGGCATCTTCGGGGTTGAACATAGCAGTTCCTTGTCTGGGAAAGGCCGCGGGATCGGGCCTGATGTCGAAAACCCAATCGCGCCCGTCCCTATAGGCAGGCCGTTTGGCTTAACGACGAAAAGAGATTTTCATATTAAGAGCTTTTTCTACGGACACTAATAGCAAAAGCTTATTAATATACGGAGAGACGGTTTACCAACTTTCGCACAGGACTGGCGGGCGACAGCGCGCCACCCTATGAGGTTCCACCGTCTGCCAACGACGTTTCCCGCCTCGTCGGGATGCGCGTTGGACGCTCACGGCGATACTCGCCGCGGCGTGAAGTTCCCCCCACACAACGCATTTATCGTGATAAGGATGACACAACATGCAGTCCCCCAGCACTTCATTGGACGAAGCTACCGCTGGCAATCACGCCAGTCTCGATCTTACCGCCCGGATTAACCGGCTGCCTTCCACCGCCGGGCTTTGGCGTTTTATCGCCTTGCTCTCGCTCGGGGGATTTTTCGAGCTGTACGATCTCTTTCAGACGGCGTACATCAGCAGCGGACTGGTCGCCGAGCATATTTTTCATGTAGGCAAAGAGGGCCTGTTCCATATCACCGATCAGCCAGCTTCGCGTCGGCGACGTTTTTGGGCCTGTTCGTCGGCGCCAGCCTCCTGGCGCCGTGGGCCGACAGGCTGGGCCGCAAAATGACCTTCATGTACGCGCTGGCCTGGTACGGCGCGCTGTCTTTCGTGATGGCGATGCAGAGCACCGCAGAAGGCGTCATTCTGTGCCGCTTTCTGGTCGGTATCGGGCTGGGCATAGAACTGGTGACCATCGACGCCTATCTCAGCGAATGGATGCCGACGTCTCTGCGTAGCAAGGCCTTTGCCTTTGCCTTCTTCATTCAATTTCTTTCGGTGCCGACGGTGGCGCTGATGTCCTGGTGGCTGGTGCCTCACACCTTTTTCGGGATCGGCGGCTGGCGCTGGGTAGTCATCGCGGGCGCGGCCTGTTCAGTATTGATCTGGGTGCTGCGCAAAAATCTACCCGAGTCCGCCCGTTGGCTGGCGCAGCAAGGCCGTCATGACGAGGCCCATCAGGTGTTGTGCGATATGGAGCGACGGTGCGGCATGACTGCGCAGAGCCAGTATATGCCTACGGAGAATGCGTCGCAGGAAGCCGCACCACGCGCTAGATTCCGCGATATCTGGGCTCCGGAATATCGCCAGCGTACGCTGATGTTGGTCGCCATGAATTTCTTCCAATCCATTGGGTTCTTTGGTTTTGGCAACTGGCTGCCGTCGCTGCTGTCCGGACAGGGCGCAGGGATCACCCAGAGCTTGTTCTACGCTTTTTTCATCACGCTGGCGTATCCAATCGGCTGCCTGTTGTGCAGCCTGTATGTCGGCCGCTTCGAGCATAAGTGGCAGATCGTCGGCTCGTGTCTGATGACCGTGGTCTTCGGTCTGCTGTTCACCCAGCAGACGCACCCGCTGCTGCTCATCGCCTGCGGCTTCCTCGTCACCTACTCCAATGCCTGGCTGACGATTGGCTATCACGCTTATCAGGCCGAGATTTTCCCGACGCGCATTCGCGCCCGGGCGGTCGGTTTTTGCTACTCGTTCAGCCGCCTGTCCACCGCCTTCACCAGCATCCTGATCGGCCTGTTATTGCAGCATGTGGGAAGCGTCAGCGTCGTGATCTTCATCGTATTCAGTATGTTGATGGTGATGCTGTCGGTGGGAGTCTGGGGACCGAAAACGCGCGGCATTAATCTGGATAACATCTAAAAAATATTGGCGGGCGTCCTCGGTTGAGGCGCCCGCCTTTGCATCAGTGTTTAATCATGATGTGACGTACGATCGTGTAATCCTCCAACCCGTACATCGACATGTCCTTGCCGTAACCGGATTGTTTCTGACCTCCGTGCGGCATTTCGCTGACCAGCATGAAATGCGTATTCACCCAGGTGCAACCATACTGCAGTCGCGCGCTCAGACGATGCGCCCGGCCAAGATCCTGCGTCCAGACGGAGGACGCCAGCCCATACGTTGAGCTATTGGCCCATGCCAGCACCTCAGCCTCGTCGTCAAACTCCGTCACGCTGACCACCGGCCCGAACACCTCTTTCTGGACGATTTCGTCGTCCTGCATCGCCCCGGCCAGCAGCGTCGGCTGGAAATAGTAGCCCGGCCCTTCGACTTTCGCGCCGCCGGTCACCACTGAAATATGCGGCAGCGCCTTCGCCCGTTCGACGAACCCGGCAACGCGGTCGCGATGCGCAGCGGTGATCAGCGGACCCAATTCGGTGGTTTCATCCTCCGGCGACCCTATGTTGAGAGTGGCAATCGCCTCGCCCAACGCCGCCACCAATCGATCATAGATGCCTTTCTGGGCATAGACGCGACAGGCGGCAGTGCAGTCCTGCCCGGCGTTATAGAAACCGAAGTTGCGGATCGCTTCGACCGCCGCCGGTATATCGGCGTCGTCAAAGACGATCACCGGGCTTTGCCGCCCAGTTCCATATGCGTACGTTTTACCGAGGACGACGTATGGCGAATGATGTGCTGTCCGGTCGGAATCGAGCCGGTCAGCGACACCATGCGCACCTTCTCATGGCCCGTCAGGACATCGCCGACGGTAGGCCCGTCGCCGAACACCACGTTTATCACCCCGTCGGGCAGAAGACCGACCGCCAGTTCAGCCAGTTTCAGCGTCGTCAGCGGCGTCTGCTCCGAGGGTTTGATGACGACGCAGTTGCCTGCCGCCAGCGCGGGGCCTAGCTTCCAGGCCGCCATCATCAACGGATAGTTCCAGGGTGCAATCGAGGCGACGACGCCCAGCGGATCGCGGCGGATCATCGACGTGTGCTCCTCCAGATACTCCCCACTGGCCATTCCGCTCATACAGCGACAGGCGCCCGCGAAGAAGCGGAAGACGTCCGCTACCGCCGGGATCTCATCGTTCAGCACGGCATGATATGGCTTGCCGCAGTTAAGCGATTCCAGACGAGAGAACGTCTCCGCGTTCTGTTCAATACAGTCCGCTATCTTCAGCAGGCATTCCGCACGCGTTTTCGGCGTGGTCTGTCCCCAGGAAGCAAAAGCCCGATCGGCACTCTCCACCGCCAACGCAACCTGCGCAGGGGATGCCTGAGCGATGTGCGCGATTTCCTCTCCGGTCGCCGGATTATAGACAGGCAGCGTATTGCCTTCACCCGCGACTAAACGTCCGTTGATCACCATGTTTGTCTGCATCATTGGGTCCTCAGTCATTGTTTCGCATCACAGCACGCACGCCATGACGTTCATTTTCAGCGGCCTGCGGGCTATTTGCCGTCGCCGGACACATCCGTTGTTTCTTTTGTGAGATACCAAGCCCCGAGGATCGGGATCATGGTCAATATCATCAGGCATAGCGCCACCACGTTGGTGACCGGCACATCGCGCGGTCGCCCCAGCTGGTTCAATAGCCAGATGGGCAAAGTGCGCTCATGCCCGGCGGTGAACGTCGTGACGATGATTTCGTCGAACGACAGCGCGAAGGCCAGCATCCCGCCAGCCAGCAGCGCCGTCGCCAGATTGGGGAGAATCACGTAGCGAAAAGTCTGCCAACCGTCGGCGCCCAGATCCATCGACGCCTCAATCAGCGAGTGAGAGATACGCCGGAACCGAGCGATGGCATTGTTGAACACAATCACGATACAAAACGTGGCGTGGCCGATCACGATCGTCATCATGCCGGGCTCGATGTCCGCCGCGTGGAAAGCGGCCAGCAGCGCCAGTCCGGTGATAATGCCCGGCAACGCCAGCGGCAGCATCAACATCAGCGTGATGCTGTTCTTACCGAAGAAGTCCCGCCGATAAAGCGCGGCGGCGGCCAGGGTGCCCAGCACCAGCGCAATCAGCGTGGAGAAACAGGCGATCTGTAGCGACAGGCTAATGGATTCGAAAATATCCCGTCGCTCCGCCGCCAACTGGAACCAACGCAGCGTGAAGCCTTTCGGCGGGAAGCTGAACGCGGCCTCTTCGGTATTGAACGCGTAAACGGCGATGATCAGCAGCGGAATATGCAGAAACAGCAGTCCGCCCCAGGCCGCTAGCCGGAGCGGTAGCGGCGCGCGTTTAGAGTGCATCGAAGGCCCCCAATCGTTTTACCAGGGAGAGATAGATGGCAATCAAGACAATCGGCACCAACGTGAACGCCGCCGCCATAGGCAGATTGCCGATGGCTCCCTGCTGGGAATAGACCATGTTGCCGATGAAATAGCCCGGCGGTCCCACCAGCTGCGGCACGATAAAGTCGCCCAACGTGAGTGAAAAGGTGAAGATGGAACCCGCGGCAATGCCCGGCACCGCCAGCGGCAAGATGACATAACGGAAGGTCTGCTGCGGCTGAGCGCCTAAATCTTCCGAGGCTTGAATGAGCGATACCGGCAGGCGTTCCAGCGCCGCCTGTATCGGCAGGATCATGAACGGCAGCCAGATATAGACGAACACCAGAAAGCGCCCCAGTCCGGAGGTCGACAGCGTGTTTCCGCCGATGCCCGGCAGCAACAGCAGGCTGTGCAAGCCCCCTTCCAGCCCGAGGTGGCGCAGAAACCACTGAATGACCCCATCCCGCGACAACAGCAGCGTCCAGGCATAGGCTTTGACGATGTAGCTGGCCCACATCGGCATCATCACCGCGACATAAAAAAAGGCTTTCTGCTTGCCACGGGTGTAACGCGCCATGTAATACGCGATCGGGAACGCCAGCACGGCGCTGAACAGCGTGACGCACACCGCCATCACTACCGTGCGCGCGATAATGTCGTAATTCGTCGGGCTGAACAGCGCCGCGATGTTCGCCAGCGTCAGCGTCGGCGATACCGTCATCGTGAAATCGTCAAAGGTATAAAAACCCTGCCATAGCAGCGTCAGTAACGATCCCAGATAAACCGCGCCGAACCACAACAGCGGTGGCGCCAGCAGCAGCGCCAGATAAAAGCCCGGCCGACGATAGAAGAAGTCGAACAGTCGATGACATGAGCTCCGGGGCATGGCGGGAGCCAGAATGGCTGCGGTCGTCATCTCACCCTACCTCCTGCAGCGCGACCATTGCGCTACGCGCCCAACAGGCGGTCAATGGCTGGCCGATGGTCCAGGGGGGCTGGACAGCGATGCGCTGATGGTTGGTTTCGCTCGCCAGCAGACGCTCGCCCGTTTTCAGCACCAGCTCGTAGCGGGTCGCCGCGCCCTGATAGTGGATATCCTTAATCTGGGCGGCAACGCGAATATCCCCGGCGATATCGTCCGGCGCGGAGGACGCCAGGCGAATGTGTTCTGGACGAACAGCGAAACATCCTGCCGCTCCGGTCAGCCTCAGCGCCTGCTCTGACGACAGCACGTTGGACGTGCCGACAAACTCCGCCACAAACGGCGTCTTAGGGTTCATGTACAGCTCACGGGGCGTATCCACCTGCTCGATGCGGCCGTTATTGAAGACCGCCACCCGGTCGGACATCGACAAGGCTTCGCTCTGATCGTGCGTCACGAAGATGAAGGTGATCCCGAGCCGCCGCTGGAGCGTTTTGAGTTCGCCCTGCATTTGTTCGCGCAGTTTGAGATCCAGCGCGCCGAGCGGTTCATCGAGCAGCAACACGCTGGGCTGATTGACTAACGCGCGAGCCAGCGCCACGCGCTGCCGCTGCCCGCCGGACAGCTGCGCCGGTTTACGCGCCGCGACAAAGCCGAGCGCCACCCGCTCCAGCGCCTCCTGCGCCCGGACGCGGCGTTCATTTTTTCCGACGCCCTTCACACGCAGCCCATAGGCCACGTTGTCCAACACGGTCATATGTGGAAACAGCGCATAATCCTGAAAAACGGTGTTCACATCACGCTGATAAGGCGGCAGTCCGCTGGCTTCGCGCCCGTGAATCCGGATGGACCCCGAGGAGAGCTGTTCGAAACCGGCGATCAGTCTCAGACAGGTGGTTTTTCCTGACCCGGACGGACCGAGCATGGAAAAAAACTCGCCGTCTTTGATGTCGATGGAGACGCGATCCACAGCGCGGACATCCCCAAAGAGTCGGGAAACATTAATAAATTCCACAGCGTTGGACATAATCAACTCCTAGTGGATGGGTTTTTATCGTGAGCCTTAAAATCCATCGGAAAAATAAAACAAAAAACGGCAAAAATAACGGGACCCATTGGAATAAAAAGCCTGAACGGTTAAATCATCAACCGCGAAATAATGAATTCTGTTTCGTCGATTGAAAGCCTCGTTTTATTTTTTTATCCCTCGTTTTATTCAACGCCCGCCCATAATGGCAATATAATCTTGCGTCCAGCGGCTATAGGGGACATATTTTCCGCCTTCGGACTGCGGCGTTTTCCAGAATGCGATTTTATCGAACTGCGTCGCGCCATTATTCTCACACCCTTCAGCCCCCAACAGCGCATTGCCTTTACAGGCGGCCGGCACCGCCGGTACTGAGCCGAACCAGGCGGCGATATCACCCTGCACTTTGGGCTGCAACGACCAGTTCATCCATTTGTAGGCGCAGACCGGATGTTTGGCATCCGACGCCAGCATGGTGGTGTCCGCCCAGCCGGTGACGCCCTCTTTAGGCAACACGGTGGCAATCGGCTGACCTTCGGTTTTGAGCGCATTCGCCTGATACGGCCAGGCGCTGGAAGCCGCGATGCCTTCATTTTTGAAGTCGCTCATCTGCACAGAGGTGTCATGCCAATAGCGATGAATCAGCGCATGCTGGCTGCGTAACAGCGTCAGCGCCGCCTGATACTGGGGTTCCGTCAGTTGATATGGGTCGGTAATCCCCAACTCCGGCTGCGTGTTTTTCAGGTACAGCGCGGCATCGGCGATGTAGATCGGTCCGTCGTAAGCCTGCACCCGTCCCTGATTGGTCTTGCCGTCCGGCAATGTCTGCGCAGTGAACACCACAGACCAGCTTTCCGGCGGCGTCGGGAACACCGTCGTGTTGTACATCAGGAGGTTAGGCCCCCACTGATACGGGGTGCCGTAGATTTGGCCGCCGACCGTGTACCACGGTGCGTTGATCAGCCGCGGATCGAGATTTTTCCAGTTGGGAATGGCGACAGTGTCAATCGGTTGAACACGCTTGCCATAGATCAGTCGCAGCGAGGCGTCGCCGGAGGCTGTCACCAGATCGTAGCCGCCCTTCGCCATCAGGCTGACCATTTCGTCCGAGGTCGCGGCGGTTTTGACGTTGACCTGGCAACGGGTTTCCTGTTCGAACTGCGTGACCCAATCGTAGTTTTTATCGCTTTGGCCCCGCTCGATATAACCGGGCCAGGCCACAATATCGAGACGACCTTCCCCTTGAGCGGATAATTGCGGCGCGGTCGCGTGAGCCATATTCAAACCACACAAGACACTCAGGCAAATAGCGGATAATGACATCCTGGCATGATATTTTTCCATACTGATTCCCCGTCAAGATTGGCTTATTTGCGGCACAATAACGCCACACGTTTTTTATTATCTGTGTCTGCCTTTTTATAATAAAAAAATACTATTGTTCGAGCGCGGTCTTAAAATTGTCGTTTGAATTTGGCCATGATGTGCCGAACCACGCTGTAATTTTGTAATGAATAACTGGATAAATCATTGCCATAGCCGGAACGCTTTAATCCCCCGTGCGGCATTTCGCTAATCAGCGAAAAATGACTGTTAATCCACGTCGTCCCGTATTGCAAACTGGCCGCCACCTGCATGGCGGTATCGATATTTTGCGTCCAGACCGACGACGCCAGCCCATACTCCGACTCGTTTGACCACTGGACCACCTGCTCCAGCGACGTGAAACGGGTGACGCTGACCACCGGGCCGAAAACCTCACGCTGCACGATTTCGTCGCTTTGCAGGCAACCGGCCAACAGCGTCGGCGGGTAGTAAAAACCGGGGCCATCCCACCGGCCTGCGCCCGTAATGCGCTCGATGTGCGGCTGACTCAGCGCGCGTTCGACGAAGCTGGAAACCCGGTCGCGCTGGCGGGCGCTGATCAGCGGTCCCAAATGGTTGTCTTCGTCTCGCGGCTGCGCCATCCGCAGTCGGGACACCGCACCGCCTAACGCGTCAACCAGCTGTGCATAAATGCCCGACTGCGCATACACCCGACAGGCGGAGGTGCAGTCCTGCCCCGCGTTGTAGTAGCCCCAGGTGGCGATCGCCTCGACGGCATCATCGATATCCGCATCGTTGCAGACGATCACCGGGGCTTTGCCCCCCAGCTCCAAATGGGTGCGCTTCACGTTGCTGACGGCGGCGTTCAAAATTCGCTGACCGGTCACAAGATCTCCGGTCACGGACACCATACGCACCCGCGGATGATTGACCAGCGCGCTGCCCGCGCTCTCGCCGCGGCCGGTGATAATATTCAGCACGCCCGGCGGCAGTAGCGTATTCAAGGTGGGCGCCAGCGCCAGTATGGTCAGCGGCGTGTGCTCGGAAGGCTTGAATACGACGGTGTTGCCCGCCGCCAGCGCCGGCGCGATTTTCCAGGCCGCCATCATCAACGGGTAATTCCACGGCGCGATGGAGGCGACGACGCCGAGGGGGTCCCGGCGGATCATGGACGTATGTCCGTCCAGATACTCTCCCGCTAACTGCCCTTGCTGGCAGCGCACCGCGCCGGCGAAAAAGCGAAAGACATCGGCGGCGGCGGGAAGATCGTCATTGAGCGCCTGATACAGCGGCTTGCCGCAGTTAATGGCTTCCAGCTGCGCCAGCGACGCAGCCTCGCGTTCTATCGCATCTGCGATCCGCAACAGCACAATAGCGCGTTGCGACGGCGTGGTTCTGGCCCACGCGGGGAAGGCTCGCTGAGCTGCGTCTACCGCCTCGGCGACCTGCGTGGCGGAGGTTTCCCTCATCCTGGCGACGACTTCTCCATTGGCAGGATTAACGATGTCCTGCAATGTGCCATCGCCGTCAATCAACTGCCCATCAATCAAATGCCTGCTGGAAAAGCGGGCGATAAAATCCTCATCCGACATCGCGTTTCCCTGTTTCTACTGTCGCGCCCCGGAGGGGGATATCCACATAAAACCAACGCCAACGAGAGGTGTGATAGTGCGTTGAAAACACAATAGGGAAAGTCGACGGGCATCAACCACTATTAAATATTGAAGGCAGCATTCGAATAAATCGAATGCTGTTTTATTTCCATGCAGGCTGGATTACGAACTCTTGCGCAGCCCGCTGTTTTCGCGGGCGACGCTGAGGAAGGGGGAAACCAGTTTGGGCCGTGTACTGCCCCGACGCCAGGCCATACCGATTTCTAATGGCTCGATAGGATCGGTCAATTTGCTCGCTTCAATCATATTTCCCTCAAGCGACCAAGCGCGATAAGTCATGTCAGGAAGGATAGACAGCCCCATCCCGGCGGCGACGAGACTCCGTACGGCTTCGGTCGAGGTGGTCTTCATGGCAATGTCCGGCGTCAGGTTGGCTTTGCTCCAGATACGCCGGGCGTGAATATCCATCTCATCCACGTTGAGCTGAACCAGCGGCTCCGTCACCACATCGGCCAGACTGATGCTCTCGCGTTCCAGGAGCGGATGAAGCGGCGGCAACCAAAGACGGTACGGCGAATGACACAGCACTTCGGTCTGTAAGGCATCGCGATCTTCCAGGTTGGAGAGGATTAATACGCCGATGTCGATCTCGCCGCTCACCAACAGATGTTCGATGTATCTGCGCTCATCCTCCACCACCTGCACCACCACATTGGGATAGGCGTCTTTGAAATGTTTGAGCAGGTCGACGAGAAAGTAGCCCGCCACCAGGCTCGTCACGCCCACCGTCAGGGAGCCGGTAATGCTTTCAGTCCCGGTTCTCAGGCTGCGGGTCGCATTTTCCACCGTCGCCAAAATCAGATAGGACTGACGTAAAAACTGATGTCCCTGATGGGTCAGCGTCATGCCTTTGGCGTGACGTTCAAATAAGCGCACGCCGGTCTCGGTTTCCAATTGTTGAATGGCCAGCGTGAGCGATGACTGAGAAACGAAGGCGGTTTGTGCGGCGGCGGAAATGGAACCGGTCTCGGCAACCGCAATAAAGTGCCGGATTTGACGTAGCGTTAACATAGCCGTCAGGCGCCTCTTCAAAGTGAGTCAATGGTCAATAGATATCACGCCATTCGTTTTATCGAAAGCACCGTCATTTTATGAATGCCTTTGCCGCCATCGTTTCATCATCAGCCATGAATCCGTGATTTAACCGGTTGTCTACGGTCGGTTCGATCTACCGCCCTGTTTCAAACACGACGTTCGGCTCACGTTTGCACGGCTGATATGTGGCGAAAACGGCGTAACACTGCGAAAAACGGCGCTTGGTTTTTCTCATCGCCACGGCGGCTGTCGCAGTGACTTCCTCACCCGAGTGTTATGTCTTTTTGAAGTAATGCATTGCCAGATTCGTGCTTTTGATTCGCGCGTCGGCATTGTTATAAGGGAGCTATCTCTATGACCGCCCGCGAGACTCTGCTTATGATTGCTATCCAGGCACCGCAAACCTACCTCAACCGCGACGGACTGATCGGCGAAGTGGGCGACTTTATCGAACCGCTGGCCTCACGCATTCTGATTATCACCAGCCCCCGGGCTTGGCAGGCGACGTCCCAGGCTATCGAATCCAGTCTTCATCAACACGATATCCTGTACGACGTCGTCTTCCAGCAAGGCCCGTGTACGCATCAGGCCATAGATCAACTGGCGACGGCGGCCAGAACCTGGGACGCCGAACTGATTTTGGGCGTCGGCGGCGGTCGGGCGCTGGACTGCGCCAAGGCTGTAGGCGATCTCCTCGGACAGTTGCCGGTGATCGCCGTGCCGACTATCGCCGCCACCTGCGCCGCGTGGTCGCCGATTAGCGTGATCTATGACGGACGCGGCGCACATGTCGCTCCCCTGCCGTTGAAACGGCTCCCCGTCTGGGTCCTGGTCGATAGCGAGGTGATTGCGCACAGCCCGGCGCGCTATCTCAAAGCCGGGATCGTGGATGCGCTTGCCAAATGGTATGAATTCCAACCCTATCTACAAGTGGAAACGACCTCGCTGGCGCTGGTGTTGAAGGCGCAGGCCGCAGGTCTGGCGCTGGAAACCTTCAAGCGTCACGGCGCTCAGGCGGTGACGGATAGTGAAGATCACCGCGTCACGCCCGCGCTGCGGCAGGTCATCGACGCCAATATCGCGCTGGCGGGCTTGGCCAATAGCATGAAGGACAACGTGGCGCGCGTCGGCGTCGCGCATGCCATTCATAACAGCATGACCCGTCTGCCTGGACTTCATCACTGGCTGCATGGCGAGAAGGTCGGCTTCGGGCTGGCGGTACAGGCGCTGTTAAATACCGAGCGGGAAGAGGAACGGCAGCCGCTGCTCGCGCTGCTGTCGCGCTTCGGCAGTCCGCTAACGCTGACCCAGTTAGGATTGGCGGACAAACCGGATCAGGTCGAACGTATCGCGCGCCATGTCCGTATCCGCTCCGCCGCGCTTCTACCTTTCGCGGTGGACAGCGACACTATCCTGAAAGCGCTGTGGGAAACAGAGCATCTGGCGGCCGTCGCTGCCTGACGGTGCTTTTCTTACTCTCGGCCGTGGCGCCAGACCGTCGCCGCGGCCCTGCCGCGTCCTCGACGAACCGAAAAGGCGCCTGTCCACAGGACAGAAACAGCGTTGAACTCGGTGGGAGTGACCACATTAATAAAAGCATCGCGCCTCCATCCCTCCGCCACGTCAGATCTTAACCGACGCACATCTATCTCCTAATTGATCCGACCGGTTGAGCACGGGCTAACGTTCAGAGGCGGGGCCACCGACATGCAGGCCGAATCATCGGGTATTTGAGCAACGCTAACGCAGGCGTTTCGTCCGTGTCGCACTCTGAAAACGGTGTGCATGAATGCCCGGCTGCCTCCACTTATCCTGACGCTGACGCCGGATACTCATGTTTTCGCCGTGTAACTCCGCTATATTATCTGTGGTTCCGGACCCGACAAGGTGTAAAATTTCGGTTCAGAATCAGGTTCTATCCACCATGTAACCGTTATCACTCTCGGCGACGAGGATGGGATACAACCTGGTTTTCATCCGGAACCCATCGTTCAATTATGCAGGAGGCGTAATACATGCAGAGGAAACAGAAGATAAGGTATGCGACAGCTGCCGTCATCGTTGTACTGGTGCTGGTCGGGTTCTTCCTGTTCAGAGACAGCAGCGATGCGCTGTGGAATACGGTCACGGAAAAGTGCGTTCCCAGTCAGCAGCAAGGCTCTCCCGCGCCTTGTCTTGCGGTTGATAGCCATACCCAGTCCGCGCTTATCAAAGACAGAAACGGGCCTCATCACGACCTGCTGATCCCAACCGAGAGAATCTCGGGAATCGAAAGCCCCGTGTTGCAAGAGCATCAGGTCCCCGCCTTTTTCGCCGCGGCCTGGGAGGCGCGTAAGCATCTGTCCAACGAAGCAGGCAAAACGCTGCCGGACGACATTCTGGTGCTAGCCGTCAACTCACGCTATGCGCGCACGCAAGATCAACTGCACATCCACATCTCTTGCCTGCGCCCCGAGGCTTACCAAACGCTGCGCGAACAGGGAAATACCTTAACGACCGACTGGCAGCCGTTGGGCGAAGAACTGCGTGGACATCGCTATCTGGCGAAAAAGCTGACTTCGCAGGATCTGACGCGAGATGACCCGTTCAAAGAGCTCTCTGCCTATGTGCAGCGTCAAGGCGACAGCATTGACAACTATGGACTGGCACTCACCGTCACCCCCGATGGCGAAAAACTGCTGCTAGCTAACCGAGGCGTCCGCTTCGGCTTCAACCGTGGCTCAACCTCGGAGTTGATCGATACTCAGTGTACGCTGGCGCGTTAATCGATAGCGGGACCGGTTGATGGGTCCCGCTTGTTTTATCAGGCCATCGCCTGCGACATAAGCGCAAACGCGCGAGGCCCTTCGAGGGCGTTTCTCCACGGTTCGCCGCGCACCATGACTACCGGCGCATCCACCTGCATCAGACCGCACCGGGATAACCATTCCCCCAGTCCCTGCGACGCATGCGTATCAATACGCACAAAATCGTTTACTCTGGCCTGCATGAGCCGCGCGATGATCCGCTGCGCCTCCGGCACGCCGTGGGCGATGACCGGACCGATCGTCCAGCCGCGGCCGAAACGACGACTCGCGCCCCAACCGACGATGCGCTCGCCTTCTTCCAACACCCAGAGTTCCGCATGGCGAAACAGATCGGACACCAGCGCCGAACGCACCAGACCGTTGGCCTGCCAGTCCTGTTCCGTTAAGTCGGGGAGATCCTCTTCGCGCGCAAGACGAAGCCGCTGCCCAGCTTTATCTTCCACGCGCGGAACAGCCGTCAGACAGGCGGTCTGAAACTGCTGAGTTTCGCCGACCGCCGTGAAGCCCAACGACTGATACAGCGGAAGCCCGGCGACGGTGGCATGCAGCCTGAGCTGTCGCTCGCCCAACGCCGCGACTCGCTGTTCCAAGAGGCGACGACCTATGCCCTGCCCCTGAAATTCCGCATCGACCACAACCAAACCTAGCGTGGCCCACTCGGCTCCCCAGCGCCAGCTCAGCGCCGTGCCCACTATCTGCCCCTCGCACTCGGCAACCGTCCCATCGCCCAGTCGCAACGCCTCCTGCCAATCCTCCACCCGATGCGGCCAGTTCAACTGCTGGGCAAGCCGATAACCAGCCAGGCAGTCGGCCTGCGTCATCGGACGCAATATGATCCCCATCACCTTTCCCCTCTTGTTCTGTTAACGTCCGCGGTGCCATGCATAACGTTAACGAGTCAAACCCGCTTCGACCCCGCGACTTTCGCCCTGCGCGCGCCGAGACCTTATTGTGCGAACCTATCTGAAGCCCCTTTCCAACGCAATGCTCTCACACTCCGGCTCAATCGCGGCCAGCCACTGCTTGCCAAGCCTACCAAGACTGACATAACGTGAGTTCTATCGCGCCTATCAGTGGGTGCCGCTGCCTGCAATCGCGTTCATATCAAACCAATGGGGAATATCATGGCCGAAAAACAGCATACTTACCGGGTAAACGTACGTTGGACGGGAAATCAGGGCAGCGGAACCGAAAGCTATCGCGGCTATAGCCGCAGCCATGAAATCAGCGCCCAGGGTAAAGCCTCCACCCTCGCGGGCTCGTCAGATCCCAGCTTTCGCGGCGACGAGACGCGGTGGAATCCGGAGGAGCTGCTGTTGGCCTCCCTTTCCGCCTGTCATAAGCTGTGGTATCTGGGCCTTTGCGCCGGGGCAGGCGTGAGTGTGCTGGAGTACGAGGACGCCGCTGAGGGCGTTATGGTCGAGGAGCAAAATGGCGCGGGACAATTTCTGTCGGTCACGCTGCGGCCACGGCTGATCGTGACGGCAGAATCAAATCTGCAAACAGCACGTGAATTGCACCATCAGGCTCACGAAATGTGTTTCATCGCCCGTTCGGTCAATTTCGAGGTGCGCTGCGAACCGGTCATCACGCCATCCGCTGCATAAGCCTACGCCATATCTATCGCCACTCCTCCTGAGCAGCCGTCGAGTCCCTCCCTCCGGGGGGACGGCGCTCACACACGGTTCCACACTCACCTTAGCGAAGCGGCATTTTGCCCGCATGGACCCCGGCACTGAGGCTTCAGTATTGTTAGCGTCTAAAACATCTTCGAAGACAGTCGAAATCAAACTGACGTACTTCCATCAGATGGACTTGGCGCATATGACCCCCTCAATAAATCAACAGCGCATGCAAGACGCAACCCGCTAATGCTCACTCATGGCAAGCCATTTCACTTAACAGACTTATTTTATCTTACCGGCCATAACTTCCCCTTTTTAATAAAAACGGATATTATCACGAGAATTAAATCATTATGTGATGACGTATTTTCTGACATAAGAATCAATAAAAAACCTTAATATATCCAAGCCTAACGCTACAAGGAGTGTTATATCGTGGCTAGAAGAATGGTAGCGCGCTACCCTTATTTAAATATGATATACAGGATGCTAAATATAGTCCCACCCAGTGATATATTTTGCGCAAAGGTAACCCCAGACAGGCAGAGCCCCCCGAATGAAGGCCAAATATATCAGAGACATCTCACGTGGCCACCCAGAAAAAAAACAGTTAGACGTCAATCACTTCATCACACCTCTCTTTACTCCAGCGACAAAACTCCCGAAACCGCCTTTCTTGTAAACGATTCCACCGCTCACTTCTCATTTATTTTATTGCCCAGAATAGTGACCTATTTATTTAACCCTTTGGTTCCTATAAGGCGTTATTTCCCTGCCCCAAAAAGTCTCCACCATCACACTTTATTTTCACTTTAACGACGCGATACTTATGAAAAATACTTATTTTTTACACAATAAGACTCAACGTCATTTTACCCTATCGCCTGACCCCGTTTGGCTGGCGATAATTAAACCGGTTGCAGTATTGAAGACAACGCTGAAATGGGCGTGCGACGATCGTACGCGGCATCGAGAGAGAAAAACGGGTCACAGCGGACCGCTGATCATGCGTTCTCGTCGCTGGAAATATTTCTCCAACGGCGAATTCTATTGGTTGTACAGCCGACGTCAGCAGCAGGGCGCTCACAGTCTGGCTCCGGGCGGAAAAGCCAGCATAACGGACGCACTCAAAAAATGGGCGCAGGGTCACCTGCTGCCGAGCAAACTGTCTATCAGACAAACAGAGGGACTCCATGGCTGACTTTAACTGGACCCTATTTCTTATCGCCTCGTTCACCTTTTGCGCCATCCCCGGCAAGGACGTGCTGTGCATCACCGGTAACTTTCACCGGTTTGGCCAGCGAGCCGCGCTGAGCGGGATCGTCGGACTCGCGCTCGGCGACTATTGCTATGTGATTTTATCCTGGCTGATTATCAGCTTCACGCTGGCGGCATCGCCCGCCCTGCTGACCCTCGTCAAACTGCTGGGCGCGCTATTTTTAATCTGGGAAGCTGCCGCATATACCGCCGGCCCCCGGCGGCGCGGTATTTGTCTAAAAGTATGACGATAGCGCCAGTACATCCCTCCTCGTTTTTTCTACAGGGAACCCTCCGCAGCCTGCGGAACCTCCGGACGGGCATTTTTTTCCTCGCCTTCTTTTCCCAGTTCGTCTCGCCAAACAGCTCCGGCGATATGTTTATCCTGATGGGAACGCTGTTTTGCCTGGGAACGTCCGGTTTCCATTTGGCGTATTGCTACCTGTCTCCCTGGCTTAAAAAACGGAGCGTCAACGATATCGATTTCTTCCTTTCGCAAGTGCCGGCCATGTTGCTGTTAGCCATTGGTAGCTGGATGACATGTGAAATTGCCTGGGGGGTGATGCCGTCGTAGAGAGAAAATGACAAGCGCCGCGCGATGCGCCAGCCGCTAAATAGCACGGCGCATCGCGCAGCGTTCGTTAAAACAGATCTTAGGTGCAGGCCGCCGTGGGATACGGGCCCGGAATAGGGCCCGCTCGCTCGGATGTTTTATGCCCGAGAGTCACCGGAAGGCGTCGTCTGACGCAGGCGCCATGAACTCCAGACAAAGGCGAGCAACATAATGACGACGGCATACATCATGTTGTCACCGATGACTCCGGCGACGCCAAGACAAAACAGGCTCGCCAACAGCGCCATCACTCGTTGATGACCGTGAAGCAAGCGACATGCCGACAGAGAAGCCGCCAGATAGATCATCACAAAGACGCCGTTAGCACAGGCGATCAGGCTATCCAGACCGATAGACCAACCGTACTTGAGGGCGACGGTGATGGCGACGGGAAGTACCGCAAACAGCGTCGCCACGACCGGCGCATGAAAACGGTTACGGTACGCCAGACAACGACTTATCGCGTCCTCTCCCTTCATCGAAACAATCAATCGGGTAAAACTGATGATGTAAAGATTGACTGCGGCAAGACAGGTCAAAAAACCCATCAGGCCGATGACTATTGCCCCAGTTCGACCAAAGGCTTGTCCAATTAGCCGGGGCAACGAGGAGATATTTTCGACTTCGTTGCCGAAGGCGGAAAAACGCAGCACGGTATAGCTCAACAAGCAATACAGGCTGAGCGCGATAGTCAGAGAGATGACAATTGTGCGGGGAAAGTCTCTTTCAGGAGACGCGAATTCTGGCGCGAGATGCGCTACAGCCTCAATGCCCACGAAGCACCAAAAAATAATGCCCATCGCCTTGAAGAACGACAACAGGCCATCGCCGCCAGTCGGTATGACCTTAGGAGCGGCGAGCGGTGCTTCCATGAAGCCCACCACAATGACGCTGATCAAGACCAGCGCCGTCAGCACCGTGATGCCGAACTGCACATTGCCCGAGAGCGTGACGTTGAAGGCATTAACGATCAGAATCAGCGACAGCATGAGCAGCGCGAAATAACCGCAGTAGACCGGGGAAAGCCCGAGGCAATACGCCAGGTAGTTGGCGCCGGTGATCACCACCACCGGCGGACCGATGGGGATGACGGAAAGGTACAACCAGGAGATGCTCTGCCGCAGGCGATGCCCGTAGGCCAGTTCAACAAAGTGTGCTGTACCCGCGCTGTGGGGAAAATGACGCCCCAGCAGCGCGAAGGTGAAGACCACGGGCAGCACCAGCATCGTCATTCCCAACCACGCCAACCACGCCCACGGTCCGGCAAGTCCGGCCACCATGGCCGGAACAATAAAAACACCTGAACCTAACAGCGTAGAAACCAGAAAACCCACTCCTTGATGTAGACTTAACTTACCGCACTGCTCAGACATGCCATTTCTCCCTTTATCGAACTCCTGTCATCCAAATGACGACAATGGCACAAACCATGAACACGTAACGCTTTATCGTCGGGACGGTCCGCATTCCATATATCGATCAGCGAGCGCTCACGAATATTGCCGTAAGTGGGCTGGCTCATATTGAAACAATCGTAAACGTCCCCGATGGAATTCACGTTCAGATTCGTACCGATACGATGACAATCTCCGGCCAGTTCGCCGACGATAATTCCGCGATCGTTTTCACGCTTAATGATTTTAATTGGCCATTCGAAGCCCATCTCCCGATCATATTGCCGGATGCGGCTAACCTCTTCAACCAGACGCGTATAGGGCACAAGAAAATCGTCATAACGGTGCTGTTTGGCGCTGCCTTCATACAGCACGGTATCAACCAACGGAAAAATAGTGTGACTGCGGCAATAACTCCAAATATCGTAAATCTCGTCGATATTCTCCGGTAAAACTGACGTTTCAATCGCCAGTCGGGTATTTCCTTTTTCCAAACGGTTGAAGCCAACGTCCATGAGGTTTTTCAACCCACGTCGCATTTTAGACGCGGCATTATGAATGCCACCGACGATTTCATTTTGGACATCGTCTTTGAAACTATTAATTTTTCCGATAATAGAAACGTCGCGCGCATAAAGTTTCTCTGCGGTATCACTGTTAATCGCCGTCATATTAGAGAACACGATACAGTGCAGACCTTTATCGCCAATATAATCGATCACTTCCCAGAAATTACGCGCCAGCAGCGGCTCTCCCGCCCCCGCGACCAACACGGTTTTAATGCCTAGCGCCAATCCATCGTCCACCATTTTTTTGATCTCTTCTGTAGACAGTTCGTTGTCGAACTTTTGCGTCTGGGTATAGCAGAAGGGACATTTAAAATTACAAATGTTTTCCAGCATAATGGTGAGCGTTAATAACTGACGATCTCTTAACGCGAAATAAACATCCTGTTTGGTAAAGGCATTTCCATGAAGTGAATACATTGATTCTGTTTCCTTAATTAAAAAATCGCAAAATGCCCAGCCACACTATATCTATGTCATTTATTTAAATTTGACCAAGGTCAATCTAAAAAACTGTCAATTTTAATTATTATTGAGAATATAAAAATAAAATAAACAATATTCACTAAAAGCACTTCGTTACAGGTAATAATAGCGGACCGTCAAAGGGATGGTTCTCTGACTTATCGATATAAGAAAAGCCCGACTCCTGCGTACTGTAAAAACACTGCATTCCTAGCAGATAAACATGCGTCATTAAAATCTAAATACGAATCAATTAAGGAAATAATAACACCATTAAACCACCGCCACGATGAAATGAATCACACGATTGGACGTCTTATTTTAATACCCCTATATCATGCGATCGTCTGTTACCATCTTCCTTGCTGGCGCGACTATAATTTCTTGTCTCGATAATCAGCCATCAAACCATTGTTCCATATTGGTGCCTGACCGGAGTCTCATGCTGAGAAAGAGTGCAATGACGTCGTCGCAAAAAGGCACAGCCCCTCCCGGGTTATTCGGCGCCAACTTACCTTTTCCCTCATGGCATAGTCGATAACAGCGGGAACGTGTATTATCCCGGCCGGATTATTCCGTTTAACACGCGGGCGCTGGCACATTAATTGCTGCCTTTAGTCCAGAGCAATCATAAATTCTTGGATGACAACGGGATAATGTTATGGCGAAAGAGAACGCAGAGAGCAAAGGAAAGCTGGGATTATGGCAGGTCGTGATCATCGGGGTGGCGTACATGACGCCCATGACGGTGTTCGACACCTTCGGCATTGTATCCGGCCTGACCGAAGGCCGTGTGCCGCTCGCTTATTTGCTGGCGTTGGTCGCCGTTTTGCTCACAGCGCTCAGCTATGGCCGCATGGTAAAAGCCTTTCCGGAAGCGGGCTCGGCGTATACCTACACCCGTAAGACCTGCGGTAATCAGGCCGGATTTATGGTCGGCTGGGCCTCGCTGCTGGACTACATGCTGCTGCCGATGATCAACGCGCTGCTCGCGGGTATTTACCTGAGATCGCTGTTTCCTCAGCTACCGCCGTGGATCTGGATTGCCACCTTTACGCTGCTGGTGACCTGGATTAACAGCCGCAATATTAAATTGTTGGCCAACCTGAACTTCCTGTTTGTCGGCGCTCCCGTCGTGCTGATGGGCGTGTTCATCTATCTGGTGATACAGGGCGTCAGCCATCAGGGCGGCCCCCATGCCGTCTGGACTCTGCGCCCCCTGCTTAACGGCGACACCAGCATAATCCCGCTCATTGGCGGCGCGGCGGTGCTGTGCTTCTCTTTTCTAGGGTTCGATGCCGTGACGACCTTGTCCAACGAGACGCATGCGCCGAAGCACACGATCCCCCGCGCTGTCTTTCTCACCGCCCTGATCGGCGGCGCCATCTTCTTTACCGCGTCCTGGTTCATTCAACTGTATTATCCGACCAACGCGCAGTTCAAGAACCCCTCAGAGGCAATGCCGGAAATCGTTCTGTACGTGGGCGGCGCGCTGTTTCAGTCACTGTTTCTGGTGGCGATTCTCGTCAATACGTTCGCCTCCGCGCTGGCCTCTCACGCCAGCGCCGCGCGCCTGCTTCACATCATGGGCCGCGACGGGATTTTCCCCGGTTCCTTTTTCAGCTACGTCCACCCGCGACTCGGCAGCCCGTTGTACTGCGTACTGTTTATCGGCGGACTGTCGATGAGCGCCATGTTCTTCGGGTTGGATACCGCCGTGTCGCTGATCAGCTTTGGTGCGCTGGTGGCGTTTACCGCGGTCAATGCGTCGGTCATCGCCCTGCATGTCATTCGTCACAAACGACTGTCCTCTGCCCGTGAGTGGCTTTTCAACCTGATTCTGCCCCTGCTCGGTATCGGCACAATTGGCGTCATGTGGGCACATTTGGAAAAGGATTCGATGATTCTGGGTCTGGTCTGGTCGGCCATTGGGCTCGGCTGGATCATTTGGTTCCGGGTCACCAAACGGGAACTGGTCTTTTCTTGACGGCTGGCGCGGTTCCTGAACCGCGCAGCCTCATCCGTTGATCGTTAGCCGCGACGTCGCATCAGGTCGTCACGGCGGTCGGCGTCGGCGCGCGACTTCTCTCTCACCGGTTCCAGCCAGTGCTCCGCGCGCGCCGGGCTTAGAATAAACACGCCGTCGTCATCGCCGAACGCCATATCGCCGGGATGAATTGTTACCCCGCTGACGACAATGGGCTGGTTGACCTCGCCGCCGGTGCCCAGCGCACGCGTGGTGATCGCGCTGATGCCGCGACAGAACACGGGCCACCCCAGCGCCCGCAACTCACGGACATCCGTCACCGCGCCGGACACGATCACGCCCGCCAGCCGTTTAACCTGCGCCGCGAGTGTCCGTAGCTCGCCCCAGCAGGCGCGTTCCGCGTCCTCCATCGCATCGATCACCAGCACATCGCCCGGCTGACTGAGCAACAGCGCCTCGCGCAGTGCGCCGCCGTCCGGCATCCGCAGGCTGACGGTCACCACATTCCCCGCCACACTGACGCCCGGAGACAACGCTCGAATGCCGCGCAGATAGCCCTCCTCCGTCAGATGGCCCAGCGCGGAGGTCGACATTCCTCTCCATTGCGCCAGCACATCGTCACTCGTCCGCTGCTGACGGGGCGATACGTGATAGTTCATCGTCGCGTTCATCTCCATTAGAAGTAGAAGGCCGCTCGCGGCCAAAGGGAATACACAGCGGGGTCTGGAAAAAGGGATCGGGGATGATACGGCAGTCCAGATTAAACACCGTTTTCACCATAGCTTCCGTCAGAATGTCGGCAGGTCGCCCCTGCGCGAATGCAGTTCGGTTGTGGACTGCCACCATGTGATCGGCATAGCGGCAGGCCAGATTCAGGTCATGCAGCACCATCACAATCGTCTTACCGGCCTGACGATTTAGATCGCGCAGCAGATCTAAGACCTCAATCTGATGCGCCAGATCGAGATAGGTCGTCGGCTCATCCAGCAGCAATACCTCCGTATCTTGCGCCAGCGTCATTGCGATCCACACCCGCTGCCGCTGACCGCCGGACAATGCGTCGACCGGCCGTTCGGCCAGCGCCGTGGTGCCGGTCTGCTGCAACGCCTGAGAGACAAGGGCTTCATCCTCCTTCGACCACTGTTGAAACCAGTTCTGATACGGATAGCGCCCCAGACTGACTAACTGCCGGACGGTAATCCCCTCCGGCGCATCCGGCCGCTGCGGCAAGATCGCCAGTTGCCGGGCCACCGCGACCGTAGACTGGCGATGAATGTCCTCGCCGTTCAGCAGCACCGCACCGGCCTGCGGCGCCAGCAGCCGGGCAAATGATTTTAACAACGTACTTTTCCCACAGCCGTTGCTGCCGATCAGCACCGATATTTTGCCGCGCGGCAGCTGGATGTTCAGCCGATCGATGATGATCTGATGCGGGTAGCCGAGCGTCAGATCGCGGCTGGTGATAGCAGTCATTTCCATTACCTCAATGACGTTGTTTCAACAACAGATACAGGAAAAACGGCGTGCCCAACGCCGAAACAAAAATGCCCGCCGGCAGGTCCAGCGGCAGGAACAGCGTACGTCCGCACAGGTCGGCCAGCAGTACCAGACCCGCGCCGCACAGGGCGGTCATGGCGGCCTGCCCGCCGAATGCGGGCCCCACCAGTCGCTTGGCGATATGCGGCGCAATGAGGCCGACAAAGGCCATGGCGCCGCCCCAGGCGATCGCCGCGCCGGCCAGCGCCACGCTAACCGCCAGCAGAGATAGCCTGATCCACTGGACCCGAACGCCGATCCCCTGAGCCAGATCGTCATCGAGCTGTTGCGCCGTCACATGCCGCGCAATGCCGATCCACAACGGAATAATCGCCAACAGCCAACCGGCGAGCGTCCGGGTTTCCTGCCAGCTGGCGGCGTAAACGCTGCCGGTCAGCCACACATAGGCGGATAATGTGGTGGTCAACGGGCTGAAAACGAGCAGGAAGGTCGTGACAGCCGTCAGAAGCGCCGAGATCCCCACGCCGGTCAGCACCAGTCGCTGCGGCGAGACGCCCCCCCGCCAGGCCAGCAGGTATACCGCCAACGCCGCGACGGCCGCACCCAACATGGCCGCGAGCGGCAGATAGCCCGCCCCCAGCGCCACCGTGGGAAACGAGAGGTAACAGACCGTCGCCGCGCTGGCTCCGCTGGTGATGCCCAGAATATCGGGCGAGGCCAGCGGGTTGCGGATCATCGCCTGCAACAGCAGGCCGGAGAGCGCCAGCGCGCCACCCACCAGCATCGCCAGCAGGCTTCGCGGCAGTCTCAGTTCCATGACGATAAAGGCCAGGCCGTCCTGCCGCCCGTCGGCCAACGACTGTAGCACCGCCCAGGGCGACAGCGGGATTTTGCCCATACATAGCGACAACAGCAGCAGTGCCAGCAACACCCCACCGGCGATCAACAGACGAACCACCGTTGAGACATTTAGCTGGCGGGAAATAGCGCGGCTCCGCAGGAGCACGATCTTATCCATGTCGACCTCCGCGACGCAGCAAATACAGGAAGCACGGCGCGCCGAGTAGCGCGGTCATCACGCCGACCGGCACCTCCTGCGGCAGAATGACAATACGCGCCAAAATATCCGCCAGCAGCAGCAAGGCAGCGCCCAACAGCGCACATCCCGGCAGCCGCCAGCGCTGGTCGACCGGAAACAGGCGACGGGCGATATGCGGGACGACCAAACCGATAAAGCCAATATTGCCCGCCATCGCCACCGTGCTGCCCGCCAGCACCACCACCAGAATGCACATCATGAGTCGTATCCGGCCGGTACGCTGCCCCAATCCACGGGCTATTGCCTCACCCGCGCCCAATACATTCACCTGCCCCGCCAGCAGCAGCGTCGCCGCCAGCGCCATCAGGCATCCCGCTAACAGCGGCTGCACCATCGTCAAATCGCGCCCCGCGACCGATCCTGCGAGCCAGAACAGCACGGTATCCAGCCCCTCCTGACTGACCACCAGTATCGCCTGGCTGAATGCCGCGAACATGGCCGTGATCGCCGCACCGGCCAGCACCATACGCAGCGGGTTCAATCGCCCTTGGCCTATCGTACCGGTTAACCATACCAGCCCGCCCGCCAACGCGGCGCCCGCAAAGGCCGACCACTGCCCGAACTGCGGCGACGCCGACGGCAGCAATGCTGCGCAGACGATCAGGAAAAACATCGCCCCGGCATTCACGCCGAACAACCCCGGCGACGCCAGCGGATTGCGGGTCAAAGCCTGCATCAGCGCCCCCGCGACGGCCAGACTGCCGCCGACCACCACGCGATCGCCGTCCGCGTCAGCCGCGTTGAGGTCACGATGCTGTGACTCACGTTCATGGCGTCGGGGTGGAACAGCGCCGACAGCACCTGCGCGGGCGGAATAAACACCGGCCCCACGGTCAAACTGCACAGAGCCAGCAGGACGACGAGCGCCAGACAGCCCACCAGTGTGATGACGCGATAACGCTCCCTGATGTTTCCCGGCCTCATGTTGCGCCGCCTTGCGTGACCCGCTCAACGTCTTCCAAAATGCGCTGGGCCCCAAGAACACCGCCCGACAGGCTCCAGGTGACGCCGTCCACGAGCCATACCTGCCCGCGCTTGGGCGCGCGCATCTGCCGCCATAACGGATGGGCGATAACACGTTCGTAATGACGCAAGGCAGCAGCGCGTTCCGTGCGCAAAAACACGAAGAAAATATCGGCATCAACGACCGGAAGACTTTCAAGGTTAGTGAGTTTGATCGAGACGCCGGGCTGCGCCCGACTGGACTCACTCCAGCCAAAACCCAGCTCGGTCAGCACCGATCCCGGAAAGCTGGCGGGTAAATAGCTGCGAATATGATCCTCTCGAATATCCAGCACCGCGACCGTCGGCGGCCACTGACCGCCGAACCGGTGTCGCAGATGGCCTTGCAGCTGCGCTACCCGCGTTCGCCAGTCCGCCAGCAACGCCTGCGCAGCCGCCTGTCGCTGCAAAGCCTCTCCCATCGCCTGCACCGTTTGCTTGAACTGATAGATCTCCTCCAGCATCACCACCGGCGCAATCCGCGATAGCAGCGCGGCCAGCCGCTGATGCCGAAACCGGGACGCCACAATCGCCTGCGGACGCAACATCACGATGTCCTCCAGACTGGGCTGCGTCTCCAGCCCGACAATCGGCACGCCTGTCAGCGCCGAACGCAGGTAGCGATAAGTCGGTTTTTCGCTCCAGGATTCGACCACGCCGACGGGGGTGATCCCCAACGCCACCGCGGTATCCGTCGCCCCCTGAAACAAGGTCACGACTCGAGGTTCCGCCATCTCGGCCAATGCCAGGCGCGGCCAGTTCAGCCCCAGCGGCAGCAGGCCCAACGACAGCCGCAGTACGCTGCGGCGCGAAAAGTGTCGACGATGCACGTTAGCGGAAACCTCGTTCTAGCTGGATAAACGGGTTCACCACTTCGCCTTTGCCGAACGGCATGCTGCCCGGCCCGCCCGCGCGGGCGATGGTCGGGGTAATCAGCAGTTTCTGCGGCCAGGTTTCGCGCTCGAACAGCTCCCGTTGCAACATTTCCCGCATATCGGCTTCCACGATCACCGCTGAGATAGCCTGTTCGATCTCAGCCCGCAAGGTGCGCCACAGCGTGGCGGGCGCGATGGCATAGACGGCGGCCAGCGTGTCGATAATCGCGCGCAGGTTGACCTGAATGCCCAGCGTTTGCAGCCAGAACAGCAGGTCTTGCGGACGTTCGTGATAAAGCGTGTTGGCGGTGTTGCCCGGTTTGAGGCGATAGACCGGGTCCTGCATACCATGCTGATTCAGCGTCGGGACATGAATACGCAGCGAATCGTGGTCGCGCAGCAGCAGGCCATGCGCCCGCCCCGCTTTCCAAACCAGCACCGCGTTTTGCCCGTGAATTTCCCCCAGCATCCCCAGACGGAACAGGCGGAAATTCAGCGTGAAGAAACAGCGGCATAGCTCGGCGAATAGCGTCAATACGCTCTCTTTGGTGACGGGCAGCGCTCGGTAAGCTAACCAGTCGTCGAAGAAGTGCCGACGGCTGTCCGGTAACAAGGTGCCCAACGCCGCCATCGGCAACAGCCGACACGTCGGATCCTGCAACAGCTGCGGCGGATAGCGACGCACCATCGCGGACAGGTGACGCGGCGCTTCGTCGAACAGCGTCGCCTGCGGCGGCATAAACGCCCACCAGCGTCGTTCGCCGCAGAGAAATAACCGCGCTTTCAACTCGTCATCCCGCGCCAGCGCCTCATGCAGCAGCGTCTCGCTCAGATTGCCGTTAATCATTTTAACGGCGGGCAAATAGCGCGACGCGCCCAGCGAATAGACCGCCATCGGCAATTTCAGATAATCCGCGCTGGCGAAACTGGGGGTCATGGAGCGCAGCGAAGACGTCGGCAACGCCCCGTCAGACCGAAATGCCAGCCGACGGCAGCGCCCATCATGCAGCGCATCGCCCAAGAGCGGGTCCAAGACATGCGCGTCCTGCCAGGGGTGTACCGGCAGCGCCACATGACTTTCGTCCAGTCCGCGATCCGTCAGCTCGTCGGCCAGCCGGAGGCGATCGTCCGCCGTTAACAGATAGTCCGCCGGGGTCTGTCGGGAGAGATCTTCAATCCCTTCCCCGCACAGCAGGCAGTCGCGGGCGACGGCCACCCAACACAGCGTAACCGGGCGGGCGAACTCCGCCACATAGTGCTGATAGTCATGTGAATTCAGTCCCTGTTTCGCCTTGGCAGTCGGGTGATAGGGCCGATCGCGCAGCGAGGCCCACTGCTCCATGATATGAAAGAAATCTGCATTATCGCGCGTCAGCAATCCCTCAGGGTCGATACAGTGAGACTGCGACAGCGCCGTTTGCTGCACGCTGGTGCCCAGCGCATCAAGAAACAGCTGCTGTCCTTGCGCGTTCTGCTCCGACTGACCCTGCGCGGCGAACACCCAGCGCATCACATCTTCCGGCGACAGCGCCTGCCACTCCGCCGTATCAGGATCGCCGACATAGACTGCCGACAGCGGCGCTTTTTCCCACGCCTGCGTGATGCCCGGCCTCAGCGCCACCAGCAGCGTCATCGCCGCCTGCGCGGGTCCGCGCCATCGCCACAGCCGCGCCTGTGCCGAGGCCGACAGACAGGCGCTGAGCGGGCTGGGATGACCGTACTGCTGTCGCCACTCGGTTTCCGACACCAGCGTAAGCGCCTCTTCCCCAAAAAACTGTTCCGCCAGCAGGCAGTCGATCAGATCCTGCATGACGATCTGTTCTGCACGCAGACGATGAAAGGACAGTGACGTTTCCATACCCTAGACTCCCTTATCCGAAGACAGTGTGGTGGCCAATTTGGCCTGTAAGGCGCGAAAGGCAATCCCGCGCTCATCCCCCAAAACGAACGTATTCACGCCGCGCGCCCGCCAGCGTCCGAGGTCTTCCGGCTGGCGTGGAATGGCGCAGTACGGCACCCCTTGCTGTTGCGCCGCCCGGCATACCGTCGTGAGCGCATTCTGAACCGCCGGTTCGTCGATGCGCCACGGCATGCCCAGCGACTGGGACAGATCCGCCGCGCCCTCCAGCATCATGTCCAGCCCGTCGACGGCGGCGATAGACTCGGCCTGCGCCACGCCCGCCGCGCTTTCAATCATCGCGACCAACAGAATTTCATCGTTGGCCCGGCGCACGTACTCCGCCAGACTTTCCTTGCCGAACGCGCCGGGACGCCCGGCATTCAGGCTCCGGACGCCGCGCGGATGATAGAAACAGGCGGCCACGGCTTCCCGCACCTGCTCCGCTTGCTCCACCATTGGCAGCACGATCCCCTGCGCGCCGCCGTCCAGCAGGCGCAAAAGCGTTTTCGGGTTGCCGTCGGCGACACGCACCAGCGGCGTCAAGCATAGGATTCCGCAGTGCGGATCATGTTCTCTACCGTTTCCGGGTTGATCAGCACATGTTCGGTGTCAATAATCACAAAGTCGAAGCCCGCTTCCGCGATCAGCTCTATCGAGGCCGGTGACGGAATGGAGGCAAACAGGCCATAGGCTGGCGTTCCCGCCGCCAGCTTGCGTTTCAACGCGTTGACTCTCAGCATGATGACGGCCTAAAGGGATAGAGCGGATTCGGCACGGCTTTGAAGCGGCGTTCGCCGTCGCCAAACAGACGGCGCTGAGTGAGCGCTTCCACCTCATACGTCGGGGCGAAGACGTCGAACAGGGCATAGCGCGTGCGATGCTGCGGATGGGCGGCCTGATAGTCGAGAATGACGTCGGCGGTCATCCGCCAGAAGCGCGATTCGTCCATGCCATAGTGCTGGCGCAGGAAGATGGCCATTTCCGCCAGACAGATAAAGAAGAAGGCGTCGCAGGTGAAGTCGCGCACCGCGTTGACATCATCCGTCAAAATGAACGAGTTGCGGTTGATTTTGGCGTGACTGGGGGGTAATGGCGCCAGCTCAGGACAGCGATCCGGCCGGGCCAGATGCTGCGGCGAGTAACGCACGCCGTCGTGAAAATCTTTGAGCGCGATGCGCTGCGGCCAGCCGTCGCGGGCGATCAGCACGATGTTCTGGCCGTGCGACTCCATGCCAATCCCTTCGGCAAACAGCATATGGATGATGGGCGAGACCGTGACGCTCAGCAGTTGCCGCGTCCAGTTTTCCAGCCCGTACTGCCGTATCCAGGCGTCGATAAACGGAACCGTCTCCCCTTCGCCGTAGCGATTTTCGACATGGCTTAATCCGTTGAACGGGATCGCCTGTTCGCCCGGCTGCAAATAGGCGTGAATGCTTTCGCGCCACAGCGCGCCGAGCACGCCATAGGTCTGCGCGCTCCGGCTGGCGGAGTGCTGGCGAGTATCCAGACTCACTCCGGCGATCTCGCCGAGGATCACGCATTTCATGTCCCGCGCCGCCTGATCGGTTTCAATTAACTGTTGCAGCCAGTCGGTGATAATCGGCCCGTTCATCACCGTGTGGCGGGCCAGAATGCGGGTGCTGGAGGTGTTAGTGATGCTCAGCGCCAGCTTGACATAGGGCCGGGTTTTGACCGATGCGTTCGCCAGCGTGCGGATAGACTGCTGCGCCTGCCAGCGGTCCGGCGTGGTTCCCAGACAGATTATTTCGCCGCTAACCAGCTCGGTGTGGCAGGCTGGCAGGATCACGTTGCGCCACTGCCAGGGATGCGCCGGGATTAGCCAGTAATCCTCCAGCCGTTTTCCCTGCTGTTCCAACCGTTCGGCCCACGCTCGCCGACAGACCTCGCCGACCTCCTCATCCAGAAAGCGCTCAAAATCCAGACGCGACGAATGATTGACGGACGCCAGCCGCTTTTCCACGGCCAGCCAGACCAGCGAAATCGGCGCGGCGAATTCCGGCCCCCATTGCGCGTTGTCGTCCAGCGTGAAGCCGATGCGGGATTTGTAGCAGGGATGGTAGCTGTGGGCGTCCATGAAATGGCGCTCCAGCGCATCGAAGTCGAGCCGATGCGGGTGGGTGACGGGCGGATAAGACTGCGCACGAGACTGTAAATCTTTCAGCTGCGTCTGCTCCAACTCCTGCACGAAACGCGCCAGACAGGCCGGATCTTCGCTTTCGTTTAATAGTTCAGACAACAGCTGATGCAGCGACGGCTTCGCGACCACGCCGTCCCGATCGCGGCGGCGCAGGCTGGCGTAATCCAGCCGAATCAGGTTGAAGCTGTCGCTGAACAGGCCAGTGCAACGGTACTCTACCGGCGCTCCCTGCGCATCACGCCCCTGGATGACGAACTGCGACCGCCCTTCATCCAGCGGCGTCCGTTGGTAAGTCAGTACGTCTTCATATAACAGCGTTTGCAGCAGTTGGCCGACCACGCGCTGCACCACACGCTGATAACGCGTCTTATCCATCTGCAATAGCCATTGACAGTCGGCGGCATCCGCACGCTGTCCGGCGGGTAACGATGTCTCCATGAGGTTTACCTTTATCCGTTGACGGTGAACAAAATCATTCGCTTTAGTGCGGCTCCCGACGCGGTGCCAGTAGAGCGGCCGCCTCCTCCGCCGACGTCTCTGCGCGCGGAAAACGCAGGCGCACGGCAGCGCCAAAAAAATCAACAGGCCGGTGGCCATAAATGTTTCGCCGATGGCTGATGCACGCAGGGACGCCAACGCCCCCCCGGCGCCGGTCATGCGCCACTCCAGATAGAGCGCGGCCATTACCATCGCCAGCGACGCCGCCAGCCTGCGCGCGATGTTGTTCATCGCTGCTCCCTGGGTCACCAGCGTATCCGGCAGCACATTCAATCCAGCGGTGGTCACCGGCATGTAAGACAAGCCCAGTCCCGCGCCGCGCAGCACCATCAGCACGAACACCATGCCAAGCGAACTCTGCGGCCCCAGCAGACCCAGCCCGCAGGTCGCCAGCCCCGTCAGCAGCAGGCCGGTCGCGACCACGCGCGACGGTCCGTGACGATCCAACAGGCCGCCGCCGATCCGGCCAAACAGACTGGCGCTCAGCGCGGTGCACAGCAGCGCCAGACCGGTGTCGATGGCGCTATGGCCCAGCACCAGCTGTACCAACAGCGGCAACAGCACTAAGCACTCAAACATGCCGACGGACTGGATGACAGTGATCGCCACGCTCAGGCGATAGCCGCGCAGCCGAAACATGCGTAAATTCAGCAGCGGCTCAGCCTTGCGCCAGGCGCGGCGAACAAACAGCGTCAGGCAGAGCGCCGCCAGCAGGAGCAGCGTAAGATTCATCGGGTTGGACAGCCCCGAAAGCTGGTGTACGCGGCTGGTCGCCAGCAGCAACAGACCAATACCAGCGGCGATCAGCACGTAGCCTTTGGCGTCGAACGCCGCCTGAGTATCAGGAGACGTTGAGGGAAGAACCCGACCGCCCATCAGCAGCGCCAGCACTGCAAACGGCAGATTGACCGCGAACAGCGCTCGCCAGTTGAAGACCTCCAGCAGCAGCCCGCCGCACAGCGGCCCCACCGCCGGCGCCAGCATGACCACGGCGCTCCACACGCCCGTGATGGCCCCCCGCTGTTCCCGCGGATACACCGCAAAAATCAGCGCCAAAGACAGCGGGATCATCAGGCCGCTGGCGATACCCTGCGCGACGCGCGCGCCGATCACACCCGACATCGACGTCGCCAGCGCGCCCGCGAGCGAACCCGCCATAAACAGCGCCACCCCAATCAGGTAGAGGCGTTTATGCCCTAGCCTCGCGCCCAGATAGCCGGTCAGCGGCATGGTCATCGTCATGCTGACCATGAACCCTGCGACGATCCACGTCGCCAGCAGCGGGCCAACGTTGAACGCGCTCATGAACGCAGGCAGCGCCGGGTTGAGCGCGCTGTTGCTGAGGCTGACGGTGATCGTGCCGAACAGGACATTGATCACCACCAGCGCGCGGGGGCTAGCGCTCATGACGCTCCTCGCCCTCTTCGGCGGCTGACACAAACCACTGCGGCGGACGCGGATGGCACAGGAAGTCGGCATGGGAAATGTTGTAGCCGTAGGCTCCCGCCATCGGCAGCACCAGAAGATCGCCGATGCGAACATCGGCCAGCCGACGGTCTCGGCTCAGAACGTCTTTGGGCGTACACAGCTGCCCCACCACCGTCCACGTTTGCCAGACTGTCGGTTCGCGCGCGTCTTCCGTCAGATGAATCACAGGATGGTCGTGGCCCTGCGCGACCGGCAGACGAAATTGGTGCGTACCGCCGCGGCAGACGAGGAATCCCTTGCCGTGACTGACTTTGGCATCCAATACCTCAACCACGTAGTAACCGCAGTAGGCGCTGATGAACCGTCCCGGTTCGAACCGCACCACGGGCGCATCGTCCAGCTCGGCCAAACGCTGCCCCAGAAAACGGCACAGCGACGGCCAGTCAAACTGTTCCGCATGGAGGTAGTCCACGCCGATGCCGCCGCCGACGTTGAGATGTGTGATCGTCTCCGGCCTCCGCGACATCGCTTTCCAGCAACGCCAACGGCTGAGATAGACATCCAGCAGTTGCCGATGGCGATCCGCCTCAAGCTGGTGCGACATGGCATGCACGTGAAAGCCTTGCAGCCGCAGATGGCTGGCGTCGTCAACCGCGGCGACCGCCGCCGCCAATTCGGACTCATCAATACCAAACGGCGTCGGTTTACCCGCCATCGCCAACTTGGTGGTCAGGCCGTCGGACAGCTGCGGATTGATGCGGATGAACACAGGCTGTATTCGCCCTGCCCGCTGCGCGCAGCGTTGTAAACGGGCGATTTCGTGCAGGCTTTCCACATGCACCGCCGCCACGTCGCGTTGCAGCGCCGTATCGAAATCCGAATCCAGTTTTCCCGGACCGGAGAAGACGAAAGGACGTGCCGTTGCGCAGCCCGCGACCCGCTCAATTTCCCCGCCCGACGAGATCTCAAACCCATCGACCCACGGCGCGACCGTGTCCAGAATCGGCCTTTCGCTGTTGGCCTTGATGGCGTAGTAAAGTTCGACGCCGGGCGGCAGCGCCGCCATGACGGACCTCACGTGCCGCCGCAGCGCGGTCAGGTCATAGACGAAGGCCGCCAGCGGATCGGACTCCTGCCGTTGCAGGCGACGAATGGCCGCGACGATGTGGGCCGGCAGCTTAGTCATGACGCGCCTCCTCATGCCACGGCGCGGGCAGGTTCACGTAGCCCGCCGCCCGGTCGGCGTCGGCGGAAAGCCGTACCTTGAGATTGGTTTTACAGGCGATCGGATGCCCCTTGATAAGGGCCTCCAACTCGGGCGCAGGGCCCTGAAGCTCGGTCTGGATCGCCTTTAGCTGTTCCCGCACGCGCTGCCACATCTGCGGCGCCAGCGCCGGACGCTCATCACTGAGTGCCAATACGGCTTCCGACAGGTGATTGACCAGCAGGCAGTACTGAATGCGATTCCAGCCCTGCTGCCGCGAATAGCGCAGCGAGGCCCGAACGCGCGGGTGAACCTCGTCGCCAATGGCCCGCATGCCGTCCTCGTCGGTTAACTTGACGCCCTCGAAGTCACGCAGCAGAACCTGATGCGGCCGCCCTTCCCGATGCACCAGTACGCTGTTTTGCAAATGCGGCTCCATAACCACGCCGTGGTTGAAGAACAGCGCCAGTACCGGCCGCAGCAGCAGCGACTGGTAGTCGTCGAACCAGCGCAGCAGGCTGTGATCGTCAAGCGGGTGGCCATAGTGCGCGTGCAGGAAGGGATGGATCAGCGGTCGCAGATCCGTCCCGCGAGCGAATAGCGTACCGGCCATCAGGCTGTTTTGCGCGCCGGTGCGACGGCAGAAGTTCTCCCGCAGAATGGCGCCGGTCTGTTCCCTGAACCAGTGACGATCGCTTTCGCTGGCCGCCGCCGGGCTCCAGCTCAGCACGCCCGGCTCTCTGGCCGCGACAAGCCCGCCGAGCGTATCGGCTTGCCGCGTCATCAGTTCGGCGAACAGGCGATCAATCAGCACCGTACTTTCCAGCTCATACCAGGCATTTTTACGGACGCAGTTAGTGATGCGTACGTTCAACGACCCTTTGATGAAGTAATCATGATCGTCGATGTACCAGGTGCGTATCGACGCGGTGGGGCTGGCGATTCGCCCCGTGGCGCCCAAATCGCGAATTTCGCCGTCGCGCAAGCGCTGCTGCACCCGCGCGTCCTGCTTGAACAGCTGAGCCTGTACCGGATGCATGCAGATGATGGCGCGGCCGCAACCCGCGCGACGCTGATTGGCAAATCCGTCCAGCACCTGATCAGGCGTCAGGCCGTTAGCCCGATGTGCAACCCGTCCTTCGGCACCTCGAACTGATACAGCGCCGAACGTGCCTGAAACTCGGGAGCCCACGGCGTTTGCCCCAGCTCGCTCGGCCACAGCCGTGCTTTAGGCGCCGGATGGCTGGGATGACCGAACCACAGACCCTGTTCGCTAAGCAGATAGTGATAAAGCGGGGAAGCCGCCTCACGACGGCCATTGTGAGCCACAATCGCCTCCACCAGTTGCTGACTCTGTACGATTTGAGCCTGTAGGTCGGGATTACGGCGACCCACCCAGGTTTCGCAAGCGTTGAGCAACTGCGCGACGAATAGGTCAAACGCCGGACAGTGCCAACGTTCTCCCGGCAGTTTTAAGTAAACATCCGAGAGATAACGCTGACTGCCAAGGCTGTCCCGACGGTCGACCATGAAGAACAGTTCTCGTTCCCCCGGCAGCCGGATCGTCATCGGGATACCCCGCCAGTCGGCGCCGTCGAAGTAGGCGCCGGGCGGAATGCCGCTCATATCATCAGGCCACGCATAGCGCGCATGGCCCTCGGGAATGGCGAACTCTTTGATCAGGCAGTTCAGCAGGCCGTGTACGGCCGCCTTTTCGCCAATCATTCTGGATAAGACGGCATGATCGAGGTTGTTCATCTCTGCTCCATAAGTGTTGCGATCGTCCGGGTGCAGCTACCGTGGCGAGCGTTTTTCATCCTGAAAATGCAAGTTAAAAATCGACGCTATACCCCAGCGTGAGGGTTCGCCCCCGCCCGGAAAAATAACGATCGGAATTCACAATCGCGCTTTGCGAGTAGTAGGTGATGTACTCTTTGTTGAACAGGTTAGCCACGGCCAGCTTGAGCTTGCCGCGCGGCAGCGCATAGCCCACCGCCGCATCCACCAGCAGATAGCCGTTGAAGTCTTTCTCTGCCTCATCCATCGTGCGATCAAAGGCATAGTTGGCCTGAATAAAGGACGTCCATTTGGGTGACCAGGTGGCCGCCCAACTGGCGGTCAAACGATCCGGCGGCACATTCAAACCGTCAAGTTTGCCGTCGAGGCTGCCGTTGCCGTCACTGTCATAGCGCCCGCGGATGTGGGAATAGCCTACTTTCAGGCGATGGTCGTCGTTGACCTTGTAGCCCAGCGTCGCCTCGACCCCGTCAATCCGGGTTTTCTGCCGTTCGCTCTCGTAGGTGCCGCTGACATCCACCACACGTTCGCCCAGCTTGGCTGAGGATTCGTAATAGCTGACCTCGAGGTCGAACGGATCTTGCTGTATGCGGAACCCGGCTTCGACGTTGTCGGTGACGATAGGCTCCAGCGGCAGCTGGGACACCGACTGACCTGCGGTGCGAATCCCACGCAGCGTGCGCCCAACATCCGGAATGCCGAATCCCTGCGAGTAGTTGGCGAACAGGCTTAGAGGCTGATAAGGCGTAGTCCAGACCGCGCCGACGTTATAGAGCGTTTTGTCGAAGTCGAGCTTGCCGCCTTCGACATCGACGCCGTTATTGGCCGCGACGGTCCGGAAGCTGTCGATGTCCAACTTGGCGTATTCATAACGCACCCCGGCGGTGATCTTGAGCGAGTCAATCGGCTGGATATCCAGTTGGAAGAACGGCGACAGATCGGTGTATTCCATTTGCGGCGCGTAGGTGCGCTGGGTGAGCCAGAGGTCTTGTTTACCCCGGTCAAACAGAGTGTCGAAACCCAACGTGGCTTTGAGGTAATCCTCCCAGATATCGTCCTTGGTCAACGCCAGCTTGGTGCCGTAGCGGCTGGATACGACGCGCGACTGATCGTAAAGCTGACCGCGCGGGGCCAGCGCGGGATCCTGAAATGAGGCCGACCGGTCCGCGCCGAACAGAGATTCATAGTTCTGGTAATAGACCAGCGCATTGAGTTTCATGCCGCTGAGATTGTAATTGTCGTAGGTCGCTGACGTGGTCCAGACGCTGTTCTGCGGCGCATCGCCGACCGGACGCCCTTTTTCGGAGGTGGTCGCGATACCGTTGTCACGATCGCCGGTCACGCTCAGATAGTTCATTTTCCCTTTGATCTGATACCGATTGAAACTGAGCTGTACGCGCTGATCGTTATCCAGCCAGTAGCCGACCTTGGCGAGGATGTCGTAGGCGCGGGAATCCATCAGATCGCCCTGTGTGTTGTCGACCCCGATGGCCCGGTCATCGCCGTCCAGAAACAGTCCCTGATCCTCGTAGCTCAGCGAGAACAGGTAATCCAGATACTCCTGGCGACCGCTAAAGCCATAGGTGGTCTTATAGTTCATGGTGTCGCCTTCCAGTTGCGATGTCGGCGTCGTGGCTTCCACGCTGAAATGCTGACTGAAAGAGTCCGGCGCGGGACGTCGGGTGATGATATTGATGACGCCGCCGGTCGCGCCGATGCCGTTACTGGCGCTGGCGCCGTGGATCACTTCGATGCGGTCGACCATCGAAAAGTCGATGGTGTGCATTTCACGGCCGGTGGGCCGCAGCGGGTTGGACTGGGGAATGCCGTCCACCAGAATCAGGGGCGCGCGTCCTCGGAAGGTCTCGCCGCTGCCGCTCATTTTTTGGCGGCTCGGCGCATCGATGGCAGCAAATTGCTCAAAATTTGCGATGAGTCAGAGGTCAACTGACGCTGTTGTTCAATCTGTTCCTTCGAAATAATCGTGACGACCTGCGGCGAGTCCTTCTTTTCCGTGTCCGTTCGCGTGGCCGTCACCACCAGTTCGTTATCATTGTTGGCGATGCTGTCCGCCGCATTGGCCTGCGACCACAGTAACAACGGCGTTAACGCATAAAATGCCCGAGCCTTCATTCAGTTGACCTCGTGATGTTTTCCCAGAAAAGCGGCCCGACCTTGGGGACGGTGCCGTCAATGTCGCGTCGGTTTGCATTGCCGTCCGCGTAATAATTGTTATGACCGGATGCGCGTCAGCGCCTCGCTCAGCGCCCGCTCGAAGCGGGAGACGGCAATTTCGCACTCCGCTGGTGAAATCGTCAGGGGCGGCAGGAGCCGCACCACATTGCCGTGACGCCCGCCGCGCTCCAGCAGCAGTCCTTGCTGGAAACAGCACTGCTGAATCTCGGCCGCCAGCGGCGCATCAATGGGGTAACTGCCGTCTGAGGATGGCGGCAGACGTTCATCGACGATTTCAATGCCCAGCATCAAACCGCGACCGCGTACCTGTCCCAGACAGGGGAAACGCTGCTTCAAAAAAGTCAGCGCCTGCGTCAGCCATAAACCGCGCGTGGCGGCCTGTTCGGGAAGGCGGTCGCGAGCCAGGATCTCCAGCGTGGTTTTGCCGGTCGCCATCGCCATCTGATTTCCACGGAACGTGCCGCTGTGCGCCCCAGGCTGCCAGGCATCGAATGCGCGGCGGATCCCCAGCACCGCGAGCGGCAGCCCGCCGCCGACGGCTTTGGACATGACGATGATGTCCGGCTCAATCCCCGCCTGCTCGAACGCAAACAGGGTGCCGGTGCGCCCAAATCCCGCCTGGACTTCATCCACAATCAGGACAATGCCGTACTGCTGAGTCACTTCGCGTAGCATCCGCAACCAGCTGTCCGGCGCAGGATTGACCCCGCCCTCGCCCTGAACGGCTTCCACAATGACGGCGGCGGGCAACGGCATGCCGCGCTCAACATCGGCGATGAAATGGCTAAAGTAGTGATTTAGTGCCTTCACACCCGCTTCACCGCCGAGCCCCAGCGGGCAGCGATATTCATGTGGGAAAGGTAAGAACTGCACGCCGGACATCAGGTTTTGTACCGGGTCTTTCGGCCCGGTATTGCCGGTGACCGCCAGCGCGCCGTGCGTCATCCCGTGATAACCGCCGGAGAAGCTGATGACGCCGCCGCGCCCGGTGAAGGTTTTGGCCAGTTTGAGGGCGGCCTCAACGGCATCAGCCCCAGATGGACCGCAAAACTGCAGACAGTAGTTATCCGCGCCACCGGGCAGCAGCGCCAATAACGTTTGGCTGAATGCATCTTTGAGCGGGGTGGTGAGATCAAGCGTATGCATGGGTAAACCGGAGTGCAGGAAATCCTGAATGCTGGCGACGATCTCGGGATGATTGTGTCCCAGCGCCAGCGTTCCCGCGCCGGCCAGACAATCCAGATAGTCTTTGCCCTCCACATCCGTGACCCACGCGCCGCGCGCTTTAGCAATCGCCAGCGGCAACTTTCGGGGGTAACTTCGCACATTGGACTCCATCCACGACTGGCGCGCCAGGAAGTCTGCATTTTTTTGATTAAGATGCCCTTTCGTTGCCAAATGCTGCTGTGCCATCCTTCACCACCTCCTGTGATTATTTCGGATGACAACGATTATCATTAACAATTAGCTGACACAAGTGTTATTTTCTTGAAGGAAAATTGATTAAATCCTTACAAAAGGCAGACTTAAACCATCAATATGTTGATGATGAAGTAACTTTTATCGAAAAAGTGAGAAGATCGGGATGCGAGTGAGAAGTGTAAAGATTACGTTTTGTGGAAAAGCTCACAAAAATGACGTTTAAAAAAATTGATTAAGATATGCGTAATATCGATAAAGTTAGGGGAAAACAGGTTGCGTATTATGTAAAAAGCCAGCCTGTCGCCAGGCTGGCTTTGGTCCCGGTCTAGCCATAGGCCGACCTTTCGCTACAGGGATAATTACACAACGAATTCCGAATCGGCGGAATTCGTTTCAGCTTCCTTTTCGCAGGTCGCTCGCACTTTTTCCAGCGCACGTTCCGCTTCCGCCAGAATCTGGCAGCATTGCTGATGCGTGATCGTTAACGGCGGCTCAATTCGCACCGATTTTGCATTGTTCAACGTCCCTGCGACTAATATGCGACGCTGGAACAGTTCGCTGGCAAAGGCGTAACCAATTTCGTTTTCCTGGAACTCGAAGGCCAGCAGCAGCCCTTTACCACGCGCCGCCATAATCAGGTCAGGGTATTTGTCCGCGAGTTTTTGCAGTCCCGCCAGCAGGAAGGCGCCCTCTTTGGCGGCCTGACCCGGCAGATCGTCTCGCAGCAGCACGTTGATGGTCGCTAACGCCGCCGAACAGGCCAGCGGGTTACCGCCAAACGTCGTCGTGTGCAGGAACGGGTTCTCAAACAACACGGAGAACACTTCTTCCGTCGCAACCGTGGCACCGATAGGCATCACACCGCCGCCCAGCGCCTTCGCCAGACACAAGATATCCGGCTGTACGCCATAGTGCTGGCAGGCGAACATTTTGCCCGTACGCCCCATCCCGGTTTGCACTTCATCCAAAATCAACAATGCGCCGATTTCATTACACAGCGCCCGAACCGCGGGCAGATACTCTTCCGGCGGCACGATCACGCCGCCTTCACCCTGGATGGGCTCCAGGATCACGGCGGCGATACCTTCACCGTCTTGCTGGCATTGTTGGACCTGCTGTTTCATCGCTTCGATATCGCCGAACGGGACATGATGGAAACCCGGCACTAGCGGCATAAACGGTTCGCGGAACATTGGCTTCGCGGTGGCCGAAAGCGATCCCAGCGATTTTCCGTGGAACGCGCCGTTCGCGGCGATAAAGCTAAATTTACCGTGGGGGGCCTGATAGCTTTCGCCAACTTCAGTGCAGCTTCCACTGACTCAGTGCCACTATTGCTGAAAAAACTGTATTTCAGCTTACCAGGCGTGATGGCCGCCAGCGTTTTCGCGAGCATGCCACGCAGCGGGTCTAACAATTCCTGACTATGCAACGGCTGTTTTGATAGCTGTTTTTCTACTGCGGCGAGTACCGTCGGGTTACGATGCCCAACGTTGAAAATGCCGTAGCCGCCCAGACAATCCAGATATTCGTTTCCCTGCGTATCAAGCAGAGTGTTCGCACTGCTGGAGCGCCACTCGACGACACCGTAGCCGCCGTCTGAGGTGACTGATTTTCTATATTCCAGAAAACCCGGATTAACGTAATCGCGGAATGAATTTAGCGTTTCTTTATTTAGCGCCACCATGTCTTCCTGACTCAGTGTATCGCTCATGATCCATTCTAATGCCTGCTGAGAACACTCTAGCGGGTTAAGTTCGGAAAAGGGTCTGGACAAAATGCGCTCCTTATTAAACGGGTATCACGCGATACCAATATTAGTAATGCACAAAACAAGCCAACTAGCCATCACTTTATTTGCTGAACTTTACGCTGCGGAAAGGTATATTTTTGGTATTAAATCTAGATTTTTTCTCAATTTTAAAAACAAAAAACCAGTAAATACATGATATTAGCCCACAATAAATAAAGGAATACTTAATTGCACTCTTTAAGTGCAAAATAACTTATTTCGCCCCGATAAAGGGCAATAAATGATCACAGACCTTTTTAAATGCGTCGCTTTTATTTAATTTCAGAAAATAATATATCCACGGTAAATAATAATAAGGAATCGGGAAATTAATTAATGCGGAAAAAAACAGGTTAAATAAGCCAGATAACCTCATAAAATTCATCTGGATATGATCCGAAAGATGATCTGCTCAAGGTGGTGGGTGACCGATCAACATTCTCCCTCGCAGAGGGTCCTGCTCGGAGCTCCCCCTCTTACATCACTTCACTTCATCTCACGTCATCAACGTCAAAGAGACAGCTTGTCTTTCCCTGCCTGCGGAGATAACACGCATCTAAGCCATGAATTTAGACGGGCGGTCGCAAACCCGCCTGCATCTAACACATCACTTCGCTATTCCAGACGGCAAATCGCACTGATGAAAGTCAATCATCCTCCAAGTCGCCAACGTCCATTCACGTCGCAAAACACACAAGGGATCATTTCGTTTCGGGAAGATGAGAAGTCTGTCGCCATCACCCAGCACGAGCACAAGTTGAAAGCGAAGTCGGTCTGGCGACTTTCCTGCAAAGTCCGATCTCAGGGATTGTATAAACACTCGACCATAGAGAAACGCGTTCTCTTGAATAAACAGGGTTACGCGACCACATGGGGAGAGCGACGTTGAAGGGGAAGATACTTTTTCCTCGCCTTTTCCCGTTTTACATCCTGGCGATAAGCGATAAACAAACCGGTGCCGGAAGTTATTCCGCACACAATGTCTCTATGCGATGGTGATGACAGGGGTTACAACCATAAATAACCTAAATAATAAAACCTCTCTTTACTTCATAACGAAAACAACTCGACCAGCTGAGGCTATCAAAAAAGAAAGCATTTCCGTCCCATTTATTTCACCCGCCGATTCATACTCTTCACTGTTGATCTAACGCGAAGCACTCACAACTCTTCATGACAGGGATTAGCTGCATAGAAACAGGCATAAATCATTAATAAAAACAAAATGATAAAAAACACCATCGCTCTTCATGCTCATTTCAAGCAATGCCGCTGATGAATGAATACGGGTTCAATACAAAATAAAAACATCATTTAAACAAAATAAGAACACGAAAACTCACAGAGACTGTTGAATCGCAAAAGAATGAAACCGACGTATCCCAGGTTATTTAGCCTCTCGCGATAAAATGATTGCGATAGTTTTTTAACTAAATTAATCAGTGGTTGTTTATTATTGGGAGCCACATCCCCTATTTAAGGTAAAGACACAGAAAATTTGAAATTGGAGAGATAGATCAAAAAATCAGATGGGATCCGATACCTATAGTACCCGCGACAAAAGTAAGTCAATTTTAATTAACGCACTCGTTTCTGTGAGTAATGAGGATTCTATGGACTTTATCATTCAACTGGTCATTGTCCTGATCTGTCTATTTTACGGCGCAAGAAAAGGTGGGATCGCGCTGGGATTATTAGGCGGTATCGGGCTGGTCATACTAGTTTTCTTTTTTAAACTCGAACCTGGGAAACCGCCCATCGACGTCATGCTGGTGATTATCTCCGTCGTCGCCGCGTCAGCTACGTTACAAGCATCCGGCGGCCTGGATGTCATGCTGCAAATGGCGGAGAAAATGCTGCGGCGTAACCCCAAATACGTCTCCATCATCGCACCTTTCGTCACCTGTATTTTGACCATTCTCTGCGGCACCGGGCATGTGGTTTACACCATTTTGCCGATTATCTACGACGTCGCGATTAAAAATAACATCCGTCCGGAAAGACCGATGGCTGCCAGCTCTATCGGCGCTCAGATGGGGATTATCGCCAGTCCGGTATCCGTTGCCGTCGTCTCTCTGGTGGCAATGCTGGCTAACTTCACGTTCCACGGCAAGCATCTCGAATTCCTCGATCTGCTGGCTATCACTATCCCCTCGACTCTGCTCGGCATCCTGGCTATCGGGATTTTCAGCTGGTTTCGCGGCAAGGATCTGGATAAAGATCCGGAGTTTCAAAAATTTATTTCCGTGCCGGAAAATCGGGAATACGTCTACGGCGATACCGCGACGCTGCTGGACAGAAAACTGCCGCGCAGCAACTGGATTGCGATGTGGATTTTCCTGACCACCATTGCCGCCGTCGCGCTGCTGGGCGCGATGGAAGACCTCCGCCCGGCTTTCAACGGCAAAGCCCTGTCGATGGTGCTGGTTATTCAGATGTTTATGCTGGTGTCCGGCGCCTGATCATCATCATCACCAAAACGAATCCGGCTTCTATTTCCAAAAACGAAGTCTTCCGATCAGGCATGATCGCCATCGTCGCCGTGTACGGCATCGCCTGGATGGCGGAAACGATGTTCGGCGCGCACCTGGAGCAGATAAAAACAACCCTCGGCACGCTGGTGGTGGAATACCCCTGGGCCTATGCGCTGATCCTGCTGTTGGTGTCTAAATTCGTCAACTCGCAGGCCGCCGCGCTCGCGGCCATTGTTCCCGTCGCATTGGCGATTGGCGTGAATCCTGCTTACATTGTGGCTTCCGCCCCGGCCTGCTACGGCTATTATATTCTTCCGACCTACCCCAGCGATCTGGCGGCGATTCAGTTCGACCGCTCAGGTACGACGCATATTGGTCGTTTTGTGATTAACCACAGCTTCATTCTTCCCGGCCTGATTGGCGTATCAACATCCTGTGTCTTTGGATGGGTTTTCGCCGCCATGTATGGCTACTACTGAGTAGCCCCCTCACGCCGCCGCGTGCTAATGTCGGCGGCTCTCCCCTGAGTTTCAGTATAAAAAAAACCGCCCGTCGTCGTGCTGACCGGGCGGTTCTCTGTTTCTCCGATCTCCGATGTGCGTTTTGGAGCTAGGTGCGTGACTGTCGCCAAAGTTCGACGCAGGCCTGCGCCAGCGCCTGTGTTGTATCTATACTGTGCGCCAGCCAGCGCGAGTTAACGGCTGACAGCGCAGGAGACACTTCCGTACAGGCCAGAATTAGCCTCGAAGCCCCACGTTCCGCCAAACGGTCGGCCAGTTGCTCCAGCAGAATACCGCCCTCAACCCGCGCTCCCCTTTTGACGGCATAACACCCCGGAACGAACAGTTCATCCATCTCCTGCGGCGTGGGTTCCAGCACCTCGCAACCCGTGGCCGCCAACCGTTGCTGATACCAGCCTGCGCGCAAGGTGCCGTGCGTAGCAATCAGCCCCGTGATTTCAGAGGGGGCAACGATAGGCTGCCGCATCGCAGCCAGCGTGGCATCCGCAATATGCAGCAGGGGCGCCCGACTGGCCGCCGCAAGGGCGTCGAACCAGTGGTGCGCCGTGTTACAGGGGATCACGAGATGGCTAATCGGCAGTTGATTTAGCGCGCGAACGGCCTCCAGAAGCACCGGCAGCGGGGAGGGACCCATCCCCGCCAGCGCCTGTTGACGATCCGGAATTTGCGGTACGTTCCAGACAACCATCGGGACATGGTCCTGATCGCGCTCGGCGGGTGTGGCCGCGATGATTTTCTGCACCAGATCGGCCGTGGCCAGGGGACCCATGCCGCCCAGCACCCCGATCAGACAGTCGGTCATGCTTAGCGCCCCTGCTGTTCGAAGAACTCACGATAGCCGAATAACCCGGCCGAACCGCCCGTATGAATAAACACGACCTGTTCGCCTTTCTTGAAATGCCCTTTTCTGATCAGATCGATCAGTCCGGCCATACCTTTACCGGAGTAGACCGGATCGAGCAGGATCCCTTCCAGACGCGCCAGCAGTTGGAGCGCCTCTCGGGTTCCCTCGTTAGGGATGCCGTAGCCTTCGCCGACATAGTCGCTATTCGCCTGCACAGCGTCGCGCGGTAAATCTTCTTCGATCCCCAGACGCTGCCAGATTTGCTGCGCCAGTCGATAGACGTTCTCTTCCTGCTTTTCTTTTGGCGCACGAACGCTGATACCCAGCACAGGGATCCCGCTACGCACCGCCGTCAGTCCGGCGACCAGCCCCGCCTGAGTGCCGCTGCTGCCTGAGGCGTGGACGATGTGGTCGATGCGCAGGCGCTGCTGGCTGGACTGGAACAGCAACTCTTCCGCGCAGGCGACATAGCCTAATGCGCCGGTGACGTTTGAACCTCCACCGGGAATGACGTAGGGGCGGCGGCCTTCTCGACGCAGCTCGTCCGCCAGCGTTTCCAGCGCCTGCTGCATATCCGTACCGCCAGGCAGGTGATCGACGATCTCCCCTCCTAACAAATCATCCAGCAAGATGTTGCCCGATCGTTGATAGGGCTCGCCGTAGTCCTTCACCCGCTTTTCCAGCAGCACTTTTGTTTTCAGCCCCAACTTCGCCGCCGCGGCAATGGTCTGACGAACGTGGTTTGACTGCGTTGCGCCCTGCGTCAGGATGATATCGGCCTCCTGTTGCAACGCCTCCGCCAACAGAAACTCCAGCTTGCGCGTTTTGTTGCCGCCGGTCGCCAAACCGGTCGCATCATCGCGTTTAATATAGATTGTCGGTCCGTTGAGATAAGCCGTCAGCGCAGGCAGGGGTTCAAGCGGGGTGGGGAAATGCCCCAGCGATAAACGGGGGAAACGAGCAAGATGCATCTTATTCTCCTCAAGAAAATCGGTATCACGTGCTATTTAAAAGAAATTGATGTCGTCCGTGTGATGTCATCGGGCAACTTTATTGATTAATGGAATAACGGTTCATGCGTCATTTAAGCTGAAAAATAACCGGCGGCCTTTTCGTCTTCGGCGCTAATTTCCCGTCGTTATCGCATGCCTGAAATAACACCGACGAGCATACGCGAGTTGCTGGATGAAAAAATGCCGCCACGGACAAATTTACGCACATGATGTAGGCCACTCTATTAACTAATCAGGCAACCTGTTTTTGCAGCTGGCTTAATTGGCCCCAGCTGGTGTCATCCACATAAATCCCCTCTTCCACCCGCTGCCGATAGGCTATTTGCTCCGGTTCGCCCGGCAGTAGCAGTTCGCCATCTTCACGGGACTGCCGAATCCATTCCAGCAGTACGGGGATTTCCTGTTGATAGAGCGCATTGCCGCCCAACCGATTGGGGTCGAACAGAATAGACAGCATACTGTTGATGATTTGATTGCCTTTCCCGGTGGCCGTACGCTCATTGCTGCCGCCGGTTAATACCGCGCCCAGCAGTGAACAGATGACGGCCAAACCCGAACCTTTATGCTGCCCGAACGCCAGCAGCGCGCCGGTGGGCTGTTCCATTAACCAACGGGGATCCACGGCGGGTTGGCCCTGATTATCCACGATGCAGCCGGGCGGCAGCAGCTTGCCTTCATTCCACGCAATACGGGCTTTATTACCGGCGATCACGCTGGTCGCGAAATCCAGAATCACCGGCGCTTTACCCGCGACAGGGATACCCGCGCAGAACGGATTCGTCCCTAATCGAGGCTGAACGCCCTGCCACGGCATGACCACCGGGCGGTTGTAGACATTGGCAAAATGCAACGACACCAACCCGGCTTCCGCGGCCTGCTCCGCCCAGGCCCCGATGCGTCCCAGATGATGCGCATCCGCCAGTCCGACAACGGCGACGCCGTGTTCCTGCGCGCGCTCAATACCCTCCGCGATGACCTGTCGGGCGACCACCTGACCGAAACCATGCTGTCCCGCAAAAGAGATCAGCGGCCCTGCATCCAGCGTCTTTTCCGCCACGGCGTAAGGCCGCAGTCCGCCATCGCGAATGGCGGCGACATAACGCGGGAGCATACTCACGCCGTGAGAGTCGTGCCCTTTCAAACTCGACTCCACGAGATTATCCGCGACCAGACCTGCAACCTCTTCTGTCACCTCAACGGCCAGCAAACACTCGCGTAAATAACCTCGTAAATACTGATGAGAAAAAACGGGCATGACATTTTATTCCGGGTCAATAGACAGATGATGAATATCATGCACCGTATTTTTTATTCGATAAGTCAAAATTAGTGCTTTGAATAGAAGCAAATTCGCTAAGCAATATTCAGGCTTTCTTTTACCAACATTCATACAAATGAAAAGCCAATAAATTATTCCAAAATAACATTTATAAAATTCACTCATTGCCTCATAGCATACGCAGACTTTCATTATCGTCCGGCGGTCACCGCTTCATTTTTCTTTATTTTTTTATTTAATATAAGTGAGAGAAATATGGATTCATCAGGAAATCAGAAAAAAACTGCCATTACCGGACGACTGACGGCATTGGCCCTGCTGGCAGGGCTGGGACTAAGTTTTGCGCCCTTGTCTGCCGAGGCGGAAGGAAATATTCGCATTGCTCAGCAGTTCGGCATCGGTTATTTGATTCTCGACGTGGTCCGCGATCGACAGCTCATCGAGAAACACGGCAAACAGCAAGGTGTCGATATCAACGTGGAATGGCGCACGCTCTCCGGCGCGACTATCATCAATGAAGCGTTACTTTCCGGCTCGCTCGACGTGGCCTCTGCCGGGGTGCCCCCGGCGCTGACCCTGTGGGACAGAACCCGTGGTCGACAGAACGTAAAAGCTATCGCATCGCTGGGCTCTATGCCCAACTACCTACTCAGCAACAACCCCGCGGTTAAAACGGTGCGCGACCTGAGTGAAAAAGACCGTATCGCCACGCCTGCGGCAGGCGTCGGTTTCCAGTCCCGCACCTTGCAAATTGAGACAGCCAAGCTGTTCGGCAATGAAAACTTTAAGCGTTTCGACACCATTACCGTTAGCCTGCCGCATCCGGATGCCAGCGCCGCGCTGACCGCGGGCGGGTCTGAGATAACGGCCCACTTCTCCAGCCCGCCATTCCAATATCAGGCGCTGGAAAACCCCAAAGTCCACAAGATTCTGAGTTCCTATGATGTACTGGGCGGTCCCGGCTCGTTCAACCTGCTCTATACCACCCAGAAGTTCCACGATGACAATCCCAAAACCTACCGGGCGTTTTACGATGCGCTGAAAGAGGCCGCCGACATTATCAAGGCGGACAAAGCAGCGGCGGCGGAAACCTACCTCCGCGTGGAAAAATCGCGCCTGCCGCTGGAGCTGGTGAAGCAGATTGTCGAAGACCCCGAAATCGACTTCACCGTGACGCCGCAGCGCACCTATGTCTACGCCGAGAAACTGCATGAGCTGGGGATTTTGAAGAATAAAGCCGCTTCGTGGAAAGACTACTTCTTTGAAGAAATTCACGATCAGCCGGGTAGTTGACCGCACCTTAACGGGGACACGCGCCAGCCGAAATCTAGCTCCCGGTTGGTGAGTTTGCCACTTTTAAGACAAGGTTCGGGATTCGGGGTTCGGGGTTCGGGTTCGTCAGGATAGCCTAATGAGGAAAGCGACAGGCATTAAAAAACGCAGCGAGACGGCGTCGCGCTGCGTTTTGAACGTGGACTGCGCCGATTCAGGTGCAGTCCCGCTATGATAAAACCGATATTAGCTGGCGTTCTTCGCATTCAATCCGCGAATTTCGCTTTCATAGGAACGCGCTTTCTTCTCGTCGAACTGACCTTCCCATTTAGCGATAACCAGAACGGCCAGGGCATTACCCACCACGTTCAACGCGGTACGCGCCATATCCAGAATACGGTCGACGCCCGCAATAAAGGCCAGACCTTCCAGCGGAATACCCACGCTGCCCAGCGTCGCCAGCAGTACGACGAAGGATACGCCCGGTACACCGGCAATCCCCTTGGAGGTCAGCATCAGCGTCAGTACCAACACGACTTCCTGACTAATGGTCAGGTCGATGCCGTACAGCTGCGCGATAAAGATCGCCGCAATACTCTGGTAAAGCGTAGAACCATCCAGATTGAAAGAGTACCCCGTCGGCACGACGAAGCTTGTGATGGCCTTCGGCGCGCCATAGGCTTCCATCTTTTCGATGATACGCGGCAGCACGGTTTCGGAGCTCGCCGTAGAGTACGCCAGAATCAGCTCGTCTTTCAGGATGCGAATAATCATGCTGACGCGCAGTCCACAAAGGCGCGCCACCAGTCCCAGCACCACCAGTGCGAAGAACACGATCGCGCCGTAAACCATCACAACCAGTTTTGCCAACGGCCAGAGCGAGGCGAACCCGAAGTTAGCCACGGTCACGGCAATCAGCGCAAAGACCCCGACCGGCGCATAACGCATGATCATGTGGGTCACTTTAAACATCGTTTCTGATGCGCTGCGGAACACGTTCAGCAACGGATCACGCTGTTCGCGCGGCAGGGAAGACAGGCCCAGACCAAACAACACAGAGAAGAAGATCAGCGGCAGCATGTCCCCTTTCGCCATGGAGTCGAAGATGTTCGGCGGAATCAGTGACAGAATCGTGCCGACCAGGCTATGCGCGCCGCTCTGCACCTGCTCGGTGGTTTTCTCATATTGTGAAATATCGACGCTGGTTAGTGTCGACATATCAATGCCGTGACCCGGCTGGAAGATATTCGCCAGCGTAATGCCGAGAATAATCGCCACCGTCGTGACCACTTCAAAGTAGAGAATGGTTTTCAGACCAATACGACCCAGCTTCTTGGCATCGCCCACACCGGCGATACCGACCACCAGCGTGGTGATGACAATCGGTACCACGATCATTTTGATCAACCGAATGAAGATATCTCCGGCCGGGCTGAGAACATTGGCGATCAGCCACTGTTTTTCGGTCGGATGTTCATGCAAAAAGGCCCCAAGGGCAATACCAATCACCAAGGCGATGAGAATTTGCCACGCCAGGCTAATTTTTTGTTTTTTCATATCACTTTCCATTTCCTGTGCTCCGATCCTCGCAGGCGACGGTTCTACCGGCGCCTCACACCATCAGCAGATGCTGAATATGTCCAGACGAGGGGGAGGTTACAAAGATGAGGTGGTTTTTATTATTGCAGCGGCCGAATGGGGCGAGCTGTCTATTTATCATGCAAATAGTTATTCTCTTAAAACGAACAACTATTTGTATTTAAAAACAAAATCGCTGTTTTTATCAACAACGCATCTTGTCTAAGTTATTGTTAAAGCGAGGATGCTACTATCCCAGGTGGGTGAGATCAAGCCAATCATAGATAAGCAATTTCATAATTATGCTGTTAAGCAATACGATTTTTCCTGCATTGGCTACAGAAAATTCAGGAATATCAGTGCTATTTTTTAGCGCCATTAAGAATATAAAAGCACTCTGTCTTGCTGCAAAAAATTGAAAAAAAGACGGGGTACGAGCTCAAAAAGGGATGAAACGCTTGATTTCATCGTTCAAGGCGACGAAAAAGTCCTGGATCATGCGAGGAGAAGTTGGAGACGCCGATGCTCCGTGAAAATGAAGGCAGGCGCAAAAGACTGATGACGAGAATGGAGGCTAATAACAGCGCAGGTGAACAAAGGTCTTATTCACCCGCGCCGTTGGACAGACATCAGATCTGGTAATCGAGGACGTTTTCGTTGTCGCTTTCGGAGAAGACCCGCTGCTTGATCTCTTCCAGCGTCAGTTCCGGGTTGCAAAGCTGGATGAACTGCCACGTGTAGTTGCGCTGAAGCTGGCCGCGTTTGAGTCCGAGCCAAACGGTATTCGCTTCGAACAAGTGTTCCGCTTCAATGCGCACCAACCCGGCGTCGCGAACGGGATCGTAGGATCTGTCCGCCAAAATACCCACCCCTAAACCTAATTCAACATAGGTCTTAATAACGTCTGAGTCCTGCGCGCTAATCGCGATATGGGGAGAAAGTCCCGCAGCAAGAAATGCCCGATCGATGCGCGAGCGCCCGGTAATGCCCTGACGATAGGTGATCAACGGCACCGTATTGAGTTTATCCAACGTGATGGGGCCGCCGTCCGCCAGCGGATGTCCTGACGGCACAAGAATGGAGTGATGCCAGCGATAGTAAGGAAATGCCGCCAATGACGTCGTATTCATCAGTTGTTCCGAGGCAATGCCGATGTCCGCTTCACCTGAAGACAGCATCGCCACAATTTCCTCCGGCGTTCCCTGATGCAGCACCAGTTGCACCTGCGGATATTGCGTCCTAAACGACTGGATGACCGACGGCAGGCTGTATCGCGCCTGAGTGTGCGTGGTGGCAATCACCAAGACCCCGGCGTCGTTGTCGCTGAAGACGTTAGCCAGCCTGCGGATGTGGTTGGCGTCGTTCAGGATACGTTCGGCCATCACCAGCAGCTCTTTTCCTGGCTCCGTCATTCCTAACAGACGCTTGCCGCGCCGGATGAAAATTTCTATGCCCAGCTCATCTTCCAGTTCACGAATATGGCGGCTCACCCCCGACTGCGATGTGTAGAGTGTGTTCGCCACCTCGGTCAGGTTATAGTTGCACCGTGCCGATTCCCGAATAATTCTCAGTTGTTGAAAGTTCACACTTCGCCCCGCCCTTGTGCTACTTGTTAGCACTATTCATACGAAGTAATGTTATTTCGTACAAATAAACAAAATTTCCTACATATAACTTTTAAAGATATAGAACGTCGCTAAATGAGCATGCTCGCCCTTCAGGCCGCGACTGACGGCCCGCTGCGCGCATCACCGCGTTGTCATTCATCAGGATCGAGACTGTGTTAACGGGAATTTTTTTTGCGCTATCCGCCGGATTGATGTGGGGACTCATCTTTATCGGCCCAATGATCATCCCCGACTATCCGGCGGCGCTGCAATCTAGCGGACGCTATCTGGCCTTTGGACTGATCGCCCTGCCGTTGGCGTGGCTCGACCGCAACCGACTGAAGAAACTGTCTCGCAGCGACTGGTTCGAGGCACTGCGCCTGTCGGCCGTCGGCAATCTGCTCTACTACCTGTTTCTCGCCAGTGCGATCCAGCGGACCGGCGCGCCGGTTTCCTCCATGATTATCGGCACGCTGCCGGTCATCATCGCCGTCAGCGCCAATCTGTTGTACGGCCGGGAGGACGGGCAGTTGGCGTGGCGACGGCTGATCCCGTCGCTTCTGCTCATCATTACCGGTCTGGTATTGGTCAATATCGCGGAGCGTCAGGGCGCCGCGGAGTCCGTGCCGCTGCCACGCTATCTCAGCGGCATTGCCCTCGCGCTGATGGCGGTCGTCTGCTGGACCTGGTATCCGTTGCGAAACTCCCGTTGGCTGCGGCAACATCCCTCACATCATCCCATGACCTGGGCTACGGCGCAGGGCATCGCTACGCTGCCGTTGGCTTTCGCAGCTTATGTGATGGTCGGCGGATATCTGGCGCTGACCTCGCCGTCGTTTTCATTGCCTCTTGGGCCTCGACCCGAACGGTTTGTGCTGCTGATGCTGGCGATCGGCCTGTTGGGGTCCTGGCTGGGGACGATATGCTGGAATGCCGCCAGTCAGCGGCTGCCCACAGCGCTGATGGGGCCTATGCTGGTATTCGAAACGCTTTCGGCGCTGGCCTATACGTTTATGCTGCGTCAAAGCTGGCCGCCGGTGATGACGCTCGCGGGTATCGCCTGTCTGGTCTGCGGCGTCATTAGCGCCATGCGCATCAAGCCGCAGCCCGTCGTCAGTGCCGACGTCATTCGCTAACGACCTATCCCGCGTCTTTTTGTCATAAAGACAACGCACGTCTTCCTCTGGGATCACGCGTAGTCAACGGCGACACACAGCCTGTCGCCGCACCATGTTCATCAGACTTTACGCCGCTATGACGGCGATCAGTAAATCCCTCGCCCGCATCGGTCATCATCAGACGCTAGGACACCGTATCCGGACTGCGCGTCCACCGGTCTTCTGCGTAATAAGCCCGATGAGAAACCGGTTAGCCTCAGCAAGATCTGCAAAAGGCAGACTAAGCTTCAACGCAGAACAAGGCTCGCGCCCCACGGCGCATCACGCCGCCGATACGTCATTCGGGGCGCTCTCCAGCGGGAGCGCCGAAGGAGATACCCACATGAAAAAAGTGATCACCGTCTGCCCTTATTGCGGGTCAGGCTGCAAAATCAATCTGCTGGTTGAGAACAATAAAGTCGTCGGCGCGGAAGGCGCACAGGGTGTGACCAATGAAGGCGAACTCTGCCTGAAGGGCTACTACGGCTGGGACTTTCTCAACGATACCAAACTGCTCACGCCACGGTTGAAAAACCCCATGATCCGCCGTCATAAAGGTGCGCAGTTCGAAGTGGTCTCGTGGGATGAAGCTATCGCATTCGCCAGCTCGCGACTGCTGGCCATCCGCGAAAAATACGGCCCCGACGCCATCATGCATACCGGCTCTTCCCGCGGCCCCGGTAACGAAACCAACTACGTGATGCAGAAGTTCGCCCGGGCGGTCACCGGCACCAATAACGTCGACTGCTGCGCTCGCGTATGCCACGGCCCTTCGGTTTCTGGCCTCGATGTGACGCTGGGCAACGGCGCGATGAGCAACTCGATTTGCGAAATTGAACATACCGAGTGCGTACTGGTGTTCGGCTATAACGCCGCCGACTCACACCCTATCGTCGCCCGCCGCATCCTCAAGGCGCGAGCGCGCGGCGCCAAGATCATCGTCTGCGATCCGCGCCACATTGAAACCGCTCGCATCGCCGATTTGTGGCTGCCGTTAAAAAACGGTTCCAATATGGCACTGGTTAACGCTTTCGCCAATGTACTGATTGATGAAGGTCTCTACGACAAGACGTTTGTAGAACAACATACCGAAGGCTTTGAGGAATATCGCGCCATCGTCGAGAAATATACGCCCGAGTATGTCGCCGAGATCACCGGGCTGGAGCCCACGCTGATCCGCGAGGCGATCCGCATGTATGCCGCCGCCCCTTCCGCCACCATTCTGTGGGGCATGGGCGTTACCCAGTGGACGCAGGGGGTGGACGTCGTCAAAGGGCTATCGGGACTGGCGCTGCTGACCGGTAATCTGGGCCGCCCCAACGTCGGCGTTGGCCCGGTGCGAGGACAAAATAACGTTCAGGGCGCTTGCGACATGGGTGCGCTGCCCAACCTGTTCCCCGGTTATCAGGACGTCACCGATCCGGCGATTCGCGCCAAATTCGCTCAGGCGTGGGGCGTACACTCTCTGCCCGCGCACAAAGGATTTACGCTGACCGACGTGCCGCACAAAATCAAAGCCGGGAAAATCAAGGCCAACTACCTGATGGGCGAAGATCCGCTACAAACCGAGCCAGACTTGTCGTTGGTCCGTCAGACATTCGATGAGCTGGAATTGCTGATCGTGCAGGATATTTTCATGACCAAAACGGCGTCTGTCGCCGACGTCATCTTTCCGGCGACCTCATGGGGCGAGCACGAGGCGTTTACTCCGCCGCCGATCGCGGCTTCCAGCGCTTTTATAAAGCGGTGGAGCCTCAGGGTGACGTAAAACCCGACTGGGAAATCATCAGTCTGATGGCGACCGCCATGGGCTACCCAATGCACTACCGCAATACGCAGGAAATTTGGGACGAAATGCGCCAGCTGTGCCCACTCTATACCGGCGCAACCTACGAGAAAATGGCGGGGCTAGCCTGTATTCCGTGGCCCTGTGAGACGTTGGACAGTCCCGGAACGCCGTGGCTCTATGCGGGCAGCCAATTTGACCGTCCCAATGGCAAGGGGCTGCTATTCGCCACCGAGTGGCATCCGCCGATGGAGCAGACCGACAGCCAGTACCCGATGATCCTCTGCACGGTTCGCGAAGTCGGCCACTATTCCTGCCGTTCCATGACCGGTAACTGCACCGCCCTGCAAACGCTGGCGGATGAGCCGGGCTACGTGCAAATTAATCCGGTCGATGCCGCCGCGCTGGAATTACAGGATCAGCAGCTCATCTGGGTGGCGTCTCGTCGCGGCAAAGTCATTAGCCGGGCCGCGGTCAGCGAGCGGATTAATAAAGGTGCGGTCTACATGACCTACCAATGGTGGATCGGCGCCTGTAACGAACTGACGCTTGACGAGGTCGACCCTATCGCCAAGACGCCGGAATACAAACACTGTGCCGTGCGACTGGAACCGATCGCGGATCAACGCTGGGCGGAAGAGTATGTGCAGAAGGAATACAGCAAGTTGAAAGCGCATCTGCGCGATACAGCAGAAGTGTTCCACTAAACCTCACGTCATCATCGCGCCCTGCTCCACGGGCGCGTTTAACCAAGGCTCCATCCCCGTTCGATAAGCCCGACTTACTGGATCTGACCGGCACACGCTGTATTTACCGCCCCTGACGCCTTGTCAATAGACATGCATCACAGAGATGAAAAATAATGGCGTGATATTTAACGGCGGGAGTACCAACAAATAACATGGCAATTACATGCCTGATTGGAATTTAATTATTCTTGTCATCGCTGTAATGACATCAATAATATTTGACGGATATTTCCACTCATATTGTGACGTCTAAACGCGTTATCTAAATAATAACTCTGACGCCATATCGCCGCGTTATTCGAGCTAATAAATCTTATGGATAATTTAATTTGCTGCTAATTTGACCGCCGTCATAAGTAAATCTAATACCTGAAACAGGAGGATGGCGCTCAGACAAACAGCCCAATTAAATTAAATAAAAACAACAAGATAAAAAACAAACACACATAAGACACGGCACCGCTATGACGGGTAAATATCAAAAAAAACTCACTTTTCACTTTTTTTAGCGACAATTGTATTTCCCCTGACGAAAAAAAACGGTAAAACCCTTGATTCGCTGTTATTCAATAAGGCAAACACAATACGCCCAATAACAAGTCAGGGTGTCGCCTGAGTGTGTAAGGAAATACGCATGAGACGCCACGCTGCAATAATACGGTGTTGTCTGTACACATTCATCAACATGAGGTTCGTATGCAAAGGCAGAAGTTACTTTTACAGATAGTGGTCGCTATCGTCATCGGGATCATCGTCGGATGGGCCTGTCATGAGTTCCTGGATGGTACTCGTGCCAAAGAAATTGCTTCCTATTTCAATCTGGTTACCGATATTTTCCTGCGCCTTATCAAGATGATTATCGCACCGTTGGTCTTCGCCACGCTGGTTTCTGGTCTTGCCAGTATGGGTGACTCTGCTGCCGTGGGCCGTGTTGGTCTGAAAGCCATGATCTGGTTCGTCACCGCGTCTATTCTGTCGTTGATTATCGGTATGGCGCTGGCCAACCTCTTCCAGCCGGGCGCGGGCATGAATCTGGTCGCAACCACCACGCACGTTTCTACCGGGTTGAGCACCGACGGATTCACGTTGAAAAGCTTCATCAGCCACATCTTCCCGAAAAGTATTGTGGAAGCGATGGCGAACAACGAAATTTTGCAGATTCTGGTCTTCTCCCTCTTCTTCGGCTCCGCGCTGGCTTATGTGAAACAACACAACAAGCATGCCACCACGATTCAGTCTTTGATCGACGAACTCGCTAAAGTGATGTTCCGTGTCACAGATTACGTGATGGGACTGGCGCCGATTGCCGTATTCGCCGCTATCGCCTCCGCAATCACGACTCAGGGCTTGGGCCTGCTGTATGACTTCGGCAAGCTGATCGGTGAGTTCTACATCGGCTTAGCGCTGTTATGGGGCGCTTTGTTCCTGGTGGGCTATGCCTTCCTGGGCAAACGCATCGTCATCCTGGGTAAATTGATCCGCGAACCAACCGTACTGGCTTTCGCCACCGCCAGCAGCGAATCCGCCTATCCGAAAACCATGGAAGCGCTGACCAAATTCGGCGTGCCGAAGAAAATCTCCAGCTTCGTGCTGCCGCTGGGTTATTCCTTTAACCTTGATGGCTCCATGATGTATCAGTCCTTCGCCATCCTGTTCATCGCGCAGGCCTATAACATCGACCTGAGCCTGACCCAGCAGATTCTGATCCTGCTGACGCTGATGATCACCAGTAAAGGCATGGCCGGCGTCGCCCGCGCTTCCGTCGTGGTCGTCGCCGCAACGCTGCCGATGTTCAGCCTGCCGGAAGCGGGTATTCTGCTGATTCTGGGCATCGACCAATTCCTGGATATGGGCCGTACCGCCACCAACGTCATCGGCAACAGCATTTCCACCGCGGTGGTTTCCAGTCTGGAAAAAAATGTTCATGACGACGAGGAGGAGGATGAAGCAACAGACGCCTCCGCCCCTCAGGCAACTGAAACCGGGCAACAACACGCCTGAGTCTCCTGCCAACCATAAAAAACAGCGGCGATTTAGCCGCTGTTTTTTTGCCCTCCGCGCCTACTTACTCCGCAATCGTTTCTAAAAAACCATCACTTTGCGCATTCTGCCAGCAAACGAACCGGATTTAGGGTTTCGGCCTTTGACATGCCCTCAGCCCCTCGTTATTATGCGCCCCGTTCACACGATTCCTCTGTAGTTCAGTCGGTAGAACGGCGGACTGTTAATCCGTATGTCACTGGTTCGAGTCCAGTCAGAGGAGCCATATTCTTATTTTCATGCCGCTTTGCGAATCCCTATGTAATTCAGATTTAATAAGTTAGCGTGAAAAGCCTTCCCGATGCATTTTCAGTTTACCCTCCGCATCGGGAGAATTTGGTGGTCAGATTTGGGGTCAAGTTGGTTCGATGACGGAGTGACCCCAAAATGTCTCTTAACGACAAAAAAATCCGCAACTTAAAACCATCCACAAAACCCTTCAAAGTCTCCGATTCTCACGGTCTATACCTTTTAGTTAATCCAAGCGGTTCACGTCTTTGGTATCTCAAATATCGTATCAATAGAAAAGAATCCCGCCTCGGCTTAGGTGCCTATCCCGGTGTATCTTTGGCCGATGCTCGTCAACAACGTGACGGAATCCGCAAATTGCTGGCGCAGAATATCAATCCAGCACAACAACGCTCTGCTGAGAGAGCCACTGCCTCATCAGAGGAAACCTTCAAATCAGTGGCGATAAGTTGGCATAAAAGCAACAGAGCATGGTCGGAGAACCATGCAACCCGCCTGCTTGCCAGCATGAACAATCATATCTTCCCGATAATTGGACAACTGCCAGTCACTGAACTGAAAACCCGCCATTTCATCGACCTGCTGAAAGGGATTGAGAAAAAAGGTCTGCTGGAAGTGGCGGCGCGCACTCGGCAACATATGTGCAATATCATGCGCCATGCCGTGCACCAGGAGTTGATAGAGCATAATCCGGCAGCCAATCTGGACGGTATCATCACCCCGCCCGTTAAACGCCACTACCCTGCCCTTACGCTAGAAAAACTACCGGAACTGTTGACTCGCATTGAGGATTACAAGCAAGGGCGAGAATTAACCCGTTTGGCTGTATCACTTACTCTGCTCCTTTTCATCCGCTCCAGCGAGTTGCGCTTTGCCCGTTGGTCTGAGATTGATTTCAGAAACAAAATCTGGATCATTCCGGCTACTCGTGAAGCCATCCCCGGAGTGCGTTATTCCGGACGTGGTGCCAAAATGCGCACGCCGCATATCGTTCCCCTCTCCCGTCAGTCCATCACTATTTTGAAACAGATACGGGAAATCTCAGGGCATCAGGAACTCATATTTCCCGGTGCTCATAATCCGTATAAGCCAATGTGCGAAAACACGGTCAACAAGGCTTTGCGCCTGATGGGTTATGACACAAAAGATGAAATCTGCGGTCACGGATTCCGGACAATGGCCTGTAGTGCCTTGATGGAATCTGGACTATGGGC
>NZ_LUTN01000012.1 GCF_002111595.1 Lonsdalea britannica
ACGTGCGAGATATCAGCGGCGTCGCGCTCGGGGATATCGGCGGCAGCAACCCCTCGCAGCGGCCATCATCCCGTTCGCTGACACCGCGTGGTCCCCCACCCGTCAGTTTTCAACCGTAGCGGCAGGCCGACGAGTGGCGACCAACCGAAAGGACGCCCGCAGTTCGAACCGTACTCACGGCACGCCTGCTGACTCACACGCTCCATACGGCGACTTTTGATGAAATTCCACTATTTATCATGGAGATAGCCTGGGATTGGCGAGGGAGTGACGGTTTTTCTGTTTCGCTCCGCATCATAATCATAGGGCGCGCACGCCAGAAGATTGGCGGAAAGCAGTACCGTTAAAACGGGTCGTAAGGACATCATCATGACGCCAACACTTCAGGGGCATTAAGGGGGAAAGAGCAACACGCTAGCACGTTTGTCCGGGGGGAAATCAGGAAGAGAGGCATGATTGAGCGTTCGTTTATTCCGCGTTTTCACACCGCCTTGCCGCCCCGTCTACGCCTGGGATACGCTCTGGTGTTGAGCGTATGCCGGGCGTAGCGATCTGCCGACGCAAACGCGTCGGAAATTCCCCTCCACCGAAGAAGAGCGAAACGGCGGCACCGTGCTGACATCACTCGCCGTCCCCGCGTGCCAACGGGGAACCGCGAGCGCCAGAATGGGCGCTAAGGCGGATTATGCGGCGAACGGCGAAGCATCATGATGACATCGCTATTCCGCCCGCGCGTCGCAACGTTATCGGGTGGCGGTCCGTGTTCGAACAACATGACAAATGACATCATAAGAAGGGCCAGGTTCCGCCCGGGAGGGTGCTGTTGCCGCCCACGCTCCCATGCGGAACTTTATTGGTATATTCCAGGGAAGTAACAATGAATTCAATAAATACATCAGCCTGCGGTTATTGTTGATATTGACTATCCAGAGTCTTTATATCGCCTTCGCTTATTTTATGGTCCGGCCGCGCCGACCTATTTTCGCACATCGCCGAAAAGCGAATACGTTACGGCGCCATTAAATGGCTTCGGCAAAGATGATGAATGTCTGTGCTCGGCACGGAAATCAGGGATAAAACCGCTCCCACCGCGCGATATGGCTTCAGGGGACTCCGCAAGGCGTCAGGTGTTTCCCTTACCTGCCTCGGCGAAACAAGATGACATCGATAGTATCAATAATAGTCTGATTTTCCGTGGCTATCCGGGATTCGATTTTTCGGATCTTCTCCAGATTTTTACCTGCCAGCGTCACTAAACATACCCAGCTGGCATAAATAATCAGTTTCTTTTCGTCTAAATCTAACAAGGTGGGTTTTTGGTGGAGTATAAGAAAAATATTCCACAGAACAAAAATAAACGCGCCAGAAATCAATCCGAATAAGAGGATGCACGGGATATTGAAATAACAGCGGCGCGAGGATTCATTACGGTTTGATATCAGGGCTTTTTTCATATTCAGTAAAGTTCGGTCATCCATCTCGTGCAACTCAGGGGGTCTTACCGGCGCGGGATTTATATTCACGACGGACCCGACATGTATGGAGCCGGGATTATCCCCCCCGACGCTTATCGTTATTTGTCGATCCAGGTTCTCTTGGGGAAGCATTTTTAAACTGCCCGCGACCTGATCTGCAAGCTCCTGTAATTCATTATCTCTTCTGTCCATGATTAGTCCTTTATATTATCAATGATTTATAACCAACTTCAGCACGCTATCAATCCTATCATTATCGATAGCAGGTTCTTTAATTAGGAAGTTATATATTTTTGCTGATTGTAATACGAGTTCCGCTGACGTCCAGCGTCGTCCCGCTTGTTTAGCCAGCATTTCCAATTTTAGGACAATTTTTGCGAGCAGCTCCGCATCCAATGCGCCAGCACGCGTCTCCGAAGACGCGCCCTGCTCGCCGGTCAAAATGAATTGCACGTTAGCGCCCGACTGTGCAAACGCGGCGAACACATCGCCTCCTGGCACCGCAACGCCGCGCTCATATTTGCTCCACATTTCACGAGACACGCCGCATCTGGCCGCGGCTTCGCCCTGGTTCAACGCTAGCCGACTTCGCTCAGATTTCAGACGCTGAGCACAAAGAGAATCAAAGTTCACAAAAACCCCATTGACAATGAGAACTAAAGTTCACAAAATCTATTGAACAAATAAACACTTTCTTCGTAGAAAAAGGAGCCATCTCGATGAAAACCCCCGAGCAGGTCAAACAGCTGTTCCGGCAAAACGGTTGGACATTCAACCGCTGGGCCGAGGAAAACGGCTACCGCCCCTCAGACGTCTACCGCGTACTGAATGGACTAACGAAGGCGAAATACGGAAAAGGCCATGAAATTGCAGTGAAACTCGGCCTGAAAGCGCCTCAACCCGTTTGATGGTTATCAACCTGCGTAACAGATTATCACATATTAAAAAAAGGAGAATGTGGCATGAGCAAGGCAAACGTATCCAGCGCAGGCGTTCGTATTCTGCGCGTTCTCAAGGCGTTGCGCGGCCACACGCTCGGCGGCGTTTCGAACGGTGAACTGGCGGCGGCGCTCGACGAGTCGCCCGCCAACATCCACCGCGCGCTGCACACCCTGATCGAAGAAGGATTGGCGCAACGGCTGGACAACGGGCGTTTCGCACTGAGCATGCAAACCCTGCAAATCGCTCAGGCTCATGCCAACGAAGTCGCTCGCGCTCAAGACCGCATCAACGAAATGAACCAGCGTTTGCTGGCCGGCAGCCGGTAGTAGAAGGACTCACACACATGGCAAGAATAAAAACTCCACCGCTTGAATTAGTTGCGGATGCCGCATTGGCCCGCGATCTCGACGAAAACCTGAACGCGCTGTCGCAGCACCAGACGCGCATCATGCAGCAGTACGGCGAAGGTCTGCCCTACGAGCGCGACCGCATCGTGCACGAAGCCCGTTTCTACATGGCGCAAAGCGCGGAAGCGATGCTGGAAGCCGGTAAACGCCTGGTGATCCTCAAAGAAAACGAACCGCACGGCACCTTCACGACCATCGTGGAAAACGAGCTGGGACTCGCGCCGCAGGTGGCGCGCCGCATGATGCAGGCCAGCGTCAAGTTTCTGGGCTACGGCGACAGCACGCAGCCAAAGCGCTCATGCTGCGCGTTCTGGGCAAAACCAAGCTGTATGAACTGATGGTGCTGGACGACGACGAGCTGGATCAGCTGGCCGAAGGCGGCACGGTGGCGGGCGCGACGCTCGACGAGATCGACCGCATGACCAGCCGAGAACTGAAGGCGGCCCTGCGCGAATCCCGCGAAAACAGCGCCGCGCAGCAGCGGGTGCTGGCCGATAAAAACAGCAAAATCGACGAACTGGCCACCCGGCTGGAGAAAAAGTCCCGCATTCAGCCGCCGGAGCCGGACCAGCAGAGCGCGCAGCTGCGGGCGGAAGTCGGCGCCATCGCCTTCGACGCCGAAGCGCACCTGCTCGGCAAACTGCAGGCCGGCTTCAGCGCGCTGGTCGACATCAGCGAAAACAGCCTCCAGTCGCCGCCCACCGAGTTCATGAACGGCCTGCTGTGCCAGCTGGAGCGCGCTATCCACCAGCTGCGCGAGCGCTTCTTTCTGGACGATGCGCCGAACGCCAGCCTGAAACCGGCCTGGCTCGATGCCCCGGAACCTCGCCTGCCCCACGTCGAGACGGTCTGAGGAGTGATGATGAACGCCGCCCTGACGGAAAAACTGGTCGCTGTCGCCCGCGCCGCGCGCGAAGCCGGACACGGCCAACGCGGTCCGATCTACGACGCCGCCTGCGCCGAACTCGGTATGTCCCGCGGCACCCTGCTGCGCAAGCTGAAGACCGTGGCGATGCCCCGCCGCCCTCGCAAGCAGCGCAGCGACGCCGGCAACAGCGCGCTGACCCGCGACGAAGCCGCGCTGCTGGCCGCCACGCTGATGGAAGCGACGCGTAAAAACGGCAAACGCCTGTACGCCATCGCCGACGCGGCGGACACGCTGCGCGCCAACGGCCTGATCGACGCCAGCCGCATGGACCCGACCACCGGCGAGTGCATCCCGCTGTCCGCCTCCACGCTGAGCCGCGCGCTGCGCAGCTACGGCCTGCATCCGGACCAGCTGAGCGCCCCCGCGCCGGTCACCGAACTGGCAAGCCGTCATCCCAACCACGTCTGGGAAATCGACGCGTCGCTCTGCACGCTCTACTACCTCAGCAACGGCCGCAAAGGGCTACAGGTGATGGACAGCGCGCGCTTCTACAAAAACAAGCCCGCCAACCTGGCGCGCATCGCCAGCGACCGGGTGTGGAGCTACGAAATCACCGACCACGCCACCGGCTGGATCTACGTGGAATACGTGATGGGCGCGGAGTCCGGCGAGAACCTGTGCTCGGTGCTGATCAACGCGATGCAGGCGCGCGGCGGCGCCGACGTCCTGCACGGCGTACCGCGCATCCTCTACCTCGATCCCGGCTCCGCCAATACCGCGAGCATGACCCGCAACCTGTGCCAGTCGCTCGGCATCGAATTGATCGCCCACAAGGCGCACTCCGCCCGCGCCACCGGCCAGGTCGAGAAAGCCCGCGACATCATCGAACGCAAGCTGGAACCCGGCCTGAAGTTCCAGCCGATCCACAGCCTGGAAGAGCTGAACGCGCTGGCCGCCAAATGGCGCAGCCACTTCAACGCCACCGCCGTCCACAGCCGCACCGGGCTGACGCGCACCGCCGCGTGGCTGAACATCAGCGACAGCGAGCTGGTGGAAGCGCCGTCGCGTGACGTCTGCCGCGAACTGGCGGTCTCCGCGCCGGATACCCGCAAGGTGACGCCGAAGCTGCGCGTCTCGTTCCGCGGCGTGGAGTACGACGTGTCGTCGGTGCCGGACGTGATGGTCGGCCAGACGCTGCGCATCACCCGCAACCCGTGGCGCAGCCGCTGCGCGCAGGTGGTGATGATGGGCGAGGACGGCTACGAGCACTACTGGCAGGTCGAAGAGGTCGAGAAAGACGCCTACGGCTTCGCGGCCTCCGCGCCCGTCATCGGCGAACGCTTCCGCGCGCAGGCCGCCACGCCCGCGCAGACGGCCAAAGCCGAGCTGGAGCGGCGCATCACCGGGACCGACAGCGCGACGGATGCCGCCGACGCCCGCCGTCGCCACGCCCTGCCGTTCGGCGGACGGCTCGACCCGTATAAGCATATCGACGACGCCGAATTGCCGAGCTACCTGCCGCGTCGCGGCCAGCCATCTCCGGTCCGCGCCCCGCGCGTGGAGCAGCGTCCGCTGAGCCACGTCGAAGCCGCCCGCCTGTTGCGCGAGCGCTTCCTGAGCCAGCGGCAGAGCTGGACCTCGGCGCACTATCGTCAACTGGCCGCCCGCTATCCCGACGGCGTGCCGATCGACGCGTTGGAGACGCTGGCTGACGAACTGCTGACGCCGCCCGCCCGCATCGTCAACGGGCCGTAATTTCTCAGCGCGACCGCGCCGCAACCTGACCGGGCCGCCGCAACAGGCCGCCCTCCCCGCCGACCCAGAGCGACGCGATATCGCGCCGCCCAGGGGACGCTCAACCTTTTTTCGGCGTGAAAGCACGTCGCACAGACCACGCGAGACCGCACAACGCCCCGACGGCACGCCGTCAGGACGCGTTCATTCAGCGTGATGGAGGCAAGGATGTTATTGAAAAAACAGGTGTTGCACCCCGAAACCCGCAAAGCGTTCGGACTGTTTCGCGACCCGTTCGCGGAAGACGCGCTGCAAGGCGCGGAAGACGTGTTCGTCACGCCCGACATTCGTTATGTGCGGGAAGCGCTGCACCAGACCGCGTGCTACGGCGGCTTCATGGCGGTGATCGGCGAGTCCGGCGCGGGCAAGTCCACGCTGCGCCGCGACCTGATCGACCGGCTGGAGCGCGAGCGCGCCCCGGTCGTCGTCATCGAGCCGTACACGCTGGCGATGGAAGACAACGACGTTAAAGGCAAGACGCTGAAAGCGGTAGCATCGCCGAAGCCGTGATCAGCACGCTGGCGCCGCTCGAACCCATCAAGCGCACGCAGGACGCCCGCTTCCGCCAGATGCACCGGGTGCTGCGCGACAGCAGCCGCAGCGGCTACAGCCATGTGCTGATCATCGAAGAAGCGCACAGCCTGCCGATCCCCACGCTCAAGCATCTCAAGCGATTTTTCGAGCTGGAGAGCGGCTTCAAAAAACTGCTGTCCATCGTGCTGATCGGGCAGCCGGAGCTGGCGTCCAAACTCAGCGAACGCAACCCCGAGGTGCGCGAAGTCGTGCAACGCTGCGAAGTGGTCGAACTGCGACCGCTGGACGGGGCGCTGGCGGATTTCCTCAGCTTCAAACTGGGCCGCGTCGGCAAAGCGCTCGACGACGTTCTCGACGACGGCGCGCTGGACGCCCTCCGCGCCCGCCTCTGTTTCCATGCAAGCGGCCGCCATGCGGTCAGCCTGCTTTACCCCTTAGCTATCGGCAACCTGATGATCGCCGCCATGAATCTGGCAGCCAGCATCGGCATCCCCCTCATCAATTCAGACGTTATTAAAGGACTCTAATCATGGCCAAAATCATCATCAACATTACGCACAAAAAAGAAAAAGCGGCGCGCGGACTGAGCGCGGTGGACCTGTCTTGCGCCGTCACGGCGGAGCTGGACGACCACGAGGAGGAGATGACCCTGCTGATGACCCAGCTGCTCGGCGCGGGGCTGCCGGACCTGATCGAGTCCGCCAACGACCAGTTGGTCATGCTGCTGGAAGATCAGGCGTGCGGGTGGCCGATGCCACCGTCACGCCGCTGAACACCGACGCCGCGGCGTCGGACGACACGGGAGGAACCCGTCAATAAGACCCTGACCGGCGTCCGCGCCGGTCGTCCATCCCTCCGTTAACGGAGAAATCGCAGTGAAATCCATTGTTTTTGACATTAAGGAAAGGAATACATCATGACAAACAGCAACAGTTTTCGCAGTAAAGGCCCGGAGCTGCTGGTCGAGCTTGCACAGCACACCGCCAACATTCTGCACGAGGCCGTCGATATCGACACCCGCACCGCCGACCAGATAGGCGAAGCCGTGGCCAGCCGGATGATGCAGGTGTGGGGCGGACAAAACGTCTACTTCCCGATGGGAATGGCCTGGAGAGTCAGCCAGCGCGACCAGGAGATCTTCAGCGACTTCAACGGCAAAAATCACCACGATCTGGCCCGCAAATACGGCGTATCGCTACAGTGGATCTACAGCGTCGTCAAACGCGTCCGCAAAGAGGAGCAGGCGCGCATTCAAGGCTCGCTGTTTGAGGGCGGCGCCGCCAGCGACACCGCCGCCGACGACGACTGATCGCCCCGCCCGGACCACACTCCCCGTCGGTCCGGGCGGCGTTTTCCACGGCTCACGCCGCGCCTGAAACACCGCAATCCCCCTGCCACATCCCACCAATGCCTGAGTCACCCCCATCTGACCGCCGGAAAACCGGGGATTCGCGCGTCCGCTTGTTGGAACGTTCGTCCACGCCAGGCCGACGGCGAATAGCCGATGCGCGCTTCACGTAAACCACACAGCGTTCCCTTTCGGCGCGATACCAGAGCGGATTCGGGGCTGCGAACGCCCGGACAAAGGCATCGAAAGCAGACGCATCAAGGACAAAAGCCCCGGCTGATGCGGCGGCAGGTCGCAACGGCTGGACGGAGAATGGCTGGACGGAGCCCCGTGCCGGGTCGCTTTCGCCATGCCAGTCAGGGGCATTCGTGATGGAAACGTCAGGGCGATGCGGCGATGGCAAGAGAGGTCAAGCATCGGCTGACCGAGAGGCGAACAGTCGACAGGTTCCCAAAAGGCCTTCGCGCCCCGGCAATTAAGGGATAATACCCGGAAGAGTAGGCCGATGGGCCGCCGCGAAGGCGCTGAAAATCGTGCTCAAAAAATGACGGCAGTTGCCGGTTTTTCACCGACGCTCCGTCGCGGAGGATGGGCCACGGAAGAATAGACTCCATGGTCCTCTGACCTGTTGCAATTCATCGCAAGCCCCTATTCCGCGGATAATACGACGATTCGCTTCGCGGATATTCGCTGAATAAAGGTAACGAACTTCGCACACGCGGCTTTTATGGCTATTCCCTATTTCCATTAAGCCCGCCCCGGCGCTAAGTAAAGAAAAAATAAAAACACTGATAGGACCAGTGTCCCCGGCGACGCTGAATAACAAACCCGTCGTAAAATAACGAACGCAAAAAATAAGCAGGCAACGCGCTTTTATCAAAAAACAGACAAAATACTAACGAAATAGTTAGTCAAGGAAAGAGGAAATAGACCCGAAACGCTTACGCATTTATCTGTGTTATTAACCAGCGATCAAGAATAATAAAAAATCCACCTTTCCTTTTCTTGCATATGATTATTCAGATGCATTTCTTTTTTCACATAGCAAAAAACAGTTTCATTCGTCCGAGTTTCCCATTCCCGCCGTCGCATTCACAACGCTTATTATCTCTCTCTGTCGCCGGGGTTTATATTGGGGGGATCAATAGGATATATCCATAAATATCACGTAGAAAACAAAAGCGGTATTGAACAGAAAATGGACATTAGCCTAAGGTTATTTTTCGACGCTTATTAAAGATAAAAAAATAGCTTCAGCGCAAAAAGTCAGCGATGAAGAATATTGGCGAGGTGGGTGTCAGTTTGATAAATACGTTATTTAGATAGGGTGGTAATAATGTATATGGTTATTACATGCTTGTTGAGATCTGGAAAATAGCACGACGCGGCCCAGTTTACTCAGGCCACGTCATTCCATAAGAGTTAAATTTCCCAGTCGTGATTGTAGGTCTTAGGTTTGAATTGAATGACATCACCCCGATGCAGTCCGGCGAGCGTGGCGTCGTCATGCGCGACTTCAGCTTCAATCAGCTCGGGATTCCCTTCAATTTGCAACGTTAGACGCGTTAACGCCCCCAACGGACGGATATCTTTAACGGCAACCGGCTGGTAGTCCGGCTGCGGATCTTTCGACAACACCACTTCATGCGGGCGGAACAGGATGGATTTGTCGGATTCAGACAACGTGAGTCGGTTACTGTCGCCAAGGAAATGGTACACAAACTCGCTGGCCGGATGGTTATAGACCTCATGCGGCGTGCCGATCTGCTCAATCACCCCTTTATTCATCAACACGATTCTATCGGCCACTTCCATCGCCTCTTCCTGATCGTGAGTGACGAACACCGACGTCAGATTGATATTCTCGTGCAGACGAGACAGCCAGCGCCGTAACTCTTTACGCACTTTCGCGTCCAGCGCCCCGAAGGTTCATCCAACAACAGAATTCGCGGCTCGACGATCAACGCGCGGGCAAGCGCGATACGCTGGCGCTGACCACCGGAAAGCTGCTCAGGATACCGATCCGCCAGCCAGTCCAGCTGTACCATATTCAGCAATTCATGCACTTTGGTTTCGATGTCGCGTTTGGACGGGCGTATCGCTTTCGGTTTCATCCGTAAGCCAAAGGCGACATTGTCGAAAACCGTCATATGCCGGAACAAAGCATAGTGCTGAAACACGAAGCCCACGTTGCGATCGCGTACGTCATGCACCGAAACGTCTTCGCCGTGAAACACAATATTGCCGCTGTCAGGCTGCTCCAGTCCGGCGATGATGCGCAGTAGGGTCGTCTTGCCGCAGCCGGACGGCCCGAGTAACGCCACCAACTCGCCGCTTTGAATGGACAAGTTAATCGCATTCAGCGCCCGGAACTGACCAAATTGCTTGTTAACGTTATGGACTTCAATGCTCATTTTTGGCCAGCTCCTGTTGTTGCTCTACCTGTTTTGTCAACCGTGCCTCGCTCCACTGGCGCAGCAGCAGTATCACCAACGACATCACCAGCAGCAGAATAGCCACGCTGAACGCCGCGACGATGTTGTATTCGTTATAGAGAATTTCAATGTGCAAGGGCAGCGTGTTCGTCATACCGCGGATATGTCCCGACACCACGGAAACCGCACCGAACTCGCCCATCGCGCGCGCCGTACACAGCACCACGCCGTAAATCAGTGCCCATTTCACGTTCGGCAGCGTAATGTTCCAGAACATCTGCCAACCATTCGCCCCCAACAGGCGAGCGGCTTCTTCTTCTTGCGACCCCTGTTGCTCCATCAGCGGGATCAGCTCGCGCGCCACATAGGGCAGCGTTACGAAGATCGTCGCCAGCACGATGCCCGGCACCGCGTAGACCACCTGCAAATCGTGCTCCATCAGGAACGGGTAAAGCTTGCTCTGCGCCCCGAACAACAACACATAGACCAGCCCCGTCACCACCGGAGAGACCGAGAACGGCAGGTCGATCAGGCCAGCAGCAGCGTCTTGCCGCGAAATTCGAACTTGGTCACGCACCATGCCGTCGCCAGACCAAAAATCATATTCAGCGGGACGGAAATGACCGTGGCAAATAGCGTCAGCTTGAGGGCCGACACGGCGTCGGGCTCGGAAATCGCATTCCAGAAGGCGCCCACGCCGTTATGTAATCCCTGTGTCACCACCATCACCAGCGGCAACACCAACACCAGCACAAAGACCACCCAGCAAGCCCGACCAAGGTGTAATAAGTGACAGGCCGCCGGGAAACAGAGCGTGTCTTATCCGACACGGAGACTGTGTTATCCATCATCATCCCTCAGCGATTTGGTTGAATTCGGCGCTGCAACACGTTGATCAGCAACAGCATAATGAATGACAGCACCAGCATGAATACGCCGATACCGGTCGCCCCTTTGTAATCGTACTGGTCCAGCTTAGAAACGATCAGCAACGGCATGATTTCTGTTTTGAACGGAATATTGCCGGCGATAAACACCACGGAACCGTACTCGCCCACACCGCGCGCAAAAGCCAGCGCGAAGCCGGTCAACCAGGCAGGCAGAATGGCGGGGAGCAGTACATGACGAAATATCTGCAGCGGCCTTGCGCCAAGGCAAGAGGCAGCCTCTTCAACTTCCTTGGGAATGTCCGCCAGCACCGGCTGTACCGTCCGCACCACGAACGGCAGCGTGACGAAAATCAGCGCCAGCGTTATTCCCAATGGGGTGTAGGCGATCTTGAAGGGAAACAAGCTGCCCACCAGTCCGGTTGGCGCGTAGAGCGACGTCAGCGCGATACCGGCCACGGCGGTGGGCAAGGCAAACGGCATATCGATCATGGCATCGATAATTTTGCGCCCTGGGAAGGTATAGCGCACCAGCACCCAGGCCAACAGCGTGCCAATAATGCCGTTGATAAAGGCGGCAGATAACGCCGTGGAAAACGAAAGCCGCACCGAGGACAACACTTGTCGGCTGGTGATCAGATCCCAAAACTGGGTCAGTGTGAGTTGGCTGGCGTAGAGGAACATCGCAGCCAGCGGGATTAAAACAATCAGCCCCAGATAGGTGAGGCTAAACCCTAACGTCAATCCAAAACCGGGCATCACCGGCGAAGCGCGTCGTGACATAACAAGCCTTTCTTTTTATCTACCAGACCACAAAGGTCTCCCGCATCCCTGCGTGACAAAACCGCCCCATACCGGGGCGGTTTACATCATGAGATACCTTACTGATTAATTTTTTCGAAGATGCCGTCAAAAATACCGCCATCAGCGAAGAACTTGGGCTGAGCCTGCTTCCAGCCGCCGAAGTCGCTGTCGATCGTCACCAGTTTCACCGGAGCAAACTGGCTCTTGAACTCTTCCGCAATTTTTTCATTACGCGGACGGTAGAAGTGTTTGGCGATGATACGTTGCCCTTCATCGCTATAAAGATAGTTCAGATACGCCTCCGCCTGCTTTTTCGTGCCTTTTCTTTCGACCACGTTGTCGACAACGGCCACCGGCGGTTCAGCAATATGGACAGCGACGGAGTGACGATCTCCAGATTTTCGCCGCCCTGCTCTTTCAAAGACAGATAGGCTTCGTTTTCCCAGGCGATCAGCACATCACCGAGCTGACGCTGTACGAAGCTGACGGTCGAGCCACGCGCACCGGTATCCAGCACCGGGGCATGACGATACAGTTCAGTGACGAATTTCAGCGCGCTTTCGTCGGTCCCGCCCGGCAAATGTTTGGCATAAGCCCAAGCGGCCAGGAAGTTCCAACGCGCCCCGCCGGACGTTTTCGGGTTAGGCGTAATCACCTGCACGCCGGGTTTAATCAGATCGCCCCAATCCTTGATCTGTTTAGGGTTTCCTTTACGCACCAGAAACACGATGGTGGAGGTATAAGGCGTACTGTTATCCGGCAAACGAGCCTGCCAGTTCGGGTCAATGAGTTTTTTATTGAGGTTGAGCGCATCGATATCGCCCGCCAATGCCAGTGTGACAACATCCGCCTGGAGTCCGTCGATAACCGAACGTGCCTGCTTGCCGGAGCCGCCGTGGGAATTCTTGATCGAGATATCTTCACCCGTGGTGGCCTTCCAGTGCTTGCTGAAAGCGGCGTTATAGTCCTGATAGAACTCCCGCGTAGGGTCGTAAGACACGTTCAGCAGTTCTGTTGCTGCAGAGGCAACGCCTGAAAACAACAGGGTTGCGGCAGCCAACGACAGCCCCAGACGACGCTTTGACATAGTTATCACTCCCTCAAGAAGTCATTCAGTTCGATACCCGCAGGCAACCGGGCTAATTATGGGTCCGTCCTGATAGGGTCTGGCGTTGCGGCAGTCTGTGGAGAGCGCGCCATAGCCGGAAATAGCGATAAGCTAAGTGTGTTATCAGGCAGGAAGTAAGACTGGACAATAGAGGATATGGGAGGACGGCAAAAAGACTGTTTCGCGATAATTTATGCAATCCCGTTATATTCTTCGCACAATTTTTGGGGTTTTAAATTGGGCTGGCCGCGCGCGCAAAGAACCGGGGGAAAGGCTGACGCCGCGAACGACGCCAGCCCGATCGGATTACTGCAGCAACAGATACAAATTACTGTCGCCACGGCGGATATTTAGCGCCAGCACGGGCGGTTTGCCGTCCAAAATCTTGCGCAGTTCGCCAATGTTGGCCACGGCCTGCTGATTCACGCCAAGGATGACATCGCCCGGTTTCAGGCCGATACGCGCCGCGGAAGAGCCGGGTTTCACCTTCTCGACCTTCACGCCTTTCTGGCCGTCGAGCTGCGTATTGCTGAGCTCGGCGCCTTCAATGCCCGAGTTCAGATTGCCCGCCGCCACCTGAGCCTGACTGCTTTGCTGCAACGTCACGTCCACGGAAACCGGCTTGCCGTCTCGAAGCAGACCCAATGTCAGCTTGGTGCCCGCAGGCAACGACCCCACCTGTGCGCGCAGCGCCGCAAAGCTGCTGACCGCTTTACCGTTCAGCGACACAATAACGTCGCCAGCTTTGATCCCGGCCCCCGCCGCCGCCGATTTCGGCTGAACCTGGCTGACGAACGCGCCACGCTGGGCGTCGATCTTCATCGCCTGCGCCAGCTCGGAGTTCAACTCCGTGCCGACGATACCCAGTTCGCCGCGTTTCACTTCACCAAACTCAACGATCTGATTCACCAGATTTTTCACCATATTGCTCGGAATGGCGAAACCGATGCCGATGTTGCCGCCGTCCGGGGCCAGAATCGCCGTGTTCAGGCCAATCAGTTCGCCGTTGAGATTAACCAGCGCGCCGCCGGAGTTACCCCGGTTGATCGCCGCATCCGTCTGAATGAAGTCTTCATAGTTTTCGATGTTCAGCCCGCTGCGACCGAGCGCGGAAATGATCCCGGAGGTCGCCGTTTCGCCCAGACCGTAAGGATTGCCGATCGCAACGGCATAGTCGCCGACGCGCAGCTGATCGGAGTCCGCCATTTTAAGCTCGGTCAGATTACGGGCGTCTTTGATCTGCACCACGGCGATATCGGATCGCGGATCTTTGCCGATCACCCGCGCGTCGTATTTACGTCCGTCATTGAGACGCACCTGGATCTTGTCGGCGTTATCGACCACGTGATTGTTCGTCACCACGTAACCTTTAGCCGCATTGATAATCACGCCCGCGCCCAACGCCTGGAAGGTCTGCTGCTGACGCGGCTGTTGATTAGGATTGCCATCGTCATCTCCGCCCTGACACATCGGTGAGGACTGGAACGGCGAACCCTCCTGACAAAACGGGGAATCCTCACCAAAGAATGGCTGTAGCTGAGGCGGTATAGCCCCGCTGCCCGCCCGGCTGACCGGCGCATGTCCTTCGACGGAAATATTGACGACCGAAGGCATCACTTTTTCGAGCATGGGCGCCAGACTGGGCAGCTGTTGGCTGGAGGAGGAGACCGATTCCGCCGCGATGGCCGGAACCGTCCCTGTGGCCATTGCCAGGCTTAACGTCAATGCACTCAGAACCAATGATTTTCTTTTCATAGGAATAGATCTCATAGTCAATCAACACGCAAATTTTACGGCCTTTTGCTGTGGTCGTGCAGATAAGATAACTCTGCGCAAAGGAAGTTCCTCTGCGCAATCCTGTGAAACGTAAGGAAATATTGTCTCTGTTTACAAAACGGCCGTCGGCGACGCCCTGCCTCTCGCCTACTCAGCCGCCATCAGCCGACGGTATTCATCGTAGGCATAAAGGTCGGTCATGCCGCTGATGTAGTCCTGAATCAGGCGACCGCGATAGTAAAACTCCAGACACTCCTGCTGCTCAGCGGGCTGCTTCTCCAGCGACGTCACAGCCTCCCGATAAGCCAGACAGTGCTTGCGCGACAGCTTGTGGTAGAGGCGGGTCTCAATCGGATAATCGCGATGGAACTCCTCTTCCACCAACGTCTTAAAGTCAGCCGACGGCATTTGCAGCAAAGGATGGTAGATGTCGAGCAAACCGTGCATCACCCGGCTTCCCTGCAACTCCAACTGCTCCACTTCGTGGTGGTTGAAAACATGCTTGATCGCCACCTGCTTGAATGTTTTCAATAGCCGGTTTTGCGGGCTGTCGTCTTCGAGTAAAGCCTGATTGAAGGCTCCGCTGAAAATTTCCGGCAGATGTTTGATAAAACGTTTTGATGCATGAGGCACCAGACGACCCACGGTATTGACCCGCAGATTCATGAAAAACTGATCGTCGCTGCTGCGCCAGCGGTGATACTCGCGGGACTCGAACGCCTTACCGACGGTCTCCATGAACAAATCGTTCGGCTCAGAGGTGCCCCAGGCGTCTTCCAGAAGTTGATAGAGACGGTCGATGGAAAACAGTTTTTTCTCCACCGCATCTTCCAGATCGGCAATACAGTATGAGATATCATCTGCCGCTTCCATGATGTAGGTCAGCGGGAAACGGTGGAACTCCTTCATGTCGAGTTCGCTACGCAGCTGATTCACAAACGCCTCTTCCGCCAGATAAAAACCCGGCTTTTTCATCAGGTAGCGATAGTCAGCGGGCGGCTCATCAATCCAGTAGGCGGGCTTGGTGTATTTGAGGATACAGGCGACCTGCGAATAGGTCAGATTCAGCTTTAACAGCGTGTGCACCATCCGCACCGCCTGGGCATTGCCTTCGAACTGACTCAAATCCTGACGAATGCGGCAACGCAGTTCGTTCAGCTCTTCCTCGCCCTCCTTCAGCGTCAAGCAGGCAATCTGGCAGGCGTCTTCTCGCGTGGTGTTTTTTTTGCAAAACTCAGCATCCATCTGCGTGGAAAACCAGTTTCTCAGCGCGGACTCCCCGAAATGGCCGAACGGCGGGTTGCCGATGTCATGCATCAGGCAGGCCATTTCCACCATACTTTCGAAGGGAATTTCATACTGGCTCAGCCCGAAGGTGTCCAACTTCCCCTGTCGCCTCAGACTATCGATAATATTTTTAGCGATATAGCGGCCAATCTGCTGCACTTCCATCGAGTGCGTCAGGCGGGAACGCACAGCCGCGTTCCTTTCCAACGGGAACACCTGCGTTTTCTGCTGCAACCGGCGAATGGCGGCGGAATTGATGATACGGCCGCGATCGCTTTCGAACTCGCGGATAACGCCGTAATCATCCTTCTTTTCTTTAGGCTTGCTTAACGCCCTCTGATAGCTGATTTTCTTGGCAAAATCGATGTTGGACATGCTGTTCTCCGTTTCTGGCCCTGACCGGTGATAGCATGCCCGCACGGGCGATACAACGGTTAAGGCGTTTTGTTCGCGTGCTCTCGCTATCATAACGGCCATGATAGACTACCGGCCACGACACACCTGTTAATTCAAGCAAAACTTGTGGGGAATCCTATGAAAGTTGGCATCATTGGCGCCATGGAACAAGAAGTTATCTTGCTGCGCGATCAGATTCAGAACCGCCAGACCATACAGCGCGCTGGCTGTGAAATTTACACCGGACAGCTGCACGGCGTGGACGTGGCGCTGCTCAAATCCGGGATTGGTAAAGTCGCGGCGGCGCTGGGGACGACGCTGCTGCTGGAACACTGCCGCCCAGACGTCGTGATCAACACCGGTTCGGCCGGCGGTCTGGCCTCCAGCCTTAAAGTGGGCGATATCGTGGTGTCCAGCGAAGTCCGCTACCACGACGCCGATGTCACCGCGTTCGGTTACGAAGCCGGTCAGATGGCGGGCTGCCCGGCCGCTTTCGTCGCGGACGAAAAGCTGATCGTTCAGGCAGAACAGGCTATCGCCAAGCTGGATCTGAATGCGGTACGCGGCCTGGTCGTCAGCGGCGATGCCTTCATCAACGGCGCGGAGCCGCTGGCTCGCATCCGCAGCACCTTCCCGCAGGCGGTCGCCGTGGAGATGGAAGCGACGGCTATCGGCCACGTCTGCCATCAGTTCGGCGTACCTTTCGTTGTCGTGCGTGCGATCTCCGACGTCGCGGACCAGGAATCTCATCTGAGCTTCGATGAGTTCCTGAGCGTGGCGGCCAAGCAGTCCACGCTGATGGTGGAAGCCCTCGTGCAGTCGCTGGGCCAACAGGGCTGATTCGATAGCCCGCCGCCGCATTCACTGACGAGTGGATTCGGCGCGGATAAAAAAAAACCCGTGCGGCAGCCAGGCTGAGCACGGGTTTTCTAGGTACGCCACCGGGTGTGGCCGAGCTTGAGGATCAGATGCTAAAGGACGATCCGCAGCCGCAGGTGGTTTTAGCATTCGGATTGGTGACCACGAAGCGCGAGCCTTCCAGCCCTTCGGTATAGTCTACCGAGCCGCCGACCAGATATTGCAGGCTCATCGGGTCAACGACCAGCGACACGCCCTGCTTTTCAATCATCATATCGCCCTCGTTGACCTTGTCGTCAAACGTAAAGCCATATTGGAAACCGCTGCAGCCGCCGCCGGTGATGTACACCCGCAGTTTCAGATCGGGATTTTCTTCGTCAGCAATCAGGAATTTCACCTTATTGGCCGCGGCATCAGTGAATTGCAGCGGCACTGCTGTTACGTCGCTCATCTTTGGTACTCCCAAACTCAGTATCGGGCGGTGATTATCCGACCCGGTGATGCTTCGATTATCTAATAGCCCCCGACAACGTTCAAGAGATGATCGGTTCGCGGCGGGGCGGCAGTGAATGACGCCGCGCTCAGGCAGGCATGTGCTCCGGCAGGTTCATGGGGGCGATTATCGGCCTTTTGCCGTCCCAAAACAACGTCGTTCGCCTACATCGTCCTCCCATCTTGGTCACAAGGATTTCACAACCGGCCGCTCTTCATTAGAATGAGGGCATACTCTGTGACATCAATCCCCAGTCAGGAATCTGTAATGAATAAATCTGAAAGTCTGTACGCGGCGGCGCAGCAGGTCATACCGGGCGGCGTAAACTCACCGGTACGGGCATTTAACGGCGTCGGCGGCACGCCGCTGTTTATCGAACGCGCCGAGGGCGCCTATATCTACGATGCGGACGGCAAAGCCTATATCGACTACGTCGGTTCCTGGGGACCGATGGTGCTGGGGCACAACCATCCGGCGATTCGCGATGCGGTGATCGCCGCCGCGGAGCGCGGACTGAGCTTCGGCGCGCCTACTGAAATGGAAGTCACGATGGCGAATCTCGTGACCTCGCTGATGAAAGGCATGGACATGGTCCGCATGGTCAACTCCGGCACGGAAGCCACCATGAGCGCCATTCGTCTGGCCCGAGGTTTTACCGGCCGCGATAAAATCATCAAGTTCGAGGGTTGCTACCACGGCCACGCGGACTGCCTGCTGGTGAAAGCCGGCTCCGGCGCGCTGACGCTGGGACAGCCGAACTCACCCGGCGTCCCCGCCGATTTCGCGCGTCATACCCTGACCTGTACGTATAACGATCTGGCTTCTGTGCGCGCCGCCTTCGAACAGTATCCCGAAGATATCGCCGCCATCATCGTTGAACCGGTCGCCGGTAACATGAACTGCATTCCGCCGCTGCCGACGTTCCTGCCGGGGCTGCGCGACCTGTGCGACGAATTCGGCGCGCTGCTGATCATCGATGAAGTGATGACCGGTTTCCGCGTCGCGCTGGGCGGCGCGCAGGCCTTCTACGGCGTCCAGCCGGACCTGACCTGTCTGGGTAAAATCATCGGCGGCGGCATGCCCGTCGGCGCATTCGGCGGTCGCCGCGACGTGATGGAAGCGCTAGCGCCGACCGGGCCGGTTTATCAGGCGGGGACGCTGTCCGGCAACCCCATCGCCATGGCGGCGGGCGTCGCCTGTTTGACCGAAGTCGCCAAACCGGACGTTCATCCGCGACTAACCGCGTTGACGGATCGTCTGGCGGAAGGGCTGTTGGACGCGGCTCGGGCAGAAAATGTGCCGCTGGTCATCAACCGCGCCGGAGGCATGTTCGGCCTGTTCTTTACCGACGATGACACGGTGACGAGCTATCAGGACGTGCTGAAATGCGATGTGGAACGCTTCAAACGCTTCTTCCACCTGATGCTGGATGAAGGCGTTTATCTGGCGCCGTCCGCGTTCGAAGCCGGCTTCATGTCCACGGCACACAGCGAACAGGATATCGATCGCACCGTGGCCGCCGCACGCAAGAGCTTCTCGCAGCTGTAGTGCGTCTTGTAGCCTCAGAGTCAGTCCGGCTCTGAGGCTCAACGCGCCTGCTTTCTCAGCAGGTAGACAAAGTACGGCGCGCCGATGAACGTCGCCAATAACCCCGCCGGGATTTGATACGGAAACAACATCATCCGGCCCGCCCAGTCGGCCGCCGCCATCAGACCGCCCCCTATCGCCGCTGCACAGACAAGGTGCGACATCACCCGATTGAATCCCAGCATCCGCGCGAGATGCGGTGCCATCAGCCCGACAAAACTCATGGGGCCGACGATCAAGGTCGCGCCCGCGGTCAGTACCGCCGCCAGCAGCAGAATCGCCAGACGGGCCAGCGACACCGGTACGCCGAGCGTGAGGGCGGTGACGCCGCCTAACGGCAGGATCTGTAACCAGCGGCGGCAAAACGGCGTCAACAACAGCGCCGCTACCGCCAATGCGCCGGTATAGATCACCTGCCTGCCGTCCACCCCATAAGTGGAACCGGTGATCCAGGTCAGCACCGCCCCCATACGCGGATCGCCGCTCGCCAGCAGTAACGTCACCAAGGTGGTCAGCGCGGAGCCCACCGCAATCCCGGTCGGCAACAATCTCTGCGTGGAAAAGCCGCCTCGCCCTGCGACCGCCATCATCACCATCAACGTGATGGCCGCGCCGAGGCTGCCTGCGGGCAAACGCCACGCCAGCGCATTACCCGGCCACAGCAACATCAGGATCACGACGCCAAATGCCGCCCCCGAACTGATCCCCAGCACTTCAGGACTCGCCATCGGATTGCCGGTTAACCGCTGAATCAAACATCCCGCGACCGCCAGCATGATGCCCGCGCAGAGCGCCGCCGCCAGACGCGGCCAACGCCACGGCAAGAGTTCAGAGAAAGCATCGCCGCTGGCCCAATGCCAGCCCTGCGCGTCACGTCCCAGACACAACGCGACGATAACCACCAACACCAACGCCACCACGCCGCCCGACAGCCAAAGTGGGCCAAGACGCCGTTGCCGCATGGCGGCAGGCGCATCATCCACCGCCGCCGTCATCCCGTTGCGCAGGCGCGGCAACAGGAACAATAAAATCGGCGCGCCGACCAGCGCGGTCGCCGCCCCCGTTGGGACCTCGCGCCAGACGTCCGCCAGCCAGAGCGTTAGCCGATCGGTAAGGCACAACAGCAGCGCCCCCAGAAGCGGTGCCAGCCACAGCCGCTGCCCCAGACGGCGCGCGCCTAACATTTTCGCCAGCAGCGGCGCGAAAAGGCCGACGAAGCCAATGATGCCCGCGGCATTCACCCACTGGGCGCTGAGAAAGATCGCTAGCGTCAGCGTACCGAGACGCGCCAGTCCCAGCCCAAGACCTGCATTACGCGCCACGCCATCGTCCAGCCCCAGCAGCGTCAATGGCCGCACCAGCAGACCGGCGGCGATAAACCCCAGCGCCAGACGCGGCAGCACAAATGCCACGTTGCGCCAGTCCTGCTGATTCAGCGAGCCGCTGCTCCACAGAAACAGGTTGGTCAACTGGTCAAAATTCAGCAACGCCAGCAAATGATTGACCGCGCCGCAATACAGGCTCAGCACCAGACCCGCGAGGATCAATGTCACCGGCGACAAGCGCCGTCCCCAGGCGACGCCGAACACCAGTCCCCCCACCAACAGCGCGCCGAACATCGCCGCCAGTTGCGAGGTCATCGCCCCGCCCGGGAGCGCCCACAGCGTGGCGACGGTGATACCAAGCTGCGCGCCGCTGGCGACGCCCAGCGTGGCAGGTTCCGCCAACGGATTGCGCAGCACCTGCTGGAACAGCACGCCGACCAGCCCCAACCCCGCGCCAATCAGCAGGGACAACGCCAGACGCGGCAGCTGACTGTAGTGAAACAGCATCTGCCGAATATCGTCCGGCGAGGGGTTCACAATACCTTGTCGCCACAGACCGACTGGCAGCTGTTGATTCAGTTGACTCAGCGATATCGCCAGCACCAGCAAGGACAGTGCGCCGATGACAAAGAGGGTAAAACGACGGGAGGATGTCGATATCATCGGAACGCCTCCCGCGCGTTAGCCAGCGTCTCGCAAAAACGCATGGCGGAAAGCGTGCCGCCGTAAAACCAGACCGGTTCCACCCGCTGCCAGCGCCGGTGACGAACGAACGGCAACGCTTGCCACAGCGGATTGGCCGCCACCTCGTCCATCAACGCGCCGTTGCCGTGATCAAAACATAGCGCGTCGATATCTGCGCTCAGCGTCGCCAGCGTTTCCATGCCCACGATCAGACTGCCCCAGGCATTGGTTTCCCCTTGCCAGGCGTTTTCGATCCCGAGTTCATCCATTACCGACTGAAACAAACTGTTGCGCCCAAGGATCAGGACATGGCGGGCATCCATCACGGTGAACAACAGCAGTGGCCGATGCGTGTAGGCGTGTAAATTGACCCGCGCCTGCTGAAGAAAATGACTGAACGACGCCAGATGCTGCTCCGCCGCCGGGCGCAAATTCAGGCGGTCGCCCAGCGCCCGCAGCGAGCGCCGGGCGCTCTCCAGCGGGCCATCGTCACCGTTAATGAACGAAAACCCCATGCCCGGCGCGATGCGTTGCATCTGCGCGGGCGAAGGACCAAAGCCGTCGGCGTACAGCAGCAGGGAGGGCCGCAACTGAGTCAACAGTTCCAAATTCGGTTCGGTGCGCAGCCCGACGTCCACCACGCTGTCCGGCAACATCGGCGACTTCACCCACCGCTGATAGTTATGTTTATCAGCCACGCCCAGCGGAGTGACGCCCAACGCCATCAGCAGCTCCAACGGCTGCCACTCCAGCGCCACGATACGATGAACATCCGCGCTCGCGGCCTGGCCTCGCAGCGCATACGCACACGGCGACAACAGCAGCGCGGTCAGAAAACGGCGGCGAGAAAGACCGGTAGTAAAGCAACCACAAGAAGATAGCCCGGAGGAAAATGTCATCGTCAGCACACAAAACTTATCGGCGAACCATCCGCCGGATGCGGCAGGATCCCCATCGGGATCCCATAGATGTCCTGCAATACCGACGCCTGCATCAGCTCTGCGGGCGTGCCCTGCGCAATCAATTTTCCCTGACGCAGCGCCAGCAGGCAGTCACAGTAGCGGGCAGCCATATTCACATCGTGCAGAACCGCAATCACGGTTAGCCCACGTTCACGGCTGAGCTGTCGGATGAGCGCCAGTACGTCGACCTGATGGGCGATATCCAGCGCGGAGGTGGGTTCATCCAGTAACAGGCAGCGACTGCCTGCGCCAGCGTCATCGCCAGCCAGGCCCGCTGACGCTCTCCGCCAGAGAGGCTGTCCACCAGCCGCTGCGCGAACGGCGCCAACCCGACCAGCGCAATGGCCTGTTCCACCTGCTCCCGGTCGACCTGTCCGAAACGGCCCAGCGCCCCGTGCCACGGATAGCGCCCTACCGCCACTAGCTCGCGCACCGTCATCCCTTCGGCGGCGGGCAGTTGCTGGGGTAGATAAGCCACCTGACGGGCGAACAACGCGTTGCTCCACCGCGGTAAAGGCTGTCCCGCCAGCGAGAGCAGACCACTGCTGGCAGGCTGATGGCGACCCAATATTTTGAGCAGCGTCGACTTACCCGATCCATTATGGCCGATCAGCCCGTAGACTTTTCCCGCGGGAAACGCGACCGACAGCGGGTGCAGCAGAGTTCGGTTGCCGACGCTGAAGCTGACCGCCTCAAGCGAGAACGTCATGTCGTTATCCCGCGGGACGTTACGCTGCATAAGACGGGCTCTGAGCGATAGCACAGACGATATTCGCCATCGCGAATGATGGTGCGGAAAGGTGGGACGGATAAGCGGGCGTCAGCATAGGTCGCATCTCTAGGGGATTATTAATTAATGCAAACGAGAATAATTATTATAAGCATCGCATTTTTGCAAAAGGGACGAGCACTGCAAGCGCCTTTGGTTGGTATGAAACCAACGCGGTCGGCGCCGAGCCGGATGCTCGTGCGGGACCTCATTCACGTCGAAGTCTGTCGGTAGCGTATTGATACCACCGGTATCTATCTCGTCATGCCCAGTCATCAACCCGTTTCGGGCCGAGCGACATCCACTCTGAGCGCCTGCCGTCAATGACAGGGGATGCGTTTTCAAATGTCCTGATCCACAAACGCCCACACGTTTTCTCTGGCGGTTAGAACGGAGCAACCCTCCTCTGCTCTTGAGGAAGTGATATCGAACTGACAACAAAAAAGCCCGCAACGAAAGTTGCGGGCTTTGAAGATAATAGCGGCAGTCACGCCTTAGGCGAAATTACTGTCCGAACATCTCTTTGATCCAACCGGCGACGCCCTGCCCGTCTTTCTGCTCATCCGGCTGTCCGCCTGGCTGTCCTTCCTGCGATTGAACCGTCTGAGGGGCTGTTTGGCACAGCGACTGCGGATTATCGCTCCAGACCGGCAGCGCGCGTCCCGCGCTGCCATTGCAGATCACGTTGCCATTGCCGTCGACCGTCATGGTGTTGATGCCTTCCGGCGGCGTCAGCGTCAATGTCAGCGGCGTCTGGTTTTCCAGATAGCGGCGGTAGAGCGTCAATGCGCCGTTAGCGCCGGTCAGCTTGGCCGGACCGTTGTTGTCGCGACCCACCCAGGCAATCGCCACTTCTTTACCGTCCACGCCAGCGAACCAGCTGTCGCGCAGATCGTTGGTCGTCCCGGTTTTGGCCGCCAGATGATAGCGCCCGAATTTCACCGTCAGCGAGCGGGATGTCCCGCGTTCAACCACCTGTTGCATACCGTACAGCGTCAGATAGGCCGCCTGAGCCGGTACGGCGCGTTCCGCCTGCGGGAAGCTTTGATACAGCACCGTATTGTCTTCCGCGATCACGGAACGGACCGCCGACAGCGGGGCGCGGTTGCCGCCGCTGGCGATGGTCTGGTACTCCTGCGCCACTTCCATCGGCGTGAGGCTGATCGCCCCCAGCAACATCGACGGTACAGGCTGGATCACCTCTTTAGGGATCCCCAAACGTTGCAGCGTGGCGCTGACCTGATCGAGTCCTACCGCCATCCCCAGATTCACCGTCGGGATGTTCAACGAGTTGGCAAGCGCATCCACCAACAGCACCTGACCACGGAACTGGCGGTCGTAGTTCTTCGGCTCCCAAATCGCGCCGTTCGGCTGTTTCAGCGACAGCGGCGCATCCGCCAGCACGGTATTGAGGCGATAGTGATCGGGATCGCTGAGCGCCGTCAGATAAGTCGCGGGTTTCGCCAGCGAGCCGACCGAACGACGCGCCTGCATCGCACGGTTAAAACCGGCGTATTGCGTATCGGCGCCGCCCACCATCGCACGGACTTCTCCGCTGAAACGGTCGACGATCACCATCGCCGCTTCCAGATCTTTAAGATTACGCGCAGCGCGCAGCGCGGGCACGCCCGTTTCTACGGCGCGCTCGGCGGCATCCTGCGATACCGGGTCAAGCGTGGTAAAGATCTTCACGCCGGACAGGTCATTGACCTTGTCGCCCAGCCGCTGTTGCAGCTCCTGACGCACCATCTGCATAAACGCGGGCTGCGGGCTGATCACGCCGCCTTTCGGCTGGACGCCCAACGGGCGCGCGCTCAGCATGTTATAGAGATCTTCGTCGATCACCTGCTGGTTTTGCAGCAGACGCAGCACCAGATTGCGTCGCTCCAGCGTCAGTTTCGGGTTACGCCACGGATTGTATAGCGAGGCCCCTTTGACCATACCGACCAGCATCGCTTGCTGATCGAGGCTCAGTTCGTTCACCGGACGGCCGAAGTAGTAGAGGCTGGCCAGCGGGAAACCGCGGATCTGATCGCTGCCGCTCTGACCGAGATAGACCTCGTTCAGATACAGTTCCAGAATGCGATCTTTGCTGTAGCGGGCGTCCACAATCAGCGCCATATAGGCTTCATTGAGCTTACGCCACAGCGAGCGCTCATTGGTGAGAAACATGTTTTTCACCAACTGCTGGGTCAGCGTGCTACCGCCCTGCACGGCACGTCCGGCGGTCAGGTTGGCCAGCACGGCGCGGCCAATAGAGAACAGGCTGATGCCGTCATGCTCGTAGAAGTGGCGATCTTCGGTCGCAATCAGCGTGTCCACCAGCAGATCGGGGAATCCCGCGCGCGGCACGAACAAACGCTGTTCGCCATTCGGCGACTGCAGCATGGTGATCAGTTTGGGATCGAGCCGGAAGAAACCGAAGCTCCGCTGGTTGTCCAGATTCTGGATCTGCGACAGGCGATCGTTGTTGAACACCAAACGGGCGCGGATCTGTCCCTCTTTACCATCGGGGAAGTCGAACGGGCGGCGCAGCATTTCAATGCTATTGGCCTGAACCGTGAACTCGCCGGGGCGGGTCATGCGGGTGACTTCGCGATATTGCATCCCTTCCAGCAAATGCACCATTTCCTGCTTGCTGTAGGACATGCCGGGTTCGAGGTTCACCATCCGGCCATAAACCGTCGCCGGCAACTGCCAGACCTTGCCGTCGATGCGGCTGCGGATTTCGCTGTCCAGATAGATGCCGTAGACCGCCATGACGACCACGAACACCAGCAGCAGTTTCAGCACCAGTCCTAACCAACGGCGCTTTTTACCAGGCTTGCGGCTCATTTCTTCGTCGTCCTCGTCATCATAATCATCGTCATACTCTTCGTAATCATCATCATAGTCATCATCATCCCTGCGACGCCGTAGTGCCTGTTTACGTGTAGGTTTTCGCGGCGCTTTTCCCTTGCGTCCGATAGGTTCGCGATCGTCCCGAGACATTACTGTGACATCTCCATCAGGTTGCTAACGGCACCTGTGCAGTACCTGGCCGTCTACTCTGTGTCTCCCGCCTTTCGCAAGAAAGGGGGAAACGTCCGAAATTACTGGTTCTGATACTTTCTGGTGCGCCGGGTCGGCACGGCCGTCGCCGGGTCGTCAGGCCAGACGTGCTTGGGATAACGCCCTTTCATCTCTTTCTGCACATCACGGTAGGCGCCCTGCCAAAATGCGGCCAGGTCGCGAGTGATTTGCAGCGGACGTTGCGCCGGAGACAGCAGCTCCAGCACCAACGCCACCCGGCCCTCCGCCACGCGCGGGCTTTCCCGTTCGCCGAACATTTCCTGCAACCGCACCGCCAGCGCCGGCGCGCTATCCTCAGCATAGCGGATAGGCAGACGGCTGCCGCCGGGCACCGTGTAATGGCTCGGCAGCGCGCTGTCGAGGCGCTGTTTCTGCCGCCAGTCCAGACAGCGCTGAAGGCTTCCGCCAGGTTGAGCTGATTCAGCCCTCGCCGATCGCGCACGCCCGTGAGTGAAGGCAAGAGCCACTGTTCCAACGTCGTCAGCAGCGCGTCGTCATCCACCGCAGGCCACTCGACGTCCGGCAACCATTGGCGCGCGCACTGAATACGGGCGCGCAGCTGCAAAGCCGCCGCATCCCAATTCAGTACGGATAAGCCCTGCTCGCGCAGCCAGTTCAGCATCGCCTGCTGCAGGTCGTCGTCAGAGGGTTTCGCCAAGGGCTGGGTGCGTAACGTCAGACAGCCGATTTGGCTACGCCGGCTGGCGCGCAGCGTACCTTTTTCTTCATCCCAGTGCACGCTATTCCGCTCACTTAACAACCCCGGAGAATGTTGCAACAGCCGGTCGATATCCACCGGCAGCGCCAGCTGAATTCGCGCATCGGCATACTGAGGACTTTGCATCAACGCGGGCACAATCAGCCACTCGGAAGACGTCAGCGGATCGTCCACCGCCAACTGAGCGCCGACGCCGTTCGCCAACTGATAACGACCGTCCTGACCACGCCGCCGGGCGATGCGATCGGCGAAGCCCTGCGCCAACAGTCCTGCCGCCAGCCCATCGTCGAAACGACCTTTGACGCCCCCCAGCCGTCGCGCCAACTGCGTTGCCCGACGCTGCCAGTGACTGGCCGGACGGCGCAGACTCTCGAACAAGTTCGGCGAACCGCTGCGGGGCGGCTCTTCAATGATGGCCGCCAGCAACGCCGCCGTACTCAGCGCGTCGCCCCCTTGCCGTGCGGCGGCATGCAGCATCGCCGCCAGACGGGGATCGCTGCCGATGCCCGCAATCTGCCTGCCGAGGGTCGTCAACTGCTGACGATCGTCGACGATGTCCAGTTGCAACAAGAGGCGCTGAGCCGCCGACAGGGCTGGCGCGGGCGGAATATCCAGCCAGGTGAGCTGACCGACGTCGCGACATCCCCATTGCAATAAATCCAGCCACAGGCCGGACAGATCGCTGTGCAGAATCTCCGCTTCGCTCTGCGCCGCCGCACGCTCCGCCTGCTCTTTCGTACACAGGTGCCAGCAGACGCCCGGCTCCAGACGTCCCGCTCGGCCAGCGCGCTGCGTCATTGACGCCTGACTGATGCGCTGGGTCGTCAGCCGCGTCAGTCCGCTTTTGACGTCGAACAACGCTACGCGCTCCAGACCGCAATCGACCACAACGCGAATGCCTTCAATCGTCAGGCTGGTTTCGGCAATATTGGTCGCCAGCACCACTTTGCGCCGCCCCGCGACCGCCGGACGAATGGCCTGCTGCTGCTCTGCCAGCGCCAACGCGCCGTACAGCGGACACAGATCGGTATCCGCCGCGATACGTTCACTGAGCAGGAGCTGCAAGCGTTTTATTTCCGCCACGCCCGGCAGGAAAACCAGCATCGAGCCGCTTTCCTGCTGCAACACCTGCGCAATCAGTCGGGCCAGCGAGACTTCCAAGCGCTCGTGCGCGCCCGGTGCCTGAAAGTGTCGCGTCACCGGATAAGCCCGGCCCTCAGAGCTCACCTTGCGCGCATCAGGTAATAAGGAAGAGAGGCGATCGTTATCGAGCGTGGCCGACATGATCAGCAGTTTGAGGTCGTCGCGCAGCCCCGCCTGCACATCAAGCAGCAGCGCCAGCGCGAGATCGGCTTGCAGACTGCGCTCGTGAAATTCATCCAGGATCACCAGAGAGACGCCTGCCAGCTCGGCGTCCTGTTGTAGCATCCGCGTCAGTATGCCTTCGGTCACGACTTCCAGCCGCGTCTGCGAGCTACAGCAAGTTTCAGCGCGCATCCGATAGCCGACCGTCTGACCAGGCGTTTCTCCCAGCAGTTCCGCCAGTCGGAACGCCACGCTTTTCGCCGCCAGACGTCGCGGCTCCAGCAGAATGATACGGCCGGGCAGTTCAGCGTTCTGTAATAGTTGCAGCGGCAGCCAGGTGGATTTTCCGGCGCCGGTCGGCGCATGCAGCAGCACCTGTGGCGAATGACGCAACGCGTGAATGACATCATCCAGCACCTCGCTGACGGGCGGTAAACTCACAGAATTCTCCGTAATGATTAACTTTAAGCGGCGCACATTGTAGCATCGGAGCCCCCTATTACAGAGAGAGCGTCATGACTGCCACCCGCCGCCTGTTTTTTGCCCTGCCGCTGCCGGAAAACACCCGCCGCCAGATTATCCGCTGGCGCGCGGCGCATTTTCCGATGCAGGCGGGACGTCCGATTGCGGCGGCCAATCTGCATCTCACTCTGGCGTTTTTGGGCGAGGTCGGCGACGGTCAGCAACGTGCGCTACAAACCCTGGCGGGACGCATTCGACAGCCGGGGTTTGCCTTAACGCTTGATGACGCGGGTCACTGGCCGCGCCCCGGCGTGGTCTGGCTGGGATGTCGCCGCGCGCCGCGCGGTCTGTTGCAGCTGGCGGAACTGCTGCGCGCACAAGCGGCGCGTCATGGTTGTCACCAAAGTCTGCAGCCGTTCCATCCTCATGTGACCCTCCTGCGCGGGGCGACCCACCCCGTGGCCTTGCCGCCCGCCACGTTCGGCTGGTCGACGGAGGTCGATAGCTTCTCCCTGTACGAATCACAGTTTGAACATGGCCGAACCCGCTACCGGTCGTTGGCAAGCTGGCCGCTTATCGCCAAAGAGTAAACACGATGCAGTTTTCGCCCCCGTTGCAGCCCGCAACGCTGATTAAACGCTATAAACGCTTTCTGGCTGATGTGATCACGCCCGAAGGCGATGTCATGACAATCCACTGCCCAAACACGGGCGCGATGACCGGCTGCGCCACGCCGGGCGACACCGTCTGGTACGCCACTTCCGATAATCCCAAACGCCGCTATCCCTGTACCTGGGAACTCACCGAGACGCAGACCGGCGATCTCCTGTGCGTCAATACGCTGCGCGCCAACCAGGTCGTCCGTGAGGCGATATTGGCGCAGAAAATTCCGGAACTGAACGGCTACGACGCGCTGAAGGGCGAGGTGCGCTATGGCGAAGAGGGCAGCCGCATTGATTTTCTTCTGCGGGCAGAGGACAAAGCCGACTGCTATATTGAGGTCAAATCAGTCACATTGTTGCAACATGCGTGTGGTTATTTTCCTGATGCGGTGACGCTGAGAGGACAAAAGCATTTACGTGAACTACAGTACATGGCGGCCAGCGGAGCGCGCGCTGTACTCTTTTTCGCCGTGATGCATTCCGGCATCAACCGGGTCTCTCCTGCCGGCCACATAGATAAACGTTATGCCGAATTATTATGGCAGGCACAGCATCTGGGGGTTGAAATTCTCTGTTACGGGACCCATCTTGCTGCGGAAGGGATGACAGTCAATGGCCCGTTACCATTCGATAACATGGCGGCAATGCGCGAATAGCGTGATACGTTATGTTTACGGATGAATTCAACGCTTCCTCACACTTTATCAGGCCGGTGTCAGGAATGATTGCCAACCTAACGTCCATCTGTTATTTATAGCGGCCTGTTTTTTCCCCTCGGGGATCGATACTGCGTGTCGTGTTATGTAGGAGAAGCAACATGCAAGAAGGGCAAAACCGTAAGACATCCTCTCTGAGCATCCTCGCGATTGCCGGAGTGGAGCCATACCAGGAAAAGCCGGGCGAAGAATACATGAACGACGCTCAGCTGGCGCATTTCAAGCGCATCCTTGATGCATGGCGCAACCAGCTACGGGGCGAAGTTGATCGCACCGTATCACACATGCAGGATGAAGCTGCTAACTTCCCAGACCCCGTTGACCGCGCGGCCCAGGAAGAAGAATTCAGCCTGGAACTGCGTAACCGCGACCGCGAACGTAAGCTGATCAAGAAGATCTCCAAGACGCTGCAAAAAATCGAAGACGAAGACTTCGGCTTCTGCGACTCTTGCGGTGTCGAGATTGGTATCCGTCGTCTGGAAGCCCGTCCGACCGCTGACCTTTGCATCGACTGCAAAACGCTGGCGGAAATACGCGAAAAACAAATGGCAGGATAATCTATTCCTGAACGGGAAGGCTTCGGCCTTCCCGTTTCTTTATATGACGTCCATCGACATGACGCTCTCGCAGTAGTATGTCCGCATTACATCAAGATAATCATTACGTCGGGCGTTTTGCCCCTTCTCCGTCCGGCGATCTGCATTTTGGTTCCCTGATAGCCGCTCTCGGCAGCTACCTGCAGGCGCGTGCCTGCGGGGGACGTTGGCTGGTTCGCATCGAAGATATCGATCCCCCACGAGAAGTCCCCGGCGCGGCCTCGCGTATTTTGCGCCAGCTAGAGCACTATGGCCTTCATTGGGACGGCGACATCGTTTACCAGTCGCAGCGCCACGACCGCTACCGCCAGATCCTCGACGACCTCAAACAACAGGGACGCTGCTACTATTGCACCTGCACGCGCCGTCGCATCCAGCGTCTCGGCGGCCGTTACGACGGCCACTGTCGTATGCTGGAGCGCGGAGCGGATAACGCCGCGCTACGGCTGACGCAAAGCTGTCCGGTAATGCGCTTCCAAGACCGGCTACGCGGCTGGCTGGACGCCGACCCGGCGCTGGCGCGAGAAGACTTCATCATTCACCGCCGCGATGGCCTGTTCGCCTATAATTTGGCGGTCGTCGTAGACGATCGCGATCAGGGCGTGACGGAAATTGTACGCGGCGCGGACCTGATTGAGCCGACCGTGCGCCAGCTGTCGCTGTTTCGACAGCTCCAGTGGGACGCGCCGGACTATATTCATCTGCCGCTGGCGCTGGATGCGGCAGGCAAAAAGTTGTCCAAACAAAATCATGCCCCGCCGCTGCCGCAAAGCGATCCGCGGCCGACGTTGGCGCAGGCGCTCGCGTTTCTGCGCCAGCTTGCCGGAAAGCTGGCGGGACCTTACTCTGTCGGAACTTCTCAACTGGGCTGAGACCCACTGGTCGCTGGCGACAATATCGACGGAAGCGGCCATTCCGCTGCCCGAAATCACAACGGCATTCTCAAAGTGCTGAGGGTGAGCTATGATTAGCCGCTATTTTTTGGTTGGGCCGTTCATTTTTCATCATTATCGAGGTGTATTATCTTTACCCGAGTAGCTAATTTCTGTCGTAAGGTACTGAACCGTGAGAACGAGTCCGGCGCTTCCTCAGCACCGCGCGAGTCCATGACGGTCATTCCGCGTGACCAACATACTATTTCACGCAGTGACATTAGCGATAATGCCCTGAAAGTACTTTACCGCCTGAACAAGTCAGGCTATGAGGCTTATCTGGTCGGCGGCGGCGTACGTGATTTGCTGCTAGGCAAAAAGCCCAAAGATTTTGATATCACCACCAACGCCACGCCGGAACAGGTACGCAAGCTCTTCCGCAACTGCCGTCTGGTAGGACGCCGGTTCCGTCTGGCGCACGTCATGTTCGGTCCTGAAGTGATTGAGGTCGCCACATTCCGCGGCCACCACGAACAGCATCAGGAACAGCTGCTGAAAAACACGTCCCAACAGGGGCAGAACGGCATGCTGCTACGCGACAATATTTTCGGCTCGGTGGAAGAAGACGCCCAACGCCGCGACTTTTCCATCAACAGCCTCTATTACAGCAGCGCCGACTTCACTGTTCGCGACTATACCAACGGGCTTAGCGACCTGAATCAGCGAATCATTCGCCTGATCGGCGAGCCAGAAAAACGCTACCGCGAAGACCCGGTGCGGATGCTGCGCGCGGTACGTTTCGCCGCCAAGCTGGACATGACCATCAGCCCGAATCCGCCGAGCCAATCCCGCGTCTGGCCTCGCTGCTGCACGATATCCCGCCAGCGCGCCTGTTCGAAGAGTCGCTGAAGCTGCTGCAGGCAGGCTATGGCCATCCCACCTATGAACTGCTGTGCGAATACCAGCTGTTCCAGCCGCTGTTCCCGCTGATTAGCCGTAACTTCACCGACACGGGCGACACCGCGATGGAGCGGATGATCGTGCAGGTGCTGAAAAACACCGACCAGCGTATTCAGAACAACATGCGCGTTAACCCGGCCTTCCTGTTCGCCGCGATGCTGTGGTATCCGCTGATCGAGCATGCCCAGAAGCTGGCGCAGGAAAGCGGTCTGGCCTATTTCGAAGCCTTTGCGCTGGCGATGAACGACGTGCTCGACGAACAGTGCCGATCGCTGTCCATTCCTAAACGCATTACTTCGCTGATCCGCGATATCTGGCAGTTGCAGCTGCGCCTGTCTCGTCGTCAGGGCAAACGCGCCTTCAAACTGATGGAACATCCTAAGTTCCGTGCGGCTTACGATTTGTTGTGCCTGCGCGCCGAGATCGAACATCAGCCGGAACTGCAGCGCCTGGCGCAGTGGTGGGGCGAATTCCAGGTCGCCGCGCCGCCGCGGCAGCAGGTATTACTGAGCTCGCTGGATGACGGCCCGACGCCGCACCGCCGCTCTCGCCGTCCGCGTAAGCGCCCCGCCGCGCCGCGCCGAGGTCAGCAATAATGACGCGCGTGTATCTGGCGCTCGGCAGCAACTTGTCGCAGCCGTTACAACAGGTACATGCCGCGCTGGCGGCGCTGGACGCGTTACCGCTTACCCGGCTGGTGTGCTGCTCGCCTTTCTACCGCAGTCGCCCGCTGGGCCCGCAAGACCAACCGGATTACCTCAATGCAGTGGCGGAGCTTCACACCGAGCTTGAAGCGGAAGCGCTGCTGGATCAGACGCAACGCATCGAGCAGGAACAAGGACGCGTCCGTAAGGCCCATCGCTGGGGTCCACGCACGCTCGATCTGGACATCCTGCTGTTCGGTAATGAAGCGATCAATACCGACCGCCTCACCGTTCCCCACTACGATATGAAAAACCGCGAATTCATGCTGTATCCACTGGCCGACATTGCCCCGTCGCTGATTTTCCCCGACGGAGAATCGCTGGTCGATCGCCTGGCGTGCGTGCCGTCCAACGGACTCACCCTGTGGGATCACGCGGCGCAGTAATCGTTGCCATCAATAAAGCATCCGCTGCCTCGCCGTTTTCAGTGGAGTATCGCTGCCCCCTTTTCTCATCCTCATTTTATTCAGGAAGGCCGCCATGAAACCAACGACGTTAACCCATTTGCGAAAGTGGAAACAGGCCCGCAAAAAGTTCGCCACCATCACGGCCTACGACGCCAGCTTTGCCCGCCAGTTCTACGAACAAGGCATCAAAGTCATGCTGGTGGGCGACTCTCTGGGCATGACCGTGCAGGGAAACGACTCCACGATCCCCGTGACGCTTGAAGATATGGTCTATCATACCCGTTGTGTCCGACGCGGCGCGCCGCTGTGTCTGCTGCTCTCCGACATTCCGTTTATGGGCTGCGCCACGCCGGAGCAGGCCTGTCAGCAAGCCGCCGAATTGATGCGCGCAGGCGCTAACATGGTGAAAATCGAGGGAGGCAGTTGGCTGGTGCCTACCGTGCAGATGCTGACGGACCGCGCCGTCCCCGTGTGCGGTCATCTGGGGCTGACGCCGCAGTCGGTCAATATCTTCGGCGGCTATAAGGTGCAGGGACGCGAAGAAAGCGCCGCAGAACGTCTGCTGGAAGACGCGATGGCGCTGGAGCGAGCCGGTGCTCAAATGATGGTGCTGGAGTGCGTACCGGTCGAGCTGGCCCAACGCATCACCGAAGCGCTGACAATCCCGGTGATCGGCATCGGCGCGGGCAACGTGACGGACGGACAAATTCTGGTGATGCACGACGCATTAGGTATCAGCGGCGAGCAGACGCCGAGCTTTGCCAAAAACTTTTTGGCCCTGGCGGACGATATCCCCTCGGCCATTCGCCTTTACGTGCAGGAAGTAGAGCAGGGATTGTACCCTGACGACCAGCACGCCTTTCACTAACGCAGGAGAAGCGGAGTGTTAATTATCGAAACGCCCCTTTTGCTACGGCGCGAAGTCCGACGCTGGCAGCAGGAAGGGAAAAGAGTGGCGCTGGTTCCCACCATGGGGAATCTGCATGACGGCCATATGGCGCTGGTTGACGCCGCCAAGGCGAGCGCCGATATCGTTATCGTCAGCATTTTCGTCAACCCAATGCAGTTCGAACGCGCGGACGATCTGGATCGCTACCCGCGTACGCTGCAAGAAGACTGCGAGCGCCTGACCCAACGCGGGGCCGATCTGGTGTTCGCTCCGGCAGCGCAGGACATCTATCCCGCCGGGATTGAGCAGCAAACGTTTGTCGAAGTCCCCGGTCTGTCGCAGATGCTGGAGGGCGCCAGCCGTCCCGGCCATTTCCGCGGCGTCGCCACGGTGGTCAGCAAACTGTTCAATCTGGTACAGCCGGATGTCGCCTGCTTCGGCGAAAAAGATTATCAGCAGTTGGCGCTCATTCGTCAGATGGTGGCGGATATGGGCTACGACATCAGTATCGTGGGCGTACCGATTGTCCGCGCTCAGGACGGGCTGGCGCTCAGCTCCCGCAACGGTTACCTCACGCCCGAAGAGCGCAAGATCGCGCCTCAGCTGCCGCGCATTATGCACGCCATCGCGGAAGAACTGGCGACCGGCAACCGGCAAATTGACGAAATTCTGGGCCGGGCGGAGGAAGCGCTGCGCAACGCGGGCTTTACGCCGGATGAACTGTTTATCCGCGACGCGGACTCGCTGCATCCGCTGACGACTGACAGCGCCCGCGGCGTAATTCTGATGGCCGCCTGGCTCGGAAAAGCGCGGCTTATCGATAACCTGCAGGTTGATCTCACCGCATAATCGACACCCGGTATTCGCTAATGATAAGAACTATGCTGCAAGGCAAACTGCACCGGGTCAAAGTGACTCAGGCCGACTTACACTACGAAGGCTCTTGCGCCATCGACCTCGACTTCATGGAAGCCGCGGGCATTTTGGAATATGAAGCCATCGATCTTTACAACGTGGACAACGGTCAGCGTTTTTCCACCTACGCCATCGCCGCCGAGCGCGGATCGCGCATCATTTCCGTCAACGGCGCGGCCGCGCGCTGCGCCTGCGTCGGCGACCGCATGATCATCTGCTCTTACGTGCAGATGTCGGACGAACAGGCCCGCACGCATCACCCGAAAGTCGCCTATTTCAACGACAAAAACGAACTTCAGCGTACGGCGAAAGCCATTCCGGTGCAGTTAGCCTGATCCCCCATGGCGCCGTGTCTGCGGCGCTGTTTTACCGCCCAAACCGTCCACTAGTTGGCCAGCCGCGCCGCCATCGTCTCAATCGAGTCCGTGCGCAATATGAACAGTCTTTTCAGCGCGAACGGATTGTCCCCCGGCAGTACCTTTCCCTGTTTCGTCGTCAACGCCATATGAAAGCCCGCGTCCTTCGCCGCCTGAACCGCTGTCGGGGAGTAGCCGCCGAACGGATAGGACAAATACCACACCTGAGCGTTAAACGGTGACAACGCACGCCGCGTATGCTCGAAATCCAGCTCGATATTACGCAGCGTGCGACTCAATAAAACCGGGCGACGCGCGGGACCCAGTCGATGCAGAAAATGGGTATGTGACTGGAAGTCGAACACATCGGCAATCTGCCGGAGTTCACTGCTGCTCATAAACTGCAGCGAGTTCGGGTCCCACGGCTGCGGATGGCGCTTGATGCGCGAAGTGATGATGAAGGCGGTGGCGTGAAATCCATACTGCTTAAGCAGCGGATAGGCGTAGCGACACACGGACTTGAGGCCATCGTCAAACGTTAGCACCACCGCCCTGCCCGGCAGATTGATGCGGTTATGCAGGTAATCCTCCAGCTGATACAGCGAAAGCGTCGTGTAACCAGCTTCTTTCAGGTAGGCCATCTGGCGGTTGAATGCGTCGTCGGACGTCGTCGTCGAGGTATGCAAAAACCGCGTGTTCTCGGCGTCGGTCAGGAGATAGTGATAGGTCAGCACCGGAATACCGTTGTCCTGTTCACTGTCCCGCGCTCTGACAAACGCAGGCCGATCGCCCAGGCTGATTTCATACCAGAGATGATTGAAGCGGTCATGTCGTTGTCCGGCGATAGGATAGCGCAGGTTGCCCGCCATCACGCCCATCGTCGGGCTGTCGTCATCCGGCGCCGTGTAGAGCGTCACCGCCCTCGGCGTGATGAGATTACGTCGGGGGCAAGGCGTCAGCGGCCCCTCGGGTGCCGAGGGGGCGTCGGCTGAGTCGCCGAGCGCATGTTTATCGATGAAGCCAGAGCCGAAGCCGAAAGCGATCGCATCGCGCTCTTCGGTGCCGGGACGTACCCGGACCACTTCGCCGCGTTTGATTTCCGCGACGATAGTCATGCTGTCGCCAATCGAGGCGTAGACATTGCTGTCGTGGATGAGCGTTCGATATTCGGAAGACGGTTCAGCGTAGCGCGATAATGCCTCTGCGCCGGTCAGCAACGCCAGAAGCGCCAGACCGATACCTAACGCGGCCGTCCTGGATTGAAAGTGCATAGGGAATTGACTTGTTGATGCCGATAATCAAAAACGCCCCCCGAAGGGGGCGGACACATTAGCCGCGCAGGCCGCGACCCTGCTCGATGAGCCACCACGCCACCGCATAAAACGCGACGATAAAGATCACCAGCACGCCGAGCGTCAACGTCAGTGAAACGTCGTTGATCCCGAGGAAGCCGTAGCGGAAACCGCTGATCATGTACACGATCGGGTTCAGCTGGGAGACGGACTGCCAAAACGGCGGTAGCAGCGTGAGCGAATAAAAGACCCCGCCGAGGTAAGTCAGCGGCGTCAGCACAAAGGTCGGGATCAGGCTGATGTCGTCAAAGGTTTTGGCGTACACCGCGTTCAACAGACCGGCCAGCGAAAACAGTATCGCGGTTAGCAACAGCGTCACCACAATCATCCACCAGGCATGCACCTGTAACGGAACGAAGAACAGCGACACGGCGGTCACCAGAATGCCCACGCAGATCCCGCGCGCCATTCCGCCGCCGATATATCCGGCGATGATGATGTGCGTCGGCACCGGCGCTACCAGCAGTTCTTCGATGTTGCGCTGGAATTTCGCGCTAAAGAACGACGACGCGACGTTGGCGTAGGCGTTAGTAATCACTGACATCATGATAAGACCGGGAACGATGAACTGCATGTAGGTGAAGCCATGCATTTCGCCGATGCGCGCGCCGATGAGGTTGCCGAAAATAATGAAATAGAGCGTCATGGTAATGACCGGCGGCACGAGCGTTTGCACCCAAATACGGGCAAAACGATTCACTTCTTTCGTCCAGATACTCTGCAATGCGACCCAATACAACCTGCTCATGCTTTCTCCTCGTTGGCATGTTCTCCATGATGGTTAACCAGACTGACGAATAGCTCTTCCAACCGGTTAGCCTTGTTGCGCATGCTCAGTATTTGAATGCCCTGCGCGCTCAGTTGACTGAATACGCCGTTCAGCCCCTGATCCCGTTTCACGTCGACCTCCAGCGTCGTCGTATCCACCAGCCGATGCTGATAGCCGTCCAGACGAGGCAAGGCGCTCTTGGACGCCAGATCGAGAATGAAGGTTTCCGATTGCAGTTTGGAGAGCAGTTGCTTCATTGAGGTGTTTTCCACCAGCAGGCCGTTCTGGATAATGCCGATATTGCGGCACAGCATTTCGGCTTCTTCGAGGTAGTGCGTGGTCAGAATAATGGTGGTGCCCTGACCGTTCAGCTCCTTCAGGAACCCCCACATAGACCGGCGCAGTTCGATATCCACCCCTGCCGTCGGTTCGTCGAGGATCAGTAATTTGGGTTCATGCATCAGGGCGCGGGCGATCATCAGACGCCGCTTCATGCCGCCGGACAACATGCGCGCCCGCTCATTGCGTTTGCCCCACAGATCGAGCTGGTTAAGGTATTTTTCGGCGCGTTGCTGCGCCGTTTTACGATCGACGCCGTAGTAACCCGCCTGATGCGTCACAATCTGATAGACCGTTTCAAACGGGTTGAAGTTGAATTCCTGCGGCACCAGACCCAGCTGGCGTTTGGCGTTGACGATGTCCTGGTCGATGTCGTAACCAAAGACGTTAACTTTGCCTGAGGTCTTGTTCACCAATGAGCTGATAATGCCGATGGTAGTAGATTTCCCCGCGCCGTTCGGTCCCAGCAACGCATAAAAGTCGCCGGCCTCAACCTGTAAATCAATCCCTCGCAGCGCTTTGACTCCTCCTGGGTAGGTCTTGCTTAATTTCGCTAGTTCCAGTGCATACGTCATAAGAAAAAGGATGCCTTATTGTCAGTGTGTACGTCAGTTTTCAATGTTAAAACCCCAGTGATTGCTCTATATTAACTCCACTGCCATTTGTTGTTACAGGTCATTTACTTTCATGAAAACAATCGAAACGCTTATCGCTAATAACCAGAATTGGTCCGAAAAGATGGTGAAGGAAGATCCGGGTTATTTTGAACGATTAGCTCAGGCGCAGCGCCCGCGTTTTCTATGGATTGGATGTTCGGACAGTCGGGTTCCCGCGGAGAGCCTGACCAGCCTGGAGCCGGGAGAGCTCTTTGTTCACCGCAACGTCGCCAACCTGGTGATCCATACCGATTTGAACTGCCTGTCGGTCGTGCAGTATGCGGTCGAAGTGTTAGAGGTAGAACACATCATCATCTGCGGTCACTACGGCTGCGGCGGCGTACAGGCGGCGGTGGAAAACCCCGAACTGGGGCTGATTAATAACTGGCTGCTGCACATCCGCGATCTGTGGTACAAGCATAGCTCTCTGCTGGGAGAATTGCCTCCCGAAGAGCGCTTCAACAAGCTGTGTGAGCTCAACGTGGTAGAGCAGGTTTATAACCTCGGCCACTCCACGATCATGCAGTCCGCCTGGAAACGGGGCCAGAAGGTGATGATTCACGGCTGGGTCTACGGTATTCAGGACGGTCGGCTAAGCGATCTGGAAGTCACCGCCACCAGTCGCGAATCGCTGGAACAGCGCTACCGCCGTACGATGTCCTCACTGCTGTCATCTTCCCGGGTAGACTAATCGAAGTCAAAAGCCGCGCTCATCGTTCGCAGGTGGCGCGGCTCTTTTATTCTGCCTTTCGGATCAATGGGGAAGTTTACTCCGGCACGACCTTGCCGACGTACGGCAGGTGACGATAGTGCTGCGCGTAGTCGATGCCGTAACCCACCACGAATTCGTCTTCGATTGAGAAGCCAACCCATTCGACGGGCACTTCAACTTCACGACGCGACGGTTTATCCAACAGCGTGCAGATGGCGAGGGACTTCGGTTCGCGCAGCTGCAGGATTTCTCGTACTCGGCTCAGGGTGTTGCCTGAGTCGATGATATCTTCCACGATCAGCACATCTTTTCCGCGAATGTCTTCGTCCAGATCCTTCAGAATCTTCACGTCACGCGTAGAGTTCATGCTATTGCCGTAGCTCGACGCCGTCATGAAATCGACTTCGTGAGACACTTCCAACGTCCGGCACAGGTCCGCCATGAAGATGAACGAGCCGCGCAATAATCCCACTAGCACCATGTCGCTCTGGCTGTTCTGGTAATGCGCGCTGATTTGGCGACCGAGTTCGGCTACACGCGCCTTGATGTCCTGCTCGGAGATCATGACGTCGACGGTGTGTTTCATCATATTGAAAACTCATTGAAAGGATGTGTTCTGTATCGCCTCGCAGGCCATACCCCGATGCTGAATACGCGACCTGTGCGCACCAGAAGATATGGCCGCGGAGTATAGCAAAAGCCCCCTTCCACTAACAGGCGCTTTCATGTTCAGCGCCCAAAGCGGGCTGCTAAGGTACTGTCCAATCGTAGGAATATCGCTAAAAAAACTGCGTTGACCGCAACGTTTGCACAAAATAATCAGGATTGTGTTATGCCCGTATAAAGCTGGGTAAAGCGGGTTGCCCCTCAGACGGAGAATGCCCTTATATAGGGCTACCCCCTACTGAAGAGGTGCATTTATGAAAACATTAACCCAACGTTATGGCATCGCTGCCGCCATCGCCGCTTTCTCTCTTTTCGCTACCCTGCCCAGCGCCTTTGCGCATCCGGAACAGGGCGCGCCGCAGATGGAAGGCCACGACCACGGCGATAACGACCATGACCGTATGCCGCACCATCCGCCGTTCCACCCAATGCCGCCGGCGTTGTATCAGGCTTCTCTACAGACTAACGATCCCGTCGCAGGCGTGAACAAACTGGTTTCCAACGTCCCTGCTGCCGGCAACGGTAAGACCTATGAAGTCAGCGTGAGCGTGCGTGAAGTTCCGCCCGCACCGCAAAAAGGCGCTGCGGATAAGTAAACCTGCTAAGGTTTATGTGATCGTCCCATGGCAACACAGGAATTTCGTATGAAAAGATTAGTGACAGCTTTCGCAGTGCTGAGCCTCATGCCAGCGGCCTTTGCCGCGCCTGGCGGCCCGGATAGGTGGCATGGTCACGATCATGGCCCGGGGCCGGGTCCCGGTTTTCACTACGACCATCTGCCGCCAGGAGTCGAAACCGTGCTGATCGCCGGACTGACTTACTACGTACTGAACGGCATATTTTATCGTCCGGATCAGGAAGGCTATGTCGTGGTCGACAACCCGGATAACGTTGAGACCACGAACACGATGACGGTATTGGACGTCAACGGCGAACGTTTTTACGTCAAAGACGGACGCTATTACCGCCACACCGTTGAAGGCGATTACATCGAAGTGCCTAGCCGCCGGGCCTGTAATCACGGTCTTGCCTTCTTGATGAGGAAAAAAGACCGGTTGTTCGGTACGAATACTGAGTCTGACCGGCTGGTCAGGCTCAAACCAGTTATTGGTCTGGACCTGTAGCACATCATCCCCCACTCTCACCCGATATAGGTTATTCGTTCCCAGAAATAGGCGATCCTCGATCACTGCCGCGCCTTCCGGGTCCAGCGCCAGCGCGATTTCCTGCGGACGCACCAACCAGTCTCGCATCATCCCCGACTCCAGCCCCAGCGAACGCGCCGCATGATGCTCGCCCAGAAAGCTCTTCCAGTCTTTGTCACCGGTAATCTTCACCGGCAGATAATTGCCGTAGCCCATGAAGTCCGCGGTGTAGCGGTTCACCGGTCGATAGTACAAGTCGGCGGATACGCCCTGCTGAACCAGATGGCCCTTGCGCATCAGCATCAAATGGTCGGCGAAGGCAAAGGCGTCTTCTCTCTCGGTGGTCACGAACAGGGCCGCGATATGGTGTTGTTTCAACAGCCGGCGTAGCTGCGTCAGCAACGGGTAACGATGCTGGCTGTCTATCCCGGTAAACGCAGCATCCAGCAGCAGCAGCGAGGGACGACAGGCCAGCGTACGGGCCAGCGCGCCGCGCAGGCACTGCTCTTTCGACAATTCATGCGGGTAACGCTGCGCGATATCCGTCACGCCCATCAGCGCCAGCGACTCCTCCAGTACACGACGGGACGCTTCGCCGGGGATGTGCTGCATCCCAAAGCGGACGTTTTCCCTCACGGTCAGATGCGGGAACAATGCGTCATCCTGAAACACCATCCCGACAGACTGGGAAGAAGGAGGCTCGCCGTTGACGGGCGTTCCCGCCAGCACAATCTGGCCCTGCGTCGGCGCAATCAGCCCGGTGATGGCCTTGAGCAACGTACTCTTGCCCTCCCCGCTTTCCGCCAGCAGACAAACCAGTTCGCTTTCATGAATGGAAAAAGTGATGCCGTCCAGGATGGGACGAGATGGGTAGCCGCAGTGCAGTTCGCGCACCGACAAGATATCAGGCATGGTCATGCGGAATTTATCCTTCCCTCTGTAGCAGACGATGAAGTCCGAATAACGGCGGCACGCCGAGCAACACCAGCAGAAACGCCGGCGCGGCGGCCCATGCCAGTTGGTCGGATTCGACAAAGCCGAACACATAGGTCGACAGAGTATCGACGTTGACGCGCTGCAGCAGCAGCGAAGCGTTCAGCTCTCGCAGGCTTTCGCTCCAAACCAGCAGCGCGCCGACGAGTAGCGTTCCGCGGACAGACGGAAAGACGTTCAGCCACACGTTTTGCGCCGTGGAATAGCCCAGCGTTCGACTCATCGCGTTCATCCCGGGCGGCAGCTGACGCAACTGCTGGTGCAGCGGGGCGATAATGAGACTGGCGCCTCGCAAACTATAGACCAGGATCAACATCAGTACCGATCCGGACAAAACGCCCATCGCCAACGGCATGCCGCGCGAATCGAACAGCATCAGCGCCACCAGCACGCCCATGCCCGCCAGGCTCCCCGGCAGCACACGATTAAACCCCAGCCAGCGCAGCGGATGCCGAAACGCAGGATTGTCCGCGGTCCGCTTATCGAACAGATACAACATCGCCAGCCCCAGCGAAATCAGCATCGCGCACGAAGCCGCCAGTACGCTGTTGATGGTCGCCAGCAATAGCGGCAGCGTCCAGATGGTGACCGTCGTCGTCAGCCAGTGATGCGCCAGCCACAACAGCGGCACGCCGAACGCCAGCAGCACCAGCCCCCAACCGGCCGACAGCGTGATGCGGCGGAGCCAAATCGGCGACTCCGGCCGCTCGGCCGGATAAAGCGATGCGGGGCGTTGGTAACGGACTTGCCAGAGACGACCGTGACGCGCTATCGCGCCCAGCAGCACGATCAACGGCAGAAGCACCAGCGCCATACGCGCCGCCGTCCCGAACTGGGCCTTATCGCGCCAGAAATCCATGCTGATGGTCGTCAGCGTCGGCACCGAAAAATAATTCGCCGCTCCGTAATCCGACACGGCTTCCAACGCCACGACAGCCAGACCCAGCCACAGCGTCGGGCGAACCAAAGGAAAACGAACGCGAAAAAACATGCGCAGCGCGGAGGGACACTGCAACCGACCGGATTGCATCATGCCTTCCGGCAGGCTCATCAGCGTGGCGCGCAACAGCAGGTAGAGATAGGGAAACAGCGCCAACGCCAGACACAGGCTGCAACTCAGTTGACGCAGCGGCGGGCTCCAGTCGAAGCCCCAACCTGACAGGCTGGCGAAGGAAAGCGCATAGAAGGTTTGCCGGACCGGACCGCCGAACTCCAGTAGTTCGCCATACACGGCCGCCAGCAGATAGGACGGCATGGCCAACGGCAGCAGGAGCGCCAGGTGCAGCCAGCGCTGTCCCCGGAAACGGTAGTGGGCCATGATCAGGCGAACGGAAGCGCCAGCAATAAACTGATTGCCGCGCTCTCCGCCATAATCGTCAGGGTATTTATCCCATAGCGCGGCAACATCGCCCACAGGGAAGCCATGCTCATGCCCGGTTCAACCACGGCCAGCACAGCCACCGCCCATACAGGAAACAGCAGCATCCCCGCCAACCACCCGCTACTGACGCGCCAGATACTGAGATTCATAGGTAAAAGCATAGAGAAAGTTTCAGATAACACTATTAATAACAGAGCATAACTCAGTCGTCATGAAATCAATCTGCGAGAAAAAGGCGGTAATCCGGCTATTGGTCAATACTTAGCCTTGGCGGTCCGTCAAGGCCTACTTAACACGGTGGATCGTGGTAGGCAAAGGAGCGCTTAACCGCATAATAAAACTTGGAATCCGCGATAATAACTGTGGTAACGTCTCACCAACGGTAGTATGAAACAGGTCTAATCATGAAAAAATCCGCACTGGCGCTACTCTTGCTAAGTCTGTTGAGTGTCTCCTCCGCCAGTAAAGCACTTAACGAATTCGAAGCCGAAGATCTGGCCGATCTGACGGCTATTTTCGTGTATCTGAAAAATAACTGTGGCTACCAGGATCTGCCCAATGAACAAATTCGCCGCGCGCTGGTAGGATTTGCTCAGCAAAACCGCTGGGATTTGAGCAACTACAACACCTACGACATGATCACCCTGGGCGAATCCAGCTATCGCGATTTGAGCGGTATCGCCATCCCCACCCAAAAAAAATGCCAGTCACTGGCACGAAATTCGCTCAGTCTGCTGGCGAATACCCAGTAATTGTCCAAATCCTCCGCGCTGCGTGAAATTTGACCGTGCAAGCCTAATAAGAGTTAGCTATCATAGCGCGCCAATTTTCATGGCTGTTATCGCGGAGGAAGCACTAACATGTCCCAGAAAGAAATTTGGTATGAAACACTCCATGCCAACTTCGGTCAGTACTTTGCTGTAGACAACGTGCTCTATCACGAAAAGACCGACCATCAGGACCTGATTATTTTCGAAAACGCCGCGCTGGGACGAGTGATGGCGCTGGATGGCGTGGTGCAGACCACCGAACGTGACGAGTTTATCTATCATGAGATGCTGACTCACGTGCCCCTGCTGGCGCATGGCAATGCCAAACGCGTACTGATTATTGGCGGCGGCGACGGCGGGATGCTGCGCGAAGTCTGTCGTCATCGCGGCGTTGAACAGATCACGATGGTCGAAATCGACGCCGGCGTAGTGGAGTTCTGCGGTCAGTACCTGCCGAACCACAGCGCAGGCGCCTATGACGATCCGCGTTTCCGTCTGGTCATCGACGACGGCGTGAACTTCGTTAAAGCCTGCCAGGACAAATTCGACGTCATTATCTCCGACTGCACTGACCCGATAGGTCCCGGAGAAAGCCTGTTTACCTCCGATTTCTATGAAGGTTGCGCACGCTGCCTGAACGACGGCGGTATTTTCGTGGCGCAAAACGGCGTTTGTTTCCTCCAGCAGGATGAGGCGGTCACCAGCCACAACAAGCTGAGCCACTACTTTAGCGACGTCAGCTTCTATCAGGCGGCGATCCCCACCTATTACGGCGGGATCATGACCTTCGCCTGGGCGAGCAACAACCCAGCCTTACGCCAACTGAGCCCGGAAAGTCTGCAGGAACGTTTCGCCGCGACGGGAATCGACTGCCGCTACTACAATCCGGCCATCCACGTCGGCAGCTTTGCCCTGCCGCAGTATTTACTGAATGCGTTGTCAGCCGCGCGCTGAGACTCGCATCCATAAGGGGGTGAATTAAATTGCAAAAGCTGAAACTACATGGCTTTAACAATCTGACCAAGAGCCTGAGTTTTTGTATCTACGATATCTGTTATGCCAAAACGCCAGCCGATCGCGATGGTTATATTGCCTACATCGACGAGCAATATAACGCGAACCGTTTGACAGAAATCCTGACCGAAACCTGTTCTATTATCGGCGCCAACGTCCTGAACATAGCCCGCCAGGATTATGAGCCGCAGGGCGCGAGCGTGACCATCTTGGTCAGCGAGGAACCCGTAGATCCGCGTGACGTGGATACCTCCGAACATCCCGGCCCGCTGCCGAATTCGGTCGTAGCCCATTTGGACAAAAGCCATATCTGCGTGCACACCTACCCGGAAAGTCATCCGGAAGGCGGGTTGTGTACATTCCGTGCCGATATCGAAGTGTCGACCTGCGGCGTCATTTCCCCGCTTAAGGCGCTTAACTATCTGATCCATCAGCTGGAATCGGATATCGTGACTATCGACTATCGCGTGCGCGGATTTACCCGCGATGTGAACGGCGTTAAACACTTCATCGACCATAAAATCAATTCAATACAAAACTTTATGTCGGATGATATGAAGTCGCTGTATCACCTGATGGATGTGAACGTTTACCAGGAAAATATTTTCCACACTAAAATGCTGCTGAAAGATTTCGATCTGAAGCACTACCTGTTCAACGCCAGCCCGGATGCGCTGAGTCCGGAAGAGCATCAGCGGATTACCGATCTGCTGTATCGCGAAATGCAGGAAATTTATTACGGCAGAAACATCCCCGCCATGTGACCGCCAAGCCTAAGGGCGCCTGCCCTTAGGCTTTTCTTGTGCTTAGCTTCCTTAAAAATCCCATATATTGCGTGGTTGATATTTTTCACCACTATATCTAGTATTACCTTTCAGAAGACGACATCACGTGTGCCACCGCGGCAGACCGTCTCCATCGGGCGTTTCGCCCCCCTTTTTTGCGCCTAGAGGTGAATACGAATCATGAGCATTACTGTTTACAGCAAATCCAACTGCCCGCAGTGCGATGCCACCTGTCGAGCGCTCGACAAACACCAGATTGGCTATAATAAAATCGATCTGACTCAGGACGCGCAGGCGCTGGCCTACGTCCGCTCGCTGGGTCACCAGCAGGCGCCGGTGGTCGTGGCCGGACAGGAACACTGGAGCGGCTTTCGCCCCGACAAAATTCATGCGCTGCGTGCCATTGCCGTCTGAGGCCAATTCATGAATCCGTTGTTGATCTATTTCTCCAGCCAGTCAGAGAACACGCGTCGTTTCATCGACCAAGTGGGACTCCCGGCCATCCGTATCCCCATTCGACCGAGCGCGGTGATGGAAGAGGTCACGCAACCCTATATTTTGGTGGTTCCCAGCTATGGCGGCGGCACGGTGATTGGCGCAGTGCCGCGTCAGGTGATCCACTTTCTCAACAACCCTTCCCATCGGCATCTTCTTCGGGGCGTCATCGCCGCAGGCAACCGCAACTTCGGTGAAGCCTACGGTATTGCGGGAGACATTATCGCGCGCAAATGCCAGGTGCCCTGCCTGTACCGCTTCGAACTGTCCGGTATGCCTGAAGATGTGGAAAACGTGCGTAAAGGAGTCAACCTTTGGCTACAGCAGAACCAGTGATGACGCGGCCCCTCGACAGCGGGCTCGACTACCATGCACTCAACGCCATGCTTAACATTTACGATGCCGACGGCCGGATTCAGCTGGAGCAGGATCAGCAGGCCATCAGTCAGTATCTCGCGCAGCATGTCGCGCCCAAAACGCAGCGCTTCGCCACGCTGGAAGACAAGCTGGCCTCCCTGCAGGATGAGAATTACTACGAAGCCAACGTGTTGGCCCAGTACGATGCCGGTTTTATCAAAGCGCTGTTTCAACAGGCTTACGGCCACGAGTTTCGTTTCAAAACGTTCGTCGGCGCATTCAAGTTTTACACCAGCTACGCGCTGAAAAGCTTTGACGGCAAACGCTATCTGGAAGGGTTTGAGGACCGGGTCTGCATGGTCGCGCTGACGCTGGCGCGCGGCGATGAGACGCTGGCGAGCGCCCTGGTCGATGAGATGATGACCGGGCGTTTCCAGCCCGCGACGCCGACGTTCCTCAACTGCGGCAAGCAGCAGCGCGGCGAGCTGGTTTCGTGCTTCCTGCTGCGCATCGAAGATAACATGGAGTCCATCGGCCGGGCCGTGAACTCCGCGTTGCAGCTATCCAAACGCGGCGGCGGCGTCGCATTCACGCTGAGCAACATCCGCGAAACCGGCGCGCCTATCAAACGTATCGAGAATCAGTCATCGGGCATCATCCCGGTGATGAAAATGCTGGAAGACGCCTTTTCTTATGCCAACCAGCTCGGCGCGCGTCAGGGCGCGGGCGCGGTCTATCTGAGCGCTCACCACCCCGATATCTTGCGCTTCCTCGATACCAAGCGGGAAAACGCGGACGAAAAAATTCGGATAAAAACGCTGTCGCTCGGCGTGGTGATCCCGGATATCACGCTCCATCTGGCGCGTGAAAACAAAGAGATGCACCTGTTCTCTCCTTACGATGTTCAGCGGGTTTATGGTCAGCCGCTGTCGGAAATCGCCATCAGCGAAAAATATCAGGAGATGATCGACAACCCGTCGATCCGCAAATGGACCATCAGCGCGCGTCAGTTCTTCCAAACGCTGGCCGAGATCCAGTTCGAATCCGGCTACCCGTACATGATGTTCGAAGACACGGTCAATCGGGCCAACCCGATCCACGGCCACATCAACATGAGCAACCTGTGTTCGGAGATCCTGCAGGTCAATCAGGCAAGCGAGTACGAAGAGGATCTGACTTATCGGAAGATCGGGAAGGACATTTCCTGCAACCTCGGTTCTTTGAACATCGCCAATGTGATGGACGGCAAGGATATCGGCCGTGCCGTGGAGTTCGCCGTGCGCGGACTGACCGCCGTCTCCGATATGAGCCAGCTCAACGCGGTTCCCTCCATCGCGAAAGGTAACGCAGACTCACACGCCATCGGCCTCGGCCAAATGAACCTGCACGGCTATCTGGCACGGGAAGGCATGTACTACGGTTCGGAAGAAGCGTTGGATTTCACCAACATGTACTTCTACACCGTGGCCTATCATGCGCTGCGCGCCTCTAACCAGCTGGCTATCGAGCGGCAGGAAACCTTCAAAGGCTTTGAGCGCTCGACTTACGCTAGCGGCGCGTTCTTTGACAAGTATCTTCAGCAGGAGTGGCGGCCCGCCACGGAGAAAGTCCGCGCGCTGTTCAAAGGCAACGGCATTCACCTGCCGAACCGTGAAGACTGGCAGCAGTTGCGGGACCGCGTGATCGCGCACGGTCTGTATAACCAGAACCTACAGGCGATCCCGCCCACCGGCTCCATCTCTTACATCAACCACGCCACGGCCAGCATTCATCCCATCGTGTCGCGCATTGAAATCCGTAAAGAAGGCAAAATCGGACGGGTGTACTATCCGGCGCCGTTCATGACCAATGAGAACCTGCCGCTGTATCAGGACGCCTACGACATCGGCCCGCAGAAAATTATCGATACCTATGCGGTGGCGACCCAGCATGTGGATCAGGGGCTATCGTTAACGCTGTTCTTCCCGGATACCGCCACGACCCGCGACATCAACAAGGCGCAGATTTATGCCTGGAAACAGGGGATTAAAACCCTCTACTACATCCGGGTGCGTCAGATGGCGCTGGAAGGCACTGAGATTGAAGGCTGCGTATCCTGCGCATTGTGATTTTATTGACGGAACTGACGCTATGAGCAAACTTCCCCCGCTGCGGGCGATTAACTGGAACCGACCGCAGGATGACAAAGATCTGGAGGTCTGGAATCGACTGACCGCCAACTTCTGGCTGCCGGAAAAAATTCCGCTGTCGAACGACATTCCTTCCTGGGCGCAATTCACCGCTCAAGAGCGGCAGCTGACGATTCGGGTATTCACCGGCCTGACGCTGCTGGACACCCTGCAAAACACGCGCGGCGCGCCGTCGCTGATGCAAGACGCCATCACGCCGCACGAAGAGGCGGTGCTGTCCAACGTCTGCTTTATGGAAGCCGTGCACGCCCGTTCGTACAGCGCGATTTTCTCCACGCTGTGCCAAACCCGCGAGGTGGACGACGCCTATTTGTGGAGCGAACAAAACGAGGCGCTGCAAAACAAGGCCGCCCTGATCCTGAAACACTACGAGCACGACGATCCGCTGATGAAGAAAGTCGCCAGCGTGTTTCTGGAATCGTTCCTGTTCTACTCCGGCTTCTATCTCCCGATGTACTGGGCCAGCCGCGCGCGTTTGACCAACACGGCGGATCTTATCCGGCTGATCATTCGCGATGAGGCGGTCCACGGCTACTACATCGGCTACAAGTTCCAGCAGGGACTCAAACGTGTGGATGCCGCCCGTCAGGCGCAGATCAAGGCGTACACCTACGAGTTGCTGCAAGATCTGTACGACAACGAGGTCGACTATACCGCGGCGTTGTATGACGAGGTGGGCCTGACGGAAGACGTGAAGAAATTCCTGCATTACAACGCCAATAAGTCGCTGATGAATCTCGGCTATGAGCCGCTGTTCCCCGCCAGCATGACGGACGTCAATCCGGCAATCCTGGCGGCGCTGTCGCCGAACGCCGACGAGAACCACGACTTCTTCTCCGGCTCCGGCTCATCGTATGTCATCGGCAAAGCCGTCGAAACGGAAGACGAGGACTGGGATTTTTAATTCCCCAAACCACGACGCCTCCCGTCCATTTTGGGTGGAAGGCGTCGAAGCAAACATCATCAGACATGACCTCTCCGGACGCTCGGTGCGACAGCGATACCCTTCAACGCTTTCCCGATCGATCCTTTCCTGACGTCAATGATATCCAACGACGCTGACTATTTCTGACCTGATGCCGGGGCGAAACACGCTAATGCCGGTCGGCAATACCGCCACGACGATGGCCCCGCCTCCCCCATTTAGCGACGAATTCTTAATCAAGCCTAAAGTTAATCACATATTTCAATCACCTATCTTACTGTCCCATTTTTAACTTAAAGCGTTAACTTAATCCCAAAAGTGAGAATTATTAAAAACCAACAAAACAAAAAATCATATTAATCAATAAGTTAAAAATTGGCATAAAACATGCTTTATAAGCCCGAGTTTATTGGAATGAGTATGTCGAAATGGATATTAAAAGAACAATTAAGAAGGGACGTCTCAAACCCTTTTTAATCGCAGGGAGCGCGTTGTGCGTGCTTATTGCTGGGTATTTGTTGATCAGTTTTGATCCGAGCGGTTTTGAAGTAAGAGCCTCCAACGTATTGATTGGTCAGGTTAAACAAGGCGACATGACGATCGAGGTTCAGGGCAATGGCATTTTGGCTCCGCGCAATGCGACCTGGATATCATCGAATATCGACGGCATCGTCGAGTCAGTGAAAGTCAAACCCGGCGCCGCCGTAGAGCCTGGAGACGTTATCGCCGTGCTGGTCAATCCGGAGCTGATTCAGACCACGGAAGAACTGCGGTGGGAGATCGGCGCGAAGGAAGCCGAAAATAAAGCGCTGCGGGGCCAGCAGGAGAGCGCTTATCTGGCCGCCAAAATCGCTATCGTCAAAGCGGAACAAGAGTACCGCCACGCCAAACTCGAATATGATGTCGCCGAAATGCTGAATAAGCGTAACGACGGCTCAGTCCCCCTTCTGGTCCTGCATCGCTCAAAGCTCGCGACCGAACAAACCCGGCAAAGCCTGATGTACACGAAAGAGCAGCTTGAAAAACTGGCCGTCGTGCAAAAGGAAAACAAAGAAGCGGACGACGCACGGCTCAGCAAATTGAAAAATATGTTGGCGCGGGCGGAAACGCAGATACGTTCTTTGACGGTAAAAGCGAGCGAAGCCGGTATTATTCAGGTCACCAATATTGAAGTGGGACAACACATCACCAATGGATTTAGCCTCGCTCGCGTTGCGCGTAAGGATCAGCTCATCGCCGAATTAAAAGTGCCTGAGCGCCAGATCCGAGACGTCGCGCTCGATCAATCCGTGCTGATCAATACTCACACCAACCAGATCCACGGCAGAGTGTCCCGCATCGATCCTGCCGTCATCAATGGCACGGTGCAGGTTGACGTCGAGTTCACGGAACCGCTGCCCAACGAAGCGCGGCCGGACCTCAGTATCGAAGGTCGCGTGCAGGTCGCGAACCTGAAAGATGTGATTTACGCGCCGCGGCCGATGTACGCCCAGAGCAATACGCCTGGGATCGTGTATAAGCTCGCAGCAGATGGTAAAAGTGCGGTAAAAGTACCCGTGACCTTTGGGATGGGATCGGCAAATGAAATTGCTATCTCGTCAGGGCTGGTAGCGTCGGATCACATCATTTTGTCGAGCTATCAATCCTGGGAACACGTCGATCAAATAAGCATCACTCGCTAATAAAGGATTCTTGTATGTCAGCAGTTGTCGAGCTTAAAAACATCAAAAAAGTGTTTTTTACTGAGGAAATGGAAACTCATGCTCTGAGTGATGTGAGCTTCACGATCAACCAAGGGGATTATGTTTCTATTTCCGGCCCGTCGGGATGTGGAAAGTCCACGCTCTTGTCTATCCTCGGATTACTGGACAAGGCCACGGAGGGCGAATATGTGATTAACGGTCATAACGTCAATGCGCTGACCGCCAAGCAGCAGGCGGAAATTCGTAACCTTGAGATAGGTTTCGTCTTTCAGTCCTTTAACCTGATCAGCGATCTTACCGTCGACGAAAACGTCATGCTGCCGCTGACCTACCGCAAGGGCATCAGCAACAAGCAAATGAAAGCCATGGCGGATGCCGCGCTGGAAAAAGTGGACATGAAACACCGGGGAAGACACTACCCTTCCCAGCTTTCCGGCGGACAGCAGCAGCGCGTCGCGGTGGCGCGCGCCATCGTCGGCAACCCATCCCTGCTGCTGGCGGATGAACCGACCGGTAACCTGGATTCGCGTAATGCCGATGCCGTGATGTCGTTGTTCGATCAGCTCCATCAGGCCGGCTCAACCATCTGCATGGTGACCCATGACCCGCGTTCAGCGGCCCGGGCCTTGCGACAGATTGAAATTTTCGACGGTATGGTGATTGACGACCATCAGCTGAAACACTTCGCCAGAGTGGTTTAAGGAGAAACCGATGTCGATGATTTTTGATTTGCGCTATGCCTGTCGTCTCTTGCTAAAACGCCCCGGTTTTTCTGTTTTCACCATGCTGATTATGGCCATTGGGCTCGGCATGTGCATTTACATGTATTCGGTCATTAACGGGCTGGTGTTGAAACCGCTGCCTTTCGAGGATGCGGAACGCATGGTGGTCGTCAGCCCGAGCATCAATGGCGTCCGGTTAGGCGACTCGCCTATCAGCTACATGGACTTCACGGACATGAAGGCGAAAAGCCAGCGTCTGGAGCAGCTCGGCTACTACTATGGCGACGTCGCCAATATCAGCCTGGATGGACAGGCTTCGCGGTATATCGCCATCCGCTCAGAACCGGATCTCTTTAGCTACACAGGCGTACAGCCAGAACTGGGGCGCATTTATAACGCGCAGGACACCGGAGAAGGCGCCAATCCCGTCGCGGTGATCAGTCATGAGATATGGCAGAACTATTTTGGCGGGCGTCAGGACATTCTGGACCAATCCTTTATCGTCAACGGCATCAGCACCCGAATTATCGGCGTCATGCCCGAAGGGTTCGCCTTTCCGATGAATAACCAGATTTGGCAACCTTCGACGCTAAACCCACGGCACATCACCGTGGAGAACGCGCCAACGATTCAGATTTTCGGCAAGATTAAGCGCGGATTTTCAGCTGACGACGTCGATGCGGAACTGAAAAATATCATGGACGCGCGAGCCCAGCAGTATCCGGAAATCAACCGAGGCCGGTCGGCTTTCGTCATGACTTTCATGGACAGCTTTATGGGAGAGGACTCCAAACCCATCTTCCTGATCATGCTGTTGGCGGTGGGACTCGTCCTGCTTCTGGCCTGCTGTAACGTTGGCAATATGCTGTTGGTGCGCGCCATCGAACGCAGCAAAGAAACCGCGATTCGTATCGCGCACGGCGCACCGCCCCTGCGCGTCGTCCTGCAAATGATGTGGGAAAGCGCAATCATCTGCTGCATGGGCGGACTGATTGGGCTGTTGCTGGCCGGCTGGGGGCTGTCTCTCACCAATAAACTGATTGTCAGAATCGTGCCGGATCAACCGCCTTTCTGGTGGCATCTGGGTATCGATACCGGCACGGTGATAAAAACGTTCGTCCTGGTGGCGCTGGCCAGCCTGATTACCGGCGCGCTGCCCGCCTGGAAAATGGTCAACAGCAACGTCAACGACGTGTTGCGCGATGGAACGCGCGGCGCGCAAAGCCGCAGCAGCAGCCGCATCAGCCGCGCTCTGGTGATTTTCGAAGTCGCCCTCTCCTGCGCGGTGCTGTGTATCGGCGCGCTGCTGTCGCTGGTTGTCGTACAGGCGTCCAAAATCGACTACGGCGTTCAGATACAGAACATCTGGTCAGCCAAAGTCAGCCTGCCGGACAGAACCTACCCTACCGCGCTCGACAGCTTTAATTTCGACAATCGCGTCGTCGCTGAGCTGAAATCTCAGCCGTCGGTGGAACAGTCAGGGTTGATCAGCCGCTTGCCCGGCGAATTCACGCCGACCAGCAATGTCGAAATCGAAGGGGCCAGCTATCTGCGTTCCAACCGCAACCAGTACCCGCGCGTGAATGATGTGATTGCCTATCCCGGCACGCTGGAAGCGCTGGGCGTCAGAGCGGAGACCGGCCGTTTACTGACGATGAACGATGACAGCCGCTCGCAAAAGGTGGTTGTCGTCACCCGTTCGTTTATCGATCGCTACCTGCCCGACGAGCCGGTGCCGATCGGCAAGAAAATTCGATGGGTCGAGGGCGACGATCGCGACTGGTACACCCTGGTCGGCATCATCCCCCACATCATTCAGGGACGGCCTTTCGGTCACACCAAAGAGATGCCCACGGCCTACCGCTCTATGCTGCAAGCGCCGCAGGAACAGATGTCGATTCTCGTTAAAGGGGTGAATCACGAAGATCTCAGCCATATTATTCAGTCGAGCGTCAGCCGCATCGATAATCAGCTTCCGGCCTATCAGGAGAAAACTTTACAGGAAGTGGTGGGAAGAAATACTGTCGGCTTAAGTTACATATCTATATTATTCAATATGTTTGGAATTATGGCCGTGTTGCTTGCCGGCAGCGGTATTTATGGGGTGATGGCAAAGAGCATTCACCAACGTTATGCCGAACTGGGAACGCGGCGCGCACTGGGCGCGACGCCAGCCAACATCCTCTCGCTGATCCTGATGCAGGGATGGTGGCAGCTGGCTATCGGTCTGGTGATTAGCCTGCCGGTGATCGCTGTCGTCACGCCGATGATACTGCGTATATTCGGCAGCCAGGGCATTGCGTTAACGGCGCTGTTTGTCGCCACGGCACTGCTGATTGCCGTCGTCGTCACCGTCGCCACGCTGGTTCCGGCAAGACGCGCCATCCAGATACAGCCTATCGATGCGCTAAGACATCAATAATTAAGCAGGAAAGAGTGAGGGCCTCATGAAGTCGAGTTACAAGGTACTGGTGGCGGATGATGACATCAGCATCATCAAGACATTGAAATTGATGCTGAAACTGCATCAGTTCGATGTTATCACCGCCACCCAGACGGATGAGGCGCTCATGCAGGTTCGGGAAGGCAAGCCCGATATCGCATTACTGGATCTGAATTATCAGCGTGATACCACGTCAGGCAATGAAGGGCTCGAGCTGATTGCGGACATCAAACGGATTGAGCCCGATTTGCCGATTATCGTCATGACCGGCTGGGGGTCTATCGATATCGCCGTGGACGCGATGAAGAAAGGGGCCGCCGACTTCATTCAAAAGCCCTGGGACAACGAACGTCTGGTGCAGGCGCTGAATGTGCAGCTGCAACTGGTGGAAGTCCTGAAAAAACAGCGCTCGTTGCAGCAGCAAAACGTCCTCCTGCAGCACCAGCTTCACCCCTGTTTGCAAGATGAACTGGTGGCGCAATCTCCGTCGATGAAGCAGGTAATGGCGATTTTGCAGCAGGTGATCCCGAGTCATGCCAGCATCTTGCTCACCGGTGAAAACGGCACGGGCAAAAGCATGCTGGCCAACTACATTCATCAGCATTCGACCCGCAGCGACGCCAGCTTCGTCTCGGTCAATATGGGCTGTATTCCTGACAGTCTGTTTGAGAGCGAAATGTTCGGCCACGTCAAAGGCGCGTTTACCGATGCTAAAACCCAGCGCATCGGGCGCTTCGAACTGGCGGACGGCGGCACCCTGTTCCTCGATGAAGTCGGCAATGTGCCGATCAACCAGCAGGCGAAACTGCTGCGCATGCTGGAAGAGCGCCAGTTTGAAAAAGTCGGGGCGAGTAAAACCCAGTCGGCGGATGTTCGTATTATCTCAGCCACCAATGCCGACCTAGCGACGATGATCGACGCCGGCGAATTCCGCAAAGACCTCTACTATCGCCTGAACACGTTTGAAGTCCGCATTCCCGCACTGCGTGAACGAAAAGAGGATATCCCCGAGCTGGTCAAACGGAAGCTGAAAAGCCTGACGGAGCGCTACCGCAAACCCGCCTTCAGCATCACGGACGAGGCGATGCAGACGCTGCAAAACTACCCCTGGCCGGGCAATATCCGGGAGCTCAATCACACGCTGGAGCGCACCGTGTTGCTCAGCAGCAGCCACGTGCTGGACTCGCACCTCCTGCGACTCGCCCTGCCTGCCGATCCGGAAGGTGAACCGCAAAAAACGGGGGAAAACGCGCTGTCTGACACGCCGAGAAGTCAGCCGATTGACTTACTGACGCTGGAAGACATCGAGCAGGAAACCCTGCAAAAACGCCTCGCGGTGTACAACGGCAACGCCTCTGAAGCGGCCGAATCGCTGGGGCTGAGCCGCAGCGCCTTTTATCGTCGTCTTAAAAGGACAGGCTGAATTCTATGTTCCGGCACTCACTCGAGTCATTACAGCAACGTCTGCTGATCATCGCCTCGCTTCCCTCGTCGCTGGCGATTATCGTGCTGATGATTTGGAATGATTACTCCGGATATCTGATCGCCTTAGTGGCGCTGATTTTTCTGACGCTCATCGGCTACTGTTCGCTGATGACCCGGCAGGTGCTCAATTTTCAGCTGACGACGCTGACCAATCTGATCGAAGCCATCACGCATAACGATTTCAGCCTGCGCGGCAAACGTCAGAAAGCCGACAGCGAGCTCAATGGCCTGATTGACATGATCAACGAGCTGGCCTCCTCCATGCAAAAACAGCGTCTGCACGTCAAACAGCAGCAGTATCTGGTGCGCAAGGTGCTCAACAATATCGACGTCGCCATCGTCGCGCTGAACAGCGATCAGGAGATCGCGTTTGTGAACGAAACCGCCGTTTCCTTGCTCGGCCAGTCGGCCAAAGCGCTGAAAGGCCTCGCGCTGCATGACCTGTCATTCCGTTCGCTCTTCGAACTCCCGGCCAACAGCGTCGTGGAATACCAGTTTCCAAAACGGCGCGGACGCTACAAAATCATCCTGGAAAAATATTTCGAAGATGGAAAGAAACAGCAGTTGCTGTTCATCACGGATGTCAGCCAGTTGCTGCGTGAGGAAGAGTACCGCGCATGGCGTAACCTGCTGCGCGTCATGAGCCATGAGATCAACAATACGCTGACGCCCATCGCCTCGTTGAGCCAGATGTTATTGTCGGCTGTGCCTGATGATGGCAAGGAGGAGAATCAGGATTTACGCGACGGGCTGGATATCATTAATGAGCGGGCCTTGAATCTGAAAAGTTTTGTGGATAGCTATCGGAAACTCACCTCGCTCCCCCTCCCCCAGAAAGCGCCGCACAATATCGATTCACTGATCAGAAAAATCCTCACCTTATTTGAACACCGAAAAACGCACATCATTGCCAGTGAAAGCGTCGAGGTCAATATCGATGCCGTTCAAATAGAACAGATGCTGATCAACATCTTAAAGAATGCCGATGAAGCCATGTCATCACCGGAAGGCGCCATTTATCTGAGCTGGAAAGTCAGAGACAACGAGTTCTGCCTGAAAATCCTCGATGAAGGCTGCGGCATTGGCAACACGGAAAATATCTTCGTTCCGTTTTACAGCGTGAAGAAAAACGGAAGCGGCATCGGTTTGATGCTCTCTCGCCAGATTGTCGAATCCCACGGCGGTTATTTCAGCCTGGCGAACCGGGAAGATCAGCCCGGCTGTAAGGTCACCATCAAATTCCCCACGGAGTAGACCTCAAGACCACCGGCGTGATGAGGTTCCTCAGTCAGCAACGTGCCGCACGGCGTGTCCGCTCAGGCATCCGCATAAAACGCTCAGCGCTTTCTGCTGATGCGCTGACGGGGCCTGTACAAAATCGGTCACACGTTGGATCAACGCGCGATCCCGCACAATCCCGCGATGTCCGCTGCCCTGCGTGATATAGATTTCGCCCGCGTCGGTCGCGCTCAATAAATGAAAAGCCTGCATCAGCGCGATATTGTGATCGTCCCGATCGTGACACACCAGCGTTGGAACGGCGATCCGCGGCCAGCGAGTATAGGATATCGCGTCGGGATCATGGCCATAGCGTTCAAGATAAACCCGTTTGATCCGCTCGGTGAGCGCCACCGGCACACCATGAAAGGCGATGTAAGCCTCCAGCACGCAGGGCAGAGACTCCGGGCTACTGAGGATCACGAGCCGCTGGCACCGCAATCCCCGTGTAGCGGCATGCAGCAACGCCGTTCCCCCAAACGAATGACCCAATGCCGCGCAAAAGACGCCGTATCGCTCGCCCAGCTGACGAATCACCGCCACCAGATCGCTGAAAGAACAGCGCTCCCCTTCTGACTCGCCGTGAGCGGGCAAATCCGGTGCAATCACCTCGTATCCAGCCTGAGTCAGCGACGCTATCAGCGGACGCAACATGACGGCCCGCGCCTCCCAGCCGTGTATCAATAATACCCGCCGGGCCGGAGACTCAGCCCCGGCGCGATATACGACAACCCGCTGTCCGGCGCAGATCAACTCATCCTGTCGCAGCGCACTCAGCCATCGCACATCGGTTTTCTTGCAGGGCATTCGGTGTGGGCGCTCAAACAGATTCAAGGCGTAGCAGGCCGCTTTGCCGGGCGCGAGCCAGCGCAACAGGTGCAGGTCCAGCCAGCGCAATCGGCGACAGGTCGGCGCGTAGTGGTTTTCAGGCACGATCGGATTTTTGAGCAACAATGCGGGCCGCCGCTGACAACGCACCAGAAAGACATGGTAGCGACGCTGCAATATCGCCGTTAATTTCAGCACCGGCAGAAAAACATCATAAAGCATGTTGCTGGTCCAGCCTGCGGCACAACATCGCGTATTCATACGTGAAAATCGCCAAATACAACACATTGAAAATCAAGATACTCTTCATCAGCTTCAGCAGCGCCTCCGGCTGCGTTGCCACAAACAGCACGATAGCCACCATCAGGCTTTCCATGATGAACGTGATCAGCAGCACCCGTTTTCCCCCGCCCAGCTGTTCCAACATCGTCTGAATACTGGCAATCAGCGAGGTGATGAAAAACGTAGGCAGCAGCCAGAACATGATCGCATAGGCGCTCACGCGCACCGCGCCGTCGACGGACATCATATCAACCAGCTCAGTCCGGGTGAGATACGCCACCAGCGTCAGACCTGCATACACCAGCGCAATCCCGGTCATTCCCTGACGCAGAAGCCGACTCAGCTGCGGCGGCGACGTGGTGGCGAGACGCTGATTGATCCCAATCGCGATAGCCGACCCCAGCGCCACGGCCGGAATGATGAAGAAGGCGCGCAGCTTCACCACGATGAGAAACCCGCTGGCGTAAGCGGCGCCTAGCTGACTGAGCAGCGGAAACAGCACGGCGGAGCTGGCAAACGCGAACAGCATGGTCAGGAAAATAGGCACCCCGGCATCCGCTGTGATGGCACGCAGTCTGGGCAAAAATGCGCGCGGCTGCGGGTCCGCGCGCCCCATCACCGATGTGAATAAAGACACCGCCGAGAACGGTAAAATGGCAAGCGCGGCGATCAGGTTGGCGTAGATGACCGCCATAAAACCGTTTTGATAATAATGCAGGCTGATAAAGCAGCTGGTCAGATTGATGATGATAAACAGGCAGACGAACACCATACTGACGGCGGTTTTCCCCTGCCCCCTCAAGCCCGCGTTGCACAGCTCCAGCATCAACAGCGGTATCACCGACAACAGATAAGCCGGGAGAAAACGGGAAAACAGCGCCGGTTCGTCGTTCGGGTAAATGCCCTGCAACCCGGCAGCGCCCCATCGGCTGCCGAGTGCAAGCGCGACCAGCAGCAGGCCGCCGCCGACCGAAAAAATTGCGCTGCTGTGCCAGACCCGACAGGGCGCCCAGTGCGTGACCGAACGCGCGCTGAAAATCTGATTAGTGATCGTCAGCCCTTCTAACAGCGCGATGAAGATGAAGTAAAAAGGCTGAAGCATGGACAAGATATAAAGCGCCCGTTGCCCTCCACTCTGCGTACCCAGTAGCCATATCGGCCCATTCTGCGACAACGAGACGACGACGGCCGTCAGGATCATCGGCCAGGCCAACGTGAGGATCTGGCGGATCTCCCCGCCAGGCGCCTCAGCCGTGGAGCCAATCAGCGAAGGCTTTGCCATGCTTCATTCACCTCGTTGCCCGCCGAGGGCGTCGCGCCGGTTTTGCCGAACACGCAGTACACCATCATCGAAAAATGGCTAAGGGTGTGGGTATTGCCGAGCAGATAACCGTGTCCCCCCATCAATTTTTCGGCCTGACCGCTGAGGTGGGTGATCGCGCGATGCTCCTGCTCCAGATCCTCATAATCCGCCTGTTCCAACCGCACGTTCAGCTGGCTCTGAAGCTGGGTGATCTCCCCGTAGATACTGGCGAAACTGGCCTTGATCAGCTGATGCCGCGTGGTTTTCTGACCGAAACTGCTGCGTGCGTTCAAATGCGCGTAGGAGATATCCAGCATGCGGGCGACCACGCCCAGACGCAGCGCGGCAGCCATCAGAGAGAGCCAATGAGGCGCAGGGTGTGATTCCGCCACCGACACTTTACGGAGATGCATGAATGACAACACGCGATCCGTCGGCAGCGCCGTGCAGCCGTCGAGCGCAATGTCCGATCCATCCGGGTGGTAGAGAGGCGAAGACGCGTTCTCGGGCAACAGCCCGATCCCATGGCAGGCCAGACCGCCGGATGCTCCTGCGGTAAGCGCAGTGAACTGGGACAACGCATCGACAGGTTCGAGGTGACGACCATACGAAGTGGCCTGGGTGAGGTGTTCCGCGCTGACTGCCCTCATACCGATTCAGCGCCTTGCCAGGCGTCAAGCCACTCGGCCAACGCCCCCACGCTGGAGAAAGAGTGCTGACTGATTTGATCGGGATCGAACATCAGTCCTTCGATGCTGTCCTCAAGCGTCAAAAGAAATTGAACAAAGTTCACGGAGTCCAAGTCCAGATCTTCTTCGAAACGCGTATTTTTCGTCACATCCAGCGACGGCGTTTCGAGAACATCCTGAAGAGCTTGCTTAATAACGTCTAGAGTTTCCATTTGAATGACCTTAATGAGATTTTACGAGACTAATAGCGGATAAAGTGATTCCCATTCCGGCGGAAAATGCCATCACCGTTTGATGGGAAGGTTCATTTTTTTTAAGAGAGAGGTGATGAAAAATATCTGAGCACCACAGATGTCCCATGCAAGAGATTTGGGAAAGATCGATGACCGATGTCCATCCCCGCGCTTGCGCTAGTCTTTTTAACAAAGGCATATTCAGATTATAAGGAATAACAATATCAGGCGTCTTATTGGCACCTAAAAACTGCGCTAAAAACCGATTTAATTCCTCAAAGAACAGAGTGCGTAATTCACTCCGCTCCTGCTGCGTCATCTCATCCTGATTTTTATAGTAACGATGAACATGTTCTACTTGTGTATCTTTAATTTCCCAAACGCCATCCTCAGGACTTAATAAACAGGCCGTCGACAGTTCGCCCAATAGCCCCACCGGCATCCGATTAAATGAAGCGCTGAAGCTTTTTTCCCCACTCAAAATAATAACAGGAAATTGATAACCATTATCGTCCATACGACAAGCCAGATTAACGGCGCTCAGGCCTGACGCACAATGATTCATGCTCAGCGTAAAATACCGCCAGTGGGGAATTCCACATTCACTTGCAATTTCCCCCAGCCACTCATCATCGAAAAAGGTATTATGTGTTTGCGTTTTTGTATAAATAACCATTCCGAAACCACGGCGTAGCTCAGGATATTTATCCAATAATCTCGCCATCGTTTCTAAATGCATCTGCTTATGATAAAGCCGATTCATTACCACGCTATCTAGCGAAAAAATTCGCTTGAACACCTTGATATCCCTATCATTAACCTGATGCGTCACGTTAAGCGCATCCAGATTGCAGCACTGCTGATAACGCATGTCGCTACATTGAATATCTTTGATGAAGAGCGTCATCAATTACCATCCCTGTCTAATTTCAGCCGTTAAATAGCTCTTCACAAATAGTTTACGTCGCAGGCGACCTATTAGATTCACGATGGCGAAAGTATCATCTTTTATTGTGAGCACTTGACTGAGATTGCCTGTAAATAAGTTAACTCAGTTTCATTCAATGACAATTTCAGTCAAATCCACTTAAAAATGACAGCGTAGTCTTCAGCCTAAATAGCAATATAAAAATGACAGGGTGAATTCATTCATCAGGGAGAGGCAATGGCTGACATTATTAATGATTTAATAACAATCATTACCAGCGAACTTGAGAGTCTTGGTCTGGATGAGCACCGAATCAACCTGGTGCTATCCGGCCGAGAATTATATGGTTTTTCCGGCGTTCTCGACTCCGTGAAATTAGTCGAGCTGATTGCAGGACTGAATGATCGCATTGAGAAAATCACTGGAAAGAATATTGATCTTTTCGAACGAATGGATAATGAGTTTTTTGGTAATTTTTTAAACATTAATGCATTGAGCCATTACCTGGCAGAGAGCATTCAGCATGCACCACTGTAAATACGACAGCAGATACATAACAAAAAATAATATTGAAGGGGTCGAGTATAATAAGCTCGCCGAAGCCATTGGTACGCCCTGTTATATTTATAGCGCTAATCAAATAAAGGACGACCTGCGACAACTCAAAGCCGCTTTGCCGCCCGAACTGCATTTTTTCTATTCGCTCAAAGCGAACCCGAACCTGTCATTGGTCAGCCTGATCCGTCAACAGCAGGTGGGCTGTGAAGTGTGTTCGCTGCCGGAGCTGGAAACGGCGTTGATGGCGGGCGTCCAGTCCGACGACATCATCTTCGTGGGGCCGGCGAAGTCTGATGCGGAACTCCAACGGAGCGTCGAGCTGGGGATCCACGCGGTGGTGGTGGAATCCCGGGATGAGCTGGACAGGCTTAATCAGATTGCCGCGCAACAGAATAAACGGCAGCGATTTGCCCTACGCATCAACCCGGACTTCGCGCCCGCCAAAGCGCGCCTGGTCATGAGCGGCAAACCCCGGCAGTTTGGGATGGACGAATCACAGGCGCTGAGCCTGATGGCGCAACGACACGCTTACTCACACTTGCAGCTGTGCGGCATTCATATTTATCTGGGTACGCGGATTCTGGATGCGGAAGCCGTTGCCCACAACACCCTCAACATCCTGCGCACCGCCGAAAAATGTCAGCAAGCGACCGGCGTTGCGCTGGAGTTTGTCGATATCGGCGGCGGGCTGGGGATCGCCTACCACGAGAAAGAGACGCCGCTGGACCTCGCCTTGCTGGGGAGATTGTTGCAGGCGCCCATCAGCCAGTTTCAGCAACGTCACCCGCACGTTCGACTGGTGATGGAGTTAGGTCGATTCATCGTCGCTCGCAGCGGCGTGTTTGTGACGCGCGTCCGCGACGTGAAGTCGTCGCGGGATAAGCGTTTTGCCATCTGTGACGGCGGCTCCAACTGTCACGGCGCCGCCGCCGGTTTGGGCGCGGTGATCCGAAAAAACTTCCCCGTGGAGCGGCTCGGGGTAGCGCCGCCGGGCGCCCCGCTACAGCGTTACGATCTGACCGGCCCGCTGTGTACGCCGACCGATATCATCGGCGAAAATGTCTTGTTGCCCACGCTTGAGGCCGGGGATCTTATCGGCCTGTTCAACTCGGGCGCTTACGGCCCCACTGCCTCTCCCGTCTATTTTCTGAGTTTCGGCTACCCCGCCGAGGCGTTGGTCGATGGCGATCGCGTCGTCCTGATCCGGCGACCTGACGATATGGCCCATCTGCTGCGTCAGCAGCAGGCCGAGCCCATCGTATTGTCCCCGCCGCTTATCAAACAGCGAGCGTAATCATGCCGTTGTATTTCGATATCGCGGGCCTGCAATGCTTTCAGGCAGATAGCGTTCACCTCTGGCGCGATGCCGTCGCTGACGCGCCTGAGATCGTGACCGACTGGTTGAAGGGCTTCTACGCCTCCAACGGGAAAGCGCACGGCGCCATGACGGAAGTCCAGAGCTGGCTGGCGTCTCCGGAGCGCGTCAGCTTTCAGCAAATCGCCTCGCACCTGATGGATCAGCTGGCGCCCTACCACGATCTACAAACGGTTGATGTGGTCGTCGTCGCCCACTGGACCCCTGACTGTGTGATGGGCGGTTCGGTCACCAATTACATTCTGCACCGCATCGAAGCCCGCCATGCCTACGCCTTTGCCGTCAGCGACTGTGGGTTGACCGCGCCCTTTCAGGCGCTCGCAATGATCGATCGCTACCTTCCTCCCCACCAAGGTAAAGCCCTGCTGATGAGCCTCGATCAACCGTTGCTGCTTCACCCCAGCGCCAGTTTCAATCGGGGAGACGTGAGGACCAGCGGCGCGACGTTATGCCTTGACCGACAGCCCGCTCAGGGACGCATCGCGCTATCGCCTTATCCGTGGCCGCAACACGGTGAGGATCGAAACGACACGCCGCCGGAACCGATCGTGGTGATTGGCTCGCCGCCGCCCGGTTTTCCGCCGGAGGCGGTTATCTCAACGATCACGCCCGATCCCTCACGCCTCTGCGCCGCCCCGTTTTATGCCCTGGCGGACTTTCTGCGGGCGAATCCCACGGGGCCTGCGGCCCTGCTGTCTGTCGCCCATGGGCAAACATCTCCCGTGGTTTACAGAGCAAAGAGGGAAATGGCATGAACATTATTGATGTCGCCACCATGATCAATCCGGAGCTCACGCCTCTGGATGCGCTCCAGGCGCGTTATCAGTGGGGAGAACGCAATCACAAAATCTTCTCCCGTTTTTTAAAGCTGGAGTCGGCCTGCCTGTTCCCGGACGCCTCGTTGCCGCAGTTGCTGAAAGGCAGCCTTGAAAAGCTGCTCCGCCGTCATCCCGACAAGCGCGGACAGATACGGTATCTGGCCTACGCGCACTCGCTGAACAGTACCTTTCCCTTTGGCACGGAGGGCCTGAGAAACATGGCGGCGTCGCTCCTGCCCGCTCAGACAGAAATTCTGTCCGCGACGCAAAACTCCTGCGCCTCGTCGTTTAACGCACTTTCGCTGCTGGCGAGCCTCTTGCCGGGCGAACACAAGGAGGACGGCCCGCGTTACGCCGTCCTGCTGACGGGCGAGAAGTGTTTTCATCGGACGATTCAGTACGCCAATCAAAACGGCATCTTCGGCGAGGGCGGAACGGCGCTGCTGCTGGCGGAGGATGACACGCTGCCGGGCTGTACGGTGCAAGGCGTCGGGCAGGCGATGATCGGCGGCATCGGCAGCCGGACCTACCACAGCAGTCCGTCGCTCGAAAATCGTTACGATCATGATTTCATGCCCACGATGATGCGCGCCATCCATCGTGCGCTGGCCGACGCCGGGATCGGCGCCGATCGACTCGACGGCATCCTTCCCTATCACATGAGTCCGATCACCTTCGATCGCATCGCCGACCAGTTGAACGTGCCGCGCGATCGCGTGTTCCGCACCCATCTCTATCGGCTTGGCCACTGTTTTTGCGGCGACGGTTTTATCAACCTGCACGATTGCTGTTTCAGCCCGTCAGCCCCGCGTTCAGGCTACTTTCTGGCGGTAGCGGCAGGCGTCGCCGGCACCTTTGGCGCACGGGTCTTCCATCGACAACAGGAGCGGTCACCGCGATGAATCATCAGGCTCTTAGTCAATATCTGGACGTACGCTGCCAGCAGGCTCCCGACCACGTCGCGCTAATCGGCGAAAACGCCGCCCTCAGCTACGCCGCACTGCGCCAACGGGCGGACAGGCTCGCGGGCTGGATGCAGCATCACGCGCTTGCTCGCGGCGACCGGGTGATTGTGCTGATGCATAACAGCCTCGATCTGATCGTCTGTTTCTGGGCGACCCAACGCTGCGGCGCCGTCTATGTCCCGCTCCATCCCGACACCAAAGCGGAAAAGCTGGCGTGGATCGCCGACGACTGCACGGCCAGCCTGCTCATTGTGGATGCGGCGTGTGAAGAGGAAGCGCGCCGTGCCGCTCCCCTGATGAAACACCGTCCGCCGCACTGGGTGGCGACTGACGCCGCGTTCGCTGAGGTCGCCCGCGGCGCGTACGCCTGCTCGTTACCGCTGCCGTTAAGCCTCGATCTGGCGAGCATTATTTATACCTCCGGCTCCACGGGACACCCCAAGGGCGTCATGCTGACCCAGCGCAATATGATCGCCGCGTCGCAGTCCGTCGCCCACTATTTGCAGCTGGATGCCCACGACCGCATCTACTGCGCTCTGCCGCTGAGCTTCGACTATGGCCTGCATCAGATCACGATGGCGGCTTTGACCGGCGCGACGGTCATCATCGAGAAAAACTTCAGCCGACCGCTGTTCGCGCTCAACCGACTTGTCCAACAAGGCGCGACCGTCTTTCCCTTGGTGCCGACAATGGTCAGCCTGATTGCGCGATTAAGTCGCCGCTTCGACTTCTCCGCCATCAAAACGGTGACCAGCACCTCGGCGGCGCTGCATCCCGGCGATATCGCCACGCTGACAACGGTGTTTCCGCAGGCGCGCCTCTTTTCCATGTACGGCCTGACCGAGTGCCATCGCTGTACCTGGCTGGACCCAAGTGAACTCAGCGCCAGAACGCAGAGCGTGGGCAAGGCGATCCCTGGGACCGAACTGTGGGTCGTGGATGCCGACGGAAAAACGCACCGCCACAACGCGACCGGTGAACTGGTGATTCGCGGTGAAACCGTCATGCGAGGCTACTGGAACAATCCGCAAAAAACGGCCGGCAAGTTACGGCCGGGGCGCTTTCCCGGCGAGAGCGTGTTGTACACGGGCGATCTCTGCCGTCTTGATGAGGACGGCTTTGTCTATTTTATCAGCCGAATGGATGACGTATTGAACGCCTGTGGCGAGAAGGTCGCCCCGCGGGAAGTCGAAAGCCTCCTGTCCCTCCATCCGCTCGTGATTCAGGTCGCCGTCGTCGGCGTTCCGCATGCCGTTTACGGTGATGAAATCGTTGCCTGGATTGAAACCCGTCAGGCGATGGAACCCCGCCAGCTGCGCGACTGGTGTAAGACCAGAATGGAACATTACCTGATCCCCCATCGCTTCCTTTTTTGCGACGCACTGCCCAAAAACAGCAACCACAAGATCGATCGCCGGCGGTTGTGCGCGTTGAGCCAGACCGCATCCCCCACCGCCGGTCTTTCAGGAGAGAAACATGCCGAACTATGAATCCCAGGTCATCGCCGCTATCGCGCTGGTGTTGGACATCGACGATACCTCAGAGCTGCATCGAAACACCCAGATAGAGCGGGATTTGGGTTTTGACAGCGGGTTGTATATCGAACTGATCATGTATCTGGAAGATACGATCGAGACGCTGCATTTGGATCCCGCGACGCTGGACATCAAACATTTTGAGTCCGTCGGCACCATCGCGGACTACCTCGCCGCCTGCATGCCTTCTCCGGCCTCCGCCTGATGAAAGGACAGTCGGCACTGCTGGCGATCTTCGCCCGATTCCGCGGTTGTCATCAACCGCCGCCTGGCTGGGCGAGCGCAGCATCACGTTTGACGCGCTCTACCACAGCGCCGCGCGGCTGGCCGTGACGCTGCGTGCGCAGGGTGACGCGCCCGTCCTCATTTATGGTCACAAAGACTTACGCTACCTGACGGCGATGTGGGCCTGCATTCTGGCGGGCAGAACGTTTGTTCCCACGGAAGATGAAAACAGCGACGCACGGATTCAGCAGATCCAGCACAGCGCGCAGGCGTCTCTCCTGCTCAATACCACCGCGCGGGCTAACCCGGCGACGTGTCGGCAGCTCGCGGTGCGCGACGGAGGCACGCGGTCAGCGGCGGCGCCGGATCTCTCCCACGTCGTCAGAGCGGTCGCTCCGGAACAAAACATGTACATCCTGTTTTCGTCCGGGACGACGGGACAGCCCAAAGGCATCGGCGTGAGCTACGCCAATGTCGCCGACTTCATCGACTGGATCCGCCGCGAGTTTCCGCTGGAGGGCGCGGTCAGCGGCAATATTCGCTACGGCTTTGACGTGTCGCTCTACGAGCTGTGGCTTTCCTGGCTGTGCCTGAAACCCATGGTCGTCCTCGACCAGCCGAATTTTTTTAACACCCGTCTGACGATTCAGCGCCACGCGGCGGCGGGCACGACCTGCTGGGTCTCGACCCCGAGCCTCACACGGTGTTATCTCAACGACCGGCAGTTCAATGCAGACGCGCTCCCGACGATCAGGCAGTTTATTTTCTGCGGCGAGGTGTTGACGAAAACGCTGGTCAACGCAGTGTGGCAGCGCTTTCCCAATGCGCGGATCACCAATACCTACGGCCCGACCGAATGCACCGTCGCCGTCACCGCCGTCGATATCCACCCTCACCATGTCGATGATGACGAGCCGCTACCGCTCGGCGTCGCGCGTCCCGGAACCCGTATCACGCTGTCGCCGGGCGAAGACGCGGTCGGGGAACTGATCATCAGCGGCAAGGCGGTGGGCTCAGGCTACCTCAACGCCTCGCCCGAGCAGCAGGCCCGTTTTTTCATCAATGACCGGGGCGAAAAAGCCTATCGGACCGGGGACCGAGGCGTCATCCGGGACGGTCTGGTCTATTTTCACGGTCGGGACGACCGCGAGATCAAACTGCAGGGCTATCGCATCAATCTCAACGATATTGAACAGGTTCTTCTGGGTCAGCCCGGCGTGCGCGAGGCGTTTGTCGATACCTGGCGCCGACAAGGTTCTTTGCAAGGGATCTGCGCATTCGTGCTGTTTGACGGCGACGATGAAGGCGGCGACGCGAACTTTGCGCGGTTAGGAAAAGCGCTGGCGACGCGCATGCCGCCCTGGATGATCCCCAGACGCTGGTACGCCATCAGTGAACCGTGTCTGAATGTCAACAGCAAGCTGGATCGGCACGCGATAAGCGCCGCGACTCAGTCAAAAGGGAAATACTATGTTTACGTCCATGATGCGGATGATCGGTCGGCAGCTTCTCAGCAGCCGCCGGATTGCCATTGTTAACACGCAGGGAAGCTGGCGTTATGCCGACATCGCGTCGCGCGTTGGCGCTATTTGCGTCGAGTTAGCGCGAATTCAGCCGCAACGTGCGCTCATCTACGGTCATAAAGAGCGCGATACGGCGGCGGCGCTGCTGGCCTGCGCCTGGTGCGGCGTCCCATTTACCGTCGTCGACAGCGTCAACCCGCCGCTGCGTATGGCGCGCATCGCCGCCCTTTACGGGACAGAGCTGATTCTGGACGGGCGCGAACATCCAGACACGGCGCCGATCGCCCATGAGCGCTATCGCTGTCTGTGGCTGCCCGCCCTGCCGGACGGCGACTTTACGGGCGGCTACGTCCCGCCCTCCTCGGTCAATCCGCTGTTTTATATCCTTTCCACCTCCGGCAGCACCGGGCAGCCCAAGGGCGTGCAGATCGGATGCGATAATTTCGGCGCGTTTTTTGGCTGGTATCACCGCGTGATGCAAGCCGCGGGCGCGGAGGATGAAGGGCATCTCAATCATGCCCGGCTATCGTTTGATATGGGGCTGCTGGACTTCTTTACCTGTTTCGCCTTGGGCAAACCGCTCATCATGCTGCCGCACGCGTACAACGCGCTGCCCCGCCTGAACCTCAACATGATGGTTTCCGAACCGGAGGTCAGCCTGTCGAGTGGGTTTTCCACCCCCAGCTTTCTGGAAATCATGTGCAACGATCCGCGCTTTAACGCAGCAACGTTGCCGCATCTTCGCACCCTGATGGTCGGGGGCGAAAGCGTCTCCCCACCACTGGTCGAACGCCTGTTGGCCCGCTTTCCGTCGCTCAAGATCCTACATGCCTACGGCCCGACGGAGACGACCTGTCTGACTCACCTGCATCCGGTGGACGGCACCACCGCGCAGGACGCGGGCCTGCTCCCGCTGGGGCGGCCTCGCGGCACGCTGCGGGTCGCCATTGAGGATGCGCAGCACATGTCGCTGCCGGAAGGTGAAATCGGCGAAGTCGTCGTCTACGGCGATCAGGTCGGGCGGGGCTATCTGCCGGAGTCACACCCTAACAATGTCGCCTTTGGCTCACGTCACGGCGTCGCCTTCTATCGCACCGGCGATCTCGGCTGGCTGGATGCGCAAGGTCATCTGTTCATCAAAGGACGCCTGGACTCACAGGTCAAATGGCACGGCAATCGCGTCGATCTTCAGGAAATCGATGCCGCGGCGTGCAGTTTCGCCCACACGGTCATGGCGACGACGCTGCCCGTCTATCAACAGCAGAAATTGGCCGACGTGCTGTTATTGGTGCAGCTCCGTTCCCACCTCGAAAACGGGGAATATGACTTACGGGTTCATTTATCTCAGCTGTTGCCCAACTATATGGTTCCCACCAGCATTCGCTTTATTTCCGAATTCCCCCTTAATCAAAACGGAAAAATTGATCGTCAGGCGCTATTGCACCTTTTCACCGCCGCGAATAAAGACGGTCAGCCGCCCCGCTCATTGCAAGCCGGGTAAAAAAATTTTTATTTATCACTCTATTCTGTCACGTCTCAAAGGTCATGAGCCTGCCGCCTGAATAGACAAAGGAAATGTCATGGAAATCAGTTCAACACATCATGCGCTTCGAGTATTAGCGATGACGACTTTCGATTCAGGCCGGTATATCGGGCGACTCCTGGAGGCCGACGCCGACAATTACCTGCGTACCAATGACTACGCGTTAGCGCCGCAGCTCAATCGTTTGGGATTGCCTGAAAAATGGAATCCCACGCCCTTGGTTTTGGAAAATGGCGACGTCTTATATGAATTAACGGTTTCTCAACGCTGTTATTTCTATGAAGCGCTGGGATATATCGATCCCAATCTTATTTTCGCCAGTCCCACGCCCGGCATGTCAGGATTTGTGATTGAAGCCATCGGCAGCGCAGCGCAGCAGGAGACCTTCTTCAGCCACTTCAAAACGAAACTCAGCCGCAGCTGTTTTGCCATGAGCGAACCGGAACGCGGATCGGACGCGAGCGATCTTCGAACGCGGGCAACCAAGGTCGATGGCGGATGGCGTATCAGCGGGGAAAAATATTTCATCGGCAACGGACACATCACTGATGTCGGTATCGTGTTCGCCCGCACGGCTGAAGGCCCTTTGGGGCTGAATATGTTTCTGTTTGAACCGGCCAAGGTCGATGGGTTTAGCGCCACTCGCCAGCCCGTCTTTGGGGTTCCCGGCAGCAATATCTCGCACCTGCGCTTTGAAGACATGTTGCTGCCGGAGGAGGCGCTGGTCGGCGCGCATCTGAACCCCGCGCAGCGCTTTTCTTCCGCCACGCTCGCAACGTTCGATCATCTGCGCCCCTGTGTCGGCGCGCTGGCGCTAGGGGTGGTCCGGGCGCTACTGGATCACGTCGTCGAAGTGGGTTATTTACCGCGTACTCAGGCTGCGCGCCTGCGTACGATGCGCAGGCGGTTATCCGCCGGACTTGATCGTCTTCTGACCATCGCGGAGCGGATGGACCGCGGAGAGCGCATCAGTCGGCACATCGGCCTCGCCAAAGCGGAGACCACCCTGCTGGCGGAGCAGTTGGTGCATGAGCTGGTTCACGCCTGCGACCCGGCGGTGGTTTGCGACCCTTTCTTTTGCAAAGCCTGGCGCGATATCAGCGGTTTCGAATACACGGAAGGGACACGAAATATCCACCTGCTGAACGCCAGTCACGTCTTCAAAAGCGAGCGGGTTCATGCGTGATATTGCCCCGTTCTGGATCGATCTGGCGGGCCTGTTGCACCCAAAAATCTTGTGGCGGGCGGCAAACGACTTCGACCTGGCTGGTCTGAGTTGCTGGCACGCATTGCACCCGAATGTCGAGGAACAGGCCATACGCATCGCGACGTGCCTTATGCGTTCAACAACGTCCACATCCCCCATCACCCGGCGGTGGTTGAGGCCATCCAAAACCTGAAAAAAGATGAAACGGATGCGCTGCTGTATCTGCATACCGATCTGGCAAAAGAGTGCAAGTCCGCCATGCTGCCCAGCTTTATCTGGCAGACGGGCCACTACCGTGAAGTCCTCGGACTGGCGGTGGACCCGCCGATGCCGGGCTGGTCTGAGATGCAGCTGGCGGCCGCGATGGCGCAAGAGCACGGCGGCTGCTGGCTGGTGTTGGACGCCATCACCCGCTTCACGCCCCATCCCGAGCAGGCGCTGTCTCATTTGCTGTATCTGCATTTCACTTCCGAAGCGGCGCTCCTCGACGCCGGAGGCTGGCGCTGGGATATCGCCACGCAGCCCGAAGAAGAGTGCCAACGTCTGCCCGACTGGCTGGCGTCGCCCTCGGAAGGACACGTTCTGCTCGATGCCGTGGGCGGCCGTCCGCCGGTTGCCATGAAAATCCAGCGCGTGACGGGGCAGAGAGGTTGATGAGAGACGTCAAACTCGCCGCGTTGCTGTCGGATTTCGCGTGTCCTCGTCCCCGCCCGTTGCGCAGGCAGGAAATCGCGTGGCGACAGACGACGCCCGCCTCGCGCCTGACCATTGCCGACGGACAGGGCTGCTGGCGTGAACGGGGGGCGACGCATGAACCAAAGGCGCTACTTCTGCATGGTTGGGGAGGCGATGCCTCGTTGTTCGGCCCGTTGGCGGACGCTTTGTCGGCCATCGGCTGGCACGTGATCATCCCCGACCTGCTGGGGCATGGCGACGCCAGCGCCACTTCGTGTGGGTACACCGCTCAGTTGCAGTGGCTCAACGCCCTTGAGTGTCGCTTCGGCCATTTTGACCTCATCGTCGCTCACTCCGCGGGGGCCTTGCTGGTAGAAATCGCGCGGGCTCAGGGGGCATTGATGAGTCGCGCTCGCCTGTCACTGGCGGGGCCGGTCACGCTGATCTCGCTATTCGAATGCTACCTAAGCCAGACCCTTCAGGCCGGTTTTGACGCCGCAGAGCTGGCGGCGGCCTATCTGGATGACCAGCATCTTCCCCCATCGCTACTGGTCTCGGAACCGTGTTCATCCGACGACAAGCTGTTGATCTGCCATGGAAACAACGACGAGGTCATTCCGGTGAAGGACGCGAAACGCTTAGCCGCCAGGCATCCCCACAGTACGCTCTGGCTTCCCGCCGACACGGGACACATGGGGCTGGTGCAGCATCCCGAGCTGGCGCAGCGGGTGGCGCGTTTTTGTCCCCTGCCGGAGGGGAGGACCGCTGATGCGCTTGACGCTTAACGACATGGAAATTGCCTTCGCGCCGAAGATGCAGACATTGGACGAGGCGGCGCGCACGCTGGGGCTGACGCGCATCGAAGCCAGAATGTTTGAGCGCTTCTATGGACTGCGGCAGTTTCCTCATGACAAAAGTCAGGATCTGGCCGGTCTTATCGCGCCCGCGCTACAGAGCATCGTTCGACGCCACGCGGCGATTGTGGATAACATCAGGCTCTGCGTGCATTGCCATACCATTCCCTCCGTCACGCCCTTTGGCGCGCCGATTTTGCCCGCGCTCGTCAGGCAGATCGTCGGGGATCACGCCGAGTACGCGGGATACACCATGAGCCATTGCGCCACCGGACTCGTGGCGCTGGAGCAAATTGCCACCTGGCTCGGTGACGAGGAATACGCGCTGGTGATCATCGCGGAGAAGGCGTTCCATCCCAAAGTCCAGTTCATCGCCGACACGACTATCATGGGCGAGGCCGCGTGCGTGCTGCTGGTATCGAGACGCCCCGGTCCGGTGCGCCTGATCGGGACGACAACAACGCGCGATGGCCGGTTCAGCATCAATAGCGGCCACTTTACGGACACCTGCCCGGTGCATTTTTCCCATATCTACACCGATTTTGTGTGCCGCCACATCACCGAGAGCCTGGCCAACGTCGGTCTGGACTTTGAGGATATAGCTTATATTGCGCCTCATAACGTTAACCTGGCGTCCTGGAAAGAAATTGAAAGAACGTTGTCTTTGCCATCCGGCAAAATAGTGATGGAGAATATTCCTTTGTACGGCCACTGTTTCGGCGCCGATCCATTTATCAATTTGCAGCACCTGATAAAAACAAAACAAATAAAACCCGGCGACAAAGTCCTATTAATGAGTATTGGTTTAGGGGTTACAGCGGCCTCCGTTATTGTGGAATATGCTCCTGAGATGAATTAACGCGCCGTGCGCAATCTGAATCAATTCAATAACTCGACAAGGATTAGACTGCAGTCAGGAAATAGAGTGCAGCGTCATTGATCGGCTGAGGGATAATAGTGAAAAAGGATGAATATCACCTGAACGTATTGGATAAAAGCCTGGAGAAATTTTATTCCGCAGGTTTAATGCTCGAAGATAACGTTCAGGAAGGCGTCAATTATATTAAGGATGATCTCTTATTAACGTTATCTCATACCGGCTTGCCCGATAAATATAATCCCTGGCGAGATCATGCTGCGGCATTGCCGTTCGATATGCGTCACTTCCCCACCTATTTACGCGTCGTGGAATATATTTCGCGTTCGGACGCCAGCTGTTTACTCTCTCTGCCGGGCACTTCTCTCGCCTGCCGGGCCGTGCAGATGCTGGGCAACGACGCGCAGCAGGAACATTTTTTTTCCCGTTTCCTGACGCAGCCCTCCTGGACCTTTTTCGCGGTGAGCGAACCAGAGATTGGCTCTGATGCCGCGTCGATTACGACGCGCCTCGACAGCAGTGAACAGGGGCTGACGCTGACGGGCAGCAAAATGTTTATCGGCGGCGCGCAGATTGCCAGCATTGGTCTGGTGTTTGCGCGACACGGCGACAGAACGCAACTGATCATGGTGGAGCCGAAACAAGCGCCCGCAGCCATCGCCGTCGAACCGCTGGCCGCCTACGGACTTGCCGGTGCGGGGTTATCGCAGATAACCTTTGACGCGTTCCCCGTTCAGCCTGAACACATCCTGGGATTCACCGCCAGCCCCCTGCGACAGGGCATGAATGCGCTGACGCAGGTCTTCGAGAAGCATCGCCCCCTCGTCGCCGCGATGGCGCTGGGCACCGCGCGCGGTTTTCTGGAGGCGCTCGACCGGGAAAATATCCCTGAAACCGCGCTGTGGCGGGAGTACCACTCGCTGTACGTCCGCCTGATGGAAGTGGGTGAACACTTTCAGCAACAGCGTTCACGCGTCTGGCAAACCAGTCAGATCAAACGACAGGCCACGGCGTTCGTCGAACGGGTCGCTCACCGGCTTCCTCATCTTCTGCCCACGGAACAGTGGGTGAATCAGCCGGGCCTCATGAAACGATACCGCGATGCTTTCGCCTTTGAATACATGGAAGGGACGTCTCATATCCAGTTGCTCAACGGCTGGCGCGGCTTCCTTGCCGATAAGGAGCAGTGATGAGCCTGAGCCTGCATCCCCGGCACATCATCTGGAATACGTTTGGCGAACTGGAGCCGTTTAATCCCGCCTGGCTGGATGAAGTCGATCACTGGGAGGATTACGTCGCCGCGTTTTTTCAGTCGAACGGGCTGCCGTGGGATCCCGCTCAAAGCCAGGTGGTCGAGTGCATTACCGCCGAAGACAAAGCGCCGTTCGTCCGCATGATGGATCGTTTATTGCCGTCGCTACAGGCCGTCACCGACTGCCGGGATATCGATGTAGTGATGCTGGCGCACTGGACGCCAGATCTTCATCTGGGAACGTCCGTCGTCAATCATGTTATCCACCAGTTGGATCTCAGCGAACAGAGTTTTGCGCTGGCCATCAGCGACCGTGGGCTGTCCGCCCCGCTTTTCGCCTTTGACGCACTGCATCGTTATCTTCGGCAAAACGCCCGACGAGGCTTGCTGCTGATTGCCGACCAAAAACATTTGCTCTATCGCTCCCCGCTAATGCGCCGTCTCGCGCCGCATAACAGCGCCAGCATTGTCGCCGTGAATCGGGACGACGAGGGCTGGCGCTATCTGGGTTATCAACGCAGCGAGCTAAATGCCTCAGGAATAGCGGCACATTGCGACGGGATAAAACAGCATTTCGGTCTAACGGATCACTATCGTCTCGTCGCCAGTCCCACCGTGCTGTCGCTGCTGCCCGCACACGAACACCCTCTCCCGGCGGACGATCGCCTGTTGTGCACCTCGCTGTTTGCGGCCCTGGCGCAAGGCGACACGCGCTACGATCACCTGCTGCTGCTGCAGGAAGAGACGACGATCACCGCATTGGCGTTTCAGGGAACGGAGAACAGAGCATGCGACTGACCCGCATGGCGGATGACATCCCTACGGCGCGCGTAGACGCAGTCGATATCATTCAAGCGGCCGGCGGCAGCCGCAGCGAGGCTCGCGTATTCAGCAAACTCTTCGGTATCGAACATGTCGCCGCGCTGCCGCGTACGGACTCGCTCCTTAATACCTTTTTGTCTCTGCTGGACAGGCTTGATGTGAGCGCCGACGAGACGCCGATCGATACGCTGATTTACGTACATGCCCTGCCGATTCAGCCCATCGAAGGGGAAGGCCTGACGACAGCGCTGATCCGTCGTCATCCGGCGTTAACACAGGTGAAGCACCGCTACGAGATTGATCAACACAACTGCGGCGGCGGATTTTGGGGACTCAAGATGCTCCAGTCTCTTTTTCGGGCCGGGCTGTCGCAGCGGGCGCTGCTGGTGTTAGGCGACTCGCTCAGCACGTTCGCGCTGGGGGAGCGTTATATTCCCGGCTGCACGATTCTTGGCGACGGCTTCGTCGTCATGCTGCTGGACAATCAGGATGACGGGATACAGTTGACGCCTCCTTTTATAGAACATCGCGCTGAATTCTGGCCTGGACTCTTTGTCGAATCGCAGCAAAAAAGCGCCTTTTATGCCGAGCACAACGCGATGATGGATCACGCGCTGAAAGAAATTGAGTTTTCATTTCAGACCCATGACACGTTGCTACCGCACAATATCAACCGTCTGACCTGGCTCAACTTCACACGGCTCCATCCTGAATTCGAAGCGCGTATCGATACCCGGTTATTGCCGGAGGTGGGCCATTGCTGTGCGGCAGATCCCTTTTTGCTGTTGAGCCGCCGACTGGAAAATAGTCAGCCCTTATCAAAACGCTGCGGCCTGCTGTCCATCGGCGCGGGTGCCTTTATCGGGGCGTGCAGCGTCCTCCCAGACCCACAGCGCATTGCCGGATGATAAGGAGCAAACGTGATACGACCTTATACCGCCCTACCCACCGTTGACGTTGAGGAAAAGCGTCTACGTGCGATCGGCATTTTAAAGACGGTGGAGGAAGCGGTCGCCGCCAAGGGCGATGTGGTCCGGCTTCGATTCGTCAACAGCGCCGATTTGGTCGTGCTGGGCGGCGCCCGTCATGTGCGCTATTGGCAGCAAAATGACGATCTTTTCGGTAAGGACGTCATGACTCTTCCGTCCTCCGCGGCCGTTGGCCGCCTGCTGCTGGGAGATGCCCTCACGTTTGCTCAGGATGGCGATGAATGGCGGCAGCGCAGAAAACTCACCGTGCCGCGTGTCAATCCGAAATGCGCGTCGTTGCAGCAGTCTGTGACAGAAAGCGCGGACTGGCTCGTCAGCCAGTTCGCCACATCGGCGCCCGTGGCACTGCGCGATCTGACGCTTGAGTGGGCGGTGCGCGCGGTGATGCCGCCCTTTATCGGCCATCTCTGTTCGCGCCGGGAAGGCCAGCGCTTCGCCACGGAAACCCATCAGGCGTTCTACGCGCTGATCCAGAAAGCCGCTACCGTTGATCGAGAGACGTTGCTTCGCGATCCCATCCTGCTGAATTATCGTCAGCGCCTGCATACGCTAGTGGAAGCGAGCCTGCTCGGCATTGCCGACGAGCCGGATACGATGCTGGCACAGCTTTACCATGCCCTCGACGTCGCCCGCTACCCGGAGCGCAAAGCCTCGCTGGTGAATCAGGTGATGGGCAATTTGTCAGGCAGCATTGATAATCCGGCCACCAGCCTTCAATGGTGTCTGATCCATCTGGCCCGGCATCCCGACGTGCAGGCGCGGATCGCTCAGGAAACGCGCGCGCTGCCCCCCGACGAGATCAGCCTGCAAAAATGCCCGGTTACGCTGGCCGCCGTCAAAGAATCGCTGCGGCTGACGCCGGTCTCATCGCTGGTGGAACGGACGGTATTACAGGAGATTGAGATCGCGGGTTACCGCATCCCCACCGGCACCGCGATCCTGTTCTCCCCCTGGCTGGTGCATCATGACGCCCGCCTCTGGCCCGAACCGATGCAGTTCAATATCGATCGTTTTCTCCAGGGACCTATCCCGCCCTACCACTACTTTCCTTTTGGGACGGGTAAACGCCACTGCGTAGGGATGTCACTTTCGCTGCATCAGTTGGTGATAACACTGGCTCGACTCTCGCGACGCTGCCGATTCCAACTGGCCCCCGGAACGCGACCGGTGGATCTGCGCCCGGAATTTGGTCTCAGCCTCGCGCCGCGGGGCGATGTGTCCTTGACGGCCTCGCCTCTGGCGACCCCGCTTTCTCATGGTTCTTTTTAAATACGCGCTACGGAGGTCCTATGACCCGCTTAAACACTGTTTTTTCCCTCGCGTTGCTTTTTAGCGCCACCCTCAACGTCGCTTCTGCGGCCGACATTGAGAAACAGATAGCCCTGTCTTCTTTTGACGAACTGGAATTATCGAAAGGGCTTTCCGTCACACTCAAATGCGCGGATAAGCCTTATGCCGTGGCCATCGCATCTCAAAAGGTATTGGATCAATTGCAGGTCAATTCGGCGAGCAAGAAGCTAAGTTTGACGGGCGTGACCCGCGACATAGACGGATGGGATCTCTCAGACAATAAAACAGACCTGACGATTTTTACGGACAAACCCGTGCGGTCGATTAAAACCACCTTTGGCGTCAACCTGAAGGTTGATGCCTGCGCCCTCAGTACGGAGCAGGTGACGGTGGAGGGCAGCATGGGCTCCACGATAGCGTTGAGCGGCAACCTTCATCGTCTGGATGCCAAGCTGGCGATGGGCGCGAAACTGGTCAACGACACCCATGATCTGGTGGTCCAGTCAGCCCACATGAGCGTGGCGATGGGCGCGGAAGCGGACCTGTGCCGCGCGCGGGAAGTCTCGGGCAGCGCCGCGATGGGCGGACTCGTCTATATAGGGACAGATACGCACAACACATTGACCAGCGAGATGGGCGCGACGGTGCTGACCCGCGATTGCCAATAATCCCCCGCGATAGGCACGCGGCGCTCCCGTCCAGCGGAGGATACGGACACTGATGAGAGGCTGACGCAGACAATGAAGCCTCAAACTCTCCGTAGCGCTCTCCCTATCCGTGGAGCGCTATCGCGCTAAACCTTCGCCCATCCCCCACACTAAAACGGCATGATATTCGCCTTTTTATACATCATGCCGTTCATCCCCAGAATAAATTCCCCTGCTGAATTCGACAATCACGAATGATGGCCCGATATTCTCTTCGACGCCTGGGAGACCCGGTCACCCATAGCCATTAATTAAAATATAAATAATGACCCGACTTAGTTTCCCCGTGACATGAGACGCGAATTAACAATAAGACAAGGCGTATTTCATCTCTGTGGAGATAATATAAATTCACTCTCAATAAAAATAAAATCAACCTCATTATTTTCGCTTTATTTTTAGAAATAACTCTCGACAATACTGATTATTTCCGGATTAGCTGGATATCTATTGGCTATTTATTCCCTTCTCCAAACTCAAAAACACCTGATATCTCGTGCCCTTGCAGCAAGTTTTGTTATTTATTTTTCTCACATCATGAAAAATAAATAAATTCATTCAATCCAATGTTGATTATCAGAATAGCCAATGCTAATTATGTATTAAGCGTAAATATTCTCGTGGGGTGACATCATGTCACCCTAGTCCGTTTATTGCTTATGACTAGACAATATATGCCCCTTGTTTGCCTTCGCGGTCACGTTATTCGCAAGCGGGTGATGTTTATTTGAAATATTCTTCCATGGAAAGGAGGCAACATGTCGGGTCCATCCGCCGCCGTCACGTCTTGTGAACTCACGACCAACCCGGTGCTGCTGGGAGGGGAAAACCGCTCGGGCACCACGCTGCTCAGCGTCATTCTCGATTCACATCCGGACCTCGTGGTCGGCCCGGAGCTCGACTTCACGGAACCGGTCAATCTGGGGCCGCATATTCTGGCCGTTTGCGACTATTTGGATGCCAACGAACACCTGCTCGTTGGCGCTACGAAGGAAACGTTCGCCCCCGAGTGGTACGACGGGGTGCATTTTGTGGTTCAGTGTGAACGCTTCGGTCTCGATCGTCATGAAGTCAGAGCACAGGTGAAGAGCCTGATGGCCAAGTGCGGACGGGATCTTTCCGCACTGGACGATCGCTGCCGTCTTATCGAGTCGATGGGAGAGCGTCGACGCCAACAAACGGGAACGCAGCGATGGGGGCTGAAACTACAGCGAAGAATCAAGGATATCGGCACCTATGCGGCAATCTGGCCTGAGGCCCGATTTATCCATATCGTGCGCGATGGGCGGGATCTGGCGGCCTCTCACCTCAAGACCGTTCCCGACTGGGGATACCAGACGATTGCCGAAGCCGCCAACGGCTGGCTCGAGATCGTCGCCCACGCGCGTCTCACCGCACCGGACTCACGTTATCTGGAAATCCGCTATGAAGATCTGGTGAACCATCCGCGCGAGACGATTGCGCAGATGCTGGATTTTCTGGGGCTGCCGTGGAATGAAGCGGTCATGCGCCATGCCGATCAGAACCATGCCCTGTTCGACAAACCCTGGGGCCATCCTTCCGCTGATACGGCGCGTCAACCGCTCTACCGGGGGCGGAATGGACGCTATTTGCAGGATCTCAGCCCAACGCAAATTGCTGAATTCGAGCACATCGCGGGTGCCGAACTAAAACGTCTGGGCTACGAGCTGTAAGCTCATCAACGATCCGTGGAGAGCATGGCGATGCAGGGTTTACAGGATGTCTCACAGCGGCTGCCACGCAGCTTCCACCTTCTTCTCACGGGCCAGTCGCTCTCTTTGGTGGGGACGCAGGTCACGCACCTCGCTCTCCCACTGACGGCGATCAACCTCAATCATGCCAGCCCGTTCGAAACCGGCGTTCTGCTTGCCTGTAGCAGAACGCCGTACCTGTTGCTCGGGCTGTTTGCCGGTCTGCTCGTCGACAGCTACTCGCACCGTCTGCTGCTGATGACGGCCAACATCATCATGGCGCTAACGCTGGCTAGCGTGCCGCTGGTTTTTTTTCTGTCCGGACAGGTCAGTATGTGGCACCTCTATACCGTCGCCACGCTGACCGGCGCCGCGATGGTGGTCGCCGACGTCACCTTTCTGGCCTGGGTACCCGCGCTGGTGCCTTACCTGCAACTGACAAAGGCGCAAAGCAGGCTGGAGCTCGGGCAATCCGCCGTCATGGTGATCGGCCTGCCGATCGCCGGATGGCTGATTGCCGCCACGTCGCCCGCCGTGGCGATACTGGCGGACTCCTTTTCCTTCCTGCTGATGTCGGCCCTGCTGCCCTTCGTCGCCACCGCGTCGGCGCGTCGGCGGCTTAGCGTCAGCACTGTCAGTGACGCCCCCACAGGCGGCGCGCTGGCGCGTATTTTGAAGGAGGCGGCCGAGGGCATCCGATTTTTGATTCAGACGCCGCCGCTGCGCGCGTCCACGTTCGCCACCGTCACGCTGATTTTCTTCTACAGCGCCTATTCCGCCGTTTTTATTCTCTATCTCTCCGACCAGTTGAAACTGACCTCGACCGAGATTGGCATCGTCACCAGCGTTGCCGCCATCGGCTGCGTCGTGGGCGCTCTGCTGGCCCGCCCGATAGCAAGAGTTCTGGGACTGGGCCGCACGCTGGTCGCGGCGATCCTCATCAGCGCCGTCGGCGCCATGCTCTGTCCGCTGCTGCCGAACATCCTCGTCGTCGGATTATCCCAATGCATCATGTGGATCGGCATACAGACCTACAACGTCCATCAGGTCCCCATCCGTTATGCGTTGGCGCCAGCAGAAATCCACGGACGGGTAAACGCCAGTATCCGTACGCTGGTCTGGGGCCTGGCGCCGTTAGGCGCGGTGGTCGGTGGCGCCTGCGGGATGCTGCTGGGAACGCGAACGACGCTGTTTGTGACGGGCGTGCTGATCGCCGCCGCCGCCGTGTGGATTGTCATGTCGCCGCTGTGGGCGGTGCGCGAACCTCAACTGGCCGCGCTCCGAAACGAAACCGCCCCCGCCTGAGCCTTTTCATCCTTCACCGATACAGGGAAACGTTCATGAAGTTCACTGATATAGCCTCACTTAATCTGCCTGCGGGACGCCTCACCGCCTGGCGCGTACACGGCCCTTCCGCCACCGACGCCCGCTGGGTCAAAGATTCTCGCCGGGCCTCCTGCCTTCAGGAAGCGAGCATCATGGGTGCGCTGGATGACAGAGACAACGGCTTGTCCACGGCGGCCTGGCTGGGATGCGCCTTCGATATGTCGGCCGACTTGAACGCTTCGGCCTTCATGACAGCTATCCGTCAATGGATTGACCGTCATGAAACCTTGCGCAGCCACCTGATCCCCGTCGGCCCCTCTCACGCCGACCGGCGGTTAACACGGATAACGCTGGAACCCGACGCTATTGAGATAACCCCCGGCGAGGCGGGCGATTTTACCGACGCGACAGCGTTGGCGAGCCATCTCGAGTCGCTGTTCGATGGTGAAGTCGGCCCCCTGCACTGGCCGGGCTATCTCTTTACCACCCTCAGTCATTCTGAAGCCACGACCGTCTGCCTCGCGGTGGATCACACGCTGATCGACGGCTATTCCCTTTTCCAGATCCCCGGCGAGATCCATACCTTGTACGCCGCCGCCCTGTCCGCATCGGATGAGAATCCCTCTCAGCCCGCCCTTCCCGGCGTCGCCAGCTATCTCGACTTCGCCGAGGCGGAACGAAAGGCGTCGGAGGCGCTTACCGCCAGCCATGAAGGCATTCTGCGCTGGAAGACCTTTGTGGCGGAGGGAGACGGTCGTCTGCCGCCGTTTCCTCTCCCTTTGGGCGCCGCGGGCGATGGTGTGACCGAGCAACCGAGCGGCCACGCCAGAGTGTTCGATAAAGAGGAGGCCAACACATTTGCACAGATTTGCCGGTCTGCCGGAGGCGACATTTTTTCCGGACTACTGGCCTGTCTGGCAAAGTCCGCCAGTGAACGCACAGGCCAGGACGCCTTTCGCACCATGGTCCCCTTCCAGACGCAGACCGCGCAGCGCCAGCCGTCGGTGGGCTGGTATGTTGGAATGGGACCGGTGGCTTTTCCAATCGATGTAAATCGCTCATTTGCGCAGACACTCCGTGCGGCGGCAGACGGACTGGTAGGCGTCAAAGCGTTGGCCCAGATACCCATGACCCGCGTGGCCGAGCTTCTCGACCAGCCTCTGCGCGATCCCTTTATGATCTCCTACATGGAGCTGCGGCGTATCGCAGGCGCGCGCGAGTGGAAGACGTGGCAGGTCAAAAGCTTCCGCAGCCGCAGCGTCGACCCTGACGAGGTGTGTCTATGGTATGTCCGCACGCATGAGGGTCTGTTCATCAACTATCGCCATCCCGCCACTCAGCAGGCCGCCGAGACCATCGCCGACTATCTCGCACGGACACAAGCGCTTCTGGCGTCGATTATCGCCACCGGCGATGGGTAAGGCGTCTCCTCTTTTTTGAGGGGAAACCTGTTTCTCAGGGATGAAACAGGCGCGGTCGGCAATAAAAAGTCGACCGCGGAGCTTAAGACTGGATGCGGGCATATCATAGGCTCTGTGGAAAAAGATCGCTTCGGGAGTGACGGTCCGTCGTTTATTGATTCAAACACAGAGCCTGTGCTTCCTGGCATTAGAAGCGCTCGCCTCTGCCAAGTCGGCGGCCGTCGGCCATGGTATGGAAGAGAAGCCCGGCAATCCGGTAGGAATCAACACTTAGCGGAGTCGTTCGAGCAGGCCGATCTCCGCCGAAGAGTCGCTTCGAGATCAAAAAGTTTTCGCGTCTGCCAATCGGAAACTCGCGCCATAACGAGATCATTCACGATTCCACTTCATCTTCATGGACTCCCCCTGAACAGGGTCCTCTAGCTGGATGGTATCAGTCCAGAGAGAAAAAGAGTGTGTCAGAAAGCGAAGGATTACCGGTACGCAACAGCATAGTCCCTTGCAGGGGCTGCAACACTACCGCCGCCACAGTGCGCTCACGCCTGATATCACCGCTGTCCGCCACACAAACCGGCGGCGTACTGAAAAGATCAAAGCACATGTCAGGCCTGATCGCCGGCTGTTGCAGAAACTCTCTGGTCTGATCCAGCCGCAGTTGAGAGGAGTTTCGGGCGAAGATATTGATCTCATCCTGTGGGATAAAGTCCGCGTGCAGAAAATGATTCGTGTGCGCAGTCACCGTGCCTTGCTCTGCTACACGCAGCTTATTATCAAGGCTTTCCACACAAACCGCCCGCCGACCATCGCAAAAGGTAAAAGATCGCGAGCTGGATAAGGGCAGTGTTGCAAGAGTTTCGAGAGCCTCGTCAACGCTGGCGCAGTTGTCCAGCAGATGACGGACGGCTAGATAAGGCGGAATACCTTCCTGCCATTTCCCCCCCAGCACCATATTCAGCCCGATGGCGAGGCCCGCGCTGTTCACCCCGAGGTAACCCAACAGCCCGGCAAAACTCAGCACCAATGAACGTCGCTGTGGGGTGATTATGTGCAGAACGCGAATAAAATCATCCAGATTGCCGTTAAGATCGACAGTTTGCGCCAGCAGAGGTTCGCCTTTGTGCGACGCCAGAGTCGAGCAATCGCCGCCGGTATTGATACGGTTATAACCCAAGATTTCCCGTCGAAGTTGCAACAGCCAGGCGAGATCGCTAGGAATGCCCGCTCCGATCGACAACCCATTAATTTCTTCGGAAATATCAGGGAGCCAATGGCTCACCATCGCTCGGTAAGCAGCGATTTTTTCACGGAGGCAGTCCAGCGATATTGGGCGGTCACTCAGGGGTTGTAGGCGGCATAGCCCTTCATTAACAAACTGCCGCAGCGCGTCGCAACAGCGTTCACCGTGTTGAATGCCCCGTGACAGGGCATCTCCTTCCAGATGAATAATGAGATTGTCGCGACTCATTCTGCTTTCGTCTCTTGGGAGGCGGACTGAGCAGCCTGCAACATAGCTTTAACGTCGGGCCATTCATGCGCCAATACACTGTAAAAGATCGCGTCACGGCGGCGATTGTCCGGCATAAAGTTAAAGCTACGCAGCGTTCCTTCTTCCGTGGCACCAATGTTGCGAAGCCCGGCACGAGCACGGGTATTCAGCACATCCGTTTTGAACTCCACTCGGATGGCCTTCAGCGTTTCGAACGCATGGCACAACAGCAGATATTTCGCGTGACGGTTGATGCCAGTACCGCGAAAGGCTTGCCCCAACCACGACCAGCCGATCTCCAACCGAGCCTCCTGCTCCGCCATCGAGCCAATGCTCATACTTCCGGCAACCTGCCCGGAAAGTTTGTCGATGATGGTGAACACCGCTCGGCTGCCGGACGCCTGATCGCGTAACATGGCATCAAAAAACGTCGAAAACTGCGCATCCGTATCGACGCGGAACACAAAGTATTGCCAAATCTGGCTGTCACGCGCCAATTCGCGCATGGCTTGACGATCGCTTTCCTGTACTGCTCTTAGTAGTACTCGGTCATTTTCCAGCGTTGCTGTAGCGTTCTGATTCCAGCTCATTTTTTCTGCCCTCTCTCGGTGGGTTTATACAGCAATGTATTTGCTCAAAATCTGAGTAACATCGGCCAGGCTATTCATCCTGGCGAGGTCATCTTCGGTCAGAAAAGCCAGACTGATGTTCATCTCATGACAGAGTGACGTAATAAATAAGATCTTGTTCAATGAGGTGAGTCCGTAGGCATCGCGCATATTCAGCGAAGCGTCTATCTGTTCAGCCGCTAACGGTGTCGTCAACGTGGCAGAGAGGCTTTTACGGGCAGCAGGTTCCAGCGCAGCAAAGGCGGTTTCAGCGTTCATAGACAGTTTCCTTAAACAGAGGTGATGAGTTGTTGCTGGTAACGCTCAAAAATTATTTTACGCAACGGCTTGAACTGTGATGACAGCAGGCCGTTTTCAATGGTGAACGGCTGTTCAGCAATAATGTAACGGGCGACATATTCATCTTTTTCTGCCGCCGTATTGGCTTTCTTTACTCCATCGTCGATGCCGGCAGCATCGGCAACGACACTAACCGGCGAGATCACTGCCACCAGCTCAGTTTGCTTCGGGCTGAAAATCACACACTCCGCAATCAAATCACAGTTTTTCAGACGCGTTTCAATGGGATGTACATCGATCTTTTTGCCGTTACCCAGCACGATGACATTGTCAGCTCGTCCCCGGATATAGAGAAAGCCCTCTTCATCGACATAGCCCAAATCCCCGGTACGCACTCCGCCGTCGGCAGTGAACATTTTTTCCGACGCACCCGGATCCGCATAGAGATAGTGGGTGTTGACCGGGTAGCGGCTGTATACAATGATCGCGCCTTCCGTATCTATCTCCACCCGCTTATCTGACAGTACTTGCCCTACACTGCCGGGGCGGCTAGCGGCCGGGTGATTCTTGCTTACGATGCAGGTCTCGTTCATGCCATAGCCTTCGAACAATGGCAGCCCAATCTGATGAAACAGTCGCACTGTCGCAGGATCAGCCGGTGCGGATCCGGTCCACAAATAGCGGATCTTATTACCAAACAGACGCTGGCCTTGCGTCGTCATCGTTGCCACATCACCGTCCGCCTTCTCGATATGACGCCGAGCGGCATCAAAGACCGCTGGAACCCCCATCACCACGGTCGGGTTAAGCTGTGGCATAACGAAAAACGCCGCCTGATAGTTGGTTAGAATTATGTCGTGTCCAAATTTTAACGCGGAATAAATCCAGTAACGCTGTTGCAACAAGGACAGAGGCAGAAACACCAACAGGCTATCTTGTGGACCATGAGTAAACAGGGTTTGCACATCGCGCAAAGAAGAATCGATACTGCCAACAGTGGCAGCCAGCCCTTTTGGCACGCCGGTGGAGCCAGAGGTGAATTTGACCGTTGTGGTTTCATCAGCGGCATAGCTGACCGGCGGTAATGTGGAGGGGTGTTGCGTGAGAAAAACATGAATTTCATCAATATAGCGGAGACTAGCTATCTCGTGATTATGCGGCTTATCGGTGAAAAGCCATTTCAGTTGATAGCGTTGGACCAACGCTTCCGTCGCCTCAAATTTGCCCGGGTCAAACCCTGCGGTACGTACTTTGATACGCAGCGCCGCCAGGTCGAGCAACACCCATTCAAGGCAGTTATCTGCCAGAATACCTATCGTATCTCCGGCACGAACCCCTTGTGCCAGCAGGCCATTCGCCACCTGCCCTACCTTGTCGTAAAGCGCCGTCAGCGGGATGGTTTTGCGCTCGCTGAGGGTGGCGATAATTAGGTTTCCATCCGGCGAAGGCGGATGATTAACGATGTCATTAATCAGGGATGCACTCATTCGCTCGTTCCTCGTGTCGCGATATGTGCAGCCATGCTCTGCACGGTATTAAACTGATACATAGACTCCAGCGGTAGCGCCACGCCAAAGGTTTTACGCACAATAGTAAGAATGCGCAGCGCGCTCAGCGAATTACCGCCAACGCTGAAAAAATCGTGGGTACGGTTGAGCTGCCTGACTGGTAGAACAGACTGCCAGATGCTCTGCAACTGGTCTTCAATAGCACCATTTTCCTCGCTCCGTGCTTCTGGCTGCGCGACCGTATCGCTCAATGCCAGCTGGCTAAGTGCTTTGCGATCCACTTTCAGATTGCGATTCAATGGCAGCGCTTGATGCCAGCAAAAACGAGACGGGATCATGTAATTCGGCAGATGCTGGTTGAGCGTCTGGCGTATCCGCTCCGGATTCAAACCCGCTTCGTCACCGACCAGATGTGCTACCAACATATCGCCGTTGGCACTTTTCACCGCCACCACAGCCGCCTCGTTAATCCCCGAAAGCGCTGCCAACGCGGCTTCGACGTCACCAGCCTCAATGCGGTAACCATTAACCTTGATCTGCAAATCCACCCGCCCAAGGATCTCAATGTTGCCGTCAGGCAGATAACGTCCTAGATCGCCGGTGCGGAAGCTACGAGACCGAGTTTCCGGACTCTCAAGGTAACGCTCGCGGGTTCGCGGCTCATCACGCCAGTACCCCGGAGTAATTCCCATACCGCTGGCCAGGATCTCCCCTGCTACCCAGTCTGGGCAGAGCGTTCCGTCAGGATGGCAAATCAGGCTTTGGTTATTAGCGTTGGGACGACCGTAGGGAATTACTTGAGCTGCACAATTCTCAGCGCTAATCGGATGGCAGATATTCCAGATGGTGGTTTCGGTAGGACCGCCGAGCGACCACTGACGGATCGCGGGCTGTTTCGCCAAGATCGCCGCAGGAAGGTTCGGAGGAATACGGTCGCCGCTCATCATCAGAAGACGCAACGATGACGGCATCGCATCGCCGTGATCGTGCATCATCCGCACAATGGCTGGCACCGAATTCCACACGCTAACCCGGTATTGAGCACACAGCTGCGCCCAATGTTCAGTATCGCCGCTTTTATCCGCATCAGGGATCACTAGCGCCGCACCCACCGACAGGGCACCGAAAAGATCCCACACAGAGAGATCGAAATTTAAGGCACTGATGGCAAAAAAGCGATCTTCCGGTGTGATGTCAAAACGACGCTGGCAGTCATCCACCACATTGATCACATTGCGGTGCGTCACCATCACTCCTTTTGGCTGTCCGGTGGTGCCAGACGTATACAGCACGTAGGCCAGATCATCTGGTGTGGCCTCCGCATCACACGGCATCAGTGTCCAGGTTCCCGGCTGAGGACGGCGTAGATCGAACTGCGGCAGGCCGCAGTCTATATCGACATTCGTCAACACCAGTCTCACTTCACCATCTTGCAACATATAATCGCGGCGAGCAGCGGGCAAGTGGGCGTCGATAGGCAAATAAGCTGCCCCTGCCAACACTATGGCCAGGATACCAATGACATGTTCCGGCGATCGTTCTACCACCAGCCCCACCAGCGTATTGCGTTGCACGCCCTGTGATTTCAGCCACTGCACAACTTCAGCTACGCGATTGTAGAGCTCGCCGTAGCTTAACTGGCGGTCCAGCGTGCAAAGCGCCTGTGCGGCGGGCTGCTGTCGTGCACGGAGGACAAAATCATCCCCCAGCATACGCGGCGTCACTGCCGACTGAGTTGCGTTAACCGCTTCACGTCGCTGACGCTGATCGTCCGGTAGTAGGTCAAACTGCGACTGGTGCCAACTTTTCGCCTGGCAAAGCAGACTGATCATCCGCTGATAACCTGCCGCCAGTGCCGTAAAGAAGCCCTCAGGGAAGCTTTCCTCAACACCATCCAGCCGGATAATTAACTTGTCATGCTGTTCAAAAACGAAGACATCTATCAGTACTTGCGGCGTTTGACTAAGGGTAAAAACTTCCTCACCAAACAGCTCCAGCGCATCTCCGTTTACCCCTTCCAGCGCGCCCAACGTGCAGTTAAACGTGTAGGGCGTTCGGGCGGCCGCCAGCCCGCGTTGACGGGCTAACTCCTGCATCACCTCAATGCCGGAAAAATGGCGATGGTCCACATCCTGATGCAGGCGATGTTGTAGTGCGCTCGCTCGCTCGGAGAAAGTCAGTTGTGCATCGCGCATCACTTCCACCAACAGCGGAGCGGAGAAAGGCCCAATGGAGCGAAACGCCTGTGGGTGGATAGGACGGCGTTCTGAAACGGTAACATTCAGGGTGAAGTGATCCTGAGCCCCCCAGTAGTGGAGGGTCTCGGACCATGCGGTCATCAGCACAGCAGCGGGTGTCAGCTGATGCGCATGAATTTGTATCTTTAACGCTTGCCAGGGACCGGCTTCCAGCGACACTACCCGCTGGCTGAAACGTGATGTCAGATCGCTCGGCTTCGTGGTCTGCGGCAAATTGGGCGCAGGCGGCAGCATAGGGATGCGGGCCAGCCAGTAATCGCGTGAACGCTGCCAGGCGGGCTTCCCACGCTCATTTTGCAGAGCATCAATATGGTCGTTAAATGTCAAGTAACCGACCGCGTCCTCCTCCCCCTGATAATAGCGATACCAGTGATGGAACAGCAGAAACATGCTGATACCGTCAACAATCATACCGTCGTGATTGATGAACAGTACCATCCGATCATCGGCGAGCAGCGCAACATTTACCTGCAACAGCGCGCCTTCTGTCGACAACATCAGATGGGATTTCTCGTCACGTAGACACGCCCGTGTCCGCTGTCGCTGTTCCTCCGGTAACCCACGCAAATCGTGGCGGATAATCACGGGGACGTCATCACTGATAAACTGGGCATTGTCGTCTAAGATGCGTAGGCGCAGCGCAGAATGCGCCGCCACCACTTGCTGAAGCGCCTGTTCCAACCGCGCAACGTCCCAACATCCTTCGATTTCATGGCAGACTTGATTCGCCACTCCGCCACCGTCAAAAAGCCGTGAACGTCCGCGGTAATAGGCTTGCTGTAATGGCGTCAGTGAGAAACTGTCCGCACGCTGTTGCAGCCATCCCAACAGCGCTGCCTTATTTTCGCGCAGCGCCGCCACCAAAGACGGCGTAATATTTTGCGTGGCGCCTTCCAGTTTCAGATTACCGTCTAGCTGGCTGATTTTCAGACCAGCCTCTTCAACTTGCTTTAACAGTTCTGCTGGGGTCATTCGGTGACTCCCTTCGCTGCACTGCTCTGCTGACGCGCAGCCTCATCCGCGACTTTGCCTAACGGCTGGTTAAGCAATAAGTCCAACGGGATATCCGCCTGCATCTCGTTTAGCAAATAATATTGCAACGTGACCGCCATCAGTGAGGTGGCCCCCAACTCTGACAGTCGCTGTGAAGGTTGGGGGTTGACGTTGGGCAACAGCGTCGTTAATTTCCCGGCCAGCCAGGCCCAGTGAGGCGTATCCAGCGATGCGTCAGGATCGCTAAAGAAATTGATTTGATGCAGGGTAATTGCGTTGCCCGGCGTAACAATCTCCGCCTGCTGCGGCCAGTCATCCGCTACCGGATTACCCAATGCCGCCGCCAGATGGCCAGAAAAACGCGGCATCAGCGGTTGAGCAATGCGTGAAAGTAGCTGCGCCGCCGCCAATTCCAGCGCCAGCGAGGTACGATATTCGTCTTTCCAGTCAGGGATGGCCGCCAGTTGCTGCTGGGATTGCGAAAAGATCAGGGTATCCTGTACCAGCAATTTCAGCTGTTGCGCCGCACGGCGCAGTGAAAAACCATCACTGTTCAGCGCGTTCTTCATGCATTGCAGATGACCGTTAAGCTGTGCCCAGAACGCGACCTGCTCTTTGGTCCAGATCCCGGCATCTGGCGCCTGCCCCGCAAAAAGGCGGGCAGTACGTTGACCAAGCTCGTGCAACCAGCCTTGCCATTCGCCAATTAAGGTCTGACGTAGCTCCGTCAGGTAGGCCGCGAGTTGGAAATTGGTGCGCTCCTGCTCCGGGCGAGTCAGACAGAGATAAAAACGTACCGCATCAACGCTTTCCGGAGTGAGGATCTCTTTGCCCCAGACTGCATGGCGGCGACTGGTAGAGAATTTTTTACCGTCAAGCAGATAGAATTCATTGTGATGATAATCGATATCCGGTTGCCATTCTGGGTAAGCCAGCCGATATAGCACGGGGTAAAGAATGCTGTGATAAAAGCTGTTGTCATAGCCAAAAAAGTGAATAATTTTCCAGTTGGAATCAGGTTGGTCCGCTTTCCACGGCTGGCTAACTTTTTTTCCTAACTGTTCAATATCCCACAAAAATCCGTAGCTCATCTCTGGCCATACCCAGATAACCTGACCTTCACCTTCCACCTCAGCAGGAGTAATCCCCCAATCTGATAGATGAGAGAGCGGCACATCCAGTGAATCACGGCTGAAAACCCGCTGCGCCAGCTCGCGCATTCTTGCGGGTACCCGGCCTACTTTGTGGTGCGCTTTGACTGTTTCGGCAAACTGATGTAGCGGCAGCATATAACGCTTAACCATGGCCTTCAGCGGCGGAAGCTGGCTGGCTTTGCTGACGGGCATGTCGAGGTCAGTCACCACATTTGGCTCACCACACTCCTCACAGATGTTGCCGTTAGTGGCATGACCGCAGCCCGGACAGGCACCGGCGACATCCACTTCATACAGATAGTGCCCGCTGTCCTTATCGCACAGTGCTGGCGCTTCTCGCATTTGGACCTGACCACTCGCCACCAGCCGACTGAAAAAGCGCTGCGCACCTTCGGCATAGCCGTCCGCATCGTTAGTCATCGTGTAGTGATCAAGTTCGATATCCATCATGCTCAGCGTCTGGCGGATCTCCTGGGAGTAATGACGCGCCACTTCCGCTGGAGTTGAGCCTTCGCGATTGGCCAGCGCCGCGACATAACTTTGGAAATCGTCGGAACCTGTCATGTGCCACGCCGGATGACCCAACAGTCGCTGGTAGCGCACATAGACATCCGCGCCAAGGTAAGGGCCAGAAAGATGTCCAAGATGCAAATCCCCGTTCGGCGTTGGTGGCGTCGAGAATACAAACTGTGGGCGTGCCGGGTTCTGGCGCTCTTGTGACGATGCAGAACGTGCTGAACTGGCGGCATCACGGCGATATTGCAAAAAGAAAATCAGATCTACCTCGCCGGTGTTTTCCAACACATGGGATTCAAAGGGCGCAAATTGCGCCACACTACCGGCTTTCACTGCATGAACATGGCTGTCAACCAGTAAGGTGCCTTCGCCGCTGACGATAACGAACATCTCTGTTTCATCGTGCTGATGGCTAGCGGAGCGCTCGCCTGGCGCAACCTTGCCCAAGCCTGCCGGAAAATCAAGCCCGTCAAGATGACTGATATCAATGTCAAACATCTGGGCCATATCTGCATTTTCTAAATGATGGATCACCATATTTTTTTCTCCAGTCCTGACAGATGTGGAATTAATTTGATCACTTCAGCGGCGATCGCTGGCGCCAGACGGTAGCCGGAACCATTGCAGCCTGCGGCGTAGATCACACCGTCATCTGCACGAATCACTGTCGGTTCACTGCCGGGGCTATAGGCGTCACAAAATACCCGACCATCGTGAATCTGTTCGGCTAGCGCCGGGGCATATTTCGCGAGGGTTTCGCGCGCGTTAGCGAGGTCGGCTGGAGTGAGTGAGCCGACAGATTCCGGGTCAACATCCCACTCTTTGCAGGTGTAACTGAACAGCCACTGTTTACGGTGATGGCACGGAAGCAAAAAGGCGTCTTCTTTATCAAAGACGACAAGCGGTGCCTGCATTGTCGGCTTGACGTTGATATGCGCAGCAACAATCTTTTTTATCCGCAGGCCTCTGGAGGAAAGGGTTTCACCGTTCAGGGGATGGTTAATCCACGGGCCAGGCACAATAATTGCCTGACGCGCCTGAATATCCACCCCGGAACGTAAGGACAGCCGATAGCACGGCCCTTCTCGCCTCAGTGCCTCTACTTCAGTCCCTTCGAGATAATCAATTTTGTCGCGCAGTTTTTCCATATAATAATTAACCAGCGCAAACACATTGGCATAATTTGCCCCGCCGCCTTTTAATACGCGCAAGTCATTACCAGCTGCCGCATTTAAATCAATCAGATCACTAATGCAATTTATCCTCTGATGAAACCCCACACTCGGAAGATATTTTCCCTCTACGCTTGGGATATTGCGACTTTCCGTTATTAATTCCATCGCAAGCGGATATATCGGCGCACAGTCGTTTATTAACCGCTGATAATAATCATGGCTGTATTCCGACATCTGTCTCACTCTTTCACTACCGCCACGTGGAAAATGCACACCTGCGGAATAAAAAGAGGCACCAGAACCGGAAAGGTTTTTATCAATAATCGCAAGTTTTAAATTAGGGTGATTATTTATCAGTTCTCTGGCGATGGTAGACCCAAGAATGCCCCCACCGACAAGCGCGATGTCATATTTCAGCATAATGTTTCGTTCCTAGAAAAATGCTGCGACTTAACTCAAGAAACCATGTGAAATTCGCTTATATTCTTTTTCATCAATATTCGGGTCTTCCTGCGGGTTATTTTCCGCTGGCGGAGCCCAGTCGATAAAAGAAGGATGTTGAAGCGAAGGATATTCGCCGCACAGTCGGCCCACAATGCGCTGCGCGCGCCATGCATTTAGGCTGAGGTTTAAATCCGGTAGGCCGCGTTGTCCCCGTACCGCATTTTGAACAAAAATATTATTTCCCTTAGGGCCATCCCATTTTACGGCGAAGTCTTTATCCACTACGAATTCTTCTTTTTCGCGGTGAATACGCTCGACCAGCGTGCCGAGAAAACGCTTTTCAGTAGGGGAATAGCCGGTAGCCCAGACCACCACATCAGCTTCTTGGATCTCCGTGCCTAATGAATCAAGATGACAATATTCGAGCTGCCAGCTGTTTCTCCCAGTCGGTTTTACGTTGCTGACTGAGCGACTGGTCTGCATGACAATGCGAGTTTTCCCTGGCGTAATAAAGTTGAGGCTGTAAAGTTTCTGGTAAATTTGGCGCAGCGTCGATTCTGAAATACCGTCGGAGGTTAGAATATTTTCCCGATTGGTACTCTGTCGCAGATGCAACGGCAGCTTGTTAAAATAGTCTGAATAATACGGCATATAAAAATCATTGGTGAAAGTCGAATCATCAATAGGAAAGAAATTACGCCGTCGTGAAATCCAGTGAATGCTGGTCGGCCGGTCACTATCGGGCTTCGACAGTAAATCCAGAAAAACTTCCGCCCCTGATTGTCCACCACCAATAATAATCACCCGTTTTCCGGCCATTAAGCTACTTCTCTGCATATACTGGCTGACATGAAACTGCGTCTTCCCAATATACGCCGTGGCGAATTCCGGCACCCACGGTTGAGTGCCTACACCGATGGAAATATTTTCAGCGGTCAGTTCTCTTTTATCGGTGACAATTTTAAAAACCTTGTCGAAATCAATATTGAGCACCTTCTCACCAAATATAACATTCTCATTTTTTTCAGCGGCCCAGGCTAGATAATTACGGAATTCCCGGCGAGGAACTTCATCGAACTGGGCATTGAGAAAGTGATAAATACGTCCTTTTTCATGCAAATAAGCCAGAAAAGTAAATATATTTGTTGGATCGGCTAGCGTGCTGAGATCTTTAAACAGTGAAACTTGTAACGTAGCCCCCTCGATCATCTGATCGTCATGCCAGGAAAAAGAGGATTTTCCGTCGAGGAAAATATTTTTAATCCCCTGCTTTCCATATAATAGCGACGCCAAACTTAAATTGGCCGGTCCCGCACCAATTCCCAGCAGTTTAAAATGTGGCTGTACATCCTTGCATGATCCGGTCATATATTCTTCCTTCATACATAATCAAAGATAGTTATTCAGCAACTTTGCTTGCATCGACATTTTCAGCAGGGCTGTGTTGATTTTTTCCTATCGAGGTCTCCGTAGCGCAATATCCGCAAACCACCGCGGCGAAAAATGATCCGAGCGAAATAACCGGCCAGATGGCAGTACCAAGTTGCAAATAAAGCCAACCACCAACCACCGGCCCCAACGCGATACCCATGCTAAACATAAAGTGAAAGCTGCCTAGGTAGTGTGCTTTGAGATGTTTCGGTCCGGCATTAGCAGGGAAGGCAAAAAATGCGGGGCCGGAGATGATCTCGCCAACCGACCAGATCAGCGTGCCGACAATCAGCGCCGCAGGGCCGATCGGCACAGCATAAAACGCGACGCCACTGCCAATCAGCGCAAATCCCAGCGCCAGCATTTTACGTCTGGCGTAGTTCTGTGTGATTTTGGTTATAAGCAATTCAAAGCAGATAACAATTACGCCGTTCAACGACACCGCCAGCGTGTACCAAAACAGGCCAATGTTCTGATCTTCTACGTACATGGGCAACGTGGTAATGTACTGCACAAATACAGCTGAATGGCACAGGGTTGCCAGCAAAAAGAGCACAATTCGGCGGTCCGCCAACACGTCCAGATAGCTGCCTCCACATTGTGTGGCAGGTAATGGTGATCCCTCGGTCCTACGGGGTTTACCGGGTAAAGTCAGCATTGCCAGCAGCGCATATAGCCCGGCGATGATCGCCTCGCCCCAGAACAGCCAGGTAAAGCTTTCTCCGCCCCAATGATACAGCGCGTAGCCAATCAGCGGCGCGCCCGTCGCTCCCAAATTTAACCCCAGCCGATAGATGGCGAAAATCATCGTCTGTCGCTCAGTTGGCGTTTGCTGCGAAAGCAGCGTCGAGGACGCCGGTCGAAATAATTGGGCGCAGAGACTAGCTAACGCCACCACCAACAAAATCGTCGTAAAATGATGCAAATAAAGCAGCGCTGCTGTCAGCACCGCCGTGGCACCCATGCTGATCATGGTGGCAGTACGAGCCCCCAGCCGCTCGCTGAGGCTACCGCCCATCAACGCGCCCATTACCGCACCGGTGCCGTAAACAAATAGCGCGATGATAGTCTGCTGATGGGTGTACCCCAGAGAAAGAAGAAACAGCACAATAAAAATCTGTAAAAAGCCCGAAAGGCGATTAATCATCACACCGAACAGAATGACCTTCGATGATAGCGGGCTTTGCGCAAAGGTTTCCCATACGCCAGGCATGGCGGAATGATTAGTCATGGTCTACCTCAATATCTACAGTGATGGATGCACGAACGTCTGCTTCCAGTAGGTTGAGCTCCGCCTCACTAGCAGCATCGATAAAGAAGGTAACGGCGCGATCGTCGGAAGAACGCAGCGCTGTGAGCGATTCGCCGCGTTGCTTGTGAACAAAAACAGCGCGTAATACCGGCGGATCCTGAAGCTGTCCCGGAAGAATTTCCGGCCAGGTCTGGTTATCCTCAATCCAACTTACCTGTACATCAGGCCATCGCACATGCACGTCCCTTAGCACACCCGGCGTATGTTCCAGATAAACCTGGCGCGCTACACGCATTGGTATCGGATAACGCGCTTTCTCACCAAGCATGATTTTGATAATGGCGGACTCCAACGGCTCCCCACAGGCCAGCCGGTAAAGTGGCAGAATGCCGTCTCCCGGCGTGCGGGCAGCAATTTCCATCAGGTAAGGTTTGCCATCAAGGCTTACGCGCCACTCGGAATGGGCAATACCATCAGAAAACGCCAGCGCACTCAGCACCTGCCGGGTAGATTGCAATAGCAGGGCATTTTCGAATCCCAATCCGGGCACGGTATGTGCTAGCTCCACAAAGGTGTTGCTGTGCTGGTCGGTGGTCATTTTGTGCGTTACGGAAGAGAATATGATTTCGCCATCCTGCACCAATGACTCCACCGAATACTCCTGCCCTTCTATCCGTTGTTCCAGCAGCAGGGTTTCATAAGCTGGATAATCCACCAGCGCCGCGCGTGCCTGCCGTTCGTTATCCACAGAAATGACGCCTGATGAGGAGTGCCGCGTCGCCGGTTTTACGATCAATGGCCAAGGCAGCGTACTCCAGTCAATTTCCTCGCGCTTTTCCGGTGCAATCACTCGCGAAGGCGGGCTGAATGGACTTAAGTAAAAACGCTGCAAATATTTACTGCGGCACACGCGGGTTGCCCGCAGACCTGGGCTGTTCAGGCCTAACGCATCGGCAATGATTCCGGTCGGTTCCACCAAGGTTTCTCCTACCGCAAAAGCCCCCACGATATGGTACTGCTGCTGCCACTGTTGCAGCGCGGCCACGACACTGGGGTTAAAAGACGCTTCCCGATCCAGCGCTCCCTGAACATAGGCAATATCGGCGATCAACCCAGTGATGCTGTGCTTATTCTGACGAGCGGCCTCAGCCCCCTGACGATAGGATTCCGGCGTGACGACCAGAATGGTAATGTCCCGGTTCGCCAGCTCACGCAGGTAAAGTGAATTGCGGCATATGACCCAAAATGCGCCAGTCAGCACGAAAGCACAGGGCAAATCTTTTTCAGCGTTCATAAATAAACCTTGTAAGCCGTTAAAGGATCAGTTTGGGGATACGCGCGTTGCCAGATGGCAGATAGCCGGTGCAATGGAGCGACTTAATCGCTACAGCGTCATGCTGCCGCACCGCATCGAGAAAACCACTGGCAATCGCCACCGCCACACCTTGACCCGGGCAACGATGGCGTCCATTGCTAAAGGTGAAACAACGGCGGTCAGTGCGGTTTGGGATAAATAAGTCCGCCTGCGGGTTGGCCTGGGGATCTCGGTTGGCGGCAGCCAGCAACAGTAGTACTGTATCGCCCGCGGCGATTTCCTCACCGCGCCACCGGAATGGCGCGGCGGCGAAGCGGCGGGTGTTCTGGATCGGCGCATCAAATCGCGCGACTTCTTCCACAAAGTCGTTCAGCGAGGCCTCGATGAATGATTGCGGATAGCGCTGTGCTGCCAGTAGAGCATTGCCGATCAATCCGGCGGTGGCATCATACGTTTGCGAAAGTAAACCGATGCTATTTGCAATCAGTGCAGCCTGGTGCGTCCAGTCATCGGCCACCGCCGCATGCAGTAGCGCGGCCAGCAAGGTCCCTTCTTTGACCTGCTCAAGCTGACTGCCATAACGCGTGAGCAGTTGCTCCGCGGCTAAACTGGCTCGAGCCTGCTGTTCAGCGCTGGCAGAAGCAGGAATACAAAGTACAAATTCGGCGATTAATGCGCTCATTTCCGGCAGAGCGTCATCACTAAAACCGCACAGCGACGCGACTATTGCGGCCGGAAGGGTAAATACCAGATCGTTAATTTCACCGTGCTGTTGCAAACCGCGAAGAGCGTTCGCAAATGCCTTTTGCTGCACCTGCTGCAAATCTGCGGAGGCGATCGCCTGCACGATAATGCTTTTCAACCGCTGTTGGTGCTCTCCTTCGCGCATCCGCACCAGATTACCGAAAATGTCGCCTGCCGCAGTGCCGACGAGGCCAACCGGAACGGGTTCCGAAATAGGACGCACCTGAAGCTGTGACGCCTCGAGAACCGCCGTGACCGAGGCCGCATCCGCAGCGATCCACAACTTTAGCTCCGGATCAAAACTGAACGGCTGCTCACGCGTCAGCATGGCGTACCAGCCATAAGGATTTTCATGCTGAATCGCGCTGAAGGGATTAAGTGCAATATGGCTCATAGCAGATCCTCCCGGAGCTTAAGACGGTGGGTATCCAGTGCCGAGGCGATATTCATCAGCAGCGTTTCCGACGCACCTTCATAAATACGCAGTGGACGGATCTGCAGATAAAGCCGAGCAATAGCGCTGTCAGCCACCACACCAGCGGCCCCTAGCATTTGCAATGCATCATCAACAATGCGGCTCGCCTGTTCCGTGGAGAAGTATTTCGCCATTGCCGAGCTTTTACCAAACCCCGGCTCACTGTTGTCCATCTGCCAGGCTGCATGTGCCGTCATCAGCGTAGCTGCAGACAGTGTGATCTCCATTTTTGCCAAGGTGGCTTTCACCAGTTGTAAGTCAATGAGCCGCCCCTGGTAGATTTTTCTGAGCGAGGCGTGGCGTAGCGCAATATCCGCCGCGCGGCGGGCAAAACCGATAGCCGCGCTGGCGACCGTCATGCGAAAGCGATCCAGGGTATCCAGCGCGATGATGAACCCCTGCCCCGGCTTACCCAGCAGGTTTTCCGCAGGAACCCTGACGCGATCGAAGTGCAGATGCGCCCAAGAGCGCGGAGCAAGGGCTTCCAGCGGCCTGTTGCAGATACCTGCCAGCGAGGCATCGACGATAAAGGCGCTCAGGCCTAATGGTCCCGGGCCTTCACCTGTGCGAGCAATGACAATGAGGCAACCGGCAATGTCGCCTTGCGCAATCCAGGCTTTATCGCCACTCAGCAGATAATGGTCACCTTCACGTTCAGCGACAAGTGCCACTGCGGAGACATCCGATCCCGCCTCCGGCTCTGATATGGCGAAAGCAGCCGCACAGTCACCGCTAGCGAGCCGGGGCAAATACAACTGGCGCTGCGCGTCGTTACCGTAACGGCGAATCACACTTCCGCTTAAGGTTTGAATCGACCAAGCGAAGTCCAGCAAATCATTGTGATAAGCCAGCGTCTGGCGAAATAAACACGCGCTACGCGCATCGGTGCTAAAGTGATGCTCCGGTCCGTCAAGGTGCGCCAGCCAACCAGCTCGGCCCAGCAGTTGCAGCAGACGTTTGCCCTGCGTCGCAGGATCCGCGCCGTCTTGTTGCCATGCAAATTGTTGGTGCTGGCACCAGCTATCCAGCGCCGCGATCTGTTCAATATGCTCTGGTTGGTAAAAAGGCACCGTTAACATTGCATTATCATGACTGAATAGATTATCCATTGCGCAGCCCTGTATCCATGCTCTTCTCCGCAGCGTTGCCCTGTGAGATCGGCTGTTAAATGATTGTGGTGTGAAGATCAGATCAGTAATTCGCTGTGATTTGTATTTTCAGGCACGTTCTCTGTTGGCAGATCAGTTTCAACATAAAGCGCAAAGGAAGCGTAGCCGCGCCAGATGCGCCGCCAGCGCTGCTGAACTTCGTCCTCGCTTAGACCGAGTTTACTGTCATCCAAATGGTCAATAATCAGATCAACCGCCTGCCGGGAATGCCCTGCGGAGAAATTATCAATAGTCAAATGCGCTTCTTCATAAATGGTGTCGAAACCATAGCGACGCAGCTTCTGGATCTCATGCATGCGCATTTCGCCTAGTCCCAGCATTTCAATCCCTAGGTTGTAGCCAAGCAGTTCTTCATAAAAAGTGTCGGGAAACTGCGATATTGCCAACTGATGCAGCGAAAAATCGTAGATATCGGGCAGTTCTTCCTGCTGGCAGAAGGCTTTTTCACGGATGTGCGGCAGGCTGATATCCATGCTTTTCAGCACCCGCAGGATCAGAGTGATGTGATTTTTCTCATATTCACCCAGCCCCATTTCGTCGGCGTAGATCGCCAGCATTTTGCCATCAACGCGCCGGTGATTACGCAGGGTTCCACCGAACCGGTGCGCCCAAGCGCCATCGATCATGCTACCTAGCGCCATCAATTTTTGGCCAAAGAGCACACTTTCTCGATCGGGGATTTCCGTCAGGCGTTCATAAGGGTGCACCAGTTTTTCCCAGTAAATTTTTTCCATGCGCGCCAACAGCGCTTCCGGGGTGTAACTGAAATAGCTGGCGTCTGTGTAGCGCCCACTGCTGCCGGTGGTGAAAAGCGCTTCTGCTTGTTGCAACGTTTGCTCAACCCGCAGTTTTAATCGCGCCAGATGACAGGGGTAATGCTCGATATTCACCAGGCGCCACAACAGCTCCCGGTGATCGGGCAACTGCGCACTCTGCCAGACAACGTGCGATTGTAGAGAAGTATCTCGGCAGCGTTTTAGCCAGACTGCTGACTGCTCACTTCCTGCGTCCGTAAAGTCGCTGAGACAAATGTCATCCCCGCTTTGCGAATTGGCTATCCAGCGAGCCATGGTTGCCGCTTCTTGGGGGCTGAAAATACCAAACATTGATCCGCCAAAACGGATCGCTTTCTGAAAACTGCATTCACCTGACGGTAACTGGCGAAAGTAAGGCGAGGCGCGTAGGGCGCGTAAAAATGTCTCCGTATCAGATAATTGCTCCGGACACTCCGCTAGGCTGCATTTTTCCAGACGGATACGCTTATGATGTTTACCTGCCAGCGGCAGATGACGACGAACAATCTCCGCCATGCGGTCGTCCGGCGTGCGTTGCGCCAGTTGGCTTTGCAGCGCCAACAACATCTCGCTGTTGGCTAGCTCTAGATCTACGGCACGAACCACAGCATTCAGCATGCGTTTTTCGCTGACCGCCCCTTGCTCATCCTGCTGACAGTGGCGCAAGAATGTGGCCATCAGCGTATCAAGCTGCACCTGAGCGATAGGCGCGGGCAACCCCAGCAGCGCATCATCAAAACCGAGGCAGTAGTAAGCGTAATGAAGCCCCACCACTTCTGGCAGATGGCTGGCGGGCAAGCGGGACAACGCCAACCAGAAAGACGCCTGCCAGGCGGTGAGTTCAACACTTCCGAGGCATTCTGTGATGCCAGAAGTGTAAACTTCAGGTATGGCGATACCCATCGCGGCGAACTGGCGGTAACGCAGCCTTTGCTGGCTGTTGGCTATTTCACCATGCCCTTTCAGCGCAAAATTTTGTCCACCAAGGAGGCAAACCACTTCAGCGGGTTCGGTGGCGGGCTGCGAAACATAATCCAACCAACAGCCTGCAATCAGTGCTAACAGAGCACGCTGACGCAGTAGCTGTTTACGATCGTCATCATTCGCCTGCGACAGTCGCTCGACCCGCTTGAACAACGTGGTCTTTGCCGTGGCAATAAATGCGGGCAGTTCTACGGCGGTCAGCGGCGGAAAATCCGCTGTTGTACTGGCCAATAAGGTCTCAGTTAACTGGAGGGCCAGCAGCTGTTGCCCTTCGCTCTCAATATCGCTGGCAAACGCTTTATACAGCGTCTTCGCGGACCCTTGTTCTAGCCACGCATCCAGCACAGGCTTCGCCTCCGGCGAAAAATGAAACTGTAAATAAGGAAGTGCCGTGGTGCAGTCCCTGATTGTCGTATTCACTTTTCTTTCCTTTTTTGCAACAGAACTGACGCTCGTGCGCCGGGAATACTCGCAGCCAGTTGGAAGATACCCTGAGCGGGGAGTCGTCCACTGACTTCAGCATCAATAAGATTGATCAACGGATCGGCGGAAAAACAGTGGCCAATTCGGGCGATGTTGTCAGTGAACAGCTGTCCAGCGGCGTAGCCTGCCTGGCGTTCTTTCAAATTACACAGCGGCAGGTAAACGTTGGTATGAAATAAAAGGCTAATATCGCTGATATTAATTTGCGTCTCGGCAAACAATTGCTGATTAACTGCGATTGCCAGTGTTGAAGACAGTCCGTCGGCAACCGTGGAGAGATCCTGTTTTTCTGCACTGGCTAAGATGGTGAATCCCTCGCTGGGATGGCCGCTGCCAGTTATCACACAGCTTGCCGCCCCGTCAGAGAACAAGGCAAAATTTTCCAACCGTGGTTTTGCATCTGCCATGCAATCACTGGCCACTAGGAGAATCGCGTTTGATTGCCCACTCGCAATCCGCGCCTGGGCCAGCCGTACGCCTTTCAGTAAATTGGTACAGCGCCCCAGCGTCACACCTGTTATTTCGGCCTGATTCAGCTGCAAAGCATCGGCAAAAGTACAAAGCATGCGGGTTTGCTCATCGGCATTGGCGGCCAGTGAGCTGCTGCAAAAAATGACCGTGTCTATGGGTTCAACCGAATCAGCTAAAGTTTTACGCGCACTTTCCAACGCCAACTGCATAAATGAGGATGTAGTCTTGCGTACCTCTCCCCATCCCCACATTTCAGGCAGCTCAGGCATAGAAAACATTGCGGCACGCTGCTGCCAGCCTGGGAGCTGATCGTAAGGCAGTGTTTCCTCGCCCAGTTCATAATGGAGGGCGGTCATTTTTATCTGCGCAAAAACATCGCCAACCATCAGAGTTTTCCTTTCGTGAGAAGCTTCGCCACGTCAAAATAGCCGACAGACCGGTCAAGAAAAGTACAGCTTCCGTTTTGTTGAAGCTCCTGTAGCGCAGAGAAACAGCCGCCCAGCGCCGCGCGGGATAAGGCCGATCCCAGGCTAACGCGTGTGACGCCAAGGGCAAACAACTCGGATACGGTCAGCCGATTCCCTGCGCCTAGCAGCACGTTTACCGGCACATTGACCGCACGACATACCGTTTTAATTGATTCAGCATCCGGCAGCGCCGGGGCATACACCACATCCGCACCTGCTTTTTCAAAGGCTTTCAGCCGTGCAATGGTGTCCTGAAGATCGTGGATGCCGTACAGAAAGTTTTCAGCACGTGCCGTTAAGGTAAAGGGGAAAGGTAGTCTTCTGGCCGCCTCCACAGCGGCTTCGACACGCATTAGTGAGGTGGAGAAATCTCTGATGGGTTGCTGTTCGTCGCCGGAATAATCTTCGATAGAACAACCCACGGCCCCGGTGGCCGCTGCTGCCATGATGTTGCTGATAATGCCATCGGCATCGCTGGCAAAACCATCTTCCAAGTCGACAGAAAGGGGCAAATCGGTCACGCTGACTATCTGACTGGCATTTTCCAGAGTTTCTTCCAAGGTTACCGCCGCGGTGCGGTCAAGCTTTCCGAGGGAAAAAGCTAGTCCGGCGCTGGTGGTGCCGAGCGCAATAAATCCCGCCTTTTCCATTAAAATAGCCGTGCCGCGATCCCATGGATTGGGCATAACGAAAGGCACGCCGTTGGCATGCAGGCGTTTAAATAATTCACCTTTTAGTTTTTGTGTTTTAATAAACTGACTTGCCTCAATATTGACAGTCATAGTTTTACCCTAATCTTTTCTTTAATAGATTTATATTATTAAAGACTGGTGAAATATCTCACTATTGTTTTCGCTACTGATACAATCTCTAATAACAGAAGCGATTAGCTCGGGATTTTCGTTGAAGTAAAAATGATTTCCAGGAACGATATGGTTTTTATATTCCGTCGTTGTAACTTTCTTCCATTGCGTTATTGCTTCGAGCGAAACATGAGAATCATTGTCTCCGACAACGCTATAGATAGGTATTGAAAGTTTATTTTTAGGTTGATACTTATATCTACCTATCAATTCGAAGTCTTTCCGGATTTTTTTTAGAAAAAAACTGATGAGCTCTTCCGTTATAGCACCTTCTTCCATTCCATTAAAAAAAAGGATTTCTTTAGAAAATTCTTGGTCTGACATAGCGTTCATCTTCAGAACTCTGGATGAAGGCACGCCGGCTGGGGCTGCGCTAGAGGATACGATTAGCCCTTTTGGAGAAGCCCTCACCTTGAGAGCGACTTCATATGCCAATATTGCTCCCATACTATGGCCGAAAAGGTAATAATTATTAATGCCCGACCGGTCTATATTCTTAGCAATCTCTTCAGTCAGCGATTCCACACTGGAAGGATATTTTTCAGAAAAACGACGTCCTGTCCCAGGTAGACACATAGCCATGAGAGTGGCATCCAATTCCAAAAATTCTTGCCACTTCAAATAATCTTCTGAATTCCCTCCGGCATGAGGAAAGCATAATATAAGAGGTTTAGAATCATTGTTTACTGGGAAGCTTTTAAAAAATTTTAGGTTTTCCATAAACCATCCTGCCTATTTAAATATTTACTGATTTTTATTTAAATTCATGCAAGGTGTAATCGAACCTATCACCTCAATTTTTTTATGTCAATAACACTTCTATTTCACTAAACTATCTCCAACCTATTAAATACAGAAAAAAACCAAAGATTTTAAATATTACATATTAAAATCAATGATATAAAAGATTAAAAAATAAGTAAAATTTATGTTAAGTTTTTGTTCTTACTTAGATAATAATAAACATCATTGATTAGTTAACTAACTTTTAAGTGTGTGTATGGGGGATAGCAGTTTTAGCGAAAAATGAAGCGCTTGAGAAAGGGAAAGAGGGATCATCGTGTTGATGAGCAAAGTGTCTGTCAAATCTATGCACAAATTATACAGAAGCAAACAAGATGTCCTGTGGTGAAGCGTTGCCGTTCCTACTGGATTTAACATACGGTGCCCCCTCAATACTTCCCCATCGGGTGGATGTAGATAGTGTGGTTTCATCCTTTTTAGATGCAGACACGCAGCATACCGTGCGATAAGTTCGAAAAACGCGCCGTAAAGCGTGGTCTGTTTTGGGCGAAGTTTTTGGTCAAAAAAACAATATATTCATCGTGTAGGGTACGCGTGGCAACCAGCGTCATAGCGGGATAATGGCCTGGCATGATGCTAGTACGCGTTGAGGAATTGGGTGCTGGTATCGAAAACGCCAGATTTTCTTACCCGTAGTTCTGATAGAAAGTTCAGGCCATGCCAATAAGACAGCTCATCATTTTTAGTTGCTAGTTTTGCTTCTCAAACTACCTCGACATAAAGCAGGAAGCGAATGGTGGCCACCATTGACTCCTTGCTCTTCGGTAAAAACTGAATAATGGGAATGCCGTGATGTCCTGAGCCCCCTTTTGTCAGCCTCAGAGCCCAAATGACCTATGAAATTTCTCTTTCCGATGCGAGTGCCATTTAAGGGCTATTTCGCGTCGGATATACGGCTATGTCGGGGATTATCGAGACGAAAAAAAACCGCATACCCTTTTAAAGGTATGCGGTTTTTTCATCCAGGATGTTGAACAACACCCTGGGAAAGATAAGTGGCGGAACGGACGGGACTCGAACCCGCGACCCCCTGCGTGACAGGCAGGTATTCTAACCAACTGAACTACCGCTCCACTCTGCGCTCTGTGAGCGGGTTGAATACTAAAATGGTGCCCTAATCACGTCAATGCTTTTTCACGCTAACCGACTCTGTTTGCTCAGATTTCCAGCGCAGAGTCTGTTTTCGCTCAGGCGATGTTCAATCACGCCACAGGCAGCTGCCGCCTTTTTTCACAATCAGATCGAGCCGCTGTTCATGCGCCATTACCTCGTCATCGCTGGCGTAGATCACCGGCAACGCTGACGCCGGACGCGCGATGCGCTGAATAGTGTCTCCCTGATTCGCCTGCTGCGACCCTTCGTTATCCGTGGAAAACGCGAGCGAACGCTGGCCGCCGGTCATCGCCAGATAGACTTCCGCCAGAATTTCGGCATCGAGTAACGCGCCGTGTAGCGTACGCTTGCTGTTGTCGATCAGATAACGGTCGCACAACGCATCCAGGTTGTTACGCTTGCCGGGGAAAAGCTTACGGGCCAACAGCAGGCTATCCGTGATTTTGCAGAAAGTTTCCGTCTTGGGAATATCTCGCTGCAGCATCCGGAACTCGTAGTCCATAAAGCCGATATCAAACGCCGCGTTATGGATGACCAGCTCGGCGCCACGGATAAAGTCCATGAAGTCGTCGGCAATGTCGGCATAAGTAGGTTTATCGACCAGGAACTCGTCGCTGATCCCGTGAACGTTATAGGCTTCCGGGTCGATCAGGCGATCGGGCTTGAGGTAAACATGATAGTTGCGGCCGGTTAGACGACGGTTAATCACCTCAACGGCACCGATTTCGATGATGCGATGACCTTCGTAATGAACACCCAACTTGTTCATACCCGTGGTTTCGGTATCCAGGACGATTTGTCGTGTTATTTCAGTGCTCATCGTTTTCGTTTATGTCAGACTTGTGGTTTTCAGCATGGACAAGAGTCTACCAGAGATGCGTAAACAGGTAGAAATTTTCACCGACGGCTCCTGCCTCGGCAACCCCGGCCCCGGGGGCTACGGCGCGGTGTTGCGCTATAAACAGCACGAAAAAGAGCTCAGCGCCGGTTACCGTCTCACGACGAATAATCGCATGGAGTTGATGGCGGCGATTGTATCGCTGGAGTCGCTGACCACACCGTGCGACGTGACGCTCAGTACGGACAGCCAATACGTCCGTCAGGGGATCACCAGTTGGATTCACAACTGGAAAAAACGCGGATGGAAAACCGCCGACAAAAAGCCGGTAAAAAATGTCGATCTCTGGCAGCGGCTGGATTTAGCGATCCACCACCACACCATCCAGTGGGAATGGGTGAAAGGCCATGCCGGTCACCCGGAAAACGAACGTTGCGATCAGCTAGCGCGTGAAGCGGCAGGCTCTCCAACACAGGATGACGTCGGTTACAAACAGGATTAATCCGGGCCGCGACGATAACTTTTCGTCACGCCCACCGGACTGCGCATCGGTGTTTTTTTCAGTCTGGAACGCATCGGCGTAAACGTTAGCGGCACAGTGCGTTTACGCGCCACAATCAGGTTCAAACATCCCAGCAGCGGCAGATGGTTGTTCCAACGGCCCTGCCCTTGCTGACGCCAGGGCAAGGCATGCAGCTGGTGTGATGCACGATTTCATAGTTGAGCAGATTCAGCCAGTCCTGCAGCCGCATCTGGCTGAACATTCGACTGCAATACGGCTGTCGACGCCGGATCCCCGGCACCACCTTTCCCAATCCCATCAAACTCATCGGATTAAAACCGCTGATGATGAGCCAGCCATCGTTGATCAACACACGATCCACTTCCCGCAGCACGCGATGGGGATCGCTGGAGTACGCCAGGGCGTGAATCAGTAGACAGGCATCCACAGATTTCTCGATAAACGGCAGTTGGCACGGGTCGGCGATGACATCCGCACAGGCACGGTTCTGGGTAACGTTAATCTGATGGGGGATGGCGCAGTCCGCGCTATTCAATTCTGCGCTCAGCGCGCCTACCCTCACCAGGTGAAAACCAAAAATCTTCGGCCACCACGGCTGTAGCGCATCGTCGAGCGTATCGCGATAGGATGTCCCCCAGGGGATGGAGTCCCATGAATCAGGAGCCTCTACAGTCTGGACAGTTTGTGCTGGCTTCATGTTCTAGTATCTTCCACAGGTAACGGCAAACAGAGGACTCACCATGAATCTTATCAGTGTTCCCGCACTCAAAGATAACTACATTTGGTTACTGATCAATCAACACAAGGCGTGTGTGATCGTCGACCCCGGAGAAGCCGCGCCGGTGCTGGCGGCGCTGGAAGCGCAGCAGCTTACGCCGGTGGCTATTCTGTTAACCCACCACCATCAGGACCACGTCGGCGGCGTAAAAGCCTTGAAGGAACGCTTTCCCCACATCGACATTTACGGTCCGCAGGAAACTTCCCGCAGCGGAACGACACATATCTTAAACGAGGGCGACCGCCTGACGTTGCTGGACTCGGAATTTTCTATTTTTTCCGTCCCAGGGCATACAGCGGGACATATCGCGTATTATAGCGCTCCATACCTGTTTTGCGGCGACACGCTGTTTTCCGCTGGATGCGGACGTATTTTTGAAGGCACACCGGAACAAATGTTTGAATCGGTAAGCAAACTTTCCCGGCTACCGAATGAGACATTGGTGTGTTGCGCTCACGAATATACGTTGTCAAACCTGGAGTTCGCCCATCGGTTATGGCCAGAGGAACCGACAATTGCCGACTATCTGCTAAAAGTCAGACAATTAAGGGAAAAAGGGCTGTCAACAGTCCCGACAAACCTCGGTTTTGAGCGAAATATTAATCTTTTTTTACGTTGTCATAACACTGATTTACAAAGAAAAATATTTAACGATGTGAGCACCAGGGGCGATTGGCAGACATTTGCGCAACTAAGGGCTATGAAGGACCACTTCTGAAGGTTTTAGTTGTACGCATTGACCAATCAAAGTATGATCGTTCGTCTTTTGAGCAACTGTTGACAAAAATATGAAGGCTAAAGCGATACTTATCGCCTCGGTCTTGTTGGCAGGCTGCCAGGTTTCACCCCATGATACCTCCCAGCCCAAACAACATGCACAGAGTCTGTCTTCGGCCAGTCAAAGTGAAGCAGGAAAGTATGCCGAAGGTCGAGAGACCGGGGCGCGATGGTTGGATGATGACAGCCTCGCGCAGCAGGACCTGTGGAACTTAATTAGTCGTGAGCTGAAGATGGAGGTTCCGGAAAACGCCCGGATCCGCGAGCAGAAACAGCGTTATTTGAAAAATAAGAGCTATCTCCACGATGTAACATTACGGGCAGAGCCGTACATGTACTGGATAGTCGAGCAGATTAAGCAACGTAAAATGCCGATGGAACTGGTACTGCTACCCATAGTGGAGAGCGCTTTTAATCCAAACGCCCAATCGTCGGCCAACGCCGTTGGATTGTGGCAGATTGTCCCAGGAACGGGACGTCATTATGGATTGCAGCAAGATAAATGGTACGACGGACGCCGCGATGTCGCCGCTTCCACGACAGCCGCATTAAACATGATGCAGCGCCTTAACCGGATGTTTGATGGAGACTGGTTGCTGACCATCGCCGCCTATAACAGTGGTGAAGGTCGTGTGATGCAAGCCATCAAAGCGAATAAGGCAAAGGGCCGCCCAACGAATTACTGGTCATTGGCGCTCCCTTACGAAACGTCGATTTACGTGCCCAAGATGCTGGCTTTAAGCGACATTTTAAAGCATAGCAAAAAATACGGCCTTGACCTGCCGAAAACGAATGAAGAACGTGCCCTGGCGCAAGTGGATTTAGGACAGCAGATGCAGCTGACCCAAGCCGCCGAGCTAGCCGGTTTACCCGTCACAAAATTGAAAAGCTACAATACGGGTTATAAACAGAATGTGACTGCGCCAAACGGGCCGCATTACATTATGGTACCGAAGGCACATGTCGAGCAGTTGAAAGACTCGCTGGCAGAAGTAGATATTGCGGCGGTTCAGCCGACGCGTCTGGCACAAACAACCCGGGGTTCTGAATATAAAGTCCGTACAGGCGATACGTTATCCGCCATCGCCAAACGGCTCAATGTCAGCACCAAAGACCTGCAGAACTGGAATAACCTTCGTGGCAATACGGTGAAAGCAGGTCAAACGCTTCAGGTCGCGAAAGCATCTTTCGCCACGGCAGGGTCTGATGCCAGCAGTAAAAGTGGCTCGATCATCTACCATGTTCGCAAAGGTGACTCGCTGGCAAGTATCGCCAAACGTCACGGCGTCGACATCGCAGATGTGATGCGCTGGAATACGGTCATTAACAAGAATGCCAATATCCAGCCGGGCGACAGACTGACGCTGTTCGTCAGCAAAAAACAATCTCCCGATTCCTGATCGGTCACGTAAAGCAAAAACCTCTCTTCGGAGAGGTTTTTTTATGGGCGTAACGCCGTGACAGCAACAGAAACGAGGGAAAGCGAAGGCCGTTCATTCAAACCCCAGGCCATCGGCCGAAGCGCCTAGAGATTGAACTCCACCCGCAGCGGGTTGTGATCGGAAGCATCGGTGACCAGCACGGAGGCGTGCGCCACGTCGAGCTCGCGGTAGAAAACGAAATCCAGTGGACGACCAAACGCCCTGCGCCGCTGATCGTTGCTAAACATCACCTCTTTTAACCCCATTACCCCGGCAAAACGGTAGAGCGCATTGCTTCTCGGCTGGCTCCAGGCGTTGAAATCCCCCGCCATAATCACGGGTCCGCTGTGATGATTCAGATGTTCTCCAATAGCCTGCAGCTGTTTGGTATAGACCTCGACGCCGAAGCTGAAATTGACGGCGTGAATGTTCACGACCATCAATGAACGTCCATCGTGTAGGCGGTAGATCGTCACCAGCGCGGATTTGGACAGGCGCAGCAGCGGCTCACGCTCACGCAAAGGACAGCAATACATTGGTTGCGCGGCAGAGAGCGTCATTACGCCTGAAGCATGCTGCGGAAGGGAAAAAGCGGGAACCTGATCGGCGGCAGGATAGTGGGAGGTGGCGAACTGAATCAACGCCGGCGAACTCTGCGCTTCCTGTAGGAGCATCAGTTGAGCGTTCTGGCCAAAGCCTTTCAGCACCGACAGCCAATCCATCCGCTGTTGTTTAAAAATATTCCACACCAGCAGACGTAAAACACCGTCCTCCAAAGGCAGCGGACCGGATAATACCGGCTGCCCGGAATAATGCATCACCACCGGCTGGAAAATTCTCTCCACAGGCTGCCCGGCTACATATCTCATGGCATAAGTTTTCTTTCGCACGTCTCGCCTGCTATCAAGATGACTGAGTGTCAGCGACTGCTTACTGCAACAGTGATAGTCCAGTTATAGGGCTTTGCCGATGAGTTTCAACAGCGGATTGGAAAACGAGGGGAGCCAGTTGGGGCAAAATGCGGGATCAAAACAGTCAGGATTCTTGCCCATAAAAAAGAAAAAATACTCCATATTGCAATCACATACGTGACATGAGCGCAGCAGAGCAATCGTTACTGTGTCACCCCATCACTTATAATGTAATAAGAAACTACGTCTGTTCGTCATGACAGCGACCGCCAGCGGTTCTGATGCAGATGATCAACATGGTCTATAGAGCACGGTCGAATACGCCGTCAACAAGATAAAAAAGCCCTGAACAAAGTGTTCAGGCTATCGGGTTCGCCGTGTGCCGCACCAGACATACAACGGCACCTAACGTGAAGGCGTGCTAGTCACAGGTTCCGCATTCGGCGACGGAGATGTAGTCCGTATAAATCTGCGGCGAGCCAGAGAACGAGGCCAGTTTTTTCCACTCTTCATACATCTGCTTCGTATCGCGATGCGCCTGAGCGAACTTGTCCGTTTCCTGAGTGCCGATATCCGCCTCCGGATAAAACACCGTCAATGCCTCCACGCTCTCAATCTCCATCATGACGACGTATTGATCCAGCCGGTTGCCGCGCTCCCCTTTCAACAAATGAAATTTCCAGCCGGGATAGTCCTCTATGCGGTGGTGATTCTCCGCGATAAAGGACTCGAACTCCGCGGGGGTAACCCCCGTTCGCAAGGCCAGATTATGAATGCCGATGACTCGCGCAGTCTCGTCCCCCTCCTCCCCTTGATGATAGCGAGGGCCGGGTTTCACCGTACTTTTGTTGTTTTCCGCCAAAAGCTGGTAGTCGGTGAACAACGTGGGCAATTCCGCGAAAGTGGCCAGATGTTTCCACACTTCGAGGATCTCCTGCGCCTCAGGCGCATCCTGCCAGAACTGCCGAGCCAGCGCCGTGAGGTTGCCGTTTTCATCGACGTACAGATCGCGCGCCTCGGCATTTTTCATTTCGAACAACATCAGATATTGGTCGGTACGTTCCCCGCGCAGCCCGCGCAACAAGGTCCAACGCCATCCCGGATAAATCGGCAGTTGAACGCCTTTATCACGCACAAAGGCTTCAAACTGTGCGTTAGTGACCCCCGCTTCGGTATCAATACCAATGTAATAAAAACTGAATACACGAGAAGAGAAGTTTTGCATCACACTCATCCTTACACGCCTGAACCGCGCCGACGGGCTAAGTCACCGGCGGCGGGTTTTCGGCGTACGTTCCGTATTTTTAAGCTCCCTCATTTGACGCCCTGAGGCGTCAGAGTCGCTTACTCAAACTGCGTGTTGATAATGGCTTCCACCAGCACTCGTCCTGCGGGCGTTAAGGTCACCACGGCGTTGTCCACGGTCACCAACCCTTTCTCTTCAAGTTGGGGCAACGCCGCCGAGATGGTGGGATTATCAAAGAAGCTTTCCCCATCAAATCGTTGTTTGTAGACCGCATCGTCAACCGGGATCAGCGTCGATAGCGCCATTTTGAAAGCATTGACACGCTGCTGATGCGGGGAGAAGCCACGTATCGATCCGCAGGGCAGACGTCCCTCGTTCAGGGCATCGCGATACTCTCCGTACTCCGTCAGGTTAATCATCTCGGAGCGACGCGACTTAGAGCTTCCGCCCAGCCCTATCGCGACCTCGGGATATTGCTTGTCGAGATCGGTGATCAGGCTTTTCCATTTCTCCGGCGGCAAATCACGTTTGTGGAAATACATCGTGGGATGTTCGAGGTAGTCGTCGGCCAGATAGCCCTCCACCAGCTGACGCATCTGGTACTGTTTTCCCAGACTCGGCATTTCGTTATCGCCCAGCGAGATCAGCTTGCGTTGCCAGAGGTTTTTACGTTTCCCCGACACGCCGCTGCGGGTTTCCATAAACTCTTTCATGTGCAGCTTGGTGCAAACCACATGCGACAGGTCGTACTTCTTCACCATCTCCATGTCGTAGGCCACATCATCCACCGTCTGTCCCATCAGCCCATACATCAGGTCGATCGTGATCAGCTCGTACCCCATCGCTTTGGCATTTTCCAACGTAGAAAAACACTCCGCCGCCGTATGTCTTCTGCCGCAGGCATGGATGAGGCGATCGTTGAACGACTGAGCGCCGAACGACAACTTGGTGAATCCCAACTCTTTCAAGATGCTCAGATAGTTTTCAGGCAGGCTGCCCGGCTCGCCTTCAAACCGCAGCGTGGCGGAGGAGAAGTTGAAGTTCTCCATGTAAAACGCCATCAGCCGACGCAATTCGGCCTCCGGCAACAGCGAAGGCGTGCCGCCGAAAATGTTGAATTCACCGACGGGCGTACGAGCGAGGCTGGGAACATGCTTCAGCCACAGCTGCGCCTCTTTTATATTCAGATCCACCACTTCGGTGAACAGCGCGCCCGCTTTGGCTGATTCCGGGTTGAGGATCACCGTAGGGAACTGGCAAAAGTGACACTTATAGCGGCAAGTTGGGATATAAGCCCAGAGGTGGATCCGCTCTGCTTTGCCCACTTCCACATCCATGTCTGCATGAAAATCAGAGAGCGGGTAATCCTCAATATCGCCGGGGAAAACGTGGCACCCAAAGGGGTCTTTGACGACATAGTCGAGCAGCTTCGCATTCTCTTCCTTCGCCAGCACCTCACACACTATCGGTGTGGGATACCGGCTATCGAGATCGAGCAAGGTATCAAGATGGCTCTTATTCATCAAAACACCCCGCCATTGGCAAAATAGTTATGCGCTTCGCCCGACTCGCGGTCTTCGCAGAAGTAGTACACAAAGCGCAGGAAGTCTTTTTCATCCACGGTATCGAAACAGGCTGGCAGCGGCGGTGCTGAGCCGATATCCTCACCGACAAAACGCCGCAGCGAATTGAATATCTCGTGTCGGAATTCAAAATAGAGGCGGAAGGCGGGCGTTTTATATGCGTGGATCGGCTTGAAGTCGACGACGCTGGTTTCATACTTGATTTGATAGATACGGCGGTACAAACTTTCCGCCACTTCCGGCGTGAAGAACTCGATCACCTCTGGGTTATCAACTAGCAGCGACGGATTCAATAAGACCGGCAATACGATATTTTTCGGTATGTAGTCTTTGATCGAGTTAAACCATGAGATTTCAGCCTGTTCAGGCGACAAATCCTGATAGTTTTCCAGCGCGTGCTCCGTAGGGCGAACATCTTTCATGATGATGATGCCGTCTTTTCCGTAAGCGGTCCCGTTCATCACCTCGTACAGCAGCGTGTCCACGCGTCGGCTGTTGATTTTGACGTAAGCGTCCGGCGCATAGACCGGCTTACCGCCGCAGGCAATGACCTTGATGCCAAAGTCCCAGTCGTCGGAGAGGTGTTCGACAAAGCGTCCCCCTTCCAACTGGTAAAAAATCTCGATGCCGCCTACCGCATCGTACATCCGTTTTTCGACCGCGAAACCTTTACCGTCAGGGAAACCGCCGAACAGCGAGAACGAAAAGTGGCGGCAACGCAGAGTTTTATCGATTTCACGATACAGATTGGGCCGCAGTTCGAAATCACTTTTGTCGTAGTAGTAATTACAGGTGCCCAAATCGCCTTGTTGTTCGATCATGGTATAAACCAGTTCGTCGATCCAATATTGATCGACTTCGCAGTCCGCATCGGCGGAAACGATATAGTGCTTATTATTGACGCCGTATTCGATATTACGAATACTGGCGCGCTGAGAAGCGTAATCCATCCCTTTCTTTCTCGCGGAAGAGACGCCCTGCGTAGTTTCATTAATGATATGTACCGTCAGGTCTTTATATTTATCCTGAGCCACTTTCACTTTCTGAATGGAGTCATCCGTCGAATTATTATCAACGATAATTAATTCCATGTTATCCAGGGTAAATATTCCGTATTTCGATTTCTGCTGATAAATAGAATCTATGACGGCTTCGATACGATTCCCTTCATTATAAACCGGCAGCACGATGGATATATATGTTTCTTTACGCATAACGACTCCCTATTACACATTGAATACGTGGCCAAATATCTTGTTGGAAATTAACTTTTCCCCGATATGGAAATTATGTTTCGCAATTAACTCTCGTTTCGACTTGTCGGCAACCAATCCATAGACCCGGTGCACAAAATCATCATCCGGCCAGCCATCTTGATCGGCGGAAATAGCCATGAGTTCGGTTTGAAAACCGTACTGGCCGTAAACCTCGTCGTAATATTCGTAGTGGCTGGCGATATAACACCGCTGGTGGCTGATGGCCTCTCCAATCGGGTTGCCGTAGCTGTCGTAATCGTATGACGTCAGGAAGGAGACGATGTCGCAGGACTCGTAAAGATCTTGCACGGTATACGCCTCGCCGCTTTCGTCGATAAAGTCATGCTGCAAGGCGCCGATGAAATGGACAAACCGCTCCATCCCCAATTCGCTGACATAGTCTTTCAAATAACTAAAGTAGCGAGGATCTTCATGCTCTCCTCCTGCAATAACCAAATAGACGCAGGGCTCTTGATTATTTTTGACACACAGCTCATTGAGCTTTTTCGTCAGATAAATATCCCGTTCCAGACGTTTCACCGGTACAAGCCGGGTCGTACGCGCAATCAGAATATCGTTGTCTGACATCCCGAATTCAGGGCGCAGAGATTTCCGTGGTTTTTCGCCGCCGAAACAGTAGCAATTACGCATGACGTCGATATTCACTCCGCACCATTCGCTGAGTTTACTGGCGAGGGCATTATTTAACGTGACGTAATTGATATATTGGGTTGGGATTGGTTTAACGGCATACGGCCAAGGGTCGCCGCCATATTTCCCACAGGCGGTTTCGCTATTCCACATCAGGTCATGATCGCGCCAAAGCACGAAACATCCGAGACGTTTCTCTTCGCCATAGGCGGTAATCGCTTTATACAGCGCGTGGGTGTAAACGATATTTTCAGGTAGCGTGCCATTTTCAATAACAACGTGGGTAATACCTAATTCCCGCCAGGTATCCACGATACGTTCGGATAAAACCTCGGCGACCGCGTGAACGTCGGCCAACTTGCGCGCCTTTTTTTCTTCGCTGGCAGATAGGCTCCCATTAATCAGCATATTATTGACATCATCGATAAAATTCGGGGTATAGCCCGGTAGCTCACCGTCGCCCGTCGCTCGCACCACCGTAAAAATCTTGCCGAAAGCGCCCTTCTCTTCCTCCGTATAAGGCCTGCCGAAATTGCCCTTATCGATCTTGATGTCGAACCCCAGATCAATGAATGACTCGAAGCCTCTCTGATTCAGGCAGGATGCCAGCTTGGCCGCTTCCACGGTGATACCGGAAACGGCGACGCCATCAAATGAAATGAATATGACTCTATTCTTTACATCCATGTGTCCTTCCTACGTTTAATTGAGTTAATTCAGAACGACCTGAGTACGGCACGCGCCGGCCCCGAGGCATGAAATAAAAACCGTCTATTACTCAGGCGATATCTCGTCAGGGCGTGTCTACCGCACTTCATCAGAGACCCTCCGACAGCGGATAGCCCAGCCGTTCAAGCTGAGGCCCCGCCACCGCCTCGAACTCGGCGATCTGACGCTCTGTTAAATCACGCTTATAGCGCCCGACCGGGGAAGTAGAGATCGCTTTAGCGGCAGCTTCCGCGGCAGGATGATCCCAAGGGTTCTCAAACAACACATGCGAGACCTCATGGTGAGCCAGCACCTGGTCGCTCCACTCAACGCCGATAAAATCGGTCATCCGTTTGATCACCTTTGCCGGCGACATCACCAGATCTTCATAGCGAATCTCCAGATAGCGCCCCGGCGGCGCCACGGTCACGGGCCGAGAGACGACCTCCATCCAGCCGCGCGCCATTTCCGACGGCGTTTTATATCCCCAACGGGGGACGGATTTGAGGTGGGAAGCAAAGAGGTCTCGCCCGTCACGGACAATATGGATAAACCGGGCCTCGGGCCAAATTCGCGCAAAATCATCGATGCGGGCGATTTTTCGCTGCAACTTTTGCCCCCAGAACAGGCCGCCGTATTTCTTGAGTCGATAGGCGCCGATCTTCTCGATCAGAAAGCAGCGATCGACAAAGCGACTGAGATCGCTTTTGCGCTCGGCCATCGCGGCCTCGACCAGTTCGATCAAATCGTCGTTCGGTACGCCCGATCGCTGACACTGCTTAACGAAGTGCGCGCCATCGAACCAGAACGGATCTTCCGTATCCGTTCCCGGGCCGAGCACCCGGGGATCGTTGGCGGAGAGCAACCGTGCCGCCTCAAGGATGTGCGGTCCCAGGTCAAGCGGCTCAAGGAAATCGATTTCAGGCGCAACGACGAGATCGGGATGAGCATCCAAAATAATACTTTGCAGCGTCGTCCCCGACCGATTTTCGCCCCCCAGCAGCACGGGCGCTTTGACGTTAGCTTCTGGCTTCATAAGACCCTCGGCGAAAATTCAAGGCGTGAACGACATCCGACTCGAGGTCTAACTCAAAGGCCACGCCGAACGCAGAGCGCGCATAGTCTTTCCGCCGCGCGTCGTCGATCGCGCCCCTGTCTCCCCCCACGTCTTTGCCGGACGCTTTAACGGCCTCTAGCGATGCTTTAAAAATGGAAACGGCTTGTTCCAACTCCGACTGACCAAAGGCAAAGTTGATCATGTGCGTGCCGTTGCACTCTAAAAACAGCCCATGCGCGAAGCATTCGGTCGTGACCGCATCCGCCACCTCAGCATTGGCAAATACCGTTTTGAACATCAGCGGCGGGCCGGTCACCCAAAGCGGAACGCCGACCTGATCCGCCGCCAGCTGAAGCTGGCTCATCAGTTCAGCCCCGATGTTTAGCGCGGCGTCGTGCGGCCGCTCCTCCCTGAAGATCCGTAGCGCCACCAGCGCGGCAGCCATGGAGGTCACCTCTTTGTTGTAAGTGCCCGCCAGTCCGGCGGCGTCGTAGGCGTTAACCAGGTCCGCCTTTCCAGCCACGGTCGAGAGCGCAAAGCCATTGGCGAGGCCTTTACTGACAATCATCAAATCGGCATCCACGCCGCCATCGCCGTGAACGCCGTGTGCGCCGTAACGCAGCCCGGACATCACTTCATCGAGGATAAAGGGAACCCCGGCGGCACGGCACAATCGCGCCATCTCTTTGAAATGACTTTCCGGAAACCATCCTAACTCGGGTGTGACGATGACGGCGGCGATGCGGTCTCGCGCCACATCCAACGCCGTAGAGAGCGCCTGCAGGTTGTAGCCAAAATGGAAGACATCCGTTTCCGGGTCGTAGCAAAGCTGACCAAACTGACGATGCCAGTCGTGCCAACCGTGATAACCGCTGGACAGAACGATCCGCCGTCCGGTGTAGGCTCTGGCCATCCTGATCGCGGCCGAGGTGCCGTCCGATCCCGTGCGGAAAAAAACGGCCTTTTCAACGCTGGGGTAACGCGCCACCAGCTGTTCGGCCAGCTCAATTCGCTGCGGAGACAGCGTGGTCGGGAAGATGATGCCGCGCGACTGGATCTGATCGACCACCGCCCGATCAATCTCGTCACGCCGATGGCCGAAAAGCACCGTGCCGTTGGAGGAGGTCATGTCCAAAATCGTTCGACCATCGCAGTCTGTCAGCCAGGCGCCCTTGGCGCTTTGCACCACGAACGGCGGGCGAGCGGAAATGTCGTACTCGCGGGCGGCGGTGGACGCGATCGCCCGTCGTAACTGCTGCTGATTATTATCCATCGTCTTTATCGCTCCTGAGTGAGGTTCAACGCATCGCCACGGCCATGCGTCGCGCATTGGCCATAATGGTGTGAGTCGGATTCGAATTTCCGGCAAAGGTCATCACAGAGGCATCCATGACGTAGATGTTGTCGTAGCCGTGAACACGACCCGAAACATCGACGACCGACCGTGTAGCATCCGTCCCTGCCCGCGCGGTGCCATGCAGGTGCGAGCCGCCTTTGTTATGCACCGACGGCTCGCGCTCGATCGTCTTAGCGCCCGCTTCCCTCAGAATTTCCTCCGCCCGGGCCGCCATAAAGCCAATGCGCGCCAAGTCGCTGTCGGAGTTTTTGTAATTGAACTTGATGAGTGGGTTGCCGAATTCATCCTGATGCTCATCCAGGGTGATTCGATTGTGTGACCACGCCTCTTCGCCCGCGAGATAGTGCAGACGGATGCGGCCGATATTGCGAAGCGGTTCCGGGGAAGCGACCTCGTACAGCAGCCCGCCAATTCCGGTCGGCACATCGGCGTTCTGGTAAAAATCATCGGTGTAGACGGACGCGGGCGCGCCTTGATGCGGGGCGCACAGCCCATCTTCCTTCGCCCAAGCAGGGTTAGAGCCGGTCGTGTAACCGGTGATTTTGAAGGAGAGGCCGCGACCAACCAGGTCGTGCTCATTGCCGATGCCGCGCGGGGCCAACACGGAGGTCGAACGCAACAGAAGCGCGCTGGTTTGAATCGCGTTACCGCAGCAGATGATCTTGTTGACGGGAATACTTAAATGTTCGGATGAGAACGGGATATAACACTCCGCCGATTCTGCATGCCCTTCGTTCGAGAGCCGGATACTATTGACCATGCAGCCGAACAGTACGGTGATGGACCCCGGCAGCGCCGTATCATCGATGACCGATCGATTCAGAATCGACGCCTTAGCGCCTGTCGTACAAGAGCGGCTATCGCAGGCCGAACAGAAGTGGCACCCGTTGTCGCTCCCCGCCGGCACGATGGCAAGCGGCATATTTCTCGGGCGGTAACCAAGCGAAGCCATTGCATGGGCGATCTTCTTGCCGCGTGCGCTAAACGGATAGCTGCTGACATCCTGCATTCCCAGCAACGATTCGATGTAGCCGTAATGTTCTTCCAGATCTTGCAAGGTGATAGGCCAGTCCATCTCCATATCCGAATGCAGGTAGCGGCTGATCCGCATATCCACCTCGCGGTAGCGAAAGGTGATGGCGGAATAGAACTGCATACCGCCGCCGACGCAGCAGGCGGTCCACGGGTTGCCGTCCTGCAGACCGGTTCCCGTGATGGCCCGGCTGTAGATGGATTGATGTGTCCCCAGCACTTCGCCCGGCGATGCCAACCCTCCCAGCTCCAGAATCAAAACGTCCTTGCCCTGCTCCGCCAGCGTACGCGCCACCGTCGCGCCGGACGGGCCGGAGCCCACAATGACGGCATCAAATTTGTCGAAACGTCCTTGATAAGCGCTGATGTGCTTAATCATTGTCATGGTTCATTGCTCCTTCATTCAAAATTTCATCAACACGTCGGGCCGTGTGGGCCTCGGGTCGCTGGCATTGCCGACCGTCGACAACGCATTCCTTTGCTACATACGCCGCCGAAAAATGACTCGCGCGGCGCCTCCATCCCCTTTGTCATGCGGAACGCAACCCTGCCGAGCAAGTTCAGGCTCTTAAACACACGCAGGGCACGCGTCCCGCGTCGCCTGCCAGGCGTTGCCGCGACAGGTCATCCACAAAACGCCGTAGCCACACGTCGATGGAGGCATGCCGCAGAATGTTCAGCATGCTCTGATGGCGCTCCACGCGTTCTTCGAGGGGCATCATTAAGGCGCGATCCAGCGCGGCGGCGACTTCGCGCGGGTCATACGGGTTGACGATCAGCGCGGCATCCAATTCCCGCGCCGCGCCGGCGAAACAAGACAGCACCAGCACGCCGGGGTCGGTTTCCTCCTGCACCGCCACATACTCTTTCGCCACCAGATTCATCCCGTCTCGCAGCGGCGTAACGCAGGCGACGTGCGCCTGCCGGTATAGCCCCATCAGTCGCCGACGATCGCAGTTCTTATTGATGTAATTCAGAGCCAACCAGTCCAGCTCGGAATAACCGCCGTTGATGCGCCCGGCCAGCGCATCCAGCTGATCGCGTATCTGCCGGTAGCTGGAGATGTCATCCCGGGTGGTCGGCGCGAACTGGACAAACTGAACCCGCCGCCGATGCTCGGGATAATGTTTCAGCAGCAGTTCGTAAGCGCTGAAGCGTTCGGGTAGACCTTTGGAGTAATCCAACCGGTCAACGCTGAAGATCGCTTTACGTCCCAGATGACGGGAAACCTGATCAAGCAGGTGAAGGTCAGGTGAGTTGTCTTGCGCCAGTTGCCGAAGCGGCTCAATCGCGACGCTGATGGGATAAACACCACTTTTGACGATGTCGTCACTCATCCCCATCCGGCTGGCGTAATCAAGAAAAGCCTGATGATCTTCTTCGGTCTGAAACCCCAGCAGATCGTAATCCGTCATGCTGGAGAACAGCTCGCGATGCGGCGGTATGGTCGTGGCGATGACGGTGGACGGGAAAGGGATATGCAGAAAGAAACCGATACGGTTGTTGATGCCAATCGCCCGGCAAGCTTGGGCGAAAGGCAGGAGATGGTAGTCCTGTACCCAGATGATGTCGTCGGGGCGAAGCAGAGGTTTCAACATCTGCGCCAGTCGGCGATTAACGCGCAGATAGCCTGATATTCTTCATTGTCGTAGCGCGCTAGATCGACGCGGTAATGGAACGTCGGCCATAACGTGCCGTTGGAAAAGCCACAATAATATTGTTGATACTCTTCCGCAGTCAGCGCTGTCGTCGCAAAGGTGACGTTGTTGACCGTTCGCTGTTCGACGCGGGTCGGACATGTTTCTACTTCGCCATTCCATCCAAACCAGACGCCGCCGCTCAGCTCCAGCGCGGCCATCATACCGCTGGCCAAGCCTCCAGCCGGGCAATCATCAAGCGCCGGAGGAACACGATTAGATACCACCACAAGCCGGTTCATCGAGACACCGCCTTATCCGCACATGGCGGGTCTGCGAGCGTGGTCAACCCTGATAACCACTCCCCGACGGCATCGACACTCGGTAACCGATGTCTTGCGCAAGTGGGGCCAGCGCCGATTTTAATCCCTATACCTCCCAGTGCCTGCGCCGCGTCAAACCCCTGCTCGTCGGTGAGATCGTCGCCGACGAAAACGGGTAAACGACCTTGAAAAGGCGCTTCCGTCATAAACGTGCGCAGAGCAGCCCCTTTATTCACCCTCTCAGGCTTGATTTCAACAACGCACTTCCCCGGTTGGGCCGCCCACTGGGGGTAATCTTCACTCAGCGCCGAGGCAAGCCCTAACGCTTCAGGTTCACACTCTGGACACTGGCGATAGTGCAGCGCCACGGCGGTATCCCCTTTTGCTTCAAGAAAAGCGCCGGGATGCTGATCTACCCAATATTTCAGTCGCAGGCTGAGCTCAGCAGGCAGACGGGCCTCACAGCGATGAATCGTCCCATCCGCACGACGACGTTCCCCACCGTGAATTCCCGCTGCGGGAAGCAACAACGGCACCAATAACCCATCGATATCGGCTAAACGCCGTCCTGATATGATTCCCACGGCGCCATCACAGGCGCGAAACAAAGCGTGGAGAAGAGACAAGCGCCCCCGAGGGACAGTGGCCTCCTCGGGGCGGGCGCAAATTTCCGCGAGCGTACCGTCGATATCGAAAAAAAATGCTGAGTCACTGAGCCTGAATGCCGGAAATGCGTCAGGCTGACGCATATCTTGATGTTCTTCTGGAGTCACGTTCACAATCCTCTCTTGGTGATAGCGAGTTCAGTACTGATTCGCCAAAGCAGCCGTATTCCTGATGCCAGTGATCGATTCATCCAGACTCACCGTGAATCCAGCTCACGGCGTTTATTCCCAGGGAGAGCAAGCATCCAAGGGATTGCGTCATTGGAAATCCTCACTGACGTGACGTATATGGGTTCCATCCCCCCAAACGAACTCCTGACTCTTGGAGATAGCCGGAGAGCATCGGGTACTGCCAGAAAATAAATGTTGAATCAGTCCTATTAAATAAAATGGCGGGACTGAGTGTTTATTCTTATTTCTTTCACCAGATTGCAAACAAGTGAGCTCCATCATCTATTTATCGCGCGGAGCTTTATAGAACATGGCGTCATTCACTTTTTTATAAATACGCGATGGCTTTACTTTGGTATTTAACAAAGCACGCCTAAATATCCCAGCGGATATTCATCATTAGATAAATTAATTACCCTAAGTGGGATAATAATTACAACCAATCCGATATGTGTAGATTTTTCAATACGATACGCGTCACCAAATCGACATAAAATACTAATACTTTCGTTTTCAGGATATAGGCAACCACCTTCATTGAAAATTAAGATATATCTCAATTAATCATCGAGAGAACATAAATGCGTGTTTATCTGGATTTTAGCTAAGTTAAATCACAAAGCAATTTTTATATTTTGTTTTTTTCGACACATCAAGATTACCTCGTTACATTTTCCAATAATGGTTTTTTACAATAATGGTTTCTTATTAGGTTTCTTATTGATTATCCATTTAAATAGATAACTTATTGAGTACCACAAAAATATTTCCCGTTGCTTTGAGGCCTTTGATCGTGCCCCAATAAGAGCCATGTAGATTTAATCGCATGAAATTTATAAATAAATTAATAATCTACATATTTAATTCTCTAAAACAACATTCCCTGGGAATAGGAACTGACTGAAAGGCTAGCATGAGTTTTTTTGTAAATATATAGCTCATAGAGAAACACCTAACTATATTAATTAATGTCACAATTAGTTATTCAGAGATAACCAAATTTGACCCAAGTAAATTAAATATTGAGGCAGTTAAAATAAATTTAATGAGTGCATTCAATTATCATTATTAATGACGGGATAGTTTATAACGTTAATTATATTATTCCCAACCAGAATTTTATTTTTTCAATAAACATGATCTATGTAGAGGAAAATCCATTTAACGCAGCGCGTTCAATAAGAGTCAGCGGCGTTAATAAAAAAAACCGAGAAACTTCACTATTTCATCTCAACACGCAGCGTTATCAGGATTATTATTTTTGATGTGATTGTTAGTTTTGTATGTTTGATGGGGATCTGTAGTAGCGAGTTTTTAACGGCGGGAAATATTATAGGTTGTCTGGTAATAACGGTGACAATAAGAGACTAACGGCCCCTATAAATATTCGATTTTTGTGCAACGAAGATGGTTGGAGCTTAGATCACCGAATTCCGTTTAGAACAGCACAATGATTCTCTGTTGTTTTCTGAAAGCCGATGTGGCAAGACACATGAATCAACACCTAAGGAACGATTCGTTGGTGGCGAGTTAACGGACTGGATATTTGAGTAAGGCGATTAGGTGGGCGTGTAGCCGTTGGGGTTGGGGTTGAAACTTTCAGTATCAGGTGGGTTCATCGTCTAAGGTAAGTTTCCGACCGTATCCACTTCTCGCGGTCGCAGCAGATCGCCAAAGGAGAGTCTTTCAGGGAGGGTAATACTCCGTGGTATTACTCGTCGTCGTACGGGGCTGATAGCTCTATAGATTGCCCTGTATTGCGTATGAAAAGATCGATTCCCCGCAGCTTGTCCGGCATTTAACAAGATGGAGTCTCAACTTATCAGTCCGCTCATCAGCGCGGTGCTGTCGTCATAAACATCCAAGCTAACGTCGTAAATACATCATCTTTCAGAGCGTCGTAGCGGTTGTTCAGGCACAGTCTCTGGTGCGCACATCAGGAAAGGTATAGGTGAGTTTAGCCTTGTGCGCGAGGAGTTTACTTTTGAGTATTCGTTGATTGTGGCGAGGATCTAAGGACGAAAAAAAACCGTACCCCTTTACGGTAGTACGGTTTTTTTCCATCTGGGTATGTAAACATCCCAGGACAATATAAG